>CANDCH010000007.1 GCA_947383145.1 uncultured bacterium
ACGCTGATGAAGTCCGCAACATCTTCCGGTGTGTCCAGCTTTTCCCGGCAAATCATCTGTGCCTGACGGCCGATGGTATCCAGACGGCGGCATTCCTCCCGCAGCTCCGGGGAGAGTGGACGGCGGTTGCTCTCTTTGGGGAGAATACCCAAGCAGTAGCAGTAGTGGAGATACAGCCCCCGGAAACCGCCGATTTTCTTCACTGTGTTGAAAGAGCCGTTCAACCGCAAGCGTTTGGGGCGGTGCCGTTGGACGAGAATGGGCTTGTACCGCTGATAGCTCAGGTCATAGGCGTACCGCTGGCGGTTTTCCTCGATTCGCTCCTGGAGGGCTGGGAGGTCGTAATCCTCACCCAGCCGGTAGAGCCGCACCGCCTTTTTACTGCCGATCCGCAGCATGGTGGCGTATTTGTGGGCAGGGTTAGCATCCAGCTCATAGCCCTGCTCCCGGAGGGCTTTCCGCAGGTCGTTCCCGTCCACGCTGACCTTGAGGGCGGCATCCAGGGCTTCCCGCATCAGATTGTGCTTGCTGGGTTCGCCGTTCTTTTCAGCGAAGTAAATGCTTCGGGGCGTTTTCCCTTTTGGGTTTTTGATGGTGGAAAGCTGGTATTCCTTGCATAAATCGTCCGATAGCTGGCGAAACTGATAGTAGGCCCGCTTGCCGCAGTTGAACTTTTTGCCGTTCCACAAGCCTACGGAATTGACGACAAAGTGGTTATGATAGGTGCCGGTGTTGAAGTGGGTGGCGACGAGCACTTGATATTCATCGCCCCACATTCGCTTTGCCAGTTCCACTCCAAGCTGGTGGCACAGCTCTGGGGTGACCTCGCCGGGTTTGAAGCTCTGGTAGGCGTGGTAGGCTACGTTGCCGCCCGTCTTGCCAAACCGCTCCTTGACCGCCTGCATTTCCTGAAAAGCGGTGTCCCGGTTGCAGTTCACGCCGGTGACGAACATGGCCCGTTCCTCACCCTCAACGGTCTTTTCCTCGTTGGCGGCGTAGTGGAGAACATTCCGCAAATCCGAGTAGATGGTTTTCTCCTGGTTTTGGGCGTAGTCCACCACACGGGCCAGACTGTCCTTAACAGGCCATATTTTAGTCGTTGCCATCGTCTGCGCCCCCGCTGGTGTAGGCCGTCAGGATTTGTCCCGCCAGTTCGTCCAGTTGGGCCGCTGTCCGCTCCATAGGCTGGGTAGCGAGGTTGTCCCGCAGGGCATTTACCTGCTGATAGAGGGCATGGAACCGCTGGCGGGGGAAGGCCGCCGCAGGTTTGCCAGCCCCCGCCCGCCGGAGATACCCGGACAGGGACAGGCAGCACCGTCTGGCCTGACGCTCCAGCTTCCGCTTTTCCTGCTCAGTTACCCGCACTTGGATGGCTGTGGTTCTCTTTCTGTCAGTCATTCTGATTCGCTCCTTTCCGACCGGGGTGATAGGGGTGGAACCCCTCTCGGCGCACAGCGCCGCCCGCTTTTGGGGCGCCCCCGGCAACACAAAAGCTATGCTCGCTACCCCACAAGACAGGGTGTCGGGCTGTCGGTCGGTGGCTTCTTTCTATGGAGCGTAGATAAGCTGCCGTTCTATCTGGGAGTGTTCCGCCCCCCTTCGGCGGCGTTGTCTCGCTCGCTCCCTGGGTCGGGAGGTCTTGGCGCAATTTTCACTCTCGGACGGTCATTCAGTTGTCAGAAGCAAAAAAAGAAGCCGGTACACAGACGCACCAACCCCAGCGGGAGTTTTTTCCTCTCGCTGGGGTTCTTGTGTGGTTGTCTATGTACCGGCTCAAAGGCCGTATTCAGTTAGCCCACTAAATGGGAGTTTCAGTTTAGCATATCGAACAGGCAATTGTCAATACATTAAATAATATTTTTACTTTGTACTATTGAGAGAATGATCATTCGGTTCTTTCAGCAAGGGATTGTGCATACTCAATTCCTTTATTCAGAAGTTTCCTTTTTAAATCTCGCTTATTCCCCTCAATATTCTCAGATTTGAACCACAATTTTTCCCTCTTAAAAACACCATTAACTTGATCTGCTGTTGCTGCTTCTCCAAAAATATCTGTCAATAAGTAGAGAACATCAGCCGTAGTAAACCATTCGCCCACTTTCTCATTTGTGATGATATATAGAGTGGTCATCATCTTCTCTTTGAAGTCCTTTAACGATTTCACATCGGGGTATTTATTTAGATTCAAAGAATCAACGTCGATTCCTCCATATGCAGATTCTTTTTTCTTTTGCGGCTTGCGGACTTTGGTATGTTTTTTCTCAGTTTCTTCTTTCGGCGTGTAGTTTTCTACATAATTTATTCCTTGTGATGTCAATATATATGCCTTAGGAGTTCTTCTTTCAGCATCTGGGGCATCCATAATCAATCCCTTTTGTACCAATTTAAGTAAAAGATCACTGACATTGGCGCATTTATTCCTACGGGCATCGTTATAATATTGCTTTATATGATCAGATGTAAAGGATGTATTACCATTCTTTTTCTCATCATAATACGCTGATATGAGCGCAAAATCTTGCTCTCCAATTTGCCCAAACTGCGTAATATATGAGGAGAGACTTGTACGAGATAAATCTTTCGATTCCTCAATTGAAAACGTTGCGCTTTCAGATAAGGGAGTAACATTGGTTGAAAGCAAGCCTTTTGATTGCTCCACTGGTTCAATACATTTCATAGCTTGCTCAACTCCACGGGTACGCACAATAGCCTCAACCGCAGATGGTAAGAGCGTATTTGTGAAAACGCTACGCTCCCTCTCTACCAAATCTGCGGGGCCTTCTGCTTCAAACTTAATCTCGCCAATTTCAAATCGCACACGAATTTTAGTATTTTCTTCCATTAGAATAACCCCGCCTTATTGTATAGTTCTTCGAGCATGACCCTATAGTTTATCTTGATATCATCAATGTCTTTTTTACCAGCTGTATATGTAATGTTATGTGCTGAAAAGTTGCCGACAATGCGAAATGTGTCAAATTCGTTCTTTATCCGTGAAAGTTTTAGTGTCTGATTATTTTTGGCATTTTTAACTATACCGTCTAACATAATGTACCCATTTCCGGCGCGATCTTTTATTTCATTATCTATTCCGAGATTTTGATAGGATAAGACCAGCATTACTTCAAATAGCCTACGCATCAGGATAGCTGCTGCATCATAGCAATTATTAGCATAGGAATGATTTATCTGATATATCAGTTGATCCAAATACTGGCGTTTTCCGCTAAACTTTTGCTCATCAATAATTTCACTATCTGATTCAATCGTCGTATTATCAGCCCATAAGGCACCATAAGACTTTTCTATACCTTGCAAAATAGCGGGAATAAACTCTATTGTAGTAGTTTTACCTTTAGAGTTAATAAACGCCTTATCTTTCCCTTTAGTCAACTTTTCCTTTAATCTTGATCTATTTGGGACATTGAATCCAAATTGCGCGAACAAATCAGAAATCAGTGCCATGGAAAATACAGCACTATCAGTCTCTTTATAGTGAAAATAGCAGACAAGTTTTGCCCTTTCGCTTTCGGATTTTTCGGTCAACTCTGCTTTTTCGATAAAATCAAGTATCTTCATTCTAAAATATGTCCTTTGAAGTTATTTCCTTGGGCCTAAAAACTTGTCCCCATTCAAATGAATCATATGGTCGGGCATATCCGCAATCCAAACTTCAGTTTCCCAAGCAAGCGTTTCGGAAAACTTCCTGAAGGTCTTAAAATCAAGGAAAGCTGTTACATAGATTTTCCCAGCCCTTACACCTTCAGTCATTTCCTCGATTTCTTTTATGCGTTTAGGCTCCATAGGTCCAACGGAGGTTACTGATTCGATAAAGTACAGCCAGTTCTTTTCCTTGGAGTAGAGAACAACGTCAGGCATTTTATCGTGAAGCGTAATTGCAAATCCCAACTCTTGAAGTTTAGCCACATTCTTTACCAAATCTTTCTCTGTTGTATCACCAACATAGAGGCATTCTGAATTGAGAACAAATCGAGGTGCAAATTCTTCAATAATTGCTTTTTGGAGCTCATTATGTTTGCCGGGAGAAAAGGTGAAATCTTTCCCATTAATCTGAACAGGCATTTTTCTCATCGTGCGCTTAAAAGCATAGAGACTAACCAATGTTTCATGGGAATTCAAAAACGCTGCCTTAGCTGTTTGCCAGCTTTCGGTTCCATAGTTACGGATAAGCGAAAGCATTTCATCTGTTAGGCGGTAGCGATAATTTGGACTGTTTGTAGCCTTTCCATTGTCTTCAATAAAAGCAGCGTTTCTAAAATGATGCATCGCCTGTTTTCGGAAGGTTTCTCTACTATTCTCTGCGTATGCAACACCATAATACTCTTTGGTATAAGCAATAACATCGTGGATACGAATCCATTCGTTCGTTGCGCTTAACCATAAGTCTTGCTCCTTGATATTTGCCATAGCCAGAAGGACAAAGCAACATAAATCGGCCTGCTGCTTAGCTGGCACTTGCAACTCTTTCAGTATCGCTCTTGCTTCCTCGACTTTGCTCATAAATGAAACCCCTTAATATTTGATCGCAACATTCTTCTGACATGTCCTGCGCACTTATCAATTCTTTGCCCATTGATTCTATACTTGCTAATGGGGGAACAGGCATTGAATTTATTTCGGTAGAATTAACCTGTGTTGAGCCATTTAGTATTCTGTAATAAGAATCATAGAGAGTGGAGTTAAACAATACATATAAGCCGTAAACTATGCACTCTGATAAGTCTTGCAACCCACTAATAAAATTGATTTTGTTTTGTGTGCTAATATTCGCATATTCAGGATATTTCCTCGCTAAATATACGCCACACTGTAGTCGTCGATGTTCCTCTTTTGCGGTAAATCTCTTTACAAATAAGTAATTTGCATTTGGCTGCAATAACCCTGCTTGCTCTGTAGCGATATATTCATGTTCTTTCCCAATAGGAAAAAGAATTTTTCCAGCTTGGATGTGCTGTGAATAAAAGAGCGGAACAGCACTATCTTCTGCAACATCACGCAATACATCTTTGTTCCTAAAATCGACAGTCAGACCCGTTTTCATCCTTAACCCTATACTTGGTAATGTATCCCCCCACTGATTAAGCTGTTCAAGAGTTTTTACCTCCTGTTCGCTTGTGACCAAATACACATAGCAATCCTCGCCTGAAATTACCGTGGTGTAAGGTGCTTCAAAGGTCGTTATATTAGAGAAATCATTATTGCTTTGTGTTGTTGTAATCACTACTTTAGATAGCTTTTGGGTGGATTTGCGCACCTTTATAATAATGGTTTCTTGCAAAACACTCTCCTTGTCAAATACTTTGTCACGACTAACAAATAAGTGAATATGTTGTAAAGTACCTTCGCTCAAAAATTTTTGACGGAACCTTTTAAAATAAGCCCCTGATGTCCAAGAACGAGGGATGATATATACCAATTCGCCATTATGAATGAGATTAAACAAACCCATAGCAGCGAAAAGAAAATATAAATTAGGTGCGCCATAGCAAACATCAGGCATTGCTTTTGCTTCTGGTGAGCCCTTAGTCATTTTCATATATGGCGGGTTGCTAACCACCATATCATATTTTAAGGGGCTCGGATTTGCCCCGATCATTCCATTATAGTCCAATATTTGGCTTAAAATATAATTGTCTTCCCGAATTTCATAGTTGATTTGAATGGTTGAATTTTGGCAGACCCAATCTAAGTTGGTTTTTAATAACTCGACAATTTTTGAATCGTTTTCATAACAAACCAAATGGACAGATTTAAGTTGAGGTATCCCTTGCAATCTTTCAAGCAGAGCAATTGATAGTATTCCAGAACCCGCTCCGGGATCAAGAATATGCAATGTTGTTTTACCGGCAGGTACGTCAAATAAGTCAGCCATAAATATGGCTGTTTCTTTGCTTGTAAAGAACTGACCATACTTTTTTCGCTGAGATTTCGGTATTTGGTCAATATATTGGTTTGTAGTTTGAATAGCAAAATCAAGTAGGTTCATTTTCAATAAACTCCATCACATCACCAATATCACAGGTTAAAGCAGAACAAATTTTACAAAGGCTCTCCAAAGAAACGAATTCATTACGGCTCATTTTAGCCAACACATTAAAACTAACGCCTGCAGCATTTTTCAAATCTGTACGATTCATCTTTTTATCTATAAGCAGTTTCCATAATTTATCATAGCTAATAGTCATTTTGGTGCTCCATTCATCAGAACTGCTTATATCATAACACACATTAAACGAAAGAGCAAGTTGTACTCATATATTCATGAGAAATGCTGCTGTGTAATAAGAAGATAGCAGGACGATGGTTACCGTCCTGCTATCTTCTTATTATGTGTATATTAAATTAGTATTGACAATTTCTACTGCTCTTTTCTGAACATTATTCATTTTTCTTACCCATTCAAGCTGATTACTTTCCTTCAAATGTTCCGTAATCTTCTCGTGATCTGCTATTTGTTTTACAAGCTGAGAAAACATAACTTGGGCCTGCTGGTCGATTTCGGCCAGATAGCTGTTCAACTTATCTGATAAGAGCATGGCGGTATAAATAGCTTGACGATGTTTCTTCAAGTAGCACAGATGCCGTACTCCCCAAATACCAACAGGTGCGCTTTCCGGAACAGAGAAATTCGGTAAGAAATAATCACCCTGCTGGTAATAGGTTCCGCCTATTTGCTTAAATGCAGACTTTTCCATGATATTTACCTCCAAAGTGTTGAATATCCCTGCAATTCAATCACTTTCGGCTGTCTACAAATAGTAAGGGAGAGGTAACCTCCTTACGTTACCTCTCCCTTGGCCGGGGGGCTTTCATTTTGCGCCGGGCCGCGTCGGGGCGGCTTCGATGTCCACCACGGTAAGGCGTTTCTCCCGGACGGTGAAGCGCACCTCCAGCCCCGCGAAGCCGAAACCGTACACCCGGTCCGGGTCGCGCTGGTAGGGGGGGCGGGGGTCCAGGGCCAGCACCCCCGCCAGCGCCGCCCGGCGGTCCGGCGGAACCCGTTCCAGCAGGGTGGGAGGGATGGACACCGCCAGCGCCTCCTCCGGCGGGGCCGCAGCAAAGCCACCCGACGCCTCGGGGCGGCAGTCGGCGTAGGGGACGTAGGGCTTGATATCCAGGATGGGGGTGCCGTCCGCCAGATCCGCCCCGGATATCACCAATACCGGGCCCTCCGGCGTATCCGGCTCCACCCGCTCCAGCCTGACGCAGGACAACCCGATGGGGTTGGGACGGAAGGGGGACCGGCTGGCGAACACCCCCACCCGCCGGTTTCCCCCCAGCCGGGGAGGGCGGACGGTGGGCGACCAGCCCGCGCCCCTGTTTTGGGAAAACTCCCAGATCAGCCACAGGTGGGAGAAGCCCTCAATGCCCCTCAGGGCCTCCGGGACGCGGTAGGGCGGCGCAAACACCACCGCGGCGCGCAGCTCCGGCACCAGCCCCGCCTGCCGGGGAACCCCGAACTTGGAGGAGAAGTCGGAGCGGACATGGGCGACGGGTTCCATCAGTCCACGTTGGGGCTGGCCCGCATGGCCAGGATGGTCCTGCCGATGAGATCGTCCAGCTCCCAGCCCAGCATGGCCGCCCCCTGCTCGATCACCTCCCGGGAACACCCGGCGGCAAATTTCTTGTCCTTGAACTTTTTCTTCACCGACTTTACCTCCAGGTCGGACACGCTCTTGGAGGGCCGCATGAGGGCCGCCGCGCCGATGAGGCCGGTGAGCTCGTCCACGGCGAAGAGCGTCTTTTCCATCTGGTGCTCCGGCCGCAGGTCCACGCACTGGCCGTAGCCGTGGCTGGCGGCGGCGCGGACCAGGGACTCGTCGATGCCCCGCTCCCGCATCAGCTCCTGGCACTTGACGCAGTGCTCCTCCGGCCAGCGCTCGAAGTCCAGGTCGTGGAGAATGCCCGCGGCCTCCCAGAAGTCCGCGTCCGCGCCATAGCCCAGCTCCTGGGCGAACCAGCGCAGCACATCGCCCACGGTGCGGGCGTGTTTCCGGTGGAACTCGCCCTCGTTGAATTCGCATAGCAGCTCCCAGGCCTGCTCGGGGGTGGGAATCATGGTCAACAGCTCCTTTTCAGGTGTATTTTAGGGCAAGGCCCTTCTGGCCCCCAATTATAGCACGGGCGTTTTTTGGATTCAAGGCGCAATTGGCGAGTTGACTTTTCCGGCGGAACACAGTATAATACATTGATTACCACGCCCACAGGAGGCATTTCGACATGGAGCAGCTCATCTATTTCGACTACGCCGCCACCGCCCCGGTCCGCCCGGAGGCCCTCCGGGCCATGACGGACGCCCTCCGGCGGTTCGGCAACCCCTCCTCCCGGTACGAATACGGCCGGGAGGCCGCCCAGCGGGTGAAGGCCGACCGGGAAACCGTGGCAGGGGCCCTGGGGTGCGCCCCCGGGGAGCTGTATTTCACCTCCTGCGGCACGGAGAGCGACAACTGGGCCATCCGCCGGGGAGCGGAGGCCAACCGCCGGAGGGGAAAGCACATCGTCGCCACCGCCGTCGAGCACGCCGCCGTGCTGGAAACCTGCCGGGATCTGGAAAGCCAGGGGTATGAGGTGACATACCTGAAGCCGGACAAGGCGGGGCGGGTCGGCCCGGAGCGGCTGGCCGCCGCCCTGCGGCCGGACACCGCCCTGGTATCCATGATGCTGGTGAACAACGAGACGGGGGCTGTCCTGCCCGTGGCAGAGTGCGTCCGGGCCGTCAAGGCCTTTGACCCCGCCATCCTGTTCCACTGCGACGCCGTCCAGGGCTTTTTGAAAACCCCCGGGCCCCTGGCCGGGCTGGGGGCGGACCTGGTGGCCGTCAGCGGCCACAAGATCGGGGCCCCCAAGGGGGTGGGGGCGCTGTACGTCAAAAAGGGCGTGCGGCTGCGCCCGCTGCTCACCGGCGGCGGGCAGGAGGGCGGACTGCGCTCCGGCACCGAGGCCACGGCCCAGATCGCCGGGTTCGCCGCCGCCGTCCGGGCCAATCTGGCGCAGCCGGACCGGCTGGAGCGGACCGCCGCCATAAAGGAATACGCGCTGTCCAAATTGAAGCAGGCCGTCCCCAGGCTGGAGGTGGTCTCCCGGGGGGACGCCCCCCACATCTGCGCGGTCGCCCTCCCCGGCTACAAGAGCGAGGTGGTGGTCCGGGTGCTGGGGGACCGGGGGGTGTGCGTCTCCTCCGGCTCCGCCTGCCACAAGGGCAGGCCCAGCCACGTGTTCGCCGCCCTGGGCCTGCCAAAGCCCTGGCTGGACGGGGTTCTGCGGCTGTCCTTCTCGCCGGAGTCCACACGGGAGGAGGCGGACGCCCTGGCGGACGCCCTCAAGGACGCGGCGGACAGCCTGTTCACCACCCTGTCGTAGCCCCGCCGCGCGCGGGAGGACCCGCCAAACGCGGACGTCCATCTGGAGGGAGATTTCATGCTGAACAAAGAAGAGATCCTCCGTTTATTGCGGGAAGCCCCGCTGGACCCCGGCGAGTACTGGGCGACGTCGGGCGCGGCCATGGTGCTGCACGGCGTTCGGAGCGCCGCGCGGGATATCGACCTGGGCTGCACCTCCAAGCTGGCCGACGAGCTTGAGGGCAGAGGATATCCTGTGGAAGTACTCCGCGACGGAAGCAGGAGGATTGCCTTTTCCGGCACAATTGAGATATTTGAGAACTGGATTGAGGGCGAAACCGTTTTATTGGACGGGATACCAGTGGTCTGCCTTGACGGAATCATCGCCATGAAGGAAAAGCTCGGCCGGGAAAAGGATCTGAACGATATTCTTCTCATAAAGGAGCATCTGGCAAAATGTTGACGCTGTTCCGGCGGGAGCGGGGCTTTTACCGAAAGCTGCTGGCCCTCGCCCTGCCCATTCTTCTGCAAAACCTCATCACCAACTCCCTGGGGCTGGTGGACACCTTCATGGTGGGCACCATGGGCCAGCTCCCCCTGGCCGGGGTGACCCTGGCCAACATCCCGGTGTTTGTGGTCCAGCTCATGATGTTCGGCATCCAGAGCGGCTCCTCCGTCCTCATCAGCCAGTACCGGGGCAAGGGGGACATGGGGGCCATCAACCGGGTGATGGGCATCGGCATGTACGCCGCCGGAGCCATCGGGCTGGCGTTTGCCCTGGTCATGGGCTTTCTGCCCAGCCAGTTCATGTCCCTGTTCGGGGACGATCCCCAGGTGGTGGCCGTGGCCGCCCGGTACGCCCGCATTGTGGGCTGGTCCTACTTCTTCGACAGCTTTGTGCAGGTGTACAACGGCGTCCACCGGGCCATGGGCAACCCCTCCCGGGGCCTGTACATTCTGGGGGTGTCCATGGCGTGCAACACCTTCCTCAACTGGGTGCTGATTTTCGGCAACCTGGGCGCCCCCCGGCTGGGGGTGGAGGGGGCGGCCCTGGCCACCCTGCTGGCCCGGGCGCTGTCCTGCGCCATGGCGGTGGCGTGGGCGGTCCGGGACCGGGGCTTCCGGCTGGACCCCGCCCTGCTGTTCCACCCCGGCGGGGAGATGCTCCGCCGGTTTGTCCGCTTTTCCACCCCGGTGATGTGCAACGAGACCTTCTGGGGGCTGGGCTCCTCCCTCTTCCCCACCATCATGGGTCACATGGCGGGCTCTGAGGAGATTCTGGCCGCCTACGCCCTGGCGGGCAACATCACCAACCTGTGCACCGTGGGGATGTTCGCCATCGCCGGGTCCGCCGCCATTCTGGTGGGCCAGGAGATCGGCTCGGGCAACGCGGACAAGGTGTACTCCCTGGGGGCGCTGCTCAACGCCCTGGCGTTCCTCTTCGGTCTGGCCGCGGGGGCGGTGTTCCTGGTCCTGCTGTATTTTGTGGTGGCCCCGGCGCTCTACCCCGTGTTCCAGCTGTCCGCCGGAGCGCGGAGCATCTGCACCCTGATGCTCACCATGGTGTTTGCCATGATGCCCCTGCGCTCCCTGGAGTGCACCAACATCGTGGGGGTGCTCCGGGGGGGCGGCGACGTGAAAATGGCCACCCTCATCGACCTCACCCCCCTGTGGGCGGTGGCGCTGCCCATCGCGGCGGTGTCCGGGCTGGTGCTCCAGGCGGGCATTTTCTGGGTGTACCTGGGCATGATGAGCGAGAACGTGGTGAAGGCGGTGCTGGGACTGTGGCGCTTCCGAAGCGGGAAGTGGATTCGGGACGTCACCGTGGCCGGGCCGGAGCGCTCGTGACCGCCTTGGAAAATATCGCGAAAGGGTATTGCATTCCGCTGTCCGCCGTGCTACAATGACGATAACGGTAGTCATGCCGTGAGTTTTATGTAAGAACCTGTATTGACAGCTGAAACCGCCGGATGGCCGAGGAATTTTTCCGTCAGGCAAGGCAAGTTCTGGCAGAAATCATTGCGCTTGTTCTTGATAAAATTTAACGCGGCGTGGCGGAAAAAGGTCCGGCCAGGCGCGGATTGAGGTCGTGAATACAGGTTCCAAGCCTTGACTGGAGGTCAAACATCATGTTTGTCAGACGTCTCTTGATTTCCTTTTTGGCGGCGGTGTGCGCGGTATCCCTGCTGGTTCCCGCCGCCTTTGCCCACGGAGGCTGCCATGGCCGCCGCGCCGCCCGCCAAACCGCCCAGCCCTGCGCGGTGGAGGGCTGCGCCCTCACCGGCTGGCATTACCACAACCGCACGCAGTACTACGGCCACACCCATGGAAACGGCCTGTGCGACGGTTCCTGCGCCCCGCTGTGCGAGGTGGAGGGGTGCGAGCTTGCCGGCCGTCACGACCACGACGGCGTGACCTACTGCGGCAACGACCACGCGTGCGGCTGGTGCGACGGGGCCTGTCTGGCCCTGTGCGAGGTGGAGGGGTGCGCCCTCACCGGCCGTCACGACCACGACGGCGTGACCTACTGCGGCAGCGACCACGCGTGCGGCTGGTGCGACGGGGCCTGTCCCGCCTACGCCGGCGGCCATCGCGGCGGTTGCCACAGCTGCCGCTGACCCGATGACAAACGCGAAGGGCGGGCCCTGAGGGCCCGCCCTTTTTTTATGCTTCCCCCTTATATTTTTTCCGGGTGGCGATGCCCCCGCGGATGTGGCGCTCCGCCTTGTTCTCGTTGAGAATGGCCTTCACCTGCTCGTACAGCCCCCGGTTAATGGCGGGCAGGCGTTCGCTCAGGTCCTTATGTACGGTGGACTTGCTGATGCCGAAGCGGGTGGCGGCGGCCCGGACGGTGGCCTTGTTCTCAATGATGTACAGCGCCAGCTCCTGGGCGCGCTCTTCCATGTTCCCCTTCAAAAGACAACACTCCCCGTTGTGGTTCTCTTCACAGGAAATGTATATGCGGGGAGCGGGGGCGATATGAGCGCCCCCGCCGCCCCCCCTTCTCCGCGCTTCCTAATAAAAAATTAAATCTTCAGGCGCTTTACAGCGCCAGGAAAAAAGGTTATAATGGTTTGCGTTCACCATACCAGGAGAGGGGGATCACCATGGCGGACCAATTTGGTTCCGGCGGGCCCGGCCCGCAGGACGGCTCTAAGCAAAGCAATACCTATCATTATAACTACAGCTATGGCTCCGGGTCCGGCCGGGGAACCGGCGACGGGCGCAGGCCGCCCCAAAATTCCAACGACATCGCGGAGTGGATCATCCTTGCCGTCCTGCTGCTGGCCCTGCCCTTTCCGGCAAAGCTTTTCCCACTCTTCTGGCTGCTGCGCAAGCTGAGGCGGATGACCGCCGGCGAAAAGCGCCGCTACAAGCAGGAGGCAAAAAACGCCGCCAACCGGGCCAAAAACACCGCTCAGGACTTTTTCCGCCGGGCGGACGCCTCCGCCAGGGCGGGGGCCCAGGAGTTTTTCCGTCAGGCAGATACCTTCGGCCAGGAGGCGGGGAGCGCCGGACAGCGGGGCCAGGACGCCGGGGCCGCCTACCAGTATCAATACGGCCAGCCGAAGCGGGAGAACAAAGCCCAGGCCGAGCCCTGGGAGCGCAGGGCCCAGCCCGACGGCTGGAATGTCCGGGACCCGTCGGAGGCCAAGCGGAAGAAGGCCAAAAAAGAGGGCGGCGGCACGGGGCTTATCATCGCGGGCAGCATTCTGGCCGGAATCTTCGGCCTGGGCGCCCTCACCTGCATGACTCCCGTATTCCTTGGCGGCTTCGACTACCCCCTGCTGATCCCCATTATCGCATGTCTGATGTTCGCGGCGGGGGGCGTGTCCATGCTATGCTCCGGCATCGGCAAAAACCGCCGCAGTGAGCGCTACCTGAACTACCTGGCCTACATCGGGGCCAACCGGGAGGTGGACCTGGCCCCCATGGCCGCCAGCTTCGGCATCCCCGTGAGCAAGCTGTGCAAGGACCTGCGGCGGATGCTGGCAAAGGGCATCCTGCCCACCGGCTACCTGGATTTGGCGGAGGGCAAGCTGTTCCTCACCGAGATGGGCTACCACGCCCAGTCCCGCCGGGAGGCCCCGCCCGTGGAGGAGGAGACTCCCCAGCAAGCCGCCGCCCGGGAGGACGACATCCTCCGGGAGATCCGGCAGGTGAACGACGAGATTCCCGACGAGGTGATGAGCGCCAAAATCGACCGCATCGAGGAGATCACCCGGAAAATCCTGAACTTCCAGAAGGCCCACCCCAACAAGGAGGGCCAGCTGCGCACCTTCCTGAACTACTACCTGCCCACCACCCTGAAAATTCTCCGGGCTTACGCCCAGCTGGACGCCCAGGGCATCGAGGGGGAGAACATCTCCGCCGCCAAGAAGCGGATTGAGGACATGATGGACCAGGTGGTGTCCGGCTTTGAAAAGCAGCTCGACAAGCTGTTCCAGGACGACGCCATGGATATCACCTCCGACGTGGAGGTATTGGAAAACATGCTCAAGAAGGACGGGCTGTCCGACGAGGGCGGGATCACCATGACGCTGTAAAAGACGGCGCGGGAAAACTGAATTGACACCGGCCTGATTGTGACGGACAGGGCGCAGGGCGCCGGCCCTGTCCGTCACAATCAGGCCTCCTTTTATTTTACATGCTTTCCCGCAGTTCCGCCGGCGCTGTCCGCTTCGCGGAAATTGCGAGCTTGTGCCGCGATGTTCTCCCTCAACCTTTGACTTCCCGCTCAATCCGCCCCCGCCGGGTCTGATCGGAGAATAGAGCCCAATCTGGCGGTGAAGACTCCGTGACGGCGGGGAAAGCTTTACGCGCTGCTTTTCAAACAGGGCCCCGCTGAGGAAAGCGCGCGGACGGCGTCCGCCCCACAGGGCGCAAAGAAGGCCGCCGGAGGCATCGCGTCCCCCGGCGGCAGTGTTTACGCGCCCATGAGCTTTTCCTTGTTGAATTGCAGGGTGTAGAGCTGGAAGTACCGGCCCTTTTTCGCCAGCAGCTCCTGGTGGCTGCCCTGCTCCACAATCTCCCCGTGGGACAGCACGATGATCTGGTCCGCGTGCTGGATGGTGGACAGCCGGTGGGCCACGATGAGCATGGTGCCGATGGAGCGCATCTTCTCCAGGGAATCCTGAATGAGCAGCTCCGTCTCGGTGTCGATGTTGGCGGTGGCCTCGTCCAGAATCATCACGGCGGGCTTGTGGAGGATGGTGCGCACAAAGCTCAGCAGCTGCCGCTGTCCGGCGGAGAAGTTGCTCCCCCGCTCCCGCACCTCCTCGTCCAGCCCCTTGTCCATCCGGCCGATGAAGGAGTCGGCGTTGACATACCGGCAGGCCTCCCAGATCTCCCGGTCGCTGAAGCCCTCCTCCCGGAGGACGATGTTGCTGCGGATGGTGCCGGAGAACAGGAACACGTCCTGGAGCATCTGGCCGAAATGCCGCCGCAGGGAGGAGATTTTGATGGTGCGGATGTCCCGGCCGTCGATGAGAATCCGGCCCTTCTGGATGTCGTAATTCCGGCAGATCAGGGACAGGATGGTGGTCTTGCCCGAGCCGGTTGCCCCCACGAAGGCGGCGGTCTGCCGGGCCCCCACGTGAAAGGACACCCCCTTGAGCACCCACTCCCCCGGCTCGTAGGCGAACCACACGTCCTGGAACTCGATCTCCCCCCGGATGCGGTCCAGCTCCTCCGCGCCGGGGGCGTCCACCACCTCCGGCTCCAGGTCGAACACGGTGAAAATCTTCTCCGCCGAGGCGAAGGCGCTTTGCAGCTGGTTGAACTGCTCCGCCAGGGTCTGGATGGGGTTGAAGAATTTGGAGATATACAGGTAGAAGGCCACGATGGTCTCGCTGGTCATCACCTGCCCCAGCACGGCGGTGTCCTGGATGTACCCCTTGCCCCCCAGGTACAGCAGGCACAGCACCGACGAGATATACAGCATATACACCAGAGGGCGGAAGATGCTGAACACGAAAATCTGATTCTGCTTGGCCCGCTTCAGCGCCTCGCTCTTGGCGAAAAACTCCTGCCGCTTGCGCTCCTCCTGGTTGAAAATCTGGGTGATCTTGATGCCGGACAGATTTTCCGACAGGTAGGTGTTGATGTCGGTGGTGCGGTCCTTCACCACCCGGTACACCTTCCGGGTGAACTTGCGGAAAATGACGGTGAACAGCACCAGAAAGGGCACGAAGCACAGGAGCATCAGGGTGAGGGCGTAGTTGAGCATCAGCATGGCCGCCAGCACGCCCACCACGATGAACACGTTTTTCAGCATGGCCACCAGCACGTTGGTGAACATCTGGGAGATGGCGTTGGTGTCGTTTGCCACCCGGGTGACCAGCTTGCCCACGGGAATTTTATTGAGCTGGTCGTGGGACAGGCTCTCGATGTGGGTGAACAGGTCCTGCCGCAGGGCGGAGAGGATCTTCTGCCCGATCTTTTGCAGGATGATGGACTGGAAGTAGGTGGACACCACCGTGACCAGCAGCGTCACCGCGTACAGCGCCACCCAGCGCAGCAGGGCGGGGGGCTCAAACTGGTTTTTAATCAGCTCCTCCACCCGGCCGATGATGAGCGGGGAGGCCAGATCGCTGGCGATGGAGGCCAGCATGACGGCCAGCACCAGGGCAAACTGCTTTTTGTAGGGCACGGCGTATTTGGCCAACCGGCGGATGATCTCGCCGTCGGGGATGTGGCGGTCGAAGTCCGGGGCGGACTTGGCCCGCAGCTCCCGCAGCCAGGCCAGCACGAACAGCAGGGAGAACACCCCCACCACCGCGCCCACGAAAATCAGCGGCATATATTCACGCATTGTGCCTCGCCCCCTCCTCCTCCAGCTTTTGCAGCTCCACCATGCGGCGGTAGGCCGGACAGGTCTCGTACAGCTGGGCATGGGTCCCCTGGGCGGTCACCGCCCCGTCCTCCAGAAAGATGATCCGGTCCATCCCCTCCACCGTGGAGATGCGGTGGGCGATGAGGATGGTGGTGCGGCCCTTCCGGGTCTCCCGCAGGTTGTCCAGAATGGCCCGCTCGGTCTGGGTGTCCACGGCGGACACCGAGTCGTCCAGGATCAAGATGGGGGCGTCCTTCACCAGGGCCCGGGCGATGGAGATGCGCTGCTTCTGCCCGCCGGACACGGTGACCCCCCGCTCCCCCAGCACGGTGTCGTAGCCCAGGGGGAAGTCCCGCACGTCGGCGTCCACGTCGGCCAGCAGGGCTGCGGCGGACACCCGCTGCCGGTCGGGGACGGCCTCGGTGAAGTCCACGTTCCGGGCGATGGTGTCGCTGAACAGGAAGTTGTCCTGGGGCACGTAGGCCGCCGCCGCCCGCACCTCCCGGATGGGGACGGTATTCACATCCCGCCCGTCCAGGAACACCGTGCCGTCGGGCACATTGCAGGTGCGCAGGATCAGGTCCACCACCGTGGTCTTGCCCGACCCGGTGCGGCCCACAATACCCACGCGCTCCCCGGCGCGGATGGTGAAGGACACGTCCCGCAGGGCGTCGAACTCCCCGCCGGGATAGCGGAAGGTGAGGTTTCGGAACTCCACCTCCCCCCGCACCGGGCCCAGGGGAGTCACGCCCGGACGGTCGGCCACGTTCACCGGCGCGTCCAGCAGCCCGCTGATGCGCTTCAAAGACGCCCTGCCCCGGCTGGTCATGTCGATGAGCTCGGACACCGCCATAATGGGCCAGACCACGGCGGTGAAGTAGCCGATGAACTCCATCAGCTCCCCGGCGTTGAAGGTCCCCCGCCACACCAGATACCCGCCGTAGCCCAGAATGATGCAGATCACCGACTCCACAAACAGGGTCACCAGAATGCGCAGCAGCACGGCGGTGCGGGTGAAGTCCACGTTGGCCCGCTCGTTCTCCCGGTTGAGCTCCTGGAAGGCCAGCAGCTCCTTGGCCTCCTTGACGAAGGCCTTGATGACGGCGATGCCGGAAAAGCTCTCCTGGGAGAAGTCGGACAGCTTGGAAAACGCCGCCTGGCGCACATCCCACTTTTTCATCATATACCGGCCCACCACCGCGCTGGACCCAAGCAGCAGCGCCATGGGAATCATGGAAAGCCCGGTCATCAGCGGGTCCATCCGCCACATGTGGTGGACGGACAGCCCCCCAAGCAGCAACGCGTCGAAGAACATGAGAAAGCCGGAGCCATAGCAGTCCTGCACCGTCTCCAGGTCGTTGGTGAACAGGCTCATCAGCCCGCCCACCTTGTTCTCCGCGTAAAACTGCCGGTCCAGGTCCTTGGCGTGGTCAAACATCTCGTTGCGCAGGCCGGTCTCCACCTTGATGGCCGCGCCGAAGATGCACACCCGCCACAGAAACCGCCCGAACACCATGGCTATGACGATCCACACCATGGGCAGGCAGATCCGGTCCAGAAGGAAGTCCATGTCGAAGGGGAGGTCCGCGCCGTCCACCGTCACATACCCCTGGTTGACGCCGTTGATGACCTGCTGGTACAGATTTGGAACCACCAGCTGGATATAATCCACCAGCACCAGCGCGGCCAGCCCCAGCAACAGCCACCCGGCGTATTTGAAATAGTATTTGTTGATGTGCTTTCCGAAGATCACGCCGCTTCCCCTCTCTCCTCCGGCCCGCCGGGGCCAAACGCCCGCCGACGGTTTCAAGTTCTACGACTATATCACATTTTCCCTCCACCGTCCAGCAAAATGTTCCCCAATTATCCGGCCCGCGCGGACTGATTTTTTTGGGGCGGCGGACGCCGTTGGAGCATTGACAGGGGCGGGCGGCGGCTCTATAATCCATGGGAGAAGCCGGGCCTGCCGGGCGCGCCGCGCCCGAATTTTTCGACCCGTCTCAGGAGGACGCCGCCATGAGCCGCATCTACACTTCCGCCGACCAGCTGATCGGCCGCACTCCCCTGCTTGAGCTCGCCCGCATCCAGCGGTCCCAGGGCCTCCGGGCCCGGGTCCTGGCCAAGCTGGAGTATTTCAACCCCGCCGGCAGCGCCAAGGACCGCATTGCCAAGGCCATGATCGACGACGCCGAGGCCAGGGGCCTGCTGAAGCCCGGCTCGGTCATCATTGAGCCCACCTCCGGCAACACCGGCATCGGCCTGGCCAGCGTGGCCGCCGCCCGGGGCTACCGGGTGATCATCGTCATGCCCGACACCATGAGCGTGGAGCGCCGCCAGCTGATGAGGGCCTACGGCGCGGAGCTGGTGCTCACCCCGGGGGCCCAGGGCATGAGCGGAGCAATCGCCAGGGCCGGGGAGCTGGCAAAGGAAATCCCCGGCAGCTTCATCCCCGGCCAGTTTGACAACCCCGCCAACCCCGCCGCCCACCGGGCGTCCACCGGCCCGGAGATCTGGGAGGACACCGATGGCCGAGTGGACATCTTCGTGGCCGGGGTGGGCACCGGCGGCACCATCACCGGCGTGGGGGAGTACCTCAAGAGCCGGAATCCCGCGGTCAAGGTGGCGGCGGTGGAGCCCGCCTCCTCCCCGGTGCTCGGCGGCGGGGCCGCCGGCCCCCACGCCATCCAGGGCATCGGCGCGGGCTTTGTCCCCCAGGTGCTGAACACCGCCGTCTATGACGAGGTCATCCCGGTAAAGAACGAGGACGCCTTCGCCGCGGGCAGGCTGCTGGGCCGGACCGAGGGCGTGCTGGCGGGGATTTCCTCCGGGGCGGCGCTGTGGGCCGCCATTGAGCTGGCCAAGCGACCGGAAAATCAGGGCAAAACCATTGTGGTCCTGCTGCCCGACACCGGGGACCGCTACCTGTCCACCCCCATGTTTCAGGACTGAGCGCCTGTCCCCGCCGCAAAAAACGCCGGGGAGGCGGTAATTCAACCGCCTCCCCGGCATTTTTGCGCCCTCCGCTCAGCCGCGCTCCACCGACTCGGTGCGCCAGACAAACTTTACCTGACCGTCCATATCATCGCTGATGCCGGAGAAGGAGGTATACCGCTCCGAAACGGCCTTCACCGCGTCCAGCCGGTCCAACAGCCCGCCCAGGCCGCCGTCAAAGGCGTCCACCAGCTTCTGCACGCCCTCCTCGTTGAACCGCTTGAGGCCGCCGGACAGCTCCATGGCCCCGTCCCGCAGCTGGGTCGCGCCGTCAATGAGGGCGGGCGCGCTGTCCTTCATGGTGAGGATGCCGTCATAGAGCTCCCCCGCCCCGGCGGACAGGCTGTCCGCGCCGTCCTTCAGGGAGGCAGCGCCCCCGTTCAGCTCGCCGGCCCCGGCCTGGGCCTGGGCCACCCCGGCGGTGTACTGCCGGAGCCCTTGGTAAAAGCCGTTGTAGTTGTCCAAGGAGGCCTTCAGCGCCGCCACCTGCTGCCCGGCGGGGGAGTCCCCGGCGGAGGCGATCACACCCTCCAGCACCTGGGCGTAGTTTTCCGCCGTCAGCTCGGGGGCCTGCACGCCCGCCGCGGCCAGCTGGGCGTTGGCGGTGGCCAGCAAGCTCTGGAACACCTGGGCGGCGCCGCCGTTGAGGGTATCGTTTTTCTCCGCCAGGGCAGTGAGGCCCTCATTCAGGGAGGCCGCGCCCGCCTGGAGCTGGGAAGCTCCCGCGCTCAGGCTGTCCGCCCCCCGCTTGAGCTGGGCGGCTCCCGCCGCCAGCTTGTCAATGCCAGAGACTAGCTCCTGGGAACGGTCCAGCAGGGTGCAAAGCCCGTCGTAGAGCCGGGAAGAGCCGTCCATGAGCTGGTCCATGGCGTCGGTGAGTTCGTCCAGCTTGCCGTCTAAATTGTCCAACTCATCGTAATCCCCGGTCTGGTCTGCCACGTCGTTGAACAGGCCGTTGGCGGCCAGGGTGACGGTGGTCTCTAAGGCAAAGCCCTCCGCGTCGGCAGTGATTTCCACGTATTCGGGCAGGTCCAGGTCGTCCGCGTCCAGCCCCAGGCTGTCCCGGAGGCCGGGAAGGGCCAGACCGGCCACGATGGTGCGGTCGCCGTCGTTCACGATTTTGCCGTTGGAGACGGACACGTTGGAGAATACGTCGTTGTCCAGCACCACCCCGGTGAGCATGGCGAAGGGAACGTAAATCTTCTCCTGTGTGCCGTTGATGTCCACCAGCTCGTACTGGTGGTTGGTGTAGTCAAAGCGGATGGTGACTTTGCCGCTCCTGCCCGCCAGTTCCTCGGCGGAGATGGGCGCGCCGTCCAGGGTGTAGGACACCGCCACCGATACGGGAAGCTCCTGGTCAATCTCGCCCTGGTAATAGATGTCGTTCCCCCGGGCGTCCCAAACGCAGGCGTTGTCCCCGCCCAGGGTATAGGTCTCGTTCCCCTTCACGTTCTCAATGCCGGTGAGCCGGGTCACGTCGTCGATGGTGTCTCCGCCCTGGGCGTTTTTCACCCAGTCGCTGACGATGATCTTGTCCACCGAGCCGTCGGCCCGGGCCAGGGCATAGACGGTTTCGTCCTTCACATTCCGTCCGTCGCCAGAGGGGGCGGTTTTGGCGGCGGTCTCCGCTGGGGCGGCGGAGGGGGCGGGGGCTCCGGCGGCGTTTACGGCGTACACCGTGCCGCCCAGAGCCAGGACCGCGCACAGGGTCAGGGACATAACTTTCACAACAGGCTTTTTCATTTTGCATAGACCTCCTGGTTGGAAATTTTGGGGTGTTTGGGCTGTTTCATGCCCGCGGTGGTGGCGCAGATGAGCTTGTCGCACAGCAGCAGCAGGGCGGGCAGGGTGAAGATCACCGACGCCATGCTGATGAGGGCCCCCCGGGCCATGAGCATGCACATGGAGCTGATGATGTCGATCTCAGAGTAGAGGGCCACGCCAAAGGTGGCGGCGAACAACCCCATGCCGGACACGATGATGGACGGGATGGAGGCGGTAAGGGCGGTACGGACGGCGTCCCGTTTGTCCGCGCCGCCCGCTCGCTCCGCCTTATAGCGGTTGGTGAGCAGGATGGCGTAATCCACCGTGGCCCCCAGCTGGATGGTGCTGATGCAGATGGGGGCGATGAAGGGCAGGCTCTGGCCCAGGTAGTGGGGCAGCCCCAGGTTGACGAAGATGGCCGCCTCGATCACCGCGATGAGGAGGAAGGGCAGGGTAAAGCTCTTTTCCACGATGGCGATGATGAGGAAGATGGCCAGAATGGAAACCGTATTCACCATCTTGAAGTCGTGGTCGGTGGTCTGGATCATGTCCCTCATGCAGGGGGCCTCGCCGATGAGCATGCCGCCCTGGTCGTACCGCTTCAAAATGCTGTTCAGCTCGCCGATCTGGGCGTTTACCGCGTCGCTGGCCACCTTGTACTCGGAGTTGATGAGGAGCAGGCGCCAGTTGTCGCTCTTGAGCTTTTCGGTGACGGCTTCCGGCAGGAACTCCTCGGGAATGCGGGAGCCCACCACGGACTCCATGCCCAGCACGTACTTCACGCCGTCCACGGCCTCCATCTCGTCCGCCATGGCCCGCACCTGCTTGGCGGGCAGGTTGGCGTCCACCAGCAGCATATGGGTGGAGGCGATGTTGAAATCGTCCCGCAGCCTGCCCTCGGCGATGACGTACTCCATGTCCTCGGGGAGGCACTGGCCCATGTCGTAGTACACCTCGCCGTTGGTTTTGTTATAGCCATACAGGGCGGGGGGAAGAATCAGGGCAAAGATCACGATGAACACGGGGAACGCCTTCACCACCCCCCCGGACAGCCGGCCCATATTGGGGATGAGGGAACGGTGGCGGGTTTTCTGCAAAGGCTTGTCGAACGCCAGAATGAGGGCGGGCAGCACGGTGACGCAGCCCAGCACCCCCAGCAGGACGCCCTTGGCCATCACGATGCCCAGATCGCGGCCCATGGTGAAGGACATGAAGCACAGGGCGATGAAGCCCGCCACGGTGGTGATGGACGACCCCACCACCGAGGACAGGGTGGCGCGGACGGCGGCGGCCATGGCCTCGCCGTTGTCCGGGCAGGTCCGGCGCTGCTCGTTGTAGCTGTTCCACAGGAAAATGGAGTAGTCCATGGTGACAGCCAGCTGGAGCACCGCCGACAGGGCCTTGGTGATGTAAGAGATTTCCCCCAGGAAGTAGTTGGTGCCCAGGTTCATCAAAATCATCATGCCGATGCTGGCCAGAAACACAAAGGGGGCCAGCCAGCTGTCCAGCAGGAGGAGCATGGCGGCGCAGGCCAGGGCCACGGCGATGCCCACATAGATGGGCTCCTCCACCTCGCACAGGTCCTTCAAATCCGTCACCAGGGCGGATATGCCGGACACAAAGCACTTCTCCCCCGCCAGGGTCCGAATCTCCCGGATGGCGTCCATAGTCAAATCGGAGGAGGTGGAGGTGTCGAAGAACACCGCCATCATGGTGGCGTTTCCGGCGTTGAAGGCGTCATAGAGCCCGTCGGGCAGCAGCTCCATGGGGACGGAGAGATCCATCACGCTGTCGTACCACAACACGGTGTCCACGTGATCCACCCGCTCCACCCGCTTTTTCAGGGCGGCGGCGTCCCTGGCGGGCATATCCTCCAGGATGAGGAAGGAGAAGGCCCCCTTGTGGAAATCGTCCAGCAGCTCGTTCTGGCCGGCAACGGTGTCCATGTCCTCGGGCAGATAGTTCAGCATATCGTAGTTGACCCGGGTGGCCGCCATGCCCAGCGCGGAGGGAATCATCAGCAGCAGCGCGCAGATCAGGATGGGGACGCGGTGCTTGACCACCGCTTTGGAGAATTTCATACAGCATACGTCCTTTCACAGTTCACAGGGTTTCGTCTTCCACCTCAAACGAGGTCACTTCAATGACGTCGGGCCGCTGGTGGGGCACGATCTTCACCGCGCTCACCGCCACGCACAGGTTCAGAACGCCCTCCGCCAGCAGGGCCGCCCCCAGCAGCATGGTGAGCAGCCGGACGCTGTCCCAGGGCCGGAATACCAGGACCAGCCCGATGAGCCCGGCGGCCACGGCCAGAACCAGGGTCAGCCACCAGGTGGAGATGCCGAAGCGTTTGGCGTCCACGGCGATCTGCACCTTGTAGAGCCCGTCGGTGAGGACGGCGACGCCCAGGGCGGTGAACAGAAAGTCCAGCACCCCCGCGGGCCGGAGCAGCACCAGCGCCCCCAGGGCGATGAGCAGCAGGCCGAAGCCCAGGTCGTACTGGAAGGCCAGCCGGTACAGGTCCCGGGAGCAGTAGCCCACCAGCTTGACGGCGCCGAACAGGATCATGGCCGCCCCCAGCATCCGGCCGATGACGGCCGCGGACAGGCTGGGATCGGCGATGCAGGCGATCCCGGCGGCGCAGAACGCCAGGGACATGACGATGCAGCCGATTTTTGCCACCCACATGGGAATGGTACAGCGGGTTTTCAAAATTCACACCTCCTTGCGTTTCCTTGTGATGGTGAGTATACCAGGGGCGTGGGGCGCTTGCCATGGGCAGAAAAAGCCCCCGTGCCTGAAAATCAGGCACGGGGGGGAAGCTGTCTGAAATTCAGACACGGGACGGGTCCGCGCCTAAATTTCAGGCACGGACCCGTCCCGTGTTGGAACATACGCGGGGTCAGCGGCTCAATTGCTCCACGCCGCTCTTTTGCAAAGCGCATACCCGGCGGAAGTAATCCGCGATATCGTCCTTCATGCCGCCGTTGAGCCAGTCGATCACCGAGCCGAAGCAGGCGCACTTGTGGAGGCGGATCAGGGCGTCCAGGTCGGCGGGATCTATGGGCTTATCCGCAAACTCCGCCTTTAAGTAGGTGGACACAATATAGCCGCAGCCGTCCATGAGGTACCGCTCGAACACGTCCCGGCTCAGGGAGTTGTAGATGTGGTAGACCGCCCGCCTGTTCTCCATCACCAGCTCGATCACCGCGTCGGCGCACTCCTCCACGGAGGACACGGTGGGGTGCTTCTGAATCAGCGCCTGCACCTGCTCCCCCACCATCTCCTCCACCAGGGCGGGCAGGTCCTCAAAGTGGTAATAGAAGGAGTTGCGGTTGATGCCGCAGTCCTCCACAATATCCTTCACCGTGATCTGGTTCAAGGGCCGCTGGTTGAGCAGCTTCAAAAAGGTGTCCTTGATGGCCCTCCGAGTAAAGCTGGCCATGGCCGCGCCTCCGTCCGATCTGATTTCAGCGCGCCCCCGCCAGGCACGCCTCCGAGACGGCGTTCAGCTCGTCCCAATGGGCCTCCATGTCCGCCACCAGCTTGCACTGGGTGCGGGCCCGGTCCAGGTTCTGGCCGGGGCGGTCGATGTGGAAATAGGTATCCCCCTCCAGGTGGTCGGTGAGGAAGCGGATGCCGCACTCCAGGGTCATCAGCTTGGCCCCCCAGGGGAGGTAGCGGACCTCCGCCTCGGTGAGGGCGCCCCCCGCCGCCTCCAGAAACGCGGCGGCGTACACCCGGTACAGGTCCACGTCCAGGTTCACCTTGGACAGGTCCCGCTCGTCCTCGGCGCTGTGGTTGGCCCCGAAACGGATGGAGTCGCCGAAGTCGTTGATGGACAGGCCGGGCATGACGGTGTCCAGGTCGATGACGCACAGGGCCTCCCCCGTCTTCTCATCCATGAGGACGTTGTTCAGCTTGGTGTCGTTGTGGGTGACCCGCAGGGGGAGCACCCCCTCCCGCAGGGCGCTGAGCGCTGCGGAGCAGTCGCTCTCCCTGGCCAGCATGAAGCCGATCTCCGCCCGGCAGTCCTTGGCCCGGTCCAGGGGGTCGGCGGCGATGGCCGCCTTGAGCCTGCGCAGGCGGTCCTCCGTGTCGTGGAAACGGGGGATGGTCTCGTGGAGGGTGGCGGCGGGGTAGTCCCGCAGCAGCCGCTGGAACCGGCCGAAGGCCCGGCCCGAGGCGGCGAACAGCTCCGGCGTCTCCGCCGCCTGATAGCACACGGTGCCCTCCACATAATAGAACACCCGCCAGACACCGCCCTGGCTGTCGGTGAAGCTGTGCCCGCCGTCCCTGGCGCGCACCACCGTCAGCGTCTCCCGGGCGGGGTCCCCCCCCTGGCGGGCAATCTCCCGGCCCAGGTACTCGGTGACGCCCACCACGTTCTCCATCAGCTTGTCCGGCTCCTTGAAGGCGGCGGAGCTCACCCGCTGGAGGATAAAGCGCCGCCCCTCCCCCTCCACCAGAAAGGTGTCGTTGATGTGGCCCGCCCCGTAACGGACGGCCTCCACCGCCTCTTTCCCAAAGTCAAAGGCCGCCAGGGCCTCCCGCAGGGTCTGCTCTGCCTGTGCCATATGCCTCTCCCTCCCGCCGGGTCAGGCCCGGCCTTGTCTGTTTTCAGCCCTTGTAGCCGTTGGGGTTCATGGACTGCCACTTGTAGGACGACGCGCACATCTCCTCGATGCCCAGCCTGGCCTCCCAGCCCAGCTCCTCCCGGGCCTTGGCGGGGTCGGCGTAGCACACGGCGATGTCGCCGGGGCGGCGGGGCTCGATCACGTAGGGCAGGGCCTTCCCGCAGGCCTTCTCATAGGCGTGGAGCACGTCCAGCACGCTGTAGCCCTTGCCGGTGCCCAGGTTGCACACGAACAGGCCGCACTTGGCGTCCAGCTTCTTCAGCGCCGCCACATGGCCCTTCGCCAGGTCCACCACGTGGATATAGTCCCGCACACCGGTGCCGTCGGGGGTGGGGTAGTCGTTTCCATAAACGTGGAGCTTCTCCAGCTGGCCTACGGACACCTTGGCGATATAGGGCACCAGGTTGTTGGGGATGCCGTTGGGGTCCTCCCCCATGAGGCCGGAGGCATGGGCGCCGATGGGGTTGAAGTAGCGCAGCAGGGCCACGTTCAGCTCGGGGTCGGCGGCGCAGATGTCGGACAGGATGCGCTCCTGGAACAGCTTGGAGGTGCCGTAGGGGTTGGTGGTGCCGCCGGTGGGGAAGTCCTCCCGGATGGGGACGGTGGCCGGGTCGCCGTACACCGTGGCGGAGGAGGAGAACACAAAGTTCTTCACCCCGTGGCGGCGCATGGCCTGGAGCAGGTACAGGGTGCTGATGAGGTTGTTGGAGTAATACTCCAGGGGCTTGGCGACGCTCTCCCCCACCGCCTTCAGCCCGGCGAAGTGAATGACCGCGTCGATGTCCGGGTACTGGGCGAACAGGGCCTCCACCTCGTCCTCATGGCACAGCTCCGCCTCCACAAAGGGGACGGGCTTCCCGGTGATCTTCTCCACGCGGTTCAGGGCCTCCCGGCTGGAGTTGGCCAGGTTGTCCGCCACCACGATCTCATAGCCCGCGTCAAGAAGCTCCACGCAGGTGTGGCTGCCGATATAACCGGCGCCGCCGCAGACCAGAATAGACATACAGACACGCTCCTTTTCAAAGTCGGTTTTCGGGGAGGCGGGCGGTTTTCCCGCCCCTCCGCTTGTATTATAACCGTGCCGGTGAAAAATGGGAATAGAAATATTGTCAATTTTTTATAGAATATTTACCCCTTTTTCCGTCCGCCGCCGGCGGCGGTACTCCATGGGGCTCATGCCCATCACCCGCCGGAAGCTCTGGGAGAAGTAGCTCAGGGAGGAAAAACCCAGAATCTGGGCGATCTGGGACAGGGAGTGGTCGGTCTCCCCCAGCAGGAAGCGGCTCTCCTGAATGCGCCGGGAGATCAGGTAGCTGATGGGGGAGGTGTTGAACTCCCGGCGGAAGGTGTGGGACAGGTAATACTTGTTGATATGGGCCAGCCCGGCCAGCTGGTCCAGGGTGAGGTTCTCCTTGAAGTGGTCGTCGATGTACTGCCGGACCAGATTGCACTCCCGGCTGGACCCGGCGGCGGCGGGGGGCGCCTCGGACAGGGCGAAGTCGTCCCGGCGGCGCAGGCGCAGCAGAATGACCTCCAGCAGGCGCTGGCAGATCTGGTCGCATCCGGCCCGGGGCTCCCGGCTCTCCTGGATAAGGATGCGCACACAGCCGGAGATGGCGTCCTCCGCCGTCAGGTCCAGCAGGGCATAGCCCCCGGCGTCCCCCACCGTCTCCAGCCCCTCCACCCCCAGCACCACGTATTCCATGGGGCTTCCGTTCTGGCTGGTCTCGGTGTGGGGCACCCCGGCGTTCACCACCATCATGTCGCTGATCCCCACGGGGAACCGGGCCTCCCGGATGAGGAAGTCCCCCCGGCCCCCGGTGATGAAAAACAACTCCGCGCAGGTGTGGGAGTGGAGCTGGGAGGTCCACTCCTGGCTGTAATGGGTATAGGACACATAGCGCAGCCGGGGACGGCTGCGCTGAGCGCCCCCAGCGGGGGCGCTTTCCGCCAAAATGTATTGATGGGTGCTCACGGCTCTCCCGGCCTCCTCCGCAATATCGCGAAAAATGGGGTGCTGGGTCGCTTTCCTCTATTATAATGGTTTTTATTCTCTTGTGCAACTGCTCTAAAAACTTTTTGCGCAATTCCCTCTCATCCTCCACATTTGTGTCATTCCGACAAAAGGAACCGAAAGAAATCATGTATTATGCCCAAAACTTTTCCGAGCCGCCCGGTACTTTTATGTCAAACTGTAAAAGAAAGCAAGATTCATAAAAACTGGAGCAACAATCGAATTGTCATTCCGGCTGGAAACCTTTACCCTAGACTTGTCAGGCGGGAAAAACCCGCCGCCAGCGCCACTACATATTTTGAAATGGAGGAACTGAAATGAAGAAGATTCTGAGCGTGCTCCTGGCCTGCGTCATGGTGTTCGCCATGCTGGCCGGCTGCAGCGACAAGCCCAACGCGGAGAACAGCAATCCCCCCGCCGCTTCCCAGCCCGCGGAGAACAACAACAACAACAACAACAACAACAACAACAACAACAATAATAATAACAGCGAGCCCGCCGGCGGCAAGCAGTACGAGGGCAAGACCATCACCATGTGGTCCATGTGGTCCACCGGTGAGCCCCAGGCCAACGTGATCTCCGCCGCTGCCGCCGCCTTCGAGGAGCAGACCGGCGCTAAGGTGAACATTGAGTTCAAGGGCCGCGACGTGAACAAGGTGCTGGCCGCCTCTCTGGAGGCCAAGGAGAACATCGACATCATCGAGGACGACTACAAGCGCATCGGCACCGTGTACAACAAGTTCACCTATGACCTGACCGACATGGCCAAGGCCGCCAACTACGACAGCTTCAGCTATCAGTGCTTCACCGACCAGTCCATCGCCTGGGCCGGCTACCTGAACGCCATCACCGAGCAGCCCAACATCGGCGGCATCTTCTACGATAAGGACGCCTTCGCCAAGGCCGAAATCACCGCCGAGCCCAAGACCTGGGCCGAGTTCCTGGACGTGTGCCAGAAGCTGAAGGACGCGGGCATCGCTCCCCTGGCCCAGGATGCCGCCTACGCCGACTTCGCTTTCTATCACAGCCTGGTCCGCTATCTGGGCGAGGAAAATATCGAGGAGCTGACCATGAACGGCGGCTGGTCCGGCACCAAGGCCGAGCAGGCCGCTCAGGACGTCATCGACCTGGTGAACAAGGGCTATTTCGTGGACGGCGCCCCTGATCAGCATCCCGCCAGCCAGAATAAAATTGGCTTTGGCGAGGCCGCCATGGTCGTCTGCGCCGACTACGTCACCGCCGAGGTGAACAACAACACCGGCACTCAGGTCAATTGGGGCCTGTTCAACTACCCCGCTGTGGACGGCGGCGCGGACAACGGCGCGGCCTACATGGGCGCCAACTCCCTGGCCATCTCCAGCTACAGCGAGAATCCCCAGGCCGCCTTTGACTTCATCCTGTTCCTGACCACCGGCGAGTACGGCCAGAAGCTGGCCGACGAGGCCCACCAGATCCCCGCCGACAGCCGCAACACCGCCCCCGCCGACCTGAACGGCACCATTGAGACCCTCCAGGCCGCCAAGTCCCCCATGACCTGGTGCGCGGGCCTCAGCGCCAACGCCGACCTGAAGGACACCATCAAGTCCATGTGCACCGAGCTGTTTGAGGGCAAGTACGCCGACGGCGCCGCCTTCTGCGCCGCCCTGGACGCCCTGTATTGATCGGAATCCCCATAGCTTAACCCCGCATGATGGCAGGCGGCGCCCCCGCGGCGCCGCCTGCCATCTATATCCCGGCATCCAGTCAAGGAAGGAGAGAGCAAAACATGAGAAAAAACAAAAGCATGATCTTCTGGTTCTGCCTGCCCGCCCTGCTGTCCCTGCTCATCATGTTCGTCTATCCCGTGTGCCGCACGGTGATCATGAGCTTCTTCCAGGTGGAGAGCGTCACCGCCACCACGGCGGACTGGAGCTTCTACGGCCTGGGCAACTATTTCAAGATCTTCAACAGCGCCAGCTTCATGACCTCCATGCGCAACATGCTGCTGATCTGGCTGGTGGGCGGCGTGTTCACCCTGGCCATCGCCATGCTGATGGCGGTCATCGTCACCAGCGGCATCCGGGGCAAGAAGTTCTTCCGGGCCGCCATCTACATGCCCAACATCATCAGCGCCGTGGCCCTGGCCACCATGTGGATTCAGTACATCTTCAACTATGACTTCGGCATGCTCAACGAGATCGTCCAGTTTTTCGGCGGCGAGAAGGTCAAGTGGCTGGGCACCGACCTGAAATTCTGGGCCATGACCGGCTCCTTCATTTTCGGCAGCGTGGGCTATTACATGCTCATCTATATCAGCGGCATCGAGGGCATCCCCCAGGACTTGTACGAGGCCGCCACCATCGACGGCGCGGGCAAGGGCAAGCAGTTCTTCTCCATCACCCTGCCCCTGCTCAAGGGCGTCATCAAGACCTCCCTCACCTTCTGGAGCATCAACGCCACCACCTTCTTCCTCTGGTCTAAAATGTTCTCCCCCATCGACACCGAGTCGTCCACCATCGTGCCGGTGATCTACCTGTACGACATGGTGTTCGGCGGAAAGGGCATCACCACCCGGGACGCCGGGGCAGGCGCGGCGGTGGGCGTGGTGCTGACGCTTATCATCATCGCGGTCTACCTGGTTACGGAGCGGCTCTTCAAGGGCAGCGACCTGGAATATTGAGCGGGGAGGGAGCGACATGAAAAAGATCAATTGGAAAAAGGAGCTGCGGCTTCTGCCCGGCTATATCGTAGTAGGGGTCTGGGTGCTGTTCACCGCCGTCATGCTGTTCTGGATTCTGGGCGCCAGCCTGTCCACCTCCCGGGAGATCTACAAGGGTGAGATCTTCCAGTTCGCCAGCGGCTTCCACTGGTCCAACTACGCCGACGCCTGGAACGCCCAGAACGTGTCCGTGTTCTTCGGCAACTCCCTGCTGTACTCCGTCATCTCCTGCGCGGGAGTGCTGGCCATCTCCGCCCCGGCGGCCTACGTCCTCTCCCGCTGGCAGTTCACCGGCGGCAAGGCCCTGCGCATCGGCCTGGTCGTCGCCATGAGCGTGCCCGTCATCATGGTCATCATGCCCATCTACTCCCTGTCCGTGCAGTGGGGCATCAAGGGACGGGTGCTGCTGGTTATCCTTTACATCATGCTCCGGGTGCCGTATACCACAATCTATCTGCTGGACTTTTTCTCCACCCTGTCCCGCACCTATGAGGAGGCGGCCTATCTGGACGGGTGCAGCGGCCCCAACACCTTCCTGAAGATCATGCTTCCCCTGGTGCAGCCGGCCATCGTCACGGTGACCATCTTCAACTTCATGTCCGTGTGGAACGAGTTCTTCATGGCCCTGATCTTCACCTCCAGCGAGACCATGGCCCCCGTGGGCGTGGGCCTGCTGAACATCATCAACTCCATGAAGTACACCGGCAACGTGGGCGGCATGTTCGCGGCGGTTATTATCGTGTTCCTGCCCACCTTCCTGCTCTACATCTTCATGTCCGAGAAGATCATCGCCGGCGTGACGGGCGGCGGCGTGAAGGGCTGACTGAGCCCGCCGTCAAAGCAGCGCAATCTTTCCGCCCTCCGCCTTTCCGGGGCAGGGGCGGCACGAGAGGAGAACTCTTTACAATTATGGCAGATATCATTAACACAGGCCGGGTCACCATTCCCACCGACGTGGACGTGGTGCCCGAAACGCTGGAGCTGCTGAAGCGCTGGGGCGCGGACGCCATCCGGGACTGCGACGGCACCGGCTTCCCCCAGGAGCTGCGGGGGGTGGGCGCCAAGGTGTACTCCACCTACTACACCACCCGGAAGGACAACGCCTGGGCCAAGGCAAACCCCGACGAGGTCCAGCAATGCTACATCATGACAGGCTTCCACACCGCCGCAGGCGGCCCCCTGTCCATCCCCCTGATGCGGGGGATCAGCGGCGAGCTGCTGCGGGTGAACGACCGGGACGATATCAAGCGCTGGTGGGAGGTGATGGACCGCACCGCGGGCCGCCCCCTCCCGCCGGAGGACTGGCAGTACGACGGGCAGACCGGCTGCGTAACCATCGGCGCGCCCCAGGAGTTCCACGATTACACCGTCAGCTTCCTGGCCTATCTTATCTGGGACCCGGTGCATATGTACAACGCCGTCACCAACGGCTGGACCAATTTTGAGCACCAGATCACCTTTGACGTGCGCCAGCCCAAAACCCACCGGTACACCATGGAGCGGCTGCGCAGGTTCATCGCCGACCATCCCTATGTGGACGTCATCCGCTACACCACCTTCTTCCACCAGTTCACCCTCATCTTCGACGAGCTGAAGCGGGAGAAATACGTGGACTGGTACGGATACTCCGCCTCCGTCTCCCCCTACATCCTGGAGAAATTCGAGCGGGAGGTTGGTTACAAATTCCGCCCCGAGTTCATCATCGACCAGGGGTACTACAACAACCAGTACCGCGCGCCGTCCAAGCAGTTCAAGGACTTCATGGCCTTCCAGCGCCGCGAGGTGGCCGCCCTGGCCAAGGAAATGGTGGACATCACCCACGAGCTGGGCAAGGAGGCCATGATGTTCCTGGGCGACCACTTCATCGGCACCGAGCCCTATCTGGACGAGTTCAAGACCATCGGGCTGGACGCCGTGGTGGGCAGCGTGGGCAACGGCTCCACCCTGCGGCTCATCTCCGACATCCAGGGGGTGAACTACACCGAGGGCCGCTTCCTGCCCTACTTCTTCCCGGACACCTTCCACGAGGGGGGCGACCCGGTGCGGGAGGCCAAGGAGAACTGGGTCACCGCCCGGCGGGCCATTTTGCGCAAGCCCATCGACCGCATCGGCTACGGCGGATATCTCAAGCTGGCCTGCCGGTTCCCCGAATTCCTGGACTATGTGGAGTCCGTGTGCGGGGAGTTCCGGGAGCTGTACGCCAACATCAAGGGAACCACCCCCTACTGCGTCAAAACCGTGGCGGTGCTCAACGCCTGGGGCCGCGCCCGGTCCTGGGGGTGCCACATGGTGCACCACGCCCTGTATCAGAAGCAGAACTACGCCTATGCCGGGGTGATCGAGGCCCTGTCCGGCGCGCCCTTCGACGTGCGGTTCCTCAGCTTCGACGATTTGAAGGCGGACCCCCACGCCCTGGACGGCATCGACGTGGTTATCAACGTGGGCGGCGGCGACACCGCCCACACCGGCGGCGCGGTCTGGGAGGACCCGGAGATCTCCGCCGCGGTGAAGCGGTTCGTCTACAGCGGCGGCGGCCTGATCGGCGTGGGCGAGCCCTCCGGGCACCAGTACCAGGGCCGCTATTTCCAGCTGGCCTCCGTGCTGGGGGTGGAGAAGGAGACCGGCCTCACCCTGGGCTACGACAAATACAACTGGAAAATGCCGGAGCGCCTGGAGCATTTCATCCTGGCCGACTGCCCCAGGGAGACCGGCTTCAGCGTTCGGAACAATGGACGCCTGTTCGATTTCGGCCACGGGGGCCGGGACGTGTACGCCCTGGAGGGGACCCAGGTGCTGTATGAGCAGGACCGGGAGGTCCATCTGGCGGCCAACGAGTACGGCGCGGGCCGGGGCGTGTATATCTCCGGCCTGCCCTACAGCTTCGTCAACAGCCGCCTGCTCTACCGGGCCATCCTGTGGTCCGCCCATGGGGAGGGAGAGCTCCACCGCTGGTTCTCCTCCAATGTCAACGCGGAGGTCCACGCCTTCGTGGAAAACGGCAAATACTGCGTGGTCAACAACACCTACAAGCCCCAGTCCACCACTGTGTACCGGGGGGACGGCTCCAGCTTTCCCCTGGACCTGGCCGCCAACGAGATCCGCTGGTTCCAGATCTGAGCCTGAATCCCGTATCCGCGGGCTCAAGCGCCGCCCGGGCGGACCCTTCCCCGCGGCGGTTTCCTGAAATAAAGGAAGGACTGATTAAATCGGCAAGAGCAGGTTGCGAAAAAATTTTGCGCCAGAATGCGGCGCGATTTTGCAGGAATAATTGTGTTTATTTCAAGAAATCGCAACAAAACTATGGCGCAAAATTTCCGCAAGATGCCGCAGACGCATTTAATCAGCGCTTCCTAAACGCAAAGAGGACGCCTGATCCCTCAGGCGTCCTCTTTCGCGGCGTTCCCGCCGCGCCGTTAACCCAGCTGTCCCATCCGGTCCAGCACCGTCAGCATCCGGCACAGGTCCTCGGACACGTTCAGCTCTCCGCTGCCGGTGCCGTTCAGCGCGCCCTTGGCCACGGCCTTGGATACGGCCTCCCGGTAATACTCCGGCACGTCGTCCAGGTTCTTGTAATACACCATGTCGTCCTCCTCCTCTCCGTCCATCGTCCGGACCACATCGGCCCGGAAATCGTCCATATTCATCCCGAACCGGGGAAACCAGTTGTAAACATCCCCGTGGTTGCTGGCGATGCCCCGCCGGAAGCCGTCCTGGTGGCAGATCACCACCCCGTCCGCCAGCGGGTCCAGGCCGTACTCCCGGCACAGCATGGCCGTCAGCTCCACGGCGGTCCCGTAGGCCCGCCGGAAATACGCCGGGTCGGTGAGGCCGTCCTCGCAGATTTCAAAGGAGATGTGGGTGTTGTTGGCGCTGCCGCCGGTGCCGGTGCCCGCGTGCCAGCCCCGGCAGTTCCAGGGCAGGGTCTGCACCGCCGCCACCGAGCCGTCCGCCAGCCGCCCCACAAAGCCGTGGACGCAGGCGTTCAGCCCCGGGCGGTTCCAGTGGTTTCCGTTCCGGTTCACCCCCAGGGCGGCCAGCAGCTCCTCCCGTCCCGGGGTGGAGGCCAGGGGCTGCACATACCGCCGGAGGGCGGGGTTGTTGGCCCCGGTGGAGTGGACCATCACCCCGCTGGGCTTGATGGTCCGCCCCTCCTGAAAGCAGTCGTTTTCCGTGAGGAGGCATTTGAGCAGCTTCATCCCCCGCCTCCCCCCTTCTGCACGGTCCGCTCCAGCTGAGTGCCGAAGTAGAAGGCGATGATCACGGTGTACACCGTCATAAAATCCTGGCCCACATCTCCCCGCAGGGCCATCGCCGCGAACACCACCGTCAAGATCATGGTGACCAGCGACTTGACGCACAGCAGCCGGGCCAGACGTTCCTTCAGCAAATCCTTCATCCGATTCTCCTCTCTTTCCTGGTGTGGGCGGGCGTTCGCCCCCCTAACCACGGCTATGCGCCCCCCGCCGCCGCCGTGCCTGTCCAACCGGTCCGGCGTGTCAAAATTCCCGCCCCGGAGAGTAAAAAGAGACAAAAAAAGAATTGCCTATTTCCGTGCAATTGTGTATAATATGGATATGAGGGGGACCTGCCCCCTAACCGAAAGGAGCTGAGCACATGAAGTTCACGTTCACAGACAAAAAGGTCAACCTGCCCAAATCCCTGCACAACTACGCCGAGAAGAAGGTAGGCAAGCTGGACCGTTACTTCAAAAATGAGGCGGAGGCCAATCTGGTCTTCTCTGTGGAGAAGGACCGGAACAAGGTGGAGCTCACCATCCGTTCCGGGTCCACCATCCTGCGGGTGGCGGAGAGCACGTCGGACATGTTCGCGTCGGTGGACGCGGCGGTCACCTCCATGGAGCGCCAGCTGCGCAAGCACAAAACCCGCCTGGAAAAGCGGCTGCGCACCGGGGCGTTCGCCCCCGCCGAGCCCGCCGAGGAAACCTCCTTTGTCCCCGACGTGGAGGAGGACGAGTTCCACATCGTGCGCACCAAGAAATTCCCAATCAAACCGATGACGGTGGACGAGGCCATCCTCCAGATGGACCTGCTGGGCCACGCCTTCTACGCCTTCAAGGACGAGGACGGCGGCGCCTTCGCCGTGGTGTATAAAAGGAACGACGGCGGCTACGGCCTCATTGAGGACGAGGGCTGACACAGCCCTCGCGCCGCCCCCGCTTCGGTCCTGAACGCCGGGAGAGCCCCCGCCAAGCGGGGGCTCTCCCGTTTTATTTCGAGGGATCGTAGTCCAGCACCTGGGACAGGTTCAGGCTGTCCAGAATGGCGTGAATCTCCTCCAGCTCTATCTGGGTGCCGTGCATGGAGAAGGCGCTGTGCCCGCCCTTCAGGCTCACCCAGAACACGCTTTTCCCCGTCTCCGAGGTGTCCATCTCGATGGCCGCCTCCATGCCGTCGGCGGTGGCGTACAGCTCGGCGAACTGCTTGTTCCCCACCGCCCGGTACTCGTCCTCATAGGTATAGCTGCCGTCCCAGGAGTAGGTCAAATTGAAGCTGGCCCCGCCTTCTCCCAGGTACTCGCCGCCCATACCCAGAAACAGGAGCCTGTCCCCGTCGGCAATGGTGCGGGCGAAGCTCCCATAGGGGTTGGCGGTATACCGCTCCTCCACCCAGGACAGGTCCCAGCGGTCGAACAGGGCGTGGTAGTCGGAGGCCCGCTCGGCCTTGTACCGGGTCTCCAGATACCGCTGGCCCCGCCGCAGGCCGAAGCTGGCGGCGCTCACATCGCTCTCAAACACCCGCCTGGCCGTCCAGCCGTCCTCCGCCGTGCCGGGGGTCTCCTCCAACAGCTCTCCGGCGGGGCCCCGCCACCAGTTCTCCCACCAGTCCACGTCGTTTATCACAAAATCCCTGCCGGTATAGGTGGCGTCGTTGTAGTTGTCCGGGCTACACCCGTTCTCCTCCAGGTATTCGCCGTACTCCTTCTGGAACCGCTCCCGGTCCAGATAGGTGACATGGGCCTGCCGCGCCGCCAGGCCCACCGCCCCGGCGGTCCCCACCAGCGCCGCGCACACCGCCGCCGCGAGGAGCGCCGTCCGCACGGGGCGGGCGGGACGCCTGGGCCGGACCCCCGCCTCCACCGCAGCCGATACCCGCGCCCGGAGGCCGGGGTCCGGCTCAAAGTTCTCCATGGCCCTCCGATACGTCTCCTGATTCATGCTTGACCCTCCATTTCCCTGCGCAGGAGCTCCCGCCCCCGCTTCAGCCGCATTTTCACCGCCGACTGCCCCAGCTTCAAGATCTCCGCCACCTCCGCCACCGAGTAGCCCTCGCAGTAGTGCAGGTGGATGGGGCCCTTGTACCGCTCCGGCAGGGCCACGATGGCCTCCGCCAGCCCCAGGCTCTCCGGGTTTTGGGCGGGCAGGCCGGGGTCCAGCTCCACCGCCCGCTTCCGCCAGAACCCCTTGAGCTGGTCCCGGCACAGATTCACCGCCACCCGCAGCAGCCACCGCTTCTCGTGCTCTCCACCGGCGAAGGCGGGGGCCCGGTTCAGCAGGCGGACAAAGGCCTCCTGGGTCACGTCCTCCGCGTCCGCCCGGCTGCCCAGGTACACCATGGCCAGCCGGTACACCATGGGGCCGTAGGCGTCGTAGGCCGCCTCGAACCCCAGCGCCGCCTTGGGCTCATCCCCGGGCCGCTCCTCCTCCGGGGCGGCGTCCAGCGCAAGTTCCGTCATGTCATCAGCTCCTTTCACCTATATAACGGCGCAGGGTCCGGCCAGGTCACACGGGGGCAAACTTTTTCCGGCACGTTAACCCAGGGGAAAAACCGCCGATATCTTCCATAGAGTAATTTATGGAAGGGAGCGGTGCAAATGAAACTGCGCGCCACCAGGGAGATGCGCCGGAACGAACAGCTGGGCAAGACCATGGGCCGGAAATCGGAGGCGTCCTCCGCCCCGGCAAAGGGCGGGGCCCAGGCCCTGCGGCAGGCCCCCGCCGACAAGCTGGCCCTGTCCCGGCAGGCGCTGGACTGGCTGGACCGGCACAATCAGGAGCTCATGGAGCGTCACAGCGCCCAGGACGGCTCAGACGCCGAGCTGAAGGCCATGGAAAAGCAGCTCAAGGCCCAGGAGAAGTGCCAGAAGATCGCCGCCCGGATCATGCGGGGGGACCGGGTGCCCCCGGAGGATCTGGAATACCTGATGAACAACGACCCGGAGGGCTACAAGCTGGCCATGGCCATGCGCCGGATCAAAAGGGACCCGGAGGACTGCGAAAGCGTGCTGGACGAGGAGGACCGCGGCGGCGGGACGGAAGAGGCGGAGGGCTCTCCGGAGGCGGCCGCCCCGGAGGCCGCCGGAGAAAGCGGCGGGGCGGATTCCCCGCCGTCGGAATAAAAAGCGGTCATCGTGATAAGCACGCAAACCATTGCGGGCAGAGAATCGGTTTTGGAGGTATTCCCCATGAAACGAATCCTCTCTTTATCGCTGTCCTTGTCCCTTTTACTCTGCCTCCTCGCCTCCTGTGGGGCGGGGTCCCAGCCTTCGGCTGATCCCGCTCCAATCACGCCTGAGCCGTCCGCCTCAGCTCCCGCAGCCGCGGAACTGTCTGTGACCGGTCTGGCGGAAACCCTCCTGCTCTATTCCGGCTGCGAAAGCCCGGACACGGCAGAGCGGCTCAATTCCGAAACAGACGCCAATGCTTTGGCAAGCTATGTTGAGCACGCCTATGGGCTGGACCCGGACGCCTGGGACGGCGCCGCCGTGATCCGCGCCGCCGGCGCTTCGGCCTTTGAGCTGGCGGTCCTGCGCTTCGTCGACGAGGACGCCGCCCAGCAAAGCGAGGCTCCTTTGAAGGAGTACCTCCGCAGTCGGGAAGGGGACTTTTCCAAATACGCGCCCGCCCAGGCGGACATGGCCGCCGGCGGCGAGGTCGCGCAAACGGGAGTATGGGCCGGCCTGTTCATCTGCCCGAACGCGGAGGAAGCGCGGGCGGCCTTTACCGCGGCGTTGAACGGGAGGCCCCTGCCGGAACAGCCGGCCCCCGCGCCCACGGCGGAGCCGGCCACGGGAATGGAGCTGCTGAGGGATATTGCGCTGGACCGCTGCGGCGATGAACTGGCTGAGCTTGGAGGCTACAGCGTATCCATGTACAGGGAGCGCGAGGACTTTTCTCAAATGATTGAGGATACCTATGGCATTTCCTCGGACCTGATCGCAGACGGATTTGCCATTGACGATACCGGCGGCGCTTTTTTCGAAGTGGTTGTACTGCAAATGACCAGCCAGCAGGCAGCCGAGGAAGCTATGGACACTTTTGTGACCTATAGCTATCACCTAATGGTTGTGCAGGGCGTTCTCCCGGAGGAAAATCGAGCGTCACATGAGTATATTATGAGTCACTTCACTGCGGGTGCAATTACTGAATTTGTTTATTTTGCAATCTGCCAGGATAAAGACAGCGTTCAAAGCGCTTTTCGCTCTGCCATCGACTCGATCATACGGGCCCAAAGCCAGCAAAAGCCCGCGCCTCAGCCCAAAGAGATTGCGGACGGCATATTTTTTATCGACGTCTCCTCAGCAGAGCTGAAGGGAGAGCCTGACCCCAGCCACCCGGGCCGGGCGCGGCATGTCCAGCCCAACAAGGAGGATATGAGCGTTTATGACAGCTCCGCCATTATCGACGCCTGGGCCGCGGGAAATCCGGACCAGCTGTCCGCGTATGACCGGGCCATCTATGACAGCGCAAAAAATATCCTGGGAGCTATCCTCGAAGACGGCATGGACGCTTTCTCCAAAGAAGCCGCCATCTACGAATGGGTGATTCAAAACGTGGCGTACGATTGGAGCCATACCGACATCACAAAAGAGACCTCCAGAGATTCTTACACCCCCTATGGCGGGCTGGTGAACCATACGGCGGTCTGCCTGGGCTACGCCACAACATTCCAGCTGCTGGCGGAGCTGGCCGGCATCCAGTGCGTCACCGTGGCCGGCGCGGCGGCTGGGGCGGACCACGCCTGGAACCAAGTATGCCTGGATGGAACGTGGTATTGCGTGGATCTGACCTGGGAGTGGTCATACTGGAATGACGGCAGGATGAACGGAAGGGAGTGGCGGTACTTCAACACGACCAGCGACTATATGGCCCGAACCTGGCACACATGGGATTACGACGCTGTTCCCGAGGCAACCGCAGAAGATCATGGCTGTCCACGCGGCACAGCCGCGCAGAAAGACAGCCCCGCGGCGTTTTGACGCCGTGGGGCTGTCCCTATAAACTGGAACGCCCTCCCGCCGGGGCCGCCTTTTGTCCGGCTCAGCGCCTGACGCGGGCTTTGAGCGCCTCCCTGCGGCGGAGCAGCTCCTCCTTGGCCAGCGCGGCGGCGGCCAGGATGTCCTCGTGGCTGACGGAATAGTTCTGGTTCACCTTCAGCGTGCCGTAGATGTGGCGGAACCGGCGGCTGACCCGCTCCAGCTGCGCCACCTGGTCGCTGTACCGCTGGCGCAGGGCGGCCGCGCCGTCCTCCAGCCTGCCGCCCAGCTCCGCCTTGCCCAGGGCCAGCTGGAGCTGGAGCTCCTGGCCCAGCTGAGTGACGCTCTCCACGTGCATGGCCATCAGCACCAGGTTTCGGACGGTAAACGCCGCGTCCACCGACAGCAGCGCCAGAAACGCGCCGCACAGCATGAACTCCAGCCACACGGGCAGGCCCGCGACCAGGGCCTGGACGGGGGGATGGATGAAAAAGATGACGATGTAGGACAGCACGCCCCAGATGAGGGCCACCCAGAGGCACACCCGCCCCTTCAGGTTGAAGCGGAATTGGGAGTAATCCCAGTATTTCACGTGGGTGGTAACCTCCAGCACCCAGCCCACCAGATACTCCCAGGAGGTCATGACCACCACGGCCACCCCGTAAAAGAGCGCCAGATTCTGCTTCAGCGGGGTGAAAAACAGCACCATCAGCACCACGCCGCCGCCGTAAATGGGGCAGACCGGGCCATAGAGAAAGCCCCGGGCCACCAGCCGGCGCTCCACAATGGAGCAGTAGCAGGTCTCCATCACCCAGCCCAAAAAGGAGTACAGAACGAAATAGAGAAACAGGTGGGGGAGCGGAAAGCCCAGAATGGTCAAGGACGCTCCCTCCCCTCGCCGCCGGACAGCAGCACGCCCAGAAGGCCGTTGTACACCCGGTCCGGGTGCTCCTGGAAGCCGTCCGCAATGTGCTGGGCGTCCTCCCGGGTGGGCGCCAGCAGGGTCAGGGAGAACAGGCTGCCCTGATCGTCGTCCATGGACAGCCGCACCTGGAAGCCCTGGGAAACCTCCTCCACACCGGCCCGCACCTGGGCCCTGCGCTTCAGGGCCTGGTTCAGCGGGCCCAGCCGCCGGTCGCACCGCCGCCGGACCACGGGGGACAGGCTGCTCTCCCCGGCGGCGCAGGCCCTGCGGCCCTTGTCCGTGATGGCGTAGAGCTCCCCCCGCTGGTCCAGATGGCCGCTGTCCGTCAGCTCGGACACCGCCTCCGCGTATTGGAAATAGTCCACCCCCTGGTCGCAAAGGGCCAGGTCGGTGAGGGTGGCGAAATCAATGGGGGCGGCCGCCCGGTCCATGAGGTAGAGCACCAGCAGCTTGATATCCAGCTTGTCGTGGATGAATCCGGCCATGAATACGGCCTCCTTTGCGCAGCTTGTCATTTCCAAACATTATAACCAGTTCCGGCGGAAATGGCAAGGGGGAATTGGCTCACCCCCGGGTGACCAGGGCCTGATAGAGCTGGACCATGTAGGACCAGGTGGACCGGTCCAGCGTGCCGGTGACGGGGAGCCGGGCCAGCCGCTGGACCTCCCGGATATTCTGATAAGTCTCGCCGTCGTTGCAGCAGTTCATCTGGCAGGGGCTGAAGTTGCTCATCACCTTGTTGAGGGAGCCGAACATGGCCTGGACGATGCGCAGCACCTCGCAGGTCTGGCCCTCCACGGCGGTGTAGGAGCCGTTGGGCAGCACGTTGAGCGCGGGGGGAAAGCCGTACATCAGCTCCACGTGAATATAGGCGTCCCGGATGGCGTTCCAGGTGGCCAGGTCCACCGTGCCGGTGACGGGCAGATTGTTTTCCCGCTGGAACACCATGACGGCCTCCAGGGTGCGCTCGCCGAAAATGCCGTCCACCGCCAGCCGGGTGAGGCGGCCGTCGTGAATGGCCAGCTGGTTGAGCATATACTGGAGGGAACGGATGGGCTGGCCGCCGCGCTCTGCCTCGGCGGGCGGGATGATGGGTGCGGGTGCGTTGGCGTTCATAGCAGTTTCCCTTCCTTTCAGGCGTCGGTGTTTCCATAGCTGAGGTCATAGCCCGGGAACTGGCCCGACAAGACACGCTGTTCGATCTGCTCCGGCGTGGTGGGCAGTCCGGCTCCGGCCAGGGCGGTGCGGGCGATGCCCAGATACTCGTCGTAGATGCCCTGCCAGGTGGCCTGGTCCACCACGCCGGTGACCGGCAGGCCCAGGCGGCTCTGATCGGCGCGGACGGCCTGGGCGGTCTGGGGGCCGAAGATGCCGTCGATGGCCAGCACGGGCACGGCGGAGGAGAACTGGCCGATAATGGAGATGAAGTACTGGAGGGCGGACACGGCCGCGCCGGTGCTGCCCTCCCGGAGGGTGACGCCGGGGGCGGGACCCTGAATCTGGGTGAAGGGCTGGCCCTCGCTGACCAGCTCGGACAGCTTCCGCACCGCCCCGTGGAGGGACACCAGCTTATACCAGGTGCCCTGGCCCACGATGCCGTCCGGGGTGAGGTTGAAAATGCGCTGGAAGGCCTTCACCGCCTCCTCGGTCCGGCTGCCGAATATGCCGTCCGCCGGACTGACCCGGGGGATGGCCGGGTAGTTGCGGGAGATGCGGTTGAGCATGGCCTGGAGCACCGTGACATAGCTGCCGGAGGACCCCCGTTGCAGGGGATAGCCCGGATAGGAGTACTCGATATCCCGGATGGGGGTGTTGGACACCAGCTCAATGTCATTGCCATAGTAGTGGCGCAGGATATCCATGGTGCCCATGCCCTGGCGGGCCAGCGCCTCGCTGCCCCACTGGGACAGGCCGTCGCAGGTGACGGTGGTTCCGTTGCAGAATTTGGCGGCCAGGGGCTCCACAAAGCCCTTCCGGCGGATATAGGTGGTGAACAGCTCATCCACCAGACGGTCCACGTTTTCAAACGTGCTGCGGCCCTTGATGAACTTCTGGTCGTTCATGGTGGAGCCGGTGATGTCGAAGTCATAGCCCCGGCTGGGGTAGTACTCGGTGTACACCCGGTTGAGGGCGAAGGAAATCTGGGCCAGGATGTTGGCCCGGAGGGCGGCCTCCGGCCAGGTGGGATAGATCTCGCTGGAGGCCACGTTTTTGATGTAGTCTGGGAAGGACACCGTCACATTCTCCGCCCACTGGTTGGCGGGGCCGGTGTGGACGGTGATGGTCTGGGGTATGTAGGGCGTGACTGAAATAGGCATAGATACCTCCTTACCGGGCGCCGGTCACAGCGGCTGGGGGGTGACCACCACCGGGGCCGCGTTGACGTCGCCGCCGGCGGGCTGGGGCAGAGGAACCAGGGGGACGTTCTGCACCGTCTCCACCCCGGGGAACACCTGGAGCTTCTCAAAGGTGGCCAGGTAGTATTCCGGGTGCTCCACCACCAGGGAATAGTTGGAGAACGGAGCGGGCCGGCCCGGGCCGGCGCTCAGGTCCTTGTCGGGGGCCTCCAGCTGGACGGGGGCGGTGCCGCCGCTCTCGTCGGTGGTCTGGATGGAGAACACCTTCCGGCGGCCGTCCTCCTCCTGGCTGGAGATGATGACGGTGGCCCCGGACACGGGCAGCTGGGCGTTGGAGGTAAAGGCGCGTACAATGAGGGAACCGGTTTGGGGCATGGACAACTCCTCCTTGTGGGATATGGTACAGTCTATGCGGCGGCAGGCCGTGTCGTGAATTTTCGGCCGATTAAATTGACAAGCCGCCGGTTATGGAGTAGAATGGAACGATGAATTTGAAGCAAGGAACGGTTGAACATGAAGAAAGACAAGATTTCCTCCGCGGTCATCCGGCGGCTGCCCCGGTATTACCGGCACCTGGACGAGCTGCTGCGCGCGGGGACGGTACGGATATCCTCCAGCTCGCTGGCGAAATCCATGGGCCTCACCGCCTCCCAGATCCGGCAGGACCTGTCCTGCTTCGGCGGCTTCGGCCAACAGGGCTACGGCTACAACGTGGAGCGGCTGCGGGCGGAGGTGGCGGATATTCTGGGCATGAACCGGGATCACACCGTGGCGATTTTGGGCGCGGGCAACCTGGGCCGGGCGCTGATGGAGAATTTTCCCTTTTCCGCCAACGGCTTCCGGCTGGTGGCCGCCTTCGACGTGGACCCGGCCCTGGTGGGCGGCGCGCTGAGCGGCACGCCGGTTTACCACGTGGACATTCTGGAGGACTATCTGAAGGCCAACCCGGTGAGCGTATGCGTGCTCACCGTCCCGGCGGGGGCCGCGGAGCGCACCGCCCGGCGGGTGGCCGCCTGCGGCGTGACCGGCATTTGGAACTTCACCAACGTGGAGCTTCCCCAGCAGGATATGCCGGACGTGCAGATTGAGGACGTGCATTTCGCGGACAGCCTTCTGACGCTGAGCTATATGATCTCCGAGGACGCGCCATGAAAAAGAAACTGTTGGCGGCGGCGCTGGCGCTGGCCCTCCTGTCGGGGGGCGTGCTGGCGGGCTACACCGCGGGCCAGCCGGAATCGCTGGTATCCCTGAGCTTTTTGAACGGAATATTCTGGAACGACCTCCAGGCGGTGGTAAAGCAGGAGACGGACCGGGACACCTCCGCCCTGTACACCGAGGCCGCCGGACAGACGGGGAGTTCCTTTGCGCCCAATTCGGGCGTCAACGGCGATGTGCTGTCCGGCGCCGCCGGCTCCGGCCTGATCTGGACGGAGGGGAGCGGGCTGGTGCGGTCCGGGGAGCTGATCGACGTTACGGCGGGGGCGGCAGTCCCCGTCAACGGAGCGCTTGCCGCCGGACACCGTTACCTGGCCGGGACGGAGGTCGCGCTGGCGGTGGCCTCGGACGCCGCCCGGTGGATGGCGGAGGGGATCTGGACGGTGGAGGCCGGGGCGCCCGTGAGCCCGCCGGCGGAGCTGCCCTTCGCCGACGTGGCGCCGGACGCCTGGTACTATGGGGACGTGTCCTTCGTGTTCCAGCGCGGCCTGTTCAACGGCGTCGCCGGCGACAGCTTCGCGCCCGGAGGAAAAATGCAGCGCTGCATGATGACCACGGTGCTCCACCGGCTGGCGGGGGAACCCCCTGTGGACTACGGCCCCCTGTTTCAGGACATTCCGGAGGGCCAGTGGTACACCGCCGGCACCATATGGGCCGGACGGCTGGGCGTGGTAACCGGGGTCGGAGGCAGCCGGTTTGATCCGTTTTCCAACGTGACCCGCCAGGAGATTGCCGTCATTCTCCACCGCTACGCGGCGGGAATGGGGTACGACGTGAGCGGGCGAGCCGACCTGTCCGGGTTCTCAGACTGGGGGACGGCCGCCGCCTGGGGCATAGACGCCATCTCCTGGGCGGTGGACGCCGGTATTCTCAACGGCAGCAATGGCGCGCTCCTGCCCAACGGCGACGCCACCCGGGCGGAGGTTGCCGCTATGCTCCACCGCTTTGCCAACTGGTCGGCGCAAGAGGCGCAGTAAGCGGATGGGGCCGGATGTGGATGTCCGGCCCCGCACGGCTTTAGAAAATTTTTCGAAAAAAGCAAAAAAGCGCTTGCAATTGGGGACGCAATGTGTTATGATAGCTAAGCTGTAAGGCAAGCAGGTATGCGGCTGTAGCTCAGCTGGATAGAGTGTTTGGCTACGAACCAAAAGGTCGGGGGTTCGAATCCCTTCAGCCGTACCACGTCGCCGCAAGCGTCATATCGCTTGCGGCGGCGTTTTTCAAACGCCACCGCGCGCTCATTTTGCTGCGGCTCCTTTCCAAATCGAACCCGCTTCGCTGGGCTTCGATTTGGTTTTGGCTTAGCCTGGGTACCGGGTGTTTCTAAAGTGTTCAGCCCTGCCATGCGGAGTGTTCTCATAGGGTTTGAGTACCCTGTTGAGGACACTCCGCATTTTATTGCTGGAAACCGTATCAAGCATTTTGTTTCGGGGAGCAGCTGACGGCTACTCCCTTTCTCGTCCCCATGGTGATTTGCACAGCCGGGATTTTCCGGCTGTCAGGGACAGCGAAAGCTCCAATACAGTTGTATATAGATGGTGATGTGCTGGATGGTATGATTAGCTGCGCACTGTCAAAAGGGCTTCATGCGTCGGCGGGTATCAGCCCGCCTCGGCGGTATCGGTGGTATTAATTTCAATGCACTCGGTAATCCGGCGGAACTCGTCTGCGAACTTGAAATGAGCGCTGATATTGCCGTTTTCGTAAATCCTGATGTGGCCTACCAGGTCCGTGAGGATTTCACGGGCGAGCGTTTCAATGCTTTGATACTTCGCAAAGGCCAACTCCATGCAGAAGCGCAAGAAAAACGGCGGGGCAACTTCCTTATGGGAGCTGCCCCGCCCCGCGCCCCCTTTTTCCACCCAGCCCCATTCTCCATGTTGCCAACCGGCGGGAATCTGTGCTATAATTGACCATCAACACAAAAGGCCGCCGGCGCGTCCTTCCGGCGGGAGAAAGGGAGAACCCCATGAAAAAACGTTGGACCTCCGCCCTGCTTGCCCTGCTGCTGGCCGCCGCGCTGCTTCCCGCCCCGGCCCGCGCCGCCGGGGACGGCCGTTCCGCCGGCGCCAGCCTGACCGGCGTCAACCGGGCGGTCTACGAGGTGCTGGAGGACGAGATCACACGGATCGCCTCCGGCGGCAGGACCAGCACCGCCATTCGGATTCCCGACCAGTCCGGCCTGTCCTGGACGCTGGACGAGCTGGGCCTGTCCGGCGCGGGCAACGACGACGTGCTGAAAACCCTGGACCGAAAGCTGGCCGAAACGCTGAATTTCGAGCTGGTCTACGTGTGCCTGTCCCTGGACCACCCCCTGGAGATGTTCTGGAAGAGCAATCAATTCGCCCTGGGCTATTCCTTTGTCCGCAGCGGAAACCAGGTGTCCGTCGTCGATCTCACCGCCCAGCTCCAGGTGGCCCAGGACTGCCGGGGCGGCAGCGACATGAACGTGGCCCCCCAGCGCATCGCCGGCGCCGCGCAGGCGGCGGACGCCGCCCGGGCCATTGTGGAAAAGTACCGGGACCGCTCCGACTACGAGAAGCTGGCGGGCTACTGCCGGGAGATCTGCGGGCTGGTCTCCTACGACCTGGAGGCCCTGTTGGGCGGCACGCCCTACGGCGCGCCCTGGCAAATGCTCAGCGTGTTCGACGGGGACCCGGACACCAACGTGGTGTGCGAGGGCTACTCCAAGGCCTTCCAATACCTGTGCGACCTCACCGACTTTGACGGGGACATCGTCTGCCGCACCATCAGCGGCAAAATGAACGGCAACCATATGTGGAACGTGGTCCGGATGGAGGACGGGAAAAACTACCTGGTGGACGTGACCAACTGCGACGAGCGGATGATCGGCGAGGACGGCGAGCTGTTCCTGTCCGGGGCGTCCACCGCCGACGGCGGGCGGACTTACACCGTCTCCAAGGGCTCCTGCCGGGCCGTCTACACCTATTCCGACCTGATGGAGGGGATATACGGCGAGGGCTGGCTCCAGCTCAGCCCCGACGACTATGACCCCGCCGCCCGGCCCGACCCCTCTCCCGCGCCCTCCGGGGACCCCGCCCCCGCCGCCTTCACCGACGTGGACCCCAGCGCCTATTACGCCGAAGCGGTGGCTTGGGCGGTGGAGGAGGGCATCACCAACGGCACCTCGGATACCACCTTCTCCCCTGACCAGGACTGCACCGTGGAGGAAATCATCACCTTCCTCTGGCGGGCTGCGGGCAGGCCGGGGGACCAGGGGCGTGAGAAGGACCTCTTTTACGCCGACGCCATCGACTGGTGCTATGACTCCAATATGATCGAACGCGGCGGGTTCTGGCCCGGCACGCCCTGTACCCGGCGCTCCGCGGTGCAGTTCATCTGGACGGCCTCCGGCGAATCCGCCCCGGAGGAGTGCACCCGCTTCACCGACCTGCCGGAGGGCTCCCATGCCGTGGACTGGGCGGTGAAGAAGGGCGTCACCAACGGCACCTCGGACACCACCTTCTCCCCGGACAAGGTGTGCACCCGGGGGGAGATCGTCACCTTTCTCTACCGGGCTTACCATTAGCGCGCAAACGGCTCCCTCGCCGGTTGACGGCGCAGCTCCGGCTGCGCCGTCTCAGCTTGTCGAAAAATTCTTTTCGACAAGCTGAATGCGATTTTTTGAACAAAGAAACGTTCAAAAAATCGGCTGATCGCACGTGAAAGACACCCCTCCTGGGTTTCTTTCACACTATCTTCCTTCCCGATGACAGCAAGCTGCGCACTTTACCGGCAGTCTGGGACGGCGCAGCTCCGGCTGCGCCGTCTTTCTTCGGGGATTTCGCGGCGGGGGCTGTACATTTTTCTCCTGGCATGATACAATAGCATCCAGCTTGTTTTGGAGAGGACGGGAGCGCCGTGAGCCACAGTTTTTTCGCCTACCTGTTTCGGATGCGCCACATCGCCCGCTGGGCGCTGATGCGCAACACCCGCACCGAGAATGTGGAGGAGCACTCCTACGAGGCGGCGGTGCTGGCCCACGCCCTGGCGGTGATCGGCCGGGACGTGTTCCACAAGGATCTGGACCCGGACAGCACCGCCGTGGCCGCCCTGTTCCACGACGCGCCGGAGATCATCACCGGCGACATGCCCACCCCCGTCAAGTACCACAACCCCTCCCTGCAAAACGCCTATAAACAGGTGGAGGCCGCCGCCCAGGACAGGCTGCTGTCCATGCTGCCCCCCGAGCTGGCCCCCGTCTACGAGCCCCTGGTCCGGGAGAGCGATGCTGAGATCCGCCGGTATGTGAAGGCGGCGGACAAGCTGTCCGCCTACATCAAGTGCGCCGAGGAGCTGAAGGCGGGCAACGCCGAGTTCCAGAAGGCGGCGGAGCAGACCATGTCCGCCCTGCGGGCCATGGAGATGGAAGAGCTGGATTACTTTATGAAGCGGTTCCTCCCGGCCTTCAGCCTGACGCTGGACGAACTGCAATAGGGGGGCGCGGGATGAGGCATTTGAACTGGATCCCGCCGCTGTATATAGGGGCGTTCCCCTATGTATGCCTTGCGGCGCTGTATGTCGAGCCGCTGCGGGACATATTCCCCAGACATCCCTTCCGCCTGGTGGGGATTGCCTGGGCGTTGGGTCTGGCGGCGGCGCTGGTTGTCCTTTTCACCCGTAACCGCTGGACAGGCCGGGAGTTGGCGCGGGCCAGTATGCTGATCAAGCTGGTCCACATACCGGCCTATGCGGTTTGGTTTGCCGTTGGCATTTTATTGTTCCTTTTCATGGGCGCCCCGCTGGCTTTTGTAATGGATGTCATGGCAATCATTCTCAGCGGCATTGTGGGCCTCGCCGCCGTTTTGCGCTGCCGGAGGGAGAGGCGGCTCGCCACAAAGGCGGCCGTGGTCAACGGCGTGTTGCAGTTTGTGTTCTGCGCCGACGTATTCAGCGCGGTCTGGGTATACCGCAATACAAAGGAGGACTTTTTATCATGAGAGCCATCGTCACCGTCATCGGCAGGGACCAGGTGGGCATCATCGCCGCCGTGTGCGCCCTGCTCAGCGAGAAAAACGTCAACGTGCTGGACATCAGCCAGACCGTGCTCCAGGAGTACTTCACCATGATTATGCTGGTGGACGCCTCCCAGGCCACGGTGCCCTTCGCCCGCCTGCGGGAGGACCTGGCCCAGGCCGGAAAAGAGCGGGGGCTGGACATCCGGGTGCAGCGGGAGGATATCTTTGACGCCATGCATCGGATTTGAGGGATAAATTATGATTAACACCAACGACATTTTACAGACCATCCGGATGATCGACCACCAGCACCTGGACGTGCGCACCATCACCATGGGCATCAACCTGCTGGACTGCTGCGACCCGGACCCCCACGCCGCCTGCCGGAAGATCTACGACAAGATCACCGCCTCGGCGGACAAGCTGGTGAAAACCGGGGAGGACATTGAGACGGAGTTCGGCATACCCATCGTCAACAAGCGCATCTCCGTCACCCCCATGGCCCTGGCGGCGGGGGCGTCCCGTACCAGCGACTACGTCCCCTTCGCCGCCGCCATGGACAGGGCGGCCAAGGCGGTGGGGGTCAACTTCATCGGCGGCTTCTCCGCCCTGGTCCACAAGGGCATGACGGGCGCGGACAAAAAGCTCATCGCCGCCATCCCCGAGGCCCTGGCCGTCACCGACGTGGTGTGCTCCTCCGTCAACGTGGGCTCCACCAAGGCGGGCATCAACATGGACGCGGTGCGGCTGATGGGCGAGACCATCAAGGCGTGCGCGGAGCGCACCGCGGACAAGGGCGGCTTCGGCTGCGCCAAGCTGGTGGTGTTCTGCAACGCGGTGGAGGACAACCCCTTCATGGCCGGGGCCTTTCACGGCGTGGGGGAGGCCGAGCGGGTCATCAACGTGGGGGTGTCCGGCCCCGGCGTGGTCCATCACGCCCTCCAGGCGGTGAAGGGCCAGCCCTTCGACGTGGTGGCCGAGACCATCAAAAAGACCGCCTTCCAGGTAACCCGCATGGGCCAGCTGGTGGCGCGGGAGGCCAGCGCCCGGCTGGGGGTGCCCTTCGGCATCGTGGACCTGTCCCTGGCCCCCACTCCCGCCATCGGGGACTCCGTGGCCCGGATTCTGGAGGAGATGGGCCTGGAGGTGTGCGGCGCCCACGGCACCACCGCCGCCCTGGCCCTGCTCAACGACGCGGTGAAAAAGGGCGGCGTCATGGCCAGCTCCTCGGTGGGCGGGCTGTCCGGGGCCTTCATCCCGGTGAGCGAGGACGAGGGCATGATCGCCGCCGCCCAGTCCGGGGCGCTGACCCTGGACAAGCTGGAGGCCATGACCTGCGTGTGCTCGGTGGGGCTGGATATGATCGCCGTGCCCGGTGACACCTCCGCCGCCACCCTGTCCGCCATCATCGCCGACGAGGCCGCCATCGGCATGGTGAACCAAAAGACCACCGCGGTCCGCCTGATCCCCGCGCCGGGGAAGCGGGTGGGGGACGTGGTGGAGTTCGGCGGCCTGCTGGGCTCCGCGCCGGTGATGCCCTGCCACACCGGCGGCGCCGGGGAGTTCGTGGCCCGGGGCGGGCGGATTCCCGCGCCGCTGCACAGCCTGAAAAACTGAGCGGAGGAGGCAGAACATAACCCACCGCAGGAAAATCCCCCCGGCCAGGGCTGGGGGGATTCCTTTGCGGGCGGAGGCTGCCGGTCCCGCCCGCTGTTTGCAGCCTTATAACGAAAAACTCGCCGAAAGGGGCTTGAATCGTGAATATCGCCACCTATACTCTGGGCTGTAAGGTGAACCAGGTAGAGACCCAGGCCATGGAGCGGGAGCTTCTCCGCCGGGGGCACGCCCTGGTCCCCTTCGGCGGTCCGGCGGACGCCTGCATCGTCAACACCTGCACCGTCACCGCCGTCAGCGACAAAAAGTGCCGCAACCTCATCCGGCGGGCCCGGAGCGCCGCCCCGGACTGCGTGCTGGCGGTGTGCGGCTGCTACGCCCAGACCAGCCCGGACGCCGCCGCCCTGGGGGCGGATCTGGTGTCCGGGTCGGCGGGGCGGATGGCCTTTCTGGACCGGCTGGAGGAGCTGCTCCGCGCCAAGGGGGAGCAAGTGATTTCCGTTGACAACGCCCTGGCCCGCAGGGATTTTGAGCGTCTCCCCGCCGGGGGCGGGCAGGGCCGCACCCGGGCCATGCTCAAGGTAGAGGATGGCTGCGTCAACTTCTGCTCCTACTGCGTCATCCCCTACGCCCGGGGGCCGGTGCGCTCCCTGCCCCGTCCCGAGGCGGAGGCGGAGGCCCGCCGTCTGGCGCAGGAGGGCTGGCGGGAGGTGGTGCTCACCGGCATCGAGCTCTCCTCCTGGGGCCGGGACCTGGGCGCCGGGGAGGATCTCGCCGGACTGATCGAGGGGGTGTGCGGGGCCGCGCCGGACCTGCGGGTGCGGCTGGGCTCCCTGGAGCCCAGAACCGTCACGGCGGAGTTCTGCCGCCGGACCGCCGCCCTGCCCAACCTGTGCCCCCACTTCCATCTCTCCCTCCAATCGGGGTGCGACGCCACCCTGGCCCGGATGAACCGCAAATATGATACCGCCTGGTATTATAAGAGCGTTGAATTACTCCGGGAATACTTCTCGGACCCTGGAATCACCACCGACCTCATCACCGGCTTTCCGGGAGAGACAGAGGAGGAATTCGCCCAAACCCTGGCCTTTGTGGAGCGGTGCGGCTTTACCGCCATGCATGTGTTCCCCTACTCCCGCCGCCCCGGCACCCCGGCGGCGGACCTGCCCGGCCAGCTCCCCGCGGGGGTCAAGGAGGCGCGGGCGCGCCGGGCCATTGCCCTGGGGTCGGAGCTGGAGCGCCGCTGGCTGGAGGGCCAGAAGGGCCGCGTCCTGCCCGTCCTGTTCGAGGAAGAGAAGGACGGCCTCTGGCAGGGCCACACCCCCAATTACGCCCTGGTCCGGGCGCGGGGGGAGGCTCTTCACAACCGGCTGGCGGACGTGGAGATCACCGGCGTGGAGGGGAGCGCCCTGCTGGGCGCGGTCTGCGGCTGAGCCTTGCGCCGGACGGCGGAATATGGTATAGTTGATAGAGCGTCGGCCCTGAATAGAGAGAGGAGGAGGTCCCATGCCGGTTTTTGCCTCCATTATGCCGGATGAAGAGACCACAGCCAGCCTGTGGAACAGCATTCAGAACGTTACAGCCAGTAATATTTTCAGCGCGGTTTTATCCGTCGTAATCAGTCTGATCCTGATCAAGGTGCTCACCAAGCTGCTGGAGCAGGCCCTGGGCCGCTCCAAGCTGGACCAGCCCCTCCAGCGGCTGATCCGAAGCCTGCTGCGGGGCGTGCTGTGGGCGGTGGCCGCCATCACCGTGCTGAAAAGCCTGGGCATCGAGGTCACGTCGCTGGTGGCGGTGCTGTCGGTGGTTGGTCTGGCCTTCTCCCTGGCGCTGCAAAACTTTCTGTCCAACCTGGCGGGCGGAATGCAGATTCTGGCCTCCCACCCCTTCGCCCCGGGGGACTTCGTGGACGCGGGGGGCTGCTCCGGCACGGTGTCCGAGATCGGGATGTTTTACACCAAACTCACCACCCCGGACAACAAGCTGGTCCAGCTGCCCAACAGCACCATTGTGTCCGCCAACATCACCAACTTCTCCGCCCAGGCCACCCGCCGGGTGGAGCTGAAGGCGTCTGCCAGCTACGACGCACCCACGGAGCGGGTGATCTCCCTGCTCTCCGGCCTGGCGGCGGACCACCCCCTGGTGCTGGGCGACCCGGCCCCCGCCGTCCACGTGGACGGCTACGGCGACAACGCCATCGAATATGTCATGCGGATCTGGTGCGCCAACGCCGACTACTGGACGGTGTACTACGACCTGATGGACGGCCTCAAGCCCGCCTTTGACGCCGCGGGCATCGAGATGACCTATCCCCACGTGAACGTGCATATGATCAAATAACCGAATTTGAGGAGGTAAATTCAATGAGGTATCCCAACGCGGCCCTGGGGCTGAAGCTGATGTTTCTGGGGCAGATCCTGGCAATCGCGGGCTTCCTGCTGTTCTGGGTTCCCCTGGTGGGCTTCCTGCTGGTGCTGGCCTGTCCGGCGCTGGAGCTCGCCGGCATCTATAAGGCCGGAGCCGACGACGAGAACTACCGGGGCGCCCTGGTGTTCGCCGCCATTATCCTGGCGCTGGGCGTGGTGGAGGGCCTTTTGAAGCCCGGGCTGCTGTCCACCCTGCTGGACATGGGCGGCAGCGTTTTGAGCCTGCTGCTGGTGTACTGCGTGTGCACCACCACCTCCAACCTGCTCCACTCCATCGGCCAGGAGGCGCTGTCCCAGCGGGGGAACACCGTAATCAAAATCATGGCCGGGTGCACCCTCGTCTCCCTCGTGTGCCAGGCGCTGGGCTTTATCCCCATCATCAACATCGCCGCCGCCCTGGTGTCCGGCATCGCCGGACTGGTCATGACGGCGGGCAGCGTGCTGTACCTGATGTTCCTCTACGGCAGCTGCAGGGTGCTGTGAGATGGAGCGGGGAAAGCTCATCGTGCTGGAGGGCATCGACGGCTCCGGCAAGAGCACCCAGACCGGCCCGCTGGCGGCGCGGCTGAGGGAGCTGGGCGTCCCCTGCCGGAGCACGCAGGAGCCCTCCGGCGGCCCTGTGGGCGCGCTGCTCCGGCAGATATCCTCCGGCCGGGTGGCCGCCGACCACCGGGTGACCGCCGCGCTGTTCACCGCCGACCGCATCGATCATCTGGTCAACGCGGTGGACGGCCTGTGCGCCGCCGTCGATCAGGGAATCTCCATCGTGTCCGACCGCTACTACTTCTCCTCCTACGCCTACCAGAGCGTGGACGTGGACATGGAGTGGGTGATCCAGGCCAACGCCCTGTGCGCCCAGCTGCTGCGCCCCACCCTCACCGTATTCCTGGACGTGCCGGTGGAAACCGCCCTGGAGCGCATCCACAAAAACCGCGCCGTGAAAGAAATTTTCGAGCACGAGAACCGGCTGCGCCAGACCCGGGCGCTGTACTTCCAGGCCTTTGAGCGGCTGAAGGACACGGAGCGGGTGGCAGTGGTGGACGGCTCCGGCTCCCAGGAGCAGGTGGCCCAGCGCATCTGGGCGGCGGTGCGCCCATGCTTCTCTGAACCGCCGTAAAATCTTGGCGGATGTGCACAAAAACCATTTGCAAAAATTGGTGAAAAAAGAAATCTTCTCTTTCCACCGCTGAAAACTCTTTTCATTTCCTCCCAGATGTGTTAACATACTGTTAACGAGGGGTACGGCCCAGCGCGCCAGCGGGTCCGCGCCCCTCGCAAAACCCAATTTTTTTGAGAGGGAGGAATTGAGTAATGTACAAGTTCCTGCAAAAGCTGGGCAAATCTCTGATGCTGCCCGTAGCGGCCCTTCCCATCTGCGGTATTCTGATGGGCCTGGGCTACGCCCTGGCCCCCGGCGTCATGGGCGTGCCGGGCGCGCCCACCAGCGGCGCGGCGTACATCGTGGGCTTCCTGCTGGTGAAGGCCGGCGGCGCCCTCATCGACAACATGCACTGGCTGTTCGTCATCGGCGTGGCCGTGGGCATGGCCGACGATAAGGACGGCACCTCCGCCCTGGCCGGCCTGGTCAGCTTCCTGATGATGAAAACCCTGCTGTCCGAGGGCGTGGTCACCACCCTGATCCCCGCCATCGCCGACGACAAGGTCCGCCTGCTGGCCTTCCAGAAGTTCGAGAATGTGTTCCCCGCCATCCTGGCCGGCCTCATCGGCGCGTTCTGCTACAACAAGTTCAAGAACACCAAGCTGCCTGACTGGCTGGCCTTCTTCAGCGGCAAGCGCTGCGTGGCCATCGTCACCGCCGTGGTGTCCATCGGCGCCTCCGTCATTCTGCTGTTCGTGTGGCCCATCATCTTCGGCGCCCTGGTGGCCGTGGGCAACGGCATCAAGGGGCTGGGCTATGTGGGCGTCGGCGTCTACACCTTCCTGAACCGCCTGCTCATCCCCACCGGCCTGCACCACGCCCTGAACAACGTGTTCTGGTTCGACACCATCGGCATCGGCGACCTGCAGGCCTACTGGAATCCCACCAGTGAGCTGGCTCAGAACGCCAACTGGTCCATCGGTATGTACATGGCCGGCTTCTTCCCCTGCATGATGTTCGGCGTGGCCGGCGCCGCCACCGGCATTGTCCGCGCCGCCAAGAATAAGAAGGCCGCCATCGGCATCGTGCTGTCTGCCGCCGTCTGCGCCTTCATCTGCGGCGTCACCGAGCCCTTCGAGTTCGCCTTCATGTTCACCGCGTTCCCCCTGTACGTGGTCTACGCCCTGCTGTACGGCATTTTCGCCGCCGTCACCGCCGCCCTGGGCTTCCGCGCGGGCTTCATGTTCTCCGCCGGCGCCACCGACCTGGTGTTCTCCGCCTCCCTGCCCGCCGCCAACAACACCCTGCTGATCATCCCCATCGGCCTCGTGGCCTTTGCGGTGTTCTTCCTGGTGTTCTACTTCGCCATCAAGCGGTTCAACCTCAAGACCCCCGGCAACGAGGATGAGGACGCCGAGGCCGAGGAGGCCAAGATCGTCCTGGCCAACAACGACTTCACCAGCATCGCCTCCGGCGTGCTGGCGGCCATCGGCGGCAAGGAGAACGTGTCTGCGGTGGATTACTGCACCACCCGCCTGCGCTTCGAGATCAAGGACTACACCGCCGTCAACGAGAAGGCCATCAAGGCCGCGGGCGCGGCCGGCGTCATCCGTCCCAGCAAAACCGCCTGCCAGGTCATCATCGGCCCGAAGGTCCAGTTCGTGTACGACGAGCTGAAGAAGATGATCTGATCCCTCCGCGCGGATTCCCTTACCGAGAAAACTGCCGTGGGCGGGCCCCGAGCCCGCCCACGGCCCTTATGCTGAGGAAAGGAAGATACTGACATGGGATTTTTCGACAAGTTGAAAAAGGGCCTCCTGGGCGAGGAGGCCGCCCCCGCCGCCGAAGCGCTGTCCGTGGGCGCGGTGGCCAAGGGCAGCGCCATCCCCATGGCTGACATCCCCGACGCCGCGTTCAGCCAGGGCTTTGTGGGCTTCTGCTGCGGCATCGAGCCGGAGGACAGCAAGGTGTACGCCCCGGTGGATGGCACCGTCAGCCAGGTGCCCGACACCCTCCACGCCGTGGGCATCGAGAGCCAGGGCATGGAGCTGCTGGTCCACTGCGGCGTGGACACCGTGGATATGAAGGGCCAGGGCTTCACCATGCTGGTGAAGGAGGGCCAGGAGGTGAAAAAGGGCGATCCCGTCATCGTCATGGACCTTGAGGCAATCAAGGCGGCGGGCCACCCCACCACCATCATCACCGCCGTCACCAACTCCGACGATTTCGCCAAGGTGGAGCCGGACAAGACAGGCCCCGTCCAGGTGGGGGACTGCGTGCTGAAGGTAACCAAAAAGTGAGCTCAGGCGCGTCCCGCTGGGGGCGCGCCTCTCAAGCATATTTGACGACAGAAAGGAATGGTTCGACATGGGACGTTTAGAGGGTAAGGCCGTTATCGTCACCGGCGGCAACTCCGGCGTGGGCGCGGCCACCGCCATGCTCTTTGCCAAGGAGGGGGCCAAGGTGGTCATCAGCGCCCGCCGCCAGGCCCAGCTGGAGGACGTGGCCGCCAAAATCCGCGCGGCGGGCGGCGAGGTGCTCCCCGTGGTCACCGACATCTCCAAGGCGGAGGACGCCAGGAACCTGGTGGCCAGGACGGTGGAGGCCTATGGCAAGGTGGACGTGCTGGTGAACAACGCCGGCGTACTGGAGGAGGGTCTGAAGCCCATCGACCGGCTGTCCGACGAGGACCTGGACCGCATTCTGGGCATCAACGCCAAGGGCACCATGTACTGTATGCGGGAGGCCCTGGCCGAGATGAAGAAGGCCAATTATGGCTCCATCGTCAACGTGGCCTCCGTGGCGGGCGTCATGGGCTGCGGCGGCGCGGCCTACGTGTCCTCCAAGGCGGCCATCGTGGGCGTCACCCGCCACACCGCTCTGCGCTTCGCGGGCACCGGCATCCGCTGCAACGCGGTGTGCCCCGGCTCCATCGCCACCCCCATGGTGGCCAACATGCGCCCCGACAACCAGGACCCGGACATGTTCGGCCAGATGGCCAAGCACTCCGACATGCGGGTGGGCGTGTGCATGCCCGACGACGTGGCCAACATCATCCTGTTCTTCGCCAGCGACGAGTCCCGGGCCATCACCGGCCAGGCCATCGTCTCCGATTTCGGCAGCACCCTGTAAGCAAAAACAGGCGGCTTTCCACTGGAAAGCCGCCTGTTTTTGCTTCAAGAAGCACTGATTAAATGCGCCTGCGGCGCTTTGTGAATCTTTTTCACCACAGCTTCGTTGTGATTTCTTGAAATAAACACAATTATTCCTGCGAAATCACGCCTCACTGTGGCGAAAAATCTCTCGCAAATCGCTCTTGTCGATTGAATCAGTCCTTCCTTCAAGAGGGGAGCTCCCGCCCGCACTTGGGGCAGTAGCGGAAATCCCCCTGGAGCGCCGCGCCGCAGTAGGGGCAGAACCCCGCGCCGCCCCTTGGGGGCTGGGACCGCTCGGGGCGGTCCCAGGGCTCCCCGCCCTTCACCCAGCGCTGCCCCGGGTCTCCCTCTTCCCCGTCCTCGGTGATGTCGAACTCAGAATAGCGGTCCCTGCCGGTGGCGTTTTTGTAGTGGTACATGGCGCGGACGACGCCCTGGATGATGAAGATCACGCCAAACAGGGGAAGCACCAGCCCGATCAGGCCAAACCCGCCGGCGGAGGCGGTTCCCAAACCCATGACAAGGGCAATGATGGTCCACACCACGCCGAAGGCGATGCTCCCGATATCGCTCAAAAAATTCATGCCGGAGGGCCCCCGGCCCGGCTTAACGCTCTTCATGGAACAGCCCCTTTCCACATGTTTTGCGCAGGGGCGGCCCCGCCGGGGCCGCCCCTCTTTTACGCTTCCCGCTCAAAAATCAGGTCGATCCGGGTCATGACGCCGTTGGTGACATCCAGGGGCATCCAGCCCACAAACCGCCAGCCCTGGGCGGCCTCCCGGTCGATGACCTCCCGGTAGTTCTGGAACCCGGCGAAGATCCAGCCCTCCCGCTCCACGGAGACGTATTTGTACTCGTACACGGCGCGCCTCCTCATTTCGCCTTCGCGTCAAAGACGGTCAGGCGGTTGCAGGTCCGGCAGTACCACGCCTCCGCCGTTCCCTCAAAGCTCCTGGTCAGGCGAAAGCCGCCCCGCCGCTCCAGCCCGTGCGCGGTGGTGAAAAAGCCCGCCTTTTCCCCGTTGGGGCACCAGAATATGGGGTCGCGGGGGGAGATGATATTCCCAGCCTCCAGCCCGCCGTGACAATACGGGCACTCCACGGCCTTACTTCTTGGGCTGGTTGGGCTCCACGGTGTCGAACACGCTCTTGGCGCTGGCGCACAGCCCCGCCAGCCCCTGGAGCTCGCTGGGGATGATGATCTTGGTGGCCCGGCCGTCGGCGGCCTTGGCGAAGGCCTCCAGCGCCCGGATCTTGATGACGCCGTCGCCGGGGTCCGCCGCGTTGATGAGCTTGATGGCGTCGGCGGTGGCCTGCTGCACCTTCATGATGGCCTCGGACTCGGCCTCGGCGGCCAGAATCTTGGCGGTCTTTTCCGCCTCGGCCTCCATGATCTTGGCCTGCTTGGCGGCGTCGGCCCGGAGGATGGCGGACTGCTTCTCGCCCTCGGCCACCAGAATCTGGGACTGCTTCTGGCCCTCGGCCTGGAGGATGGCCTCGCGGCGCTCGCGCTCCGCCCGCATCTGCTTCTCCATGGACTCCTGGATGTCCCGGGGCGGCATGATATTTTTCAGCTCCACCCGGTTCACCTTGATGCCCCAGGGGTCTGTGGCCTCGTCCAGGATGGCCCGCATCTGGGTGTTGATGTGGTCCCGGCTGGTGAGGGACTGGTCCAGCTCCAGATCGCCGATGATGTTGCGCAGGGTGGTGGCGGTGAGGTTCTCAATGGCGCTCATGGGGTGCTCCACGCCGTAGGTGTACAGCTTGGGGTCGGTGATCTGGAAGTAGAGCACGGTGTCGATCTGCATGGTGACGTTGTCCTTGGTGATGACGGGCTGGGGGTCGAAGTCCACCACCTGCTCCTTGAGGGACACGGTCTTGGCCACCCGCTCGATGAAGGGGACCTTCAGGTGCAGGCCCACCCCCCACACGGTGCGGAAGGCGCCCAGCCGCTCGATAACCACGGCCTTGGACTGCTGGACCACCTTGATGTTGGCGGCCAGGATGCCCAGCACGATGACGATGATGAGCAGGACGATGACGGGGCCCACCAGATTGCCCAGCCCGACGGCTCCGGCCAGTGCGAAAGTTTTCATTTGACTACCTCCTCAGATATGTTGATGTGTCTTTGCTTACCACGTTTTGTGCTCGCCGGGGGCGGCGGGGACGGAGATGGGCTCCACAAACACCTTGACCCCCTCGATGCGCAGGACGCGCACCATGGTCCCGGCGGCGATGGCCCCGCCGTCCTCGCTGCGGGCGGACCAGGTCATCCCCCGGATGACCACGGCCCCCTTGCCGTGGACGTTGTCCACGTCCTCAATGACCTGGGCCTCCTCGCCGATGACCCGGTCGGCGTTGGTGGGCTCCACCCTGCTGTTCAGGTGCCGCTTGGCCAGGGGCCGCACCGCCGCCAGACAAAGCAGGCTGACCGCGAAAAACAGGGTGAGCTGAATCCACAGCGGCCCGCCAAGCAGGGCGGCGACGAGGGCCGCCAGCGCCCCGGCGGCAAACCAGATGGAGGTGAGCCCCACGGTGGCGGCCTCCGTGGCGGCAAACACCACCAGCAGGACCAGCCATGCGATCTGCATAATTGATTCAAAAGGCATACGCTGCACTCCTTTCTCAGCTTCCAACTCATTGTATCACAACATCCTGCCGGGGAAAAGAAGTTTTTCGCGCCGCGCTCATATTATTGTTGCCAGCGCTTCCATTTTACATTATACTATGGTTTGTAAAGTCCTTCCCCTCCCTGTGACATAATACTACACCTTCCATCAAATGTAAAGTCAAGGGTTTTTTAAAAAATATTTGCGGAGTATATTATGGATCAAACATTGCAGTTCGTCATACCCGCCCTGATGGGCGTGGAGAGCACCGTGGCCTATGAGCTGAAAAAGCTGGGCCTGGCCCAGGTCCGCGCGGAAAACGGCCGGGTGCTGTGCCGGGGAACCCCGGCGGACATCCCCCGGCTCAATCTGAACCTGCGCTGCGGCGCACGGGTGCTGCTGTCCCTGGGGTCCTTTCAGGCCCGCTCTTTTGAGGAGCTGTTCCAGGGCTGCGCCGCCCTGCCCTGGGAGGATTTCATCCCCCGGGAGGGCCGCTTCCCGGTGAAGGGCTACTCGGTGAGCTCCCAGCTCCACTCGGTGCCCGCCTGCCAGTCCATCCTGAAAAAGGCGCTGTGCAAAAGGCTGGGGCAGGTCTACGGTCTGGAGACGCTGCCCGAGACGGGAACCTTATACCAGGTGCAGTTCTCCATTTTGAAGGATACAGCCACTCTAATGTTGGACACCTCCGGGGACAGCCTGTACAAACGGGGCTATCGGGCCCACAACATGGGCGCGCCCCTGCGGGAGACCCTGGCGGCGGCGCTGGTGTCCCTGTCCCGGTACCGGGGCCGGGATCCCTTCTGCGACCCCTTCTGCGGCTCGGGCACCATCCCCATCGAGGCGGCCCTCATCGCCAAAAACCGGGCCCCGGGTCTGAACCGCTCCTTTGCCGCCCAGAAGTGGGGCTGGCTCCCCTCCAGCCTGTGGATGGACGCCGCCGAGGAGGCCATGGACCGCGAGTTCCACGGCGCCTACGACATCTGGGGCGGGGACATCGACCCCGCCGCCGTGGAGTTGTCCCGGCACAACGCCCAGCTGGCCGGGGTGGAGGACACGGTGCGGTTCGACGTGGCGGACGCCGTAAAATTCCGCCGGGAGGAGCCCAGGGGCCGGGTGGTATCCAACCCGCCCTACGGGGAGCGGCTGCTGGAGAAAAAAGAGGCGGAGGACCTCTACCGCGCCTTCGGAAAGGCGGCCCGGACCCTGCCCCCCGGCTGGGAGGTGGACGTGCTCTCCTCCCACACGGAGTTTGAGCGGGCCTTCGGCAAACCGGCGGACAAAAAGCGGAAGCTGTACAACGGCATGATAAAATGTGATTTATTTATGTATGGAAGAAGCGCGAAGCCGTCGTGAGCAGCGCGGACAGTCCTAATGGAGTCCCCGCAAAGCCGCCTTTTGGCTTTGCGGGGAGAGGAGAAGCAAGGGAGCGAGCGCAGTTTTCGCCAAAGGCGGAAAGGTCGCTGAGCGGACTTTGCTTCGACGAAAGCCGCGCGTCGCGAACAGGCGGAGCGCGACAACTGCGCGGGAGATTAAAGAGAGAACGAGGCGCGAGTATGAAACACATTTTCATCATCAATCCCTCGGCGGGAAAGAAGCGGAGCACCCAGGCGCTGGTGGACCAGATCCAGGCGCTGGACCTGACCTGTGAGATCGTGTTCACCGAGAAAGCGGGGGATGCCCGCGCCGCCGCGCGGGCGGCGGCGGAGAGCGGCCAGGATGTGCGCATCTACGCCTGCGGCGGGGACGGCACCCTCAACGAGGCGGTCAACGGCATGGCGGGCTGTGCCAACGCCGCCGTCACCAACGTGCCCACCGGCACCGGCAACGACTTCCTCAAAATCTTCGGGCGGGAGAACAAGGCCCGGTTCACCGACCTGCGGGCCCTGGCGGAGGGCCCCCAGGCCGCCATGGACCTGATCGACTGCAACGGCCGCCTGGGCATCGACATCGTGTGCACCGGCCTGGACGCCCGGGTGGCCGTGGACAAGGACAAGTACAACGGCTTCCCCCTGGTGTCCGGCATCGGGGCCTACGCCATCTCCGCCGTGGCCAACGTACTGTTCAAGGGCATCTCCCAGCCCGTGGTGGTGGATATGGAGAACTACCACTACGAGGGGGAGGCCACCATCATCTGCGTGTGCAGCGGCCGCTACTACGGCGGGGGCTTCATGCCCGTGGGGGACAATATGCCCGACGACGGCCTGCTGGAGACGCTGGTGGTGCGCAAGGTGGACCGGCTCACCTTCTTCCGCCTGGTGGGGGAGTACGGCAGGGGCCGGTACGCCCGGTATCCCAACCTGATCCAATACGGCCAGGGAAAGGGCGTCGCCGTCCGAAGCTCCCAGGAGCTGGTGGCGGTGGTGGACGGCGAGCCGCTGCGGGCCAAAGAGCTGCGCATCGGCCTGTCGGACAAAAAGGCGAACTTCTTCTACCCGGCGGGGCTGGACTACCGGCCAAACGCATAGCGGAACCAAAGCGCGGGGGCGGCCCCGCGCTTTTTTACGGAAAATTTCCGCCTTCCCCGTAACCAAACCGGCCCGTTTCCGTATATACTGGCAGAAGCACCTGTACAGAGGTTTCAAGGAGGACGCCGCCATGGACGAGAGGGCGCTGGCGCAAAAATTGAAAAGGCACAGCCGCAGCGCCCTGGACCGGGCCATCCAGCGCTACACCCCCTATGTCAGCGCGGTGATCCTCCGCGCCCTGGCGGGCCGGGCCTGCCGGGAGGACGTGGAGGAGCTGTGCGCCGACGTGTTCACGGCCCTGTGGTTTCATGCCGGAGAGCTGGACCCGGAGCAGGGCCTGCGGCCCTGGCTGGCGGCGGTGGCCCGGAACAAGGCCACCGACTGGCTGCGCCGCCAGCGCCCCGCCTCCCCCCTCCCGGAGGAGGCCCCGGACCCCGCCCCCGGCCCGGAGGAGCAGGCCCAGCGGCGGGAGCGGTCCCGGCGGCTGTGGGCGGCGGTGGACGGGCTGGGCGAGCCGGACCGAACCCTGTTCGTCCGCTACTACTACGAGGGGGACAAGCTGAAAACCATCGCGGCGGAGCTGGGCCTGAGCCAGACCGCCGCCAAGCAGCGGCTGTTCCGGGGCCGGAAGGCCCTGCGGGCCGCGCTGGAAGGAGCGGAAACACCGTGAAAAACCGTCTGCAAACCCTGTGGGACCAGGTTCTGCCCAAGAGCGGGCCCTGCCCCCTGCCCGATGTGAAAGCCGTCCGCCGGCGGGTGGACGCCGCCCTGGACTCTAAACCCCGGGCCCTCCATCCCTGGCGGACCCTGCGGCTGGCCGCCCTGTGCGCCGCCGCCCTGGCGCTGCTCACCGGGGCCGCCGCCGGGATCAACGTGCTGGTCCCGCCGGAGTACAACGCGCTCAGCGCCTTTTTTCAGGGGGACACCGCCCCCTGGGAGCATTTGATGGACTTCCAGCCCGTGTCGGTGCGCGACGAGAACTACACCCTCACCGTCACCAGCACTGTGGCGGATAAGAGCCGCCTGTTCTACACCCTCACCATTGAGGCCCACAGCGACGAGGCGTGGGAGAAGCTGCAAAAGCAGAAAAGCGAGAGCTTTTATGATTTGCTCTCCTTCCGCTCCCACGGAAGCCTGGGCATAGGCGGTGAGGACAACTCGGAGGAGCGCACTTCGTATCTGGAGATAGACACCAGCCGGGGCTGGGGTTCCAGCGCCGCTGTCCGGCTCAACCTGATGGAGGAGGGCAAGTGGCTGAGCTTCTCCTACCGGCCCGTGTCCGGCCTGCGGCTGAAGATCGGGGCGGAGGGCCCGGGCAGCGGCGGCTGGGCCCATCCCGGCCTGACGGGGCCGGTGACCCTGGAGCGGCTGACCCTGTCCCCTCTGACCATCGAGGCGGAGTACGCCACCGGGGACACCAATCTGTTCCCCGCGCTGTATTTCCTGTGGGAGGACGGCACGGCCAGTGATCTGGACTCTCTGCTGGGAGGGAACGGCGGCGGCAGCGGGCACAAGGGCGGCGGCAGCGGCGTTATAAAAATGACCTACTGCCACAGCTTTGCCGCCGTCCAGGACCTGTCCAAACTGGAGGCGGTGGCGTTCGGCGGCACGGCCTACCCCCTGGACGGGGGCGAGCCCTATGAGATAGACCCGGACGCCCTGCCCGCCGCCCCATAACGTGAAAACCCGGCCGGAGGAAGTCCTCCGGCCGGGGCTTTCGCGGGGTTCAGCGGAAGAGCCCGCCGCCCTCCCGGCTGTCCAGCACGTCCAGCATGGCAGACAGCATCTCCGCCGCCTGGGCCCGGGTGAGGGCCTTGGACAGGTCGGCGCTGCTGCTCAGCACGGACACCGCCTCCATGTTCACCACTGACTGGTAGGCCCAGGCGGGGGCGGTCTCCGGAGAGAAGGCGGAGGCGGTTCCCGCCACGTCGCCCCCCGCCAGAAGGCGGTCGATGATGACGGCGGCCTCCGCCTGGGTGACAGGGCTGTTGGGGACGAACACCGTCTGGCCCGCCGCGTTGGGGCTGCCCTCCACCGCGCCGTCCACCAGGGCGGCGGTCACATAGCCCTTGGCCCAGGCGGAGATGTCGGTGTCGTCATAGAACCCGGTGAGGGTCACGTTGTCCAGAGGCTCCCTGCCCGCGGCGGTCATGGCCATGGCCAGGAACTCCTCCCGGGTGAAGGTCTCCTCCGGGTCGAAGCAGTACAGGTCCCCCACCCGGCGGCCGGTGTACACCCCCGCCTCCGCCAAGCGCAGGGCGGCGTAGTGGGCCGGATCGCCGGCGAGGTCGGAATAGCTGACGGCGGCGGTCTGCTTCTGGATGACGATCTTCACCGTGGCGGGCTTGGAGGCGTTCCCCTTGGCGTCGATGGCCACGTAGGTGAAGGAATCCTTGCCCTTTTTCCCCTCGTAGGGGGTGTAGGTGAAGGCGGCGGGGTCGGTCTCGTCCAGGGCCACCTGGCCCCGGGCGGGGCTGTCCACCACCTGGAAGGTGACCAGGTCGCCCTCCGGGTCCACGGCGGCGAAGCGGCTGAAAATGGCCACTCCCTTGTAGGTGGTGAGGGACAGGTCCTCGGCGATGGGCGCGGCGTTCTCCACGTCGGCGGTGGAGGAGGTCAGCGCCAGGGCGGGGGCGGTGAGGGCCCCGGCCAGGCACAGGGACAATATCATGATTCGCTTATTCAAAGGGTGATCCTCCTTTGTATGGTTGTGGGACAAGTATATACCAAAGGGGCAAAAATTATGCGGCTCCGCCGGGCTTTGGCGGAGCCGCTTTCGCGCGGGCAAAGCGGCGCCCTCCCCGCTTTTCTCAGGCGGGGAGGGCGCGTGGTTACAGCTGGCTGCGGTCCTTGAGCCAGCTGGGCAGGGGACGCATTTTGATGCCCGACACGATGCCCATGGCAATGAACAGCGTCAGGGTGGACGAGCCGCCGTAGCTGAAAAAGGGCAGGGTCAGGCCGATGACCGGGCCCACGTACAGGGTCATGGCCACGTTGATGACGGTCTGAATCATGAGCATCCCGGCAATGCCCATGGCGATATAGGCGGACATGTGGCTCTTGGCCCGCCGGGACACCCACACGCACCGCAAAATGATGGCCAGCAGCACCAGAAGCACCGCGCAGCAGCCGATCATGCCGAACTCCTCCCCGCACACGGCGAAGATGTTGTCGGTGTGCCGGGCGGGCAGGCTGTCCGGCCGGGAGGACTGGGTCTGCCGCCCGTTCAGCCAGCCCTGGCCGGTGAGCTGTCCCGAGCCGATGGCCAGCAGGGACCGGCTCTGCTGCCAGCCCCACTTCAGCGGGGACAGGTCGTGGTCCAGCACCACCCGGAAGCGCATGATGCGGTAATCGTCCCAGTATTTGGTGCGGGGCAGGATAAAGTTCCACAGGAACGCCAGCCCGCCCGCCAGGGGCGTGCCGACCCCGATAAACCACCACTTGCTCACCCCGGCCACCCAGGCCATGATGACGAAGATGAACAGGTAGACGATGACCATGCCCCAGTCACTGGACAGCACCGCCAGCGACCCGGCGAACACCCCGGTGAGGACCACGTACTTCACCAGGGCTGGGAACCGTCCCAGACCCCGGGGCCGCTCCTTGTTGATCATCCAGGCCAGCACCACGATGAAGGACAGCTTGGCGATCTCACCGGGCTGGAAGCCGGGAAAGTGGGGGATGGGAAGGAACACCCAGCTCTTGTTGCCGGTGCCGCTATCATAGCCGAAGGGCTTGATGAGGGCGATGACGAACAGCCCAAGCAGCAGGAACACCCACCACCACTTCTCCATCAGGTACTCGATGTCGATGAAGGTGACCCACACATAGGCCGCAACGCCCATGCAGATAAACTGAGCCTGCTTCATGGCGTACTCCTGGAGCTTGAAGTCGTACTGGGTGGCGCTGTAGATGAGCACCAGCCCCATGAGGCTGGCCAGGACGCACAGCAGCAGCAGGACCACGTCCCCCTTCTTGAAAAATTCCTTCAGCGTGCGGGCCGGCTGCAAGGCGCGGTCCCCCCTTCCATAAAAACTGAAAATCAGTATAGCACACCGGCGGGAAATATGCTATACTCATTTGCGAGAGTTTTTGAAATCTTAACTTTAAGGAAGAACTGATTAAATCGGCAAGAGCAGATTGCGGTTTAATCAGTCCTTTCTTAAATCACGTTGGGAAGTGACCATAAATGGAATTTGTCACCCACAGCCGGGAGGAGACGGAGGCCCTGGGGGCCCGTCTGGCGGACGCCCTGCAGGAGGGCCGGGTGGTGGCCTTCACCGGGGATTTGGGGGCGGGCAAAACCGCCTTTGTGTCCGGCATGGCCCGGGCCCTGGGGGTGGAGGAGCGGGTGACCAGCCCCACCTTCACCATCGTCAACGAGTACGAGGGGGGCCGCCTGCCCCTGTTCCACTTTGATATGTACCGGCTGGGCTGCGCCGACGAGCTGTTCCACATCGGCTGGGAGGACTATCTGGCACGGGGGGGCGTGTGCGCCGTGGAGTGGAGCGAAAACGTGGCGGAGGCCATCGAGCCGGATGCGGTGCGGGTGTCCCTCCGCCGGGGGGACGGGGACAACGACCGGATCATCGCCATCGAGGGGGTGGAGCTGTGAAAATCATCGCGCTGGAGAGCTCGGCGGTGACGGCCAGCGTGGCCGTGACGGAGGGCGAAACGCTGCTTGCCCAGTCCTTTCAGCACAGCGGGCTGACCCACTCCGCCACCCTGATGCCCATGGTGTCCGATCTGCTGAAAAACGCCGGACTCACCCTGGAGGAGATGGACGTGGTGGCGGCGGCGGCGGGGCCGGGGTCGTTCACCGGGGTGCGCATCGGGGTGGCCGCCGCCAAGGGACTGGCCTGGCCGGAGGACAAGCCCTGCGCTCCCTGCTCCACCCTGGAGTCCATGGCCTGGCAGTGCGCCCACATGGGGGGCGAGGTCTGCGCCGCCATGGACGCCCGGCGGAATCAGATATACTGCGCCCGGTTCCGGGCGAAGAATGGGGAATTGACCCGCCTCTCCCAGGACCGCGCCCTGGGGCTGGAGGAGCTGGCGGAGGAGGTCCGCGCCTCGGGAAGGCCCCATATTCTGGTGGGGGACGGGGCCCATCTGGTACAGGCGGCGCTGGAGGCGGAGGGCCTGCCCTGGGTGCTCACCCCCCCCCATTTGCGGTATCAGACCGCCTGGGGGGTGGCCCGGTGCGCCCTGCGCATGGCCCGGGCGGGGGAGCTGGTGTCCGCCGCAGCCATGGCCCCCAGCTACCACCGGCTCAGTCAGGCCGAGCGGGAGCGGAACGAGCGGCTCAAGGCCGAGCCATAAGCGAGGAGCGCGGGAAAGCCCCGCGCTCCCTTTTTATTCCACGCCCAGCGCCGCCAGCGCCCTCAGCAGCGCCCGCCACTGCTTGCGCAGGGCCTCGTGCCGGGCCAGCCCGCCGTCGGTGATGTGGTAATACTTCCGGGCGGGACCGCCGGACGTCTGGCCCATATACTGCTCCGAACAGCCCTCCCGGCACAGCCCCCGGAGCAGGGCGTACACCGCGCTCTCCTGGGTGTCGGGGAAGGCGTCGTGGAGCTTTTTCAGCAGGTCGTAGCCGTACTGGTCCCCCTGGGCCAGCAGGTGGAGCAGGCACAGCTCGATCAAGTCCTTTTTCAGCATAGGGCCACCCCCGCGCCCGCCAGTCCAGCCGCCGCGATCACCCCGCATTTGACCAGGTTTGCCCGCAGCGCAACCTCAATGGGATTGGAAATCTCCATAGAGGTCATCCAGGCCATCGTCTCCAGGGACACCAGCATGGCGGCCAGGGCCAGGATATACGCCGCCGCCCACCGGCGGTCGCTCACCCGGGCCTTTACCAGCCAGTACAGCGCCAAAAAGGAGGTCAGGAGCGGGAGATAGCACAGGGCAATCTGAAAATAATACACAGAGCGGGACACCGTGCGGCCGGGCGGGCCGATCAGGTATTCTGTCGTCCCCCACATATTGATAAAGCCGTCCATATCGCGCAGGAGCGCCCAGTGGTACAGGAATATCAGCCCAGTCCAGGCAAGCAGCAGCGCCAAGACGGCGGCGAGCCCTTTGGGGAGCGGAGTCTTGGGCCGCTCTCCCTGCCGGCGGAACCAGACCAGCGCCAGCGCCGTCCCCGCCAGGGCAAAGACGGGGCCCAGATGGCAGGGGGAGACGCACAGCCGGTAAACCTCCCAGTTCAGCACCCCCGCCCCGCTGTGGCCGATGAGGAGGACGCAGACAGCCATCACCGCGTATACCGCCAGCCACACGCGGTAGGCCTTTTTCGTGGCGAGGGGGGCAATCACTTCCCGGGGCTTTCCCAAGCCCCGGCGCAGCTCCTCGTCCGCCACGATGTCCCGGTAGTCGGCGATGACTTCCTCCGCCTCCTGAGGCGGCAGCATCCACCGGGCCCAGCCCTCCAGCCGGGTCATGTAGTCTCTTTTCATGGGACGGCACTCCTCTCACTGTTATATTTTTATCTACTGTTAAAAATATAGTATCATACTTTGAGGGGCTTGTCAAGAAAAACAGAGGAGCGCACTGCGCCCGCTTAGAGTGTGTTTCAAATTAAGATTTGCTGCACTGAATATATCATGGTCAATGTTCAGTTTCGGCTTGTAAGCTGTCAAATTGCCCGGAAAACCACGCAGACGGAGCTGGTCAGAGCGCCGGTTTTGGACGCCATGGGGAATTGGGGGAAAACGTACATGAAAAAGCAGGCGGCTGCTGGCGCACGCGGCTTTTCATCACACGGGCTTGTCAAATAAATTGGGCAATGTGCCGCAAAGTGATGGCGGCGCGTCTTTTTGTTGAGAATATGCCTAAAAGCTCCAGAAACCGCAAGGCTTCAGGAGCTTTTCTATTCATTTCCTCCGAACCGCCTGAAGTCTTCAGGCGGGGGAGCGGCGGCCCCATTTCCCCGTCCGGCTCCAGCCGCCTCACTCCGTGGGCCTCGTACTTTTTTCACAAAATCGCGTTTTTTCTTCCATTATGTGTCAAGTATAGGCACAACGTACCAAATCAGCCCGATCTGGTTGTGTAATTTTATCCATTTTGCTACACTGTCCCTGAGCAGAATCTGTCAAAACGTGGAATACCGGCAGTAACAGGGACAGGTTCTAAAAATTGCAGAAAAAGGAGAGAACGGTTCTTATGAAAAAGCGGCTGAAAAAAATGCTCTGCCTGTCGCTGTGCGCGGCCCTCGCGCTGTCGCTGCTGACGCCCGCAGCTGCGGCCGCCAGCGCCTCCTCTTCCGGGGGGAGCAAAGCGCCCACAGCGCAAACCACCCTGCCCAGCCAGGACTGGCAGGCCCAGGTCAGCTTCCCCGACTGGGCCGGTTACGTGGACGACACGCTGGCCATGAACAGCCTGTACAGCTTCACCGGCTTCCGCGGCCAGGGCAAGCTGTATATCACGCCCGGCGCAAGCGTGTCCGGCTTCCGCCTGTTTGTCAACAACGCGGAGGTGGACACCGGCGCCATGAAGGGCGGCTCCACCTGGGAGGTGGACGTCTCCGGCCTGACCGTGGACGGGACCAACACCATCCAGGTCTCCCTGATCCGCCCCTTCAACGGCTCGGTCCAGGTCAACATCCCCTATCCCACGGTGATCTCCGGCGATCCTGAGGACGTGGGCATGGACGAGAGCACCCTGGAGCTCATCAGCGACTTCGTGGAGGCCGAGGTCAAATACGGCTTCTCCGGGGCCCAGCTGGCCGTCATCAAGGACGGCAGGCTGGTGGTCAACGAGGCCTGGGGCGCGGCCAGCGGCTACCGCAGCGACCTGAGCCGCATCCAGCCGGGCGACAGCGACTATGTCCCCGTCACCACCGATACCCTGTACGACCTGGCCTCCAACACCAAAATGTACTCGGTGAACTACGCCCTCCAGTACATGCTCAGCCACGAGGGCTATGACATCTCCCTGGACGACCCCATCACCAAGTTCTTCCCCTCCTTCGGCGGCGAGGGAACAACCATCTTCAAGGAGGGGACCACCGAGGAGCAGAAGGCGGATATCTGCCGCTGGAAGGGCCAGCTCACCATCCGGGACATCCTGATGCACCAGGCGGGCTTCGACCCCGACCCCCAGTACTACAACAACAACTTCAACCAGCTCACCCAGGCCCACGAGGAGGGGGCGGTGAACGCCCTGTACTCCCAGGACCGGGCGACCACCCTGGAGATGGTGCTGGCCTCCCCCCTGACCTATGAGCCGGGCACCAAAACCGTGTACTCCGACGTGGACTACATGCTGCTGTGCTTCGTCATTGAGAAGGCGGCGGGCCAGGGCATCGACCAGTTCCTCAAAGAGAAGTTCTGGGAGCCCATGGGCCTCACCCACATCACCTACAACCCCCTGGACAACGGCTTCACCAGGGAGCAGTGCGCCGCCACCGAGCCCAGCGGCAACCACTGGACCGACCTGGCGGGCAACGGCTGGGCGGTGGACTTCAACAACTGCCGGGAGGGCCTGATCCAGGGCGCCGTCCACGACGCCAAGGCCTATTACTCCATGGGCGGCGTCTCCGGCCACGCGGGGCTGTTCTCCAACGCGGAGGACCTGGCCCGGCTGTGCTCCCTGATGCTCACCGGGGGCTGTGACGGCGTGAAGTACTTTGACAACAACGTGATGGACGAGTTCACCAAGCCCAAGAGCACCGAAGCCCCCACCTGGGGCCTGGGCTGGTGGCGGCAGGGCGCCGTGGGCCGCCGGAACTACTTCTCCACCCACGCCTCCAGCGGCACTGTGGGCCACCAGGGCTGGACCGGCACCCTCACCGTCATCGACCCGGAGCAGGACCTGGTGGTGGTGCTGCTGACCAACAAGAAGAACTCCCCCGTCATGGACAACACCGAGTCCATGACCGACTACTTCGGCGACAACATGGCCCTGGGCGGCCTGGGCACCGTGGTGGGATACGTCTACGACTCCTTCACCTCCACCCCCGACGCCATGGACGACAGCGTGCGGCAGTACGCCCTGGACCGCATGGCCATGTCCGCCACCCACCACAACGCCTATGACGAGGCCCCCCACATGAACGACGCCTTCGCCATGGCGGACTGGGTCATCACCCGGGCGGAAAAACGGCCCTGCACCGAGACCAAGGCCAACGCGGAAGCCGTCTTCGCCGCGCTCAGCGATTACGTGAACGGCAAGGACGGCGAGGTGTTCGGCGCGGCGGAAAACAAGGCCAACGCCGCCAAGTGGCTGCCCGAGCTGAAGGCCCGCCTGGACCAGCTGAAGGATTCCAAGGCGGTCCACGCCGCCCCCAAGGCGGCCGCCGTCAAGGTGGCCTCCGCCCCCGGCATCGACCCCGAGACCGGCGGCTACGCCGGCGGCGACCAGAACGCCGTGTTCTTCCCCCGGGCCTACGGCACGGGCACCGCCGCCTGCTACGACAACGCCGTCACCTGGTTCGAGGGCTATGAGGGCCAGGGCAAGCTTTACTTCTCCCGGATCAACGGCGGCGAGGAGCGGGATATCTCCGATCTGGCCATCTATGTCAACGGCATCGCGGTGGACGTGTCCGCCATGAAGGAGAACGGCAGCGCCGCCGGCATCTTTGAGATCGACGTGTCCGGCTGCGCGGTCAACGGCCGCAACACCGTCCAGGTCACCGGCATCAACGACTTCCGCCGCGGCACGGACGGCGCCTATCTGATGCTGGTCCACAACCCCCAGGTGGTGGAGGGCCAGGGCAGCGTGGACGCCAAGGTGCTGGCCATGCTGGACAACATCGTGAAGGCCGACGTGGAGCACGGCTTCCCCTCCGCCCAGCTGGCCATCGTCAAGGACGGCAAGCTGGCCTACTCCAACGCCTGGGGCGCGGTGAACTCCTACCGCTATGACCTGACCCCTGTGCTGGAGGGTGATTCTGACTACAAGGCCGCCGGCACGGACACCCTGTACGATCTGGCCTCCAACACCAAAATGTACTCGGTGAACTACGCCCTCCAGTACATGCTGGCCCACAGCGGGGACTACGGCGATATCAGCCTCAGCGACCCCATCACCAAGTTCTTCCCCAAGTTCGCCGATCAGGGAACCACCGTGTTCAAGGAGGGGACCACCGAGGCGCAGAAGGCGGACAACTACCGCTGGAAGGCGGAGCTCACCATCCAGGACATCCTGATGCACCAGGCGGGCTTCGACCCCGATCCCCAGTACTACAACAACAACTTCAACCAGACCACCCAGTCCCACGAGGTGGGGGCCAAGAACACCCTGTACTCCCAGGACAAGGCCGCCACCCTCCAAATGGTGCTGGCCTCCCCGCTGAACTACCAGCCCGGCGCCAAGACCGTGTACTCCGACGTGGACTATATGCTGCTGGGCTTCATCATCGAGCAGGCCGCCGGGCAGGACCTGGACACCTTCCTGAAGGAGAAGATTTATAAGCCCCTTGGGCTGGAGCGCATCACCTTCAACCCGCTGGAGAACGGCTTCAAGACCAGCGACTGCGCCGCCACCGAGCCCAGCGGCAACCACTGGACCGACCTGGCGGGCCACGGCTTCGGCGTGGACTTCGCCAACTGCCGGGAGGAGGTGCTCCAGGGCACCGTTCACGACGCCAAGGCCTACTACTCCATGGACGGCATGTCCGGCCACGCGGGGCTGTACGCCAACGCCGAGGACCTGGCCAAGCTGGCCCAGGCCATGCTCAACCCCACCGGCTACGGCACGGTGCAACTGTTCAACCCCAACGTCAACGGCTACTTCACCGCCCGGAAGAACACGCTGGCCAACTGGGGCCAGGGCTGGTGGCGGCAGGGCGACTGCCAGCGCCCGTGGTACTTCGGCGTCCAGGCGTCCCGGGACACCATCGGCCACCAGGGCTGGACCGGCACCCTCACCATGATCGACCCGGACTCCGAGCTGGTCATGGTCTACCTCACCAACAAGATCAACTCCCCCATCTATGACAATACCACCGCCCTCACCGGCTACTGCGGCAACTGGTACACCTCCTCCACCCTGGGCTTCGTGGCCAACCTCCTGTACCTGGGCCTGGAGGACCACAGCGCCGCCCAGGACATCCAGCCCGCGCTGGACGCCCTGCTGGCCGACATGGCCGTGGACAAGCTGCGTCTGGCGGAGGCGGAGGGCGCGGTGCCCGCCGACCACCCCGCCATCCTGTCCGCCAAGGCCGTGGTGCAGCAGGTGAGGGACATGGCCGCCGCACGGCCCACCGCCCAGAACAAGGCCGCGCTGGCCTGGGTGCTGGACCTGACCCGGGCCCGGGTGCCCGCGGCGGACGCCGCCGTAACCGCCCCGGAGGTCAAGCTCAGCGGCAAGACCGTCTCCGCCGCCCTCACCGAGGATCAGGGCGCCGCCCTGGTCAAGGAGGCGGAGGACCGGGGATACCAGAGCGCCGTGGCGCGGGTCAAGACCAATGAGACCGTGGACAAGGCGGAGCTCTCCATTCCCGCCAAAACCCTGTCCGCCTTGGCGGAGGGCGGCACCTCGTTCACCGCCGCCACCCCCGTGGCCGATGTGACCATCCCCGCCGCCGGACTGAGCGGCCTGACCGGGAGCAAAACCGTGACCATCTCCGCGGAAAAAGAGGGGAACGCCATTTCCGTGACCGTGTCGGCGGACGGCAAGACCGCCGGCACGGTAGAGGGCGGCATCACCGTCCGCGTGCCCTGGGCGGCGGCCCAGGAGGGCTGCGCGGCGGGCGCCGTGGCGGTCCTGGAAAGCGGGACGGTGCGCAAATCCATGGCCACCGACTACGATATCACCGTACCCCTGGACGGCTCCGCCAAGTTTGAGATTGCGGACAAGTCCAAGACCTTCTCCGACGCGCCCAAGGCCATATGGGCCTTCAACGCGGTGGCCTTTGCCTCCGCCCGGGACCTGTTCCAGGACGCGGAGGACGGGACCTTCGATCCCGACGGGGTCATGACCCGGGGTATGCTGGCCGAGGCCCTGTACCGCCTGGAGGGCAGCCCCAAGCCCGCCGCCGGGACCGGCTTCCCCGACGCGGCCGGCAGGTACGCCGACGCGGCGGCCTGGGCGGCGCAGGCCAGCATCATCAACGGCTATGACGACGGCCGGTTCGGCCCTGACGACCCCGTCACCCGGGAGCAGGCCGCGGCCATCCTCTGGCGGTACGCCGGGTCTCCCGCCTCGTCCGCAGCGGGGCTGGGCTTCCGCGACGCCGGACAGGTCAGCGGCTACGCGGTCCAGGCTCTGCGCTGGGCCGTGGAGAACGGCGTGATCAACGGCCGCGGCGGCGGCGTTCTCGACCCCGGCGGCCACGCCACCCGGGCCGAGGCGGCGAAGATCCTCCAGAATTTCATGGCGGTCTGACGCCAGGGGCTCCAGGCGTGCACGCGCCTGGAGCCCCGAAGTCTTTGTGCACTTTCGCTTAAGAAACCAATTTTGTTTCATATTTTCCTGTCGAAGAAACACGAAAGAGCCAAGGTATGAAACGCCGTTTCAAGGTGGCTCACGAGAATTGACATATTTGTTTTAAATGTTACAATGGGGACAGTCAATGTGACAGAACATTGAAAAAAATTACAGAATTTAGGAGGAGTAACAATGAAGAAGAAGTTCCTAGCCGCTCTGCTCGCCACCGCGATGCTGCTGGGCGTCTCCGCCTGCGGCCCCAAGGACCCCGCCCCCAGCGCCGGCGCCAACAACCCCGGCGGAACCCAGAGCACGGCCCCGAACAACCAGGGCGGCGGCACGACTGCCCAGGGCAAGGACTCCGTGGTGCTGGCCACCTCCGGCGAGCCCATCCGCTTCATGGCCCAGTCCTCCCAGAGCTGCAGCGGCGACGATAACCTGGTGCTGAGCAACGTGTACGACTGCCTGCTGTTCCTGGAGCCCAACGGCGAGCTGACCCCCGCCCTGGCCGAGAGCTATGAGGTGTCCGAGGACGGGCTGACCTACACCTGGCACCTGCGCAAGGGCGTCAAGTTCCACGACGGCAGCGAGATGACCGCCGAGGACGTGAAGTTCACCTTTGACCTGGGCGCCGCCGGCCCCATCGGCGCGGCCCTGTTCATCAACCTGGAGAGTACCGAGGTGGTGGACGACTCCACCGTGGTGATGCACCTGTCCGCCCCCTACGCCGCCTTCCCCTACGGCGTGGCCTCCCGCCTGGGCGGCATCATCAGCAAGGCCTACTTTGACAAGGTGGGCGGCGAGGACGGCTATCTGGCCGCCCCCATGGGCACCGGCCCGTACAAGTTCGTGGAGGCTGTGAGCGGCTCCCACATCACCCTGGAGGCCTTTGAGGATTACTGGCGCGGCCCCGCCCCCATCAAGACCGCCACCATCCAGATCGTGTCCGACACCAACACCCAGGTGCTGGGCCTTCAGAACGGCGACTACGACGCCATCCGCAACCCCTCCATCGAGGTGTGCACCCGCTTTGACAGCGTGGACAACGTGGACTGGAACTACACCGACTCCACCGGCCGCATCACCCTCTACCTGGCCGCCTGGGGCGGCCACGACTGGGACCTGAACTTCCGCAAGGCGGTGCAGTGCGCCATCAACAAGGACGACATCAACACCGCCACCAACAGCGGCTACGCCACCATTTTGGACATCGACATGTGCCCCATGTACGGCGGCTATCCCACCGAAGGCATTGAAACCGTGAAGTATGACCCTGACCAGGCCAAGGCCTACCTGGCCCAGTCCAGCTATAACAACGAGCCCTACTCCATCCTGGTGCAGAGCGGCACCACCTACGAGGCCGCCGCCAAGATCATCCAGGCCCAGCTGATGGCCGTGGGCATCAACTGCCAGGTCAACGCCGTGGACGGCCAGACCAAGACCTCCCTCCAGACCAACCGGGACTTTGACGCCCTGATCGGCGAGAACCTGTCCTCCCTGGTGGACGCCGACGGCGTGAAGAGCTTCTTCCTGTTCAACCGGGGCGATCCCACCCGCCTGTATCAGCGGGAGGAGGAGCTGTGCGACATGTTCGCCCAGGGCGCGATCCTCCAGGGCGACGCCCGCCTGCCCTACTACGTGGACGCCTGCAACATCATCACCCAGGAGGCCTACATGGTGCCCCTGTACAACGGCATCATCACCGTGGCCCATAACGCCGCCCTCCAGGGCGCCGACGCCCACTGTCTGGGCAACTTCAACTTCTACTACTGGTCCTGGGCGAAGTAATCCTCTCAGCTTCGGCGGCCGGGCCGGCCTGAGACCGGCCCGGCCGCTTCCTGTCCCCTTTGGCTCCGCCGACCAAATCAACGAGGGAGGTATGTATCTTTGAGCTGGATCAAATACGCGCTGAAGCGTCTGCTCATGCTGATCCCGGTGATCCTGTGCGTGACGCTCATCCTGTACACCATCCTGTCCCTGGCCCCCAACGGCCTGGCCAGGCAGAAGCTGGGCCAGGACGCCAGCGAGGAGCAGATCTACGCCCTGGAGGAGGAGATGGGCCTCCACGACCCCATCATCGTGCGGTACGTCAAGTACATGGCCGGCGTGTGCCGCCTGGACTTCGGCGTGTCCTGGATCAACAGCAACAACGTGCTCAATGAGTTCGCCCACCGCCTGCCCTACACCCTGCTCATCGCCGTGCTGTCGGTGCTGTTCGCCGTGGGGGTGGGAGTGCCGCTGGGCATCTTCTCCGCCATCAAGCAGTACAGCCTGTTCGACTACGGCTCCACCTTCGTGGCCATGCTGCTGTTCTCCATGCCCGCCTTCTGGCTGGGCACCATGTGCCAGCTGCTGTTCTGCGTCACCCTGGGGCTGCTGCCGGTGGCGGGGGACAAGACCTGGACCTGCTTTATCCTGCCGCCCCTGATCCTGGGGGCCAACACCCTGGCCTCCATGATCCGCATGAGCCGCACCAGTATGCTGGACGTCATCAAGCAGGACTACATCCGCACCGCCCGGTCCAAGGGCGCGGCCGAGGGCGCGGTGATCCTCCGCCACGCCATGCGCAACAGCCTGATCCCGGTCATCACCCAGGTGGGCATCTGCTTCGCCGGGGCCATCGGCGGCGCGGTGGTCACGGAGAGTATCTTCGGCATCAACGGCGTGGGAATGCTGCTCATCAACGCGGTGAAATCCCGGGACGTGCCCATCGTCATGGGCACGGTCATCTTCGTCACCATCATCGTGGGCGTCATCAACCTGATCGTGGACCTGATCTGCGCCGTGATCGATCCCCGCATCGACCTGGCGTCGTAAAGGAGGGGCAGAGTATGGCAAAACGGAAAAAATCCCTGTCCGAGTACAGCACCGGCCAGCTGGTCCTGTACCGCTTCAGCAAAAACAAGCTGGCCATGTTCGGCGTGGTGCTGCTGGCGGCCATGGCGCTGGTCATCCTCCTGGGCCCGCTGGTGGTGCCGGAGGAGTCCGTGTCCATGATGCACATTCCGGAGCGCTTTTCCGCCCCCGGGGAAAACGGCTTCCTCTTCGGCAGCGACGAGTTCGGCCGGGACCTGTTCGCCCGCATCCTGTACGGCGGGCGCATCTCCCTGTTCTGCTCCCTGGCGGTCATCGCCATCGCCTTCGTGGTGGGGGCCATCATCGGCGGGGCCGCGGGCTTCTTCGGCGGCAAGGTGGACAGCGTGCTCATGCGCTTCATCGACATCTTGATGGCCGTCCCCTCCGCCCTGCTGGCCATGGCCATCATCACCGCCCTGGGCAACGGCGTGTGGAAGCTGGTGGTGGCGCTGGCCATCGGCCAGATCGCCCGCTTCGCCCGCACCGTGCGCGCCTCGGTGCTCACCCTGCGCAATATGGAGTACGTGGAGGCCGCCAAGTGCTACGGCTCCAGCTCCATGCGCATCATCCTCAAGCACATCCTGCCCAACGGCATCGGGCCCATCATCGTGTCCGCCACCCTCACCCTGGGCCAGACCATTCTGAGCATCTCCTCCATGGGCTACCTGGGCCTGGGCGTGGCCTCCCCCACGCCGGAGTGGGGCACCATCATCTCGGAGAACAAGGTGAACCTCCAAGATTTCCCCCATCTGGGCCTGATCCCCGGCATCTGCATCTGCCTGACGGTGATGGCGGTGAACTTTATCGGCGACGGCCTGCGGGACGCGTTCGACCCCAGGACCAAGAATTGAGGAGGGAGGCTGAACCATGGCAGACAACACGAAAAACACCTCTGAAAACCTGCTGGAGGTCAGCGATCTCCACGTGCAGTACCGTACCGACGACGCCATCGTCCACGCCATCAACGGCCTGTCCCTGCGGGTGAAGCAGGGGGAGAAGCTGGGCCTGGTGGGGGAGACCGGTGCGGGCAAGACCACCCTGGCCCTGTCCATCCTGCGGCTGCTCCCCGCCCGGGTGGGCGAGATCACCCAGGGTAGCATCGTCTACAACGGCGACAACCTGCTGGACCAGCCCGAGAGCTTTATGCTGGGCCTGCGGGGCAAGCGGATCTCCATGATCTTCCAGGACCCCATGACCAGCCTGAACCCCACCATCACCGTGGGCAAGCAGATTCTGGAGGTGCTGGACCTCCACTTCCCCGAGCTGTCCAAGGCGGATAAGAGCGAAAAGGTGGACGAGATTCTCAAGATGGTGGGCATTCCGCCCTCCCGGAAGGAGGACTTCCCCCACCAGTTCTCCGGCGGCATGAAGCAGCGCATCGTCATCGCCATGGCGCTGATCGCCGAGCCGGAGCTGCTGCTGGCGGACGAGCCCACCACCGCCCTGGACGTGACCATTCAGGCCCAGATTCTGGACCTCATGCGGGAGCTGAAGGACAAATTCAACTCCGCCGTCATCCTCATCACCCACGACCTGGGGGTGGTGGCGGAGTTCTGCGACACGGTGGCGGTGGTATACTCCGGCCGGGTGGTGGAGTACGGCACGGTGGAGCAGATCTACGCCCGCCGGGAAAACCACCCCTATACCTCGGGGCTGTTCAACTGCATTCCCGACCTGACCAGCAACGCGCCCCGGCTGGTCCCCATCCCCGGGCGCATGGCCGACCCGCGCATCCCCATCGAGGGCTGCTGCTTCGCCGACCGATGCCCCCACTGCACCGAGCGGTGCAGAAAGGCCGCGCCCCCCGTGGTGGAACGGGACGGGCACGGCATCATGTGCCACCTGTTTACGGAAGGAGGGGAACGCTGATATGCCGGCGCCATTGGTAGAAGCCATCAACCTGAGAAAGTATTTCAAGACGGCCAAGGGGATGCTCCACGCCGTGGAGGATGTGAACCTGAAGGTCTATCCCGGCAAGACTCTGGGCGTGGTGGGCGAGTCCGGCTGCGGCAAGTCCACCCTGGGGCGCACCATCCTGCGCCTCCACCAGGCCACCTCCGGCCAGGTCCTGTTCCAGGGGGAGGACATCCTCAAGTACCGGAAAAAGGACATGAAGAAGGTCCACCTCAATATGCAGATGGTGTTCCAGGACCCCTACAGCTCCATCGACCCCAGAATGTCCGTGCGGGGCATCATCGCCGAACCCCTGGAGGTGTGCGGCGCCCTCAGCGACAAAAAGGAGATCAACGAACGGGTGGAGCAGATCATGGAGCTGTGCGGCCTGCCCGCCAACCACGCCAACCTCTACCCCCACGAGCTGGACGGCGGCCTGCGCCAGCGGGTGGGTCTGGCCCGGGCCATGGCGGTGAGCCCCAAGTTCATCGTCTGCGACGAGCCGGTGTCCGCCCTGGACGTGTCCATTCAGGCCCAGATTCTCAACCTGCTCATGGACCTCCAGGACGACCGGGGGCTGTCCTACATGTTCATCACCCACGACCTGTGCGTGGTCAAGCACATCAGCTCGGAGATCATGGTTATGTACATGGGCCAGGTGGTGGAGTACGCCCCCACGGAGGAGCTCTTCCGCAACCAGCTGCACCCCTACACCCGGGCGCTGCTGGCGGCCATCCCCACGGTGGACCTGTCCCGCCGGAACCGGGAGCGGCACACCCTGACCGGCGAGGTGTCCAGCCCCATCAATCCCGCGCCCGGCTGCCGCTTCGCGCCGCGCTGCCCCTACGCCACAGAGCAATGCCGCCGGGAATACCAGCTTCGGGAGGTCTCTCCCGGGCATTTCGTGGCCTGCAATCAGTGCCGGTAAGTGAGGAGAGCGCAATTATGGAATGGGAACAAATCAAAACTGAGGCGAGAAACAGCCGGACAGAGCACATCGACACCCTGAGCACCCTGGACATGGTGCGGCTCATCAACGAGGAGGACGCCACCGTGGCCCTGGCGGTCAAGGCGGAGGTGGAGCACATCGCCGCGGCGGTGGACGTGATTGTGGCCCAGATGAAGCAGGGCGGCCGGCTGATCTACAGCGGCTGCGGCACCTCCGGGCGGCTGGGCGTGCTGGACGCGTCCGAGTGCCCGCCCACCTATTCCACCGCCCCCGATCAGGTGATGGGCCTCATCGCCGGCGGCGAGGAGGCCATGTTCCACGCGGTGGAGGGGGCGGAGGACGACTTCGGCCTGGGCCGGGAGGACCTGAAAAGGATCGGCTTCAGCGGGCGGGACGTGCTGGTGGGGCTGGCGGCCTCGGGCCGGACGCCCTACGTGCTGGGCGCGCTGGACTACGCCAAGTCCCTGGGGGCGCGCACGGTGTCCGTCACCTGCTGCCCCGGCTCGCCGCTGACCCAGGCGGCGGAGATCGCCATCGCCCCGGAGCCCGGCCCCGAGGTGGTCACCGGCTCCACCCGCATGAAGAGCGGCACCGCCCAGAAAATGGTGCTGAACATGCTGTCCACCTGCTCCATGATTAAGCTGGGCAAGGTGTACGGCAACCTGATGGTGGACGTGCAGCCCTCCAATGAAAAGCTGATCCAGCGCTGCAAGGCCATCGTCAGCGAGGCGGCGTCGGTGAGCCTGGAGACGGCGGAGCGGACGCTGGAGCAATGCGGCTACCGGCCCAAGACCGCCATCGTCATGCTGCTGTGCGGCGTGGATCAGGAGGGGGCGGTGCGCCTGCTGGAGCGGTGCGAGGGCAGCATCTCCCAGGCGGTGAGCGCCGGAGCCCGGCGTTAAGGAAAGGAGCGGCCCTATGGCTTATCTGAGATGTGATTTTTCATCGGAAACCCTGCAAATGGTCACCTCGTTCATCGCCCTGCTCCCCGAACAGCGGGACCTGAGCCAGGCGCCGGTGATCTACCTCTTCCACGGCCTCACCGACAACTGCACCGGCTGGACCCGGTATACGGCGGTGGAGCGCTACGCCCGCGACCACGGCGCGGCGGTCATCATGCCGGAGGTCCAGCGCAGCTACTACACCGACATGGCCTACGGCATGAAGTATTTTACCTACGTCCATGACGAGCTGCCCCGGCTGTGCCGCCATATGTTCGGCCTGTCGGACAGGCGGGAGCTGAACTATGTGATGGGCTTGTCCATGGGGGGCTACGGCGCGCTGAAGTGCGCCCTGACCACCCCGGAGCGGTACGCGGGCTGCGCCGCCTTCTCCGCCGTGGCCGACTTCCGGGCCCGGGCCGCCCAGATCGAGCCCTGGGAGCGGGAGGAATTCAAGGCCGTGCTGGGTCCGGAGCTGGAGGTGGCGGACAGCGCCGACCTCGCCGCCCTGCTCAAGGCCGCCAGGGCGGAGGACCTGCCCCGGTTCTTCCTGACCTGCGGCGACCAGGACGGCTTCCTGGAGGCCAACCGGAGGCTGGCCGGGCTGATGGAGGAGAAGGGGTGCGACGTCGCCTTCCAGCACTGGGACGACGGCCACACCTGGACCTTCTGGGACCCCTCCCTGAAGCGGGCCATGGACGCCCTGCTGCCTCCCGCCCCGGCCCAGGCCTGACGGAGGGAAGCGGCTATGGAATTCATCGCCGGAATTGACGGCGGCGGCACCAAGACCAGCGTGGTGTGCCGTACCCTCCGGGGGGAGCCGCTGTGCCGGAAGGAGTTTGGCCCCTTCAACCTGAACAGCGTGGGGGAGGCGCGGTTTTGCGCCCTGCTGGACGAGATCACCGGTTTTCTGGCCGCCCAGGGGCGCTGCGCGGCGCTCTGCGTGGGAGCGGCTGGGGCCAGCAACCCCCGCCTGCGGGAGCTGACCGCCGCCGCCATGGACCGGGCGGGGATTTCCCGCTGGACGCTGGCGGGGGATCACGAGATCGCCCTCCACGGCGCGCTGGAGGGGGAGCCGGGATGCCTGCTCATCGCGGGGACCGGGTCCATCTGCTTCGGCCGAAACAGCCGGGGCGAGACCGCCCGGGCGGGGGGCTGGGGCCACCTGATCGGCGACGGCGGCAGCGGCTATGCCCTGGGCCGGGACGGGGCGGCGGCGGTGTCCCGGCAGATGGACGGCCTGGGCGGCCCCACCGCCCTGACGGAGCTGTTCGCCAGGGAGCTGGGCCTAGACAGCCGGGAGGCCATCGTGGCCTATGTTTACGGCGGCGGCAAGGACCGGCTGGCCGCCGCCGCCCCCCTGGTGGAGCGGGCCGCAGCCCAGGGAGACGCCGCCGCCGGGAGCATCCTGGAGCACAACGCCCGGGAGCTGGCCGGCCTGGTGTGCGCGGTGGCGGGCCGCCTGGGACTGGAGACGGGGCAGACCGCTCTGTACGGCGGCCTGCTGGAGCATGACACCGCCCTGCGCAGCCTGCTCCTGGACGCGCTCAAGGACCGCCTGCCCCAAATGCGGTGCGTCCCGGCCCGGCAGTCCGCCGCCGGCGGCGCGGCCATGATGGCCCGGGCGCTGTTGGACTAAACGGCAAAAAGGCCCCGGACCTGGGAGCTTCCCAGGTCCGGGGTTTTTTTATGTTCCGCCGCCCTCCGGCTCCTCTTCCTTCTCATTGCTGAGCTGGTTGTGCTGGATGCGGCTGTAATTTTGGGGAAAGTCCCGGCTGAGGTAGGCGGTGTACAAAATATCAATCATGTTGAGCTGCGAGATGCGGGAGGACATGGCGCCGCTGCGGAACAGTTCCTCCGTGGCCATCACATACAGGCAACAGTCGGCCATCTGGGCCAGGGGGGAGCTGACAAACCGGGTGATGGCGATGATGGGGGTGCCCTGCTGCTTGAGGTAGCGGGCACAGCGGTTGACCTCCTCGGTACAGCCGGAATAGCTGATGACAATGGCCACGTCCTGGGGCGTGGCGTTGCGGGCCAGAACATACTGCACGTGGATGTCCTCGCAGCAAGAGCAGCGCTTGTCCGCCCGGATGAACTTCAAATAGGCGTCCTGGGCCACCAGATAGGAGGCGCCCATGCCGAACAGCAACACCGTGCTGCTGCGGCAGATCAGGTCCACACACCTGCATACCATGTTCTGCTCCACCAGCCGCATGGACTCCTCCAGGCAGGAGATGTTGCGAAAGGTCACCTTGTTGATGATCTCAGACAGAAGGCTGTCGTGGTCCAGCCGCTTTTCCTGGTTTTGGCGGCTCTGGCGGCGCACCACCAGCTCCGCGACCAGGGCCTTTTGCAGCTCCCGAAAGCCGGAGAAGCCCAGCTTCCGGCACAGGCGCACCACGGTGGAGGGGGAGGTATAGGACAGCTCCGCCATACGGCGGATGGTGCACTGTGCGGCGTTCTCCGGGTCGTCCAGGATCTGCTTTAAAACGCCGCGCTCCGCGCTGCCCGCCAGGGACTGGTATTGCTTGGCGGCGATCAGAACGCTTTTCATGGCAAAGTTTCCCCTATCTTTTGTGCTCCGGCAAGATAGCTTTATTGTACCACAGAAGCGGACGTTTATCAAGGGGAGGGGGCGTCAAAACCATCTCTGACGGGCGAAAAAGCGCACCCAAGCCGGAAAGAGGGGAACGAAACGGACAGAGGGACGAGGCCGGCGCGCCGTACGCGTTCCATTCCATCCGGCGCCCGCGGGCCCGGAGGACAGGCCCCTCATTTCGCCAGACACACCGCCGTTTTCGCCGCCAGACGGGCGTTATTGAATACCAGCTGAATGTTGGACTCCAGGCTGTCCCCTCCGGTGAGCTCCTTCACCTTGGCCAGCAGGAAGGGAGTGGTCTCCTTCCCGTGGATGCCCTTCTCCCCCGCCTGCCGGAGCGCCTCTTCGATGGCGGCGCTGATGACATCGGGAGCCATGGAATACTCCTCCGGGATGGGGTTGGCCACCAGCATCCCGCCCGCAAAGCCCAGCTCCAGGCTGGCCCGGAACGCCCCGGCCAGCTCCTCCGGGCTGTCCACCCGGTAGTCCACGGCAAAGCCGCTGCGCCGTGTGTAGAAGGCGGGCAGCTCCTTCGTGCCGTAGCCCAGCACCGGCACCCCGTGGGTCTCCAAATACTCCAGGGTCAGCCCCAGGTCCAGAATGGACTTGGCCCCTGCGCACACCACCATCACGGGGGTATGGGCCAGCTCCTCCAGGTCGGCGGAGATGTCCATGGTGGTCTCCGCCCCCCGGTGGACGCCGCCGATGCCGCCGGTGGCGAACACCCGGATGCCCGCCATGTGGGCGATGATCATGGTGGTGGCGACCGTGGTGGCCCCGTCCTGCCCCCGGGCGCACAGCACCGCCAGATCCCGGCGGCTGGCCTTGGTAACCTTCGTGCCCGCCTTGCCCAGGTATTCGATCTCCTCCCGGGTGCACCCCGCTTTCAGCCGCCCGCCGATGACGGCGATGGTGGCGGGGACGGCCCCGTTCTCCCGGATGATGCTCTCCACCGCCAGGGCGGTCTCCACGTTCTGGGGATAGGGCATGCCGTGGGAGATGATGGTGGACTCCAGGGCCACCACGGGCTTCCCGGCGGCCAGGGCCTGGGCCGCCTCGGGGGAAATATCCAGATACTTGTTCATCATAAGCGCCTCCTAATTTTAATTGTTCAGAGTGCAACGAAGTTTCGCGGTTCAAGCTTTTCTTTCTGCTTCTCTCATCCTCTCTCTCACCGCCTCCGCGCTCATGGACTCGTTGATGGTCTCCGCGCTCTCCATGGCGATGGCGGCGGCGGCCAGACCCGCCCGGGCCGTATTCTCCAGGTCCGTGCCCTCCAGATAGGCCCAGGCCAGCGCCGCCATGAAGGCGTCCCCGCAGCCGGTGGTGTTCACCCGCCGCCCCGGCAGGCAGGACAGCCGCGCCCGGCCGTTGTGGTCCGCCGCCAGCACCCCGTCTCCCCCCAGGGAGAGGAACACCCGGCGCAGGCCCGTCTCCAGCAGCTTGTCCGCCGCCCGGTTCAGGCTGGCCTCGTCCACAATTTTCACGCCGGACAGCAGCTCCGCCTCGATGCGGTTGGGCTTCAGGGTGTGGAGCCTGCCCAGCACCGGCCGGAGCTTGTCCGCCTTGGCGGTGGACACCGGGTCGGCAAAAATAGGCGGCGCCACGTGGTCCGCCAGCCACACGATGGCCTCGGCGGGGATGTTGGCGTCCGCCACCACCAGCTGGGCGTTTTGCAGCAGCTGGGCCCGGGACGCCAGAAACGCCGGGGTGATGTGCCGGTAGATGTCCATGTCCGACAGGGCCAGCTCCATCTCCCCCGCCTCGCTGGCAATGAACAGGTAGGTGGAGGTGCGCTCCCCGGGGATCTGCAGCGCCCGGCTGATGTCGATGCCCAGTTCCCCGCAGGAGGCCGCGATGCGCTGGGCGTACAGGTCGTCCCCGAAGGCGGTGAGCAGCCGCGCGTCCAGCCCCAGCAGGGCCATGTTGTGGGCGATGTTCCGCCCCACCCCCCCCAGGCTCATGCGCACCGTGCCGGGGTTGGAGTCCGCCCGGACCAGGGGGGCGGCGGAGGCGCCGCCAATGTCCATATTCACCCCGCCCACCACCACCACATAGGGCGCGGTGGACACGATATAGCCCTTCCCGGCGATGTGCCCCTTCTTCATCAGGTTGGAGATGTGCACCGCCACCGACGACCGGGCGATGCCCGCCTTGTCCGCCAGCTCCTGCTGGGAGATCAGGGGATTCTCCTCAATCCACCGGAGGAGCTGCCGCTCCCGCTGGGTCATGGACATCACTCCTAAACTTTTCTATCTATTTTAAGCATATGCTTATTTCCTGCGTTTGTCAAGAGGAAGTTTCGCATTTCGCGGATTTTAAACCCTCTCCGCACCCTTCAAAACAGCGTCCGCACCGCCCAGGAGGCCGCCAGAAAGCCCGCGATATCCGCGCACAGCGCCGCCGGGACGGCATAGCGGGTTTTTCCCACCTTGGCCGCGCCGAAGTACACCGCCACCGTGTAAAAGGTGGTCTCGGTGGAGCCCAGCATCACCGCCGCCGTCCGCCCCACCAGAGAGTCGGGACCGTAGGTCTCGATGAGCTCCGCCCCCACCCCCAGGGCGGCGGAGCCGCTCACCGGCCGCACCAGAAGCAGCCCGATGGTCTCCGCCGGAATGCCCACCGCCGCCAGCGCCGGACCCAGCGCCTCCCCCAGCAGCTCCAGCGCCCCGGAGGCGCGGAGCATATACACCGCCGTCAGCAGGCCGATGAGGGGCGGCATGATGCGCAGGGCCACCTTGAGCCCCTTTTCCGCCCCGCCGGTGAGTGCCCCCCACAGGTCCACCCGCTTCCACAGCCCCCACAGCGCCACCCCCAGCATGAGAAAGGGCACCAGCATGGTGAAAATCAGGTCCATCTCCTCACCTCCACAGGCGCGCCATCAACTTGGATGCCGTCACTCCCACCGCCACCGACACCGCCGACGCCAGCCACACCGCGGGCAGGATATCAAAGGGGCTGGCGCACCCCGCCGCCGCGCGCAGGGAGGCCACCGTGGTGGGGATGAGCTGGAGGGACGCCGTGTTGCACACCACCAGCATGCACAGCCCGTCGGAGGCCACGCCGGGGGTGCGCTCCGCCATGAGCCGGGCGGCCTCCAGCCCCAGGGGGGTGGCGGCGTTGCCCAGGCCCAGCAGATTGGCAGATAAATTGGCACTCACCGCGTCCATCACCCGGCGGTCCCCGGCGAAGTCCGGGTACAGCCACGCGATGGCGGGCCGGAGCAGCCTGGACAGCCCCCCCGCCAGACCGGACCGCTCCATCACCTCCATCACCCCTGTCCACAGGCACAGCACTCCCAGCATGGACAGGCACAGTTCCACCCCGGCCGCGGCCCCATCCAGGGCCCCTTTGGCCACTTCCGGGCCGTTTCCCGTGGCCAGACCGCATAAAACCGCCGCCCCCACCATAACCGTCCAGATCAGCGACATTGCCATATGTTGGTTCCTCCTTTGCTCGTCCCCCCATATATACGGCGGGGCGCACAAAATCATGTCCCAAGAAAAGGGCGCCTTGACACAATCCGACAGAGTTCCCAATAATTACGGATTTTCCCCAATTTTTTGATTGACAAAATTATACGTTGTGTTATAATAAAAATGAAGTATGTGTCGCATCAATTTTACGCAAGGCGCAAAGGAGGATTTCGAAAATGAAAGCGACCGGAATTGTCCGAAAAGTCGATGAGCTGGGGCGCATCGTGCTGCCTATCGAGCTGCGCCGCACCCTGGACATCGCGGAACGCGACCCACTGGAGATCTACGTTGACGGCCCGTCCATCATCCTGAACAAGTACCAGCCCGCCTGCATTTTCTGTGGAGATTCCCGCGAGATCACGTCCTTCAAGGGGAAAAATATCTGCATGAGCTGTCTGAAAGACCTGGGCAGCAAATAATTCCCCGCCCGACCGCTGTAGGAAAAGCCGCCTGCATGGGCGGCTTTTTTTGCGCCCGCGCGTTCTCCGGCGCCTCGCGCCCCCGGGCGTTTTCCCAAGCCGCGGACCGTTTGAGCCCCCTGAAATTAATTATACATTTTGTTATCATTTCCAGCCGTTGGCAACACAGGTAAGGGTTGCCAGCGGATTTCCAGAACTGGGAGAAAAAATGGAAACGGCGGCGGGAAACCCGCCGCCGCTGTCATGCCCGTCACTGCCCCGCCAGCTGGTTGTACAGCCAGCGTTTTTTGACGCCGAACTCCTCCGCCGCCTGGGCCGCCGCCCGCTTCAGCGGCAGTCCCTCCCGGCGCAGCCGCTCCGCCCGGGCCAGAGCGGCCTCCCCGTCCGCCTCCTCCGTCTGGGCGGGACGCCCCCCCACCACCAGCACGAACTCCCCCCGGGGCTCTTGGGCGGCGTAGCGCGCCTGGGCCTCCCCGATGGTGAACCGCAGCACCTCCTCATGGAGCTTGGTGAGCTCCCGGCACACCGCCAGGGGCCGTTCCGGCCCAAAGGCGTCCGCCAGATCGTCCAGGGTGGCCCGCAGCTTGTGGGGGGCCTCGTAGAACACCATGGTGCGCTCCTCGTCCGCCAGGGAATCCAGCTGTGCCCGGCGGTTCTTCCTGTTCTGCGGCAGAAATCCCTCAAAGGTGAACCGCCCGGTGGGCAGTCCCGACACCGACAGGGCCACCGTCAGGGCGCAGGGGCCGGGAACGGCCTCCACCTCCACCCCGGCGGCGGCGCACAGGGCCACCAGGTCCTCGCCGGGGTCGGAGATGGCCGGAGTGCCCGCGTCGGTGACCAGAGCGCAGGTCTCCCCCGCCTGAATCCGGCCCAGGATGACCGGGCCCGCGGTCTCGCAGTTGTGCCGGTGGTACGCGGTCATGGGCTTGCGGAGCTCCAGGTGGTTGAGCAGCTTCACCGTCACCCTCGTGTCCTCGGCGGCAATGAAATCCGCCGCGCCCAAAATCTCCGCCGCCCGGCGGCTGATATCCCCCAGGTTTCCGATGGGGGTGGGCACCAGATAGAGCTTTCCGGCCATGTCAGGCCCCTCCTTTTTTATCCGTCTGCCTGCGCCTGCCCCGGCGGGGACGAGAACCGGCCGTCCTGGTCTGGGATAGAGAACGTCACCGTCTTTTCACAGTGGTGGGGCGCGCTCTCGTCCTCGCACCACAGCAGCGCGCCAAAGGCGGTGGTCGGCTCATAGCCCTCCGCCTCCACCCGCTGGCTGACGTGTACGCCCAGGAAGTCCTCCTCAAAGTCCTCCCAGCGGTCCAGCAGCTCCGCGGCGTCTTTCTGGGCGGACAAGATATTGAACAGGTTCAGCTCCCCTGTCGAGCGGCACAGAGAGAGCAGCGTCAGGGACTCCCGCAGTTCGGTCCCCACCACCTTGTCCTCGCTGCTCATGCGCAGGGTCACCCCTGTCACATAGCCGCTGGTGAAGGCATACTGCGGCCTCTCGTACACCGTGGTATCGCCGAAGATGGAGAAAACCGCCGTGCCGACGGGCTGTTTCCGCTCCACCCACTGGCCCTGGGCGTCCAGGGTGGGGGTGAGGGTCTCGCCGCCGTACTCCGCCGTCCGCAGGAGGTGGTTGTAGTTCCGGGCAAACTCCGCCATGTCCAGCTCGCCCCGGCAGGGGGGCAGGAGGCTCCACAGCAGGGTCAGCGCCAGCAGCCCCGCCAGCGCCGCCCGGGCTCCCACAAAGATCCAGCCGCTGAACCGCCGCTCCTCCTTGGTGTAGCGCCAGACGCCTTCGCCGTTCCAGCCGCCGCTCCATCCCTCCAGGGCGTCCACCCGGCCCCTCCAGAGCCGCCACACGCTGTAGATGGGCAGGTTCCAGCCATAGCCCTCCCAGGCCAGCCGCCAGCTGCGCTCCCAGCCCTCCTCAATGGACAGCTTTTCCCCGTCCCCGTCCCGGAGCTTCAGGCCGAACAGCCACTTCCCCGGCGTCCAGCCCCAGCAGTGCAGCCACAGGGGCTCCAGCGCCAGGGTGAGGACCAGCAGCGCCGTGCCCCACAGGAGAGCGGTCAGGGCGTTCAGCGTCTGGAAGCGGAGCAGGCTCTGATCCCGGAAGATCACCAGCCACGCCGCGTTGAGGAGGGTATCGTACAGCGCCATGTCCAGCGACCGGGCAAAAAACCGCTGCCAGGGGCAGTACCCGGCGCTGGGCGCGCCATCGTCCCGCTCCGGCCTGCCGGGGGGATCGTGGGACGGCGGCTCCAGGCGGCCGGGCCCGTCCGGCTCCTCCAGCCGGACCAGCCAAGGCCGGGGCTCCAGTGCGGCGTACTCCACGCCGGACCGCTCCAGCTCCCGGCACACCGCCGCCGCCCGCTCGATGAGCGCCCGGTCCCCCTCCAGCCGGGTCATCTGGACGAACAGCGCCTGCTCCAGGGTCAGCGCCCCGCCCTGCACCTTGCGGATGGTGTCGATATCCAATTGCAGCTGCCGCAGCAGGCGTATCTTCTCCAGGGTCCGGGCGTCCTCCTCCGAGTAGTCCCGGTAGCCGTTGGCCAGCCGTTTGGGGGACACCAGCCCCTCGTTTTCATAAAAGCGGATGTTGGCCCGGGCCATGCCCGTCCTCTGTTCCAGCTCCTTGATGGTCATACAACCACCTCCCAGGGCCATGCTAACCTGTCAAGCCGCTTCACAGTCAAGGGTTTTTGCAAATTTTTTGAAATTTCAGCCTGTGGGGGAACCGTCCACCCACTCCACAGGCGGCGCGCCGGTCTCCGGCACGGCGTACTCGTAGCACTGGCCCTTCCAGAAGGACAGCCGCACCGGCCCGTGAAAGTTGCCCAAGGTTGTGCCGTCCGCGTAGAACCACATCCTATAATGAAGACTGGAGAAGTAGGCATACACTGTCCCGTCCTGCTCACTGAGTACCACGATGTACGTGCTGGAGCTGTCACGCAGTTCCAGCAGGCACTCCTCCTGGCCGTCCCCATTCAGGTCCAGCCAGGTGTGGGCGCTGATTTCCAATGGTTGGTCGTTGTAGGGGTAGGCCGCTCCCGGCTGGACGTACTCCGCCCAGGCGGTCCAGCCCACGTCGCCGTAAAAGTGGTCGCCGGACGCGCCGTACAGCTCGGTCTCGCCGCCCAGCGCCGCCAGGATGGCCGTCCGGGCCCGTTCCGAATCGTCCCCCGTGGGGGCGGGGCCGTCCTCCCAGTCCGCGATGGGCAGCAACAGGGCCTTCCCGGCGGAGGGGTGGGGCCGCCCGTCGTCAAACTCCCGCCACTCGCTGTCCGACGTGTAGTATTTTCTGTCGTCCCACTCCCCCAGCTGGGTCCAGAACCGGTCCAGGGGCTGCGCGCCGGGGACGATCTCATCCACCGGGGTATACTCCCGCACATCCTCCTCGCTGAAAATCTCCCGCTCCGGGGGCAGCTCCCAGTTTTCCAGCGGGCCGTACTCGTAAATCTCGTGATAGCCCATATGCCCCTCGGAACGCAGGAAGCCATTTTTATCTGGGTACGTGTACAGGGAGCTGTGGCCGAAGGGGAACTGCGCGGCCATCACCACCACGTCCCCGTCCCTGGACATAGTGTAACACCGGGCGAAAAAGTCCGCCTCGCAGGTGCCGAACTTCACAAACAGCTCGGGTACGCCGTCCTTGTCCACGTCGTAGAGGGAATAGCTCTCGCTGCCCACCAGCTCGCCCCACGCCCCCGGCTCCCAGGTGGTTTTGGCGGTCTGGAGCAGGGTCAGGAACTCCATATATCTCACCTGCCAGGGCTGGTAGTCCCGGTCCGGCAGGTCATAGCCCGACAGCGGCGGGGCGGTGGGGATCGGGGTGGGGGTGGGCATCGGGGACGGGGTGGCCAGCACCGGAACGGATACCTCCGGCGGCGGCGCGGTGAGGGACGGGCTGGGGCCGGGGTCCTCCCGGTTGGGGGCGCAGGCGCACAGCGTCAGGCACAGGGCCAGCGCCAGGGGCAGGGAAATGTTTCTTTTCTTCATGGCGGTCACTCCTTTGCCCCATTCTACCCCGGCGGGCGGCGCAAAGTCGTTAAACTCCGCTTACAATGCGGTTCCAATTCCGTTACAAACCGCCTGCAAAGGGTTACAGCTTGTCCCGGCGCATGGTGAGGGAGATGCGCTTCTTTTTCTCGTCCACCTCTTTCACCCACACCGTCACCACGTCGCCCACCCGCAGCGCCTCGGAGGGGTGCCTGATGAATTTGTCGCAGATCTGACTGATGTGCACCAGCCCGTCCTGGTGGACGCCGATATCCACAAAGGCCCCGAAGTCGATGACGTTGCGCACCGTACCCTTGAGCTCCATCCCAGGCTTCAGGTCCTTGATATCCAGCACGTCGGTGCGCAGCACCGGGGCGGGCAGCTCGTCCCGGGGGTCCCGTCCCGGCTTCATCAGCTCCGCCGCCACATCCAGCAGGGTGGGCACCCCCACGCCGCACTCGGACGCCGCCCGCTCCGGGCCATAGGCCGCCAGCCGTTCCTTCAGGTCCCCCAGCTTCCCGGCCCTCACGTCGGCCATATCCCGGCCGCACAGGGCCAGCAGCTGTTCCGCCGCGCCATAGCTCTCCGGGTGGACGGCGGTGTTATCCAGGGGGGACTTGCTCTCCGGCACCCGCAGGAAGCCCGCGCACTGCTCGAAGGCCTTGGGCCCCAGCTTGGGCACCTTCAAAATCTGCTTCCGGGTGGTGAAGGGGCCGTTCTCCTCCCGATACTTGACAATATTTTTGGCGGTCGTCCCGTTCAGCCCCGCCACCCGGGTGAGCAGGGGGGCAGAGGCGGTGTTCACGTCCACCCCCACGGCGTTGACGCAGTCCTCCACCACCCCGTCCAGGGCCTCGCCCAGCCTCGCCTGGGGCATGTCATGCTGGTACTGGCCCACGCCGATGGATTTGGGGTCGATCTTCACCAGCTCCGCCAGGGGGTCCTGGAGCCGCCGGGCGATGGACACCGCCGAGCGCAGGTTCACGTCGAACTCGGGGAACTCCTCCGCCGCCAGCTTGGACGCGGAGTACACCGACGCCCCCGCCTCGTTGACCATGGCGTAGCTGACGCCGCCCCCGACCTTGCGGATGAGCTCCACCGCCATCTGCTCCGTCTCCCGGCTGGCGGTGCCATTGCCGATGGCGATGTGGGCCACGCGGTGCTTTCTGATGAGGGCGGCCAGCCTGTCGATGGCCTCGTTTTTCCCCCGCTCCCCGTGGGTGGGGTAGACCACCGCGGTGTCCAGCACCTTGCCGGTGGGGTCAATCACCGCCACTTTACACCCCATGCGGTAGCCGGGGTCCAGCCCCATGGTGACGAAGCCCTTCACCGGGGGCTGCATCAGCAGGGGCTTTAAATTGAGGGCGAACTGGCCGATGGCCCCCTCATTGGCCCGCTCCGTCAGCTCGGCGCGCACCTCACGCTCCAGGGAGGGAGCGATGAGCCGGTCGTAGGCGTCCTCGGCGGCGGTTTTGACAAACTCCATGGCCGCCCGCCCCGGCGCCACCCTCCGCCGCAGAGCCACCAGGGCGGCCTCCCGGTCCATCTCCACGGCCACCTTCAAGATTTCCTCCCGCTCGCCCCGGTTCATCGCCAGAATCTGATGCCCCTGGGTTTTGGACACCGGGCTTGAAAACTCATAGTAGAGCCGGTACACCGAATCCTCAGGCTCCTTGGCGGCTGCCCTGGACACGATGGACGCCCGCCGCCAATACAGCTCCCGCAGCAGCTTGCGGATGTCCGCGTCGTCGGAAATCATCTCGGCGATGATGTCGGAGGCCCCCCGGAGGGCGTCCTCCGCTGTATCCACCCCCTTTTCGGGGTCGATATACGCCTGGGCCGCCCCCTCCATATCCACCGCAGGGCCGGTGGCGAAGGCCAGCAGGGCCAGGGGCTCCAGGCCCTTTTCCCGCGCCATGGCGGCGCGGGTGCGGCGCTTTTGCTTATAGGGCCTGTAAAGGTCCTCCACCTCCGCCAGGGTGGCCGCCCCGTCGATGGCGGCGGACAGCTCCTCCGTCAGCTTTCCCTGGTTCTCGATGGCCTGTTTTACCTCGTCCCGGCGGTCCTGCAAATTGCGCAGGTACTGCAAACGGTCCGCCAGCTGGCGGATGAGCTGGTCGTCCATGGCCCCGTGGAGCTCCTTGCGGTAGCGGGCGATGAAGGGGACGGTGTTCCCCTCGTCCAGCAAGGTGATGACGTTTTCCACGTGCTGGGCCGGACGGTCCAGCTCCCTGCTTAAAATTTGTATAATTGTCTCCATTTATTTCTCCTTGTTATCGTTTTGCGGGGATCACCCGCTGGAACCCCTTTGGGAAGCGCTCCGCCTTCGGGTCAATAACCTCCATCCCCAGCAGCTCCATCAGCTTCCACATCCGGTCGTCGGCAAAGTCCTCCTCCCCGTCCCAGACCGCCCGCAGCCGCTCCCGCTCCTCCGGCGGGCACAGCCGCGCCAGAAACTCCGGGAAGCCCAAACGGTAGGTCTCAGCATCGTACTCCTCGTACCCCTCCCAGTTTGGCTTGGCGCAGTCATAGGCCTCGCCTGCGGCGCCGTCCAGATAGGACGCGAACAGCACGTCGCTGTCGAACAGGGCGAAGGCCAGCACCGGGGTCCCGAACGCCTCGGACAGCCGCCGCAGGTCTCGGCTGGAGCGGACGCTCCCCTCGCACATCCCAGTGTGCCAGAAGGGCAGCCACGGCGCGTCCGGCCGAAACGCCACCTGGGTTCCCTTCGCTCCCTTGTCCTCCCGCTTCATCGCGCAGCGGAGCATTTTCAGGATCACCCGGTCCTTGAGGGTCAGCGTTTCCCCCTTCAGCGCCTCCATTCTCCGCTCCAGCTCCTGGAGCGGAGGCTGTTCCCGCGCTTTTCCGCTGAACAGCCCGTCCATGCAGGCTTGCAGCTCCTGTCTGGTAAAGCCCCGGTTTTTCAGCTGGATATACGTCATGGTGGTCCCCATTGTCCATCCCTCCCGCTCATTTTCCTCATTTTAACATGGCGCGGCCAAAATGGCAAGAGCGCCCCCCGGCACAGCCGGGGGGCGCTCTTATCAGTCGGAGAGCAGAATTCGGTCGTTGTCCAGCTCCTTCCCTGTCCCCGCCTTGAAGCGGCGCAGCAGGTCCTCCACCGTCATGCCCGTGCGCTCCCGGCCGGACACGTCCAGCACAATGTTCCCGTCCGCCATCATCAGCGTCCGGTTCCCCAGCTCCAGGGCCTGCTTCATGTTGTGGGTCACCATCAGGCAGGTGATATGGTTGTCCGCCACGATGGCCCGGGTGAGCTCCAGCACCTTCTCCGCCGTGGCGGGGTCCAGGGCGGCGGTGTGCTCGTCCAGCAGCAGCAGCTTGGGGGTCACCAGGGTGGCCATCAGCAGCGTCAGCGCCTGCCGCTGCCCCCCGGACAGCAGCCCCACCGGCTGGCGCATCCGATCCTCCAGCCCCATGCCCAGCAGCTTCAGCTTTTCGGCAAACAGTTCCTTATCCCTTTTCCGAATCCGGCTGAAGGGGTTGGTCTTCTCCTCCTGGGAGCGCAGGTAGGCCAGGGCCAGATTCTCCTCGATGGTCATGGAGGGGGCGGTGCCCCGGAGGGGGTCCTGGAACAGCCGCCCGATCACCACGCTGCGCTTGTGGTCCGGGGTAAAGGTGATGTCCCTGCCGTCCAGGGCGATGGAGCCGCTGTCCACAATAAAGCTGCCCGCGATGGCGTTGAGCAGGGTGGACTTCCCCGCGCCGTTGGAGCCGATGATGGAGGCGAAGTCCCCCGGCTCCAGGTGGAGGGACAGCTGGGACAGCGCCTTTTTCTCGTTGACGGTGCCGGGGTTGAAGGTCTTGGAGATGTTGTCGATTTGGAGCATGTCAGCGTCCCCCTTTCCGGCTGGCGGTGAGCCTGCGCTTCTCAAAGGCCGCGCCGCTCTTGATGGCGGGGGCGGCAATGGCCAGCGCCACCACAGTGGCGGTAACCAGCTTCAGGCACTCGATGGGGACGATCTTGGTGTTGAACACCACGGCGTAAATCCCCCGGTAGACCACGGCGCCCACCATGACGGAGACGATCCCCTTCCCGATGCCGCCCCGGCCCAGCAGCGTCTCCCCAATGATGAGGCAGGCCAGACCGATAACCACAATGCCGGTGCCCAGGCTCATATCCACCGTCTTCTGGTACTGGCCCACCACCGCGCCGGACAGGGCGGTGAGTGCGTTGGAAAAGCACAGCCCCACCGTCACCGTGAACGCCGGGTTCACCGACGAGGCCCGCACCATATCCCGGTTGTCCCCGGTGGCCCGGATGGACAGCCCCAGCCGGGTGCCCAGAAACAGCCACAGTGCCGTCCCCGCCACAATCGTGATGGAGGCGGACAGCAGCAGCTCGTTCCAGCTGCCGCCCACGCCGGTCTTTTTGAACAGGGTGAACAGCGTCTCTGTACGCAGGAGGCTGGCGTTGGACCGCCAGCCCATGACCATCAGGTTGACGGTATACAGGCCGGTGTTGGTGACAATGCCCGCCAGAATGGAGGGCACCCCCATGCGGGTCTGCAAAAAGGCGGTGACGAACCCGGCGCAGGCTCCCGCCGCCATGGCCGCGGGGATGGCCAGAACGGAGTGGCCCGCCGCCGCCAGCGTCACCGACACCGCCGCCCCCAGCACAAAGCTGCCGTCGGTGGTCAGGTCGGCGATGTCCAGAATGCGGTAGCTCAAAAACAGCGCCATGGCCACCAGGGCATATTGGAAGCCCAGCTCCAGGGCGGTCTGGGTGATCAAAAGCATGGATACGCGCTCCTCTCGCGCCTCCGCCCCCGGCGTCTGCCGGGGGCGGGCGGCGGCTATTGTTTTTGAAAGATATCCAGGAAGTGGTTGGACGCCCCCACCAGGTCGCGCCGCTCGCAGACGGCGAAGTGGTAGCGCAGGTACAGCTCATACAGCTCATCGTCCATCTGGCCGATGGTGTCCCGCAGGTACCCGGCGGCCATATCCGTGCCCACGAAGTGGAGGCGGGTGACGGGCAGGCCGTCCATGAGGGCGTCGATGTCCTCCCGACGGTGGAGGGCAAAGATATGCGCCGGATCGGAGCCCAGCTTGAAGGTCACCGGGTCCGCCAGGGCCAGGTTGCGGGGATCACGGAACATGCCGCGGACAAAGCAGTACTGGATCGCGGTGGCGTCGCTGCCGCAGTAGGCGGCGAACACCACCCCGCCGGGCTTCGTCACCCGGATGGCCTCGGCCAGCGCCCTTTTCTGCTCCTCCGCCGTATACAGGTGGTACATGGGGCCCAGCAGAAGGGTCAGATCATAGCTGTCATTCCCGAAATCCCCCAAGTCCAACGCGTTCCCCTGCCGGACAGTCACCCGCTCGCCGGGGAGAGTGTTCCGCTGGAATCCCTCGATGTTGTGCTCCAGCAGCTCCACCGCGTCCACGGGATGGCCCGTTTGCGCCAGGGCGTGGGAGTAACGGCCCGTCAGCGAATCTAAGTTCTTCTTGCCTGCTTTTTCTTTCAAGAAAAGGAATCAAGCGGCGTCTCATCCGATGAACTGTGTGGCCGCAGGGCGGAAACTTTTCGCAGACTGCCTGCGTCCGTCAGCGAATTAAAGTTCTTTTTGCCTACTTTTTCTTTCAAGAAAAAGTAGGTTAATCTTCGGTGGTCTGGACCTCCACCAGGGTGCCCATGGAGCTGAACATGGAGTAGTCGGCGCCCATTGCGGCGGCGGTCTCGGTGTTGACGGTGATGATGCCGCCGTCCATCAGATAGAAGTCCTCCATGCCGTCCATGCCCTGGGTGATGGCCTCATAGGCGTAATCTGCGGTTTTCCGGCCCACGTCGGTGTAATTCACGCCGCAGGTGGCGAAGGCCCCGTTGCGCACAAAGGAGTCGGCCCCGGTGTAGTGGGGAATGCCCGCCTGGATCAGTTCCTCATAGATGGCCAGCTCGGCGGAGGCGATCTTGTTGTCGGTGGGCGTGAACACGGCGTCCACCCCCTCGGCGATGAGGGCCGCGGCGGCGGCCACCACCTCGTCGTTGGAGTTGGCGGTCTGCTCGGTGTAGGCGATGCCCTTGCCGTCCAGCACAGCCTTGGCCTCGGCGATGGGCTTGACGGAGTTGGGCTCGGACAGGGAATACAGCAGGCCAACCTTGGACAAGTCCGGGTTCTGGGCCAGCATCATGTCGATGATGAAGGCGGTGTTCAGCGCGTCGCTGGTGCCGGTGACGTAGTCAATGCCGGTGAGCTTGGCCTCCTCCGGGTCGGAGACGGTGGCGAACACCACGGGGGTCTTGGTGTCCTCGGCGCAGGCGGCGGCCACCTGGGCGGCGGTGGTGGCGATGGGAATGATCGCGTCCACCCCGTCGGCGATGGCCTGGTCGGCCAGCTGCTTCAGAGTGCTGGGGTCGTCCTGGCCGGAGGTGGTGTGGTACTGAATGGTCACGCCGTTGTCCTCCGCCAGCTGCTTCAGCTCGGCCTCGATAGCCCGGGCGATCTCGTCCAGGGAGGGGTGGTCCAGCTGCTTGATGATGGCCACGTTGTAGGAGGCGCCTCCGGCAGGCTCCGAGGGCTGGGAGGAGCTGTCGTTCTCCAGGGACGGCGCGGACACCCGAACGTTCTCGTTAGAGCAGGCCCCCAGGGAGAGGGCCAAGGCCGCCGCCGCGGTCAGGGCGAAAAACTTCTTGATCATGTTGCGCTTTTTCATGGTTCTTTCCTCCAATTATGTGATTTTGGGCGGCAGATGACCCGGGGCGCCAAACCCGGGGAGGAAAAAGAAAAAGCCTTTGTCCCCAACATGGGACAAAAGCCATTGCTTCTGCGATACCACCCAAATTGACGTTGAACACGTCCGCTCGCTTACGCGTACCATCATACGCGCCCCGATGGATAACGGGTGGGATGCCCGTCGGTCCCTACTTGGCCCAAGCCGTTCGGTCCGCCCTCCGAAGTCCATTCGCCGGCCGCTCGCCGCCCCGTTCCCACCATCAGGGGCTCTCTGAAGGTCCGCCGCGCCGGTTACTTCTCTCCGTCACTGGTTTGCTCTGTTTGGTTGTTGTTGTCATTATACGCAGACAGGGCGGATTTGTCAACCCCTTTTTCCAAGAAATTTTTACCGCGTTAAAGCGGCGAACCCGCCGGGGCGGGCCGCCGCCTTACCACTTGTTCTCCACCTTTTCCGCGAAGCCGAACAGATCCCGCACCTGGAGCCGGGTCCCGCCGTCCAGCACCGCCGTCCCGCTAAACCGCCCGAACACCTGGTGCTGGTCGCTTTTGATGAGCTTCACATCGGTGCGGGAGGCACGGTCGATGACGGGAACAAAGTCCATCTCGAACCGCCCGTCGCTGCTGGTAAACCGCCAGGGGCTCATATAGTCCTCCCGCCCGTCCCGCGTGGGGATGCCGAAGGATACCTGATCCAGCTTGTGGGCCTTTCCGCCGTAAAACAGCATATTCTCCGTGGCGGCGGAGGTGTCCCCAAAGCCATAGCCCACGTTGAAGCCGAAATCCACACCATCCACCAGCCCGGAGGCGGACCCCCAGTACCAGGTGTTGTGGTAGGTCCACACTCCCCGGCCCCAGTCCAGCACGGCAAAGGCGCTGTCCGGCTCAAAGCGGTACTCCTCCTCCCCGATGCGCACCGTGCCCTCCGCCCGCATACAGTTGATCTTCTGATTGTAATAGAAATGGCCCGCTTTCTCAAACGGGGTGCAGATCACCATGGACTCCTCCGGCTCTCCGGTGAGGGTGAGCCGGACGTCGATGGGCTGTCCGTCCTTGAACTCCTCCATGTGGGCGGTGAGCCGCCGCGTTCCCTCCCCCGCCTGGAACAGGAGCGCGTGCTTTTTCCCTGCGCTGGCGCTCACCCCCGCCGCCGAGGTGGCGGGCAGGCCGGTCCGTCCCATGGGGAAGGCGGTCATGGGGCTTCTGGTCACCTCCCAGGGCTCCCCCCGGAAGGACAGGAAGGAGATGGAATCCAACCCCATATAGCGGTTATCGGCAATGGTGAGGGCCACCCCGAAGCGGTCGTTTCCCGCATAGTAATAGTCCCACTCCTTCAGCCGGGTGAGGCCGCCCCGCACCAGCCTGCGGTCGTAGATGGGAAGCAGGCGCTTGGCGTAGCCCGCCTGGGTGAGGTTCCCCCGCCCGTCCAGCAGGGGAATCCGTTGGGTGATCTCGTGCTGCATCGCTGACCCTCCCTCGCGCTTTTTTTCAGTATACCACAGCTCCCTCCGATTTCCAAGGGCCGCGTCCTGAAACCTTGTACCGGTCCCAGCGAAATATTTCCCGGGACATGCAAGCCGCCGTCCGGCCCCGCATAGGCTCTCCCCACGGGGGTGACGGCATGTTGAGGCTGCTAAAGGAAAAAACGGTGCGGGACGCGCTGGCGGGGCTGGCGCTGATCGCCGCCACAGCGGGGCTGGTGGCCATGCCGGACCAGGCCATCTCAGGCGCCAAGGACGGGCTGGCGCTGTGCTACAACGTCATCATGCCCTCCCTGTTTCCGTTTTTTGTGCTCTCCTCCCTGGTGGTGGACCTGGGTCTGGCAGCCTATCTGGGGAGAGCCATGGAGGGGCTGATGCGCCCTCTGTTCCGGGTGAGCGGCAGCTGCGCGGCGGCGGTGGCTCTGGGCTTCATCGGCGGCTATCCCGTGGGGGCCCGCACCGCCCTCCAGCTCTACCGGCAGGGGCTGTGCACCAAGACGGAGGCGGAGCGGCTGCTGGCCTTCTGCAATAACTCAGGTCCGGCGTTCATCCTGGGGGTAGTGGGGGCGGGGGTCTTTGGAGACAGCCGGGTGGGCCTGCTGCTCTACCTGACCCATGCCCTGGCCTCAGTGCTGGTGGGGCTGCTGTTCCGCTTTTACGGGGGCCGGGAGGGACGCCGGACCGCCTCCGCCCGCCCCAAGCCCATCCAAACCGTCACCATCCCCGCCGCCTTCACCGGCGCGGTGGGCCGCTCTTTCCAGAGTACGCTGAACATCTGCGCCTTTGTGGTATTTTTCGCGGTGATTTTGCGGCTTTTGTCCGCCTGCGGGGTGTTTACGGCGCTGGCCCGGTTACTGGCCCTGGCGGGCTTTGAGCCGGAATGGGCCCAGCGGCTGGTGGCGGGCCTGCTGGAGCTGTCCTCGGGGGTGTCCTCCCTGCGGGGGGGCGCTCAGCTGACGGGCCGGGTGTCCATGGCGGCGTTCATGCTGGGGTGGGCGGGGCTGTCAGTGCACTGTCAAGTGCTTTCCTTCCTGGTGGACAGCGGACTGTCCGCCAAAACCTACCTGCTGGGCAAGCTCTGCCACGGACTCATCGCCGCGGGGCTGACATGGTGCCTCACCGCGCTGTTTCCGCTTTCCGCCCCGGTGTCTGAATATCTGGCGGAACAGGCGGAGTCCATCGCGGCGCTGGATTTCTCCACCGCCCTGGCGGCGTCCTCGCTGGCGGCGCTGGCGGGCTGGCTGCTTCTGGCGGCGCTGTGCCGCTCCCTCTGGCGAAATAAGTGTGGAAATCCGCCGCGTTTTCGTGTATAATGGAAAAACAATACGCCAGCTGTCCATCGCGCCAGGGAGGGTGACCAGCCATGCTGTTTGACAAACATATCGAGCCCCGCTGTTCCTACTGCCAGTGGGGAACTCCGCTGGATTCGGACGAGGGCCGGATGATGTGCATAAAAAAAGGGATCGTGGCCTGCGCCGGCTCCTGCCGCCGCTTCCGCTACGACCCCCTGAAGCGTGTGCCGCCCAAGCCTCTGGTGGCCAGCTTTGACCATCTGAGGGATGAGGATTTCGTCCTGTAGGCCTCCTATTATCATACGATCCGTTTTTGAGGAGGGCGCCGGCATATGTTTGGAGAAATCAAGTGGCTATTCTTTGATGTGGGCTCCACCCTGGTGGACGAGAGCCGGGCCAATGAGCATCGGATTTTGGACGCCATCGCGGGGACGGAGATGACCTATGAGCAGGCCTATGCCCGGGCGGTGGAGCTGGCAAAGCAAAATGTCGCCCACCCGCTGAAGCGTCTGGGGCTGCCCCTGACCCCCTGGCACAGCGAGGACGAGACCGTGTATCCCCAGGCGGCACATTGCCTTGCCGCGCTTCACGGGAAGTATAAGCTGGGGATCATCGCCAACCAGAGCCCGGGGACGGCGGGCCGCATGAAGGAATACGGGCTTGCTCAGTACCTTGACCTCATCATCGCGTCGGCCGAGGATGGGGTCGAAAAGCCGGATTTGAGGATATTTGAGCTCGCCCTCCGGCGGGTGGGCTGCCTGCCCGGGCACGCCGTCATGATCGGGGACCGGCTGGACAACGACATCCGCCCCGCAAAGCGGCTGGGACTGAAAACGATCTGGGTCCGCCAGGGCTTTGGCGGGATGGGGACGCCGCTGGCGGAGGAGGACACGCCCGATTGCCGCGTCAATGATCTTCTGGAATTGGTTGGGCTGCTTTGCTGACAAAAGCTGTACATTTCAGCCCAGATATGCTATGATACCGGCAGGCGGAGATAAAAACACAGTCCCCGTCGGGTAGTCGGGGCGCGGGAGCCCTCCCTCCCGCCAGTAACCTGCCTCCTTGGTTGTCCCTTCTCCGCGAGAGAATTCAAAGGAGGAAAATTGAATATGTGTCTCTCAAAAGCAAGCCTCACGGTGTATTTTGAACCGCCCTTCTGGGTTGGACTGTTCCAGCGGGAGGATGAGGACGGCTGCCGGGTGTGTAAAATCACCTTTGGCGGCGAACCTCGAGATCAGGAGGTGCTGGATTTTATCCTGCGCCGCTGGCGGGAGCTGCGGTTCAGCCCGCCGGTCCCGGCAGACCGGGCCGCGGGCCGTCTGCCCAATCCTAAGCGGATGCGGCGGGAGGCCAGGAAAGCCACCCAAGCCGCGGGAACCGGTACCAAGGCCCAGCAGGCCCTCCAGCTCCAGCGGGAACAGGGTAAAGTACAGCGTAAGGCCGATTTCAAAGAGCGCCGGGAGGAGGAACAGGAGCGGAAATTCGCCCTCCGGCAGGAAAAACGCAGGCAGAAGCATCGGGGGCATTGACCTCCGGCAACGCAAAGAAAGCGGACAGCCCTTCAGCTGTCCGCTTCTTTGTGTCGGCACTACCTATTTTTCCGGGCCGTCGCCAGCCAAGTATTTTCGGCGCGAG
>CANDCH010000008.1 GCA_947383145.1 uncultured bacterium
CCCCACGTCTCGCAACACTCTTTCCCTACACGACGCTCTTCCGATCTGGCAGTTCGCCCGCCGCTTCGCCCGCCGCATGGGTAAACATTATTTATCTAAAAGCATATATGATTTCCATATTTACAATTTCTTCTACTCGCTCTCGGATATTGTTCATGTGTCTTACCCATTCCATCTGACTGTTGGCCTTGAGCTGTTCGGTAATACCTTCTTGCTTTGCCATCTGTTTGACAAGCTGAGAAAACATATTTTCAGCCTGCTGATTAATGTCAGCCAGGTGACTATCCAGCTTCCCGCTGAGTAGCAAGGCATTGTAAAGGGCTTTCCTGTGTTCCCGTAGATTCTGACGCCTGCGCTGACCCCAAATAGCAACAGGGACACTTTCCGGCACAGTGAGATTTGGGAGAAAATAATCTCCCTCTTGACGATAAGTTCCATCCATCTGTTCAAATGTAGATTTTCCCACGATATATACCTCCGAAATGTTGATTTCCTGCAATTCAATCACATTCGGCTGGCTGCAAATAGATAAGGGAGAGGTAACTTCCTTACGTTACCTCTCCCTTCCGGGGGGTCCTTTCTATGCGCCGCTCAGTCGAAGGCGATGTAGAGGTAAACGATGTTCTGTTGGTTGGCGTAGGCGTTGGAGTTGCGGACTTGAAATCCGCCGTCCACAATTTCCACCACCCGGGAGTTGAGGTTGCTCTGATAGCAGTAATAGGCGGAGGTGGCCATGAAGCCGCCGCCGGGGTTGCGGGTGTGGATCAGCACGACTTTTGGGGTAAACCCCAGGCGGATGAGCTGGGTGGCGGACGAATCGCCGTTGCCGGTGTAGGCTCCGGCCACGACATGCTTCGCCTCCAGCTTGACCAGGCGCTGGTCCAGGGCGGCGCCGGCGGTCTGGGCCTCCGCCCGGGCGGCCTCCACGGCGTCCTCCAGAGCCTGGGCGTTCTGGTTGAGGGGGTCCGGGGAAAAGGTGTCGGACGTCTCGATGAGATTCAGGTTGTAGGTCTCGGTGTGTTGCATGATGTTATCTCCTCCTTTGCAGGAGGAGATAAAGGGGGGCCTGGTTGCACAATTCGATGCAAAACATTCCGTTGACAAATCCGCAGCCGGAGGGTATAATAAGCATAGAGAGCCCCGTGTTTTGTTCACCCGGGCAAGCGGTTTGGCTCCTTAAAGTGTGGCTGGACTACAAACTGCGTAGACGACCGTCACTTGTCGGAGTGGCGGTCGTCCCTTTTTACCCGTACAGTCACGGTAAAACCGTAAACATGAAAAGTCAGGGTTATGGGCACATACTCACCCCCTTTCGGGTTTGAGTAACCAAACCGCCTGCCGTTGCCGGGCTCCCTCACACGGGACCCGGTATTATTTTATACGATTTGACATAAAAAGTCAAGGAATACAACGTTGCACAAGGAGGACACCCAATGCCCAGTACCGAAGCCGTCCAGTACTACCAGCAGGCCCTGAAGGCGGGCCAGCGGGAATATAAGAACTGTGTCCACCGGGGGCTGAACCCCAACATCCAGGCCCTGGGGGCGGAGAAGCTCCAGCTGTCCCAGGTGAAGCTGGGGGTGATGGAGGTGCCCATCTATCTGGTGGTGGGCTCCACCGAGGAGGCGCGCTGCAATTCCTTCTCCCCCGGCTTTTATCCCCTGATGGCCACGGACAGCGAGTTTGCCACCAAGTGGACCAACCTGTGCACGGCCCAGCTGAGCGAGGGCATCCACGACGCCGTCAAGTGCTATGAGTACCTGGGCCGGTTCTACGTCCAGGAGGGGAACAAGCGGGTGAGCGTGCTCAAAAGCATGGGCTCGGCCACGGTGCAGGCGGACGTGATCAGGCTCATGCCCGCCCGGGCGGACGACATCACCACCCAGATCTATATGGAGTTTCTGGAGTTTTTCCGCCACAGCCGGTGCTGGGGCGTGCATTTCAGCGACCTGGGGGGATATGCCAAGCTCCAGGCGGCGCTGGGCTTCGCCAAGGATGAGGACTGGCCGGAGGACTTTCGGAAAAAATTCAAGGCCCGGTATTTCAGCTTCCGCAGCAGCTTTTACCGGCTGGGCGGCGGCAGCCTGGGCCTGACCGCCGGGGACGCCTTGCTGCGCTGGCTGGAATTTTATCCGGCCCAGGACTTTTTGAGCTCCATCGGCGAGGGGGACTACCGCAAAACCCTCACCGCCATCTGGAAGGAGCTGTGCGTCCACGGGTCGCCCGCGCCCATCGCGGTGAGCCTTGCCCCCGCGGAGGGGGAGGAGAAAAAAAGTGTCATGTCCGCCCTGCTCGGGACGAAAAAGCGGCTGAAGGTGGCGTTTCTCTTCCAGGGTACGCCCCAGACCAGCGGCTGGGCCGCCGCCCACGACCGGGGCCGGGAGTATTTGGAGGAGACCCTGGGGGACGCGGTCAGCGTGCAGCGCTTCTACGACGTGTCCCCCCAGGAGGCGGACGGGGTCATCGGCGAGGCGGTGGCGGGGGGCGCGGAGCTGATTTTCACCACCTCCGTGAGCCTCATCGACGCCACCCTGCGGGTGGCGGTGAAGTACCCCAAGGTGCGCTTTATGAATTGCTCCATCGACCAGCCCTACGTCAACGTGAAGGCGTATTACTGCCGGGTGTACGAGGGCAAATTCATCACCGGGGCCATCGCCGGGGCCATGAGCCGGGGCAGCCGCATCGGCTATGTGGGCAGCTACCCCATTCTGGGGGTGCCCGCCAGCATCAACGCCTTTGCCCTGGGGGCGGCCCTCACCAACCCGGAGGCGGTCATCGACCTGCGCTGGCACTGCCTGCCGGGGGATTATATGGGGGAGTTCCGGCGGCAGGGCCTCCAGATTGTCAGCGACCGGGACTATATCTCCGAGCAGCCCGACGGGGCCCAGGGGCTGGCCCGGCTGGAGCCGGACGGCGAGCTTGTCCAGCTGGCCTCGCCCAGCTGGCACTGGGGGGAGTTCTACGTGCGCATTGTGCGGGAGATGCTCCGGGACCCCAAAACCATCCCGTTGGCGGAGGACAGCAGCTGCGCCATCAACTACTGGTGGGGGATGAACAGCGGGGTGGTGGACCTGCGCTTCAGCCCGGACCTGCCCGAGGGGGTGCGGTCCCTGGCGGAGATCCTGCGGCAGGGCATCCGGGCGGGGACCATTCAGCCCTTCCAGCGGTTTATCCGGGACCAGGGGGGCAATGTGGTCAACGACGGCAGCCGGAATCTGACCATGGAAGAGATTTTGAAAATGGACTGGCTGTGCGACCGCGTGGACGGCCGCCTGCCCGCCTTTGACGAGCTGCTTCCGGTGGCCAGGCCCACGGTGCGGCGGCTGGGCGTGGACCGGGAGAGCATCCCGCCGGAGGAGGAGAGGGACAAGTGAAGCTGATGGTGATCTCCGACGCCCCGGACCAGGGGCTGTGGGATTATTTCTCCAAGGAAAAGCTCCAGGGGGCGGACGCCATCATCTCCTGCGGGGACCTGCCGCCGTCCTACCTCTCCTTTCTGGTGACCATGGCCAACCGGCCCTTGTTTTACGTCCACGGCAACCACGACGCCCGGTATGAGAACGAGCCGCCGGAGGGGTGCGACTGCATCGACGGCAGGGTGGTGGAGTTCCGGGGCTACCGCATCCTCGGCCTGGGCGGGTGCATGAAGTACAACAGCAGCGAACACCAGTACACCGAGCGGCAGATGCGGCGCCGCGTCGCCAAGCTGGGCCGGACGCTGAAAAAGGGCGGCGTGGATATTCTGGTGACCCACGCCCCCGCCCAGGGCTTGGGGGATATGGAGGACGCCTGCCATCAGGGCTTCGCCTGCTTCCGAGAGGTGATGGAGGCGTATGCCCCCCAATACCACGTCCACGGCCATGTCCACCTGCAATACACGCCTAACGTCCCCAGAACCCGCCGGTTTGGGGACACTACCGTGGTAAACGCGTCCGGAAAGTACTTCATTGACCTGCCGGAGCGGCCCGCCGCCGCCCTGCCCGGGGGCCTGAGGGGCTGGCTGGCCCGGCGGCGGGGATCATAAAGAAGGAGAAGGGGAGGAAACGCCCATGCCGGATTGGGTAGAATTAGAGCGCCGCTGTCTCGCCTGCCAGAAATGCGCCCTGGCGGACACCCGCACCAACGTGGTGTTCGGTAAGGGGCCGAAAAACGCCCGGATCATGTTTGTGGGCGAGGGCCCCGGAGAGAACGAGGACCTCCAGGGGGAGCCCTTTGTGGGCAGGGGAGGGCAGTTACTGGACGAAATGCTGTCTCTCATCGGCCTGAGCCGGGAGAAGAACTTTTATATCACCAACATTGTCAAGTGCCGCCCGCCCAAAAACCGGGACCCGCTGAACACTGAGCAGGACGCCTGCATCGGCTACCTCCGGGAGCAGATGGAGCTGCTCCGGCCCAGGGTGGTGGTGTGCCTGGGGCGGATTGCCGCCATGCGCATCATCAAGCCGGATTACCGCATCACCAGGGAACACGGACAGTGGGTGGAGCGGGACGGGGTGAGCTATACCGCCATCTACCATCCCGCCGCCCTGCTCCGGGACCCGTCCAAGAAGCCGGACACCTTCGCCGACCTGCGCGCCATCCGGGCCAAGCTCCGGGAGGTGTGCCCGGAGGTTTACGGCTGAATTTTGCCATGCCATTCACGCTGCGCCTGTTCGCGGCGCGCGAGCAGAACCCCCGCAAAGCCGCGCCTCAGGCTTTGTGGGGAAAGGAGGGACGGCAAAACAAGCGCGCTTCGCCAAAGGCGGAAGCGAGGGATGCGAAGCTTGCCCCGACGCCGTCACGCTGCGAAGCGGCCAGGGCGCTCAGCCGCTTTCACTCCGCCTCGGCCAAAACCCACCTCCGCTGCGCGGCGGCTGGGCTTTTGGCCTCGCTGCGCTCCAAGCTCCTTCGCTGTCCGCTTCTCCGCGCTCATAACGGCTCCGCGCCGTCCAGCAGGTTCATCACCGAAATCTCAAAGGCGGTGCGCTCCACCTGCTCCCCGTCGATGAGCTTGTGGTACTGGCGGCTCTGGAGCCGGCCCTCCAGCCGCAGCCGGTCGCCCACGTCCAGCCCGGCGCAGTGGGCGGCCAGCGAACCCCAGGCGATGCAGGGCAGGTAGTCCGCCCGGCCGTAGGGCCGGTTGACGGCCAGCAGCAGGTCGCAGATTTCCCGGCCCAGGGGGGTGCGGCGGGCGGTGGGCCTGCGGCACAGCGCCCCGGCCAGCACCAGCCGGTTCTCCCCCGTCTCCTCCGGGGCGGGCTGGGCGGACCGCACCAGCACGGTGATGACCAGCTTGCTGCCCTGGCCGGAGCGGTTGTTGTAGGAGCGCACCTCCCCCTGCGCGTCCACCCACCGGCCCGGCTCCCACAGGGAGGGGTCCGGGTCCGCCGTCACCAGGTTGAGCACGTCGTCCACCCCGCTCAGCCGGGGCACCCGAAGGGGGACGGCGTAGTAGTCCACGCCGTGGTTTCGGTGGGAGGGGACGGGGGCGGCCAGCCCCTGTCCCCGCAGTACAATCCTGTTTTCGCCTCTGTATTCGTCCATGGATATCACGCTCCGCATATCAAATGGTTTCCTGCCCTGACTATATGACGGGGGCGGGATGGATATGCCCCCTCCAATGGATAACTATGCCCATTGACAAGGGGGGACGGGGCAGTATAAAATAGAGGTGAGTTCAGCCGAAGGAGGGCTAAGGATGGAACTGGAACTGACGCGCAAGCAGCTGCGCAGGCTGCTGGACATGGTATACATCGGCAACTGGATTTTGAACTCCACCCGGGGAGAGGACCGGTTCAAGGACTACGACGAGGTGGAGAGCCTGTTGTTTGCCCGGGCGGCCCAGGAGGGGATGCCCAGCCTGTCCGAGACCTATCAGGGGGAGGTGATCCCCTCCCGGGCCTTTGCGGAGGGGGGCATCCACGAGGCCATCATGGAGTATGAGAACAATGTGTTCTTTGAGATTCTGGCGGAGGACCTGGCCCGCCGGGACATGGACGACGTGCCCATCGACGAGAGCAATTATGACGAGCTGACCCAGCGCATCGACGCCTATATCGACGAGTTCGAGGCCCACGGCACGGACAACATCACCGTGGACTGCTGAGCGAAATAAACCGGACCCCGCGGCACATGCCGCGGGGTCCGGTTTATTTCTTTTTCTTTTTGAAGAAGTCCTTGACGGGGGTCGCCGGGGGCGGCGTGCCCTCCCCCATGGTCTGGGCGTAGGCCAGCAGGGCGTCCTTTTGCTGCCCGGTGAGGTTGGTGGGCACCTGGACCTGGACGGTGACGTACTGATCTCCCCGTCCCCGCCCGCTGACGCTGGGCGCGCCCTTCCCCCGCAGGCGGAACACGGCGCCGGGCTGGGTGCCGGGGGGCAGGTCGTACTTCACCTTGCCGTCGATGGTGTCGATCTCCAGCGAGGCCCCCAGGGCCGCCTGGGTGAAGGACACCGGCTGTTCTGTGTAGAGGTTGCTGCCGTCCCGCTGGAACCGGCGGTCGGGGATGACGGCCACGTTCACCAGCAGGTCCCCGGCGGGGCCGCCGTTGAGGCCGCCGTTGCCCTGGCCCCGCATGGAGATGGTCTGGCCGTCGTCGATGCCCGCGGGTATGCGGATTTTGATGTTCCGCTGCCGCCGCATCTGGCCCTCGCCCCGGCAGTCGGGGCAGGGCTGGTGGATGAGCTTGCCGGTGCCCCGGCACTTGGAGCAGGGCGCGGTGGTGGTGAAGGCAAAGCCGCCGCCCCCCCGCTGAATGCGCACCTGGCCGGAGCCCCGGCAGTCGGGGCACACCTCGGCGGTGGTGCCCGCGGCGCAGCCGGTGCCCCGGCAGGCGCCGCAGGTCTCCATACGGTGGAGGCTGATCTCCTTTTCGCAGCCCGCCATGGCCTCGGCGAACTTGATGGTGACGCTGGCCCGGAGGGAGGCGCCCCGCTTGGGGGCGTTGGGGTTGGCCTGGCGCTGGCCGCCGAAGCCGCCGCCGAAGAAGGAGCCGAAGATGTCCCCCAGGTCGATGTCCCCCATGTCGAAGCCGCCGCCGAAGCCCCCGGCCCCGAAGTTGGGGTCCACCCCGGCGTGGCCGAACTGGTCGTACTTGGCCCGCTTGTCCTTGTCGGACAGCACCTCATAGGCCTCGTTGACCTCCTTGAATTTGGCCTCCGCCTCGGCGTTGCCGGGGTTCATGTCCGGGTGGTACTGCTTGGCCAGCTTGCGGTAGGCTCTTTTCAGCTCGTCGTCTGAGGCGGACTTGCCCACGCCCAGGACCTCGTAATAATCTCGTTTCTGGTCTGCCATATATGGAATCACCTCTTGACACGGGAACGGCGGGGCGTGGAGCCCCGCTGTGTCCCGTGTGGGTTTTACACAATGTGATCATGCTGCGGATTGGCCGCATGGCCGGGTCGCTTTCGCTGAGACTCAGGCAAAACCCGCCTGCCGCTGCGCGGCGGCTGGGCTTTTGCCTTCGCTCCGCTCCAAGCTCCCCTATGCGGCTATCCCCCGCACTTACTTTTCATCGTCCATGACTTCAAAATCTGCGTCCACCACGTTGTCGCCGCCGCCCTGAGGCTGGCCGCCGGTGAAGCCCGCGCCGCCCATGTCGGGGCCGGGGCCGGCCTGACCGCCCGCCTGGGAGTACAGCTTTTCGCTGACGGCGTAAAACGCCTTGGTGAGCTCCTCGGTGGCGCTCTTGATGGCCTGGGTGTCGCTGCCCTTCAGGGCGTCCTTGACCTTGTCCAGCTCCCGCTGGATATTGCCCTTGTCGCCGGCGTCCAGCTTATCGCCCATTTCCTCCAGTGTCTTTTCTGTCTGGTACACCATCTGGTCGGCCTGGTTGCGGGTGTCCACCTCTTCCTTGCGCTTGGCGTCCTCGGCGGCGAACTGCTCCGCCTCCCGCACGGCCTTGTCCACGTCCTCCTTGGACATGTTGGTGGAGGAGGTGATGGTGATGTGCTGCTCGGTGCCGGTGCCCAGGTCCTTGGCGGACACGTTGACGATGCCGTTGGCGTCGATGTCGAAGGTGACCTCGATCTGGGGCACCCCCCGGCGGGCGGGGGCGATGCCGTCCAGGTGGAACCGGCCCAGGGTTTTGTTGTACTGGGCCATCTCCCGCTCGCCCTGGAGGACGTGGACCTCCACGGAGGTCTGGTTGTCGGCGGCGGTGGTGAAGGTCTGGGACTTCTTGGCGGGGATGGTGGTGTTGCGGTCGATGAGCTTGGTCATCACGCCGCCCATGGTCTCGATGCCCAGGGACAGGGGGGTGACGTCCAGCAGCAGCAGGCCCTTGGTGTCGCCGGTGAACACGCCGCCCTGGAGGGCCGCGCCCATGGCCACGCACTCGTCGGGGTTGATGCCCTTGAAGCCCTCCTTGCCGGTGAGCCGCTTCACCATGTCCTGGACGGCGGGAATGCGGCTGGAGCCGCCCACCATGAGGACCTTCTGGATGTCGTTGCCGGACAGGCCCGCGTCGCTCATGGCCTGACGGACGGGACCGGCGGTGGCCTCCACCAGGTGGGAGGTGAGCTGGTCGAACTTGGCCCGGGTGAGGGTGATGTCCAGGTGCTTGGGGCCGGTGGCGTCGGCGGTGATATAGGGCAGGTTGATGGTGGTGGAGGTGACGCCGGACAGCTCGATCTTGGCCTTCTCGGCGGCCTCCTTGAGGCGCTGCATGGCCACCTTGTCGCCGGTGAGGTCGATGCCCTCCGCCTTTTTGAACTCGGCGGCCATCCAGTCCATCACGCACTTGTCGAAGTCGTCGCCGCCCAGGCGGTTGTTGCCCGCGGTGGCCAGCACCTCGATGACGCCGTCGCCCACCTCCAGCACGGACACGTCGAAGGTGCCGCCGCCCAGGTCGTACACCATGATCTTCTGGTCGGATTCCTTGTCCACGCCGTAGGCCAGGGCCGCGGCGGTGGGCTCGTTGATGATGCGCTTGACCTCCAGGCCGGCGATCTTGCCGGCGTCCTTGGTGGCCTGGCGCTGGGAGTCGGTGAAGTAGGCGGGGACGGTGATGACCGCCTCGGTGACGGTCTGGCCCAGGTAGCTCTCGGCGTCCGCCTTCAGCTTCTGGAGGATCATGGCGCTGATCTCCTGGGGGGTGTATTTCTTGCCGTCGATGGGCACCCGGTAGTCGGAGCCCATCTCCCGCTTGATGGAGGCGATGGTGCGGTCGGGGTTGGTGATGGCCTGGCGCTTGGCCACCTGGCCCACCATGCGCTCGCCGTCCTTGGAGAAGGCCACGACGGAGGGGGTGGTGCGGTTGCCCTCGGCGTTGGGGATGACGACGGCCTCGCCGCCCTCCATGACGGACACGCAGCTGTTGGTGGTTCCTAAGTCGATGCCGATAATCTTGCTCATGATGAAGTTCCTCCTGTTTATATGAAAGTGTATTTTAACAATGTGAATTGGGGAGACGCTTTGTTGTCACGCTGCGCCTGTTCGCGACGCGCGGCTTCCTTCCGACTCGGGGAAAACCCATCCGGGCCTCTGGCCCTCCTTGGGCTTTGTCTCGCCTCCGGCTCGGTCGGCGGTATACGCTTGCCACCGGCAAGCACCGCCCCTCGCTCCAGTCCATCCGCGCTGCTCACGACGGCTCCGCGCTTCTAATTCGCCACCTTTACCATGGAGAACCGGATGACCTTGTCCCCGCAGAGGAAGCCCTGCTGGAAGACCTCCACGATGGTGCTCTCGGCTGACTCCGGGTCGTCGCAATGCATCACGGCGTTGTGGCGGTTGGGGTCGAAGGTCTCGCCCAGGGCGGGGATCATCTCCACGCCCAGCCCCGTGAGGGCGTCCTGGAGGCCCTTCATGGTCATCTCCACGCCCTTTTTATAGGCCTCGTCGGCGGTCTCCTGCTTCAGCGCCCGCTCCAGATTGTCGTACACCGGGAGGAAGGCGGCCACGGTCTGGGCCTTGGCCTCGGACCAGGCGGATTCCTTTTCCTTGGCGGTGCGCTTGCGGTAGTTGTCGTACTCCGCCGCCAGCCGCAGGTATTTGTCCGCCGCCTCCGCAAGCAGCTGGCCCTGGTCCTTCCTGGGCTCCTTTCTGCCCTTCCCGAAGGGTCCCTTCCCCTTGGCGTCCGGCGCGTCCGGGGCCCCGGCGTCCTCAGGACGCCCGCCGGTCTCGGGGGCGCCGCCGGGTCCGGCCTCCCCGGCGGCCTCCTGAACGGGGGCGCCGGCGGTTTCCTCCTCCGCGGCCTCCTGGACGGGGTTTTCCTTCATTTTTTCTTCAGCCATTGCCGTTTATTCCTCCTTTTCCGGCGTGCCGGGGGGCAGCTCCGGCTGTCCGAACAGCTTGGACAGACCGTCCGCCACATAGGACAGCTTGGCGGCCACCTTGGCGTAATCCATCCGGGTGGGGCCCACCACGCCGATGACCCCCTTCATGCCGTCCCCGATGTCGTAGCTTGCCAGCACCACGCTGGTGTCCTTCAGCTCGTCGGCCACGTTTTCCGGGCCGATGAGGATTTTGGTGTCGTCCCCGTTCAGGGCGGGCAGGGCCAGCGCCTGGGCCAGGGAGCGGTCCTCCGACAGGTAGCTCATCAGCTTCTGGGCCTTGCCCACGTCCTGGTATTCCGGGTGGTCCAGGATGTGGCTGGCCCCGGCGGTGTACACCGCGCTGTTCTCCAGGCTGTCCAGCACCTCCATGGCGAAGGACACCACCAGGGAGATCAGCCCGTAGGACCCGCCCGCCGCGTGCTCGGCCACCCGCATCAGCTCCGGGGTGAGCTGGTCCAGGGTCTTGCCCACAAAGGCGGTGTTGAGCAGGGTGGTCAAAAGCTGCAACTGGGGTTCGGACAGGTCGGCGGGCAGGCGGAAGAGCTTGTTTTTTACCACGCTGCTGTCCGTCATCACCACCGCGATGAAGGAGGCGGAGTCCACCAGAATCAGGTCGAACCGCTTGATGGTGAGCCGCCGCACCCCCTCCGCCATGGCGAAGGCGGGGTAGTTGGTGAGCTGGGACACCATGCGGCCCGCCTGACCGATCACCTTGTCCAGCTCCTGCATTTTCAGGTGGAGGGCGTCGTTGATCTGGCGGGTTTCCTCCAGGCTCAGCCGCTGCTCCTCCATCAGCTCGTTGACGTACAGCCGGTAGCCCTTGGGGGAGGGAACCCGTCCGGCGGAGGTATGGGGCTGCTCCAGATAGCCCCGCTCCGTCAGGTCGGCCAGGTCGTTTCGGATGGTGGCGGAGGATACCTTCAGCCCCGCCAGCTGTGCCAGCGCTTTGGAACCCACCGGCTCCGCCGTTTCGATATAGCTCTCCACCACGGCGCGGAGGATCTTCTTTTTCCGCTCGGTCAGCTCCAAGTCCCGGCCTCCCTTCAAGGTCTTAGCACTCGTCCTGCCTGAGTGCTAAAGACAATGTACCACCACCCCCTCAAATTGTCAATAGCTCAGATGTAAATTAAATGTGAATCTGGGGGAAAAGCCGCCGCACTGCCAGAAAGCCGCCCGATTTTTGCAGTTCGGACCTGGGACTGCCGGATGGGCCCGGTTGCCCGTTTGGATGCAAGGTGAAAAAAGGACTTCCCTTTCCCCGCGGTTCGTAGTATGATGTATGAAAGGAAGGACTGATTAAGCCGGCAGGACGCCGCGGACGCGTGGAATCAGTGCTTCCTAAAGCATGGACGATTTACTCACGAAAGCGCGCTGAGCGCGGATGGAGGCCGCAGATGGACGGAATATTGGCATTGACCGCCGCCCCGGAGGAGAGCGCCCCGCTCACCCTTCTGGGGGCGTGGAACGCGGTGGTGGACGGGGTGAGCTGGTTTTTCAGGAACCTGTCCCCCGCCTTTGGCTGGGCGCTGTTGGGAATCGGGGTGTGCGCCGCTTTTTTTGTGTACTACTGGCTGTGCCTGCGGCCCCGGCCCCGGAGCCTGGAGTGGATCGCCATGCGGGAGAAGAAGGCCGCGCCCCGGCGCCTGACCCTCACCCTGCCCTGCCACCCCATGGAGGGGCGGGACATTCTGCCCGTGCTGCTGCTGACGGCGGTGTACGCCTTCACCGCCTTTTTCCAGCTGGGCAATCTGGACGGACCCCAGAGCGTGGTCAAGTTCCAGGAGGGGGACTGCTTCACCTTCTCCTATAAAGAGCCGGTGACGGTGGACAAGGTGTCCTATTTCACCTCCCTGGGGACGGGCTCTTACCGCCTGGAGTGGGAGGACGAGGCCGGGGAGTGGCAGGGCGTGAAGCTGGACCAGGCCTATAACGACCTGTTCAAGTGGAATGTGCTGGACCTGAACCTGGTGAACGAGGAGGGGGAGGAGGCCGGCGAGGGGGCTGTGGGGCCGGTCACCGCGTCCCGCTTCCGCATCTATGCCGCCGACGCCCCCCGGCCGGAGGGCCTGTGGCTGGCGGAGCTGGCCCTGTGGGTGGGGGACCGGGACCTGTATCCCGCCCGGGCCAGCGAGAACGGCCTGGCCCTGTTTGACGAGCACGGCCAGTGGACCGCCAAATCCACCTATATGAATTCGTCCTATTTCGACGAGATCTACCACCCCCGCACGGCGCTGGAGCACCTGAACAACGTCTATCCCTACGAGGTGTCCCACCCGCCCCTGGGCAAGCTGATTTTGTCCCTGGGCGTCCTGATGTTCGGCATGGTTCCCTTCGGCTGGCGGTTTATGGGGACGCTGTTCGGGGTGTTGATGGTGCCGGTGCTGTATATTTTCCTGAAAAACCTCTTCGGGAAAACCCCGGTGGCCCTGTGCGGCGCGGCGCTGTTCACCTTCGACTTCATGCACCTGGTGCAGACCCGCATCGCCACCATCGACACCTACGGCGTGTTCTTCATTCTGGTGTCCTACTACTTTATGTACCGCTGGCTGGCGGTGCCCGCGGGGAAGAAGCTGCGGCACTATGTCCTTCCCCTGTTTTTAAGCGGCCTGTTCTGGGGCGTCGGCTGCGCGTCCAAGTGGACGGTGGTGTACGCCGGGGCGGGGCTGGCCCTGCTGTGGCTGCTGGGGATGATCTTCAAGGCCGGGGACTGGCGGGAGGCGGAGGACCGCGCCCGGAAGGCCCCCGCCCCCCCGGAGGTCCGGGAGCAGGTGGCCCAGGCCATGTTCCAGGAGGCCGCGCCCCCCTGGACGCCCCCCCGGGTGCCCTCCTTTGCCGCCCACGTGTGGGGGACCGTCGGCCTGTCGGTGGTGTTTTTCGTGCTGGTCCCGGTGTGCGTTTACACCGTGTCCTACTTCCCCTATGCCGCGGCCAAGGGGAATGAGACGGGCTTTTTTGGCATGGCGGCCCAGGCGCTGAGCTGGCCCTTCGCCCGCCTGCCCCAGATTCTGGCCGCCATGGGCGGCGGGGAGGAGGGGGCGGTCAAGGCCTTCTTCGATGCCATCCCCGGCGGCAGCGACCACCCGGTGGACATCATGCTGAAGAACCAGTATTTCATGCTCACCTATCATCAGGGGGTGCACACCCCCCACCCCTACGCCTCCTATTGGTATCAGTGGATCTTCGACGGCCGGCCCATTCTGTACTACCGGGACCTGGACGTGCCGGGGCAGAAGAGCCTGTTCGCCTCCTTCAACAACCCCCTGGTGTCCTGGGCGGGGCTGCTGGCCTTTTTCGCCGTGGCCATCCAGACAGTGCGGCGGAAGTGCGGCAAGGGCCTGTTTATCCTCGTCGCCATTCTGTCCCAGTTTGTGCCCTGGCTGCCCATCGGGCGCATCCTGTTCGCTTATCACTATTTCCCCACGGTGCTGTTCCTGTGCTTTGCCATCGCCTACCTCATGGACGATATGGCGGAGCGGAAGCGGAAGGGCTGGCAGCTGGCGGTGTACGGCTTTACCGGCTGCGCCGCCGGGCTGTATTTCATCTTCTACCCGGAGCTCACCGGGCTGTATGTGCCCACCTGGTACAGCCAGTATTTCCTGCGGTGGCTCCCAAGCTGGCCCTTGTAGGGGTATCCCCCCTGCGAGGGGGAGCGCCCTCCGGGGGCCTGCTTTCTCTCACGCGAGAGAAAGTAGGCAAAGAGCGCGCCTAAGGGGCTCCGCCCCTTAGGTATCCCCGGGCCGGTTATACGGCACAGATGCCAACCCTTCCGGCGCTTGCGGCTTTGCGGCTGGTGTCACCCTTTTAACGCTGCCGCCGGTGTCTGGACACTGATAGGCGAGTGGGGTCTACGGACTGCGCCTAAGTGGGCGCGGCGTTTCCAGCGGGGCAGACATCGGTCACCGCCGGACGGTGGGCGGTATATGGAATTTTTAACTGTAAGGTGGTACAACATGTATTTGTGCGACATCCACAGCCATTCCCAAATCTCCCCGGACTGCGACGTGCCTCTGGCCGATATGGCCCGGGCGGCCATCGCCGCGGGCCTCCGGGAGTTCTGCGTGTCCGACCACCACGACCTGCTGGATTATGACGGCCTTCCCGCCGCCCCCTTTTGCTGGCCCGCCGCCAAGGAGCAGTACCGGGCGGTCAAGGACTCCCTGGGGGACAGGCTGACCCTCCGGCTGGGGCTGGAGCTGGGCTCCGCCCCCTATGACCCGGAGACCGCCCGGGCGGCCCTGGCCCAGGGCGGGGAGGAGCTGGACTTTGTGCTGGGCTCCCTCCACAACTGGATTGGGTTCCACAACAACGACCTGCTGGACATGACCAGCTATCAGGGGAACGAGCCTCTGGCCCGACGGGCCATGGAATCCACCCTGGAGCACACCTGGACCCTGGTGACCCAAATGCCCGACTGCTACGACAGCTTGGCCCACGTCAGCTATCCCCTGCGGTACATCCGCAAGGACGGCGTCAGCCTGTCCATGGAGGACTACGAGGAGCGGGTGCGGGCCATTTTCACCGAGGTGGCGCGGACGGGCCACGCGCTGGAGGCGAACGTCTGGGCCGGACGGGACCTGGACTCCTGGCCGCTGCTGCTGGGCTGGTTCAAGCAGTGCGGCGGGGAGCTGGTGACGGTGGGAGCGGACGCCCACCGGCCTGAGGACGTGGGCCGGGGCATCCCCCAGGCGCTGGAGCTGGTCAAGGCGGCGGGGTTCGGCTATGTGGCCACCTATGAGCGCCGCAGGCCGGTGCTTCACAAACTGTAAACGGAGGGTTCGACTGATGAAAATTTCCATTGCCTGCGACCACGGGGCCTACGAGCTCAAGGAGCGGCTGAAGGCCCATCTTCTGGACCAGGGCCACCAGGTGGCCGACTGCGGCACGGACAGCGCCGAGAGCTGCGATTACCCGGATTTCGGCATTGCCGCCGCGAAACTGGTGGCGGACGGGACCTGTGAGCGGGGGGTGGTGCTGTGCACCACCGGCATCGGCATGTCCATGGCGGCCAACAAGGTGCGGGGGGTGCGGTGCGCCCTGTGCCACGAGCCCCTGTCCGCCGAGATGACCCGCCGCCACAACGACGCCAACGTGTTGGCCATGGGGGCGGGGGTCACCGGCGGCAATCTGGCGGAGCGGATTCTGGACGTGTTCCTGTCCACGGACTTCGAGGGGGGCCGCCACCAGCGCCGGGTGGACAAGGTCATGGAGGCGGAACGGTGAGCGTATCCGCGAAGGAGCGGGAGAAGCTCCGGGAGCGCTTTGCGTTCTGGACCCAAAAGCTCCGCCTCGTCCCCGGCTGGGATGTGCGGCTGGAGTGGGTGGACGACCCGGGGTGATCCAAGACCGGCGATTTCAAAATCGACTGCACCGACCGCAAGGCCATTTTGCAGCTCAACGCCGTCAATCCCAGGGATGAGCATCTGGAGGAAACCATCGTCCACGAGCTGATGCACCTGAAGCTGTACCCCCTGGACCAGGTGACGGAATCCCTCATTGTCACCCAGTTTGAGGAGGGCGCCCCCGCCCGGAGCTTCGCCTACCGGCAGTTTTTCGAGGCGCTGGAGGCCACGGTGGAGGAGCTGGCCAAGTGCTTTTTGCTGGAGTTCGGGGAGGACCGGGCGCTCTCCTTCGGGCGGTGCGCCGGGATGAGGTCCCTGGACGAGCTGTACGAGGGGCTGAATAACCTGGAGTAAAAGAAGGCGAAAAAAGAAGCTTTTAGACCGCTATCTATGTTTTGTATAGTGAAAGCCGTGTGAAAACGTTCTAGTTTTCACACGGCCTTGCATTTATGATAAAATTCTTTCTCAATATTTGTCCGGTTTCTTGTCGAGCGGACATTTTATTGTTTCAACCGCTTTCGTAACGGTCTAAAAGTTCTTTTTCGGTTTCTGTTTCTTTGCAAGAAAAAGGAACAAATTCAATGCCTTTGACCACCCAGCAGCTCTTCCAGCTCCTCCGGGGTGTACAGGGCGTTGAGCGCCGCCAGCAGGGCCTTGGCGGTCATGCGCTCGGGCAGGCCCAGCCGCCGGAGCAGCTCCCCCCGCCGGGCCGCCGCGTCCGGCGTCCCCGACAGCCCCAGGGCGAACAGGTCCGCCGGGGTGAGGTCCCCGGCGGGGCGGTCCGGGGCGCCCCCGTCCAGCAACGTGGCCCCCGCCCGGAGCAGGGCGTCCCGCAAGACGCCGGGGGGCATCCCCTCCACGCCCAGCTTGCCCTCCCTGCCGGGGGCGCGCTTGCGGCGCTCCTTGCCGTACACGTCGGGGATATAGGCGTGCTTCACCTGGTCCTTTGGTAGGGCCCCCTTGAGGTAGTTGCGAATGACGAACCCCGCCCCGTCCGGGTCGGTGAGGACGATGAGCCCCCGGATCTGGGCCAGCCGCCGGAGCAGGGCCAGCCGCTCCCCGTCCTTGAACACGCCGAACCCGGCGGTGTCCAGGATCAGGGTGTCCGCCACCCCCGCCAGGGCGGCCTTGTCGTACCGGCCCTCCACCACAATGGCCTCCCGGATGCGCAGGGGGGCGGTCATTCCGCCACCCGCCGGCCGGAGGCCAGCTCCATCAGCAGCCCGGTGAGCACCTCTCCCTCCCGGCCGTAGGAATTTTTCAGCAGAATGTCGGTCTCGGCGCAGCGGCGCACGGCGTACCGGCACCAGGGCAGGGAGAACCTCCCGGCGGCGTCCAGCAGCCGCCCTGCCTGTTGCTCCATGTAGTAGCCGTTCATATTCCACAGTCCGGCGTATTCCTCCCGGCTCCGCCGGGCGTCCCGGAACAGCCGCGCGGTGTACAGCTGGCGGAAGTATTTGCCCATGACGGACAGGATCATCACCGGGGACTCCTGGCTGTGGAGCAGGTCGGCCAGCACGGACGCGGCCTTGTCAAAATCCTTGGCGGCCAGGGCGTCGGTCATGCGGAACACCACCGCCCCCACCTTGGGGGAGGCCACGGCGTCGATGTCCGCCCGGGTGACCCGGTCGTGGGCGGCGTAGGCGGCGATTTTGCCGATCTCGGAGGCCAGGTCGTGCATTAGATCGCCGCACAGGAACACCAGGTAGCCGGCGTCCATGGCGTCGATGGACTTGCCCGCCTTCTGGAACTGGCGGCAGATCCACCCGGCGAGCTCCCCCTGCTCCTGGCGCTGAAACTCCACCACCGCCCCCATTTTCTTCAGCAGGGCGGACAGCTTGGACCGGCCGTCCGCCTTGTAGGGCAGCAGGTCGTACACGAACACCAGGCAGCAGTAGTCCGGCAGGGCGGACAGGATGGACAGCAGCCGGTCCCGGCCCTTCTCCCCCTGGGAGAACAGGTCGAAGTCGGTGACCACCACCAGGGTGCGCTCGCTCATCATGGGCAGGCAGTCCACCGCCTGCTCGATCCAGTCCACCGAGCACTCCGCCCCCCTGGCGGTGTGAAGGTTGAACTCCTCCAGCCCGGGGGGGAGGAGGGCTTTTTTCAGCAGGGCGAGGCAGTCGTCCCGGAGAAAGGCCTCCTCGCCATGGAAGAGATAGAGGCTTTTGGGCGCGCCCTCCTTGACGGCGCGCTTCAGCTCCCGCATGGCGGTGTTGTCCGCTTTTTTGCGTTTGGGCGGCATGGCGTCTCCTCATTTCGTGTGATATACCCCCACGGCCCCGTCCCGCACCCGGACGGTGATGGTACCGTCCCGGCCGGTGTACAGGACCTGGGAACCGGCGGCGGCCAGCCGGTCCAGAGTTTCGGGCGCGGGGTGGCCGTAGGCGTTGCGGGCTCCGGCGGAGATCAGGACCAGCTCCGGGGCGGCGGCGTCCAGCAGCGTTTGGCAGGTGGAATATTTCGACCCGTGGTGGCCCGCCACCAGCAGCTCGACATCGGGGATGGGATAGTACTTCACCAGCATTTTCTCCACAAAGGCGTCGGCGTCCCCGGTGATGAGCACGTCGAAGTCCCCGTGGGAGCACAGGGCGAACAGGCCGGATTCGTTGGAGGTCCCGCCCCCCAGGGGCGGGAACAGGGCGACCGACGCCTCTCCCAGGGGCAGGACCGCGGTCTCCGCCACCAGGAGGAGCTCCGCGCCCTCCGCCAGGGCCAGGGACCGCAGGCGGGCCAGCCCCTCGGGGTCCGCGTCTCCCGCCGGGACGGCCACCCGGTCCACCTCCATCCGGTAAAAGAGCTGTTCCACCCCGTTGCAGTGGTCGGCGTCGAAGTGGGTGAGGGCCAGCAGGTCCAGCCGGGTGCGGCCCATGGCGGCGAAGTAGTCGGCGGCGGCGTCCCCGGCGCTGCGCAGGCCGTCCCCGCCGCAGTCCACCAGGGCGGCCTGCCCGCCGGACAGCAGCACGGTGGACGACCCCTGGCCCACGTCCAGCACGGCGGCGGTGAGGTCCGCCGTGTCCGCCTCCAGCCGCCCCAGGCCCACGGCGGCGCACAGCAGCAGGGCCAGCGCCCCGGCGGGGAGCAGGGGGCGGCGGGGCTTCTCCCGGGTCAGGAGCGCCGCCAGCACGACCGCGTACACCGCCCCCAGCCAGATCAGGCAGTACCGGCTGTCCGCGCTGAGGGAGGCGAAGGGGAACCGGCCCAGCCGCAGCGCGATCCACCGGGTATAGTGGCCCAAAAGGCCCGCGATATGCCCCAGGGCGGCGGCGGGGCCGGGGAGAAATACCGCCAGGGTCCCCAGGACCAGGGCGCAGGCCATGAGCAGGCTCAGCGCCCACAGGGCCAGCGCGTTGGACAGGGGGGACAGGATCGGAATCTGCCCAAAGTACAGCGCGGTGAGGGGCGCGGTGAACAGCATGGCCCCCAGGGACACGGACACGCCGGCGAGGACGGCCCGGACCGCCTTCCACAGCGCCAGACGGACTTTGCGCGTTTTGGCGGGGCTGTGCCTGCGCCAGGGGCGGTACATCCATTGAAACAGGGGATCGGAGACCAGCAGGATGCCCGCCACCGAGGCGAAGGACATTTGCAGGCTCACGCTGGCGGCGGCGAAGGGGTTCTGGACCAGCAGGACCAGCAGGGCCAGGCCCAGGGCGGAGGGGGCGTCCTCCTCCCGGCGGGCGATGGGGGCCAGCAGCAGGGCGGACTGCATGACGGCCGCCCGGAAAGCCGACGGCGTGCCGCCCGCCATGAGGGCGTAGAACAGCAGCAGGGGGAGCATGGCCAGGGCGGGGCCCCTGCGCCGCCGGGTGAGGACCAGGGCCGTCTGGACCAGAAAGCTGATGTGGAGGCCGGACACCACGGCGGCGTGGGTCAGCCCCGCCCGGTTGAGGGCGGAATAGAAGGTCTCGTCCAGCCCGGACTTGTCTCCCAGGGCGACGGCGGCGGCGATGGGGGCGGCGGTCCGGTCAAAGGCGGCGTAAATGCCGCTGCGGAGGGCCCGGGCGCACAGGGCGGGCCAGTGCCGGAGGGACGCCCGCCCGGCGGGGTCCACCGCGTGTACCTCCCGGCAGTAGGCCAGCAGGTACACGCCCCTGGCGGTGTAATAGGCGGTCTCGCCGCCGAAGGCCAGGGCGGAGGGCTCCACCCGGGCGGAGCAGGAGACCCGGTCGCCCGGCTTTAACCCGCCCCAGTCCGCCGTGCCGTAGACCAGGACATCCGGCCCGCCGTCCAGGCGGAGGGCGGCGGAGTATCCGCCGGTGGAGGTGGGCGCGGGGTAGGAGCACACCTCGCCGGAGAGGAACACGTCCTCCCCCGCCCATCGCTCCGCCGGGGCGCGGAACAGGGCGGAATAGGCGGCGGACCACCCCAGGGCCAGCAGGCCGCCCAGGCACAGGGCCAGCCCCCGCCGGGAGAGCTGGTAGAGGGAGTGCCGGGACAGCGGGCCCTTTTCCTTGGGCCTGCGCAGGAGGATGGGGTGCTCGCCGGGCCGGGGGCGGACGCGAAGCCACGCCGCCAGCGCCAGCGCCGGCAGGACAATGGCCGCCGCCGCGGGGACCGGCCCCGGCGTTCCGTAGCACGCCCACAGGCAGACGGCGGCAAATCCCGCCGCAAACCATGCCAGCCTGCGCATACCGCCGCCCCCCTTTCAGAATGCTTTTCCCTATTTTATACGGAATGGGGGGACAAGTCAACGCGGCGGGGGAAATTTGCGGCGGGGGTTGTCAAACCGGCGGGGGGCTGGTATGCTGGGGGGAGGATAAGGAGCTGATGAGATGTACCTATTCGACCTGGACGGCACCATCACCGACACCAACGGCCTGTGGGCGGAGGTGGACCGGGAATTTCTGTCCCGGCGGGGGCTGGCCGGCACCCCGGAGTACGAGCGGGTGGTGTCCCGCTCCATCTACCCCATCGCGGCCCAATTCACCCGGGACTACTACCGCCTGCCCGACAGTCCGGAGGACATCATGGCGGAATGGGACGCGCTGGCGGGCCGCCATTACCGGGAGCTGGCCCCATTGAAGCCGGGGGCGGGGGCGTTTGTGCGGCAGTGCGCGGCGGAGGGGCGGGCCATGGCGGTGTTCACCGCCTGCCGCCCCGCCCTGTGCCGCGCGGCGCTGGAGCGGTTCGGCCTGTGGGACCTGTTCGGCCACATCGTCTTCGCCGAGGAGATCGGCCTGGAGAAGCGCGATCCCCAGTGCTTTGTGGAGCTGTGCCGCCGCACCGGCGCGGCCCCGGAGGACTGCACCCTCTTTGACGACAGTCCGGACAACTGCGCCGCCGCGGCGAAGGCGGGCATGACCGCCGTGGGGGTGTACGACCCCTACTACGACAGCCGCCAGGAGGAGCTGAAGGCGGTGTGCGCCCGGTATGTCCGATCCTTTGAGGAACTGGTCCTGAGGAAGCGCTGATTAAATGCGCCTGCGGCGCTTTGCGGGTCTTTTTCGCCATAGCTTCGTTGTGATTTCTTGAAATAAACATAATTATTCCTGCAAAATCCCGCCTCGCTGTGACAAAAAATCTCCCGCAAACCGCTCTTGCCGATTGAATTAGTCCTTCCCTGACATAGGCATTGGCAAAAACCTCCCTGCCCACATAGGATGAGGGGCAAAGGAGGTGTGAACATGGAGAATATGATCCCATGCCCGATTCAGGATCAAGAGGTGTTTCAGCGGGTGTGGCAGCGGGTGATGGCGGGCCGCTCCGAGGAGAGCAGCCTCATCCGGCCCAACCCCTCTGTGGGCAGCGGCGACCTGTCCTGCGGCTGTCTGGCGGCCCTTCTGGCCCAGGAGGGGGAGGGCCTGCCCCCGGTGTGCCGCCCGGAGGAGCCCGCCCCCCCGGCGGAGCAGGAGCCGCCGGAGCTGCCCGCAGAGGAGCCCATGCCGGGGCCGGAGGCGCCTCCGCAGGAGCGGCCCTGCGCCCCGGCGGAGGGAGGCGCCGCCCGCTGGGGGAGCGACCTGCCCCAGCTGTGGGAGGAGCCCCAGCCCGCCGACGACCGGACGGCCCGCCTGCGGGGCCACGTGATGGACGCGCTGGAGGGGTGGCAGTTCTACCGCCACCTGGCCCGCCGGGCCCGGGGGGCGGACGCGCGGATGCTGAACAGCCTGGCGGGGGAGCTGCACAGGCACGCCCGGAAGCTGTCGGCGGCATACTTTTTGCTCACCGGGCTGCGGTACTGGCCCACGGAGACGCTCAGCGCCCCGGCCATCCCGTCCTACTGGGGAGCGCTGCGCGCCCGCCATCAGGCGGAGCAGCGGCAGGAGAGCGCGTTCCGGCTGGCGGCGGACGACTGGGAGGACCAGGAGCTGCTGGCGATGTACGGCGAGCTGGCCGACGCCTGCCAGAACCGGTGCCGCCAGCTCAGGAGCCTGCTGGAGCAGGGCATGTGACCGTTACTTAGCCATCACGGGAGGGAGCGCCGGGATATCTCCGGCGCTCCCTCTGTACTTTTTCCCCGCAGTCTGGTATAATGCTTTTACTTGACGAAAAGGATCTGATTGCCTATGCTCACGCCGGAACAGACGCTGGAATTCTGCCGCCTCCGCCGGGAGGCCATCGCCCAGGACTATCAGAACCTCAACCCCGAGCAGCGAAAGGCCGTGCTGGCCACCGAGGGCCCCCTGCTGCTGCTGGCGGGGGCGGGGTCGGGCAAGACCACCGTGCTCATCCACCGGGTGGCCAACCTGATCCGCTATGGCCGGGGGTCGGACTGCCTGGAGGCGCCCGAGTGGGTCACCCAGGACGACCTGGAGTTTTTGCGGGACTACGCCGCCCGCCCAGGCCGGGAGGACCGCGCGCGGGCCGGACGGCTGTGCGCCGTGGAGCCCGCCCCCCCCTGGTCCATCATCGCCATCACCTTCACCAACAAGGCCGCCGGGGAGCTGAAGGACCGCCTGGAGCGGATGCTGGGCCCCGCCGCCCGGGACGTGTGGGCCTCCACCTTCCACTCCGCCTGTGTGCGGATTCTGCGCCGGGACATCGAGAAGCTGGGCTTTCCCTCCTCCTTCACCATCTATGACACCGACGACTCCCTCCGGGTGATGAAGGACTGTATCCGGGCGCTGAATTTCGACGATAAGCAGTTCCCGCCCCGCTCGGTGCTGGGAACAGTTTCCAGGGCCAAGGACAAGCTCCAGCTGGCCCGGAATTTCGCGGAGGAGGCGGACCGGTCCGGCGACTTCCGGCTGGAGAAAATCGCCCGGCTGTATACGGAGTACGAAAAGCGGCTGTGGGAGGCCGGGGCGCTGGATTTCGACGACATCATCCTCCACACCGTGCGGCTGCTCCAAAATCACGATGACGTTCTGGCATATTATCAGAGAAAATTCCGCTACGTGCTCATCGACGAGTACCAGGACACCAACAATTTACAGTATCTTCTGGCTTCCCTTCTGGCCGGGGGGCGGGAGAACATCTGCGTGGTGGGGGACGACGACCAGTCCATCTACCGCTTCCGGGGGGCCACCATCGAGAACATCCTCTCCTTTGAGGACCAGTACAAGGGGTGCCGCACCATCCGGCTGGAGCGCAACTACCGCTCCACGAAAAATATTCTGGACGCGGCCAACGCCGTCATCCGCCACAACCAGGGCCGGAAGGGCAAGGAGCTGTGGACGGCGGGGGAGGCGGGGGACAAGGTGTCCCTGTACACCGCCATGAACGAGAACGACGAGGCCCGGTACGTGGCGGACAAGCTGCTGGCGGACTACCGGGCGGGGATCAAGTGGAACACCCACGCCGTGCTCTACCGCATGAACGCCCAGTCCAACCAGCTGGAGGTGGCCTTCAAGCGCAGCGGCATCCCCTATAAGGTCATCGGCGGCACCAAGTTCTTCGACCGGGCGGAGGTAAAGGACATGCTGGCCTATCTCTGCGCCGTCCAGAACCACGGGGACGACCTGCGGCTGGCCCGGATTATCAACAATCCCCCCCGGGGCATCGGAAACGCCACGGTGGAGCGGGCCCGGACCGCCGCCGCCCAGAGCGGCCTGTCCCTGTGGGAGGTGGTCTCCCATGCCGGGGACTACCCGGAGCTGCAAAAGGCGGCGGGGAAGCTGGGCCGATTCGCCGCGCTGATCGAGGAGCTCACCGCCCTGTCCCGGACCCTGGACCTGGAGAACTTCTATGAGGAGGCGGTGGCCCGGACGGGCTACGCCGCCATGCTCCAGGCCAAAAACGACGTGGAAAGCCGCACCCGGCTGGAGAACGTGCGGGAGCTGCTCACCTCCATCAAGGGCTATGTGGAAAACGCGGAGGAGCCCTCTTTGGCGGGGTTCCTGGATGAGATCGCCCTGTACACAGATCTGGACAGCCACGACCCGGACGAGGACGCGGTGGTGATGATGACCATGCACTCCGCCAAGGGGCTGGAGTTCCCCACAGTGTTCGTGGTGGGGATGGAGGAGGGGATTTTCCCCGGCCTGCGTGCCATCGGCGAGGCGGAGGAGATGGAGGAGGAGCGGCGGCTGTGCTACGTGGCGCTGACCCGCGCCAAGGAGCGGCTGTACCTCACCTGCGCGGGCCAGCGGATGCTGTTCGGCCGGACCAGCAGCAACCGGCCCTCCCGGTTTGCCGGGGAGATTCCGGCGGAGCTGTTGGACCAGTCCGGGCGGTCCTGTCTGGACCCCGCCCCTGCCGGGGACGATGGGGAGGAGGACTTCGGGCAGATCCCCCGGGTATCCACCTTCCGGGAGCCCTACCGCCCCGCCTACGGGGGCGGGGAGCGGCGCGGCGCCTACACGCCCGCCCGGTCCCAGAAGCCCGCCGCCTCCCGGCCTGCGTTCCGCTCCGCCCCGGCGGACTCCGGCCCCGCCCTGCCGGAGTACCGAAAGGGGGACATGGTGGAGCACAAGGCCTTTGGACAGGGAATGGTGCTGTCCGCCCAGAAGATGGGAGGCGACGTGCTGTTGGAGATCGCCTTCGACGGGGTGGGGACCAAGCGGCTGATGCTGAAAACCAGCGCCCAGTACATCAAAAAGCAATAGCGTCCGGGCCGTTGCGGGCGGGCGGGACGTGAGCACACAGTGGAAAAAGAGGGGATATTGATGGGGATTGTAATCGGCGTTTTCGCGCTTCTGTTCGGCGGGCTCCACCTTATCGCGGGGCTCAGCCAGTTCAAATCCAAGGACCCCGCCGCCCGGGGCTTCGCCGTCGCCATGGCCTGCGGCGGGATCGCTGTGTTCTGCGGCGGCGTAGCCCACCTGGCGGGGGGCCTGCACGGCTGGCAGGACGCCATTTCCGCCGCCACGGGCTGCCTGCTCATCTGCGTCCCGGCCTATGAAAACGGCAGGCGCTCGGGGAACCTCCACCCCTCCCACCACGCCGTCCGGGGCGTCCTCGCCCTCCTTCTGGTGGCGGGGGTGGCCCTCTGGTGACGGGATGAGGCTGGATTTGCGGGAGGCCCTGCGCTATCTGGGGGTGCGGGGGGAGCCGGACCCGGCCCTGCTGGCCCGGCTGTCCGCCATGGCGGACAAGCTCACCCGGACGGTGGAGCCGCGCTGGGCGTGGCGGGTGTTTCACGTGAAACATACGTTTGATTTCGTGGAGCTGGAGAGGGCGGGGCTGGTCCTGTCCGGCGGCATGGCGAAAACCATGCTGGCGGACTGCGCCCAGGCGGTGCTGCTGGCCTGCACCCTGGGGGCGGGGTTCGAGGCCATGCTCCGGGGGGAGCAGGCCAGGGGCATGGCCGGGGCCGCCCTGCTGGACGCCTGCGGCTCCGCCTGGGTGGAGGCGGGGTGCGGCGGGGCGGAGGAGGAGATCTCCGCCCGGTTTCCGGGGCTGTACCGCACCGACCGGTTCAGTCCCGGCTACGGGGACCTGCCGCTGGACCTGCAAAGGGACATCTGCGCCCTGCTGGACGCCCCCCGGCGGCTGGGGGTCCAGGTGACGGACAGCCTTCTCATGAATCCGTCCAAAACCGTCACCGCCGTGATCGGCCTGTCGGAAAAGCCCCAGCCCGCCCGCGTCCGGGGCTGCGCGTTCTGCGATTTACGGGAAAACTGCCAATACCGCAAGGGAGGGACCACCTGTGGAGCTTGACTTTTTACGTGAGGGACTGGTCATTTGGGACGGGGCCATGGGCACCGTCTTACAGCGGAGGGGCCTGCCCCCCGGCGGCAAGCCGGAGCTGCTGAATCTCACCAATCCGGAGCTGCCGCGCTCCATCCACCGGGAGTACATCGAGGCGGGCAGCCGGATCATCTGCGCCAACACCTTCGGGGCCAACGCCCTGAAGCTGGCGGGGACGGGGTGCGCCGTGGACCGGGCGGTGTTCGCCGCCGTGGCCATCGCCAGGGACGCCGCCGCCGGGACGGGGGCGAAAACCGCCCTGGACGTGGGCCCCCTGGGGGAGCTGCTGGAGCCCCTGGGCACCCTGACCTTTGAACGGGCTTACGAGCTGTTCAAAGAGGTGGTCACGGCCGGAGAGAGGGCCGGGGCGGACCTGATCGCCATCGAGACCATGACCGACCTGTACGAGGCCAAGGCCGCCCTGCTGGCGGCCAAGGAGAACACCGCCCTGCCCGTATTCGCCGCCATGTCCTTCGAGCGAAACGGCCGCACCTTCACCGGCTGCACCATCCCGTCCATGGCCCGGACCCTGGAGGGGCTGGGGGCGGACGCCGTCGGCCTGAACTGCTCCCTGGGGCCCGACCTGCTTCTCCCCCTGGTGCGGGAGCTGTGCGAAAACACCCGCCTGCCCGTCATCGTCAAGCCCAACGCGGGCCTGCCCGACCCGGCCACGGGGGAGTACGCCATGGGCCCGGAGGAATTCGTCCGGGCCATGCTCCCCCTGGTGGAGGCGGGGGCGTCCGTCGTGGGCGGGTGCTGCGGCACGTCGCCGGACTACATCCGCGCCCTGGCCAGGGCCCTGGAGGGGAAAAAACCCGCTCCCCGGACCTGCCGCTCCGCCGGGTTTGTGTGCTCCGCCATGACGCCCTGCTTTCTGGACGGGGTGCGGGTGATCGGGGAGCGGATCAACCCCACCGGCAAAAAGCGGTTCCAGCAAGCCCTTCTGGAGGGGGACCTGGACTATATCCTGGACGCGGCCGTGGAGCAGGAGGACGCCGGGGCGGACATTCTGGACGTGAATGTGGGCCATCCGGGGGTGGACGAGACCGTTATGCTGCCCCGGGTGGTGAAAAAGCTCCAGAGCGCCGTGACCCTGCCCCTGCAGCTGGACTCCACCAATCCCGCCGCCCTGGAGGCCGCCCTGCGGGTGTACAACGGCAAGGCGGCGGTGAACTCGGTGAACGGCGAGCGGGCGGCGCTGGAGCGGATTCTGCCCATTGTGAAGAAGTACGGGGCCGCCGTGGTGGGGCTGTGCCTGGATGAACGGGGCATCCCCCCCACGGCGGAGGGCCGGGTGGAAATCGCCCGCCGCATTCTGGACGCGGCCCTGAGCTATGGCATCCCGGCGGAGGATGTGTGGATCGACTGCCTCACCCTCACCGTGTCCGCCCAGCAGGACCAGGCCCTGGAGACCCTGCGGGCCGTGCGCATGGCGCGGGAGGAGCTGGGACTGCCTGTGGTGCTGGGGGTGTCCAACATCTCCTTCGGCCTGCCCAACCGCGCCGCCGTCACCCGGAGCTTCCTGACCCAGGCGCTGGGGGCCGGGCTCACCCTGCCCATACTCAACCCCAACCAGCGGGAGATGATGGATGCGGTGGCGGCGTTCCGGGTGCTCTCCGGCCAGGATGCGGGATGCCGGGACTACATCCGGCGGTTCGCGGACGCCGCCCCCGTCCCGGCCTCTCCCGCCCCGGCGGGGGGGCTCGCCCTGGAGGAGGCGGTGGCCAGGGGGCTGGACGGGGACGCGGGCCGGCTGGCCCGGGAGGCCCTTCAGTCCCAGGACGGGCTGTCCCTGGTGGAAAACCGGCTTATCCCCGCTTTGGACAAGGTGGGGGCGGACTACGAGGCGGGCAGGGCCTTCCTCCCCCAGCTGCTCAGCGCCGCCCAGGCGGCCCAGGCGGTGTTCGAGGCGGTGAAGGCCTCCCTCGCGGAGCGGGGCGGGACTCCGGTGCGGAAGGGCAGGTTTGCCATCGCCACCGTCAAGGGGGACATCCACGACATCGGCAAGAACATTGTGCGCACAGTGATGGAAAACTACGGCTATGAGGCCGTGGATCTGGGCCGGGACGTGCCGCCGGAGGTCATTTTGGAGGCGGTCCGGGAGGGGGATATCCGGCTGGTGGGGCTGTCCGCCCTGATGACCACCACCCTGCCCGCCATGGAGGAGACCATCAAGCTGCTCCGCACCCTGCCCCGGCCCCCGGCGGTGTGGGTGGGCGGCGCGGTGGTCACGCCGGAGCACGCCGCCCGGATGGGGGCGGACTACTATGCCCGGGACGCCCGCCAGTCGGTGGAGATTGCCCGGAAGGTGCTGGGACCATGAGGGCCGGAGCGTATCTGGCGGGGGGAAAGCCCCTGCTGTTCGACGGAGCCATGGGGACGTACTATGCCGCGGGACCGGGCCGGGCCGGGGGCTCCTGCGAGGAGGCAAACCTGCGCGCCCCGTCTGAGATTGCCGCCATCCACCGCGCCTATCTGGAGGCGGGGGCCCGGGCCATCCGAACCAACACCTTCGACGTGAGCGGCCCCTGGGAGACGGCCCGGAGCGTCATTGAGGCGGGGTGCGCCATCGCCCTGGAGGCGGCGAAGCCCTTCGGGGCCTGGGTGTTCGCGGGGCTGGGCCCCGCCCCCCGGGAGGGGGCGCTCTCCCCCGGCGCGCACTACCGCCGTCAGGCGGAGGCGTTTTTGGCCCAGGGCATCACCTGCTTTCTTGTGGAGACCCTGCCCACCGATGAGGGGGTGCCGGAGCTGGCCCGCTTTTTGAAGGAGCGCTGTCCCCAGTCGTTTCTGCTGGCCTCCTTTGCCGCCGCCCCCGACGGGATCACCCGGGAGGGGCTGTCCGCCCGGGTTCTGCTGGAGCGGACCGCCGCCCTGCCGGAGGTGGACGGGGTGGGGCTCAACTGCGTGTCCGGGCCCCGGCACCTGCTGGAGTTCGTCCGGGGGCTGGACCTGTCCGCCCTGGGGGGCAAGCCCCTGTCCGTCATGCCCAACGCGGGTTACCCCACGGTGCTGGGGCGGCGGGCGGTTTACCGGGGCGGGCCGGACTATTTCGCCGCCCTGCTGGCGGACATCGCCCGGTCCGGCGCGGCCATTGTGGGCGGCTGCTGCGGCACCACCCCCGCCCACATCTCCCAGGCCGCCCGGGCGCTGGAGGGGGGCGCCGTCCGGCCTCCGGCGGTTCCCGTCCAGCCCCGGTCCCGGCCGGAGGTCCGGCCCGGTCAAAACCGCCTCCGGGACAAGCTGGCGGCGGGGGAGCGGGTGATGGCCGTGGAGCTGGACCCGCCCGCCGACGACAGCGTGGAGTCCTTTATGGAGGGGGTCCGCGCCCTGCGGGAGGCGGGGGCGGACGCGGTCACCGTGGCGGACTGCCCCGTGGGCCGCCCCAGGGCGGACAGCTCCCTGCTGGCCTGTAAGATCCGCCGGGAGGCCGGGGTGGAGCCCCTGCCCCACCTCACCTGCCGGGACCGCAACCTCAACGCCACCAAGGCCCTGCTGCTGGGGCTGAGCATGGAGGGGGTGCACAACATCCTGCTGGTCACCGGCGATCCCATCCCGTCGGAGAGCCGGGACGAGGTGAAAAGCGTGTTCAATTTCAATTCCCGGAAGCTGATCCGATACGTCTCCGGCCTGACGGGCCAGGGCCTGTCCACCCCCTTTCAGATCTTCGGGGCGCTGAACGTCAACGCCCCCAGCTTCAAGCGGCAGCTGGCCCTGGCCCAGGAAAAGGAGGAGGCCGGGGCCGCGGGATTCCTCACCCAGCCGGTGCACTCTCCCCAGGCGCTGGAAAATTTGGCGCTGGCGCGGCATACCCTGAAGGGGAAGCTGCTGGGCGGGGTGCTCCCCATCGTCAGCCACCGCAACGCCCTGTTCCTCAACAACGAGGTGGCGGGGGTGTGGGTGCCGGAGGAGATTGTCCGGCGCTACCAGGGCCTGGACCGGGAGGAGGCCGAGGCCCTGGCCCTGGAGCTGTCGGTGCAGGCCGCCCGGGACATGGCCCCCTGCACCGACGGCTGGTACCTTATGACCCCCTTCCGCCGTACGGCCCTGGTGGTTCGGATCATGGGGCGGCTCCGGGAGGAGATGTTCGACAAAAAGTCGAACAATTTGTAAATTATTTTCACCCAAGGGGGTGTCTGCGGGGAAAAATCACCATATTGCGCGGGAAGATTGCGGCCAGTCCAATATTTTGTGATTTCCATCGGGTGCTGAGGGAGAAAAAGTGCTTGCAATTCTGAAAAATTGTGGTACAATAAAACTGTGCCTAACGAACATAGCGTTTATATCCGCTCTTTTCATCGTTCAAACGTTCTATATTAAAGCGAAAAAGAGAACAATAGTATCATAAACAGCGTTCGCAGGCCATCTCAACCGTACCGTATGAGGACGGGCGCGCGCGCCCGCCGGAACGCGCCCCGGAGCCGGGGCGGAACACGCAGACGCAGAAGCCGGGGAAGGCCGGCAGTGTGCGGGAAAGGAAATCGCTATGAAGAAGAAGACGATGCTTGCGGCTCTGCTGGCGGCTCTGCTGGCCGCCTGCTGCCTGCTCCAGGGCTGCTCCAGCGCCGCCGTGGACAGGGATGAGATTTATATCGACCAGGTGCCCATGGAGGAGCTCCAGCTGGAGGACGAGATGGTGCCCCTGGCCAACGGCCCCGCCCCCGTCACCGACCTGCTGATGCCCGAGGCCTCCGGCGTCAAGGTGCAGAGCCAGGGCGGCGCGGAGATCGACTACTCCAACGTCCAGGACGGCTATGTGATGGTGCGTTTTGCCGGCGCAAACAGCAAGAAGCTGAAGGTGCAGGTGGCCGGACCCACCACTACCTACACCTACGACCTGCCCACCGGGGACTGGGTCACCTACTGCCTGTCCGACGGCAACGGCCGCTATAAGGTCACCGCCCTGCAAAACACCACCGGCAAGAAGTACAGCATTCTGGCCTCCGCCTCCTTTGACGTGAGCCTGAACGACGAGTTCGCCCCCTTCCTGCGGCCCAACCAGTACGTGGACTACCAGGACGCCAAGGACACCATCGCCAAGGCGGAGGAGCTGGCGGGGGGCGAGAGCGATCCCCTGAAGAAGGTGGAGAAGGTCTATGAGTACGTGGTGAAGAACCTGACCTATGACAAGAGCAAGGCCAGCGCCGTGGCCCAGGGCAAGATGACCGGCTATCTGCCCGTGCTGGACAGCGTGCTGGCGGAGAAGAAGGGCATCTGCTTCGACTACGCCGCCCTGATGACCGGGATGCTCCGCAGCCAGGGGGTGCCCTGCAAGCTGGTGGTGGGCTACGCCGGCACGGCGTACCACGCCTGGGTCAGCGTGTGGACCGAGGAGGACGGCTGGGTGGACGGCGTGATCTACTTCGACGGCTCCGTGTGGCAGCGGATGGACCCCACCTTCGCCAGCTCCGGCAATCAAAGTGAAAAAATTATGAAGTATATCGGCGACGGCAAAAATTATACCACAAAATACCTCTATTAAGCTGGGAGGACTGAGAATGAAACGGCAAATTTCCAACGATGAGATTGCCAGCCTGAGCCTGGAGCTGTCCATGCTGCTCCACGCCGGGGTGAGCACCGGGGACGCCCTGTCCCTGCTGGCGGAGGAGGGCGAGAACAAGGAGACGCTCGCCGCCATGGCCCGGCAGGTGGACGGCGGCGCCACCCTGGCCGCCGCCCTGCGGGAGAGCGGCGGCTTCCCCGCCTATGTCTGCGGCCTGGTGGACGTGGGCGAGCGGACGGGCCGGACGGAGGAGGCCCTGGCCGCCCTGTCCCGGTACTATGAGGACCGGGTGCGGCTGGGCCGCCGCGTGCGCAGCGCCCTGCTCTATCCGGCGGTGATGCTGGCGCTGATGCTGGTGGTCATCGGGGTGCTGCTGGTGAAGGTGCTCCCCATTTTTGACGATGTGTACGCCTCCCTGGGCGGGCGGCTGAGCGGCGTGGCCGCGGGGCTGCTCACCCTGGGCCGCTGGCTGGAGGGCGCCATGCCCGTGCTGTGGGTGGTGCTGGCGGCGGTGGCGGTGTTCGTGGCGCTGTTCTCCGCCGTGGGCTCCTTCCGGGGCAGGCTGGTGTCCTGGTGGCAGGGCCGCCACGGGGACAAGGGCGTGGCCCGCAAGCTGAACAACGCCCGTCTGGCCCAGGCCCTGGCCATGGGCATGGCCAGCGGCCTGCCTGTGGAGGAGGCGGTGGCCCTGTCCGCCGGACTGATGGAGGGCGGCGCGAAGGAGCGCTGCCTCAGCTGCCAGAAGCGGATGGAGGGCGGCGAGAGCCTGGGCGAGGCCCTGCGCCAGAGCGGGCTGCTGCCCGCCCGGCAGAGCCGCCTGCTGGAGCTGGGCCAGCGCAGCGGCACCGGGGACGCCTCCATGGAGAAGATCGCCCGGGACCTGAGCGAGGAGGGCGAGGCCGCCCTGGACGCCCTGGTCAGCCGGGTGGAGCCCGCCCTGGTGCTGGTGTGTTCAGTGCTGGTGGGGCTGATTCTGCTGTCCGTGATGCTGCCCCTGATGCACATCATGAGCGCCATCGGGTGAGCCCATGAGAAGACGGAAAAACGGCTGGGTCCCCATTGTGCGGGGCCTGCTCTGGCCGGCGGCGGCGGCCGCCGCGCTGCTGTGCTTTGCCACCGCCGTCAACAGCCTGGACAGCGGGCGGAGCCAGGAGGATATGCGCCAGCTGGAGGAGACCCTCCGGCGCAGCTGCGTGGCCTGCTACGCCGCCGAGGGCGTCTATCCCCCAGACCTGGACTATTTGAAGGAGCATTACGGCCTCCAGATTGACGGGGAGCATTACACCGTCCACTACATTGCCTTCGCGGAAAACCTGATGCCGGATATCACCGTGCTGGAGAACGAGCCATGAAGAGAGAAAAAATCCAACATCATATGGACGGATTGCTGCTCCTGCTTCTGTTCGGGGTGTTCGCCGTGTGCGTGCTGTCGGTGCTGCTGACGGGGGCCAGGGCCTACCGCCGCCTCACCCTGCGGGACCAGGAGGCCTACCGCCGCCGGACCTGCGTGCAGTACATCGCCACCCGGGTGCGCCAGGGGGATATCGAGGGGGGCGTGACGGTGGAGCCCTTCGGAGAGGGCGACGCCCTCGCCCTCACCGCGGACGGCTACGTCACCCGGGTCTACTGGCATGACGGCTGGCTCAAGGAATTGTATACCGATGAGGACGTTCAGCTCGCTCCCGAGGACGGGGAGAAGATTATGGAGCTGGGCGGTTTGACCATGTCTATGGACGATGGGCTGCTGACCGTGGAGGCCGTCAACGGGGACGGCACGTCGGACACCCTGCGGCTGGCCCTGCGCGGCGGAGAGGGGGGTGGGCAATGAAGAGCAGAGCCCCTTTGATTCTGATGGAGCAGATGGTGATGCTGCTGGTGTTCGCCCTGGCGGCGGCGCTGTGCATGCAGGCCTTTGTGAAGTCCGACCAGATGTCCCAGCGCAGCCAGGACCGGGACCGGGCCCTCACCCAGGTCCAGACCGTGGCGGAGACCGTCCGGCACTGCAAGGGCGACATGACCCAGGCGGCGGCGCTGCTGGAACTGCCCTACCCGTATGATTCCGATGTGGACACGCTGTGGGTGCACTACGATGAAAATTGGAACTGCGTCGGCGTGGGGGTTGGCTGCGGGATGGGCGTGGCCTGCTCCCTGGCGGTCCGGCCGATGGACGCCGGCGCGGCTGGCCTGGGCATGGCCCGGGTGGAGGCGGTTTCCATGCCGGATGAGACGGTGATCTTCGCCCTGGACGTGGCCTGGCAGGAGGAGGTGGGCGGCCATGCCGGTTAAAAAAGAGGAGCGCTTTTCCCCCCCGGCGGTGGGGGGCACCTCTCTGCTGGTGGTGTTCGCGGTGCTGTGCCTGACGGTGTTCGCCCTGCTCAGCCTCACCACCGTACAGGCCGACGTGCGGCTGGCGGACGCCTCCGCCAAGGCGGTTACGGACTATTACGAGGCCGACCGTCAGGCCCAGGCGGTGCTGGCCTACCTGCGCACCGGCGAGGCCGCCGCCGGGTCTATCCCGGAGGACCTTCAGCTGAGCAGCGAAGCCAGCGATTATCCCGGGGGCAAACCCGGCGATACGGTCACCTCCTACGCCATCCCCATTTCGGACACCCAGGAGCTCCAAGTGGAGGTGCGCTTCAACTGGGACGGGACCTATGACATTCTGCGCTGGCAGGCCGCCCCCACGGGCGAGTGGGAGGGCGACGAGTCCTTCGAGCTCTGGGACGGAACACTGTTTTAAGGAGGCCATTCCTATGGCTGGATTGACGGAATATCTGAAGCGGGCGGTGGCGGACAACGCCTCCGACCTGTTTATCGTGGCGGGCGGCCCCGTGTGCGCCAAGGAGGACAAGCGGCTGGTGCCCATCAGCGAGGACCGGGTGTTCCCTCAGGAGACGGAGGAACTGATCCGGGAGGTGTATGAGCTGGCCAAGCGTCCCATTGAGCGCTTTCTCCGGGAGGGGGACGACGACTTCTCCTTCTCCGTGGCGGGGCTGGCCCGGTTCCGGGTGAACGTGTACCGCCAGAGGGGCTCCATGGCCGCGGTGATCCGGGTGGTGGCCTTTGACATACCCGATTATCAGAGCATGGGCATCCCCGAGGAGGTCATCAAGCTGGCCCAGGTGGCCCACGGCATGGTGCTGGTCACCGGCACGGCGGGCAGCGGCAAGTCCACCACCCAGGCCTGCGTCATCGACCGGATCAACCAGACCCGGGAGTGCCACATCATCACCCTGGAGGACCCCATCGAGTACCTCCACCGGGACCGGCGGAGCATCGTCAGCCAGCGGGAAATCGCCATCGACACCCAGGACTACCCCTCCGCCCTGCGGGCCTGCCTCCGTCAGGCCCCCGACGTGATTCTGCTGGGCGAGATGCGGGACCAGGCCACCATCCACACCGCCATGACGGCGGCGGAGACAGGACACCTGCTCATCGCCACCCTCCACACCAAGGGGGCGGTGAACACCATCGACCGCATTGTGGACACCTTCCCCAGCGGCCAGCAGGATCAGGTCCGGGTGCAGCTGAGCATGGTGCTCCACACCGTGGTGTCCCAGCAACTGGTGCCCGGGGTCAACGGCGAGCTGGTGCCCGCCTTTGAGATCATGCACGTGAACAACGCCATCCGAAGCCTGATCCGGGACAGCAAAACCCACCAGATCGACAACGCCATCGCCGCCGGCGGGGCGGAGGGCATGATTACCATGGACCAGTCCCTGCTGAGCCTGTACAAGGCGGGGAGGATCACGGCGGACACGGCGCTGTCCTGTTCGGACAACCCGGAGCAGCTGCGCCGGAGAATGGGCTGAGCGCCATGAAATACGATTTTACCAGCGTGATTGAGCGCCGGGGACTGGACGCCCTGGCGGTGGACGAGGTGGGCCGCCCCGGCGGCTGCCCCGCCCCCCGGGCCGGCTTTGACCCCATCCCCATGTGGGTGGCGGACATGAATTTCGCCACCGTCCCCTCCGTGCCCCAGGCCATGCTGGAGCGGGTCCGGCACCCCCTGTACGGCTACTTTTACCCCCGGGAGGAGTATTTCCAGGCCATTGTGGACTGGCAGCGGGACCGCAACGGCGTTTCCGGCCTGTCCAAGGAACACATCGGCTATGAGAACGGCGTGCTGGGCGGGGCGGTGAGCGCCCTGAATGTGTTCTGCTCCAGGGGCGGCAGCGTGCTGCTCCACACGCCCGCCTATGTGGGCTTCACCGGGGCCCTTGCCAACAACGGCTGGCACATTGTCCACAGCCCCCTGGTTTTGGACGAAAACGGCGTCTACCGCATGGATTTTGACGACATGGAGCGAAAAATCGTGGACCACAAAATCCATGCCGCCGTGTTCTGCTCTCCCCACAACCCCTGCGGCCGGGTGTGGGAGCGGTGGGAGCTGGAGCGGGCCATGGCGCTGTTCCAGAAGCACGGCGTGATGGTGGTGTCCGACGAGATCTGGTCGGACCTGGTGCTGGACGGACACCGGCATGTGCCCACCCAGTCCGTCAGCGAGGACGCCCGCAGGCGCACCGTGGCCCTGTACGCCCCCTCCAAGACCTTCAACCTGGCGGGGCTGGTGGGGGGCTACCACATCATCTACGACAAAACCCTCCGGGAGCGGGTGGAGAAGGAGTCCTCCCTGTGCCATTACAATGAGATGAATCTCATGTCCATGTACGCCCTGCTGGGCGCTTACGGCCCCGAGGGCCGGGAGTGGGTGGACGAGCTCCGGCAGGTGCTGACGGAAAACGTGGAGTACGCCTGCGGGTATATTGCCCGGCGGTTCGCGGGCGTCCGGGTGTCCAAGCCCCAGGGCACCTATATGCTGTTTCTGGACTGCGCCCGGTGGTGCGAAGCGCACGGAAGGAGTCTGGACCAGCTGCTTCGAGCGGGCTGGGATGTGGGAGTGTATTGGCAGGACGGGCGGCCCTTCCACGGCCCCAGCCACATCCGGGTGAATCTGGCCCTGCCCCTCTCCCGGGTGGAGGAGGCCTTCCGGCGGCTGGATCAGTTTGTGTTCAACGGGTGAGCGCCTGTGAAAAGGAGGCCCCGCGCATAGCGCGGGGCCTCCTTTTGCCCTTCACCGGCCGCCTTCGGGTAGAAACTGGTCCAGGTTGGTCCAGTCGATTTTTTGGTAGGGCAGCCAGACGTAGTGGCCGTCCTGGAGGTCCACCGCCAGGGCGGGGTCCTCCCCCTCCGCCAGAGCCAGGGCCAGATCCAGCATGGCCCGGGCGATGCCCCGGGCGTCGTTGAGGACGGTGCCGTACAGCTCCCCGGTGGACATGGCCTCCAGCGCCGGGGCGGTGGCGTCCACCCCCACCACCAGCGGACCGGGATTTCCCCAGGCCCGGATGGCGTCCAGCGCCCCCAGGGCCATGTCGTCGTTGTTGGAAAACACGACCTCGATTTCGGGCCCGAACCAGTCCAGCCACTGGGCCATTTTAGCGGAGGCCTGCCCCCGGTTCCAGTTGGCGGAGTCGCTGGCCAGCTTTTCCACCTCCACCCCCGCGTCGGTGAGAACCTTCACCGACCACTCGGTGCGCAGCAGCGTATCCTGGTGGCCCGGCTCCCCCTCCAGCATTACGTATTGGAGCACGCCGTCCCCGCTGCGGTCCAGACCCAGCCGTTCGTCCCGCCAGGCGTCCAGCACCAGCTCGCCCTGCAGGGCCCCGCCCTCCTCCGCCCGGGCCCCCACATAGTACACCCGCTCCCGGTAGTCGATGTCCTCCGACACCGGCTGGCGGTTGAAGAAAATGACGGGAACCTCAGACGCCTCCGCCTTGTCGATGAGCACCGCCGCCGCCGTGCGGTCCACGATGTTGACCAGCAGAATGTCGTATCCCCGGTCCAGAAACCGGTCGATCTGCTCCAGCTGGGTGGTCTGGTTGTTGGCGCCGTCCATCACGGAGATGTTGATCTTCCGGCCCAGCTCCACCTCCGCCTCCTGGACCATCCGCTCCAGCTCCTGGGTGACGGAGGAGATAAAGGTGTCGTCCTGGGTATACAATGCCACCCCCAGGCGCAGGGTGTCCGTCTCCTGTTCCCGGGCGGGGGCGCAGCCCGGGGAACACAGCAGCGCCAGGGCCAGCAGCAGCGCCGGTCCCCGCCTAGCCCACCGGGAACAGCAGCTTTTGATATTCCGGTTCATAGAGTTCCTCCCCCCGCACAATGAAAAACGGCAGCGGTTCCGTATGATAGCTGTCCCCCCGGGCCAGGTTTACCGCCCCCTCCACCGCCAGATAGCCGGCGGCGAAGTCGCTCCACGCCCCGGCGGCGGAGATGACCCCCTGCTCCAGCCAGGCGGCGGCGTTGGCGGAAACCCCCACGCCGTACAGGGGCACGTCCAGCCCCAGGCTTTGCTTCAGCGCCGCCGCCTGCTCGGTGAGGGCGGGCTCAAACGCCATTACGGCGGACAGGTCCGGCTGCTTGAGCAGGTCCCGCAGGGCGTCGGAGGAGGCGGTGAGGCTCACGGTCCGTTCCCGCACCGGCGCTCCGGCCCGCTCCAGGACCGCCCGGGCCCCGTCCACGCGGGCGGCGACGCCGGTGCTGTCCGGGGAGGCGTTGAGCAGGAGTATGAAGCCTGCCGCGTCCCGCGCCAGCACGGCCTCCGCCAGCGCTCCGCCCAGGGCGGCGTTGTCCGGCGAGACGGTGAGGGAGGCCCCCTCCAGGGGGGACTCCATGGACACGATGGGGCAGACCGCCTCCTGCTCCGCCAGGGCCCGGGACAGCTCCGGCGGGTCCGCCGGGACCACCACCAGCGCGTTGGATTGCTGGCCGATTTCCCGGCGGAGCACCGCCAGCTGGTCCGCGCCGTCGTTGGCCTGCGCCAGGGTGAGCACCCGCAGCTCCGCGCCCAGCTCGCCCGCGGCCTGCTCCATGCCCAGGCGGGCGTTGAGCCACAGGGAGCTGTCGGCCTCCCGCAAAATGACGGAAATCTCCACCAGAGGGGCGGCGTCCCGGTGGCTGGGAAGCTGGGGCAGCAGCATGGTCACGATCACCGCTCCGCCCAAAAGGATGAGAATGATCAGCTGAATCACGGTGTTTCGTTTGTGCTTCACGGCGCGCCCTCCTGTTGATACCGGCCGGCCTGCTCCAGGTTCAGGGCGGGCAGGCGCAGGCGGATGGTGGTGCCCTCGTCGGGCTCGCTGAAGATGGTCAGGCCGTAGGGCTCGCCGAAGGTGAGGCGGATGCGCTGGTGGACGTTGCGCACCCCGATGCCGGAGCCGGTGGTGTGCAGCTCCGGCCGCTGTTCGCTGAGCAGGGTGGCGGCCACCTCGGGACGCATTCCCACCCCGTTGTCGGACACGTCGATGATGAGGTCGTCCCCCTCCCGGCGGGCGTCCACCGTGATGAGCCCGTCCTCCTCCGAACCGGTGATGCCGTGGTAGATGGCGTTTTCCAGCAGGGGCTGAATGGTGAGCTTCAGGGTGTACAGCCCCCCGGTGTCCGGTCCGGCGGAGACGGCGGCGTCGAATTTGTTTTTGTAGCGGATTTGCTGTATGTTCAGATAGTGGCGGGCGTGCTCCAGCTCGTCGGCCAGGGGGATGATCCGTTTGCCCCGGCTCAAGGCGATGCGAAACAGCCGGGCCAGGGAGGTGACCATCTGAATGGACTCCTGATACCGCCCGGACTCGGTCATCCAGATGACGGAGTCCAGGGTGTTGTATAGAAAATGGGGGTTGATCTGGGACTGGAGCACCTCCAGCTCGCTCCGGCGCTTCTGCGCCTCCTGTTGAATGATGTCGTCCATCAGGTGGCGCATGGTGGACACCATGGAGGCGATGGACCGGCTCAGCCGCCGCAGCTCGTAGCAGCCGCTCTCCTCGATTTCCACCGCCTCCCGTCCGGCCTCCAGCTCCTTCACCGCCTGATCCAGCCGCAGGATGGGATCGGAGATGTAGGCGGACACCCGGAAGTTCAGGAAGGCCATCAAAAAGGCGGAGAACAGCAGAATGGACACGCCAAACAGCAGCAGGGAGTCGCTCTGCCCCCAAAGCCAGGGGTTGGGGACCACCCCCACCAGCTTCCAGCCGGTGTAGCCCACGGTTTTCACCGTCACCTCCCGGCTCTGGCCCTGGAACCGCTCCCGGTGGGAGCCGTCGGAGTAGCCCGCCGCCGCCAGGTTGTTCTCCTCCAGCAGTCCGGCGTAAATGAGCTGTTGCCTGGGGTGGTAGATGATCTCCCCGTCCCGGTCGATGAGGTAGATATAGCCCCCGTTGGGCTGCTCCACGTTCCGGCACACCTGGGCGATGCCGGCAAAGCTCATGTCCACCAGAAGGACGCCGCTCTCCGTGCTGCCCGCCCGGGTGAGCTGTACGTGACGGCTGAGGGACACCACCCAGCGGTAGCGGTCGTCGGGGTCGTCAAACAGCTCCTGGATGTGGGGGGTGGAGAAGTGGAGGTTTTCCATCTTGTCCAGCGCCTGCCGGAACCAGGGGCTCTCGTTGGGAAAGGCGGAGCGCTTGGCGGAGGACAGGGGGGCCGCCGCCTCCAGCGCGCCGCCCTCGTTGAACACGGCGATGGACACCAGCACGTCCCGATTCTCCTCGTAGAGCAGGCCCATGTCCTCCGTCATGGAGCGGTGGGTGGCGTCGGTCTTTTTGATGATCCGGTAATACACCGTGTCCGACACCCGCATCATCCGCCGCAGATAGCTGTCCAGATTCCGGTTCACCTGGGCCAGCACCCGCTGGGTGGACTCCTGTGCCATGGCCTGCATGGAGTCGGAGAAACGCAGCAGCAGGCTCCCGCCCAGCAGCAGGATGCCCGCCAGCGCCACCGCCGTGAAGGACAGGGACAGCACCAGCTGAATGCTCATGCCGCGGTAGCCCTGGGCCACCCGTCCGGCCAGACGCTTGAACAGTCCGCGCATTCCGACGCCCCCCTAGTCCTGGCGGGCCGCCCGGAACCTGGAGGGAGGCAGGCCGAAGTGGCGCTTGAACACGAAGCTGAAATAGTTGGGGTCGGTGTAGCCGGTGCGCTCGGCGATGAGGTAGGTTTTGTCGCCGGTGTCCCGGAGGAGGCGGGCGGCGTGCTCCATGCGCACCTCGGTGACGTAGGCGGTGAAGCTCTTCTGGGTCTCCCGCTTGAACAGGGTGGAGAAATAGGTGGGGGACAGGTGGAGCTGTCCGCACAGGGTCTCCACGCTGAGGGCGCTGTCGCCGTAGTGAGCGGCGATGAAGCTCTTCGCCTGTTCCACCGTCTTCCAGGCGGAGTCGGTGCGCTGGCGGCTCATGGCCTCCCACAGCCGCAGGGCCCGCTCCAGCAGCCAGCCCTCCACCGCGTCCAGGGAGGGAAAGTCGGTGATGGACACCATGCCGGTGAAGTCCGGGCCGAACACCGCCTCCAGCTCCACGCCGCCGGTCTGGGCCAGCCGGGTGAGGGCGGTGAGCATCTCCAGAAAGAACATATGGCTCTGGGGGAGGGAGAGCCGTGCCTCCCGCACCCGGTCCACCTGGCGGCGGATGAGCTGGCCCACCTGCTCCCGGGAGCCCAGCTTGACGGCGGAGGCGAGGGCCCGCTGGTCCGCCTCCTCCAGGGTCAGGCAGGCGGAGCGGTCGGGCTCCAGGTCGCCGATGTACAGCGCCTGCTCCTCCCCCATGAGCACCCGGTAGTCCGCCGCCGCCGCGGCCCCCTCCATGGAGCTGTGGAGCAGCTCCGGCCCGGCGCAGGGCCTGCCCACCCCCGCGAACAGGGTCATGCCCAGCAGGGGGACCGCCAGCTTGCACAGCCGGCCCAGCTCCTCCGTCAGGGCATAGATCTGCTCCTCCCCCTCCAGGCGCACCAGCAGGGCCAGGGCGTCGTTATAGAGCACGGTGCGGGGGGCGCACCCGTCCAGAGAGAAGCGGGACTGGAAAAAGTCCCGGATGGAGGGCAGCAGCAGCCCGTCCCCGGCGGCGCCGTCCGCCAGCACCAGCGCCGCCGCCCAGCAGCCCTCCGGCAGGTCGATCTCATACCGGGCCGCCCGCTCCCGCGCCCGGTCCGGGGGAATGGCCCCGTCCAGCAGGCGGGTATAGAACAGCTCCCGCAGCACGGGCAGGCTCTCCTCGTACCGGCGGCGGAGGGTTTCGATGTCCCGGCGCTCCATGCGCTCCCCGTCCAGCTGCTCCCGCAGGCGGGTGAGCACCCCGGACAGCTCCGGGGCGTTGATGGGCTTCAAAATATACTCGGACACGTTCATGCCGATGGCCTGCCGGGCGTACTCGAACTCGTCGAAGCCGGAGAACACCACCAGCTTGGCGGCGGGCAGCAGGGGCTTCAGCCGGCGGCACAGCTCCAGCCCGTCCATGTAGGGCATTTTGATGTCGGTGAGCACCACGTCGGGGCGCAGCTGCTCCGCCAGCTCCAGGGCGTCCACGCCGTTTTCCGCCGTCCCGGCCAGCGCGAAGCCCAGCTCCGCCCAGCCGATCCTCCGGCGGATGCCCTCCCGGATCTCCTCCTCGTCGTCCACCAGCAGCACACGGTATTCCTCCATCGCGGCCCGCCTCCCCCTGATTTGGCCGCTCCCGTTGGAGCGGCCGCCGCCCATGGGCGGCGATATGTGATATTGTACCATACGGTTTGGGATTTGAAAACCGCAAAATGCCCGCCCGCGGCAGCGGACGGGCATTTGAGGGAAGGAAATTACTTCTTCACCAGGTACTTGCGCATGTCCAGGGCGCAGGCGAACAGGATGATGCCGCCCTTCAGCGCGTACTGGAGGTTCTGGTCCATGCCCACCAGGGGCAGGGCCACGAAAATCAGCCGCAGCATGATGACGCCGATGACGATGCCGCTGATCTTGCCGATGCCGCCCACGAAGGACACGCCGCCGATGACGCAGGCGGCGATGGCGTCCAGCTCGTAGTTGACGCCGGTGTTGGCGGTGTTGGCGGCGATACGGGCGCTCTCCACGAAGCCGGCCCAGCCGTACATGGCCCCCGCCAGGGCGAACACGGCGATGGTGGTGGCGAACACGTTGACGCCGGACACCCGGGCGGCCTCCTCATTGGCGCCCAGGGCGAACATGTTCTTGCCGAAGGTGGTCTTGTTCCAGACGAACCACATCAGGGCGGTGAGCAGCAGGGCGTAGATCACGTAGTTGGGAATCTTCACCGAGCCGAAGGTGAGCAGAGGCGGATTGCCCACCACGAAGTTGCGGTAGCCCTCGTCCAGGGCGGAGATGGCCATGCCGCCGTTGTTGCCCATCTGCACGTACAGCAGCAGGATGGTGTACAGGATGAGCTGGGTGGCCAGGGTGACGATGAAGGGGTGGAGCTTGAACTTGGCCACGAAGAAGCCGTTGAAGGCCCCGATGGCCGCGCCGATGGCCACCACGATGAGGATGACCAGGGGGATGGGCAGGGTGCCGATGTTGGGCCACATCTTGTTGGCCGCCGTGGTGGACTGGAGCAGGGAGGCGGACACGCAGGCGGTGATGCCCACGGCGCGGCCCGCGCTCAGGTCGGTGCCGGTGAGCACGATGCACCCGGCGATGCCCAGGGCCACGGGGAGGTAGGCCGCCGTCAGGGACAGCAGGTTCACCAGGGAGGTGGGGGACAGGAAGGACGGCTGGGTGATGGCCACATACACCGCCACCACCAGCATGATGATGATCAGCGCGTTGTTGAGCAGGGTGTCGCCCACCTTCTGGGCCGTCAGCCCCTGGGCCTTTTCGGCCAGCTTTTTGGATTCGTTACTCATGGGGACTCCTCCTCTTTATACATATTTGGCGGCCAGGGTCAGAATCTCCTCCTGGCTGGTGGAGGCGGCGTTCACCTCGCCCGCCACCTGGCCGCCGGACATGACGATGATACGGTCGCACACGCCAAGCAGCTCCGGCATCTCCGAAGAGACCATGACCACGCCCTTGCCCTCGTTGGCCAGGTCGATGATGAGCTGGTAGATCTCGTATTTCGCGCCCACGTCGATGCCGCGGGTGGGCTCGTCCAGCAGCAGGATCTCCGGCTTGGTCAGCAGCCACCGGCCGATGATGACCTTTTGCTGGTTGCCGCCGGACAGGGAGCGGATCTGGGTTTTCTGGCTGGGGGTCTTGATGTGCATGGCCTGGATGGACCAATCGGTGTCCTCCCGCATCTTCTTGTCGCTGAGGACCACGCCGCCCAACAGGTAGCCCTTCAGGTTGGAGATGACGGTGTTCTCCTTGATGTCCCGGATGCCGAAGATGCCGGTGGCCCGGCGCTCCTCGGTGAGCAGGGCGAAGCCGTTTTTGATGGCCTCCTTGGGAGTCCGGTTCTGGATGGCCTTCCCGTGGAGGGTGATGGTCCCGCCCTCCCGGGTCATGGCGCCGAACAGGTTCTCCAGCACCTCGGTGCGGCCGGAGCCGTCCAGCCCCGCGATGCCCAGGATTTCGCCCTTTTTCAGCTGGAAGGTGGCGTCCTTCAGCCGGGTGTACCGGCCCGCCATGTGCTGCACGTCCAGGATGACCTCCCCCGGCTGGTTGGTCTTGGGGGGGAAGCGGTTGGTGAGCTCCCGGCCCACCATGAGGCGGATGATCTCGTCCATGGTGAGCTCCTTGGCCGGACGGGTGGCCACCCAGGTGCCGTCCCGCATGATGGTCACGTCGTCGCTGATGCGGAGGATCTCCTCCATTTTGTGGCTGATGTAGATGATGCCGCAGCCCTTGTCCCGCAGCATGTTGATGATGCGGAACAGGTGCTCCACCTCGGTTTCGGTGAGGGACGAGGTGGGCTCGTCAAAGACGATGACCTTGGCGTTATAGCTCACGGCCTTGGCGATCTCCACCATCTGCCGCTGGGACACGGGCAACTTGGACATGATGGCGTTGGGGTCCACCGTGACCTCCAGCTCCTCAAAAATCTCCCGGGTGCGCTGGTCCATGATGCGCTCGCTGACGATGAAGCCGCCCACCTTGGGGTAGCGGCCCAGCCACAGGTTGTCCTTCACCGTGCGGGTGAGGGCCTGGTTCAGCTCCTGATGCACCATGGCCACGCCGTTCTCCAGCGCCTCCTTGGAGCTTTTGAACTCCACCTCTTTGCCGTCCAGGGTGACGGTTCCGGCGTCCCGGCGGTAGATGCCGAACAGGCACTTCATCAGGGTGGACTTGCCCGCGCCGTTCTCCCCCATGAGGGCGTGGACGGTGCCGGGCCGGACGGTGAGGTTTACCCCGTCCAGGGCCTTTACGCCGGGGAATTCCTTGGAAATGCCGCGCATTTCCAGCAGTGCCGGCTGATCCATACGGTTCCTCCTCTCAATATCAACGAGCGGGGCTGCCCACCGGCAGCCCCGCTCGTCTGTGGGTCAGTGTACGGTACGTTGAATCGCTGTGGAGATCAGTCCTCGCTGCTGGCGTCGTACACGCCGTAGGGAACGCGGATCTTGGCCACGCCCTCGTCCACGGTGTAGCTGCCGGTGTTGTCCATCAGGGCGGCGCCGGACTGGACGTTCTTCACCAGGGTCAGGATGGTGGAGGCCATGCCCACCGCGTCCTGCTTGATGGAGCCGGTCATGTTGCCCTGCTTGATGAGGGCCTTGGCGTCGTCGGTGGCGTCCACGCCGAACACGGGGATGATGGTGGTGCCCTCGCCGTTGTTGTAGCCCACGTTCTGCAGGGCGGAGATGGCGCCGGTGGCCATGCCGTCGTTGTTGCAGATGATGAGCTCGATCATGTTGTTGTTGTCCTTGTTGTAGGAGCCCAGCAGGGTCACCATGTAGTCGTTGGCGGCCTGAGCGGACCACTTGCCGTTGGTGTCCACCAGGTACTTGGTGGCGGCGCTGGAATCATAGTACTCCAGCTCGGGCTTGCCCGCGGCGGTGAGCACTTTGTTGGCGTCCTCCACGCCGAACTGGGTGCGGGCCTCGGCCTCGGCGTTGGCCTCCTGGCCCTTGAACATGACGTAGGAGATCTTGCCGTCGCCGTTCAGGTCCACGGCGTCATAGTTGTCCACCAGGTACTTGCCGATCATCTCGCCCTGCATATGGCCGGCGTCGGGGGCGTTGGTGCCCACGAAGGCGCACTTGTCATAGCTGTTGATCACGTCGTTGTCGGCCACCTCGCGGTTGAAGAAGACCACGGGGATGCCGGCGGTGCGGGCGGCCTCCACGATGTCCTTGGCGGGGTCGGAGGTGGAGGTCTCCACGATGTTGACGATGAGCAGCTTGGAGCCGGCGGTGATGGCGGTGTTCACCTGGTCGGTCTGGGTGGGCTGGCTGCCGGCGGCGTCCCAGTTGTTGGGCTTGATGCCCAGGGAGCCCAGCTGCTCGTCCAGGGAGGCGCGGACGGTGGAGATGTACACGTCGGAGAAGTCATAGTAGAACACGTCCACCCGCAGGTCGCCGGCGGGGGTGGGGTCGTTGTTCCCGGCGGGCTGAGAGTTCCCGGCGGGGGGATTGCTGGCGGCGGGGGGGTCCTTGGGGCCGCAGCCGGCGAACAGGCCCAGCATCATGACGGCGGCCAGGGCAAGAGCAAGCGTCTTTTTCATTCTTGGTTCCTCCTATAATTTTCAGGATGCGCCGGGGAAGAAGCGCTCCCGGCAATGCTATTGTAGCGGTTATGACCGCCAAAAACGATAGAAAATTCTTTGCACTTTCATGAAAAAACTTGGTTTTTTTACCAGGGTGCTCCCACCCCGGCGGGGCGCGAAGGGGAACAGGGCCGAAAAAGCCGCTCCGCCCTGGGGCGGAGCGGCTTGAGGGGGGCGTCACAGGGTCCTGAGCACATCCGCCACCCGGGCGCAGCGGACGGGGAAGCGGGCCTTCAGCTCCGGGGCGGCGCGGTCCATCAGGTAAGGGCGGCCCGCGATGGAGAGCATGGGGATGTCGTTGAAGTTGTCGCCGAAGGCCATCACCTCGTCCAGGCCGATCCCCAGGGCGGCGCAAAGCTGGGTCAGGCCCTTCCCCTTGTCCGCCAGGGTGAAGTCCAGCCAGACCTCCCCGGCCACGGCGGCCTGGAAGGCCCCGCCCCACCGGGGGGCCAGCTCCGCCAGGGCGGCGGCGGGGCCGAGGGCGGGACAGTAGGCGGACACCTTCACGACGTCCTCCGGCATGTCCTCCGGACGGGCCAGCAGCACCGTGTTGTTGCCCACAAAGTCCCGGACCAGGGGGGCGATCTCCTCCCCCTTGGGGCAGAGGTAGCTGGTGTTGGCCCCGGAGATGAGCACCTCCAGCTCCGGGCGGGCGTGGATATCCCGGGCCAGGGCCAGGGCGGACTGCCGGTCCATGGCGGTCTTGCCCAGCACCGGGCCGGGGCTGCCCGGGCCGTACACCACCGCCCCGTTCTCGCACAGGAAGGGCACACGGTCCGCCACCGGGGCAAACAGCTTGCGCAGGCTGGCGTACTGCCGCCCGCTGGCGGGGCAGAACAGAATTCCTCTCTTTTCCAGACGGACAATCTCCTGAAAAATCTCCGCCGGAATGGCGGTCTCCCCATAGGGGAGCAGGGTGCCGTCGATGTCGCTGGCGACGAGCCGGATCATGGCGATCTCTCCTTTTCAGGCGGGTTTGACGGCATCCATTGTATCGAAACCGGGGCCGCTTGTAAAGCCGCGGAAGGACGAAAAAGCGGCGGATGGCTCCGCCGCCTTTGTCTCATCTGCCGCCGGTGAGCTCCTGCCACCACTCGATGAGCCGGAATTTCAGCACATAGCCCCCGTCCTGCCCGGTGATGAGGGCCACCTGGTCCTCCGACAGCACGCCCTGGGCCGCCGTCTCCACGCCCCGCTCTGACACGGAGGCCAGACACAGGGGGGGGAACACCACGCACCACCAGTTGCGCCCCGCCCCCGCCCCGATGGTCACCCTCAGCGCCCGGTACTGTCCGGCGGGGAGGGAGAACCCGTCGTACTCCCTGGTGGGAAACCACTGGTCCTCCAGCGCCACCCGCACCGGGTCGTGATTCCCCGTCCGGGCCAGGGCGTCCGCCCCGGCCTGGGCCAGCTCGTCCAGGTGGGGCGCCAGGGCCGCCTCCGCCTCCCGGCGGCCGGCCGCGCCCTCCAGCAGCTGGGAGGCCCTGGCCAGCACCGCGTCCCGCACCAGCAGCTTCCGGGCCTGGTCTGCCTCTGTGTCGGAGTTGGCCACCACGTGGAGGCGCAGCACCCGGTCCGCCAAAGCCGCCTCGCTGGCCCCGGCCCACACCCCCGCCGTGAGGACGAGGCCGAAGGCCAGCATCAGGGCCGCCTCCCAGCGGCGGAATCTCGGGGAAGAGAGCAGGTTGGATTTCATAAAAAGCACCGTCCTATGTATGTTGTAAGCACAGTATGGACGGCTCCGTTCCGTCTTATACGCCGGGTCCGGCGGGGGCGCACAAAAATACGTCCCGGTAGCTTTCCCGCAGGCGGGCGCAGGCGTTCTGGGCCTGGGCGCTTTCCGCGAACAGGCCGAACACGGTCGGCCCGCTGCCCGACATGGACGCCCCCAGCGCCCCGCAGTCGATGAGGGCGGATTTGATCTCGTTGATTTCCGACTGCCGCCGGGGCTCCAGCACGTCCTCGAACACGTTGTACAGCCGCCGGGCCACCCCGGCCAGGTCCCCGGCCTCCAGGGCGGATATCACCCCGGCGGTGTCGGGGCGGCGGACGATTTTGCGTACGTTCACCCGGGAGAAGAGCTGGGGGGTGGAGATGGAGAAGGGGGGCTTGCAGACGGCGATGTGGCAGGGGGGCAGGGGAGGCAGGGGGGTGAGGACCTCCCCCCGGCCCTCCGCCAGGGCGGCGCCCCCCAACACGCAGAAGGGCACGTCGGAGCCCACCGCCTCCCCGATTCTGGCCAGCTGGGCGGGGGACAGCCCTGCCCCGGTGAGCTCGTTCATGCCCCGGAGGACGGCGGCGGCGTCGGCGCTGCCCCCCGCCAGCCCGGCGCACACCGGGATGCGCTTGCGGATGAACACGTCCACCTCTCCCCCCTTTCCCACGGCCCGGCGGAAGGCGGCGGCGGCCATCTGGGCCAGGTTCTTTCCCCCGGTGGGCAGGAAGTGGAGGCCGGTCACCGCCGTCCCCTCCGCCCCCCGGGCGGGGGCGATGGTGAGCCGGTCCGACAGGGTGATGGACTGCATCACCATCTGGAGGTCGTGATAGCCGTCCTCCCGGCGGCGGAGTATGTCCAGGGTGAGGTTGATTTTGGCGTTGGCGGTCAGTTCCATGGTGTGCTCCTTCTCTGGGTTTATAGCTTGCACTGAGTATGAAGATCCGCGGCATACCCGTCAAGCAGCTGGTCAATTTCCAGAAAGCGGCGGCCTTCAATGAGCCGCAAAAGGCAGGCGGCGCGGCCGTACCGCTGCTGAGAGCTGGGGTCGGTGTACGCGGAAAGCTCATCCAACAGGGACCTGAGCGGGCGCGAGGCGGAAAAATAGCGTTTCACTCTCAAATAGGAGTAGGCCAGATAGGTATATCGGATGACCGGGGGGCACAGGATATACCGGGTGTCCCGGGAGCGGGCGCTTTTGAGAAACCGGATGAGGCGGCGGGGTGAGGAAACCTTCTGGAAAAAGGGAAGGGCCTCAGCCTCCACCAGCGCTTCCAGTTCCGCGATATCTGGGCCAAAACGGTCCGGCTCCGTGCCCCAAGGGCCCATTCGGTCAAACTCCGCCCACCTGAGTTCGCGCCCGAAGGTGAGATGCAATTCCGGCTCAGGAGCATACAAGGGCTGGGCGGCAATGTGGAATTTCATGCCGGAGGGCGGAAAGTCAAAGCAAATTGTGAGGGCAATGTCCTGCTCAATTTTCACAAGGCATGTGGGACGGTACAGGGTGAACCCGTACTGTGCGGCCAGCCGTTTGGAGAGCCGCTCTACGGCGTTCTTCCACCTGCGGTCACTTGACATGGCGCACTCCCCGCTGCTGGCTGCCGCCGGAAGCCAGCGCCGCCGTGGCCGCCGACCCCATGGCCCGCCGGTCCAGGGGCCGGTTCAGGAAGCGCTCCAGGGCCAGCACCGCCTGGTTCACCAGCATGGGCAGGCCGTTCAGCGTCCGCAGTCCCCGCCGTTTGGCCTGGGAGAGCAGTTCCGTCTCCGCCGGGTGGTAGATGAGGTCGAACACCCCGGCCCCATCGGGCAGGGCGTCCAGAAAGCCGAAGTCCTCAAACTGGTGGGGACAGCCCGCCATGCCCAGGCTGGTGCAGTTCACCAGCAGGCCGGACTCCCGGCACAGGTTGGTCAGGGTGGCGGGCAAGAAGTCCATGGGCATGGCGCGGCGGCAGGGGTCCCGGCGGCACAGGGCCTCCGCCCGTTCCATGGTGCGGTTGCACACCCACACCCGCTTTGCCCCGGCGGCGGACAGGGACAGGGCCACGGCCTTGGCCGCGCCCCCCGCCCCCAGCAGGACGGCGGTGCGCCCCGCCGGGTCCATGCCCAGGCCGTCCCGGAGGGCCTCCACCGCCCCGGCCCCGTCGGTGTTGAAGCCGGTCCACCGCCCCTCCCGCAGGCACACGGTGTTCACCGCGCCCACGGCCCGGGCGGCGGGGTCAATCTCGTCCAGCAAGGGGAGCAGGTCCTCCTTGTGGGGCATGGTGGCGTTGAAGCCGGTAACGCCGTTCTCCCTGGCCCAGGCCAGGTACTGGGGCAGCTCTCCCCGGCGGACCACCTGGGGGGTGTAGGGCGCGTCCAGCCCCAGGGCGGCGAGCATGGCCCCGTGGAGGACGGGGGATTTGGAGTGGAGCACCGGGTCGCCGATCACCTGAAGCTTCATTTTCCGCCCTCCAGAAACCAGTCCATGGCCATGAGGTAGCCGTCGAAGCCGCGGCCGTACAGCTGGCCCACGCAGGCCGGGGCGGTGACGGACACCGCCCGGAAGGGCTCCCGCCGGTCGATCTGGCTGATGTGCACCTCGTAGGCGGGCACGTCCACCGCCTTCAGCGCGTCCAGAATGGCGTAGCTGTAGTGGGTGTACGCCCCCGGATTGATGATAATGGCGTCGTACAACCCGTCGGCGGCGTGGATCTGGTCGATGATGGCCCCCTCATGGTTGGACTGGAAGCAGTCCGCCGTGGAAGCGTGGGCGGCGGCGTGGTCCCGGATGAGCCCGCACAGCGCCTCATAGCTCCGGTCCCCGTAGATGCCCGGCTCCCGTTTGCCCAGCAGGTTCAGGTTGGGGCCGTTGATGATGAGAAATTTCACGCGCTGCACACCTCCGTATAGATGGCGGCGACCCGCGCCGCCGCGTCCTCCGGCCCGCCGCCGCAGGGGATGATATGGTCCGCCCAGCGGCGGTAGACGGGGGCCCGCCGCTGATAGCGGAGGATAAAGTCTTCCCGCCCCTTCTGGGCCAGGGGGCGGCCGGACACGTCAAGCCCGTCGTAGGTCTCTCCCGGGTCCCGGTCCAGCCAGAACACCACACCGTTTTTTTTCAGCTCGGCGATGGCTTCGTCTTGGAGCGGCAAGCCGCCCCCGCAGGCGATGACAAGCCCCTCCCGGCCGGACAGCTCCCGGCACAGCGCCAGCTCCAGCGCCCGGAACGCCGGCTCCCCGTCCCGGGCGAAAATATCCGGGATGGAGCGGCCCGTCCGCTGTTCGATGAGGGCGTCGGTGTCCGCCGGCTCCAGGGCCAGCAGGCGGCCCAGCAGGCGGCCCACCGTGGTCTTGCCGCAGCCCATCATGCCGGTGAGGATGACGTTTTTGCCCATGGAACGCGCCTCCTCACTCCAGATTGGAGGGAAACCAGCCCAGTACCCGGAATTCCCCGGTGGTCTGGGCCAGCTCGTGGAGGGCGTCGTCCACGGCGGGGTCGCCGGGCGCGCCGGTGAACTCCAGGAAGAACATGTACTCCCAGCTCCGCCCCGGCAGAGGCCGGGACTCCAGCTTGACCATATTCAGCCCGTGAACGGCGAAAACGGTGAGCACCTCGTGGAGGGACCCGGCCTCGTGGGGCAGGACGAACAGGGTGCTGATTTTGTCCGCGCCGGGGCGCAGCTCCAGCCGGGGGGAGACCACCACGAACCGGGTGGTGTTCCGGGCGTTGTGGTTAATCCCACGGACCAATATGTCCAGGCCGTAGAGCTCCGCCGCCCGGGCGGAGCAGATGGCGGCCTTCGTCAAATCGCCGCTGTCCGCCACCATCTTGGCCGACCCGGCGGTGTCCGCCTGGGGCACCTGCTTCCAGCCGGGGTGGGCGTTGAGGTAGCGCTCGCACTGAAACAGCCCCTGCTCGTGGGAGTACACGTGGGTGATGGAATCCAGCGACGCGCCGGGCAGGGCCATGAGGCAGTGCTCCACCTTCACGGTGGTCTCGCCCACCATATAGCACTCGTACTGGGTGAGCAGGTCGTAGATCTGCCGGATGGCCCCGGTGGAGCTGTTCTCAATGGGGAGCACGGCGTAGTCCGCCCGGCCCTCCCGCAGGGCCAGGAAGCAGTCCTCGAACTGCTCCAGCCCGGCGGTGTCCGCGCCAGGACCGAAGAAGTCCAGCGCCGCCTGCTCGCTGTAGGCCCCCGGCTCCCCCTGGTAGGCCACTCGGGGGGCGCTCACGGGCTCCCGGGCATTGGCCTGGGCCTCCCGCCAGCGGCGGACGCCGGGGTTGTCCGCCCCCTGGCCCAGCATGTCCCGCTGCTGCCGCCGGGACAGGGCCATGATGGTCTGGAACAGGGTGACCGCCGCCGGACGCAGGGCCTCCCCGGCCAGCTCCCCCTTGTTGCGGAGCACCTGGCGCTCCCGCTCCTGGTCCAGCACCGGGATGCCCCGCGCCCGCTTGTACTCTCCCACCCGGGCGGTCACGTCCATCCGGCGGCGGAACAGCTCCACCAGCTCCCGGTCGATGGCGTCGATGTCCCGGCGCAGGCTCTGCAAATCGTCCATCAGCGGTATCTCTCCTTTAATCTGGCGTAGTGCTCGGCGTTGGCCCGCAGGGAGGCGAGCTCCTTCTCAGTGAGGGGGCGGACCACCCTGGCCGGATTGCCCAGCACCAGGGAGCCGTCGGGCGCGTCCAGCTTCCCCGCCACCACGGCGCCCCCGCCCACCAGGCAGTTTCTGCCGATTTTGGCGAAGTCCAGCAGGACGGCCCCCATGCCCACGATGGTGTTGTCCCCCACGCACGCGCCGTGGACGATGGCCCCGTGGCCCACCGAGACGTAATCCCCCAGCACGGTGGGGGCCTTCTCCGAGTGGAGCACGCAGCAGTCCTGGACGTTGCAGCCCCGGCCCAGCACGATGGGCTTCCCGTCCCCCCGGAGCACGGCGTTGAACCACACGGAACAGTCCGGGCCCAGGGTCACGTCCCCCACCACCACGGCGCCCGGAAGGATCATAACGCTCTCATCGGTTTGACGCAAAGTTTTCAAATCCATGTTCAATTCCCCATTGTTTTGATTTTCCGGCGCTCCCAGGTCAAAGCCCTAACAGCTCCCAGGCCGCTAAGGCCGCCGCCTCGTCGGGGCAAGCTCCATATCCCTCGCTTCCGCCTGACGGCGAAAGCTCGGTGATTCCGCTGCCTCTCCTCTCCCCACAAAAGCGGAAGGACGCTTTTTCGGGGGCCCCTTTATAGCCCTAATAACTCACAGGCGGCTAAGGCCGCCGCCGCCTCGATCACCGGCACGGCCCGGTGGACCACGCAGGGGTCGTGGCGGCCCTGGAGCTCCAGCACGGCGTTCTCGTTTTTGGCCATGTCCACGGTGAACTGCCGGCGGGCGATGGAGGGGGTGGGGCGCATGGTGACCTCGAACACCAGGGGCATTCCGTTGGTGATGCCGCCGTTGATCCCCCCGGCGCAGTTCTGCTCCGCTTTGATGGAGCCGTCCCCGTCCACATACAGCGGGTCGTTGGCCTCGGAGCCCCGCATGAGGGCGAAGGCCGTCCCCGCCCCGAAGGCCACCGCCTTCACCGCCGGGACGGCGAACAGGTATTTTGAGAAAATGCCCTCGGCGTTGCGGCCCAGGTCCGGCTCCCCCAGGCCGGGAGGCAGGCCGAACACCCCGCACTCGATGGACCCGCCCACCGAGTCCAGGTCGTTTTTGGCCTCCAGGATGGCGGAGCGCATTTCCGCGCCCGCCTCGTCGTTGAGCACGGGAAAGTCCTTCTGCGCGGCGTCCCGCAGGGACGCCCAGTCCTCCAGGGCGTCGTCGTTGACGCCGTAAATGGAGGAGATGTGGGCCCCCACCAGCACGCCCCGCTGGGCCAGCAGCTGCTTCGCCACCCCGCCCGCGAACACCAGGGGGGCGGTGAGCCGCCCGGAGAAGTGCCCGCCCCCCCGGTAGTCGTTAAAGCCCTGATAGCGTGCGCGGGCGGCGTAGTCGGCGTGGCCGGGGCGGGCCAGATTTCTGGTGCGCTCGTAATCCCCCGGGCGGGTGTCCGTGTTCTCCATGACGGCGCACAGGGGCGCGCCGGTGGTGCGGCCCTCAAACACCCCGGAGAGAATGCGGGGCTCGTCCGCCTCCCGCCGGGCGGTGGACAGGCCGTTTTTCCCCGGAGCCCTGCGGCTGAGGTCAAAGCGGACGGCCTCCAGGTCCAGCTCCAGCCCGGGGGGGACGCCCTCCAGCACCACGCCGATGGCGGGGCCATGGGACTCACCGAATATGGAATACTTCAAAGGAATCACCTCGTTTGGTTGTCGTCGGGATACAAAACGGATCGCGCGGGGTGGTCAGCGGTTTCAAGCTCTTTTTGGTTACTTTTTCTCTCGAGAAAAAGTAACCCAGTACCGCTCCAGGTCGATGTCCTCTCCCGGCTCGTGGACGGTGCTCTCATACACGCCGCCGTTGGCCAGAATGGTGCGGCGGCTGGCGGGGTTGCCCGGCTCACAGGCGATGAGCACCCGGTCCAGGCCGATCTCTTGGCAGAAGGGCAGGGCCAGCCGGAGCATCTCCTTGGCGTAGCCTTTGCGCCGCTCCGAGGGCCGCACAGAGTAGCCGATGTGGCCGGCGTACTTTTCCAGGTACTCGTTGAAATGGTGCCGCACCTGGAGCATGCCCACCAGCCTGCCGTCCGATTCCCGGACGGCCAGGAACTGGGTGGCCTGCACCTTCCCCTCCGGGAGGGTGGCGGGGTCGGTGTAGGAGCGCACCGCCGCCAGCCATTCCGCCGGGGAGCTCATCCGCCGCAGGGGGCCGCAGCCGTCCATGGAGCTGTCCGCGTCGGCGCACTCCTGACGGTAGGCCCAGACCTGATTCAAATGCTCCTCCGCGGGGAGAACCAGTTTGATTTTGTCCATCTGTGATTCCTCCGGGGCGGGAAAACGGTAGACCGCCTCACTGCAGTCGAATTCTCCGGTGGGCCGGAAGCCAAACCGCTCGTAGAGCCTCACCGCCCGGACGTTTTCCGGCGCCACGGTGAGAAAGACATCCCTCCGCCCATACAGGGCGTACATCTCCTGAATCACCAGGGGGAGGGCCTGGGCCCCCAGCCCCCGGCCCTGGCAGTCCGCGTCGATCATATAGCGGCACAGCAGGGGGACGTTCCCCCGCTCCTCCCACAGGCCGAAAAAGGCGAAGCCCACCGCCTTGCCGTCGCTGAGAATCAGGCGGCAGGTCCAGGCGGGGTCGTACAGCGCCTGGAGCATGGAAAAGGCGTTGCCGGCCATCCACTGCTGGTCCAGGGGGTTGACGCGCTCCACGTCGGTGGTGAGGAGGGCGGCCTCCCGCCAGTTGTCCGGCCCGATGGGGGCCAGGGACAGAGCGTATTCCCGCCGGATTTTTCCCCCCAGCCGTTCATAGTCCTCCCAGAAGCCGGGGTAGGATTTGGCCACGCACTGAGCGCCTGTAAGGGTGATGGGATTTACACACCGGGCGGCGGCAATGGCCGCCATCATGGCGATGCGGTGGTCGTTGAAGGCGTCCACCTTTACACCGCCTGCCAGAGCGTCCTTTCCTGTGATGCGGAGGAAGTCCGGGCCCTCTTCCACCTCCGCCCCCAGGGCGTTGAGCACCTGGGTCACGGAGGAGAGCCGGTCGCTCTCCTTGGCGCGCAGGCGAGCGGCGTTGACCAGACGGGTGGCCTCTCCCGCCCGCAGCGCCGCCATGGCCGCCAGAGGGGGGACCAGGTCGGGACAGCCGGACACGTCCAGCTCCACGTCCCCAGGCCGCTGCAATGCCAAAGCGTAATCTGCGGTAATTTTATCACCCTGGGTTGAATCCGGATTCAGGCCGTCCGCATGCACCGGGCTTCCCAAATATTCGGCCGCGTACCAGAACGCCGCCTGGGACCAGTCCGCCTCCACCACGGCCTCCGCCGCCCGGTAGGTCTGGTTCCCCTGGGGGTGGTACTGGGGGGGCAGGGACAGGGCGACGGGCAGCTCCACCCCGAATTGGGCCATGGCCTGGAGGGTCATGTGGACGTACCCCTCGCTCTCCAGGGGGGTGGTGGGGACGATGGCGGAAGGGCCGTTCAGCAGGGGCAGGGCGAACAGCAGCCCGGTGAAGAACTGGGAGGACACGTTCCCCGGCAGGCGGTACTCCCCGGGGGTGAGCTGCCCGGCCACGGTGAGCACGCCGTTCTTCAGTTCGTAGGAGATTCCCTTTTCGTCGAAAAGATCAAAGTAGGGCTTCAGCGGCCGCTCCATCAGCCGCCCCCGGCCGGTAAAAATCCCGCCCCCCCGCACCGCCAGGGCGATGGGGATGAGGAAGCGCAGGGTGGAGCCGCTCTCCCCGCAGTCCAGCCGGGGATACGCCATCCGCCGCAGGGGGGACATGGAATTGGCCCCCATGCCCCGGACGGTGACGGCGCCGCCGCTCAGCTTGAACTCCGCCCCCAGCTCCTCCAGGCAGCGAAGGGTGGCCCGGATGTCCTGGGAGAGGGCCACATTGGAGACGGCGCTCTCCCCGCGGGCCAGGGCGGCGGCGATGAGCAGGCGGTGGGCCTGGGATTTGGAGGGCGGCGGGGCGGCGGTCCCGGCCAGCCGCCCGGGGGTGATGGTGATGTTCATAGCGTTTCCTCCAACAGTTCCAGCAGGTCCTTTCGGGGCAGTTTGCGGGGGACGGCATGGCCGGTTTTGTCCAGCAGGATGAGGGTGATGTCCGCCCCCGCGCTTTTCTTGTCCAGGCCGATGGCGGCGGCGCGGTCCTCCCTGGAGCAGGGGATGGCGATGGGCAGGCCCAGGGCGGACAGAGCGTTTTCGATTGCTTCCGGCGTCCCCGCTGGGGTGACGCCCAATTTGACGCCCAGCCTGGCCGCGGCGCACATGCCCGCCGCCACCGCTTCGCCGTGGCTCCACTCAATATAACGCCCCGCCAGCTCGTAGGCGTGGCCCAGGGTGTGGCCGAAGTTCAGGATCATCCGCAGGCCGGTGTCCAGCTCGTCCTCCATGACCACTTGGCGTTTTATATCGCAGCAGGTATACAAAATGTGTTCGATGTCCGCCATCAGCGCTTGCCGGGAGGGGCGGGCGGCCAGGAAATCGAAAAACCCCCCGTCCCAGATACAGCCGTATTTGACTACCTCCGCCATCCCCGCCATGAACACGGGCAGGGGGAGGGTGTCCAGAGCGTCCGGGTCCATGAGCACCAGGCGCGGCTGGTAGAAGGCCCCGGCCAGATTCTTCCCGTGGGCCAGGTCCACCGCCACCTTGCCGCCTACGGAGGAGTCCACCTGGGCCAGCAGGGTGGTGGGAATCTGGACAAAGGCCACCCCCCGGAGGATGGTGGCGGCGGCAAAACCCGCCAGGTCCCCCACCACGCCGCCCCCCAGGGCCACAACGCCGTCGGTGCGGGTGAGGCCGAAGTCCATGAAGCCCTCCCACAGAGCCGCCAGCTGGGAGGGATTTTTGCTGTCCTCCCCGGCGGGAACGGCGAACAGGCGGCATTCAAACCCGGCTGACTCCAGGCCGGCCTTCACCCGGTTGTAGTAGAGGGGGCCCACGGTAGTATCAGTGACCACCGCCAGCTTGCGGGCGCGGGGCAGGACGGCCCGGAGACGCTCCCCTGCCTGGGCCAGCAGGCCCCGTTCGATCAGAATGTCGTACTCCCGGCCCGGCAGGGCCACGGTGAGGGTGTTCATGGCGTACCTCCTTTGGGGGTGTGGTGGGCCACCTCTCGGATTTCGGTGCGGCCCATGAGCCAGTCAAGGGAAACCTGATAGAATTCCCCGATGGCCAGCAAAGTGTCCCCCCGGGGAGTTGCGCCCAGTTCAAGGTCCTGATAGCCGCGGGTGGACAGGCCTACTGCCTGGGCCGCATCCGCTTGGGTCAGATGCCGTTCGTTCCGCAGAAGCCGGATTCGCTCTGAAAACATGAAACTCCCCCTTGACACGAAGAAAACTGTGTGGTATTTTAATATACAGAAAACTGTATATTAAGGAGCGGTTGAAATGGAACCAGCGATTCCCATGGTCGTGGAAAGCCTGTACTCCTATTTTGTGCCTGGGCAACTGCCCCAATACTGGCCTGACTATCTGCGGAACGATCCCGCCCGCGCCCATGGGCTGTGGTCCTTCTACCAGGGGTTGAGGCTGGGACTGCAGCTGGCAGACGGGTGCCTGGAGAAGCTGTGACCAGGTTCAGGCCAACTCTTTGCCCATGAGCTCCACCAGCGGATTCAGCTTTCCCATGAGGTGGGCGAACTTCTCCGGCGTCAGGGACTGGGCCCCGTCGCACTTGGCGCAGGGGGGGTCGTTGTGGACCTCCACCATGAGGCCGTCCGCCCCCACCGCCACTGCGGCCATGGCCAGCGGCTCCACCATCCAGTACATCCCGGCGGCGTGGGAGGGGTCCACCACGATGGGCAGGTGGCTCATCTTCCGGATGGCCGGGATGGCGGACAGGTCCAGGGTGTTGCGGGTGTAGGTCTCGAAGGTGCGCACCCCCCGCTCGCACAAAATCACGTTCTCGTTGCCCGCGGCCATGATATACTCCGCCGACATGATCCACTCCTCGTAGGTGTTGGACAGCCCCCGCTTGAGGAGCACCGGCTTGGACAGCCTGCCCACTTCCTTGAGCAGGTCGAAGTTCTGCATGTTCCGGGCGCCGATCTGCACCAGGTCCACCTTTTCCTCGAACAGCTCGCAGTACCGGGGGGCCATGATCTCGGACACAATGGGCAGCCCGGTGTCCGCCTTGGCCTCCAGCAGCAGCTCCAGCCCGCCGGTGCCCATGCCCTGGAAGGAGTAGGGCGACGTGCGGGGCTTGAACGCGCCGCCGCGGAGCAGGGCGGCCCCCGCCGCCTTCACGTCCCGGGCCACGCCCACAATCTGTTCCTCGCTCTCCACCGAGCAGGGCCCGGCGATGACGGTGAATTTGTCCCCGCCCCCGATGGGCACCCCGGACACGTCGGCCACGGTGTCCTCCGGGTGGAACTTGCGGTTGGCCTTCTTGTAGGGCTCCTGCACCCGCATGACCCGCTCCACGTCGTCGTTCATGGACAGCTTGCCCATGTCGATGTGGGCGGTGTCCCCCACCAGGCCCAGGATGGAGCAGCCCACCCCGTTGGTGATCCCCGCCTTGACACCGTGCTCCCGCTCCAGCTGGGCCGCGAGGGCTTGGATTCTCTCCTGGCTGACGCCGGGCTTCATGACAATTACCATGGTAAAAACTCCTCTCAAATAAAAGAAAGCCCATGGTCCGCAGGAAATGCGGTCCATGAGCTTCCCCAAAAGGTACGGATTCAGGCGGGGCGGTCCCGCCGCCCCTGCTCACGCGCCGCGTTTGACCACGCCAAAACAGCCGGACAGGTTAAATCGAGTCCAGCGGCCGGTAAAGGTGAAGCTGCGGGCGGCGGTACGGGTCATGAGCGTTACCTCGCTGATTTGGGTTGGAGACATTATATACTGTGGCGCGCTGAATTGCAAGGCTTTTTTTCAGGCGGGGCGGGAGCGGGAGAAAGAAAAATAGTTTCGGTTTTTCTTTACATTTTATCCCGCTGGGTATACAATACAATTAGCCATTTTATACAATTTATATTTCAGTCGTGGAGGTGCTTCCTGGATGAAATTGACATTCTTCGGCGCGGCCAAGGCGGTTACCGGCAGCTGCCACTGTGTGGAGGTCAACGGCCGCAAGGTGCTGGTGGACTGCGGCTTGCAGCAGGGCAAGGACGAGCGGGACAACCGCGAGCTGGACTTTACCCCGTCGTACATCGACGATGTGGTGGTCACCCACGCCCACATCGACCACTCCGGCCGCATCCCCCTGTTGGTGAAGCAGGGCTTCGCGGGCAACATCTACTGCACCCGGCTGACGGCGGAGTTGCTGTCCATCATGCTGCGGGACTCCGCCCAGATTCAGGAGAGCGACGCCGCCTATGAGAACCAGAAGGGCAGGCGGGCGGGCCGGGAGCCGGTGGAGCCGCTGTACACCCTGGTGGACGTGGAGAAGGCCCTGCGGCACATCGTCACCTGCGAGTACGGCCAGGAGCTGGACATCTCCGACGGCATCAAAGTCCGGTTTGTGGACGCGGGCCATTTGCTGGGCTCCGCCTGCGTGGAGATGTGGCTCACCGAGCAGGGCTTCACCAAGAAGATCGTGTTCTCCGGCGACATCGGCAACCGGAAGCAGCCCATCATCCGCTCCCCTCAGCCCATCACCGAGGCGGATTACGTGGTGACGGAGAGCACCTACGGCGACCGGCTGCACAACGTGAAGGAAAAGCCCAACTATGCCGACGACCTGGCCCGGGTCATTGAGGAGACCCTGTCCGAGGGGGGCAACCTGGTGATCCCCTCCTTCGCCGTGGGCCGCACCCAGGAGCTGCTGTACTTCATCCGGCAGATCAAGGAGCAGGGGCTGGTCCACTGCGACCCCGACTTCCAGGTATACGTGGACTCCCCCCTGGCGGGGGCGGCCACCGAGATTTTCTCCGGCGACCTCACCGGCTACCTGGATGAGAACGAGGCCGAGCAGCTGCGGGGCGGGGCGCTGTTCCGCTTCCCCGGGCTGAACATCACCGAGAGCACCGACGAGTCCCGGGGGCTGAACCTGGACCCCCGGCCCAAGGTGATTATCTCAGCCTCCGGCATGTGCGACGCGGGCCGCATCCGCCACCACCTGAAGCACAACCTGTGGCGGCCGGAGTGCACCATCCTCTTCGTGGGCTATCAGGCGGAGGGCTCCCTGGGCCGCCGCATCCTGGACGGGGCTCCCCGGGTGAAGCTGTTCGGGGAGGAGATCGCCGTGCGGGCGCGGATCGTCCGATTCCACGGCCTCAGCTCCCACGCGGACCGGGACGGGCTGGTGCGCTGGATCAACCGCTACTCCCCCAAGCCCCAGCAGGTGTTCGTGGTCCATGGCGACGCCCGCGCGGCGGAGAACTACACCCAGACCCTGACGGAGCTGGGCTTTGCCGCCCACGCGCCCAACTATGAGGAGGTCTACGACCTTCTGGAGAACCGGATGACTGCCCCGGGCATCGCGCTGGAGCCCAAGGAGCTCCACGTGGACGCCGGGTCCCCCGCCTACCGGCGGCTGGAGGACGTGGGCCGGAGGCTCATGGAGGTCATCGCCCACAACAAGGGCGGCTCCAACAAGGACCTGGGCAAGTTCGCCGACCAGCTCCGGGCGCTGATCAGCAAGTGGGACAGATAAAAACCTGTATACAAGAAGCGGCCCCCCTCTTTCGAGGGGGGCCGCTGTTGTGCCGCGGTGGATTACTTGTACAGCTCGATGAGCTTCTGGAGGTGCTCCCAGCGGGCCATGGCGGCGGCCTCGTTGGCCTTGAACAGCCCGGTGGCGCGCTCCGGGAAGGAGCGGGTCAGGGAGGAGTAGCGGGCCTCGTTGAGCAGGAACTCCTGATAGCCGCCGGCGGGGGCCTTGGAGTCCAGGGTGAAGGGGTTCTTGCCCTCGGCCTTCAGGGCGGGGTTGTACCGGAACAGGTTCCAGTAGCCGCAGGCCACGGCCTTCTTCATCTCGCTCTGGCAGTTGGCCATGCCGCCCTTGATGGAGTGCATCTCGCAGGGGCTGTAGCCGATGACCAGGGACGGGCCGTGATAGGCCTCGGCCTCCCGGATGGCCTGGAGGGTCTGGTTGGGATTGGCGCCCATGGCCACCTGGGCCACGTACACATAGCCGTACTGCATGACGATCTCCGCCAGGGACTTCTTGCTGATGGTCTTGCCGGCGGCGGCAAACTGCGCCACCTGACCGATGTTGGAGGACTTGGACGCCTGTCCGCCGGTGTTGGAGTACACCTCGGTGTCAAACACGAAGATGTTCACGTCCTCGCCGGAGGCCAGCACGTGGTCCAGGCCGCCGTAGCCGATGTCGTAGGCCCAGCCGTCGCCGCCGAAAATCCACACGGACTTCTTGCTCAGGTAGTCCTTTTCGGCCAGAATCTCCTGGATCAGCTTGCAGGCGTCGCAGTCGCAGAACTTCGCGCCGGAGTCCTTCAGCTCCTTGGCGTGGGCCTGGAACTGGGGCAGCTGCTCGCCAAAGACCTTGGCCGCGTCGGGGCTCCCGGTGAACGCCACGATCTCATCCACGGTCATCAGGCCCTCCTCCAGGGCGGCGATATAGGCACGGGTGGCCTCGGCGTTGGCCTCGCCGTCGTCCATGGTGTCCAGCCACTTCTGGGCGGCCTCCTTCAGGGGGGCGTAGGTGTAGTCCACGGCCAGCAGGGCGCGGGTCTTGTCCGCCAGGGCGTTGCGGATGGCCTTCTGGCCCAGGTGGATGCCCAGACCGTGCTCGGCGTTGTCCTCAAACAGGGAGTTGGCCCAGGCCACGCCCTTGCCTTCCTTGTTGACGGTGTAGGGAGAGGTGGCCGCGGGACCGCCCCAGATGGAGGAGCAGCCGGTGGCGTTGGACACGTACATGCGGTCGCCGCACACCTGGGTGACCAGGCGGGCGTAAGCGGTCTCGGCACAGCCGGCGCAGGAGCCGGAGAACTCCAGCAGGGGCTGCTTGAACTGGCTGTCCTTGACGGAGGCGTTGCCCTGCATGTCCGCCTTGGGGGCTACCTTGGCCACCATATAGTCGAAAGCGGGCTGACGGGCGGCTTCCTGCTCCAGGGGCACCATGGACAGGCTCTTGGTGGGGCAGATGCCCACACAGACGGAGCAGCCCATGCAGTCCATGGCGGACACGGCCAGGGAGTACTTGTACACGCCCTTGCCCTTGCCGGCCTTCACGTCCACGATCTGGGCGCACTCGGGGGCGTTCTTGGCCTCCTCCTCAGTGAGGGCGAAGGGACGGATGGTGGCGTGGGGGCAGACATAGGAGCACATATTGCACTGCACGCAGGTGTCGGGGTTCCAGGCGGGCACGCTGACGGCCACGCCCCGCTTCTCATAGGCGGCGGCGCCCTGCTGGAAGGTGCCGTCCACGTAGTTGGTGAAGGCGGACACGGGCAGGCTGTCGCCGTCCATGCGGTTGATGGGCTCCATCACGTCCTTCACCTGCTCCACCAGCTGGGCGCGGCCCTCCAGCTTCTCGCCGCCGGCCTTGTCCTCGGCGCTGGCCCAGGAGGCGGGCACCTCGAACTTCTTGAACGCGGTGGCGCCCATGTCGATGGCCTTGTGGTTCATGTCCACGATGTCCTGGCCCTTCTTCAGGTAGGAGTGGGTGGCGGCGTCCTTCATATAGCCGATGGCCTCCTCCTCGGGCATGACCTTGGCCAGCTTGAAGAAGGCGGACTGGAGGATGGTGTTGGTGCGCTTGCCCATGCCGATCTCGATGGCCAGGTCGATGGCGTTGATGGTGTAGACCTGGATGTTGTGCTGGGCGATATAGCGCTTGGCCACGGCGGGCATGTGCTTATCCAGCTCCTCGTCGGACCACTGGCAGTTGATGAGGAAGGTGCCGCCGTCCTTCACGTCCCGGACCATGGGGAAGCCCTTGACAATGTAGGCGGGGACGTGGCAGGCCACGAAGTCGGCCTTGTTGATATAATAGGGGGCGCGGATGGGCTGGTCGCCGAAGCGCAGGTGGCTGATGGTCACGCCGCCGGTCTTCTTGGAGTCGTACTGGAAGTACGCCTGAACATACTTGTCGGTGTGGTCGCCGATGATCTTGATGGAGTTCTTGTTGGCGCCCACGGTGCCGTCGCCGCCCAGACCCCAGAACTTGACCTCGATGGTGCCCTCGGCCGCGGTGTTGGGGGAGGGCTTCTCCTCCAGGGACATGTTGGTGACGTCGTCCACGATGCCGATGGTGAACTGGCGCTTGGGAGCGGCCTTGGTCAGCTCCTCATAGACGGCGAACACGCTGGCGGGGGGAGTGTCCTTGGAGCCCAGGCCGTAGCGGCCGCCGATGACGGAGATGTCGTTCCGGCCCGCGTTGGCCAGGGCGGTGACCACGTCCAGGTACAGGGGCTCGCCCTGGGCGCCGGGCTCCTTGGTCCGGTCCAGCACGGCGATCTTCTTGCAGGTGGCGGGAATGGCGGAGAGCAGCTTGTCGGCGCGGAAGGGGCGGTACAGGCGGACCTTGATGAGGCCCACCTTCTCGCCGTGGGCGTTCAGGTAGTCGATGACCTCCTCGGCCACATCGCAGATGGAGCCCATGGCGATGATGACCCGGTCGGCGTCGGGCGCGCCGTAGTAGTTGAACAGCTGGTAGTTGGTGCCCAGCTTGGCGTTGACCTTGCCCATGTAGTTCTCGACGATCTCGGGGATGTCGTCGTAGTACTTGTTGCAGGCCTCGCGGTGCTGGAAGAAGATGTCGCCGTTCTCGTGGGAGCCGCGCATCACGGGGCGCTCGGGGTTGAGGGCCCGGGCCCGGAAGTCCTCAATGGCCTTCCAGTCCACCATCTCGGCCAGGTCGTCGTAGTCCCAGATGGCCACCTTCTGAATCTCGTGGGAGGTGCGGAAGCCGTCGAAGAAGTTCAGGAAGGGCACGCGGCCCTCGATGGAGGCCAGGTGGGCCACGGCGGCCAGATCCATGACCTCCTGCACGTTGCCCTCGGCCAACATGGCGAAGCCGGTCTGGCGGCAGGCCATGACGTCGGAGTGGTCGCCGAAGATGTTCAGCGCGTGGCTGGACACGGTACGGGCGGACACATGGAACACGCAGGGCAGCAGCTCGCCGGCGATCTTGTACATATTGGGGATCATCAGCAGCAGGCCCTGGGAGGCGGTGTAGGTGGTGGTCAGGGCGCCGGCGGCCAGGGAGCCGTGGACGGTGCCGGCGGCGCCGGCCTCGGACTGCATCTCAATGACCTTGACGGTCTGGCCGAAGATGTTCTTCCGACCGGCGGCGGCCCACTGGTCCACGTTGTCGGCCATGGGGCTGGACGGCGTGATGGGATAGATGCCGGCCACCTCGGTGAAGGCGTAGGACACGTGGGCGGCGGCGGTGTTGCCGTCCATTGTTTTGAACTTGCGTGCCATAGGCGTTTTTCCTCCTTTTTCATATGAGAACGTTCCCTCATACGGTTTCGTTCCGTTTCGCGGTAAATAGTCTATCATATCCTGGCCGGTTTTGCAATTGGAAATGCTCAAATTTTCGGTAAACTTTCCGGGGAATCCGGCCTTCCAGCCCCTTCCATTTCCATGCGCCCGGCGGGTCTTGCGAAACGGGAAAAATCGTGGTAAAGTAGGAGAAAAGACGACGAAACGAGGTGTGTGCCCATGGTTTGCAGCGTGACCTCCCTGGGGCTGCGCGGGGTGGCGGGCTATCCCGTCGCCGCCGAGTGCGCCCTGTCCGGGGGGCTGCCCGCCTTCGACGTGGTGGGCCTGCCCGACGCCGCCGTGAAGGAGGCCCGGGAGCGGGTGCGCTCCGCCGTCAAGTCCAGCGGCTTCGAGTTTCCCGTCTCCCGCATCACGGTGAATCTGGCCCCGGCGGACCAGCGCAAGGGAGGGACGGTGTACGACCTGCCCATTCTGGTGGGCATTTTGTGCGCCGGGGGCCAGATGTCCCTGAAAAACGAGGAGAATTCCGCTTTTCTGGGGGAGCTGTCCCTGGACGGGCGGCTCCGGCCGGTGTCCGGGGTGCTGCCCATGGCGCTGGCGGCGGAGCGGGCGGGGGTGCGCCGCCTGTTCGTCCCCGCCGACAACGCCCCCGAGGCCACCCTGGCCCAGGGGCTGGAGGTGCTCCCCGTCCGCACGGTGGAGGAGCTGGCCCGCCACCTGTCCGGGGAGCGGCCCATCGCCCCGGCCCCGGCCTGGCAGGGCGGCCCGCCTCCGGTCCAGGGCCCCGACTTCTCCGAGGTGAAGGGGCAGGAGCAGGCCAAGCGGGCGCTGGAAATCGCCGCCGCCGGGGGGCACCACGTGCTCATGTCTGGCTCGCCGGGGTCCGGCAAGTCCATGATGGCCAAGCGCCTGCCCGGCATACTCCCGGACATGACCCGGGCGGAGGCCCTGGCCTGCACGGAAATCTACTCCGTCATGGGGCTGACAACCAGGGAGCGCCCCATGGTGCGCCGCAGGCCCTTCCGCTCCCCCCACCACACCATCTCCGCCGCCGGGATGACCGGGGGCGGGCCCGTCCCCCGGCCGGGGGAGATCTCCCTGGCCCATAACGGCGTGCTGTTTCTGGACGAGCTGCCCGAGTTCCACGCCGACGTGCTGGAGGCGCTCCGCCAGCCCCTGGAGGACGGCCAGACCCAGATATCCCGGGTGTCCGGCTCGGTGACCTACCCCAGCCGGTTCATGCTGGTGTGCGCCATGAACCCCTGCAAATGCGGCTGGTACGGCCATCCCTCCGGGCGGTGCACCTGCACCCCCCAGGCGGTGCGGCGGTACTTGTCCCGGCTGTCAGGGCCCATGCTGGACCGCATCGACATCTGCGTGGACGTGCCCTCCCTGGACTATGAGGAGCTGTCCGGGGGCGGGGCCCCGGCGGAGGGCTCGGAGGCCATCCGGGCACGGGTCAACGCCGCCCGGGCCCTCCAGACCGCCCGGTACGGCCCGGAGGGCCCCGCCTGCAACGCCCAGATGGGCCCCAAGGAGCTGCGGGAATACTGTAAATTGGATGAGGCGTGCCGGCGGCTGATCCGGGGGGCCTACGACCGGCTGGGGCTGACGGCCCGGGGGTACGACCGCATCCTGCGGGTGGCCCGCACCATCGCCGACCTGGACGGGGCGGAGGCTATCGAGGCCCATCATCTTGCGGAAGCCCTGCAATACCGCCCGCCGGAGCACCTGCGGGCGTGACAGGCCCCGCGGAGCCGTCCCGGAGGGCCTTCCAGACAAAAACACCCCCGTCCGGCGGACGGGGGTGTTTTTAGCGGGCGTTGGGCTCAGGCGTTGGGCAGCAGGCACTGCACCAGGGTGAGGAGCATGAACGCGATGGCGATCCACTTGGTCATGCGGGCCAGGCGGGCGTCGGCGGACTTGGCCTTGTTCTTGGACAGGAAGGTGTCCGCGCCGCCGGCGATGGCGCCGGACAGGCCGGCGCTCTTGCCGGACTGGAGCATCACCACGGCGATGAGGGCCAGGGCCAGAATGAAGTAAATGATGGACACGACGAGCTGAACGGTGGTCATTTGAACTCAAATCCTTTCGGTAATAGCATCGTATCAGCGGGCTTGGCCCGCGCAGGTATCAGATATGATACCACAGGTTCCGCCGGATTGCAAGGGTTTATTTCACAAAGGAGGGCGAATTCCGGCCCTCACTTGTGGTAGAGCTGGCTGCCCTGGTAGCGGGGGGTGCAGGTGAGGCGCAGGCCCAGCTTGGAATAGGTGGAGCTGTCGGCGGCGGTGAGGATGACGGAGGAGTGGGCCTCGCAGTCCCGGAGCTTGTCCAGGCTGTCCAGGGCCCGGGCGGCCAGGGGGACGGTGGCGGTGGAGATGGCCAGGGCGATGAGCGCCTCGTCGCTGTGGAGGCGGGGGTTGCGGCTGCCCAGGTGGCCGGTTTTCAGGGCCTGGATGGGCTCGATGGCCTCCCGGGAGATGAGGTGGGTTTTCCGGTGGATGCCCGCCAGCGCCTTCAGCGCGTTGAGCAGGGCGGAGGCCGCCGCCCCCATCAGATCGGAGGTCTTGCCCGTGACCACCGTGCCGTCGGGCAGCCGGATGGCGGCGGCGGGCTCCCCGGTCTGCTCCGCCTTGTCCTCGGCGGCGGCGATGACGGGCCGCAGCCCGGGGTCCGCCTGGGCCTGCTTCATTAGCAGCTCCAGTTTGTACACGATCTCGTCGCTGCCCTGGCCCCGGCGGCGGTCGCACAGGGCGGCGTAGTACCGCCGGACGATCTCCTGCCGGGCGGCGGCGCACACCGCCCCGTCGTCCACGATGCAGCGGCCCGCCATGTTCACCCCCATGTCGGTGGGGGATTTGTAGGGGCTGTCCCCCATGATCTCCCGGAACATGGCCTGGAGCACCGGGAACACCTCCACGTCCCGGTTGTAGTTCACCGTGGTCTCCCCGTAGGCCTGGAGGTGGAAGGGGTCGATCATGTTCACGTCGTTCAGGTCGGCGGTGGCCGCCTCATAGGCCAGGTTCACCGGGTGCTTCAGGGGCAGGTTCCAGATGGGGAAGGTCTCGAACTTGGCGTAGCCCGCCCGGACGCCCCGGATGTGGTGGTGGTACAGCTGGGACAGGCAGGTGGCCATTTTGCCCGAGCCGGGGCCGGGGGCGGTGACCACCACCAGGGGGCGGGAGGTCTCGATATAGTCGTTGCGGCCGAAGCCCTCCCCGGACACAATGCGCTCCACGTCGTGGGGATAGCCGGGGATGGGGTAGTGGAGGTATACCTTCACCCCCAGGTCCTCCAGCCGCCGCTTGAACAGGTCCGCCGCGCTCTGCCCGGCGTACTGGGTCACGGTCACGCTGCCCACGTACAGCCCCTTGCCCCGGAAGGTGTCGATGAGGCGGAGCACGTCCTCGTCATAGGTGATGCCCAGGTCGCCCCGCACCTTGTTCTGCTGGATGTCGGCGGCGTTGATGACCACCACGATCTCCACGCTCTCCCGCAGCTCCAGAAGCATTCGGATTTTGCTGTCCGGGGCGAAGCCGGGCAGCACCCGGGCGGCGTGGTAGTCGTCGAACAGCTTGCCGCCGAACTCCAGGTACAGCTTGCCGCCGAACTGGGCGATGCGCTCCCGGATGCGGGCGGACTGGGTGTCCAGGTATTTTTGATTGTCGAACCCGATGTGGTTTGCCATAAAATTTTGGGGCCGCGGCTCAAAACACGGCCCCATCCCCCTCTCGCTTCGCGTTGCGTTCCCTGCCCAGATTTTAGCACAATTTGGGACGGGGGGCAAGGGGCATTTGACGCCGGCGCGTCTTGCCCTTGACAGCGCCCGCCGGTCCCTGTAAAATAGGGGAAAAATTCATCAGAAAGCCAGGGATAGTATGGGAGAGATCATCCTGCTCAAGCAGGGAGAGATGGTGCTCAAGGGCCTCAACCGCCGGGGCTTTGAGGAGAAGCTCATGGGCAACGCCAAGCGGCGGCTGAAAAAGTACGGCGCGTTCAAGGTGTACACCCGGCAGTCCACCACCTATGTGGAGCCGCTGGATGAAAACGCCGACTTCGAGGGGGCCTGGGAGGCCATGGGAAAGCTGTTCGGGGCGGTGGGGGTGTGCCGGGCCAGGGCCTGCCCCAAGGACAAGGACGCCATTGTGCGGTGCGCGGCGGACTACCTGGGGGACAAGCTGGCCGCCGCCCGGTCCTTCAAGGTGGAGTCCAAGCGGGCGGACAAGACCTTCCCCATGACCTCCATCCAGCTGTCCCAGTACGTGGGCGGGGAGCTCCACGACCGCTTCCCCCACCTCGCGGCGGATATGCACCATCCCGCGCTCACCGTCCACGTGGAGGTGCGGGATTTTGACGCCTATGTGCACGCCGACCCGGAGCCGGGGGCGGGGGGACTTCCCGTGGGCATGGGGGGCAGGGCGCTGTCCCTGCTGTCCGGGGGGATCGACTCGCCGGTGGCCTCCTGGATGATCGCCAAGCGGGGGGTCATCGTGGACATGATCCACTACTACTCCTATCCCTACACCTCCCCGGAGGCCAAAGAAAAGGTGCTGGAGCTGGCCCGCCTGCTGGTGCCCTACACCGGCAAGCAGTGCGTCCACGTGGTGCCCTTTACCAAAATCCAGGAGGAGCTGCGCCGGTCCTGCCCCGAGGAGCTGTTCACCATCCTCATGCGGCGGTTCATGATGCGCATCGCCTGCCGGGTGGCCTCGATGCACGGCATCCAGGCCCTGGTGACGGGGGAGTCGGTGGGCCAGGTGGCCAGTCAGACCCTGGACGCCATGGTGTGCACCGACGGGGTGTGCACCGTCCCCGTCCTGCGGCCCCTGGTGGGGATGGACAAGGAGGAGATCGTCCGGATTTCCCGGAGGATCGGCACCTTTGACACCTCCATCCTGCCCTATGAGGATTGCTGCACCGTGTTCACCCCCAAGCATCCCCGGACCAAGCCGAAGCCCGAGGAGCTGGAGGCCGCCGAGGCCGCGCTGGATGTGAACGGCCTGGTGGAGGAGGCCGTGGCCGGCATTGAGCGGGTCATGCTGGACCTGTGACCGCGCCTGAGAAAACGCAGCGCCCGCCCTATACGGGGCGGGCGTTCTTGGCGTCCGGCCGCGCCGCGCCTCCGGCCTGGGGCGCCGCGGGGGCGGAGGTCACCCCGGGGACAGCGCGGGGGCCGTGGGCAGGTAGATCTGGCACGCCTCCTCCTCCATGGCGTTCAGCGCCGCGCGCAGGAAGGCCGCCCCGCCGGGGCCGCAGGACAGCTCCACGCGGTTGACGCGGCGGGGGTCCAGGCCCCGGACCAGCGCCGCCCCGGAGGAGTGGTCCCCGCCCCGGACGGTTGGGGCCCACAGCGCGCAGCCCGCCTGGGCCAGGGCCTCCCGGCCCTCCTTGTCCAGGGCGTCCGCCCCGGCGATCAGGGCGTTGTACCGGGCGGCGGCGGCCAGCGCCGCCCTGCCCTCCTCCGCCTGGGCCAGGCAGGCGGGGCCGTCCTCCCCGGACAGGGCCAGACCCACCGTGTGGCCCGCCCCCACCAGGCGGCGGATCAGCCCGTCCTGGGCCTGGGCCTCCCCGGGGGAGAACAGGAACAGCGCCCGCAGGCCCCGGCCCTCCAGAAGGCGGGCGCAGTCCTCCGCCTCCGCCCCCCAGCGCAGGGCCAGGTACAGCTCCGCGCCGCTGGGCTCCTGGGAGGCCGTGGGCTCCTCGCTGGAGGGAGGGGGCTCGTCTCCGCTCCCTCCTCCGGCGGCCAGGTACCGCTGGAGGTTGGCGGACAGCAGGTTGTCCGCCGCGTCCACAAAGTCCCGGTCGCTGTGGATGGCGGCGGGGCTGGTCACCCGGATCAGGGTGCCGTAGGGGGTGCGGGGGCGGGTGCAGGCGATGCCGCCGAAATACTCGCACACCCAGTCGATGGGCAGAAACACGGTGGAGTTGCGCACCATAGCCCGGGCGGACACGGTCCCGCCGTCCCGGTCCTGGGCGGTGCCCGCCTGGAGGTCGAAGGTGACGGCCTTCTGCCCGTCGGTGACCAGCACCGTGCGCTTGGTGGTGCTGTACATGGCGTTTACCCCCAGGTTGATGCCGCTGTCCAGATAGGACAGCATGGTGTAGGGCACGTACAGCACCCCGCCCACCGTGCGGGGCATGTTGTCCGCCGTGGTCTCCAGAACCCGGTCGTTCACCGCCATCAGGTTCACATCGTCCGCGGCGGAGACGGCGGAGGCCGACAGAATCAGCACCCCCGCCAGCACCAGAGCGCACAGGGCCAGCGCCGCCAGCGTGATCTTTTCCCAGGGCTTCATGCGCGCCTCCTTTTCAATCGGTCCAGCCCCGCTGGACGTCCCGCCCCGCGGGGTCCAGCCCCGCCAGCCAGCGGCGGGCCATGTCCAGGGCGTGGTTGGCGGCCAGGGTGCGGATGCGGTCCCGCCGGGCCCCGGGGGAGGCCAGATTCAGCTTTTTCACCCAGCAGCCGTCCGGGGCGGCCAGGGCGGTGTACACCAGGCCCACCGGATTGCCCCGGTCGTCGGGGTCGGGCCCCGCCACCCCCGTGGCGGACACCGCCAGACCGCACCCCAGGACCCTCCTGGCCCCCCGGGCCATCTGCTCCGCCACCCCGGCGCACACCGGGCCCTGTTCGTCCAGCAGGGCCTGGGATACCCCCAGGGTCCCCGCCTTCACCTCGCAGTGGTAGCTCACCACGCCGCCCTTGAAGGCCGACGCCGCCCCCGGCACGTCGGTGAGCCGCTTGGCGATGAGCCCGCCGGTGCAGCTCTCCGCCGTGCCCAGGGTGAGGCCCCGCGCCCGGGCCCCCTCCAGCACCACCTGCTCCAGGCCGGACACGTCCGCGCCGTAAACCAGATCTCCCAGAAGGGCGCGGACCTCCGCCTCCACCGGGGCGATGAGGGCGTCCGCCGCCTCCGGCGTGTCCGCCTTGGCGGTGACGCGCAGCTCCACCTCCCCCTCCTTGGCGTAGGGGGCCAGGGTGGGGTTGGACAGCCGGTTCATCCGGTCCCGGAGGAGGGCCTCCACCGCCGACTCCCCCAGCCCGAACACCCGCAGGGTGCGGGAGCGGATGACCCCCTCGCTCAGCCGGGCCAGCCAGGGCGCGGCCCGTTCCAGGAACATGGGCAGGCACTCGCTGGGCGGGCCGGGGAGCATGACCACATAGGTCCCTCCCGCCTCAAAGGCGCAGCCGGGGGCGGTGCCCCAGGCGTTGTCCAGGATATCGCAGCCCTCCGGCAGGCAGGCCTGCTGGAGGTTGTTGTCCGTCATCTCTTTACCCATGCGGGCGAAATAGGCCCGGATGGCTTCGGCGCACTCCGGGTGGAACACCAGCCGCCTTCCGAAGCACTCCGCCAGGACCTGCTTGGTCAGGTCGTCGCAGGTGGGGCCCAGCCCCCCGGTGGTGACGATCACATCCGCCCGGGTCCGGGCCAGCTCCACCGCCGCCCGCAGCCGCCCCGGGTTGTCCCCCACCACCGAGTGGTACAGCACGTTCAGCCCCAGGCCGGACAGCTCCCGGCTGAGGGCCTGGGCGTCGGAGTTGACGATATTGCCCAGCAGCAGCTCGGTGCCCACCGACAGAATTTCCACGGTATGGCTCATGAAACCGCCTCCTTGCCAGCGTAGTATGCCCTATTTTAATCCCCCGCGGATACCCTGTCAAGAAAAAGGGAGGGCTTTCCTGTTTTCGGAAAATGCGGCTTGTGTTTCCCCATGGAGTTGTGCTATAATACCGTTAATGTGCAGTCCTGTGCCCTGCCGCCCGGACGGGGAGAGGCGCACGGCCATTTGCGTGAAGTTAAGGGGATGTGTGCCTTTGGAGAGAATGACCGACAAGCAGAGAATCCTGATTGTGGACGACTCGGAGATGAACCGCTCCATTCTGGCGGGGATGCTGGAGGAGGAGTACGACATTCTGGAGGCGGAGAACGGCAGCGAGGGAATGGCCATGCTGCAAAAGCACGGCACCGGCATTTCGCTGGTGCTGCTGGACATCGTGATGCCGGTGATGGACGGCTTCGGCGTGCTCAACGCCATGAACAAATATCATTGGATCGAGGACATCCCGGTGATTATGATCTCGGCGGAGCGGGGGTCGGGGCACATCGAACGGGCCTTTGAGCTGGGGGTCATCGACTTCATCAGCCGGCCCTTCGACTCCCGCATCGTCCACCGCCGGGTGGTGAACACCATCCTGCTGTACGCCAAGCAGAAGAAGCTGGCGGGCATGGTGGCGGAGCAGATCTTTGAAAAAGAGCACAACAGCAGCCTGATGATCGACATACTCAGCCACATCGTGGAGTTTCGCAACGGCGAGAGCGGCCTCCACGTCCGGCACGTCCATACCCTGACGGAGATCATGCTGCGGACCCTGACCCAGAAGACGGACCGCTACCGCCTGTCCGAGGCGGACATATCCATCATCAGCACCGCCTCCGCCCTCCACGACATCGGCAAAATCGCCATCCCGGAGGAGATTCTCAACAAGCCGGGCCGGTTTACCCCGGAGGAGTTCGAGATCATGAAAACCCACTCCATGGTGGGCGCGGAAATGCTCAAGGACCTGCCCGCCTATCAGGAGGAGCCGCTGGTGCGGGCGGCCTATGAGATCTGCCGCTGGCACCACGAGCGCTGGGACGGCCGGGGCTATCCCGACGGGCTGAGGGAGGACGAGATTCCCATATCCGCCCAGATCGTGGCGCTGGCCGACGTGTACGACGCGCTGACCTCCGAGCGGGTGTATAAGCCCGCCTTTACCCATGAGCAGGCGGTGGATATGATCCTCAACGGGAAGTGCGGCACCTTCAACCCCATGGTGATGGACTGCCTGCGGGACTGCGCCGACCAGATTGTGGAGGAGCTCAGCGGCGACAGCCTCCAGCGGCGCAGCCAGCGGGAGATGCAGAACGTGGCCCGGGAGCTCCACAAGCACAAGGAGCTCACCGCCTCCGAGCGGACGCTGGAGCTTCTGGAGCACGAGCGGATGAAGTACAGCTTCTTCGCCTCCCTCACGGAGGAGATTCAGTTCGAGTACACCCTCAACCCGCCCTCCCTGCTTCTGAGCACCTGGGGCGCGGAGAAGCTGGGCCTGCCGGAGGCGCTGATGGACCCCTATCAGGACGAGCTGGCCAACGCCATCATCCTCGTCCGGGACCGGGACAACCTGGCCGACGCCCTCCACTCCACCACCCCCGGAAACCCCGTGGTGCAGTACGACTGCAAGCTGAACGTGGGGGGGGAGGAGCGGTGGCACCGGATCATCGCCCGGGCCTCCTGGTCCTCCGAGGAGCCCCCCAGGTACTGCGGCTGCATCGGAAAGGCCATGGACATCCACTCCTCCCGCCTCCACCTGGAGCAGCTGGAGCAGCAGGCCTCCCACGACGGACTCACCGGCCTGCTCAACCAGGCCTACGCCAAGAAACGGGTCCGCCAGCGGCTGGAGGACCGGCCCGGCGGCCGCTACGCCCTGGCCATCCTGGATTTGGACAACTTCAAGCAGGCCAACGATACCTACGGGCATATGTTCGGCGACCAGGTGCTGAAGTTTGTGGCCGACCGCCTGCGCCACAGCATTCGGGGCGGCGACATCGCCGCCCGGGTGGGCGGGGACGAGTTCCTCATCTTCCTGGAGTACAAAACCGACCTGGAGTCCACCATCAAGGGCGTGTATGAGCGGCTGTCCGGCGGCTGCTATGAGAAGTTTCCCATCTCCGCCAGCATGGGCGTGGCCAGCGCCGAGGCGGTGGGCACGGATTACGACGCGCTGTTCCGCTGCGCGGACCAGGCGCTTTACATGGTGAAAAAGCACGGCAAGGGGCATTACCGTTATTATCACGAGGAAAACGATCAGATGGACCGGGCCATTTCGGCGGTGTCCCCCATCGACGGGGCGGACGGCGCCGGGGCGGCCCGCCGGGAGGAGGCAGACACATGACGCTGAAGGAATGCTACGCCGCGCTGGGCGGCAATTATGACGACGTGCTGGGGCGGCTGCCCGAGCGGCTGGTGCAGAAGTTTGTTTTGAAGTTCCTCAACGACGGGAGCTACGACTTGCTGTGCCGCTCGCTGGAGGCGGGCGACCGGGGAGAGGCGTTCCGGGCGGCCCACACCATCAAGGGCGTGTGCGCGAACCTGGGCTTCGACGCCCTTCTGGAGTCCAGCGAGAAGCTCACCGAGGCCCTGCGGGACGGCGCGCCCCCCCAGCCGGGAGAGGAGGAGCTGATCCGGCGGGTGGGGGAGGATTACCGGCGCACCGTCCAGGCGATTCAGGCCTACCAGGGGGCGCTGGGGGCATGAAAAATAAGACGACGCGGTTCCTGATCTCCAGCTTGATCGGGGTGGCCCTGCTTTGCGTGTGCGTCTTTTCCTTTTTCGCCGTCCACATGAGCAACCAGAGCGCCCGCACCATCAATGAGGTGGGCACCCTTTATATGTCCAGCATGAGCCAGCAGACCTCCATGCATTTTGAGAGCATTATCAGCCTCCAGCTGGAGCAGCTCAGGACGCTGACGAATACCATCACCTCCGACGAGGTGCACCGGGACCGGGCGCTTCAGGAGGCGCTTGTGGAGGGCGCCAGGGCCCGGGATTTCAGCTATCTGGCCTTTTACGGCAGCGACGGGACGCTTGAGATGCTTTGCGGCGCCCAGCTCACCGTCACCGACCCGGAGCCCTTTTTGTCCTCCCTGCGCGGGGAGGAGCGGAAGGTGGCCATCGGCACCAACCCTCAGGGGGAAAAGGTGATCCTGCTTGGGATGCCCTCCCCCCACGAGCCCACCCCGGAGCACAACTGCGCCGCCCTGGTGGCCGGGCTGCCGGTGAGCTACATCAGCGACAATCTCTCCCTGGAGGAGAACAGCGAGCGGGCCTACTCCTTCATCATACGCAGGGACGGCTCCTTTGTCATCCGCAGCAACGACGCCTACCGGAACAACTATTTCGAGCGGGTCCGGGTCCTTTATGAGGACGTGAACGGCATCACGGCGGAGGAGTATCTGAAGGAGCTGGACGAGGCCATGACGGAGGGGCGGGACTACGCCAACGAGTTCACCATGGAGGGAGAGCGGTATCACCTCTACTGCACCCACCTGCCCTATTCCGAGTGGTTCCTGATCACCTTCCTGCCCTACGGCTCCATGGATACCATTGTCACCGGCTTCAGCCGGGAGTGGGGGGGCATGACGGTATTCAGCGGGATTATCATCCTCACCGCCCTGATGCTGGTGTTCTACAAGTACTACGGCCTCACCCGGCAGCAGCTGCGGGAGCTGGAGGAGGCCCGGGCCTCCGAGGAGGCCGCCCGGAAGGACGCCGAGCACGCCAACCGGGCCAAAAGCGAGTTTTTGTCCAACATGAGCCACGATATCCGCACGCCCATGAACGCCATTGTGGGCATGACCGCCATCGCCACCGCCAACATCGACGACCAGCAGCAGGTGAAAAACTGCCTGAAGAAGATCACCCTGTCCAGCAAGCATCTGCTTGGCCTCATCAACGACGTGCTGGATATGTCCAAAATCGAGAGCGGCCGCATGACCCTGAACATGGACCAGGTGTCCCTGCGGGAGGTGGTGGACAGCATCGTGTCCATCTGCCAGCCCCAGGTGAAGGCCAAGCACCAGCACTTCGACGTGTTTATCCACGACATCTCCACCGAGAATGTGCTGTGCGACAGCGTGCGCCTCAACCAGGTGATGCTCAACCTGTTGTCCAACGCCATCAAGTTCACCCCCGAGGAGGGGAAGATCCACATGGCGCTGTTCGAGGAGAGCTCCCCCAAGGGGGAGGACTTCGTCCGCATCCAGATTCAGGTGAAGGACAACGGCATCGGCATGTCCAAGGAGTTCATGCGCCACATCTTCGATTCCTTCGCCCGGGAGGACAGCGCCCGGGTCCACCGCACCGAGGGCACCGGCCTGGGCATGGCCATCACAAAGTTTATCGTGGTGGACGCCATGGGCGGCGACATCCAGGTGGACAGCACCCAGGGCAAGGGCTCTGAGTTCCGGGTGACGCTGGACCTGGAGAAGGCGGACGTGATGGAGGAGGACATGATCCTCCCCAACTGGAATATGCTGGTGGTGGACGACGACCGCCAGCTGTGCGAGACCACCGCCTCCGCCCTCCATTCCATCGGGGTGAACGCCGAGTGGACCCTGGACGGGGAGAGCGCCGTGGAGATGGTGGTCAAGCGCCACCAGCGGCAGGACGGCTATCACATCATCCTGTTGGATTGGAAGCTGCCCGGCATGGACGGCATCGCCACCGCCCGGCGCATCCGGGAGGCGCTGGGGGACGACCCGGTGCCCATTCTGCTCATCTCGGCGTACGATTGGGGAGAGATCGAGCACAGCGCGCGGGACGCGGGCATCACCGGCTTTATCTCCAAGCCGCTGTTCAAGTCCACCCTGTTCAACTCCCTGCGGCAGTTTACCGGAAGCCTGACGGAGGAGGAAGAGGAGGAAGCGGCCCAGGGGGAGCGCGGCCGGGACCTGACCGGCCGGCGCATTCTGCTGGCGGAGGACAACGAGCTGAACTGGGAAATCGCCTCCGAGCTGCTCAGCGAGGAGGGACTGGTGCTGGACTGGGCGGAAAACGGCCAGATCTGCGTGGAGATGCTGAATCAGTCCCCGCCGGGCTACTACGACGCCGTTCTAATGGACATCCGCATGCCCGTCATGGGTGGATACGAGGCCACCCAGGTCATTCGGACCCTGGACCGGCCCGACCGGGACCTGCCCATCATCGCGATGACCGCCGACGCTTTCGCCGAGGACGTGAAGCGGAGCCTGGACTGCGGCATGAACGCCCATGTGGCCAAGCCCATCGACGTGCGGGAGGTCATGCGCCTGCTGGAAAAATTCATCAAGTAGGGGAAGGGCCCTCCGGCTGGAGCCGGAGGGCCCTGGCCTGGATTTACTTTTTTTTCCAGATGCAAGGGGCGCGCCGCGCTTTTCCCAGATTTTTTATGCCGGAACTTTGTACTTTAGTTGATTTTCGACTGCGCAAGCGGGCAGGAGGGGGTTGCGCTTTCCCCGCCCCTATGGTATAATGCAGTAAAGTGAGCCGCATTGCGGCAAAATGGGGACGCGTCCCCGCCCTGAATCCGATGGCCTGCCCCTCTCAGAAGCGCAACCACATGTGGTCATGACGGGGGTTCGCTGTCGTTTTTCCATGAAGGGGAGAAGAGATACCATTTTTTGGATTGCCCCCGGGGCTTGCATTTTTCCCGGAGATGATTCATAATAGTGGTTATTCACCGGCGGGCGGAGCCCGCAGAACAGGAGGCCGGTTATGGACTTTTTGACGAGCAATTCCCAGCTGCTGCTGGAAAAATCCATGGGGTTTCTCTGGACCAAGCAGGCGGCGATTCTGGACAACATCGCCAATGCGGAAACCCCCAACTATAAGGCCAAGGTTGTGACCTTTGAGGAGAGCATCCGCGCCAAGCTGGAGGAGGCCGCCGCCCGGTCCCAGGGGGCGGGGAAAGCGGTGCGGGATGTGCTGGAGGACTCCAGCCTCCGGGTGTTCGAGGCCCAGGAGCAGACCCGTATGGACGACAACGGCGTGAACGTCACCAGCGAGATGACGGAGCTGATGCGCAACGCCTACCAGCAGCAGTACGTGTTCCAGGCTATCAACAAGCACTACGCCATTCTGCGCATGGCCGTCAACGGCCAGTGACGTGAGGGCGCGCCGCATACCGCAATAGGAGGATACATATCATGGGCTTCATGAATTCGATCAATATCGTGGGCTCCGGCCTGACCGCCCAGCAGCTGCGGCTGGACATTGTGGCGGAGAACGTGACCAATTCCCAAACGACCCGGGTGGAGAACGGCGAGGGCGCCTACCGCCGGAAAATGGTGGTGTTCGAGGCGGTCAGCGGCCGTGATTCGTTCCGGGCCGCTTTGGCGCAGGCCGCCAACGGCCTCATCCCCAACACCGTCCAGGCCACCCCCGCCGCCGGCGGCGTGCGGGTCACCGAAATCGTGGAGGACGAGTCCCCCATGAAGCTGGTCTATGACCCCACCCACCCTGACGCCGACGAGGACGGCTATGTGGAGCTGCCCAACGTGGACATGGTGAAGGAGATGGCCGACGCCATGGCCGCCACCCGCGCCTACGCCTCCAACGTCACGGCGCTCAACACGCTGAAATCCGTCATCTCCAGCGGTTTGGAGATCGGCAGGTAAACAATTACATTAATTATATAGCAAAGGAGATCGGCTGCCATGAGCGCACCCATCGACGGCGTCACCGGGATCCCCAAGAACGCGGGCATCACTGGTATTACCAATCCCATTTCAAAAATCGCCGCCCCCGTCCAGACCGGGGACGGGGAAAAGGCCGTCAGCCTGGACGAGGTGAAGGAGAGCGATTTCGGCTCCCTGTTCAGCGACCTGATCCAGAATGTGAAGGACACCGACGCGGAGTTTACCCAGGCGCAGTACCTGCTGGCCACCGGACAGCTGGATAACCCCGCCCAGCTGGGCATCGCCGGTTATAAGGCCGAGCTCGCCGTGAGCCTCCTGATTCAGATGCGCAACCGCGCGCTGGACGCCTACAACGAGCTGAAGAACATGAACGTCTGAGTGTGCCGGGCCGTTAGGTCCGGCAGCAACAACGCGGAGAGCGGGGTCGATGGCACTTGAACAAGGAAAAGCTGAAGGACTACTGGGAAAAAGTCAAGGAAACCTTCGGGAAAATCTCTAAAAAAGTAAAAATTCTCATTGCAGCGGCCCTGGCGGTCCTGGTAGTTCTCATTGTGGGTCTGGTGGTTTTCTTCAACACCCGGCCCTATGCCACCCTCATTGCCGGGGCCTCCGCCGAGGAGACCGCCACCGTGCTCACCTGGCTGGAGGAACAGGGGGTTACGGATTTCCGCATGGAGGGGTCGGGGACCATTCTGGTGCCCCCGGCCCAGGCCGCCAGCCTGAAGGCCAAGCTGCTCCAGGAGCAGTACTCCTCCTCCAACGCCCCCTACAGCGGGTATTTTGAGCGGGTCAGCGCCCTGTCCACCGTGCAGGACCGAAACACCGCCAGACTGGCCGACCTCACCGAGGCGCTGAACTCCACCATCCGCAAGTTTGAGGGCGTGCGGGACGCGTCCGTGAGCATCAACCTGGGCGAGGACCGGGGCTACGTGCTGGACGCCAACAACGTGGTCAACGCCTCCGCCGGGGTGCTGCTCACCATGGACGGAGACAAGCTGCTCTCTGCGGAGCAGGCCAACGCCATCCGCAACTACATATCCCACAGCGTGGCCGCCCTGGATGTGGACGACGTGTCCATCACCGACACACGGGGCAATATCTACGACGGCATGACCCTGGAGGGGAGCGGCAGCGCCGCCGACGCCACCGCCCTGGCCCACCAGGCCGAGCAGTGGTGGTCCAACCAGATCCGCAGCCAGATCGAGCAGCAGCTGTTCAAGATGTACGGCGAGGAGAACGTGGGCGTCACCGTCCGCTGCAACGTGGAGCTGGGCGATAAGATCGTCAACGATTACGATGTGCGCCTGCCTGACTTTGCAAAAGACGGCTCCACAGAGGGCCGGGGCATCATCGGCAGCAACTTCTGGAGCTGGACGATGCGGGCGGACGACGGCACCGTGACGGGCGGACTGGTGGGCACCCCGTCCAACTCCGAGCTGCCCATCTATGTGGAGGAGGGCGAGACGGTAGAGGGCCTTTTGGGCCGCTTGGCCGCCGAGGGCAGCATCGAGTACGACAACCCCAAGACCCAGACCCAGATTACCATCACCGCCGCCACCCTGAAGGACGTGTCGGTGTCGGTGTCCATCAACTCCACCGCCTCCGGCCCCATCGACGTGGACGCCATGACCCGCCACATCGCCGTGTCCGGCGGCATCCAGGCCCCTCTGGAGCTGCCCGAGGGCCTCACCGAGGCGGACTATCTGGCCCGGAAGGTGTCCGTGCTGAGCACGCCGTTCTATGTGGCTCCCGAGCAGCCCGCTCAGCCCTCCGGCTGGGAGGCCCTGGGCATTCCCATCTGGGTGCCCATCGCCGCCGGCGCGGGCCTGCTGCTGTTCGCCGTGATCCTCACCATCATCCTGATGCTGCGGCGCAGGAAGCGCAAAAAGCAGGAGGAGGAAGAGCGGGCCGTGGAGGAGATGCTGGCCACTACCATGCCCGGGCAGGCAGTGGAGCTGGGACCCGACGGCCAGCCCCTGCCCCCCGAGGTGGAGCTGGACGAGGACGGCAACCCCATCGGCGGCGCCAACGTGATGGACCTGCACACCGAGCGGAGCATGGAGCTGCGCCAGAGCATCCGGGACTTTGTGGACGAGAACATGGAGGTCGCGGCCCTGCTGATCAAGAGCTGGCTGAAGGAGGATGGAGACAATGGCTGACGCCGCGGTTAAAGAACAGGCACCGGCCCCCTCCGCCGAGGTCAAGGCCCCGCCCAAGAAAAGGCTGGAACACGAGGTCCCCCTCACGGGGGCCCAGCGGGCGGCCACCGTCATTATCTCCCTGGGCGTGGAGCGGGCGTCCGCCCTCTACAAGCACATGGAGCCAGAGGACGTGGAGCAGCTCACCCTTGAGGTGGCCAAGATGGGCTTCCTGGGGTCGGAGCAGACCGAACAGATTCTGTACGAGTTCTACCAGCTGTGCCGCACCAACCGTGCGGTCACCGAGGGCGGCCTGGAGTACGCCCGGACGGTGCTGGAAAAGGCCTACGGCGCCCAGGCCGCCGACGAGCTGCTGGGCAAGGTGACCAAGTCCCTGCAAAACCGGTCCTTCTCCTTCATGGAGAAGGCGGACGACAAGTCCCTGTTCTCCGCCCTCCAGAACGAGCGGCCCCAGACCATCTCCCTGGTGCTGTCCTATGTGGACCCGGACAAGGCCGCCGGGGTCATCTCCCAGCTGGACGAGAAGCGCCAGGTCCAGGTGGTGGAGAGCATGGCCAAGATCGAGAGCGTGTCCCCCGTCGCCGTCAAGATCATCGAGGCGGAGATGCGCAAGAAGTTCTCCAACATTGTCACCAACGCCAACGTGAAGGTGGGCGGCATCGACTACGTGGCCGACGTGATGAACAATTTGGACCGCACCAGCGAGAAAAACATCTTCGACGGCCTGTCCGCCTACGACCAGGAGCTGGCCGACGAGATCCGCAAGCGGATGTTCGTGTTCGAGGACATCATCACCATGGACGACCGCTCCGTGCAGCGCTTCGTCCGGGACTGCGACCCCAGAGACCTGGTGCTGGCCCTCAAGTCCGCCAACGAGGAGGTTTCCAAAAAGCTGCTCAGCAACATGTCCACCCGTATGGCTCAGAATATCCGGGACGACCTGGAGATCACCACCAATGTCCGCATGAAGGACGTGGAGGACGCCCAGCAGCGCATCGTGGATATCATCCGCGACCTGGAGGAAAAGAACGAGATCGTGATCGCGAAGGGCGGAAAGGACGATATCATTGCCTAACATATTCAAAGCGTTCCTCTGGGGCGGGGGCAGGGACGAGGCTGAGGCCAGGGTAGAGCCCTATCAATTCCCCGACGCGGCGGAGTTGGTGGTGGAGCCGGAGGCGGAGGAGGAACCCCCCGCCCCGGAGGAGCCGCCGGCGGAGCCGGAAGCGGAGGCGGAGGGCTTTGACGTGCTGGCGGCCGGCCCGGAGCTGGACGGTGCGCCGGAGGAGGAGCCGGCCCCGGAGGAAAACCCCATCACCTTTGCCCAGGTTCAGGCGGAGGAGATTCTGGCCCAGGCCCGGCAGGACGCGGAGCGCTCTGCCCGTCAGGCCCGGGAGGAGGAGCAGCGGATTCTGAGTCAGGCCCGGGAGAACGCCGCCCGGGAGGCCGAGGCCGTTTTCGCCAAGGCCCGGGAGGAGGGCTATCAGGAGGGCTACGCGGCCGGGATGGCCCAGGCCGCCCAGGAGTCCAAGGCCCTCCGGGAGGAGCAGGCCAGACGCCAGGAGGAGGAGGTCCACCGCTTCATGGAGCAGGCGGGGGCCGCCCTGGACCGGCAGATGGACCAGAGCGTGGCCGACCTGCGGGATCTGGCCCTGGCGGTGGCGGAAAAGGTGGTGTGCGTCAGCCTGAAGAGCAGCGCCGACGTCATCAGCCGGATGATTCAGACCGCCATTGACAAGAGGAAGAAAAAGGAATGGGTGCACATATATATCTCTGAGTGCGACGCCAAGCGCCTCACCCAGATCCCCGCGTCCCTGTCCGGGGCGCTCAGCGCCCTGTCCGACCGGGTGCGCATCATCCCCATGGCGGACGACGAGTCGGGCACCTGCATCATTGAAATGCCCGACGAGATCGTGGACGCCAGCGCCGCCACCCAGCTGAACAACCTGCGGACCATCTTGATGGACACCGCCAACAGCGCGTCGGGGATGAACCTGTTTTCGTGAGAGTTTGGGGAGCCTCCCTTCTCCCAGGCCGGGAACGAGGCTCTGAGGCATACGGCCGGTGGAGTGAAGCATGCCTTCCGTATTTCAACAAATGACCCGTCAGGTGTACAACGCGGAGCCCTACAGCCTGACGGGAAAAATCGAGAATATTGTGGGCATGTCCATCGAGGCCAGCGGCGGGCGCGCCGCCGTGGGCGACATCTGCCGCATTTACAACGGCGATTCCGGCGGACAGGTCACCGCCGAGGTGGTGGGCTTTAAAAACGACCACATCCTGCTCATGCCCTATTCGGACATGAGCGGCATCTCGGCGGGCAATTTTGTGCGCAACACCGGGCGGCAGCTCACCCTCCACGTGGGGGAGTTCCTCCGGGGCCGGATCATCAACGCCTTGGGCCAGCCCATCGACGGCAAGGGCCCCTTTGAGGGCGGCACCTCCTACTGCGTGGGGGGCGGCTACATCAACCCCCTCCAGCGCCCCCCCATCCGGGAGCGCATTCAGTTCGGCGTGAAGGCCATCGACGGGCTCATCACCATCGGCAAGGGCCAGCGTATCGGCATTTTCGCCGGGTCGGGCGTGGGCAAGTCCACCCTCATGGGCATGATCGCAAAGAACGTCACCGCCGATATCAACGTCATCGCCCTGGTGGGCGAGCGAGGCCGCGAGGTGCTGGAGTTCGTCCAGAAGGACCTGGGCGAGGAGGGCATGAAGCGGTCCATCCTGGTGGTGGCCACCTCCGACCAGCCCGCCATGCTTCGGATGCGGTGCCCCAGCGTGGCCACCGGCATCGCGGAATACTTCCGGGACCAGGGGTACGACGTGCTGCTGATGATGGATTCCCTCACCCGCTTCGCCATGGCCCAGCGGGAGATCGGTCTGGCCATCGGCGAGCCGCCGGTGAGCAGGGGCTACACCCCTTCCATGTACGCCGAGATGCCCAAGCTGCTGGAGCGCAGCGGCAATTTCAGCCGGGGCTCCATCACCGGGGTGTACACCGTGCTGGTGGAGGGCGACGACACCAACGAGCCCATTGCCGACACGGTCCGGGGCATTCTGGACGGGCACATCGTGCTGTCCCGGCAGCTGGCCAACTCCAACCACTACCCCGCCATCGACGTGTCCGCCAGCATCTCCCGCCTGATGGTGGAGATCGTCCCGCCGGAGCACCGCCAGCTGGCCTCCCGCATACGTGATATTATGAGCGTGTATGAGAAGAACGCCGACCTGGTGGCCATCGGGGCCTACAAGCCGGGCACCAACCGCAAGCTGGATTTCGCCATGTCCAAAATCGACGCGGTGAACGACTTTCTCACCCAGGATGTGAATCAGGCCTTTACCTACGGCCAGTGCGTGGAGGAAATGGCCAAGATCCTCAAATAAACGGCGAGGTGTACAGATAGATGAAGAAATTCAAATTCTCCCTGGACTCGGTGCTGTCCTATAAGGAGCAGGTGCTGGAGGCTCTCCAGGGCGAGCACGCCGCCATTCTGGCCAGGGTCCGGGAGCAGGAGGCGGCGCTGGAGGCGGCGTGGCAGGATTACCGGGACTGCAACGAGGAGTACCGCCAGCGCAAGGCCCAGGGCCTGAGCATTGCCGACGCCATGTTTTATCAGAACGGGCTGCGGGTGCTGGAGGCCGAGATCGACCGGGAGACCCGGCGGCTGGAGGAGCTGCAAAAGCAGGAGGAGGCCAAGCGGCAGGAGGTTGTGGACGCCAAGATCGACACCTCCTCCATTGAGAAGTTGAAGGAGCACAAGCTGGAGGACTACAACAAGGCCGTGCAGAAGGCGGAGGAGGTCCTCATCGACGAGTTTGTGAGCTCCGCCCGGGCCCGGGCCGCCGTGGGCGCATAGACTGCCCCGGCGAAGCCCAGCGAAGCGGGTTCGGCGGGGAGAGGAGGGGCAAGGGAGCGGAGCGGAGGTTTCGCCGCAGGCGGAAACGCAGCTGAGCGGACTTTGCCCCGACGATGTCCAAGCCGGCGGATATCCGCCGTTTGGAAATATATATTTTAAAGCCAAGGAGGTGTAACGAACATGGAACAGACAAGCAACGTGGTCATGTCGATGCTTCAGACCATGGCAGGACAGGCTGCGGGCATCCCCAGGCCGGGAAAGACCGGAAAGGACGAGCTCAGCGACTTCTATAAGCTGTTGGAGGAGAAGTCCCAGGAGAAGGACCCGCTGATGGAGCAGCCCGCCAAGACCGAGGGCAAGCCCCAGGCGTCCGCCCCGAAAAAGGACAAGGCCCCCGCGCAAAAGCAGGAGGATCCCCTGGAGCGGATCAAAAAGCTGGCGGAGCAGGGCGCCTGGTTCACCCAGCCCCCCATCGGGTGCGTGGATGTGGACCTGGTGACCGGCGAGGTCCGCGGGACCTATGAGGCGGGCGAGTATATCCTGGCACAGCTGGGCGGGCATACCGAGGTCATCCCCATTACCGACCTGGACCCGGCTCAGATGCAGGAACTCAAGGATATGCTGGGGGATATGGGCCAGGTGATCGACGTGTCCGATCCCGAGGCCGACGCCCTTTTGGAGGCCACCGACCCCACCGTGGACCACAGCCCCGCCAGACTTCTGGAAAAGGTCACGGAGCAGCAGTTCGGCACGCAGGTTCAGGAGGCCGCGGAGAAGGTTCAGCCCAAGGAGGGAGAGGACGACGGCGGCATGATGGAGTTCACCGCCGGACAGCAGGCCCCCCAGCGCATTTTCCAGGACGTGAAGGCCGTCCCCGTGAAGGTGGGCGAGGTCTACGACGCCCAGCAGGACGAGGCCCCCGGCGTGGCCCAGCAGATCGACACCCAGCTGGCCCAGGCGCTGGAACAGGGCGAGTCCCTGGTGCGCGTACGGCTGACCCCGGAAAATCTGGGAGAGGTCATGGTGGAGATCAGCCAGAGCGCCGACGGCATTCTGCGCATCGCGCTGTCCGCCCGCAGCCTGGATACCCGCTCCCTTCTGGAGCGCCACGCCGGGGATTTGCAGGGACTGCTCAGCAGCCGCACCCAGCAGACCGTGGAGGTGGAGGTTCAGCGGGGGCAGGAGAGCCAGCAGAACCAGCAGCGGCAGCAGAGCTACGAGGGCCACAACGGCCACGCCCAGGACGGCCGGGAGCAGCAGCGCCGCAGCCGCCGGGAACACGCCGGCAGTCAGGACTTCATGCAGCAGCTGCGGCTGGGACTCATTCCCGCCGGAGAGGAATTTTAACGGAAAGGAGCGCGCATTGAACTATGGGAACCTATTCAATGGCTGACATCGCCAATCTGGCCAATTCCACCAACCTGTCCATCGCGGAAAAGAGCACCAGCCGGAAGGGCAGCAATGAGCTGGATATGCAGGACTTCCTCCAGCTGATGGTGGTGCAGCTCCAGAACCAGACCATTGACAACGCCATGGACACCAGCGAGATGATGAACCAGATGGTGCAGATGCAGATGGTCAGCGCCATCACCAACATGACCGAGACCAGCATCATGAGCTACGCCGGCTCCCTGGTGGGCAAGGTGGTCACCATCGGCCTGGTCCAGGGCGACAGCCTGGAGGAGCGGGAGGTCGTCGTCATCGGCACCGGCATGATGAACGGCCAGCAGGTCATTTTCGGCAAGGACGGCAAGGGCAATGTGGAGACCTATACCCTGAACCAGATCATGGCCGTGGGCCATCTGCCTCCCCTGGAGGGCGAGGAACAGCCCGGCGGCGCCGATAAGCCCGGCGAGGGCGGGGAAGGCGGCGACGGGGAAGGCGGGGTTGAAGGACCCGGCGAGGGCGGCGACGGCGACAAGGTGGAAGGCGGCGGCGACAGCGGCGAAAAGCCCACCGACCCCGGCGAGACGCCCGCCCCCCAGATGATAGAGAGCCCCGAGTATACAGGTGAGCAGGGCGTGCCCACCGACCTGTAATATAAGAATGAGGTGACACAAGATGATCCAGCGTGTATCAGGACTAGAGCGCAGGGACGCGCAGCAGGCCCGGGTACAGCAGCGCGGACCGGCGGGCGGCGGCTTCGGCGAGCTTCTCCAGCAGGAGCTGGCCAGGAGCGGACAGCCGCCCCAAAGCGTGGCGTTCTCCAAGCACGCCATCTCCCGGGCGCAGGAGCGGGGCATCGAGGTCACGCCAGACCTGATGGACCAGCTGGCGGGCAGCGTCGTCCGGGCCCAGGCCAAGGGAGCCACCAACATCCTGGCCATGGACTCCGAGAAGGCGTTTATCATCAATGTGCCCAACGCCAAGGTCATCACCGCCATCACCCAGGAAGAAATGAGAGAAAATATCTTCACCAATATTGACGGCGCCGTTTTCCTGTAATAAAATAGTTGGGCTAAAGGCAGGACCGGATTCGGATGCCTTCGCCCCCCGCCCGATTGACGGGGGGCGGGCGGCGCCAAACCGAAAGGAGTTTATTTTTCAACTATGACTGGTGCAATGTATGCGGCCATCGCTGGCCTGCGGACCCATATGCAGAACCTGAACGTCATCGGCAACAACGTGGCCAACGTGAACACCGCGGCCTACAAGTCCAGCCGGGCGATTTTCAAGACCTCCCTCTACACCACCATGACCGGCGGCTCCGACGGCACCCCCGTCATGGGCGGCACCAACCCCTCCCAGATCGGCTACGGCTCCAACGTGTCCACCATCGACATCGACATGAGCACGGGCAACTTCAACGTCACCGGCAAGCCCACCGACTGCATGCTGGACGGCGACGGCTTCTTCCTGGTGGGCGACAAGGAGATCGCCGGCAGCTTCGACGGCACCGCCAACGACGTGGACCGCCTCACCTCCCTGAAGCTCACCCGGGTGGGCAACTTCGACTTCAAGGCCGACGGCTACTTCGCCAACAACGACGGCAACTGCGTCTACGGCTTCCTGTGCGTGGGCAAGTACGGCGACGAGAACCACCCCATCAAGACCGGCGGCCAGAACGACCCCGCCAACGCCATCGACCTGCCCGAGGGCAAGAAGATCGGCGACCCCATTTTCAGCGACCAGCTGGTGCCCCTGCGCTACCCCTGCTTCAAGGAAGGCGTCAAGTACTATAAGGAGAACCCGGACGGCACCCTGGAGGAGGCCACCGCTCAGGACGCCCTGGTGGACCCCGCCGACCCCAGCAAGGGGCTGAACGCCGGCTTTGTGTCCAAGAAGTCCAAGGTCATCGCCTACCCCACCAATGACGGCGCGGGCGGCGTGAACGACGCCCGGGTGAACACCGGCACCGCTGACGCCCCCGTGTGGGAGGACCTGCCCCGGGGCAAATTCACCGGCATCTCCATCGACAAGGTCACCGGCATGATCACCGGCACCAGCAACGAGACCGGCGAGGTGGTCACCATCGGCTGCATCGCCGTGGGCCTGGTGACCAACCCCAACGGCGTGACCAACGAGGGCGACAACTACTACAAGGCGGGCCCCGGCTCCGGCGAGCTGAACGTGGCCATCCTGGGCGGCAACGCCGAGGCCATGGGCATCACCCAGATCAACGCCTCCAAGTATGTGGCCACGGACGCGAACGGCAACCCCGACCCCAACGCCACCGTCCCCTCCATCGACGGGCTCAGCCCCCGCACCACCGACACCAAGTGCCTGTCCAGCGGCCTGGAGATGTCCAAGACCGACCTGGCCCAGGAGATTGCCAACATGATCCTGACCCAGCGCGGCTATCAGGCCAACACCCGTATCATCACCGTGACCGACTCCATGCTGGAGGAACTGGTCAACATGAAGCGGTAATCAGCGCTGAACCGGCCCGGGGAGAGCCGGACTCTCCCCGGGCTGCCCCCCTGTAGTCCTGTCACGAGGAAAAAGGAGGCTTACACCATGATCGTTTTGACAAAACGCAACCACGAAAAGTTCCTTGTCAACCACCTTCAGATTGAGTATATTGAGACCATTCCCGAATCCAAAATCGTCATGATGAACCACGACTATTACCTCGTCCGCGAGAGCACCGAGGAGATCATAGAGAAGATCGCCCGTTACAACGCCAAGGTCATGGACATTCAGCGGGAGATCACGGTTGTAGACAAACGCTGAGGACCCGGCCCCCGGCGCGCCGGGGGAGCAGGCCCGCAATTGCCGGGCGGGGCAGAGGAGGCCGGAACAGGCCCGGCTGCCGCCTGAGCTTGGAGGTAGAGCTGCGTAATGAATATCACCTATATCATCGGCCTGGTGGCGGCTATCCTGGTGTTCCTGCTGGGCTGCGTGCTGGGCATCAACATCGGCCCCAAGGCGGCGGGCCTGGAGCCCATCACCTTTAACCCAGGCAACCTGTGGAATTTCTTTGACGCCGCCAGTATCTTCATCGTCATCGGCTGTACCGTGGCCATTGTGGTGGCCAGCTTCCCGGGGGACACCCTGGCGTCTGTCCCGAAGCACTTCGGGATCATGCTCAACGCCAACAAGTTCGACCCCATGAAGTACATCGACCAGCTGGTGGACCTGGCCCAGACCGCCCGGAAAAACGGCCTGCTGGCCCTGGAGGGCAAGGCCAACGAGCAGGAGGACCCCTTCTTCAAGATGGCCATCATGCTCATCGTGGACGCCAACGACCCGGACAAGGTGCGGGCCATTCTGGAGAACGACATCGAGTGCATGTCCGCCCGGCACGAGGATGCCGCCGCCCTCTACGACAAGGCGGGAGCGGTGGCCCCGGCCTTCGGCATGGTGGGTACGCTGGTGGGCCTGATCAACATGCTGAACAACATGGAGCTCAGCGGGGACGGGGGCTCGTCCATCGGTAAGGACATGGGCACCGCCCTGATCACCACCCTGTACGGCTGTATTCTGGCCCACATGATCTTCGGCCCCATCGCCAACAACCTGCGCATCCGGGACGGCGAGGAGGTGCTGTGCAAGCAGATCATCGTGGAGGGCATCATGTCCATCCAGTCCGGCGAGAACCCCAAGGCCCTGCGCGAAAAGCTGCTGACCTACATCCCCCAGGGCAAGCGCGTGGAAGGCGGCAAGGCCGCCGCCTCCGGGGAGTAAGCCCGGGACCCGCGTTTTCACGGCGTAAGGAGTTGAAACCATCGTGAAAAAGAAAAAAAGCGGCGGCGGCGGCGCGAACTGGATGGATACATACGGCGATATGGTCACGCTGCTGCTGTGCTTCTTTGTGCTTTTGTACTCCATGTCCACCATCAGCGAGGACAAATGGCGGGCCATCGTCACCAGCTTCAACCCCTGGGCCACGCTGGACCCCACCGACCCGCAGGGCACCGGCGGCCCCATCGCCGACCCCAGCGACGAGCAGGGCGGCATTCCAGCCGACCCCAACGTGGCCGCCCAGCGGGAGATTGAGGAGACCATGGAGGAGCTGGTGCTGGCCATCCAGGCCATGGTGGGCAGCGAGGGCTACGACAGCGTGATTCAGGTGTCCATGGAGGGCGGCGACGTATACATCCGCTTCAGCGACAGCGTGTTCTTCCGGGCGGACGACTACACCCTGCTGCCCGAGGGGCAGGGCGTCCTGTCCAGCCTGTGCCCCCTGCTGAACGAGGCGGAGGACGCCATCGACGAGATCCGAATCGCCGGACACACCGCCCAGGCCTCCCCCAACAGGCTCAACGACCCCTGGAACGATATGCAGCTGGCCGCCAACCGGGCCATCGCGGTGACGCTGTTCCTCCGGGACAACAGCAATATCCACCCCACCCGCATCGTGCCCGAGAGCCACGGCCAGTGGCAGCCCATCTCCAGCAACAAGACGGCGGAGGGCCGCGCCCCCAACCGGCGGGTGGAGATGGTCATCACCGGTCGGGACCTGAGCGCCGAGGCCTTCAACGAGGCCATGTCCAACTATATAACCACAATCGACGGGGACGCCCCGGGCCGGACCGCGGCCCCATAGACCCATGAGACGCGCATTTGCAGATAAGGTGAGGTGATTCGATGGCTGAGGTATTGTCGCAGAGCCAAATTGACGCGCTTTTGAGCTCCATGCGCAGCGGCGGTGACGCGGAAAAGGCGGAGGAAAAGCAGCCGGAGAAAAAATATCGAAAATACGACTTCACCACCCCCCGCAAATTTACCAAGGACCGTCTTAAGATGCTCAACGGCATCTTTGAGAATTATACCCGGGTGATCAGTTCCCGGCTCAACGCCCAGCTCCGTACCAGCTGTGAGATTACGGTGGAGAGCATAGAGGAGCAGAAGTTTTACGAGTTCAACAACGCCCTCACCGAGGGAGACGTGCTGGCCATGGTGGACGTGACCATCCACCCCAGAACGGAGGGGGGGGAGGACATCATCGCGGAGGACCCGGTGATGGTGTACCTGTCCACCTCCACGGCGCTGGGAATGATGGACCACATGATGGGCAGCGAGAGCGACGCGGAGCGGGAGGTCCCCATGGGCTACGCCTATACCGACCTGGAGCTCCAGCTCTACGAATATCTGATCCGCGACATCATCGCCCTGATGGGAAGCAGCTGGGAGAACTACGTGCCCATCACCTTTGAGTACGAGCGCACCCAGGTGAACCCCACGCTGGTGAGCCTGCTGAACCTGGACGAGACGGTGGTGCTGGTGGATATGAAGCTCACCTTCGCCCAGAGCGAGGGGCGCATGAGCGTGGTCCTGCCGGGCAGCGTGCTGATGAGCGTGTTCGGCGAGGTGAGCCGGGAGAGCATGGGCCGGAAGATGGCCAGCGAGGACAATTCGGAGGAGATCTTCGACCAGCTGCGGGACTCCACCCTGGAGATCATCGCCGAGCTGGGCGACACCCAGCTCTCCCTCAGCGATATCTACCACCTGAGCGTGGGCGACGTGGTGGACCTGGGCCGCTCCAAGGACGCTCCGGTATTCCTGGAGATCGGCGGCTATCAGTGGTTCACCGGCCGCATGGGAACCCACAAGAAAAACATGGCCATCAAGATAGACGAGGTTTGCTATTCGGCCGAACAAAGGAGCGAGTAAGGGATGGAGAAGGAACTGTTCAGCCCAATGGCGATAGACGCCTTGGGCGAAATGATGAATATCAGCCTGGGCTCCTCGGCCACCGCGGTGTCAAATATGCTGGACCATCGGGTGGATATCACCACGCCCACCGTCTCTGTGGTGGATGTGAAGGATTTCTCCCTGGGCAATCTGGAACCGGCCATCGGCGTGGAGATCAAGTACGTGGAGGGCCTGGAGGGCAGCAACATCATGCTGCTCAAGCGCAGCGACATCAAGGTTATCGTGGACATCCTGATGGGGATGGAGACGGCGGATGAGGATTTCGAGCTCAACGAGCTGACCATCAGCTGCGTGTGCGAGGTCATGAACCAGATGATGGGCTCGGCGGCCACCGCCATGTCCGATTTTCTGGGCTTCCGGGTGGATATCTCCACCCCCCAGTCCTTCGAGCTGGACAATTTGGACCAGTTCAAACAGGAGCACCTGCCCCACGGCGCGGACCAGGTGGTGGTGGTGCGGTTCTTCCTGCGCATTGAGGACGCGCTGGAGAGCGAGTTTATGAACGTGATGTCGGTGGCGCTGGCCAAGGAGCTGCTCAAGAGCCTGGGCCTGGAGGACGAGGTGTCCGTGGCCAGCGACGGCGCCGGCGCCCAGCCCGCCGCCCCGGCGGAGCCCGAGCTCAGCAACCGGCAGATGAGCCAGGAGGAGATCGAGGCCATGCTGGCGGGCGGCGCGGCCGCCGCGGAGCCGGCCCCGGCTCCGGCGCAGCCCCCGGCGGAGTCCGGCGGCGGGCACAAGATGACCCAGGAGGAGATCGAGGCCATGCTGGCGGGCGGCGCGGCCGCCGCGGAACCGGCTCCGGCCCCGGCCCCGGCGGAGTCCGGCGGCGGGCACAAGATGACCCAGGAGGAGATCGAGGCCATGCTGGCAGGCGGCGTTGCCGCCGGACCGGCCCCCGCCGCTCCCACGCCTCCTCCCGCGCCCGCGCCTGCGCCTCAGCCCGTTCCCCAGGCGCAGGTACAGCCCGCGCCCGCCCCTCAGCCTCCCGCCCCCGCGCCCCAGATGGGCCAGCCGGGGCAGATGCCGCCCCCTTATCCCTACCCCGCCCCCGGTGGGGACGGCCAGATGCAGGGCGGGTATATGGGATATCCCCCCATGTACTACCCCCCCTATCCCTACCCCCCCTATCCGCCCCAGCCTGAGGCCTCGGTGCAGAAGGCCGCGCCGGAGCCCAAGGTCATCGCCACCAAGCCTGTGCACATGGAGGAGATGGACCCCATGGAGCGGCTGGGCAAGGAACAGGCGCAAAATCTGGACCTCATCATGGAGGTGCCCCTCCAGGTGACGGTGGAGATTGGACGGGCCCGGCGGAAGGTGCAGGACATCCTGGAGTTCGCCAAGGGCTCCCTGGTGGTGCTGGATAAGCTGGCAGGCGACCAGGTGGACCTGTTTGTAAACGGCAAATGCATTGCCCGGGGCGAGGTTGTGGTCATCGAGGACAACTTCGGCGTCCGGATCACCGAGATTGTACAAACCCCCGCCATCGAGATGCTGTCCTCGAAAAAATAAAGCCCCAACGGCCTGGACGCTGTGCGCCGGGCAACAACATAAATGAAAAAGGATGGATTACCATGGCTAAGAAAATTCTGTTAGTGGACGACGCCGCTTTCATGCGCAAGATGATCAAGGACACCCTGACCAAGAACGGCTACACCGAGGTGTTCGAGGCCGTGGACGGCGCCGACGCGGTGGAGAAGTTCAGCGAGATCGGCCCCGACCTGGTGGTGATGGACATCACCATGCCCAACATGGACGGCCTGGAGGCCCTGAAGGCCATCCGCGCCAAGGACGGCAGCGCCAACGTGGTCATGTGCTCCGCCATGGGCCAGGAGTCCATGGTGATGGACGCGGTGCGCTCCGGCGCCAAGGACTTCATTGTGAAGCCCTTCAAGCCTGACCGCGTGCTCAAGACCGTCACCTCTATTCTGGGCGCGCCCTGATGGGAGTTTTCCCCCGCGGCGTTTACCTGGCCCTGGAGGTACCGGCGCTGGACGCCATACTGTCCCTGATTTGGGTGCTGGTGTGCGTGCTGGTCATCATCGCGCTGGCCTACCTGTTTACCAAGTACGTGGCGGGCCGGGGCGCGGGCTTTTTCGGACGGTCCGGCGGTACGGAGGGCTTCCGGGTGCTGGCCCGCCTGCCCCTGGGGCGGGAGCAGTGTCTGCTCCTGGTCGAGGCCGGGGAGCGGCGGCTTTTGCTGGGGGCGGCCCCCTCGGGGATATCCCTGGTGGCGGAGCTCACCCAGGAGGAGGCCCGGGCCATCTGCCCGCCGCCTTCGGACCAGCCGGCCCCTCCCAGCTTTCAGGAGGCGCTGCGCACCGTGCTCAAGCAAAAGAAACCGAGGTGAGGACGTGCCGACCGACAGCTTGATCAATATCAACGGCGACAGCGTGCAGACGCTGGAAATCCTGTTCCTCACCACGCTCATCGCCCTGCTGCCCTCCATGCTGGTGATGATGACCTCGTTCACGCGGTACATCATCTCCCTGTCCTTCCTGCGCACCGCCATGGGCACCCAACAGACCCCGCCCAACGTGGTGCTGGTGGGCATCGCCATGTTTCTCACCCTCATCACCATGAACCCCACCATCCTCCGCATTCAGGAGGAGGCGTGGGGACCCTACCGGGAGCAGGAGATCGGCCAGGAGGAGTTCATCGACCGGGCCAGCGTTCCGCTGAAGGATTTCATGCTGGACAACACCCGCTGGGACACTCTGGAGATGTACTGCAACCTGGCCCACGTGGAGGAGCCCCAGACCAGAGCGGAGGCCATGGAGCTGCCCCTGCGGCTCATCGTGCCCGCCTTTATGACCCAGGAGCTCCAGCGGGCGTTCTACACCGGCCTGCTGCTGTACCTGCCCTTCCTGCTCATCGACGTGGTGGTGTCCTCCACGCTGATGTCCATGGGCATGGTGATGCTTCCGCCGGCCATGATCTCCACCCCCTTCAAAATACTGCTGTTTGTGTCCGTCAACGGGTGGAACCTGCTGTTCTCCTCGCTGGTGCAGGGCGTAAACTGACCCCATACCCCGGAAAGGAGGGTGACCTATGGATACAGGCCAGGTGGCGGATCTGCTGCGTGACGCGGTGGGGATCATCATACGGCTGGCAAGCCCCATGCTGCTGCTGAGTATGGCGGTGGGCGTGCTGGTGGCCATTTTCCAGGCCGTCACCCAGATCCACGAGCAGACCATCGGCTTTGTGCTCAAGCTCATTGTGGTGGGCACGGTTCTGCTGGTGGGCGGGGGCTGGATGCTGGACACCCTCCAGGATTTCACCCGGCAGATTTTCACCATGATCGCCAGCTGAGGGGGAGGCCACCCATGATAGATTGGCCGGAGCTGACGCTGTTCCTGTTCGTCACCGCCCGCGTCGGCGGGTTCATCCTCTTCAACCCCATCCTGGGGCGCACCAACATCCCAGCCGCCTTCCGCACGGGGATGGTCCTGGTTCTGTCCGTCTTCGTGACGGCGGTATCCGAGCAGCAACCCCCCGCTCCGTCCACCGTGGTGGAGTTTTCCATCCTGGTGCTGCTGGAGGTTGCGGTGGGTTTTCTGCTGGGCATGGCGGTGAATTTTTTCTTTTACATCCCGCAGCTGGCGGGCTCCATGATCGACACCCAGATGGGCATGACCATGAACCAGATGTATGACCCCGGAGCGTCGGCCAACCTGTCCACCACCGGACAGCTGCTCAACGCGATGATGACCCTGCTGTTCTTCGCCGGGGGCGGGCACCTGACCCTGCTGCGGATGTTTCTCACCTCGGAGGAGATTGTGCCCTTCGGGCAGGTGGCCGTCGGGCTGCCCGCCTACAACTTGCTGCTGGAGCTGTTTGTGGAATGCACCGTGCTGGGCGTCAAGCTGTGCATGCCCATTCTGGCGGCGGAGCTCATCGCCCAGCTGGGCATGGGCGTGCTGATGAAGGTAATCCCGCAGATCAACGTGTTTGCCATCAACATTGAGCTGAAGGTTATTGTTGGTCTGGCGCTGCTTCTGGTGCTTATGATCCCGTTCAGCGAGTTTTTGCTCCAAGCGGAGATCACCATGCTGGACAGCCTCCACAACCTGCTGGTGCTCAGCGGGTGAACACAGCCCGCTATCGCCGGGCGAATTATGACGCATCGTATCGAAGCCGGCTCCGTTCCCCGCCCTTCCGCGCAGGGGAGGGCACGCATAAGGCCAGGGGGGATGGACATTGGCCGCCGAAGGCAACAAGACAGAAAAAGCGACGCCGAAAAAACGGCGGGACGAGCGAAAAAAGGGCAACGTTCTCATGAGCCGGGACGCGGTGGCGGTGGCTACCCTGCTGGGTACCTTCCTCACCCTGTGGCTGCTCACCGGCGTGTTTGCCGAACAGCTGGCGGGCTTCATGTCCCTGTGCCTGTCCATGACCGGGGAGGAGGCCAGGGAGGCGGGCGGCGTGATAGGGGAGCTGGCATTCCAGAGCATTGCGCTGCTGGGCAGAACCGTGGGGCTGGTGGCGGCGGCGGCCATCCTGTGCGCCGTTGCGGCCACCTTCGCCCAGACCAGATTTCTGGTGACCACCGAGCCGCTGAAGCCCAAGTTCAGCCGCCTCAACCCTCTGGAGGGCTTTAAGCGGCTGTTCTCCCTGCGCAGCGTGGTGGATACGGTGAAAAACCTCATCAAAATCGCCATCCTCATGATCATTATTTTCCTGAGCATCCGGGATATGTTCCTGGAGAGCTCCAACTATCTGTATACGGACCTGCCCGCCGCCTGCGCCCACCTGGTGGAGCAGGCCGGAGGGATGGTGCTTCGGATTTCCATCGCCTTTGTGGCGGTGGCCGCCATGGACTTCTTTTACCAGTGGTGGGATTACGAGCGCAACATGAAGATGACCAAGCAGGAGGTCAAGGAAGAGTACAAACAGATGGAAGGCGACCCCCAG
>CANDCH010000009.1 GCA_947383145.1 uncultured bacterium
GGCGGCTCGGAGCGGCTGACCGCCACCGTTGCCCCCAGCGACGCCACCGACAAGACCGTGACCTGGGCATCCAGCAATACCGCCGTTGCCACGGTTGACGCCAGCGGAAATATAACCGCCGTCAGCGTGGGCACCGCAACAATCACCGTCACCACAGCGGACGGGGGCAAGACCGCCGCCTGTACTGTCACCGTCAGGAGCAACAGCGGGGGCGGCTATGTTCCCACCGGCCCCAGCACACCCGGCAGCTCTACTCTCCCCGTGACCACCACCGGGCAGGGCAGCTCCACCGTGACCACCACGACCACCGCCGCTCCCGCCGCCAGCACCCAGGGCGGCAGGGCGACCGCCACCGTGGACACGGCCATGGGCCAGGAGATCGTGAAGCAGGCCGTTGCCAACAGGAGCGAAACCGTTGTGATCGCCCCCAAGGTTACCGGGAGCGTGACGAAAACTGAGGTTTCCATCCCGGCCTCCACCGTGGGGCAGATCGGCAGCCAGACTAACGCCAGCCTCACCGTGTCCACCCCTGTGGCGGACGTGACCATCCCCAATGGGGGCCTGGGCAGCCTATCCAGCGCGGGCGGCACGATCATCGTCACCGCCGAGCAGACGGGGAACACCGTGGAGCTGTCCGTGACGGTGGGCGGCAGAACCGTCCAGAGTGTCCCAGGCGGCGTGACCCTCACGATCCCCATGGGGAACACCACCCCCGGCACCGTGGCTGTGTTGGTTCACCCAAACGGTACACAGGAGGTCGTGCGGAAATCTGTGGCGGGCGGCGGCGCTGTGACCATCCCCCTGGACGGTTCGGCCAAGCTGGTAATCGTGGACAACAGCGGCTACTTTGCCGATGTGCCCGCCACAAGCTGGGCGGCGGATGCGGTGGCCTTTGCCAGCGCGCATGAGCTTTTCAACGGCACCGCCCCCGGCCGGTTCAGCCCCAACCAGCCCATGAGCCGGGGTATGCTGGCGGTGGTACTCCACAACCTGGAAAACAACCCCGCCCAGGCCCTCACAGGTGCGTTCGCGGACGTAGACAACAGCCAGTGGTACGCTGAGGGCGTGTCCTGGGCGGCGGCCCGGGGCATCATCGGGGGCTATGGCAACGGCACATTTGGCCCCAACGACAACATTACCCGTGAACAGTTGGCCGTCATGCTGTGGCGCTACGCAGGAAGCCCCGCCGCCACGGAGCGGGAGCTGCACTTTGCGGACGCATACAAGGCCAGCGATTGGGCGCAGGAAGCCCTGCGCTGGGCCGTAGAGAAGGGAGTTTTGAACGGAAAAGGCGGCGGCATCCTGGACCCCGGAGGGGAGGCCACCCGCGCGGAAACGGCGCAAATGCTCAAAAACTTTATGGAAAAGCAGTAAGCTCATGAAAGCGGGGCAATTCGCCCCGCTTTCTTTATAACCAAATGCGCGAGGTTTGTAAAAATTTTCCGAATATGTGCGCCTTTGTTGGGGCAGCTCCGTAATAGAAAGGCGGCGTTTATGCGGTATCAAATCCTAATGCTGGATGTTCCCCATAACTTTTACCATGCCCTCAAGTATCGACTTCAAGGGATGGACATCAATTTCATTGTGGCGCTCACCCCTCAAGATGCGGTGGCTCTTTGCAAAAGTCAGCAGATCCATCTTGCAATACTCAAATTCCCTGAGCCTGCCATGTGCAGCAAATTCATTATTGACCTACGGCGAACCTGCTCCGCACCGATAATCGTGATATTTGAACAGCATAATGTCGAAATTGCCCGTTCAGCCCTGCAAGCTGGTGCCGATTTATGCGCTGAAATGCAATGTTCTGTGGATTTGACCGTTGACCATATCATGGCGCAGTTTCGCCGCTACACAGGTTACGACCAATGCGACGCCCAAGAAAGGCGGGATTTTCAGATCGGTGACATTTATATTGACCCCTCACGATATGTAGTACGGGTGAAAGAGCGGAGCGTCAGGCTGCGTCCAAGAGAATTTTCACTCCTGCATTATTTTATGAAGCATCCAGATGAAGTCCTTTCTGCGGAGCGGATATGCGAAAACGCCTGGAATATGGAGGCTGGCTATGACCGCGGCATTTCTCAGCCCATCTACTTACTACGTCAAGCGATAGAGCCAGACCCGGAAAAACCCCGCTATATACGCACGGTGCATCGCAGGGGCTACCGTTTCACCCCGAATTATGTCGAAACTTGCGATGAGTGTGATAGTATTGTGAGAGAATTGTGAGGACTTTGTGAGATTTGGGTGGTAGAATGTAAATACCGGTAAAAATTGGATGAAAAAGCGGCCTGCCAGACGGCATATAAAAAAACCGTCGTTTGGGCAGGTGTATATTGACGTACCCAAAAACGAAAAACAACTGGGCGGCGGTTTTGAAGTGACATTTCAAGACCGCCGCTTTTATGCTGCGGCGGTCACGGGGAGGGCCAGATTGTGCATGCGCCGCTAATTTTATGGGGTAATTTTTCAAAAAAATCACCGCTATTTTTAGCCACACCCTGACCAGCAATGTCGAAACCTGTCAAATCCTATACATATGCGCCGGACGCTTATTGGGAGCATCCGGCGCATTGCTTTGCCCTGAAATATCGGTAGGCACTCAATCCTGTTTCCCCCGCTGCCGGGGGCCTCCGGCTTCTGAAATCAAACATTCGTCCCAGATTTCAGAAGAACAGGAGGTCTGCCCTATGGCAGAGAAAAATGAATATTACATCCGGGTGCGCGGCACCCTCGTCTTGGTAACCCCCGAAGTATATAAGGCTTGCCACCAAACCAAGCGCAAAGTGAAAACTTTGTATGAGAAGGACGAGCGCAATGGGCTGGTGTCCTACGACAGTATGGATACCGAGGATATGCTGGGCGAGGAAACCATTCCTGACAGCGATGCGGCCAGTGTTGAGGATATCGTTGAGGACAAGCTGCTCCGGGATAGGCTCCACAGCTGTCTGCTCCAGCTCACAGCCGAAGAACAATCATTGATTTTCGAACTTTTTTTCGCGCAGAAAACCGAGCGGGAATATGCTGAAACCCTTGGCATTTCTCAGAAAGCAGTGAATAAGCGCCGCCATAAAGTGCTTATCAAGCTGCGCCGGTTGATGACTGCTTAAAAATTTTTGGTTCTCAACCCCCTCACGAACTCGGCTTAAGTAGTGAGGGGGTTGTCCTATACCCCCGGTGAACCTTGAAAAACACCGGGCCGTGTCCGGTCATATCCGATCCTGAATACGTTCCCGGCAGGACCCAGCGCCGAGGGAGGATGCGCCGAGACCACCTGTGGGCAGCGCCCATGCCCATCAAAGACGGCCAAACAAGGTGCCCAGCGGTTCCCATCCGTCCCGAAATCAGCCTATGGCGGGCTGAAGCGCATTGATCCCTGCCGGGGGATACGTCCGTCCAGTCCCAGCCCCCAACATGGGGATCACGCAAGGAGGGCGGCGCGAGAGATCCTCGCGGGGTGGAACTCCCATGTGCGGCCCAGCCAGCCGCTGTTCAGGCAATCGCCCATGCCCGGGGAAGTAGTGTCGAATGCGGGCAGACAAAGGACAGGAATACAACGTCCTTTCACTTTCTTGATTTCAGATGCCACGGGGGCCGTCTGTCCCCAAGCAATCAGACGGCCCCTGTTTTTCTGCAATCAAGCGGAGAATCAATTTGGAAGAAGGATCAGATATGAATACAGAAGAAAATACCCCAAGGACCAACGCCAACATCGACCGCTGCGGCATCCGGAACCTGCTCCGCCTTATGGCGGGCCAGGGCTTTACCGAGCAGGAGCTGAAAAAGATCGCCGCCCGAATCGTCAAAACCACGGGCGCTGACATCGTTTTTTGTTGAGTATTACCGCTCGAATTTCATAGCTATTCAAACCCGGTTGTGGTATTGTGTGTTGCTGACGGGAGGAGGTGCGAATCATGAGCAAACAGGCTAAGACCAGCGGCAATCTCGCGCTGGAGCAGAACAACGTCATTGTGATCGAGGCCGCCCCGCGGCAGGAGGCGGAAAAGCTCCGGGTGGCCGCCTACTGCCGGGTCAGCTCGGACTCCACCGACCAGCTCAACTCCTTCATGGCCCAGCTCAACTACTACACCGCCCTGATCGCCTCTAAGGAGAACTGGACGCTGGTTGACCTCTACGCAGACGAGGGGATCACAGGCACCTCTGCGGAGAAGCGACCGGACTTCCAGCGGCTCCTGGCCGACTGCCGCCGCGGGCGGGTGGACAAGGTGCTGGTCAAGTCCGTCTCCCGGTTCGCCCGCAACGCCAGGGACTGCCTGACCGCCATCCGGGAGCTGAAGTCCATCGGCGTGGGGGTGTGCTTCGAGGAGCAGCACATCGATACCTCCAATATGAGCGGCGAACTGCTCACAGCTGTATTCGCCGCCATGTCCCAGAAGGAGAGCCAGAACATCTCCAGCCATATGCGCTGGAGCTACCAGGCGCGCATGAAAAGCGGCACCTTCCTCCCAGCCGCCGTCCCCTTCGGCTATGTCCTCCGGGACAGGAAAATCGAGGTTGACGAGGGGCGCGCGGGAATCGTCCGCCGCATCTTCTGGGACTACCTGGCCGGTCAGAGTATGGAGGAAATTGCGTCCCGGCTCAACCGGGATGGCGTCCCCGTGCGGATCGGCAAAACTGACCGCCAGTGGGCCCACACCGCCATCTCCTACATCCTGTCCAACGAGCATTACATCGGGGATTCCCTGTGGCAGAAAACCTACGCCACCGACACCCTCCCCACCCAGCAGGTGAAAAATCGCGGGGAGCGGGAGCAGTATTACGCCGAGGCCACCCACCCGCCCATCATTGACCGGGATACCTTTCAGGCCGTCCAGGAACTGAAACGCAGGAGAGCCGAACAGCACTGCGATAGGCATCGCCGGAGTTCGTCCCTAAAAGGCATTATATTCTGCGGCGAGTGCGGCGCGCTATACCGGGAAAAGGTCTGGAACCACAAGACATTCTGGGTCTGCTACAGCCACGACCGCGGCAAAGACGCCTGCCCCTCCGGGCGGATCCCCGAGGAGGAAATCCACGCCGCCTTCCTCCGGGTGTACCACAAGCTCCGGCTCCATGGGGAGCCAATCCTCAAGCAGTTGATTTCAGACCTCCAGTCCGTCCGGGAGCGGCGGATGCTCTGGAGCCGGGACATCGTTTCGCTGAACCAAAAAATCGCAGACCTTTCCGATCAGGATCGAATGCTGGCCGACATGAACAAGTGCGGCCTGGTCGATCCTGATATTTTTATATCCCAGAGCAATGAACTGGCCCGCCAGCTCCGGGCCGCCAAACAGGAAAAGGAGCGGCTTCTGGCGGACGGGGACGACGACGCCATCCCCAGGACACGGGAGCTGCTGGAAACGCTGGAAGCCCTGCCCGAATTCCTCCCCGTCTTCGATGGCGAGATCTTCACCGACCTGGTGGAGCGAATCACGGCGGAGGGGGACGGCACCCTGCGGTTCCGGCTGAAGAACGGGCTGGAGCTGACCGAAACCACCGAGAGGAGTGTACGCTGATGACAAACCGAAAGCTGCCCTTCGGCTACTGCCTGCGGGACGGGCAGGTGCGGGAGGAGGAACAGGAGGCCGGGCTGGTGCGGCATATCTTCCGCCGCTATACGGAGGGGGCCTCTTATGGAAAGCTGGCGGACGAGCTCAACGCCACCAGCTGCCCCTACGCCCCCGGCAGGCCGTGGAACAAGAACATGGTAGCGCGGGTTTTACAGGACAGCCGTTACATAGGCGGGGGCGCGTATCCGCAGATCATCCCGCCCGAGTCCGTCCAACGGGCCGTGGCGGCAAAACCCGACGTGTCCGGCAAGTTGAACCGTGCGGAAATCAAGGACATCCGCGTCCTGGCCCGGTGCGCCCGGTGCCACGGCCCCATGCGGCGGACACGCCAAAATTACTGGTTGTGTCCCCACTGCATGACGATTCCCGCAAAAATCAGGGATGAAAACCTGATCCTGTGCGTGGGGCGGCTGCTCCGCAGCCTCCGGGAACACCCCGAGGCCATCACCTCCGCCCCCGCCGCCGATGGTGAAAGTGAAGCCGTCCAAGCGGCCCAGGAGCGTCTTGCCCAAGAGCTGGAGCGGGCCGAGTTCGACGAAGCCGCCGCGAAAGCCCAGGCCATAGCCCTGGCTTCCACTCGGTTCGATGTCCTGGGCTCCGGGGACTATGAGGCCATGCGGCTGATCCACCTGCTGGGCAGCGCAGAACCGGGCAAGGGCTTGGACACGGCCCTGCTCCGGCAGGTCGCCGCCGCCGTCCTGATCCACCCCTCCGGGGCGGTCAGCCTGAAGCTGAAGAACGGGCAGATGCTGGCGAGCCCAGCGGGGTAAGATAGTTGTGTACTGTTGGTATTGCTTGCTTTCCGCGCCCTATCTTTGGTGGATATCGTGATAGCTTAGCGGCCCTGAAGCTGGTATTGTTGTGGCAGGATCAACGATACCATATTTGGAGGGATTAACGCAATGGCGAAGCCAAACTACTCCCACACCTACAGTACCTGCGCCTACAGCATAAAACGGACTGCGGCTCCGTGGCGGGTAACCAGCGGATGCGGCGGAAGGGTTCGAATCTTCAACGGCAGGCATTATGAACTACCCAACAGCACCATTTGCCTTACCTGCCCATATTATTGCAGGGACAACACATTGCAAACAGCCAATGAAAGGAGGAATTCCAAATGACAGCCACCAACCCCAGGGTGATCGTCATCCCCGCCAACCCCGAACTGGCCAAGGCCAGGGCCGTCCGGCGTCAGCTCCGGGTTGCCGCCTACTGCCGGGTGTCCACCGACAGCGAGGAGCAGCTCACCAGCTATGAGGCCCAGAAGAAATACTATACCGACAAAATCATGACGAACCCCGCCTGGACCATGGCCGGGATCTTCGCGGACGAGGGCATCTCCGGCACCCAGGCTGCCAGGCGGCCCCAATTCCTTCGGATGATCCGCCAGTGCAGGCAGAAGAAGATCGACATGGTGCTGGTCAAGTCCATCTCCCGGTTCGCCCGGAACACCGTGGACTGCCTCCACTATGTGCGCGCCCTGCGGGAGCTGGGCATCGCCATCCTCTTCGAGGAGCAGAACATCAACACCCTGGAAAGCGATGGGGAGCTGCTGATCACCCTGCTGGGGGCCGTGGCCCAGGGGGAGAGCGAGGCCATCAGCGAGAACGTGAAGTGGGGCAAGCGCCAGGCCATGCGGGAGGGCAAGGCAGCCATCCAGTACAAGCGGCTGTACGCCTTCGAAAAGGGGCCAGACGGCAAGCCCAGGATCATCCCGGAGCAGGCGGAGGTGGTGCGGCAGATTTACGACAGCTTCCTGGGCGGACATAGCCTGCGGATGATTAAGGACACCTTGGAGCGGAAAGCCGTGCCCACCGTCAGCGGTGGCTCGGACTGGTCCATCGCCGTTATCCGGGGAATCCTTCAAAATGAAAAATACTGCGGCGACGTCCTCCAGCAAAAGAGCTTCGTGGCCGACTGCATCAGCCACAAGCACGTGCGGAACGTGGGCCAGCTCCCCATGTACCTGACCCAGGATCACCATCAGGGCATCGTCAGCCGGGACACCTTCCACGCGGCAAAGGCGGAGTTTGCCCGCCGCAATGCCGGACACGCCCCCAGCCAAAAGCAGGCCCCCACCGGGCGCTCCTGCTATAGCGCCAAGTACGCCCTCACCGGGCGGCTGGTGTGCGGCGAGTGCGGCACCTTGTACCGCAGGTGCGTGTGGAGCAAGCGGGGGCAGAAAAAGGCCGTGTGGCGGTGCGCCAGCCGCATTGACTACGGCTCCACCTACTGCCACGACTCCCCCACGCTCCATGAGGGGCCGCTGCAGACCGCCGTCCTCGCGGCCATCAACTCGGTGATGAGCCGGAGGGATGTGCTGGTGGGCCAGATTGAGGACGCCATGCGGACGGAACTGGCCCCCATCCCCGGCGAGACCATGAGCCTGTCCGACATCGACCGAAAACTGGCCAGCCTGGATCGGGAGTTTAAGGAGCTGTTCCAGGCGTCCAAGGACGACGGCGGGTATCTGGGCCACGCCGATGCCTTCAAGCGGATTACAGAGGAGATGGGGGCGCTGAAGGACAAGAAAGCCTTCCTCCTGGCCCAGATGGAGAACGGTTCCGCCGCCAACCGGCGCATTCGGGACGCGGCAGCCATCCTGAACGTGGGTGACCCCCGGATCACCGAATGGGACGAGAGTATCATCCGCCAGCTGGTGGACACGGTGGAGGTGCTGTCGGCGGACAGGCTCCGGGTCTGCCTGCGGGGCGGGATGGAGATTGAACAAACAATACAAGGAGGTCAGGAAACATGATTTTTGCCACAGGCGATACCCACGGCGGCTTCCAGCGGTTCTCGCGGGAGCACTTCCCTCAGCAGCGGCAGATGGGCCGGGATGACTATATGATCATTCTGGGTGACTTTGGCGGGGTATGGAACGGTTCCTCAGAGGAGCGGAAGCGGCTGGACTGGCTGGATGAAAAGCCCTTCACCACCCTGTTCGTCAGCGGGAACCACGAAAACTACTGGATGCTCCGGGAACTCCCCGTGGAGGACTGGCACGGAGGCAAGGTGCAGCGCGTCCGGCCCAACATTCTGCACCTTATGCGGGGCCAGCTCTATGACATTGGGGGGCGCACCTTCTTCTCCATGGGCGGGGCCACCTCCCACGATGTGGAGGACGGCATCCTCGATCAGAATGCCCAGGACTTCCGAACACAGTACCTCCACCTGCTCCTTGAGGGGCGGCGCAGGTTCCGGATCATCGGAAAGTCCTGGTGGCCGGAGGAGCTGCCCTCCGATGAGGAGTACGCCGCCGCGCTGGACGCTTTGGAACGGGCGGACTGGAAGTCGGACTATGTGCTGACACACTGCGCCCCTACCAGCATCGCCCGGCAGATGAACCGGCACTACCAGCCCGACGCGCTCACGGACTTTCTGGAAATCGTGGAACAACGGCTGGAGTTCGGCTGCTGGCTGTTTGGGCACTACCATGCCAACCGGGCAATCGACAAGAAGCACATTCTGTTGTATGAGGACATCGTACAGTTAACCTAACAGGCCGGCAGGGAGAAGCGCGGGAGCAGGTTCCCGTGTTTCTCTCTGCCGGTCTCAAAAATCAGGCGCGTGGCGCCGGAAAGGAGAAGCCCATGAACGTCAGGAAACCCACCGACTACAGCGCCCTGTTCGCGGCGCTGGACACGCTGTTGTCGGCAAATCTGCCCCAGATGGAACTGTACTGTGAAATTGGTCGGTTGGTCAGCGGCAGGTCGGAAAAGGGCGCGGCGGTGGCTGCCGCGGAATACCTGCACAGCGCCTATCCTGACAGCCCCGGCTTCTCCCCCCGGAACCTGCGGCGGATGCGGGATTTTTACCGCGCCTATGCCGAGGCCCCGAACGTGCTGGCCGAGGCCATGACCATCGGCTGGACGCGAAACGTGGTCATCCTGGAAGCGGAGCTGGCACTCTGGGAGCGGGCGTGGTACATCCAGGCGGCGCACCAATTTGGATGGACGAAACTGGAGCTGGCAGACCGCATCACATCCTCCACCCACACAAAAGTGGCCCTCGACTTAGAAACGGAAGTGTGCTATACTGGGGGAAACAATACTGCGGGGCGTGTAAGTGATGACGAGGATCCTCTTTGTGTGCCACGGGAATATCTGTCGGAGTCCGATGGCCGAGTTCGTGATGAAAGACCTGGTGAAGAAGGCTGGGTTGGAGAGCCAGTTCCACATCGAGTCCGCCGCCACCAGCACGGAGGAGATCGGCAACCCGGTCTATCCCCCGGCGCGGCGCAAGCTGGCCGAGCACGGCATCAGCTTCGAGGGCAAAACCGCCCGGCAGCTCAAAAACGCCGACTACGACCAGTACGACCTCTTGATTGGGATGGACCGGGCCAACCTGCGGAATATGCACCGCATCTGCGGCGGCGATTTTGCCGGGAAGATCCACCTGCTGATGGACTACACGGATCACCCCAGAGATGTAGCAGATCCGTGGTATACGGACGATTTCGAGGCCACCTGGCGGGATGTGCTGGCCGGGTGTCAGGGGTTGCTGGAACAGCTTAAAAGAGCTTGATCCTATGAGGGCAGGGTGTTTCTGATGTTTGGCAAACGGAAAAAGCCGCAGGTAATCCCCTATGACAAAAGCGGGAAAATCCCCGTCATCCGCTCCAGCATCTGCACCGGCGAACAGGTGGCGGGATTCAAGGACACCGTCAGCGGGAAGTTTGAGGAGTTGATGTTGATCCGGAACGGGAAAGACCTCTCCGAGTTTCTCAGCCGGTATCAGGTGGAGGAAAGTGAGATCAAACGGGAGTGGTGAGATTTTATGTGCCGCCGTCTGCTATGCTATGGCGACTCCAACACCTATGGGTATGATCCCCGCTCCTTCCTGAGTGGGCGCTACCCGGAGCCCATTCGCTGGACGTCCCTGCTGGGGAAAAACGGCTGGCAGGTCTGCAACAGAGGAGAAAATGGCCGCTCCATTCCACGCAGCGGCAGAGAAATTGATATGGCGATTCAGTCCCTGTGCCATGAGGACGCGGATATCCTGACCGTTATGCTGGGGAGCAACGATCTGCTCCAAATGCCCTCCCCTTCCGCTCAGAAATGCGCGGATCGCATGGAGCGGTTCTTGACCGCCCTGCTCCATGCAGACGACTGGGAAAAATCCCGCAGAATCCTCCTGATTGCCCCACCGCCTATGGCATTGGGCGCCTGGGTACAGGGCGAGCAAACCATAGACGCTTCCCGCCGTCTGGCGGAATGCTATGGGAATACTGCGCGGCGGCTGGCTATCGGTTTTGCCGACGCAGGGAGTTGGGGGATTGGCCTCACCTTTGACGGGGTGCATTTTTCCGAAGCGGGGCACCTGGCTTTTGCGGAAGGGATCCACCAAGCACTGTCGGAATTCTTTCCGTAATGTCGACCACGGTCAGAAGTCGGAATAAAATAGTTTTGCGGAATGGGCCGTCTGGACTGTCGGATGCTTTTTGTGGCGGGGGTTCTAAAGTGTTCGCCCCTGCCACTGGGACGGAAAATCGTTTGTTTTTGGCGGTTTTCCGTCCGTTTTTGTTCTCGGCTTTTGCTATGTTTGACCCATAATGCCCTCTGGATTTGTGGGCAAAAAATAACCGGCTGCGAGTTGCCCTTGCCGCCGGGGCAGGCTGTACCCACTATCTGACCCACTACCCGATAGGGCCGTATACCAGGCGGTGGACATGGCGGCCTTGCGGTTTCGCTTCAGAGATGATAAAATCAAGACCATGTTACCCACTTGGAAGGAGCTTCTACCATGAACACACTAAAAATCGCCCTGCTGCAAATCGCGCCCTGCGGTACGCTGGAGGGAAACCTCGAAAAGGGAATCGCGGCCTGCCGGAAAGCGAAGGACATGGGCGCCGATATCGCGCTGTTCCCCGAGATGTGGAGCAACGGCTACAATATTTACAAACGCCCCGTAGAGCAGTGGACGGCGGAGGCGATCCACGCTGACAGCGAATTTGTGAACGCGTTCGGCGCTCTCGCCAAAGAGCTTGATATGGCCATCGCTATCACCTTCCTGGAGCAATACGAGGACGGCCCTCGGAATTCCATGGTGTTGTTTGACCGGTTCGGGACGCGGAAGATCGCCTATGCCAAGGTCCACACCTGCGATTTTGATGTGGAGCGGAACCTGACGCCGGGGGAGGAATTCTATGTTACCACGCTGGACACCCGCTGCGGCAAGGTGAAGGTGGGTGCCATGATCTGCTACGACCGGGAGTTCCCAGAGAGCGCCCGAATCTTGATGCTCAAGGGGGCGGAGCTGATCCTGGTGCCCAACGCATGCCCCATGGAGATCAACCGTCTCTCCCAACTGCGCTCCAGGGCCTATGAGAATATGCTGGCCATCGCCACCTGCAACTACCCCGATACGGTGCCCGACTGCAACGGCGGCTCCAGCGCCTTTGACGGCGTGGCGTACCTGCCGGAGCTGGACGGTTCCCGGGATATGTGCGTTTTACAGGCGGACGGCGCGGAGGGAATCTACCTCGCGGAGCTGCATCTGGAACAGCTTCGGCGCTACCAGGCAACCGAAGTGCATGGCAACGCATTCCGGCGGCCGCGGAAGTATGAGCTTCTGCTTGATACGAAAGTTGAACCGCCGTTTGTCAGGTGTAATCGTCGAACATAATCACAGTCCTATTGAGGGTTCAGCCAGGGTTGCTCCGGCAAAGTTCAAGGGCCGCTCCACCGGGGAGCGACCCTTGATGTGCTATGCTGTTCATCCCACACGCTCAAACGGGATGACCTTGCCCTTCGGCGGCTCAGGTTCCGGCGCACTCTCACCCGGCAGGGCATTCTCCAGGAAGCCGCCCATTTTGTCCGCCGCGGCCTGCTGCATCTGAGCGGTCACATGGGTGTAGGTGTCCAGCGTAAAACCTGCGCTGTAGTGTCCCAGCATACTGGACACCGTTTTCACATCCACGCCGTTGAGCAGGGCGGTTGTGGCGAACGTATGCCCTTATGTCATAATAAGGACTTATACGGGACATGCCCGCCGCTGTCCGCTGATTCCCTTTCGTGTCCGCTCCCCATTGCGGCACAACGGGTTTCGTCCGTTCTCACTGGACTGCACCCGATAGGGTCGGGGAGGTTAAAGGGAAAAAATAAGGGAAAAAGAGAACGCCCACAAGCCCCCCATTCGAGCCGCCTGTGGCAAGACAGACGGCTATGTATGGGCATAGAAAAAGCCGCCTTTTCCATGCAGAAAAGACGGCCTATCCAGTCGGGCGATATGTGATTTTAGAGGGTAGTTCAAAGGGCGGCGCAAAACCGTATGTCCGCATTTCCCGGTGTTTCGTCGTATCAAAGCTCATCCCTTGGTAGTAAATTCGTAGTAATTGGGGTGGTCTGTTGTCAGGAAATGCGGCGTAATGCGCTGTTTCACAAGGTTTTGCCGGTTCTTACAAAATATTTTCACAAAACTGTACGCTACATTTTGATCTTAATTGATTTTATCAACCGAAAGTGCTATAATAAGAAAAAATGAAAGAATGATTTGATGAAAATTTTACTGCCAGAGCTAAAACGAATTTTTCAAAAGGCACCTATAGGAATCGTAGTTGTTTTGGCGATGGATATTGCAGAAATTGTTCTCTTATCGTTAATCCCTTTTGTCGTTGGATCATGTATTGACGGTCTTTTTGCCCGAAACTACTTCTGGTTCTATGTGCTGATTATTTTGCAATTTCTGCTTATCATTTTTCGCGTTTCCAATAGGGTTATCGACACCAGAGTATATGAGCGAATTATTGAGAGTGAACGCAACTCTTATTACGAAAATGCTGTACAAACCAATTCCGACGATTCCCAAATAAGTTCTCGACTGAACTTAGTTGATGAAATTCCTAACTTTTTTGAGGTTGAACTAATTCACATGATAGATATGTTTGGGGGAATTATTTCTTCGCTTGTGTACATACTCATCACCTCTGGTTTGCTACTATTTCTTGTTGCTGTTGTAGTTTCTGCTCTGGTCTATATTTTTACAATGAAGTTTCATAAAGAGATTGCAGCCAATAACATTAAACTCCAAGATTATGATGAGACAAAAGAAAGAATTATTTTGAGCCGAAATGAGCAATGTTTCAAACACTTTGCAAGAGCTATTCTAAATTTAAGGATATTAAATTCCGATTTAGAAGCGAAATCATATTTGATAACTGATATTTTGCAAGCAGGACTTTTGATTTTCGCTATAGGATTTACAATCTATATGGGTAACCATACAAGCGGACAACTATTCTCTGTTATTACCTACATTATGATGTTAAATGAACGTGTTTGTGAAATAAACGAGGTTAGGGTTAGGATATATGATTTAGTGGATAGCGTATCCCGCTTAGGAAAGAATGAAAAATGAGTAATAGAGATGGGGGTGAAAAGATAATTAAGCATATTAGAATCAGCCCTAACGCACCCTAAGAGAAGATTGATTATCTGTTTTTCCCTCTGATACAGTTCGTTGGAAGAATACCTCAAATCACGAAGAAACTTTATAAGGAGTATTTGTATGCCTGAAGAAACTGTCCGTCAAGTAGTGATGACACCTTATGAAATCGTAGCAACTATCCTTGCAGTAATAGCTCTGATTCAACCGTGGATTATCGCTGCATGGAAAAAGTTTTTTAAGCCGCTGAAGGTTACTTTTATCCCATCAGCAAAGATAAAGCTCTATTACAATCGTAGCGGGGCTTACATATACCTTGGCGGCGTGATCGAGGCAAAAAATCGACCCACTGTCGTTAAAAATATTGCGGCTAAAGCTATTCGCCAAAGTGATAAAGCGGAGTTAGCAATGGATTGGTCATCTTTCATGGTGCCTGTGTTTCAGTCTGTTGGCGGCAACTCCGTCACAACAAGCGAAATAGCCCGTCCATTTATGATTAGTGCAAATGGCCTGAACCCAGTTTTTATAGAGTTTGCCAATTCGGATACCCAAGTGGTTGATCGTTTAAGCAAAATCTATGAAAAACTGATATTAGAATCAAAGCGGATTTCCAATATAAACACGCCATTTGAGCAAGCAAAGGCTCAATTGCAGGCAATACCAGAATACCAGACATTTCGAGAGGAACTTTTGGAGAATTTTTATTGGAAAGCCTCAGACTATCAAATTAAGTTGTCAATTAGCCATAGCGACAATAAAATTGAGATATACAAGTATCAGTTTTCGTTGGATCAAGACGAAATCACCGAGTTCAGAAAAAACATTGATGAAGCCATGTTATGCGAATTAAAGACGCTATATTATCGGCCTGTCAATTTAAAAACTTTTCAAAAAGATTTTGTCGCTACAGAGAGATAATATGCCAACATTTCTTCAAATTGGAAAAGCTCAAGTTATTAACCAGTACCAAGAAGTTCCTTTCTGAGTGCTGGAAAAGCAAAGGGATTTGACAGTAAGAATACGATCATCCACGGCGATAATATGGAAGTGCTGAAGTCTGTGCCACCCCGGCAAGCATAATCAACTATCTATACACAATTAACAAACTTTCGAACTTGACACACCAATCGCTTTCGGCATTGATAGAGTTTTCCTCTTTCATAGATTTAGCAGCTTGCGGCGAAACAGACGGCTATGTACGAGCACGAAAAAAGCGCCGGTTTTTGCACCAGCGCCCTTATCATAATATGAAAATTAGTGAAATGTGTTTGCCTGTTACCCAAAAACCTTGATTTCATGCGGGTTTGCGGGAGTGTCGTTATGAACACTCGTACCAAGTTGAAAGCTACATTTTAGCCTTATTTCAGGCTGAAATGTAGCTTTTCTATTACAAACCCTCCATGATATACTGAAGTCCAGTATTATCATGGAGGATTTGCTATGTCCAGAAAAGTGACTGAGATCCCGCGAACAAAGCGAGATGTCCCCGTCGAAGTCCAGCGGTTTCGGGTAGCGGCCTACTGTCGGGTTAGTACCTCTCATGAGGAACAGTACCACAGTCTGGAAGCGCAGATGACCTACTACACAGATTTTATCAAACGCAATCCAAACTGGGAGTTCGTCACAGTGTATTCGGACATTGCATCCGGCCTTCATACGACCAACCGCCCTGGTTACCAGCAGCTCATGAGAGACTGCACTAAAAGAAAGGTAGACTTGATTTTGGTAAAATCTCTCAGTCGCTTTGGCCGGGATGCGCTGGAGACGATCTGTCAGGTCAGGAAACTTAAAAGAATGGGTATCGGCATTTATATTGAAACAGGGGGGCTAAACACTATGAACATTAGCAACAGTATGATCGACCAGCTCGCGGCGCTGGATCAGGCCGAAAGCCATTTCCGCAGCGAGAACATCAAGTTCGGCACCCGCCACCGAATGAGGAGCGGAAAAACTGTGCTGAACCATACGCAATTTCTTAGCTACACCAAAGGACCGGATGGCGTTCTTCAAGTTGTGCCGGAGGAGGCCGAGATCGTTCGCAAAATCTTCGAGCTCTACATCCAGGGCAATGGGGTGCGCAGGATCAAGCGCTACTTGGAGGAATGTGGCATCAAAACGGTAACGGGTAAATCGGAGTGGAGCACCTCCACCATAGACCGAATGTTGAGTAATGAAAAATACATCGGGGAGGTGCGGATGCAGAAAACATTCACGTCCGATTTTTTGACCGGCAGGCGGGAGAAAAACATAGGTCAGCTTGCCTCGTACTTGGTAGAAAATGCCCATGAGCCGATCATTGAGCGAGAAACATTTGAGCTGGTACAGAGGATGAAGGGGGATATCAAAAGGCGCCAAGAGGTTCGACAAAACACAGAATCAACCAGCAAAATCATGCTTTAACAGACACTATTATTTAGGAGCCACTGATTTAATCAACATTTTCCAAGAAAAGCACAATATATTGCGCTTTTCTTATTCTGCAAAATCTATATAGCGAATTAATCAGTGATTCCTTTATTTTCGCAAAGAACTATTCTTAAAATCACACTCATCATTTAAATTTGAGATTGCTATATTTCCAATTGTCTGATAAAATATTATATTATGTACTATGTATACTATCTTTTATCGCCCATTGAGTTTAACGGATATTAAATCTGAAAAGAGCGCTTTGTCATGAAACTTCTATATATCTGGATTGAAGAATTCCGTAATATCCATAACCAGGGTATTGTTGTTGATAATGAATTTTCAATTAGTGTAGCTGATCCTCAAAATTCATCTTTTGATTACTACACAGATGACGGAAGTCGTATTATATCCACTACAGGCGCACCAAAATATGGTCGGAAGATATTTATTCGTAAAATTGGCTGGTTGAAAAACAATGATTATCCTACGTATAAAACAGAGTCTGCCATAGATAGCATCTCTGCATTGGTTAGGAAAAATGCAGTAGGTAAATCCAGTATATTGGAATGTCTCAGTTCTCAGGAACATGAATATCTCGGAATTAACACTCGCTACTACTTTTTAGCATTTCTCAATCGCTCTGAACATTGCATTGAGATACGCTCCAAAGGGATTCGCATCATATCGGAAGATGTAATCTCACGGAATTCCTACAAAACTACTGGTTACGAAACTTATATCTTACCCCTTGAAAATTTTTCACCAACATATCCGTATAAACCTGATAAACAAACTATCTTTCATTTTCTTATTTCTCAAGAGAAGGCAAATTCATATGTTGGCTATAATGTTCTTGGAATACCAACAATTGTTGGTGATTTAGACGCGTTTAATAATTATAATGCGTTTGAAGGTGCCTTTGATTTCCTTTGTAGTTTTCCATCATTAGTCAGTTCAGGTAATAAACTTGCTGTTTTCTTGGACTCGACAGGCAGAAACCAACTTAGTGATTATTTTGAAAAGGAAAATTTAACTTGTGCAGAGTATAAAAATTTTTATATTCAACGATTGGCACAAATTCTGTTTTCTAATTTGCGTACATACCTGTACCATCCCAAACCAGTATTTATGATGAGCGGCAGGAGGGCGAAACTTCCAAATGAAGATATCCTTATGGAGGAAGATAAACACTGCGCCAAATTGCTTGCAATTTTTAATGGCCAATATCCAAACGAAGGGTCAGCTGATCTGATTTCCACTAAAACTAACCGTATATCTCAAGACAAAATCCGTGATGTCCTGGATTTTTTTAGTAACAGCACGTTCTCATATAATGGAAAATTTGCTTATGACAAATATTTAAAAAATATCGGCCAGCTATTTGAAGCATTGTTTGTTGCTGATGATAAATTATTTCCGGCAATATTCAAGCTGGAACTTCCTTTTCAGAGGCAATATAAACCATTAGTTTCAGCATTGCAGAAATGTGTAAATACGAGCGACATTTTGAACGAGAATTGGGCTAACGGATTAAATATCCGATTTGAATGGTTTTCTTCTGGTGAGTTCCATCTGGTAATGCTGTTTTCTGCGATATATCAACGAATGAAAGAAACAGATGGATATATGAGTAACAGAGATGTTATCTGGGCTATTGATGAACCCGAAATGCATATGCATCCAGAACTCGGTCGAAGTTTTACTGGTGAATTAAATCAAGCAATGTATCAATTTAAAGATGCTGGCCTTTTTAAAACTTGTCAAATTATTTTTGCTACACATTCACCATTTTTAATTCAAAGTTTTGGACAATACAGAAGCATACTTACATTAGTTGATAAAAATGAGAACGAAATTTTCACAAGGGCCTTTGACAATATACCTCAGCTTAGATTCCCCCATCGTACAGAACTATCATTTAACCTGATAATGTATAAGATATTTGGAGTTCCGACAGTTGAACTGCATAATGAATTATACGGCGTTTTGCAAGAATATTCACAATGTGAAAAAGAAATAGAGTTTGAGAAATGGTTAGCAAGCAAGGGGGTGCCAAAAAACAAGCAGTGGATAAGAGTATACAAGGGCCAACCCAGAGCTCCGTATCTTGTCACATTGGAAACTTATATCCGCAATTCTATACACCATCCAGAGAATCGTTACAATTCCTATCAATATTCCACTGCTGATTTAAAATGGTCTATTGAAGAAATGCTTTCTATTTTGTGGAACGAAAATGCAAGTAGGACCTAAGACTTTGAAGATTATTGCATTACAATACAGTTCTATCACTTCAAGGTTGGAGTGGTGGTTTTTGCTGAGATCAGCGAATTACCCAAATCAAAAAAATCCTTGTCAGAGCCGGATCTTTGGATTTCATATCCACAAAGAAACTGACCATGGCGACAACATGGACGGTCCGTTCGCGGACGCATGTCTCACTACAATCCGAACGGTTGTGAACACCCGCACTACGCCGGGGATCTGCCGCCGCCGTTCAGAAACAACGGACTTTCGCTGTGCACATTTCTGACGAATCGCTTTTCGGTCAACGAGGTAAATGAAAGAACAGTTATCATCCATAACCATCCCGATGACTTTACAACCCAGCCGTCTGGCAGTTCCGGCACGAAAATTGTCTGTGGCGTGCTCCAGCGCACAACTTCCTGTTTCTAAAATGTTCGCCGGAAATTAGATGCTACGTGTTTCGAATCCGTTGCACTGCAACGAGTTTCGGAAATAGTAGTTTTGCCACATTGCGCCAAAATCTCCTCAATCCCTTGAAAATCAAGGAGATTTCCTTCCTGCAAGCAATTTCCAGAGCGGTTTTTTACAGCTCTCCAGAAGTTTTTCACGAAACGATTGACAAAGCAATCTAGACCGTGTATAACACCGTGTATAATATTTTTATAATTATTGATGGGTATAGAATGGCTACGGCCATGCTATACCCTTTTCTCGTTTTCCGCGAGAGGGGCGACTCTTGAAAGGGGGACTACCATGGCATCCAAACAGAACGTGAGAGAGTATCCCATCCACACCATCCGCGAGAACCTGCGACAATCCTCCCTCCGGCAGGCGGCATTGCGGTCCCGGTCCGTCGGCCGCCTGACCTCCTGCGACGCCCAGCCCTGTCTGGAGCACCGCGCCGAGATCGGGGTGGAGTACGCCGTCATCAACCAGCTGCTCTACGTCCAGCAATGCAGGGGCGCGTTGGAGCGGTGCATTGCCGCCGGGGCCGTCCGCCTCCGTTACAAATGGCAGGACGGGCACGTGACCGACACTTACAAGGAGCGCCATTTGATAGAAGCCCCTTTCTCAAGCTCAGGAAAAACCGCCCTGAAGCCGCGGCTCAATGTCAAAACAAAAGAAAGAGAAAACATATCTCTGGGCAGGCAGGCATTTCGACAGGCTGAGGGCTCCCGCCGGTAAAACCGGCGGGAGCCCTTTCTCTATCTGTTCGGATGGTTGGCCGCGCTCAGTCGCCCAGCCGGACGACCAGCATGGAAGCGCCCGAGCCGCTGGCCAGCTGGACATTGCCCACGCCGGGGAGACCGCCCACGCCGGGGATGCTGGGGGTCGTGGTGTATGCCTGAAGCTCGATCGTGGCGCGCTCCGGCACGGCCAGCGTGATCGTGCATTCAAACTGCCGGGCGCCCACCGTGGGGGCGATGACGCCCTCATAGTCGTCGGCGCTGGAGATCAACAGCCGGGTCCCCACCGGCTGGACGGAGGGGGCGCTGAGGGTCACACGGTAGGAGATCTGATAGGTGCCCACCTCATTCAGGAAGAACACCGACTTTCCCCCGAGCATCGAGCTTGAGTCGCCCAAGGGGAGCTCCGGGCAGACGACCGCCTCATCCGGAAAGCCGATGAAATCATCGTCGCCAAGGCCGACGCTGCTGCCCTGGGTGTTGGCGCCGTAGGCGGCGATGGCCGTGGGGTTGGGCCCCGGCGCCCCGGTGGGGCCGGTGGGGCCGGCGGGCCCTTCGGCTCCGTCGGGGCCGTCGGGGCCGTCGGGGCCGGCCTCGCCCTCGGCGGGGCCTTCCGGACCTTCGGGACCTTCGGGGCCCATGGGGCCCTCGGGGCCGGGGAGGGTGGGGGCCTTCAGCACCGCGCCCAGCTTGGAGGTCAGCGCCATCTGCTGCTCCATAATGCCGGACAGGGTGTCCTTCACGCTTTTGTTGACCTGCATCACCTCGTCCAGGGAGGCCGCCTCGTCCAGACCGGGCATGGTGCCCAGGACGTACTGCAGCTTCTCGCCCTCCACGTTGAGGAGGTGGCTCAGGCTCAGTTCCTCGGCGGCGATGGAGGAGATGATCTCATTGAGGCTGCCCTCTCGGGTCAGCGGGGGATCATTCTTGGGGAATGTGGGCATTGACATAAAATACCCCTCCTTAGCTCAAGCGTACCATGGACAGGGAAGCACCGACGGAGCCGGGCAGCAGCGTCGCCCCGCCCAATAAGCCATACAGCTGCAAGGTGACCTCGTCCCCCGCCTTCAGGTCCACCAGGATATCGTTGGCGAAGCGGCTCAGGGGGTTCAGCGGTGCAGGCTTAATATCGGAGGCCTTGTTGGTCTTGCCGCTGATCATCAGCCGGGAGCCGACGCCCAGGGCCAGGGTGGTGTTGATATTATAGGAAATCCGATAGCGCCCGGCAGTGTTCACAGTGAACGTGTCGTTTTTCCCGTTGACGGTGATGTCAGGGGACAGAACCTGGTTGTTGGGCAGAGGCACCGAAACGCCGTCCACAATAACCGGGATGACGTCGCCCTGGGTGTTGGCAGCAAAGGCGTTGGTGGCGGTGACATTGGGGCCGGTGGGGCCGGTGGGGCCGGTGGGCCCAGTGGGGCCGGTGGCTCCCGCGGCTCCGGGGGCTCCGGCGGGGCCGGCGGGGCCGCCCGCGGGGCCGGCAGGGCCCTGGGGGCCGGTGGGACCGGTGGGGCCGGTGGGACCCTGCATGGGAGAGGCGTCCAGCGCGCCCTGCATCTTCCCTTTCAGGAAGATCTGGTTCTGGACGGCGGTCTCCAGCAGGCCGCGGACGCTCTCGTTGGCGTTGAGCACGTCCTCCACAGTGGCCGCGGGGCCGCTGAGGCCAGGCAGGGTTCCGAGGATATATTGCATCTTCTCGCCCTCAGCGTTGAGGATATGGCTCAGGCCAAGCTCCTCCATGGCGATGGAGGAAAGAATTTGATTAACCGCGTCTTCCCGCCGGATGGGCGGGTCAACGTTGGGAAAACTGGGTAGAGACATAATTGAGAAGCTCCTTTCACATTGAGTGTTGCGCCGCGAAAGCGCACGGACACGCCGGCGGGAGAGGAAGGCTCTCCTGCGCCGTGCCCGAGATACTCTATGTGCCTCCCCGCCAACGGGTTCCAGCTAGAACCGAATTGCCGTTTTCGTCATAGGGTGGAACGGCGGCAATGGATAACATGCCGTACATTCGGTCCCGGCAGAACCTTGGACACACCGGCAGAGCAATTTTGGGAAGGACTGATTTAAATCGGCAAGAGCGGTTTGCGAGAGATTTTCCGCCACGGTAAGGCGTGATTTCGCAGGAATAATTGTGTTTATTTCAAGAAATCACAACGAAGCCGCGGCGGGAAAGATCCGCAAAGCGCCGCAGACGCATTTATTCAGCGCTTCCTTTGGTATAGCGTTTACCGGGAGACGGCATCCAACTGCCCTAGGGAGGAGGGATAAGCATGGAAATGACCATTGGTACGGATACGTTCGTGATGCTGGCGGAGTTCCTGTCTGCATTGGGCGTGATAGGCGGCGTGGTCCTTTGGTTCTTCAAGTTTGTCCAGCGGAGCAGAAGACAGGCGGAGGAATTGAAATCAATCCGCAAAGAGCAGACCCTGATCTGCTATGGACTTCTGGCCTGTCTGAAAGGCTTAAAGGAGCAGGGCTGCAACGGACCGGTCACGGAAGCCATGAACAGGATAGAGGAGCACCTCAATCAGGCCGCGCATGACGAAGAGAATTGAGCGGGGAGGGGAATTTTATCCCCTATGGCGATTGCATCATAAATGTCCCCGCGCTGCCGGCCGGATAAAGCGAACATGGCCGGCGCATTTGAACTGTCTGCCGGTCTTATGGCTGAGAACAGGATACATTATGGACCAAATCAGTCGGAAACGAAAGCCGGGCTCCCGCAGGCTGCGGGCGGCGCTGTGTGGGTGCCGTCTCCGGTCTGGCTGCGCTCAGACTGAAACCGTGAGCGGCTCACCCCTCTGCCTCCCGCAGCCGCTCCACAATGGTGCGGCGGTCAACGGAACGGTACGCCAACAGAGGGACCAGAATCCCCAGAACCAGAAACAGCGGTATGACCGCTAAAACCGGCAGGACGGTAAACCGATAGGTGAAAAACCAAAAGACAGCGCACAGCGATCCCATCAGCGGCCCCAGCGCGGCGCTCAGCACCAGGGAGAGTGCGGCGGACAGCATCGTGTAGTACAGCCCCTCGTACACCAGCATGGTATTCATCTGCTTTCCCGTCATGCCCACGGATTGGAGCATTGCCAGCTCCCGCTTCCGGGCAAGGATGCCTGTCAGCACGGCGTTGATGAAGTTGAGCACGCCCACCAGGCCGACGATCCCCGCCAGTGTGCCGCCCATGGTCAGGAACATATTCCGAAAGCCCTCGAACTCGGCTGTCTTGCTCTGCTTGCTCTCATAGCCGCAGGCGGGCTGGACGGACTGCGTGTATTCCTCCAGGAAGTCCTCCATAGCGGCATTGGACTCCCCGGCGGTATTAAAAGCGTAGACCATGACGGAGCTCGTGCCGGTGTCCCGCTTGAACCGCTCCGCTCCCATCGCCAGCTCGCTGGCCCCAAGGGTGGAATACCGGTAGGTGAGGGCGCCGGGGATCTCAATCAGGGCGCAGACGGCGTACTCCTTTTCCTCATAGACCTTGGCCCGAGGAACATAGTTCGCTTCACCCCGCGCCCAGCGGGCTTCCATCTCCTCTTCGGAGAGTTCCTCCCCGGTGTCCGCATCAACATACACCCACTCCTCCACATAACGCAGGGTCACGGCGTCCCCTATTTGGAAGCAGTTGTCATTCTCATCTATCACCCCATACTCATCGGCGGAATAGACGGCGGCAATGGCGTTCCGGCTGGGGTCGGACAAAGGCGCGATATCTCCCTCCAGCACATTTATTTCGCCGAGAATAAAGTCCTCCAGGCCATAGAGCTGGGCGCTGCCCACAACGGCGCCCCCGCTCCCATGCTCCTGGGAGGCCACGACGCTGTCCAGCGTCTCCTCGGGATAAAGCTTGCTGTAGTCCTGTCGGAAGTACTCCTCCGGCAGAAGTGCCTGGATGGATTTCTCCTGACCGTAGACCCGGCCTCCCTCTGTGATACCGCCCTGGGCGTTAACCTGGGCGATGACCTCCTCCGGCAGCGTCTGGTCCGCCGAGCGGAAGCCGCTGCTGACCTGGAAATAGTCGGCGTGGCCCAGGACAAAGTCGGTGGCTATTTGACCGGAGAGATATTTCTCCATATTCCGCTTTCACGAACTCACCGCCCGCCCGATGAGCGTGTCAATCAACCCCGCCACCTGCTCCGGTGGCAGGCCGCAGCCATTTTGCACCCAGCGGTGGATGATCCCGGTGCCCCCCATGTAGAGATACTGGAGGAAATACTCCCGCTCCTCCGGGGCGCAGGGCAGGGCCAGCTCCGGGGCGATGTCAAAATACCCCTCGATGATCTGCCGCTGCACCGGCTGGTTGGCGTTGAGGTACTCGTCCCGGTAGACCAGCAGCCGGAACAGCTCCCGGTTGTCCCGGATGTAGGCCAGCATGGGCGCGGTGTCCACTCCACTCCCCTGATTGATGGCCCGGATGTGGTCCAGCAGGGCCTGGGCCAGCTCGCCCCCCATCTCCTGGTACAAGGCGGGCACATCGTTGTAGTAGGCGTAGAAGGTGGAGCGGTTCAGCTCCGCCAGCTCGCACAGCTCCTTCACCGTGATGTGCTCTACCGGCTTCTCCTCCAGCAGCTCCAGCAAACTCTCCCGCAGCAGACGCTTGGTGAGCCGGGTGCGCTGGTTCTCCTGCTTTTGTGCATTTTGTGGAATCTCAGAAAAATGGCGCAAATCCAACACTTCCTCTCCTTCTGTTGGTTTTATATCGTTTATCCCGCATATTGATGGTTGAAAACCAACACTGTGTTTATTACAATACCCCATGCGAGGTAACAATGTCAAGCAAAAAATTCCAACATAAGGAGAGGATCAGAATGGGGAACGGGAAATCCGCAAAGGGCGGCAATCGGCTGCCCATCGTAATCGTCAGCGTCCTGCTGGTGGTCGCGCTCATCGTCAACGTGGTGTGCATCCAGATGTTCGCCGCCATCAACGCCTTCATGGCGGCAAACCTCAACAGCCGCCTGCCGGGGGCCCACGGCTCCGCCACGGCGGAGCAGCTCACCCCGGAACAGGCTAAGGAGGCCGCTTTGGCCATGGCCCAGGAGCTGGCCGCTGAGGGCATCGTCCTGCTGGAGAACCGGGACAACGCCCTGCCCCTGGAGGGCGGCGCCAAAGTGAACCTGTTCGGCTTTGCCTCCATCTCCCCCCTGTACGGCGGCACGGGCAGCGGCGCCAGCGACACCTCCTCCAACGTGGACCTGGTGCAGGGCCTCACCAACGCCGGGCTGGAGGTCAACCAGGAGCTGGTGGACTTCTACAAAAACTCCGGCGTGAAACGGGGGGATCAGGCCGGGTTTACCGGCTCCAACTTCACCCCCGCCGAGGTGCCCGCGGACAAGTACAGCGATAACCTTCTGGCAAACGCCAAAGCCTTCTCCGACACGGCGGTGGTGATGTTCTCCCGCATCGGCGGCGAGGGCGGCGACCTGCCCATGGACATGGAGGCGGCGGGCTACCCCCAGGCCGGGGGGAACCGCAGCTACCTGGAGCTCACCCAGGACGAGGAGGACCTGCTGGAACTGGTAAAGGCCCAGGGCTTCGGCAAGGTCATCGTGCTCATCAACTCCTCCCACGCCATGGAGCTGGGCTTCCTGGAGGACGGCATCGACGCCGCCCTTTGGATCGGCGGCCCCGGCAGCCGGGGCATGGACGCGGTGGGCCAGGTGCTGGCGGGGGCGGTGAACCCCTCCGGGCGGCTCCCCGACACCTACGCTTACGACCACACCACCGCCCCCGCCTACTGGAACGCGGGCGACTTTACTTACGGCAACCTGGACAAGCGGAACTACGTGGAGTACGTGGAGGGCATCTACGTGGGCTACCGCTTCTATGAGACCCGCTTCATCGACAACGCCACGGGGGCGTGCGACGAGGCGGCCTACGAAAAGACCGTCCAGTACCCCTTCGGCTACGGCCTGAGCTATACCAGCTTTGAACAGGCCATTGAGGACTTCTCCGTGGACAAGGACACCGTCACCATGAAGGTGAAGGTCACCAATACCGGGGACGCGGCGGGCAAGGACGTGGCCCAGGTGTACTTCACCGCCCCCTACACCGTGGGCGGCATTGAGAAGGCCCACGTGGTGCTGGCCGCCTTTGGCAAGACCGGGCTGCTCCAGCCGGGGGACAGCGAGACGCTGACCCTCACCTTTGCTGTGGACGATATGGCCTCCTACGACGAGAACGGCGCGGGGTGCTATGTGCTGGAGGCCGGAACCTATCAAATCAAGCTGATGGCCAACGCCCATGAGGTCATCGACAGCCGGGAGTACACCGTGGAGCAGACCGTCACCTACGGCGAGGGGAACCCCCGTGGCACCGACCTCACCGCCGCCGTCAATCGCTTTGAGGACGTGTCCAACGGCCAGATCTCCCAATACGTCTCCCGCGCCGACTGGGAGGGCACCACCCCCAAGGCCCGGCAGGACGGCAAGGCGGCCTCCGACGCCACCGTGTCCGCCCTCACCGCCGGCGCGGTCTATGACAGCGACCCCAGCGCCCCGGCCATCACCTTCGCCAGCAATGGCCTCACTCTGGAGGACATGGCGGGGCTTCCCTACGACGACCCCAAGTGGGAAAAGCTGCTGGAACAGCTCAGCGTGGAGGACATGACCAACATGATCTCCAACGGCGGCTGGTCCACCCCCGAGGTCGCCAGCGTGGGCAAGCCCGCCACCAACGACCTGGACGGCCCCGCGGGCATCAACAGCCTGGTCAGCGACCTGAAGGGCGTGGCCTACCCCAGCGAGGCGCTGATCGGCGCGTCCTGGAACCAGGAGCTTTTGGAAAACTTCGGCCACACCTTCGGCGCGGAGGCCACCGCCAACCACGTGGTAGGCCTGTACGCCCCCGCCGTGAACATCCACCGCACCCCCTACTCCGGGCGGAACTTTGAGTACTACTCCGAGGACGCCCTTCTGTCCGGCAAGCTGGGCGCGGCCATGGTCCGGGGCTACGCCAGCCAGGGCGTGTACGCCTACGTGAAGCACTTCGCCCTCAACGACCAGGAGAGCAACCGCCTGTCCATCTCCGTGTGGTCCAACGAACAGGCCATGCGGGAGCTGTACCTGAAAGCCTTCGAGGTGGTGGTGAAGGAGGGCAGGACCACTGCCATGATGAGCAGCTACAGCTACCTGGGCAATACCTGGGCGGGGGCCAGCCGGGCCCTGCTCACTGACGTGCTCCGGGACGAGTGGGGCTTCCAGGGCACGGTGGTCACCGACTCCGCCATGGGCAATACCAGCTGGATGGACATCAATCTGGCCCTGCGGGCCGGGGGCGACATGATGCTGTGCCTCATGGGCGTGAACCTGGACAGCGGCACCAACACCGCCCAGCAGGAGATGCGCCGGGCCTGCCACAACATCCTCTACACCCAGGCCAACAGCGCCGCCGTGGCCGCCGCGGCGGACACCTCCCCCTACTGGCTGGTGCTGCTGGTGGTGCTGGACACCGCTGTGATCGCCGCCGCCCTGTTCGTGTTCCTGGGCCGGACCAAGCTCAAGGAAAAGCTGAATATCGGCGTGAAGATCGGCATCGTCGCGGCGCTGGCCGCCGTGCTGGCGCTCATCTTCTGGGCCTGCTTCTTCCGCTCTGCCGGGGTGGCCGCCGCCGACCCCAACGCCTCCCAGGATGTGCCCGCCCAGTCTGAGGAGCCTGTCCAGACCGACGCGCCCGCCCCCTCCGAGCCGCCCGCCCAGGCCGGGGACGTGTTCCTCCAGATGGACGGCGCGGGGATCGACGGCAACGACTGGCTGAAATGCCACGCCACCCTCCTCAGCGACGGCACCTTTACGATTACTGTGGACTACAATGCGGAGAACGCCGGGATCGAGACGGACAGCGGCGCCTGGACGGAGAACGGGGACGGCTCCCTGGCCCTCACCGGGACACGGGACTTCACCGCCACCCTGGCGGATGGGGCGTACACCATGGAGGTGCTGAATACCGAGACCAGCATCACCTGTCTGCTCACCGGGACTGCTGGCGGTGGGGTCCAGCCCAACGGCGACGTGTTCGCCCAGCTGGACGGCGCCGGCGTGGGCGAGGAAAATGTCTGGCTGAAATGCCACGTCACCCTGCGCAACGACGGCACCTTCACTGTGACGGTAGACTACAATGCCGAGAATGCTGGGATTGAGACAGACAGCGGCACTTGGACGGAAAATGAGGACGGCTCCCTGGCCCTCACCGGCACGCGGGATTTCACTGTCACCCTGGCCGATGGGGTGTATGCCATGGAGTTTGTCAACGCCGAGACCAGCATCCCCTGCGCCGTCACCGGGACGGCCAATGTGGGTCCGGCCAAGCCTGACGGCGTGTTCGCCCAGCTGGACGGCGCGGGGATCGACGGCAACGATTGGCTGAAATGCCACGCCACCCTGCTGACCGACGGCACCTTTACGATCACGGTGGACTATAATGCGGAAAACTCCGGCATCGAGACGGACAGCGGCGCCTGGACGGAAAATGAGGACGGCTCCCTGGCCCTCACCGGCACCCGGGACTTCACCGTCACCCTGGCCGACGGGGTGTATACCTTGGAGGTCACCAACGCCGAAACCGGGATCGTGTGCCAGTTGAGCGGAAACGCCTGACGGTTGGCAAGCTGCTTCCTACGACAGAACGGCCGATGCTTCGCGGCCTGTTCTCCCCATTCACAGTCAGCCCCCTCCCCGTATACGCTGGGAGGGGGCTGACGCATTTGACAGCTTCAAAACCCATCTGTATATCCGTATTCGACACGCAGGCCGCACAGAGCAAAAGATTCTCCCAGGCGATTTGGCCAGATATGATAAAGCGTGCAATGGCCGTGTCATTGTGGCGATGAAAGATCGGCCCCGAGTGGGCCGCCTTCACGGACTGCCACACAATCCCCAAAGCATATTGGTTGGGCACGGTTCCCCCGCCGGCAGCCGGGAAATAACCATACCAGCCGCACCCGCCTTTCACAAAAATACAGGGCGGCCAGCCTTCCGGCTGACCGCCCACTGAGGAGAACTGGCTGGCTTGCAAACAGCCAGTTTTATTATCTTCCGATGCCCGGTAGTTCAAAGACATCAGAGATGCGGCAAAAGAGAGAGGCGCAACGCCGGCACTTTATCGGTTTATTTGGAGATTTTCTTTTTCCGCTGCATCTCATATACCACGGCCCAGGCCACGCTGGCCAGCAGCAGCGCGCCGGACGCAATTTCCACAGTCACCAGAGCCCGGTGCCACCAGGGCATGACGGGGACCATTTTGGTGCCCGGGGCAATGCCGTTCATGGCGTTGGAGTTGGCCACGGAATAGCAGATGCGCTTGGCGGCCAGGCGCATGGCCTGGGCCATCGCGGCATAATCCCCGTTCCCCGAGCCATCGGGGCGGTAGGCGTCAAACTGGGCCTCCTCACCGGAGCCATCGGGAATATCGCAGCCGCCGGTGTAAACGCCATAGGCCAGCTCAAAATAGGGAGAGTTGTCCTGCTTGCCGTTCATGTCGGTGTACATATCGGTAACGATGATGCCCTTCATGCCGCACTCGCCCCGGAGGAAGGACTGGCCCAGCACCCCGTCGGAGGGACCGGCAATCGTACCGATGCGGGCGAAGGAGGCCATGGTGTTGGAGGCCCCTCCGATGGTGATGGGCAGCTCGAAGGCCCGCAGGTAGATCTCCCGGAGGGCCTGCTCGGTCACCCACACGCCCACGCCGTGGCGGGCGGACTCCTGGTCGTTGACCACGCAGTGCTTGTTGTAGACGTGGACGCCCTTCTCCTCGATTCCGGCGCACTCAGCGGCAGCCATCAGGCCGGTGAGCATACCGTCCTCGCTGTAATACTCCGCCGTGCGGCCCAGGTAGGGACTGCGGTGGATGTTGGCCCCGATGCCGTACAGGCCGGCGCAGCCGCACCAGATGCCGTCCTCCCCGATGATCCTGCCGGCGCGGTAGGCCACATCCCGGTTGAAGCTGGCGGCGACGATGCCGTTGGCGGGGAAAGCGGTGGTCTTCAATTTGCCGTTGGGGTCGCCCTGCTCAGTGACGTTGCCTTCAGCGTCCACATGGCCCGCCTTGACCTCGTCCCGGTAGACGCGGCCCTCCTTCTGCTGGTTGTAGCGGAGGTTGAACCCATTGGGGCCGTTCTCATCATTGGTCTCCGGCTTGCCGATGGACTCCACCAGGGCGGTGTTGTGGTAGCCGGTGCTCACCAGGGTGGCCAGCTCGTCCCAGGTCAGCTGGTCGATGAAGGTATCCCACAGGGGGTCGTCCAGGTCGATGGGATTGCCCTCGCTGTCGGCGCGCATATCCACCAGGCTGATGCCCGCGGACTTGCCCATGGTGGGATAGGCCGTTTTTTCGCCGTCCTTGGGCAGCGGGATGCCGTACTCCACCGGGCACTGCTTGAGGATGTCGTTGGCCATCTCCTGGGTGGCGTGGAGCTTGGGCACGCCGTTCACCCGGTCCAGGGACACGGTGCCCGCCCAGTCGGCCCGGTCATAGTAGCGCACGCCGTTGTCGCCCCGGCCGCTGTAGCGGTTGATATCGCCGTAGTCAAACAGGTTGACGATGGGGTTTCCGGTGGCGTCGGAGAAGGCGTATTTCTCGGTGTTCAAATCCAGATTGAACTTGGCGGTCAAAGCCTGGTCCCCGGCGCCCACCAGCCTGACCGCGTCCGCGCCCTTGGCCAGCAGGACGTTGTTCACCGCCTGGTGCGCGTCAGCGGCGGCGGTGAGGTAGTAGTCGCCGGGCATGAGCACATAGGTGCCCGCGCCGTACACGTCATAGGAGGCGAAATACTTCTCGTCCACCGTCACCTTGACGGTCTCGGTCTCGCCGGGGGCCAGAATCTTCGTCTTGCCGAACTCCACCAGCTCCACGGCGGGCACCTGAATCTGGTTCTGCTTGGCGTAGTCGCCGTAGGGCTTGGAGACATAGAACTGGACCGTCTCCTTACCGGAATACTGGCTGCCGGTATTGGTCACGTCCACGGAGAGCGTGTAACCGCGGTCGCCCGTTTTCTCGGCTTTGAAGTTGCCGTAGGAGAACTCCGTATAGCTTCTGCCGTGGCCAAAGGGGAAGGCCACCACCTGGCTGTAATCGAAGTCGCCCACGTTGGCGGATCCCATCACCGCGTCCTCGTATCGGGTCTCGGTGTAGCGGTAGCCCAGGTACATCCCCTCCTGGTAGACGGTATAGGCGTGAAGGGTGGGCTCGGGCACGAACATATTGCCCTGCTTGCTGAGGATGCCGTACTTGTCCGCGTCGGCATACTCCCAGTAGCCGTAGTTGACGTTGACGGGATTCATCTCGTGGCTCGTCCAGAAGGTGTCGGTGAGCTTGCCGGAGGGAACGTACTCGCCGGTGAGCAGCTTGCCCACGGCGGAGCCGCCGTTCTGGCCCAGAGTGCCCACCCACAGGGCGGCGTCGATGCCGTACTGGGGATCGTTGATGAAGCCGGCGGACACCATGCTGGCGCCGTTGTAAATGAAGACGAGCTTCTGGAATACGCCCTGCTCTTTAAGGGCTTTCAGCCCTTTGAGGGTGTCCATCTCCTTTTGGGTCAGGTGGAGGAAGTCGCCGTTGTAGCCGTCGGTGGCGCTGTCCTTGCTCAGGTCGGAACCCTCGCCGCCCACGCGGCCGATGATGTAGACGGCGGCGTCGCCGTAGGCGGCAAAGCTGCCGCCCGCCTCCTGCTCCACCATGTCCCAGGGCACGCCGCCGATGTAGATGCCCTCGCTGCCCGCCCAGCCGGCGCTGTAGCGGCGGAAATGTATGGCGTCATCGTAGGGTTCGCCGGCAATCCCCTGCCAGAAGTTTCCCGGGTCCGGGGCGGCGTACCAGGCGTTGGCGTCCAGATATCTCTCCTTCAGCGTGGGATTGAGCTCCAGCCCGGCGGCCTCAAAACCGCTGTAGAAGCTCACCGCCTTGGAGGCGTCCACCGCGCCAGAGCCCGTGCCGCCGTAGATGGGGTCGGCGGAGGTGACGCCGAACACGCTGACTTTGTTCCCAGCGGCCAGGGGCAGGGCGTCGTTGTCGTTCTTCAGCAGGACGGCGCCCTCCGCCATGACCTCCTCGGTCATGGCCGCGCCCGCCTCAATGAGAGAGGCCAGGTCGCTGTAATCGGATTTGTAGTATTCCGTGTCCATATTGGCGGCGTCCGGGTTGGTCACCAGCTCAAAGGAGGCGGTACCCAGGGCGCTGTTGATGGCGTCCGCGTTTTCCAGGGCGATGACGGTGCCGGTGCAGGAGACGCCGAACACCAGGGTCAGCGCCACGATGGCAATGCGCTGGAGCAGCTTCACGATCTTGTTGGTTTTCATGGCGTCAGTCCTCCTCCTTGGTCTGCTTTAGGAACACATTGATGATATTTGCGGCCAGCAGCCCCACAAACATCACGGTGCACAGCAGGAACTGCCAGTTGAACGTGGAGGCCTGTATGCCCACCATGACGATGGACACGTAGAAGTAGATGCCGTAGACGTAGAACAGCAGCCCGATGAAGTCGGCCAGGGCCAGCACCGCATAGGACCACTTGGCCAGTCCGGTGAAGGCCAGGATCAGGGCGGCGGCCGCGCCGCCCAGCATAATGCCCGCCGCGGGCCAGGACATATACCGGGAGCCGTTGTACAGCGCCGTGTAGATCAGCGCCGCCGCCACGCTCAACGCGGTCAGCGCCAGCGTGACATAAAAGCCATAGCTTTTATCCTTGAGAAGTCCTTTGATCTTTCCCATGTTTGTTCCCCCTTTTCTGGATCGCGCGGCGGCTGGCCCCGGACGCGCCAAAGCTCCCCCCCCTTCTCTGCCTGATTGGCCCTTGCCGCGCTCTGTTGTCTGGACCGTAACAAAAAATGCGGTTCCCATCAACGGGAACCGCATAATCAGTCGATTTTACATCATGATCGGTATGCCGGTTTGGCCGGCGCGAACAGCAGGATATCCAGCGCAAACACCTGATCCCGGCACTTCACTGCCAGCGATCCGCCGTACTTTTCCGCCAGACGGGCCATGCTCTTCATGCCGAAGCCGTGATATTGGGGGTCTCGCCTGCTTTTCGGCAGGCCGTCCTCCAGCTCCAGCTCTCCTGCGTAGGGATTTTCCACGTGGACGGCGGCCATATTCCCGTCCCGGGCCACGGTCAGGGTGACAAACCGCTCCCCCTCGGGCAGGCCGGACGCCGCCTCCATGGCGTTGGTCAGGGCGTTGCTCAGCAGGCAGTACAGGTCCAGCTCCTCCACAAAGTCCAGCGCCTCTCCGTTGACGTAACAGGTGAGCAGGATACCCCGCTGGGCGCACAGAGACCGCCTTTCGCTGAGGATCACGTCCAGCACATCGCTGCCGGTGTGCACAAAGGTGTCGTAGCTGCCCACGTGCCGCTCCAGCTGGTCCAGCTGCTCCACCGGCACCCGGCCCCGGAGATCGGCCAGGAGCCGCTTCAGGTCGTGGTACTTTTCGTTGACCAGCTGGGCGCTCTCCCGGCTGGCCTCATACTGCGCGTGCTGCTGGTGGACCAGCTCCCGCATGGCCTCCACGTCCCGGGCCAGCCGGGTGCGCTCCATCAGGCCGTATTGCAGCAGCAGAATGAAGCAGCCGCACAGGATCTGATAGATTCGGTCGGCCAGCGCGGCCCAGCTGGAATAATCTCCGCCCACCCGGACAAGGCGGGTCATGCCCGCGCAGATCAGCAGCACCACGATGGAGAACACAGTCTTGACCTTGTTCCCGAACTTCTGCGCTCCCTGCCGGGTATAGGGCCGGAACAGGAAATAGGCCGCCAGATATATGCCGCCGTAGCACACCAGGTCCACAAGGAGCACTCCCGGTGTGGACCCGGTCAGCAGATTGACCCAGTCCAGCCGCCGCAGGATCGCCTTCAAGGAGCTGGCGATGTTCTGCACCATGTAGCCGGAGGACACCACGAACATGGCCGTCCACACCAGCACCTCGTTGCACAAGCACACAATCCCGATGAGCATCAGGTAGAGCAGGGAGATGGCTGCTATTTCCGCCCAAAAGCCCCTGGGGTAGAGGGCGGCGGCCAGCAGCTCCATGCCCGCCATCCCCGCCGCCGTGGACAGCCCCAGCCTGAGCCAGAACAGGGGCCTGCGTTTCATGGCGTAGGCGAACACATAGGTCCCGCACAGCGCCTGGAGCAGAAGGAGCGCCTGCCAATGGTTCTGATACCATTCCACCATCACAATGTTCCCCCTTTGTACTGGGCCAGCGCTCCCAGAAATTCCCTGCGCCGGGCGCGGGAAATGGGCAGGCTGTCTCCTCCCGCCACCAGCACCTGATCCCGGCATATTTCCTTCACATATTTCAGATTCACCAAAAAGCTGGAGCCGCACCGGGCAAAATGGGCATTCTTCAATAGCTCCTCATACTTGGACAGCGTCCCCCATTGCTTGATCCGCTCGGACATGGTGTGGATGTAGACATCGTGGGCGGATACCTCAATATAGGTGACGGCATCCGCCGCCAGCCGCCGTCCGCCCTCCTTGGTTTTCAGTTCCAATGTCAGGCTGCTGGAGCGGTAGGACAGCATCCGGAGGGCCCGCTGAAGCTTCCGGCTGAAGGAAAAATAGTTCAGCGGCTTGAGAATGTAATCGAAGGCGTTTACCGAGTACCCGTCGATGGCATACTGGGTCAGATTGGTCAGAAAAATAATCATCACGTTTTGGTCCACCTCCCGGATGCGGCGGGCGGCGTCGATCCCCAGCATATCGGGTACTTGGATGTCCAAAAAAATCAGGTCGGCATCCCTGCGGTACGCATCCAGAAGCTGATAGGCCCGGTCATAGCTCTCCAGCACATATTGAAATCCCTGCTGCTCTGCCTGGAAGCGCGTCAAATAATTTTCCAGCCGCTCAATTTCGGACCGCTCGTCCTCCAAATAGCAGATTTTCAACAAACGCGCCCCCTCAATAACAGCTTTTTCCTGTCTTGTCCTATATGCTTCATTCAAGCAACCAGAATTTACAGGCTCAGTTTATCATATCCCCTCGAAAAAAGAAATGCCTTTATATGTTTCTGTATGCTAATTATGGGAAATTATTAGATTGCCAAGCTCACTCCGTAATTTCAGGCTGGCGGTTCTCTTAGGAAGCGCTGATTAAAGCCGGCCTAATGGCAGAAAGTAGTTAAACGTGAAGCCAAACGTCAAATCAAGGAGCATATTTGAGGGAGGTATTCTCGTTTCCCATACACATCCCGCCCAAAGGGCGCAAAAACCCCAAGCGGGGGATAGAGAGCCGCCCGCCCTGGCAAGCATATACAGATTTGCGCTGGCGAAGAGTACGTGTAAGCGGTTCAGGTTCTTTCTCAGCCACCTTTAAACGGCCTTTCGGAACCCGAAGATGTTCTTCACGATCCGGTAGGGGTGCTCCACTTTGCGGCGCACAGATGATTTTTGGTTTTCAATATAGCGCTCCCAGTCGATGGCGCTGTCTGAAACCTTGGGCAGCCGGCCCGGCCGGCGGTTGATACGGTATGTGATGGCAGAAAGCTGAGGGCTGTTTCTGATCCCCTTCCGCTTCTCTATCCCGAGATAGGCGCTGTCCCCGTAAACCACCGCGTCATCTTCCCGCAGAAGTTTTGCCGCCACAGTGACATCATGGACATTGGCGGCGGTGGCCTCTACCGTGTGAACAAAGCCGCTCCCGGCATCCACACCTGTGTGGCACTTCATGCCAAAATGCCACTGGTTCCCCTTCTTCACCGAGTGCGTCTCCGGGTCCCGTTTTTTCTCCGCGTTTTTTGTGGAGCTGGGCGCGCTGATCAGCGTGGCGTCCACAATGGCGCCGCCGCGCATGATCCGTCCGGCCCGCTCCAGGCAGCGGTTGATCGCGTCAAAAAACAGCCTGCCGATGCCCTTGTCCTCCAGCGGTGCCGGAAGTGCGGCAGGGTTGCGGCGTCCGGGACGTCCTGCTCCAAAAAGTTGATCCCCATAAATTTGCGCATGGCATAACTGTCGTATATGGCGTCCTTTACCCCTTCATCGGACAGGGTGAACCAGCATTGCAGCAGATACATTCGAAGCATCGTTTCAATCTCAATGGGCGGGCGGCCGCGCCTCCCACTGGGATAGTGGGGTACGATGAGCGATACCAATTCGTCCCATGGGATGATCTCGTCCATGATTTCCAGAAATTCTTCCCGCTTTGTCTTCTTTTTCCGGCAGCCGTATTCCATGTCGCTGAAACTTTCCTGTTTCATTTCGTGCCCCCCTTTTTCCCTATTTTATCACATCCCTTTTCCGCCGTCGATTAAATCAGCGATTCCTTAAGAAATCAATTCAGAGCTCCCCCCGAAAGGGCCTTATGGATTAGAAAAGCATTTGCATAGAGGATTCTCTCCCCGGGCACTTGGTGCGCCGCATCTTTTCTTCTTGGGCAGCTTTGAATGATTCGTCAGAAATGATGGCTTCGTGGGAATCGGAGTAAAGGTACGATCCATAAGGCCATCATTTCTGATTTGAGTGGTTTCGGTGCTGACGGTTTTTTGGAGCAGCACACGCCCTGTGTATTTTTCGTTGGACAGCAGCTTGTTGAGAGCCTCCCGGTTCCATTTGGTTTTGCCTGTGGGGGAGAGGATACTTTTCACTTCCAGTGCAGAAGCGATTTTTCCCAAGCTGTCACCATGGAGGTAACGCTCGAAAATCCAGCGGACGACAGCGGCCTCATCAAAATTTATTGTCAGTTGACCGTTCAGCCCGATGTCGTAGCCATAGCACCTGCGCTGGGCCATCTTGGAAGTGCCATCCTGGAACCCCCTCCGCAGACCATCTTTAATTACTTGACTTTTTTGTACTGAATCCATCATGATTTACCTCCAAAAACAAGAAATGCCGCAGTGAAATCACTGCGGCGCGAGAGTTTAAATAATTTATGCAAAAAGAAAGTTGACAAATTTCTTTCCGAAATTTGTCAACTTATCTTGGCAGGGGCGAACACTCTAGATGCACCCGGTACCCAAGCTATGCCCAAACCAAATCGAAGCCCAGCGAAGCGGGTTCGATTTGGAAAGGAGGAGCAGCGGAATGAGCGCACTCCGGCGTTAAAAAACGCCGGAGCAAGCTCCATATCGCTTGCTCCGACGTGGTACGGGCAGTGGGGGTCGAACCCACACGGATCGCTCCACAGGAACCTAAATCCTGCGCGTCTGCCAATTCCGCCATGCCCGCGTATGGGCGGCGGGACCTGCCCGCCGCCGCGCCGTCACCACACCAGGGTGGCAAAATAATCGTCCGGCGTCTCGGCCCGCCGCATCAGCTCCACCGCGCCGTCCGCTTTCAGCAGCAGTTCAGCCGAGCGCAGCTTGCCATTGTAATTGTAGCCCATGGAAAAGCCGTGGGCCCCGGTGTCGTGGAGCACCAGAAGGTCGCCCATCTCAATCTCCGGCAGCGCCCGGTCAATGGCAAACTTATCGCTGTTCTCACACAGGGAGCCCACCACGTCGTACACCCGGCCGCAGGGCGCGTCCTCCTTGCCCAGCACCGTGATGTGGTGGTACGCCCCATAGACGGCCGGCCGCATCAGGTTGGCGGCGCAGGCGTCCACCCCGATATACTCCTTATAAATGTGCTTTTCGTGGACGGCGGTGGTGACCAGATGGCCGAAGGGAGCCAGCATAAACCGTCCCAGCTCCGTGAAAACGGCCACATCGCCCATCCCCGCGGGCACTAAAATCTCCTCATAGGCGCGGCGCACCTCCTCGCCGATCACCGCGATGTCGTTGGCGGGCTGCTCCGGCCGGTAAGGCACTCCCACCCCCCCGGACAGGTTGATGAACGCCACGGCGCACCCCGTCTCTGCGGCCACGTCGGCGGCGGTCTGGAACAGCAGCCGGGCCAGGGCGGGATAATACTCGTTGGAAATGGTGTTGGACGCCAAAAAAGCGTGAATTCCAAAGCGTTTGGTCCCCAGCTCTTTCAAACGGAGGAACGCCTGGGCCAGCTGAGGCCGGGTCATGCCGTACTTGGCCTGCCCCGGGTTATCCATCACCTGGAAGCCCTCCTTGCTCTCCCCCAGCGCGAATACTCCGCCGGGGTTGAAGCGGCAGCACACCGTCTCCGGCGCCCGCCCCAGAGTCTTGTACAAAAACTCCACGTGGGTCAGGTCGTCCAGATTGATATGGGCGCCCAGCCGCGCGGCCAGCTCAAATTCCTCCGCCGGGGTCTCGTTGGAGGAAAACATGATCTCCCCGCCCGAGAAGCCGCACCGTTCCGCCAGCATCAGCTCGGTGAGGGAGGAGCAGTCCACGCCGCATCCCTCCTCCCGCAGCAGCTTGAGTATGCCGGGGGTGGGGGTGGCCTTGACGGCGAAATACTCCTTAAACCCCGGGTTCCAGGCGAAAGCGGCCTTCAGCCTCCGGGCGTTCTCCCGAATGCCCGCCTCGTCGTAGATGTGGAAGGGGGTGGGGTAGGTCTTTATGATCTCCCGGGCCTGGGCCAGGGTGAGAAAGGGCTTCTTCATCTCTCTGTCTCCCTTGGATGGATTTGCCCCGTTATCATATCCGATTTTGAGCCGGTTGTCAACCGTCAACGGGCGGTTTTGGGTCCCCGTATACCTTGCCCTCCACGTAGGCCATCATGCGGTTGTTCAGATAACAGTACGCCACCAGCCACAAAACACCCAGCAGCGCCAGCCACCCGTTCAACCACAGATAAAGAGACAGCGCGCCGCACAGCGCTGAGTACAGGACAATGAACCAGAAGTGTTCCTTATGCCACTTTTTCTTAAAGAACTCCGTGCGCTCCTTGACGGTGAAGGCGCTCTCCCGCACCGCCTCCACCAGGTTTTCATCTGCCTGCTTCCGAAACGCGGCATCGTCCAGCCGCTCCCCGGCCAGCAGCTCGTTGACGCTGACCCCCAGGGCCTCCCCCAGGGGGACCAGCAGTTCGATGTCGGGCATGTAGTTGCCGTTTTCCCAGCGGGAGACGGTTTTGTTGGTGACGCCCAGCCGGCGCCCCAGGGCCTCCTGGGTGAGCCCGCGCTCCTTTCGCAGCGCCGCGATAAACCTTCCTATCTTGATCTGATCCACAAAACTCCCTCCTTCCGAACGGCAGTATATCATGTCCGGCTCTGGGAATCACTCCCCACAGACCGCGAATATCCGTTCAGAAGGGAGATTTTCCGCCGAAACCTGCCCGGACAGTCAAAAACGGGCGGCGCTCATCCCAGCGCCGCCCGTCGTTTTACCGTTGTCCCGCCGGGTTACTCGTCAGAGTCAGCTCCGTCCTCCCCGTCCTCAAAGGAGAGGGCAAACTTGCCGCCGCACACGGGGCAGTCCACCACCCCGGCGGCCAGAGCCTCGTCGTCCACCAGCAGGTCCTCGCCGCAGGTGGGGCAGGGAATTTCAAAGAAATCCTCGCCGTCCTCACCGCCGAAGCCGCAGGACTCCTCGTCCTCCTCATCCTCGTCGTCAAACACGGCGTCCTCCAGCTCGGACACCGTGTCCTCCAGGGTATCCAGTTCCTCGTCGAACTGGTCCATGGCGGCGTCCATGCCCTCCAGCTGCTGGCCCACCTCCCGCAGCACGTCCAGCACCTCGGAGAGAATGCGGGCCTCGCCGGACTTCTTCTCGTCCAGTCCCAGCCCGTCGTACAGCCCCTGGATATAGGCCACCTTTTCGGAAATAGTCATATAACGCTCCTTTTCCACGCTGTGCCGCGCCGCTTCGCGGCGGCTGGGCTTTTTGTCCCCGCGCCGGTCCAGGCGTCCTGCTCCCGGCCTCTCCGCGCTTCTACATCTGTCACGCTGCGAAGCCTCCGCGACGGCCGCCTTCCCTCCGTCTCGGGGCGCAAACATCCGGGGCTTGGCCCCTCCTTGGTTTGCGCCCCTCGCGCCGGTCCAGGCGTCCTGCTCCCGGCTTCTCCGCGCTTTTAAATTACCCCTTGCACCGCTCCAGGTACTCGCCGGTGCGGGTGTCGATGCGGATCTTGTCGCCGGGATTGACAAACAGGGGCACCTTGATCTCCGCGCCGGTCTCCAGGATGGCGGGCTTGGTCACGTTGGTGGCGGTGTCGCCCTTCACGCCGGGGTCGGACTCGGTGACCACCAGCTCCACGAAGTTGGGGGGCTCCACGCCGAACACGCTGCCCTTGTAGGACATGATCTTGCAGGTCATGTTCTCCTTGACGAACTTGAAGCTGTCCCCCAGCACGTCCTTGTTGATGGGGGTCATGTCGTAGGTCTCCATGTCCATGAAGTAGTACAGGTCGCCGTCGTTATAGCTGTACTCCATGTCCTTGCGGTCCACGAAGGCCTGCTCGAACTTGGCGGTGGGGTTGAAGGAGGTCTCGGTGACGGCGCCGGTGATGACGTTCTTCATCTTGGTGCGCACAAAGGCCGCGCCCTTGCCGGGCTTGACGTGCTGGAACTCCACCACCTGCATTACCTTGCCCTCCATCTCGAAGGTCACGCCGTTGCGGAAGTCGCCTGCTGTAATCATTGCCATTGGTATCTTCCTCCAATATCGAAAAATTTGCAGCTTCATCAGAATTAGTCAATATATTATACCCCATGCGCCGCCGGATTGCAAGAGGTTTTGCGGATTCTCCCCAACAGGTGAAATATGGAGGAAAAATGCCGGCAGCGCCAGAATTGATGAATTCAGCCGGAGGGAGTTTTGCGGGGTGCCATTAACCCCGTTATTATTGTGATAGCGTTTAGCGGGCTATTGTTAACACAACTGGAAAAAAGAGGTACTGCCTAGGATTATCCCAAGCAGTACCATCTTTCACTTTTTAGGCCTATCGTAGAAGCGGTACTCTTACGGTACGGCTCCCCTTTAAACCCCTGCCGGAGCTTCGCCCGAATCCCCGAAAGCTCTTACGGCTCTAGCGTCTGCCGCCTGCCGCTCCTCAATGGCTTCCTTGAGTATCATGTCCTTCACCTTTATCGGGTTACGCTATTAGGTAGTGCTAACATATCACATTTAGTCCCATCTGTCAACGCTTTTTCGCTCCTACTCTCCCAAGTAGTCCCAGCCTTTCCCCTCTAGTCCCAACCTAGAACGGGTAAAAAGACGGTAAACCCGGTAGCCCTATCCCAAAGCTACCGGGTTTACCTATCCCATCATACTGCCTTGCCAGTGCTGGGAAATGGAATAATGATAGTCGGATGATTTTCTTTCTCGTCTGTTTCAATAAACTTATCAATCTCCCCCAGCTTATCAATCTGCTTTTCTTTCGTATCCTCCAACAGGTGAATGTAGATATTGTACGTCGTTTTGACATTGGCGTGTCCCAACTGCTCACTGATTGCCTTAATATCCACTTCAGCCTCAAAGCACCGAGTAGCGTATGCATGGCGTAACGTGTGCATAGTCGCTCCCTCAATGCCAGCTTTCTCATAGATTCTGTTCAAGACCTCTTTAATGTTTCCATACTGTACAATGTGATTGCGGCTATTGAGGAATACAAGCCCATCCTCCTGCCATTCTTCCCCAAGAGCCTCGAACCTCTCTTTCATGGATTCCTTATGTTCCCTCAATATCTCCACCAGTCCAGCAGTAATAACCACTTTACGCTTGCTGGATTTAGTCTTGCAGAAGTTTTGAACCTCCTGCTTTGTGGTACACGAAAAGCTGGGAAATCTTTACTATGTACCAGCTCATATGTCCTATTCCTCGACAGCCCTAGTACATTCCCTATATCAGAAGGTGTGAGAACCATTGGTAACATTTCTGGATTCGTCACAAGCCTATAATTTTTATTCATAATTACCTCCATTTTTAATGTTGATAATTTGACTTTATATTACTTTTTTAATATGTACATATCACCCCCATTTCTATGTAGTACGAGAAAGACAATACGATTGTATTGGCAGTAATGTAAAGAGGCGTACTACTCCTGTAAATTTACCAGTTTCCTAATTTTAGGCACAATATAAACTTATCAAGGTACACGTCTTTCTTTTGGGCTGGCTCCCTGTCCTCTTTACAGTTGTTAGTATGCCATACATCGTTTCCCTTTTATATCTCCCTATATATTTTCTACTATGTAAACTGAAATTACTGTAATGTAATGTTATAGAGATAATGATGTAATGCTTTTCCAGGCTGTGCTATTCGTATCAATGAAAAATAAGAAAATAGTGTTTGATAATTCCATCAAACACTATTTTCTCATTTTTCCTGCTGTTTTAACTCCACGTATCGCAACAGTGTACTAGCTATATCCAGTTGTTTTTCCAACCCTCGCACATATTTCTGTAATACCTCTGGTCTGCACCTCTCAAGTCGGGTTAGGCTGATATTGTCCAGCCAGTTTATTCTCCCTAAAATTTCTTCTTCTATATTTACATCCGTTACTGCTTTACCACTTTTCAAGTAAACTGCAAAATAGTATAAGTCTGCATTTTTGAGTAAGTCAACATCGCTTTCCACCATCTGATCATAAAGATTCTTTTCAAATGTCTTTGCCCCTTCAATATTCACTTCTCGCAGCTCAAATAATCTCTGCCAATCTCTACGTGAAATTGCTTCAAAGTGAAAACAGTCTTTCCCCTCAAAAATTTCACTGCGTACACCTGTCTCAACTACAAGTCGCTTTAACTCCTCTTTTGAAAAACGTACAGGCTCCCCGCGAATAACTCTTGTGTAGCGTTCACGGCTCATATGAAAGGCTGCATAGATTGTCTGCCCTTCTGAACCTTTCTTCGCACGTCCACGTAGTCTCTGCCACATTTTACGCATGACAAGAAAATTGATTTGCCTGTTAAGCCTCTGCCGCTCTTGTTCCTCCCTGTTGCTCCTTTGCCCTGACATCCCTGCCACCTCCACCTATACATTAAATTATAGTATAGCTGATTTGGGGCAGTTTGGCAACCTGTTTAAACACTCCTGCCATTTGAAACATTTGAAACATCCAAATCAAAAAACCTCAATTTTTGGTAATGTGGTAATTTCAAAAAAGATACCCAGCCTAATTTTTTAGACTGGGTATCTCTTTCACTCGTTCCGCAGTTCCTCTAAACTCTCTCGCAGTATCAACACAAATTCCCTTAACAACTCTATTAACTCATACAGTAGGTATAGCAGAACCACAAGCCCACAACACATGAAGCCTACTATAAAATCAGAGGAAGCGGTCATTTAGACCGCCCCCTCTTTATCGCTCCTGGGGTCTCCTGTGGCCTCGCTCGTCTCCACCCCCTCATGGATTACCACCTTTCCCTTTTCGTCTACTCTGGCCCCTCCTACGCTTATCAGGGATAGCAATGCTTTCAGCCTATCAACGTCTACGACCTCCAGTTTAAACCGATTGCTCACCAGCTCATAACGATCTCCAGCCTTGCCGCCTTTGATAACACGGGTCACAGCGAAATACTTGCTAACGCCACTGTCCTCGTCTTCCTTAATCGGAGTAAACGTAGCAAGCCTCGTTTTCGACAGCAGTCCAGTTGTGAAGTTTTCGTCCATCACGACCTCGCCAGCCTCGTTGACGCATACGCCATTGATACGCTCTCCGTTGGCAATCTTGGCTTTGATTTGCTTGTCACTGTACCAGGTGAAGTCCCTGCTCTGATTCAGATAAACGGCCCAGCCCTCACGACGTTTACTCAGCTTTTCCTCAAAGATAACAGTAGCTTTGCACATTTTTCATTTCTCCTTTAATTTTATTGTTTGAAAAGTTTTCTTTTCCCTTTCAACAAAACCATCTTAACGCTGGGGTCATTGATGGGCAAGACGTGATAGTTTACGGAAAAGAAAGCTTGAATTTAGAGGGGTTGCCGGATTCATTTTATCTAATAAACCCATAGCTGTTTTTTGTTTGACAAATGGCATTTCTTACATTGCTTTCTATATTGTCATTTTAGGCATTTTTCCATTCTGAATGTTTTGTGTATGTAGTCTTTTTTCTTTTCATAACTATCATTCTTATTGCTACACTTCACAAAATCCACATACCTATACATTTTTTCTACAACCCTATTTTTTCCCTTTCAATCTCCCATTTTTCAAAAAATAACCTACTTGTAAATTTCAGTTCTAAAATTAACTTTTTTAGAAGGTATTTCACTTTCTTGTAATTTAATGGTTGTCAAAATAAACATAAAAATTAAATGTTTCAAATCACATAACTAGCCTATTTGGAGATTAAAAACACAATGCTTTCTGTCTTTTCAAAATGAGTATAAAAACAGGCCAGACGTTTTTACATCTGGCCTGTCTGCGCTTAATGCTTATTAGGTGTTTTTTTCTTTTTAGGTGGATTCAAATTCCATATGTCAGCAAGTATGTCTATCTGTTCAATGACATATTTTTTTGCTCGCTCTTTCCCACAAATTGGTATAACACTTCTCTGTACCGGCTGACGATTGATCCCACATCGTATTTGAAAATAGCAAGCATATACTCTGCCGGGATTATCATATTCCACTTGAATACAAACCTCTATGCCCTTCCTCTTTATCATGTTAAACAGCTCCTTTCAAAAAATATACCCTAATTTGAAAAGAGTGCTATTTTTAACAGAACTATATAAACTAAAAAAGTGCTATAGCCTAAACTACAGCACTTTTATAAAATGACAATGCTAAATGTATAAAATTATTCGATATGTTTAACTAATGCTTTCCCAGTCTTCTACTATTTCATCCCAAGTATATTCACCCTGTATTTCCTGTGAATTGGGATTACTACGAACGGGGTCAACCGGGTCTTCATAATCATCCGGGATCCATAACCCATCTACTACTTGACCGCCACCTCCATTAAGCTGGGAACCTACACTTTCGATAAATTCAACTGTTACTTGGCCGGTTCCAACTACTTCTCCATTGGCGATGGCTTCTTGTTGCTGTTTAAGAGCTGCGTCTATTTGAGACTGTATTTCTTCATCGGTGACTTGACCACCATTAGACTGTGAAGGTGTCTCTGTCTGCCCTCCGCTGGGCTTGCTCTCCTGCGGTTTATTGGCTGTCGGTGTGTTTTCAACCGCTGGAGTTGAAATGCTCTGTTGCGTTTCCTGTTCCTCTGGAACTGTTAAACTCTCCTGCGGCTGTGTTTCTTCTGTGGGTTTCTCTGTCTCAACAGGTGCAGTTGTTTCTATTGGCTTGACTTCTTCCGATTCAACAGGTGTCTCTGGCTCTGTGCTCGCTGGCTCCGTCTGTTGTGTTTCTTGCTTTGGTTCCTCTGGCTCCTGTGCCTGTTGGCCTCCACAGGCCACCAGCGAAAGAACCAAGGCCACACTTAACACAAGTGCCAAGTATTTACTTTTCATGCTTCCTTTCCTCCAAAATTATTCTTAACAGGTTCCGCATGAACTGCCCTGACTGGTTTGCCAGGGACAGTTCATGCTTTCCCTGCCAAGAATAACAAGAGCAGTGCGACGAGTTGTGTAAAACCCATCACACTGCCTGACATTTCTATCAAAGCAAACACAGCTATTTTTCCTGCCCTATTGCTAAATCTGATTCAGACAGGTATAATAATACTGGGTGCAGAGATTTCTCTGCTGTGCTGGGTAGCCGAGATACCCGTACAGCCTTGGAGAGGGTTGCCGCCCTCTCCAAGGTGCCTGCAATCGTTATCCTTGTACTATCTATTTTACCGCCTGCGCTCCTATCCGTCAATAGCCTATCTCAAAATCTCCCTATAGGCAAGGTCACTTTATCCCCTTTTTCTTTCGTTGAGTGGTAGGGTATATACCCTATGCTCTGTTTTAAGGTTCCATCTATCAATAAGAATTGCATAGCAGTACAAAAAGACAGGTACAGTAAATAAATTGCTGTACCTGTTTCTTCTGCTTATGCTGATTTTTACGAAACTGTCTATTTTTCTTTCTGATAAACTCCCGACACTTTTTCATATGTTGTTTTCTCTGCTTAATGTTATTATTGAGAAATTCCAAATTGTCTCACTTTTCTGCCTTTGTATCATCTATCTATTGCGCATTGTTTATATTTTCTTTCTTATTTGCTACAAACACCAGATAAAAGTTTTAAATCCTAATCTACAAGTTTATTGTATCAAATTGTAAATGTAAATCGTGTGTCATTACATTGATTCAAGGATTTAATTGTATTAGTATATATTTTCACTACTATGTACAACAATCCAGCTTATAACCCTAAATAATATAAAGTTTGCAATCTGAATTTCCTTAGATATGTATAATTTCCTCTATGTTTGCTTTGTCATAAAACAGGTTTTTTACCGCACTCTTTAGATATTGTTTTCTATCAGAAATGTTGCGGCCAATGTTTCAGATAATTGTCTATCTTTCATGACAAATCTATGATAGAGGTATCTTTATTAAAAGTTCTCAATTTATACCATGTACCCACTACCTCAACTTTTTTACACTTCTGGATTTTAAGCCTTTTTCACCCCACTGTATCACCGAAAAATCTATAATGTATTGCAAATAAAATCCCCCTCTGTATCCTGATTTTTTCAAAAGCCGATACCATTTTTTATTTTTAACCAAATATTCACAGCCAGCACCTAAAACCTTTTAAGTGCTGGCTGTGTAATGTACTCTATTTTTTTATATCTGATTATCAAATATCTATAACCATGTTATCCTCCTCAAACTCACGCACTTTCCGATACCACGTTGAGCGTGAAATCCCTAACTGCTTCGCTCCTTTACTCGCTGATAACTTCCCCTCTTTCACAGCGAGATAAACATCCTCGAAAGTATCAACTGCTTTCTTTGGCCTGCCGTTCATCCTCCCCTCTGCCTTGGCGATCGCTATCCCCTCGGCCTGACGGTCAAGTATTGTGTCTCTCTCAAACTCCACCAATCCCGCAAAGACTGTCAGCATAAACTTTCCTGCATTCGTATCTGTATCAATCTTTTCTTTCTGACTTACAAAACGTACCCCTTTCTCTTTTAATGCTGCTGTCAAATTGAGTAAATCTTGTGTGTTCCTAGCAAAGCGGGAAAAGGATTCAACGACTAAAGTATCACCCTCCCGCACAAAATCCATCATCTTGTGAAGTTCGGGCCTCTCTGCATCCTTTCCGCTCATTTTGTCAGTATAAACCTTTTCAACATCTAACTGTCTCATAAGTTCATCCTGACGGGCTGTGTTTTGCTCTTTGGTGCTAATGCGTACATAACCGACTTTCATTGTAATCGCTCCTATCAACTAGTTTTTCAAATGAAACTGAACACCGAAAGCGTCCCGAAAGTGTTGCGCCCGGAAAGCTATACCATTCAAAGCGTTTCAGACTCCATCCTTTTTTACCCTCTGGAAGTGTCCCGAAAGCTCCGCTTCCGTTTTCAAAGCGCCTTTTTGGTGCGTCTCATTTGATACCTAAACTTCATTTTAGAGCAATCATACATGACCCAATAAAAGTTGAAACATTTGAAACATACGCACAAAAAAGAAGCACTGCCCAGAAGAAGCCCCAAACAGTACTCCTTTACATCTTGAACAGAGCTATTAAAATTTTTATAGACATTGAAAATAAAAAGTAGTATAATGTCTAAAGAAAGGAGTTTTGATATGGACAAAGTTGCTATTTTTATTGATGGTGCCTATCTTTCTAAAGTACTAAAGGAGAGCTTTTCTTCTACACAGATTGATTTCTCAAAACTGAGTACTTTTCTTGCAAATGGCGATCCCATTCTACGTACATATTATTATAATTGTATGCCATATAAATCTCCTGCTCCGAGCAGTGGTGAAATTGCTAGATATAATAATATGCAAAGATTTGTTACTTCACTTGAAAAACTTGACCGCTATGCAGTTCGACTTGGCAAATTAGAAAATAGAGGACGCAAAGCAGATGGTACGCCAATTTTCCAGCAAAAAAGGGTGGATATTTTATTAGGTTGCGATTTGGTCCTTTTAGCTGCTAAGCAACGTATTGGGAAAGCTATACTGATTACTGGAGATAGTGACTTTATTCCTGCTATTGAGGTTGCAAAAAATGAAGGCGTTGAAATTGAATTAGTATATGATTCTGCGCATCATCCTCATAGTAGCTTAACTTTAATTGCTGATGTGAGAAAAGAGTTATCTCAAGCTGATATTGATTCTGTCAAAAAGTAACAAGAGAAAATTTGAATTTACAGTTGACTTTTTCTCCTTTTTTGCATATAATAAGTTATGTAAATAGTTGCTACATTCATATCGAATGATAGCGTAAATGAAGATGGCCCCCTCTAATGAGGGGGCCCTTTTGTTTTGTTGATATAATTAGCACAGAAAAGAGGTACTGCCTAGGATTATCCCAAGCAGTACCATCTTTCACTTTTTAGGCCTATCGTAGAAGCGGTACTCTTACGGTACGGCTCCCCTTTAAACCTCCGTCGGAGCTTCGCCCGAATCCCCGAAAGCCTTTACGGCTCTAGCGTCCTGCGCCTGCCGTTCCTCGATGGCTTCCTTCAAAATCATGTCTTTGACTTTCATCAGCCGGGTGGTGGTGGAGCGGTCGTTCTCATCCAGCTTCATGGTGATATAGCGGATGCTGTCCTGGGTGTCGGGGATGACCACGTACTCCAGCGCGTTGACGCGCCGCCGGGTCTTTTCAATCTCTTCCGCCATGAGCTGGGCCGCCTTCTCGGTCTGGGCCAGCTTCAGCATGTCCTGGAACACCTTGCCCAGGGCGGCCACCGCTCCGTCCAGCTCGCCGCTGGTGGCGGCAAAGCCGTAGGGGAAGATATCGCCGGTGTCGTCGGTGCGGGTTTGATAGTGATATACCGGCACGTTGACGCTCATGATGTTCTGGAAGGTCATGGTGAGCTCCACCGACTGCTTGGGATACATCAGCGCCTGCTCCATGGCCTGGGCGCTCATCAGCGCGGAGGCCACGGTGAAGGAGCTGTGCACCCGCATCAGCTCCTCCTCCACCTGGGCGCGGAGGGAGCGCAGCTCCCGCACGGTGTCCAGGAACTGCTTCATCAGCTCGTCCCGCTTGTCCTTGAGCAGCTTGTGGCCCCGCTGGGCGGTTTTCAGCTTGCCCTTCAGCCGGGTGAGCTCCATTCGGGTGGGGTTGACCACGGTGTTTGCCATGTCTTACCCCTCCTTACTGGTCTTTCTTCGGCAGATACTTTTCGATGAACTCCGGCTTGATGCGCTTCAGCTCCGCCTTGGGCAGGATGGACAGCAGCTCCCAGCCCAGGGCCAGGGTGTCCTCGATGGAGCGGTTCTCCTCATAGCCCTGGTTGACGTAGCGCCGCTCGAACTCGTCGGCGAACTTGGCGTACAGCAGGTCGGTGGGGGTCAGCGCCGCCTCGCCCAGAATGGACATCAGCTCCTTGTTGTCCTTGCCGGTGGAGTAGGCCGCGAAGAGCTGGTTGAGCACGTTGGCGTGGTCCTCCCGGGTCTTGCCCGCGCCGATGCCCTTGTCCTTCAGACGGGACAGGGAGGGCAGCACGTCCACCGGGGGATTGATGCCCTGCCGGTACAGGGACCGGGACAGGATGATCTGGCCCTCGGTGATATAGCCGGTGAGGTCGGGGATGGGGTGGGTCTTGTCGTCCTCGGGCATGGTGAGGATGGGGATCATGGTGATGGAGCCGGGCTTGCCCAGCTGGCGGCCGGCCCGCTCATACATGGTGGCCAGGTCGGTGTACAGGTAGCCGGGGAAGCCGCGGCGGCCCGGGACCTCCTTCTTGGCGGCGGACACCTCCCGCAGGGCCTCGGCGTAGTTGGTGATGTCGGTGAGGATGACAAGCACGTGCATATCCTTCTCAAAGGCCAGATACTCGGCCGCGGTCAGCGCCATGCGGGGGGTGGAGATGCGCTCCACGGCGGGGTCGTTGGCCAGGTTGGTGAAGAGCACGGTGCGGTCGATGGCGCCGGTGCGCTTGAACTCCTGGACAAAGAACTCAGACTCCTCAAAGGTGATGCCGATGGCGGCGAACACCACGGCGAAATTGCCGGCGGCGTCCCCCAGCACCTTGGCCTGACGGGCGATCTGGGCGGCCAGGTTGGCGTGGGGCAGGCCGGAGCCGGAGAAGATGGGCAGCTTCTGCCCGCGGACCAGGGTATTCAGCCCGTCGATGGTGGAAACGCCGGTCTGGATGAACTCGTCGGGGTAGTCCCGGGCGGCGGGGTTCATGGGCAGGCCGTTGATGTCCCGGTACTCCTCGGCCAGGATGGCGGGGCCGCCGTCGATGGGCACGCCCATGCCGTTGAACACCCGGCCCAGCATGTCGCCGGACACGCCCAGCTGGAGGGGATGGCCCAGGAAGCGGACCTTGGACTGGGCCAGGTTGATGCCCGCGGCGGACTCGAAGAGCTGGACCACGGCGGTGTCGCCGTTGACCTCAAGCACCTTGCCCCGGCGGATGCCGCCGTCGGGCAGCTCCACCTCCACCAGCTCGTCATAGGTGACGTTTTCCACCATTTTGACCATCATCAGCGGGGAGGCGATTTCCTGGATGGTTTTATACTCTCGAATCACAGCTCCTCACCTGCCTTTCTAACGACCTCGTCGATCTCCTTCTCCATGGAGGCGGAGATGTCGGCGTACACCCGCGCGTACTCGTCGGCGGGCACGCTCTTGGCGCGGCCGATGCGCTCACGGGCGGGGATCACAAACAGGTCGGCCACAGGGGCGCCCTTGGCCACGGCGGCGCGGCACAGCTTGTCGTAGTCCAGAATCATGGCCAGCAGCTTCTCCTGCCGGTCATAGGTGGAGAAGGAGTCGATGTCCACGAAGGAGTTTTGCTGGAGGAAGTCCTCGCGGACCATACGGGCGGTCTCCAGGGTGAGCTGGTCGGCGGGGGACAGGGAGTCCTTGCCCACCAGCTGCACGATCTCGTTCAGGCTGGCCTCCTGCTGGAGGACGGTCATGGCCTGCTCCCGGTTCTGGAGGAACTCCCGGCCCAGATTCTCGTCAAACCAGGGCTTCAGGGAGTCCAGGTACAGGGAGTGGGAGGTGAGCCAGTTGATGGCGGGGAAGTGGCGCTTGTAGGCCAGCTGGGCGTCCAGGGCCCAGAACACCTTCACGATGCGCATGGTGCCCTGAGACACGGGCTCGGCCAGGTCGCCGCCCGGGGGGGACACCGCGCCCACGGCGGTGAGGGAGCCCCGGCGGTCCTCCTCGGACCCCAGGCAGGACACGGAGCCGGCCCGCTCGTAGAACTGGGCCAGACGGGACGCCAGGTAGGCGGGGTAGCCCTCCTCGCCGGGCATTTCCTCCAGACGGCCGGACATCTCGCGCAGGGCCTCGGCCCAGCGGGAGGTGGAGTCGGCGATGACGGCCACGTCGTAGCCCATGTCCCGGAAGTACTCGGCGATGGTGATGCCCGTGTAGATGGACGCCTCCCGGGCGGCCACCGGCATGTCGGAGGTGTTGGCGATGAGCACCGTGCGCTTCATCAGCGTCTCGCCGGTGCGGGGGTCCACCAGCTCGGGGAACTCCCGCAGCACGTCGGTCATCTCGTTGCCGCGCTCGCCGCAGCCGATATACACCACGATGTCCACGTCGGACCACTTGGCCAGGGCGTGCTGCATCACGGTCTTGCCCGAGCCGAAGGGGCCGGGGATGGCGGCGGTGCCGCCCTTGGCCACGGGGAAGAAGGTGTCCACAATGCGCTGGCCGGAGGACAGGGGCTTGATGGGGGGATATTTATGCTTGTAGGGGCGGCCCACACGGACGGGCCAGCGCTGGCTCATGGCGATGCTCACTTCGGAGCCGTCCTCCTTGACCAGCACCGCCACCGCCTGCTTCACGTTGTACTGGCCCGCGGGGACCACGCTCTTCAGGGTGCCCTTCAGGCTGGGGGGCACCATGATCTTGTGGAGCACCACCGGGGTCTCGGGGACGGTGCCGATGATGTCGCCGCCCACCACCTTGTCCCCCGCCTTGGCCACGGGGGTGAAGTCCCACAGCTTCTCCTGGTCGATGGCGGGAACCTCCACGCCCCGGGGCAGGTTGTTGCCGTGGACCTTCTCCATGATCTTCTCCAGCGGGCGCTGGATGCCGTCATAGATGTTCTCGATCATGCCGGGGCCCAGCTCCACGCTCATGGGGGAGCCGGTGGTCACCACCTCGGTGCCCGGGCCCAGGCCGGAGGTCTCCTCATAGACCTGGATGGAGGCGGAGTCGCCGTTCATGGTGAGGATCTCACCGATGAGGCGCTCGGGACCCACGCGGACCACGTCGGACATGTTGGCGTCCGCCATGCCGGTGGCCACCACCAGGGGGCCGGAGACCTTAACTACTTTTCCCATAGGCTTTTTATACCTTCTTTCTGGGTTGATTTCATTGTTACACGTAAGGGCGCACACTGTCCGCCCCTACACGCCGCGTTTACAAAACAAATGGCACGATTAAACCGCAGATGCCGGCCAGCACGCACATTACGCCGCCGAACCGCGTGGAAAAGAGCCACAGCCTGGACGGCTCGTCCGCGCCGCCGTCGTGCTTCCAGCTCTCGGTCAGCTCGAAGACGAGCCTGGGCTTCCAGAGCATCGCAATGCCCATGGCAATGAGCGCCAGCCCGACGATGAAATACAGCACGGCGCGCTTCCCTACAGGATATCGGCGCCCACGGCCCGCTCCACCGACTTCTTGATGTTTTCCATGCCCATGCCCAGGCTGCCCTCCTTGCCGGGGATGAGGATGATGGCGGGGGTGAGCTCGTCCTTGTACCGGGCCACGTCCGTCTCCATCTGGGCGGCCAGCTGCTCGGTGAGGTAGACCACGGCGTAGTCCTCCCGGGCGATATGGTGCAGGGTGGAACGGGCCTGCTCCACGCTCTCCACGGGGAAGACCGTCAGCCCCAGGGCCTTGAAGCCCATGACGCTGTCCTTGTCGCCCAGCACGGCGATCTGATAGCTGTTTGCCATAAAGTCTCCCCCCTTAACAGTAGGCCCGGCGCAGGCGCTGGCGGATGGTGCCGCCGTCGATGCCCGCCATGCGGCCGGTGAGGATGATGCGGATGGCGGTGGCCTCCGCCTCCCGGGCGTAGAGATAGGCCGCCACGGGCTGCTCCCCGAAGGGGATCATCCGGGCCTTTTTCAGGTAGTCCATCACCGCGTCGTCGCACATGCGCTCAAAGTCGGTGAGGGGCCCGCCGCCGGGGACGGCCACAGCGGCGCCCGCCTCCGCGGCGGCGGCGAAGGCCGTGTCCTTGTATACCCTGTTCAGCTCAGAGCCCTTTGCCCGGGCGATGTCCTCCGGGGAGACGGTTCCCCCGGACGCCAGCACGGAGCGCAGGAACTCCCCGGCCTTGTCCAGGCGGGCGGCCCGGACGGCGGCGCGCAGGTTGGCGGCGTCGATCAGGGCGGACACATAGCCCTCCAGGAACCTGCTGCCGGAGGCCTTGGCCAGGGCGGTGAGCTCGGCGAAATAGGCCCGGTCCAGGATGATATCCGCCTGCTGGGGGTCGCCGGAGGAGCCCAGCACCTCCCGGGCCTGGCCCACGGCCTCCCGGAAGGTCTCGGAACAGGAGCGCAGGTCCTCCCGGCGGTAGTCCTCCGCCAGCGCGGCCGGGGCGTACCGCCCGCCGCCAAGCAGCAGTCGGTCCCGGTCCAGCTTCAGCGCCTCCGCCTTCACCAGGGTCTTGGCGTTGTGGTAGTCGTACTTCACCCGGAACACATCCAGCAACGCCTGATTGCCCACCGCCTTGCCCATGTCCTCAAATAGGGCGGCCTGGGCCTGGGCCAGCATGGCCTCCAGGGCGGAGGGGGTGACCTCGGGCAGGTCGGGATAGCCGCACTCGCCCAGCACTTTGGCCGCGTCGGCGGCGTCCTTGGCGTCGATCATCCGCTCCATCCGCTCGGCGGTGAGCAGCCGGTTCTCCAGCACCCGGACGCGGGCGGAGATGGACAGAAAGTCGTTTTCCTTCAATTTCTTTACTTTTGACAAGTTTTTTCCCCCTTTCGCGTTCAATTGAAAGGGTTCGATCAGCCGAACAGCACTTTGGCCACCTCGCCGGCCAGCGCGCCGCGCTGGAGCCGGATCAGGGTGTCAAAGGTGCAGTTGACCTCCACCGCGCCGTCGGAGAGGATGAAGCCGCCGTCCATGGGCCGGGTCTCCTCGGCCAGGGTGAGCATGGCGGCGCCGCTGAGCACGGCGGACGCGCCGGTGATCACCTTGTTGAGCATGGCCTTGGTCTTGGACTCGGCGGGGTCGGGCAGCTTGGGGGCCGCGGCCGCGGCCAGCTTCTCATTGGCCGCCATCACCACCGCCTTGCCCACCTGGGCCCGATCAGGGGCGGAGAAGATCAGCTTTTCCCGCCCGGTGGCGGAGGCCTTCGCCGCCAGACCGGCCAGGAAGGCCACATACTCCTCCTGGGAGAGGTTCAGCAGCTTCTTGTGGGCCAGCTGGAAGGCCTCCTCGATCACGTCCTGCTTGGCGCACAGCACCGCCTTGCGGCACTCCATCTGGGCCGTGGAGTCCACCCGGCGCTCCCGCTCCTGGGCGTCCGCCCGGCCCTGGGCCAGAATCTCCTCCGCCTGGGCCTTGGCCTCCGCCTGAGCCTTGGCGGTGATCTCCGCCGCCTGGGCGCGGGCCTGAGCCAGCAGGGTCTCGGCCTCCTGCCTGCCGTCCTCCTCGATGCGTGCGGTAATCTTTTCAATTCCGTTCATGTATTTGGCTTACCGCCTTTCTCAAAATCAATGGTACGCTTACAGCGCGTTCATCAGCAGGAGGATGGTGCCCACCAGGGACAGAATGGCGTAGAACTCCACGATGCCGCACATGATGACGCCCTTCATGTAGTCGTCGGGCTTCTTGGCCACGATGTTGATGGAGGCGGCGGCCACGCGGCCCTGGGCGATGGCGGAGAGCAGGCCGCCCAGCATGATGGGCACGCAGGCGAACAGGATGGCCATGCCGCCGGACACGGTGAACTCAACCGCCGCGCCGGTGAAGGGGCTGACGCCGCCGGAGAAGAAGCCCATGGCGAACAGGCCGAAGAAGCCGGCGGCCAGGCCGTACAGACCCTGGGTGCCGGGGAGGGCCTGGAGAATCATGCACTTGGTGAAGTGCTCGGGGGTCTCGGACAGCACGCCGGTGGCAGCCTCGCCCACCATGCCGGTGCCCTTGGCGGAGCCGATGCAGCAAAGACCGATGGCCAGGGCGATGCCGATGAAGGCCAGAGCCTGACCGCCAACCAAATTAAAGAAATCAACCATTTTACATTTCCTCCTTTAAAATATCTACATAAGTGGTTTCCACCGCCAGAGGACGGAAGGCCTTGCCGCCGTCCTGATAAAAGCGCCCGAAGAACTCCAGGCACTGCAGGCGCATGGTGTGGACGTAACAGCCCAGCAGGTTGAGCACCAGGTTGAGCACGTTGCCGATCACGGCCACGATGATGAAGGGCACCAGCCCGAACACCGACCCCAGGGTGTTGAACACCGAGGCGATGATGGACCCGGCCATCATCAGGGCCATGAGGCGCAGGTAGGACAGGATGTCGCTGAAATAGCCGGACACGCCGTTGTAGATGTCCCCGCCGAAGCCGATGATGCCGCCAAGGCCCTTGGCCCGGATCAGGTTGCCCGCCAGCAGCAGTACGAACCCCAGAATGAGCAGGCCCATGCCCACGGCGCCCAGCGCGGCGGGAGCGCCCGGGATCATGGGGCCGCCGATGGCCAGGGCCGCGCCGATGAGGACGCAGTACCAGGCGATCTCCTGGGTGACGGCGTCCAGGGCGTTTCCGTGGCGGAATTTCTCCTCCACGCTGACGGCCATGCCGGTGAACACCTGGACCACGCCCATGGCCATGGCCCCCACCATCACCAGGATGATGTCGTTGATGGGGGTGAAGACGGGCTTCCAGAACCAGACGAAGGCGCCGGAGGCGTCGTGGTAGCCGGGGACGGAGGCGGCGGAGCCGGTCAGGTCAAAGAGCTTGGGCAGGAAGTCGCCGAAGAAGCCCCCGGTGAGGCAGCCCCAGAAAACGGAGGCGATGCCGCACATGAAGAACATGGACATCATGTCCCGCATGCCCCCCTTGGGCTTGGCCTTCATCAGGAAGAAGGCGGTGCCCAGCACCATGAGCAGGCCGTAGCCGATGTCGTTCATCATGAAGCCGAAGAAGATGATGAAGAACGGGGCCATCAGGGGGTTGGGGTCCACGCTGTCGTAGGCCGGCATGGAGTACATCTCGGTGATCACGTTGAAGGGCCCGGTGACCGGGTTGTTCTTCAGCTTGATGGGGACCTGGGGGTATTCCTCCGGGGCGGGGTCGGCCGTCTCCCAGGCGCACTGGAAGCCGCCCAGCACCTTCTCCAGCTCCTCCGCGTTCCCGGCGGGAAGCCAGCCGTCCATGACGAAGGCGGCGTCGGTGTCGATGAGCCGGGCCTTGTTCTCCTCCCGGCTGATCTCCTGAGCGGCGCGGTCCACGCTCTGGCGCAGGATGCCCCGCTTCTCCCCCAGCGCGGCCAGGTTGGCGCGGCACTGCGCCTCCTCCCGCTCCAGGGCGGCGATGCGGTTGTCCAGCAGGGCGGTGTTTTCCGCCGCCGTCCCCTTCCAGCCCCGCAGGGCGACCCGGGAGGCGCCGAAGGGCCGCATGGCCTCGTTGCACTGGCTGAGCACGGAGCGGTGGCAGATCAGAAGAAAGTATTGCAGCTCCCGGTCATGGCCCGCCCGGATGAGCTGGGCGGGTTCCGCGGCCTGGGCCACCGCCGCCTCCAGGGCGGCAAAGTCGGTCTTGCCGGGGACGGAACAGAAGTGGACGGGCACGGCGGCCGAGCCCTCGGTCTCCAAAGACACGTCCAGGCAGGCCCAGGGCTCCAGGGAGGCCTTCTGGGTCAGAAGCTTGGCCCGCTCCGCCCCCTTGGCGGCCAGGGCCTGCTCCGCCTCCAGCACCTGGCGGGCGGCGTCCAGCCCCTGGGCGTAGGCCGCCTCGTCGAACAGCTGGTCCTCGGTGACCTCGGGCCGGGGCGCGAACAGGCTGTCCTTGGCCGGGGCATACCGGCGCAGGGCGTCCAGCGCGGCGTTGAGAAGCAGGCTCTGCTCCCGGGCCTGTTCCAGCCCGGAGGGGTCCGGCTTCGCCATGCCCGCCCACTGGGGGTCGCTCAGGTCGATGGCGGGCTCCCGGAGCTCCACGCAGCCCAGGCTCTGGAGGGCGCGCAGCAGCCGCTCCCGGTCCGGGCGGAGGCCCAGCAGCCGCAGCCGCTTCATTTTGACAATGGCCATCAGCTGCTCCCTACCCTTCCGACGATGAGGCCGGCGGCCTTGTCAAGGCGTTTGCGGGCGTCCTGCTTCAGCGCCTCGCACTGGGCGGCGCTGTCCGCCAGGGTCCGCTCCGCCTTTTTCTGTGCCTGGGCCTCGGCGTCGGCCAGCATGGCCCGGCAGTCCTGCTCCGCTTTGGCGCGGGCGTCGGCGATAAGCTGCCTGCCCCCGCGCTCCGCGTCGGCTACGATGCGCTTGGCCTCCTCCGCCGCCTCGGCCCGCCGCTCCCTCGCGGCCTGTTCGGCCTCAGTGACCTTTTGGATGGCCTCTAAAGACATAAGACTTCACCTCTCTTACTTAATCATGGGGGAGACGGACGGGCCGTCTTCCCCATTTTCAAAAAGATTCTACCATTCCTTTCGCAACTTATCAACCCTTGAATCAAAAATAAAATAACAACCCCACAGATTTGCGCCGCGGTCTTGTTTTTACCGTTTTGTTTTGGTATAATCTATTATCTATCGAAATGCGCGCCCCGTCCCGGCGGCAGCGGAAAGAGGTGGCCTGAGGTGTATCAAAAGCTGACCCGTATGCTGATTCCCCGCATTGGGCTCTACTTTGCCGTGATGCTGGCGTTTGCCGGGATCACCGCCCTGCTGGGCCACCGGGAGGCGGCCGCGGCGGAGCTGGCGGCGGTGGCGGCGTTGCTGGCGGGCTATGGGGCCTCCGCCTTCCGGCGCAGGCGGGAGGCCGACCGCTGCCTGAGAGAAATCCTGGACAACATGGATCAGGCCACCCGGAACAGCACCCTCAACTGCCCCCTGCCCCTGGTGATGTTCCGGCCGGACTCCGGCGAGGTGGTGTGGTCCAACGAGCGGTTTCTGCGGATCACCGGCGGCGAGGAGCGGATGTTCGACACCAAGCTGGCCGACCTGGCCCCCGCCTTTGACACCCGCTGGCTGCTGGAGGGCAAGGACGAGTGCCCGGAGGAGGTGGAGCTGGGCGGGCGGCGCTATCAGGTGTTCGGCGACATGGCCCGCGCCGCCTCCGAGGGGGAGGAGAGCCTTCTGGCCACCACCTATTGGCTGGACGTCACCGAGCTGGCGGACACCCGGGACATCTACAAGGCCACCCGGCCCGTGCTGGCCCTGCTGCTGCTTGACAACTATGAGGACGCCGTCAAGAGCCAGGACGAGAGCGTGCGCTCCGCCATGCTCAGCCAGGTGAGCCGCCGCCTGTCCCGGTGGGCGGAGCTTTCCCAGGGGCTGTTTCTGCGGCTGGACCGGGACCGCTTCCTCCTCCTGTTTGAGGAGCAGTACCTGAACCATTACAAAGAGGAGAAGTTCTCCCTGCTGGACAGCGTGCGGGAGGTGGTCAGCCCGGCGGGAATGCCCGTCACGGTGTCCATCGGCGTGGGGGTGGACGGCGACACCTTCGGGGAGCTGTACCGCTTCGCCAACCTGTCGGTGGAGATGGCCCTGTCCCGGGGGGGCGACCAGGCGGTGATCAAAAACCGCTTCACCTTCGAGTTCTTCGGCGGGCGCAGCAAGGAGACCGAGCGCCGGGGCAAGGTGAAGAGCCGGGTGATGGCCTCCGCCATGGGCGAGCTGGCGGCGGACGCCTCCTGCGTGATCGTTATGGGACACAAGGCCCCGGATTTCGACGCCGCCGGAGCGGCGGTGGGGGTGTGCGCCATCGCCCGGATGAAGGGGGTGCCCCACTATATCGTCCGGGACAATGTGCCCACCCCCGCCGACGAGCTGTACGAGCGGGTGGCCAAAATGCCCCAGTACCAGGAGGTGTTTGTGGACAGCCAGGAGGCCCTGGTCCGGGCGGACTCCCGCTCCCTGCTGGTGGTGGTGGACACCAACCGGCCCGAGCAGGTGCAGAGCCTGGAGCTTCTGGACTCCTGCAACAAGGTGGCGGTGGTGGACCACCACCGCCGGGCCGCCACCTATATTGAGGGCGCGGACCTGAATTTCCATGAGCCCTACGCCTCCTCCACCTGCGAGCTGGTCAGCGAGCTCATCAGCTATCTCATGGAGCCGGCAGACCTGCTGCCCGGGGAGGCGGAGGCCATGATGGCGGGGCTGATGCTGGACACCAAGAACTTCACCACCCGGACCGGGGGCCGCACCTTCGAGGCGGCGGCCATGCTCCGCAGGGCGGGGGGGGACACCAGCGAGATCCGCAAGCTGTTCCAGACCGACCTGGACGACGCGGTGGCCAAATACGGCATCATCCAAAACGCCAAGATGTACCGCCAGGACGTGGCCATCGCGGCCTCCGGCCGCCCGGTGGGCCGGGTCACCGCGGCGCAGGCGGCGGACGAGCTGCTGAACATCGCGGGCATCGGCGCGTCCTTTGTGCTCTACCCGGACGGGGACCGGGTGGTGGTGTCCGGCCGGAGCCTGGGGACGGCCAACGTGCAGGTCATTCTGGAGGCGCTGGGCGGGGGCGGCAACGCGGAGGCCGCCGGGGCCCAGATCCCGGGCAAAACGGTGGACCAGGTGCTGGAGGAGCTCCACGGGGCGCTGGACAATTATTTCGACGAGGAAGAAAGCGCGGAGCCGTCATGAGAAGCGCGGAGAAGCGGGCGGCGAGGGCGCTTGGACCGGAGCGAGGGGCTCGGCCCCGGATGAGATTTTGGAGGTAATGAATTATGAAAGTCATTTTACAGCAGGATGTGAAGGGCCACGGCAAGAAGGGCCAGATGGTGGAGGTGTCCGACGGCTACGGCCGCAACTTCCTCCTGCCCCGGAAGCTGGCGGTGGAGGCCACGGCGGAGAACGTGAACACCATGAAAATGCAGGACAAGGCCAAGCAGGCCCGGCTGGCGGAGGAGAAGGCCGCGGCCCAGGCCCTGGCGGAGCGGCTCAAGGGCGTGCAGGTGAAGATCAAGGCCCGGGCGGGTCAGGGCGGCAAGCTGTTCGGCTCCATCACCAGCAAGGAGATCTCCGAGGAGCTGAAGAGGCAGTTTGATATGGACGTGGGCAAGAGCAAGATCGTGCTGGGCGAGCCCATCAAGTCCTTTGGGACCTTTGAGGTGAAGTGCAAGCTGGGCAGCGAGGTGTCCGGCGCCATCAACGTGTTGGTGATTGAGGAGAAATAAGAAGCGCGGAGAGGCGGACAGCGAGGGCAAAATACAGATTTGCGGGGCAAATCTGTATTTTGCCCGAGTCGGAGGGAAAGCGGTCGAGCGCCCTGTCCGTTTCGCAGCGTGACAACGGAGAAGCGCTGTGCCGTCGCCAGCGGCGCGGCACAGCGGCGCCGAAAGGAGTGTGGTGTCATTGTCCGGCGAGGAACTGAGCGAATTTCAAATGCCCCATGACGTGCGGGCGGAGCAGGCGGTGCTGGGCGCTATCCTGATCAACGACCAGTGCGTGCCCGACGTGATGGAGCGCCTGCGGCCCGACGACTTCTATATGCGCCAGAACCGGGATATATTCCAGGTGCTGTTTACCATGTTCGCCCGGTTCGACACCATCGACCCCGTCACCGTGGTGGACCGGATGAAGCAGGCGGGGGTGTACGACGAGAACGCCACCCTGCCCTATCTGGCCCAGCTCATGCAGAGCACGCCCAGCGTGGCCAACGTGAAGGAGTACGCGGACATTGTGGCGGACAAGGCCCTGCTGCGCCGGGTAGGAGAGGTGGCCGGAGAGCTGAGCGAGATGGTCCGCGCCGAGGCGGGCACCGCCGCCCAGGTGCTGGAGGCCGCCGAGCAGCGCATCTACGCCGTCCGGCAGGGGCGGTCCGCCCGGGGGATGAGCCACATCTCCGCCGTCATGAACGAGGTGTGGGAGACGGTGAAGGAGCGGCAGGCCCAGGGGAGCGAGTTTCCCGGCATCTCCACCGGCCTGGTGGACCTGGACCGGCGCATCTCCGGCCTGAACAACTCCGATCTCATCATTCTGGCCGCCCGCCCCGGCGTGGGCAAGTCGTCCCTGGCCATGAACATCGGCGTGGAGGCCGCCAAGCACTCGGGAAAGAGCGTGGCGGTGTTCTCCCTGGAGATGAGCCGCGCCCAGCTGGGCATGCGGCTGGTGTCCACCGAATGCCTGATGGACAACAAGCGGCTTTCCACCGGGCGGATCACCGGGGAGGAGGAGTGGGGCAGGCTGGCCATGGCGGTGGCCAGCCTGAGTCAGGCCAAAATGTATATCGACGACGACGCCTCCCTGTCGGTGGCGGACATCAACGCCAAATGCCGCCGGGTGGAGGATCTGGGGCTGGTCATTGTGGACTACCTCCAGCTGATGACCTCCGCCGGGGGGCCACCCAAGGCCAGCGACAACCGCCAGCAGATCGTGTCCGACATGTCCCGGGCGCTGAAGCTGATGGCCAAGGAGCTGGACGTGCCGGTGATCTGCCTGTCCCAGCTGTCCCGGGCCAACGAGAGCCGGTCCACCGGACAGCGGCGGCCCATGCTGTCCGACCTGCGGGACTCCGGCGCCATCGAGCAGGACGCGGACATTGTGCTGTTTCTCTACCGGGAGAGCTATTACGAGGACGACGCGGAAAACCCCAACGTGGCCGAGTGCATCGTGGCCAAAAACCGCCACGGCGAGACGGGCACCGTCATGCTGGAGTGGCGGCCGGAGTTCACCACCTTCCGCAATCTGTCCTACCAGTATGACGACGAGGAGTAGCGGCATGGGGGACGGCTTCCGCTTTGACCTCATCTCCCCCGGCAGCGGGGTGCTGTGCGCCCTGTCCGGCGGGGCGGACTCGATGTACCTGCTGTGCCGCCTGCTGGAGGGCCGGGAGCGGTACGGCTGGACGGTGTCCGCCGCCCACCTGAACCACAACTTGCGCGCCAGCGCCTGGGCGGATGAGATCTTCGTCCGCCAGCAGTGCCGGGACCGGGGAGTGCCCCTTACCGTGGGCCATCTGGACGTGGCGGGCCACGCCGCCCGGGAGGGCCTGGGCGTGGAGGAGGCGGGCCGGACGCTCCGCTACGGCTTTCTGGAGGAGACCGCCCGCCGGGAGGGCCTGGAGCTCATCGCCACCGGCCACCACGCCATGGACAACGCCGAGACGGTGCTGATGAACCTGATCCGGGGCTGCGGGCTGAAGGGGCTGTGCGGCATCCCGGAGCGCCGGGGGGACATTGTCCGGCCCATGCTGGCGGTGGAGCGGGCGGAGATTGAGGCGTATCTCAAGGAGCACGGCGTCCCCCACGTGGAGGACGAAACCAACGCCGACCAGGCGTATACCCGGAATACAATCCGGCATCAACTGCTCCCCCTCCTGGAGGAGCTCAATCCCCGGGCCGCCGCCCACATCGCCGCCGCCGCCCGCCGCCTGCGGGAGGACGAGGAGGAGCTGTCCCGGCAGGCGGGCCAGATCGCGGGGCAGGGGCTGGATATCCCGGACGGCGCCGCCGTCAGCGTGGAGCTGCTGCGGGAGGCCCCCCGGCCCATCGCCCTGCGGGTCTGCGGCCAGCTGCTGGAGCGGGCGGGCCTGGGGGGGGAGGCGGTCCACCGGGAGGGAATGCTGGCCCTGGCCCTGGGGGAGGACCCCTCCGCCGCCCTGGACATGCCCGGCGGGCGGGTCTGGCGGCAGTACGGCCTGCTGGCCCTGTCCCGGTCGCGGGAGTCCGGTCCGCCAGAGCCCAGGGAGCTGGCGGAGGGGGAGATCCGCTGGGGGAAGTGGGTCATCGGCTGCGTCCCGGCGGTGTGCCCGGAAAAGGCGTATCTGACCCCCCACAATTTTTATCTGAAGCCGGACCGCTACGCCGTCCGTTCCCGCCGGGAGGGGGACGCCCTCGCCCTGGGGGACCGGCCGCGCAAGACGGTGAAAAAGCTGATGATCGAGGGCCGGGTGCCCGCCGGGGAGCGGGAGCTGGTCCCTGTGCTGGACCGGGCGGGGGCGGCGGCGGCCCTGGGCGGCTTCGGCCCGGACAAGGAGTTTCTGGCTGAGCCCGGGGGGCCGGCTGTGCATATCATTTTAAAGACAGAGGAGAATGCGCTATGATCCATCCAGACGTGGAACAGGTTCTGTACACCGAAGAGGAGCTCCGGCGGCGGGTGAGGGAGCTGGGCGGGCAGATCACCGCCGACTACGCCGGACGCAGGCCGCTGCTGGCCTCCGTGCTGCGGGGGTCCTACATCTTCATGGCCGACCTCACCCGGGCCATCGGCCTGGACGTGACGGTGGACTTCATGGTGGTGTCCTCCTATGGCGCGGGCACCGTCAGCTCGGGACAGGTGGAGATCAAAAAGGACCTGTCCGACTCCATCGAGGGCCGGGACCTCATCATTGTGGAGGACATATTGGACTCGGGCAACACCCTGTACTACCTGATGGATGTGCTCCGGGCCCGGAAGCCCGCCTCCATCCGCATCTGTACCCTGATGGACAAGCCGGAGCGGCGCACCAAGCCCATCATCGCCGACTACTGTGGCTTTACCATTCCGGATGCCTTCATCGTGGGCTACGGCCTGGATTACAACGAGAAGTACCGCAACCTGCCCTATGTGGGGGTGCTGCGGCCCTCTGTGTATGACAAATAAACCCGTCAAAGGAGAACAGCTATTTTGAGGCAGTCAAGGCAATACAGTATCAAAAACGTTTTTCTCTCCGCAGTGGTGGTGCTGGCGCTGCTGTGGGGATTTGTCCTGTTCACCGCGGGGGACCGGGACAACATTTCCTATTCCGCCGTCCTGACCTGCTTCCAGGGGGAGCTGGTCACCGAGTTCACGGTGGACGGCGGGGGCGTCCTGACCATGAAGATGAAGGACGGCTCCATCCTGCGCCACGCCCTGGCGGACGTGGACGCCTTCCGGCGGGAGCTGGGCGAGCTCATTGAGGACCAGCACCGGCGGGCCGTCATCAAGAGCTACGACTTCCGGCAGCCCTATGAAATGCCCCTGTGGCTGGTTGTGCTGCTGCCCTGCGGGGCGTCGGTCCTGCTGGCGCTGGGGCTGTGGGCCATTCTGGGAGCCCGGCAACAGGCCGGCCAGGGCGGCGGGGGCGGAGGACCGGGGCCCGGCCGCTTCGGTCAGGCCCGCACCGTGGAGGGCGGCGGGGACGCCGTCACCTTTGCCGACGTGGCCGGGGCGGACGAGGAGAAGCAGGAGCTCCAGGAGCTGGTGGACTTTCTCCGGGAGCCCCGGAAGTTCATCAACCTGGGGGCGCGCATCCCCAAGGGGGTGCTGCTGGTGGGCCCGCCGGGCACCGGCAAAACCCTGCTGGCCCGGGCCGTGGCCGGGGAGGCGGGGGTGAAGTTTCTGTCCATCTCCGGCTCCGACTTTGTGGAGCTGTATGTGGGCGTGGGCGCGTCCCGGGTGCGGGACCTGTTCGACCAGGCCAAGAAGGAGTCCCCCGCCATCGTGTTCATCGACGAGATCGACGCCGTGGGACGCCAGCGGGGCACCGGCCTGGGGGGCGGCCATGACGAGCGGGAGCAGACCCTGAACCAGCTGCTGGTGGAGATGGACGGCTTCGCCGCCAACGAGGGGGTCATTGTGCTGGCCGCCACCAACCGGCAGGACATCCTGGACCCCGCCCTGCTCCGCCCCGGCCGGTTCGACCGGCAGGTGTACGTGGGCAGGCCGGATATGAAGGGCCGGGAGGAGATCCTCCGGGTGCACACCCGGAAAAAGCCCCTGGCCGACGACGTGGACCTGAGGGAGATCGCCCGGGAGACCACCGGCTTCACCGGCGCGGACCTGGAGAACCTGATGAACGAGTCCGCCCTGCTGGCCGCCCGGCGGGATCGGCCCTATATCACCCTGGCGGACGTGCAGGAGTCGGTCGTCAAGGTCATCGCAGGGCCGGAGAAGCGCAGCCGGGAGCGGCTTCTGGAGGACCGGCGGATCACCGCCTACCACGAGGCGGGCCACGCCGTGGTCAGCCACGCCCTGCCCACCCAGGACCCGGTGCAGCAAATCACCATCGTCCCCCGGGGGAGCGCGGCGGGCATGACCATCAACCGCCCCCAGGAGGACCGGGACCACGTGACCCGCCAGCGGCTGGTGGAGACCCTGTCCACCCTGTTAGGGGGCCGGTGCGCCGAGGAGACCGCCCTGGGCTTTGTGTGCACCGGCGCGGTGAGCGACCTGGAGCGGGCCACCGCCATCGCCAGGGACATGGTGACCAAGTACGGCATGAGCGAAAAGCTGGGCCACACCGCCTTCCACACCGGCAGCGACGAGGTGTTCATCGGCCGGTCCATGGCCCAGGCCCGGCCCTACTCCGAGCAGACCGCCGCCCTCATCGACCGGGAGGTGAAGGACCTGCTGGACGGGGCCTACGCCCGGTGCCGGGAGATTTTGGAGCGGGACCGGGACAAGCTGGAGCTGGTGGCCCAATTCCTGCTGGAGCATGAGACCATGGACGCGCGCCAGTTCCAGCTGGCATATGACGACCCGGCGGCCCTGCAATCCGCCGCCGGGGGGACGGAGAGCTGAGAGATGGAAAATTGGGAAGTGGAACAGGGCTTTGACGGGGGGACGCCCTCGGAAGAGGGGGCCGCCGGACAGGAGCGGGACCGGATTCCGGAGGGTCCGGCCCCGGAGCCCGGAGCGCAGAGCCGGGAGGCGCCCTTTCCCGGGCGGGAGCTGTATCTGAACGTCCGGGTGCTGGTGGTCATGATGACGGCCTTTGTGATGCTGTTTACCTTTGTGGCCCGGATTATTGTGGTCAGCGGCCCGTCTATGGAAAATACCCTGTGGGGCGGGGACCTGATCCTGGTGTGGTCTCTGGGCTACACCCCGGAGCAGGGAGACGTGGTGGTGCTCACCCAGGAGAGCTATCAGGAGGACTCCATTGTGAAGCGGGTGATCGCCACCGGGGGCCAGCAGGTGGACATTGACTACAACTCCGGCTCCGTCAAGGTGGACGGCACGGCCCTGGAGGAGCCGTATATCAAGGAACAGATGCTGGTTCCAGGCTACGGCGAGGGGATCAACCATGTGATCGTGCCCGAGGGATGCATCTTCGTCATGGGGGACAACCGCAACCACTCGGCGGACAGCCGCTATCCCTCCATCGGCATTGTGGACAACCGGTGCGTCATCGGCCGCGGGATGCTGGTGCTGTTCCCGCTTACCCACTGGAAGGGGCTGTGAGCGATGGGCCCCGATCATCTTTTGCGCCCCGGCCTGAGGGGGGGAGGTTTCCCATGGATGTGAAGCGTAAACAAAAATTTGGGGGGCGGTCCTGGCTGATCTGCGCGCTGGCGGCCGGGCTTTGCGCCGCCGCCCTGCGGAAGTGGCAGCTGGCCTCCGCCTTTGAGGCGGGCACCGGCCTGTCCGTCCCCTGGGCCCCCGCCAGCGTCATTCTCACCTGCGTGCTGGTGATGTCGGGGGCGTGGTTCATCATTTTGGCCATGTACCAGCCCCTGTCCCGCCGCCCCAACACCGCCGGGGGGGCTCAGCGCTGGGACCTGGCGTTTCTGGACGCGGGGGACGCGGTGTATCCCGTCCTGGTGGTGGCGTCGTCCTTTCTGGCGGTGGCGGCTTCGGTGGCGCTGTTTCCCCTGGGGCTGCGCCAGTGGCAGGAGTACCAGACCGCCGTGGCCGCAGAGCTCCAGCCGCCCAGCACCAACGGCGTGCTCACCATCGCCACGGCGGCGGGGGCGCTGGCGGCCTTCCTGGGCCTGCTCCAGATGGGGCGGGACGGGCTGCGCCCCGGACGGCGGGGCCGGGGCGGCTATGCCGCCGCCCTGCCCGGAGTGGCCGGGTGCGTGTGGCTGATGGAGAGCTTCCGCGCCCACGCCGCCAACCCGGTGCTGTGGGACTATGTGCCGCTGCTGCTGGCCATTGTGTGCGGGATGCTGTTCTTCATGGATTTTGCCGGGATGTCCGCCGGTACGTCCAAGCCCCGGCGGCTGCTGTGGATGGCGGCGATGACGCTGGTTCTGTCCATTCAGGCCATGGTCTCCGCCGCGGCGGAGCGGACCTGGGGCGACGTGCTGCTGCTGTCCGCCCAGCTGCTTGCGGCGGCGGCGGTGCTGTGGCGGCTGCCGCCCAACCTGGAAAACCCGCCCCCCATCAACGGGACCCCCATCCCCCCTGTCCAGGGGGAGGCAAGCATACAGGAGGAATCCACCTATGAATGACAAGAAGTTCTATATCACCACCCCCATCTACTACCCCTCCGGCAAGCTTCACATCGGCCACGCCTACTGCACCGTGGCCACCGACGCCATGGCCCGGTACAAGCGGCTGTGCGGGTACGACGTGATGTTCCTCACCGGCACCGACGAGCACGGCCAGAAAATCGAGGACAAGGCCAAGGAGGCGGGGGTGACCCCCCAGCAATTCGTGGACAATATTGTGGCCGCCCCCGGCGGGGTGCTGGACCTGTGGAAGCTGATGAATATCAGCTATGACCGCTTTATCCGCACCACCGACGATTACCACGTGGAGGCCATCCAGAAGATTTTCAAGGCCATGTACGACAAGGGGGACATCTACAAGGGCTCCTACAAGGGCAAATACTGCAAGCCCTGCGAGTCCTTCTGGACGGAGAGCCAGCTGGTGGACGGCAAGTGCCCCGACTGCGGCCGGGAGGTGATGGACGCGGAGGAGGAGGCCTACTTCTTCCGGGCCTCCAAGTACGCCTCACGGGTGCGGGACCTGCTGCTGAACACCGGCTTCCTGGAGCCCAAGAGCCGGGTGAACGAGATGGTGAACAACTTCATCGACTGCGAGGGGGGCCTCCAGGACCTGTGCGTGTCCCGCACCTCCTTCACCTGGGGCGTGCCGGTGGATTTCGACCCCGGCCACGTGGTCTACGTGTGGCTGGACGCGCTGTTCAACTATATGACCGCCCTGGGCTATCAAAACAGCCGGTATGACGATCTGGACAGGTTCTGGCCCGCCGACGTCCACTTCATCGGCAAGGAGATCGTCCGCTTCCACGCCATCTACTGGCCCGCCTTCCTCATGAGCCTGGACCTGCCCCTGCCCAAAAAGGTGTACGGCCACGGCTGGCTCAACTTCAACGGGGACAAGATGTCCAAGTCCAAGGGAAACGTGGTGGACCCCCATCTGCTGTCCCAGCGGTACGGGGTGGACGCTTTGCGGTTCTTCCTGCTGCGCTCCTTCCCCTTCGGGTCCGACGGGAACTTCACCAACGAGCTGCTCATCCAGACCATCAACACCGACCTGGCCAACGACCTGGGCAACCTGGTGAGCCGCACCACCGCCATGGCGGAGAAGTATTTCAGCGGCAAACTCCCCGAGGCCAAGGAGAGCGCCGAATTGGACGGGGAGCTGATCGCCCTGGCGTCCGGCCTGCGGGGGCGCTACGAGGGGCAGATGGAGAAGTTCCAGTTCCAGAACGCCCTGGAGGAGGTCTTTAAGGTCATCCAGCGGGCCAACAAATATATTGATGAGAACGCCCCCTGGGCCCTGGCCAAGGACCTGGAGGCCAATAGCTCCCGGCTGGCGGCGGTGCTCTATAACCTGCTGGAGACCGTTCGGATCTGCGCCGTGCTGCTCACCCCCTTCATGCCCGAGAGCTGTGAAAGGATTTTCGCCCAGATCGGGGCGGAAAAGTCCGCCCGGACGTGGGATTCCGCCGCCCAGTGGGGCGTCCTGTCCGCCGCGGTGTCCGTCGTCAAGGGAGAGAACCTGTTCCCCCGCATCGACCTGGCAAAGGAGCTGGCCGAGCTGGAGGCCATCCAGGAGGAGGCCAGAAAGGCCGCGCTGCCCGCCCTGGAGATCGAGCCGCTGGCGGAGGAACAGGTAGATTTCGACACCTTCTGCAAGTCCGACTTCCGGGCGGTGAAGGTGAAGGACTGCCAGAGCGTGAAGAAGTCCGACAAGCTGCTGAAGTTCACCCTGGACGACGGCACCGGCGCCGATCGTCAGATTCTGTCCGGCATCGCCAAGTGGTACAGGCCGGAGGAGCTCATCGGCAAGACCCTGGTGGCCATCGTCAACCTCCCCCCCCGGAAGATGATGGGGCAGGAGAGCCAGGGTATGCTCATCTCCGCCGTCCACACCGAAAAGGGCGAGGAGGTCCTCCACCTGCTGATGGTGGACGGCGCCATCCCCGCCGGGGCCAAGCTGTGTTGAAAGCAGTGGACTTTTTCAGGCCCATATGGTAAACTGATACCTGCTGCGGGCCCTGCGCAGGGCTGCAAATTTGAGAACAGAGAAAGAAGTGAGCGAATATGAAGCGGTTTGTATCCACTCTTCTGGCGCTGGCGATGCTGGCGTCCCTTGCCGCCTGCGGCGAGGGCGGCCTGAGCCTCAAGCCGGAGGGCGAGAAGAAGGACGGCGAGGTAATCACCCCGGAGGACGGCGTGGCCCTGGGCTATGAGGGCGACACCCTGCGCACGGCGTTCTTCGACATGACCGTGGAGAACCCCAGAACCAGCGAAACCTACAACGGGCTCACCGCCGAGGAGGGCTATCAGTTTCTGGCGGCGGACCTCACCCTGTATAACCACACCGGCGTGACCCAGCCCATGTTCGACACCGACTTCGAGGTGGTGTGGGATCTGGACGACGACGACGCCTGGGCCTGGCCGGAGTGCTATGAGGAGGAGGGCGCGGGCGGCGAGATGGAGTACTCCGTAAAGTCGGAGGACCAGATCCCGGTGGAGTTCGAGCTGGGTATCCACAAGACCCAGACCGGCGTGCTGCTGTTCCAGGTGCCCGAGGACTGCAAGGATTTTTATATCGCCTACTATGAGGTGTTCATGCCGGAGGAGGAGGGAGGCGAACCCGACTACGGCGACTCCTTCTTCGTCCGTTTCAGCGCGTGAGCATGGGGCTGTTTGACACCCACGCCCACTACGACGCCCATCAGTTCGCCCCCGACCGGGACCAGGTGCTGTCCGCCCTGCCCGGTCAGGGGGTGGAGCTGGTGGTCAACCCCGGGTGCGATCTGGCCAGCTCCCGCCGGGCGGTGGAGCTGGCGGGGCGGTATCCCTTTTTGTACGCCGCCGTGGGGGTCCACCCAGAGGAGTGCGGCGGCTGGACGGACGGGGACGCGGAGGAGCTGCGCGCTCTGGCGGCCCGGCCCAAGGTGGTGGCAGTGGGGGAGATCGGGCTGGACTACTACTGGCCTGAAAATCCGCCCAGGGAGCTGCAAAAACAGGCGTTCCGGGCGCAGATGGCCCTGGCCGGGGAGCTGAACCTGCCTGTTATCGTCCATGACCGGGAGGCCCACGGGGACTGTATGGACGTGATCCGGGCGTTCCCCGGCGTGCGGGGGGTGTTCCACTGCTTTTCCGGCAGCGCGGAGATGGCCCGGGAGCTGGTGCGCCTGGGGTGGATGATCTCCTTTACCGGGGTGCTCACCTACAAAAACGCCCGGAGGGCGGTGGAGGCCGCCCAGGCCGTCCCGCTGGACCGCATTATGATCGAGACCGACAGCCCCTATATGGCCCCCGTTCCCCACCGGGGGAAGCGGAACCATTCGGGCTATGTGGGACTGGTCTGTGAACGGCTGGCGGAGCTGAAGGGGATCACAGTGGAACAATGTTCCGAGGCGACCCTGGAAAATGGCCGTAGATTCTTCCAGATCCAGGATTAAAATGGGAGAGAACGGAAAATTGTAGTTTTTTGTGGAACTGGATGAAAATTTGTTCCAAAATGCCGCTGTTTTCAGTTTTTTTTCAATCAGTGCTTGACAGTTTTTTAGCGTAGTGCTATACTGACAATGGTTTTGATGTATGAACTGATTTGTGCCCGCTCTTTCGTACATGAAGGGGCGGACTTTTTTCTTCTACTTTCAAAACGAAATTTTTACAAATAAGGAGGATATAGGAAATGAACGGAACAGTGAAATGGTTCAACGCTGAGAAGGGCTATGGCTTCATCACTCCCGAGGACGGTACGGAGGATGTGTTCGTCCACTTCTCCGCCATTGTGGCCGACGGCTACAAGAAGCTGCTGGAGGGGCAGAAGGTCACCTTCGAGACTGAGCCCGATCCCCGCGGCGCCAAGGGCGTGCGCGCCACCAACGTGGTAGCCCAGACCGAGGCGTAAGCTGAGACGTGAGGAAGGACCCGCCGCTGACGCGGCGGGTCCTTTTTTCGCGGTCTGGGACGCGCTTCTCCGTTTTGTACATGAACTGGCGGATTCTCTCCATGTACAACGGGGCCTCCGCCCGGTATAATATAGCCAGCGCGGAGGAAAAAGCGCGCCCCCGTTGACGGGAGAGCCGGCAAGGAGGATGGGAGCGCCGGTTTTCCGCCCTGTCCGCGTCCGGCGGGAGGTCCGGCCTGCGCGGGTTCAGCCGGCGGGCCCTGCCATGTAGTCTCTGGGGGATACGCCGTATTTCTTTTTGAACAGGCGGGAAAAGTACAGGGGATCGGCAAAGCCGCACAGGCGGGCGGTCTCCGAGACGCTGCCCCAGCCGCAGAAGGTAGCCAGGGTGCTGGCGGCGTTTTCCAGCCGCTTCTCGGTGAGATATTGGAGGGGCGTCCGCCCCGTCTCCTTTTTGAACAGCTTTTTCACATACTCCGTGCTGAAGGGCAGGGAGCTGAGGTAGGCGTTCAGGTCATAGGCGCAATCGGGGTAGTGGTGGAGGATGTGGTCCTCCACCCGCTGGACCACCTCGCTGCGGCGCGGGCCGGGGCGGCAGGCGGCCACCAGGGCGGCGATGAGCTGGCCGTACACCGGCAGCAGGGCATGGCCCGCGGAGGGCTCTGACCAGTAGTAGAACGCGGCGGAGAAGGCGTCCGCCAGAAAGCCGTTGGGGTCACCCCGGATAATGATGGGCTCCGGGTCAGGGAAGGCCGCGTCCGCCAGATTGACGTGGATGTTGGTGAAGCCCTCCCGGCTCATATTGGCGTGGGGCGCCAGCGGCGGGATGACCGCCACATCGTTGGCCCCGTAGGGCAGCGGCCGTCCCTCGAAGAGCAGCTCGCCGCTGCCGCCGGTGCAGTAAATCAGCTCCCAGCTGTTGTGGGTGTGGCGGGACACCGCCCGCGTGAGGGTGTGCCTGCCCGCGTAGACGATGGTGTTCATGGCGCGTCAGCCCCTTTCCGCCTGTTTGGCTCCGATGAAAAAACCATATCATATTTTTCCCGGCCTGTCCATGAAAAAATAAATGAAACGAGGTAATGCAGTATGGATATCCGCTATTCCGCCAGTCCCAGAGACGTCAAACGGTACACCACCCAGGAGCTGAGGGACGAGTTCCTCATCACCGGGCTGTACGTGCCGGACACCGTCCAGGCCACCTATTCCCATGTGGACCGCATGGTGGTCATGGGCATCATGCCGGTGAAGGAGACGGTGTCCATCGACAAGGGCATCGACGTGTGGGCCAACTTCGGCACTGGGTACTTCCTGGAGCGCCGGGAGGCTGGCGTGTTCAACCTGGGGGGCAGGGGCTTTATCCAGGTGGACGGCGCCCGGTACGACCTGGGCTATGAGGACTGCCTCTACATCTCCAAGGGGGCCAAGGAGGTCTTCTTCGGCAGCGCGGATCAGGCAAACCCCGCCAAATTTTATCTGGCCTCCACCCCCGCCCACAGGGCCTGCAAAACCACCCTGCTCACCATGGAGAACGCCAACCACCGCCCCTGTGGGGAGAGGGCGCTGGCCAACGAACGGGTCATCAACCAGTTCATCCACCCCGACGTGCTGGAGACCTGCCAGCTGTCCATGGGCCTGACCCAGCTGGCCCCCGGCTCCGTGTGGAACACCATGCCCAGCCACACCCACGAGCGGCGGATGGAGGTATACACCTACTTTGAGATCCCGGAGAATCAGGTGGTGTTCCACATGATGGGCCAGCCCCAGGAGACCCGGCATTTGGTGATGCAGAACTTCGACGCGGTGATCTCCCCCTCCTGGTCCATCCACAGCGGCTGCGGCACCGCCAATTACACCTTTATCTGGGCCATGGGCGGGGAGAACCAGGCTTTCGACGATATGGACAACCTGAAGCCAGACGAGTTGAAATAAGGAGGAGCATACCATGAAGAATCAGTTTGATCTGACCGGGAAGGTGGCGCTGGTCACCGGCGCGTCCTACGGCATCGGCTTTGCCATTGCCACCGCCATGGCGGAGGCGGGGGCCGTCATCGTGTTCAACGACATCAAGCAGGAGCTGGTGGACAAGGGTCTGGCCGCCTACGCCGGGAAAGGCATCAAGGCCCACGGCTATGTGTGCGACGTGACGGATGAGGACGCGGTGAATCAGCTGGTGGCCAAGATCGAGGCCGAGGTGGGAGTCATTGATATCCTGGTGAACAACGCAGGCATCATCAAGCGCATCCCCATGGTGGAGATGAGCGCCCGCGACTTCCGCCAGGTCATCGACGTGGACCTGAACGCCCCCTTCATCGTGTCCAAGGCGGTGATCCCCTCCATGATCAAGAAGGGCGGCGGCAAGATCATCAACATCTGCTCCATGATGAGCGAGCTGGGCCGGGAGACCGTGTCCGCCTACGCCGCCGCCAAGGGCGGGCTGAAGATGCTGACGAAGAACATCGCCAGCGAGTACGGCCAGTACAACATTCAGTGCAACGGCATCGGCCCGGGCTACATCGCCACTCCCCAGACCGCCCCCCTGCGCGAGCCCCAGCCCGACGGCTCCAAGCACCCCTTCGACCAGTTCATCCTGGCCAAGACCCCCGCCAACCGCTGGGGCGAGGCCTCCGACCTGGGCGGACCCGCCGTGTTCCTGGCCTCCGCCGCCTCCGATTTCGTCAACGGCCACATCCTCTATGTGGACGGCGGCATCCTGGCCTATATCGGCAAACAGCCCTGACCGGGAATAGAAAAGAGCGCGATGGCGTGGCCATCGCGCTCTTTTTACGCTTTCCAGAGCCCGTGGAGGTTGCAGTAGGCGTAGGCGGCCTCCACGTCGTCTCCGTCGCACAGGGCGAAGCTGACCTCCGGGGCCCGGCCCGGACGGAGGGTTTTGTACTGCCCGCCCTGCCTGGTCTGGAGGGACACCCATTCAATGGAGTGCTCCTCGGCCATGGGGTGGGCGGCGGAGCCGACGGATACGCTCACCCGGTTTCCCTCCACCTTGTACACCGGGATGTGTTTCTCCCCCGCGCCCTCCGTGGCGCCGGGGACCATCTGGGTCATGTCCTCCCCGCAGCACCGGATGGGTACGCCGGCGTCCTTCACCATCAGCACGATGTTCCCGCAGCGGGGGCAGGAAAAGTATCTCTGTTCCATGACGGACCTCCTGAAAACGGCGCGGCCGCGCCGGAATGGGATTAGTATGCCCTGAACGGGCGGCGCTATACCCCGCCGCGCCGAGGCACGCCGCCGTTTTTGGCCGGAGTATGTCCAGATTTCCCGCAGCAGGCGGCCGCCCTTTCTGCCGCAACATAAAGGAACAGGCCGCGGCGTTGAAGCCGCGGCCTGTCTGATCCATGAATTTGCGCCGGCCGGATGTCAGTCGGTGACGTAGGGCAGCAGGGCCACGTGACGGGCGCGCTTGATGGCGTCGGTCAGCTGGCGCTGGTGCATGGCGCAGGTGCCGGTGGTGCGGCGGGGCAGAATCTTGGACCGCTCGGACAGATAGCGCTTCAGCTTCTGGGCGTCCTTGTAGTCGATCTGTTCCACCTTGTCCACGCAGAACGCGCACACCTTGCGGCGCTTGCGGTTGCCGCGGGGCTTCGCATTATCCATAGCCATATTGGCAGACCTCCTTATGTTGAGATGGCCCTTTCCTTAGAAGGGCAGGTCGCCGTCGTCGGCCAGATCGGAGAACTGGTCGCCGCCGGTGGGGATGCCGTAGTCGGCGGGGGCTGCGGGGGGAGTGGGGCGGCCGCCGTAGGAGGAGCCGCCGCGGTCCCCATAGGAGCCGCCGTAGCTGCCGCCGCGGTCGCCGTAATTGCCGCCGCCGTCGCCGTCCCGTTTGGAGTCGCCGAAATAGACGTTGTCGGCCACCACCTCGGCGGTGACGCGGCGGTTGTTGTCCTTGTCGGTCCATTCCCGCATCTGGAGCCGCCCCTCCACCACGGCCATGCGGCCCTTGGAGAAATAGCGGCTGACAAATTCGCCGGTGCCGCGCCAGGCCACCACGTCAATCCAGTCGGTGACCCGCTCGCCGGTGTTTTTGTCCTTGAAATCCCGGTCCACCGCCAGACGGAACGTGGCCACCGGGGTCCCGTTCTGGGTGTGGCGCAGCTCCGGGTCACGGGCCAGGCGGCCCATGATAACGATATGGTTGAGCATGGTGTTCTCCTTCTCAGGCGTCCTTGCCGACAATGATGGAACGCATGACGCTGACGTTAATGCGCATCAGGCGGTCCAGCTCAGCGGGGAACGCAGGGTCGGAGGAGAAGGTCATCAGGACGTAGTAGCCCTCCTCCAGGTCGTTGATGGGATAGGCCAGACGGCGCTTGCCCCACTCGTCCACCTCGGTGACGGAGCCGCGGCCCTCGGCGAGCTCCTTGAAGCGGGCCACCAGGGCGGCGGTCTCCTCCTCGCCCAGGCTGGGGTTGAGGACGTAGAGCACCTCGTAGTTACCATTCACTTTAGCCATTGTGTTTGCACCTCCTTATGGTCTTATGGCCTCCGGCCGCACCGGAGGCAAGGATGTTGTGTCCGGCGCGCACAGGCGCAGACTAATTTAGTATACACGAAACCGGCCGGTTGTCAAGGGGTCAGGGGCCGTTTTCAGGGGATTTTCCCGATTTTTTCCCCGGCGTTCCCCAGAACCACCGAAAGGCCAGCCGGGGCAGGAGGGGCAGGGAGCCGCTCAGCCGCGCCCGCTCCCGGTCCACCAGGGCCCGCAGCTGGTCCAGCTCCTCCCCGGTGAGGGTGTGCTGGCTGAAGCGGGCCTTCTGGGCCAGCTCCTCCGCCCGTCCGTCCACCGCTCCGCCCCAGCGCTTCAGCCGCAGCAGATATCCGTAGGCGTCCAGGGCGGCCCGGTTGGGGTCGGGGCCGCGGAGCCGCCGGACGCGGCGGCGCTTCACAAGGCGCTGCGTCAGCCACAGCGCCAGGACGGCCCCCGCCGGGACGGCGATGGGGAAAAGGGAGAGATTCGGGCCCCCCGGGCCGGGGCCGCCCGCCGCTCCGGCGGGCGGGGCGGACCCCTCCGGCCCCCTGGAGGGGGCGGGGTCCTGGGACGGCGCGGGGGTCGGGGTGGAGGTGGGCGCGGGGGTTACCTCCGGGGGAAGAGAGGGGAGGAGGCGGGAGGGCTCCACCCCCGCCTCGGGCTCCATCCAGGCGAAGGCGGCGGCGGGGGTGACCTCCACGGGGTACCAGCCGAAGCCGTTCACCCACACTTCCGCCCAGGCGTGGGCGGCCCGGTCGGGCACGCGCACCTGCCGGTTGGGGACGGCGTCCGCCGTGAAGCCGCCGACATACCGGGCGGGTATGCCCAGGGTGCGCAGCATGAGCACGGCGGTGGAGGCAAAGTGCATACAGTACCCCCGGCGGCTCTCGGTGAGGAAATAGAGCACCGGGTCCGCTCCCCTCGGAGGGGCCTCCGCCATCTGGTCATATTCGCACAGGGCCGCCAGAAGGGCGGCGATCTGTTCCGCCGTCTCGATGGGACCGTCCGCCCCGCCGTAGATGCCGTTGTCCCAGCACAGCCGGATCAGCTCCTCCCGGCAGTCCTCCGGCACGTCCAGATAATGCTCATAGGCAAAGGGGGAATACCGGCGGGCGGCCTCCTCCCGGAGGTCCCGGGAGCCGGCGGCGATGTAGGTTCCGTCGCTGCTGTAGGCTCGGACCGGGGGGCGCGCGTCCCGGAAGGACAGGGTGTACACCCACTGCCCCCGCCTCCGGGCCAGATAGGAGTCCTTCACCGGGAGGGCTCCCCCGTCCTCCGCCGCCAGGGGGGTGAGGAAATAGGGGGCGTATACGCAGGAGCCGCTCCTGCCCACGTTGTCCACGGTGACGGTGTAGGCGGGGCCGTCTGTCTGGCCCATGGCGGGAAAATACAGGGGGAAGGCCATCGGGGCGTCCGGGGAGCTGTACGCCTCATAGGCCTCCTGGGGCAGAGGCGTCCACACGCCGTCCTCGTACACCGCCAGGGAGGCCCCCCGCAGGTACAGCCGCCCGCCGCAGTCCGCCGTCACCCGGAGCACCGTCCGCCCGGTGTACCGCAGGGGGCCCGCCGAGGCCAGGTCCGCCTCCTCCGTCCCGCCCTCGTAGGCGATGGTGTTCAGGAAGGGGCCGTCAAAGCCGGACAGGAAGCGGACGGCGTCCGCGGCGGCGTCCTGGAGGTTTTTTTCCAGGTCCAGGGCCCACTGGGGGCGGGTGTAGCCCTCCCGGGGAAGGGCGGAGGTGAGGCCCGCCAGCGCCAGCGCCGACCCCGCCAGGGCCGCCAGCGTGAGCGCGCCCCGGCGGGAGGGGGCGGACCACCTGCACAGATCGCACAGCAGCATGGCGCACCAGCAGGCGCACAGCGCCATAAAGGGGGGCCAGCTGGGGTAGAGGTCGGCCAGCAGGCCGGGGAGCAGTGGGGGCAGGGTGAGCAGCGCCGCCAGCCACCACCGGCGGGCCCGCGCCACCGCCCAGCCCAGGGCCAGGGCCAGCGCCGCCAGGGCCAGCAGCAGGAACGCCGTGACGGCCCGGAGCTCCTCCGCCGGGGTGAGGGAGGCGGGAGCGTATTGGAAGACCCGGCCCCAGGACACCCGCTGGGCGAAGAGGGCGGAGACGGCGTGGACGGTGAGCCCCGCTCCCCGGACGGCGTCCGTCCAGCGCAGGGCCAGCGCCGTCAGCCACAGCCCCGCCAGCCCGCCCGCCGCCGCCCCCCGGAGCCGGGGCAGGGACCAGGCCGCCAGCGCCGCCAGGGCAAACGCCGCCGCCGGGAGCAGGAAGGAGGCCGGACGGGCGGCGCAGCGGTCCAGCGCCGTGGCCGCCGGCCAGAGGCGGTAGCCGCCGTACAGGGACAAAAAGGACCCGGTCAGGCCCGTGAGGGCGCAGACCATCAGCAGGCCATCCCCCAGGACGGACAGGGGGGACAGGCGGGATTCCTGTTCAGTCATGGCCGGCCCCTCCTTCCTCCGCCGCGACATGGATGGGGAATACCGGGCCCTCCAGCCCGCGCAGCGGCTCCGGGCGGCTGTCCAGCCGGAGCCCCTCCGGGGGCGCGGGCTCGCCAAGCAGAGCCAGCAGGCAGTCCTGTTGGTCCTTCCAGTCGGACACGGTGCGCAGCTGTGGCTGTCCGTCCCGGCCCAGCCACAGCACCCCGTGGGGCCGCTGTGAGCGCAGCAGCGCCTGACTCAGCCCCAGAAGCTTGTCCAACAGGCGGTCCAGCTCCTCCGGCCCGCCGAAGCGGTCCAGGGTCAGGAGGGGCAGGGGGGCCGTGGACGCCCCCCGCTCCCGGACAATGAGCTGGTCCCACTTGGAGGACAGCTTCCAGTGCACTGAGCGCATGGGGTCGCCGGGGCGGTATGCCCGCAGGTCATAGTCCTCCCCGGGACCCCGCGGGGCGGCGGGGCCGGAGGAGGGGAACCCCAGGCCCTCCGGGAGGGCGGGGGGATCTGTGGGGAGGGGCACGGGGCGGCACAGCAGCCGGGCGGGCTTGGGGCGGGGCACGGGCAGGGAGATCAGCCCCAGGCAGTCGAACACCCGGAGCCTGTCCGCCCGCAGCTCCAGCAGGCCGCAGTGGGGGGTGGGGGCGGCGAACTCCACCGGGCGGCGGCGGGCCACCCCGGACAGGGCCAGCCTGCGGCGCTCCGTCTGGCCGGTGAGCAGGTTTTCCACCGTGAGGCGCAGGGCGAGCCGTGCCAGGGGCAGGCCGGTGGGCGACTCCACAGCCAGCAGCCAGCGGCCCTCTTCCCCCCGGTTCAGGGCGGCGGGAGCGGCGGACAGCGTCAGCCGGCAGCCCAGCATTCCCGGCAGGGACAGGGCCAGGGACAGCAGGGGCAGGGCGGCGCACAGGGCCAGCAGGAATTGGCCCAGATAGTTTTCGTTGGTGATGTGGAACAGCAGCGCCCCCGCCAGGACAAGGGCGTACGGTACGCGGCGGACGGCCATGGGGCTACCGCAGGCGGGGGGGCCGGACGCTGTCCAGCACCTCTGCCGCAATGTCCCGGGTCTGCCGGGCGTCCCCCGCCGCCCCGGCGGGGAGGATCAGCCGGTGGGAGATGGCGTCCACCCAGAGAAAGCCCACGTCGCCGGGCACCACGTAGTCCCGCCCCCGGAGGAAGGCGCAGGCCCGGCACAGCCCCGCCACTGAGATGGCGGCCCGGGGGCTGGCCCCCTGGGCCAGCCGGGGATGGCTCCGGGTGGCCCGGACCAGCCGGAGGATGTAGTCCAAAATGGCGTCGTCCACAAATACCCGGTCCACCTGGTCCCGCATGCGGGCCAGCTCCTCCCGGTCCGCCGCCTGGGCCACCGCGTCCATGAACCCGCCCCGCAGCCTGCGCTGGAGCAGCTCCAGCTCGTCCGCCGGGGCGGGGTAGCCCATGGTGAGGCGCAGGGCGAAGCGGTCCAGCTGGGAGTCGGGCAGCAGCTGGGTGCCGGAGGCCCCGGCCGGGTTCTGGGTGGCGATGACCAGGAAGGGGTCCGGGACGGGCCGGGACACCCCGTCCACCGTCACCCGGCCCTCCTCCATGGCCTCCAGCAGGGCGGACTGGGTGCGGCTGGTGGCCCGGTTGAGCTCGTCGGCCAGGAACAGGTTGCACAGCAGCGCCCCGGGCTGATACTCCATCCGGCCGGTGTCCTTGTTGTACAGGGAGAAGCCGGTGAGGTCGGAGGGCATCACGTCGGGGGTGAACTGAACCCGGCTGTAGTTCAGCCCCAGGGCCTTGGAGAAGGCGATGGCCAGGGTGGTCTTGCCCACGCCGGGGATGTCCTCCAGCAGGACGTGGCCCCGGGCCAGGATGGCCAGCAGGGTTTTGACCACGGTTTCGTCCTTGCCCACCACGGCCTTTTTCACTTCTCCCGCCACCTGGGCGGCCAGCTGATGCTCACGCATGGCGCGTCACTCCTTGGACAGATTAAAGGTTATTATAACAAAAAAAGAGGGGCTTGAACAGCCCCTCTTTCGGTTTGGCAAAATTTGACTCCTGCGGACCGGACGCCCTGCCGCGCTTGATTGCCACGCTGGGCCTGAGCGCATTGCGGGACGGCCTCTTACGCCAGCTTCGCCTTGGCCATGTCGGTGAGCTGGGTGAAGGCGGCCTTGTCGTTGACGGCCAGCTCGGCCAGCATTTTGCGGTTGATCTCCACGCCGGCCAGCTTCAGGCCGTGCATAAAGGTGGAGTAGTTCATGCCGTTCATCTTGCACCCGGCGCTGATGCGGGCGATCCACAGCTGGCGGAAGTCGCGCTTCTTCAGGCGGCGGCCCACGTAGGCGTACTGCAGGGACTTCATCACCTGCTCGTTGGCCATTTTGAAGTGCTTGCTCTTGGCGCCCCAATAGCCCTTGGCCAGCTTGAGGACCTTATTCCTTCTCTTGCGCGTCATCATCGCGCCCTTGACTCGTGCCATTGTTGTTCAGCCTCCTGTATTGAGTGAAATTGTGATGTTGCTTCTTATTTGTAGGGCACCATGCGCTTGATGGTGGCCGCGTTGGTCACGTCGGCGTAGCCGCCCTTGCGGAGGCCTCTCTTGAGCTTGCGGGTCTTGCCGTGGCCGTTGAGCAGGTGGCTCTTGTTGGCGTGGGCGCGCTTGACCTTTCCGTTCTTGGTCAAATTGAAACGCTTCTTAGCGCCGCTGTGGGTTTTCACTTTAGGCATGGCGGTTGTCTCCTTTTCGTAGTTGAGTTAAATGGATTCGTGCTGCTCAGCGCTTCGCTGTTGTCACGCTGCGCCTGTTCGCGGCGCGCGGCTTCGCTCCGCCTCGGGCAAAACCCGGCCCTATTGCATGGGCCTTGGGCTTTTACCCTCGCTTCGCTCCATCCGCGCTGCTCACGACGGCTCAGCGCTTCGCTGTTTTCGCGGACAGGAAGATGCTCATGTGCCGGCCCTCCAGCTTGGGCTCCTTGTCCAGCACGGCCAGCTCGCCGCACTGCGCGGCAAAGTCCAGCAACAGCTTCCGCCCGATGTCGGTGTGGGCCATCTCCCGGCCCCGGAACCGAACGGTGACCTTCACCCGGTTGCCCTCCGCCAGAAACTTCTGGGCGTTGCGCAGCTTGGTGTTGAAGTCGCCGATGTCGATGCCGGGGGACATCCGCACCTCCTTGATTTCCACCACGTGCTGGTTCTTCTTGGCCTCCTTTTCCCGCTTGGCCTGCTCAAAGCGGTACTTGCCGTAGTCCATGAGCTTGCACACGGGGGGGACGGCGGTGGGGGAGATTTTGACCAGGTCCAGCCCGGCCTCGTCGGCGCGGGCCTGAGCCTCCCGGGCGGACATGACGCCCAGCTGGGCGCCGTCGGCGCCGATGAGCCGCACCTCCCGGTCGCGGATCTCCTCGTTGATCTGATGAGCCGTATTAGCTATGGTCACGCACCTCCAAAAACGAAAAATAAAATACGCGGATGCACAAAGGCCCCCGCGTCCATAACGAAGCCCGCACGCAGACCGTGCGGAATTCCCCATGATTAACCCCTTCGCCCGCGGCGGGAGGTGAGGACGGCGGCGCCATTCCTGCTTCCTTTTGCCCAAACATCATACCAGATAGGGGATGGTTTGTCAACAGCTTTTTTTCCGCAGGAAGATGTGGTATGATGGAGAAAAACCGCGAAAGGGGGCCCTGCCATGCTGACGCTGCTGTACGCCCGGGCGGGCCGGGACATCCGGGGAGAGCTGCTGGAGCGGATGGGCCGGTCCCAGGCCCGCCGCCGTCTGCTGCTTGTGCCCGAGCAGTTTTCCCACGAGAGCGAGCGGGCCATGTGCGCCGCCCTGGGGGGCGGGGCGTCCATGACCTGCGAGGTGCTGTCCTTCACCCGGCTGGCGGGACGGCTCACCGACGCCGCCGGGGGCGGGGCCGCCCCCATGCTGGACGCCGGGGGGCGGATGCTGCTGATGTACGCCGCCCTGCGGCAGGTGTCCGACGCGCTGTCCGCCTACCGGGCACCCTCCCGAAAGCCCGCCTTTCTCACCGGCCTTTTGGCCACGGTGGACGAGTGCCGCTCCTACCGGGTGGAGCCGGAGGCCCTCATGGCCGCCGGGGAGGAGCTGGGGGGCCGGCAGGGGGACAAACTCAGGGACCTGGGGCTGATCTACGCCGCCTACCGGGCGCTGGAGGCGGGGGGGCGCGCCGACCCCCGGGGGCGGCTGGACCGGCTGGCCCGCCAGCTGGAGGACACCCGCTGGGGGGCGGGGATGGCGTTCTATGTCTACGGCTTCACCGACTTCACCCCCCAGGAGGAACGGGTGCTGTCCGCCCTCATGGCCCAGGGGGAGCTCACCGCCGCCCTGGTGTGCGGCGGGAGGGACGACCCCTCGGGCATCTTTGAGCCCGCCCTCCGGGCCGCCCGGCGGCTGGCGCGGCTGGCCGGGGAGAACGGCGTTCCCGTCCGGGAGGAGGTTCTGGAGCGTCCCCTGCCCCGTTGTCCCTCCCTGGCCTTTCTGGAGCGGAACCTGTTCGGGCCCGCGCCGGAGAAGCCCTGGACCGGGGCGTGCGCCGCCGTCCGGGTCCGGTGCTCCGACCCCCGGCAGGAGGCGGAGTGGTGCGCCGCCGAGATTCTGCGCCTGCTGCGGGAGGAGGGCTACCGCTGCCGGGACATCGCCGTGTGCGCCCGCCGGATGGACGGATACGGCGAGCTCATCGACAGCGTATTCGCCCGGTACGGGGTGCCGGTGTTCCGCTCCGCCATGGAGGACGTGCTGGAAAAGCCGGTGCTGGCCCTGGTGACCTCCGCCCTGGCGGCTGCGGGGTCGGACTACCCCTATGAGGAGCTGTTCCGCTACCTGAAGACCGGGCTGACGGGGATTACCGGCGAGGAGCGGGACCTCCTGGAAAATTATGTCCTCACCTGGGATCTGAAGGGCTCCGCCTGGACCCGGAAAAAGCCCTGGGACATGCACCCCGGGGGCTATGGCCGGGAGTTTTCCGAGGAGGACAGGGCCCTGGTGGAGCGGCTGGACGCCCTGCGCCGCCGGGTGATCGCCCCCCTGGAGGCCCTGCGGAGGGGGGAGGACAAGACGGGAAAGGGCCGCGCCCTGGCCCTGTACCGGCTGCTGGAGGACATCGGCCTGCCGGAGCGGCTGGCCCTGCGGGCGGACAGCCTGGACCGGCGGGGGGACCGCACCGCCGCCGCCCAGCACCGCCAGCTGTGGGACATCCTGACGGGGGGGCTGGAGCAGTGCGCCCTGCTGCTGGCGGACAGGGAGCTGGAGCTGGACGAGTTCTCCCGGCTGTTCTCCCTGGTGCTCAGCCAGTACGACGTGGGGGCCATCCCCGTGTCCCTGGACGCGGTGGCGGTGGGGGAGGCCCCCCGCATGGCCCACAAGGAGGTCAAGGCGCTGTTCCTGCTGGGGGCGGACAGCAATTCCATCCCCGACTGCGCCCCGTCGCCGGGGCTGTTCAGCGATCAGGACCGGGACGCGCTGGCCGCGCTGGAGGTGGAGCTGGCCCCCCGGCAGGAGGACAAGCTCCGCCGGGAGCTGACCATCGCCTACGAGACCTGTTGCCGCCCGTCGGACCGGCTGTACGTCAGCTTTTCTGCCGGTGAGGACCGCGGCCCCTGCTTTTTGTGGGAGCGGCTGGGCCTGCTGTTCCCGGAGGAGCCGGTGCGGGACGGCGGGGACCCCCTGGCCCGGCTGTCCGCCCCGGACGCGGCCCTGGAGCTGGCGGGCCGGGACCCCCGGGTGGCGGACGCCCTGGGGAGGGTCCCCGGGCTGACGGCGCGGGTGGACCGGGTGCGGAGCGCGGCGGATTGGCGGCGGGGGCGGCTGTCCCGGCCCGCGGTGGACGCCCTGTTTGGGCCGGTGGTGCCCATGTCCGCCACCAGGCTGGACCTGGTGAACTCCTGCCATTTCAGCTATTTCCTCCGTTTCGGCCTGCGGGCGGAGCCCCGCCGGCGGGCGGCCTTCCGCCCGTCGGACTACGGCACCTTTGTCCACGCCGTGCTGGAGGACGCCCTGCGGGCGGCCCGGGCGGCGGGCGTTTCCCTGGACGACGGGGAGGGGGTGGACCGGCTGGCCCGGGAGGCGGCGGACCGCTATGAGCGGGAGGCGCTCTCCGGCCTGGAGGAGGAGCCCGCCCGGTTCCGGTATCTGTTCGGCCGGATGCGGGAGGCGGCGCTGGCGGTGGCCCGGAGCGTGTGCGCCGAGCTGGCCGCCTCCGACTTCACCCCCGCCGCCTTCGAGCTGGGCTTCGGCCCCGGCAGGGAGCTGCCTCCGGTGGAGGTGGAGCGGGGGGTGCGCCTGCGGCTCACCGGCTATGTGGACCGGGTGGACCAGTGGCTGCACCAGGGAAAGCGCTATCTGCGGGTGGTGGATTACAAGACGGGCAAAAAGAGCTTCGACTTCGCCGACGTGGAGGACGGCCGGGGGCTTCAGATGCTGCTGTACCTCTTCGCCCTCAGCCGGGAGGGGGAGCGGGTGCTGGGCCCAGGGGAAATTGTCCCCGCCGGGGCGCTGTATGTCCCCGCCCGGACGCCGCTGGTGGACGGCGAGCGGGGAATGACGGACGGAGAGGTTCAGGCGGCCCGGGACCGGCTGCTGCGCCGCCAGGGGCTGGTGCTGAACGACGGGCCGGTGCTGGCCGCCATGGAGCGGGCCCAGGGCGGGGAGTACCGCTTTCTGCCGGTGGGCGCGGGGCGGGGCGGGGCGGACTGTCTGGCCACGGGGGAGCAGATGGACGCCCTGGACCGGTACATCACCGCCGCCCTGGCCTCCGCCGCCGGGGAGCTGGCGGCGGGCAACATCGACGCCGACCCCTATTGGCGGGGGGCGGACCAAACCCCCTGCCGCTGGTGCGAGTACCGGGCGGCCTGCCACTTTGAGGAGGACTGCGGGGACCGGCGGCGGTTCCGGCGGGGAATCAAGGCGGCGGAGTTCTGGGAGTGGATGGAGAAACGGGAGGAGGATGAGCATGGCCGTTGAGCTGACCAGGGAGCAGCGGGCCGCCGTGGAAAACCGGGGGGGAGACCTGCTGGTGTCCGCCGCCGCGGGGTCGGGCAAGACCAGGGTGCTGGTGGAGCGGCTGATGGGCTATGTGGAGCAGGGGGAGGACATCGACCGCTTTCTGGTCATCACCTTCACCAACGCCGCCGCCGGCCAGCTGCGGGACCGCATCGCCGCCGCCATCCACGGGCGGCTGGCCCTGAGGCCGGGGGACCGCCACCTGCGGCGGAACGCCGCCCTGGTGTATAAGGCCCCCATCTGCACCATCGACGCCTTCTGCCTGGACCTGCTGCGGCAGTGGGGCCATCTGGCGGACCTGGACCCGGACTTCCGCCTGTGCGACGAGGCCGAGGGGGAGGAGCTGCGCCGCCGGGCCCTGGAGGAGGTGCTGGAGGAGGGGTACGCCCGGATCGAGCGCGACGCCCCCTTCGCCGCCCTGGCGGACGCCCTGGCGGGAGAGCGGGACGACCAGACCCTGGAGGACGTGATTCTGGACGTGCACCGCCGGGTGCAGGCCCAGCCGGACCCGGCGGGGTGGCTGCTGGCGCGGCGGCGGGACTTCGTTTTCCCGGACGGCGCGGGGCCGGAGGACACCCCCTGGGGCCGCGCCCTGCTGGACGACGGCCGGGAGCTGGCGGACCACTGGCTGGAGGCCATGACCGCCCTGCGGGACGAGATCGCCGGGGACGGCCTGCTGGACAAAAACTACGGCCCCACCCTGGAGGAGACCATCGGGGGCCTGGAGCGGCTGCGGGACGGGCTCCGGGCGGGGTGGGACGCCGCCGCGGCCTGTTTTCCCGTCCCCTTTCCCCGGCCCGGGACCAAGCGGGGGGAGCACGACCCGGGGCTGAAGGCCCGGATGACCGCCCAGCGGGACCTGTGCAAGGCCCAGCTGAAAACCCTGGGGGAGCGCTTTGACGTGGGGGCGGAGCAGGCCATGGACGACCTGCGGGCAGTGGGGCCCGCCATGACCGCCCTGCTGGAGACGGCGGCCCGGTTTGACGCCGCCTTTACCCGCCTGAAGCGGCGGCGGAGCCTCATCGATTTTGCCGACGGGGAGCACCTGGCGGTGCGGCTGCTCACCGAAGAGGGCGGCGCCCCCTCCGCCCTGGCCGCGGACGTGGGCAGGCAGTTCCGGGAGATCATGGTGGACGAGTATCAGGACACCAACGCCGTTCAGAACGCCATTTTCGGGGCGCTGGCGGCGGGGGGCGGGAACCTCTTCATGGTGGGGGACGTGAAGCAGTCCATCTACCGCTTCCGGCTGGCGGAGCCCGGCATCTTCCTGGACAAGTACCGCCGCTGGCCCTTGGCGGAGGACGCCGCCCCCGGCCAGGGGCGCAAGCTGCTGCTGTCGGCCAACTTCCGCTCCCGGCCGGAGGTGCTGGACGGGGTCAACTTCATCTTTCGGAACGTGATGACCCGGGCCGCCGGAGAGCTGGACTACACCCAGGCGGAGGCCCTGCGGCCCGGCCGGGAGGACCTGCTCCCCGACCCCCGGTACTGCGTGGAGCTGAACTGTGTGGACCTGTCCGGCGGGGAGGACGGGGAGGAGCGGGCGGACAAGGACCTGACGGCCGCCCGGGCCGCCGCCCGCCGCGTCCGGGAGCTGCTGGACGGCGGCCTGCCCGTGGGGGAGCGCCCCATCCGTCCGGAGGACATTGTGATCCTTCTGCGCTCGCCGGGGCCGGTACTGCGGCACTACGCCGCCGCCCTGGGGGAGCTGTCCATCCCCTGGTCGGCGGAGGGCGGGGAGGAGTTCTTCGGGACCACCGAGATCTCGGCGACCATCGCCCTCCTGCAGGCGGCGGACAATCCCCGGCAGGACGTGCCCCTGCTGGCGGCGCTGCGCTCGCCGCTGTTCGGCTTCACGCCGGACCGGCTGGCCCGGCTCCGGGCCCAGGGGGAGGGCACGGTGTACCAGTGCCTGACCGCCGGGGCGGAGCGGGGGGAGGAGGACTGCGCCCGGTTCCTGTCCCTGCTGGACGAACTGCGGGAGCTGGCGGCGGAGGAGAGCAGCCACCGGCTGCTGTGGCACATCTACGGCAGGCTGGACGTGCCCGCCGTGTTCGCCGCCATGCCCGGCGGGGACCGGCGGCGGGCCAACCTGATGGCGCTTTACGACGAGGCGGCCCGCTTTGAGAGCGGCGGGCACCGGGGGCTGATGGCCTTCCTGCTCCACCTGAGCCGGATGGCGGAGAACGGCCTGTCCGTCCCCGTGCCGGGGAGCGGGACGGGAGGGGTGCGCATCCTGTCCATCCACCGCTCCAAGGGGCTGGAGTTCCCGGTGGTGCTGGTGTGCGGCCTGGACCGGCAGTTCAACGAGGCCGACACAAAATCCACCGTCCTGTTCCACCCGGAGCTGGGCCTGGGGCCCAAGCGGGTGGACCGGGCGCGGGGGCTGCGGTACACCACCGTTGCCCGGGACGCCGCGGCGCTGCGGCTCCGGCGGGAACTGCGGGCGGAGGAGATGCGGCTGCTCTACGTGGCCATGACCCGGGCGGAGCACAAGCTGATTTTGTTTGCCGCCGTCAACGGGCGGGGGGGAAGCCTGTCCGCCCTGGCGGGGCAGGCCCAGTGCCCTCCGCCCCCCCGGCAGATGGGGGCGGCCCGGTCCATGGCGGAGTGGGTGCTCATCCCGGCGCTGTGCCGCCGGGACAGCGGCCCTCTCTGGGCGGACCTGGACGCGCCCCGTCCCGATCCCCCGGCGGAGGAGGGCTTTCCCTGGAATATCCGCCTGCTGCCCGGAGCGGAGCTTCAGCGGCCCCAGGGCCTGGGGGGCGGGGCGGCGGAGACCCCTGCCGCCTCCCTGCCCGACGGGCTGGAGGAGGCGCTGGGCTGGCGGTATCCCCACGGGGCCTGCGCCGCCATCCCCTCCAAGCTCACCGCCACCCAGCTCAAGGGCCGGGAAAAGGACGCGGAGGCGGCGGAGAACGCCGTGGAGCTGCGCCCCGAGCCCGTCCGGGCCGCCCGCCTGCGGGCCCCGGCGTTCGAGGGGGAGCGCCCCCTCACCCCCGCCCAGCGGGGCACCGCCCTCCACATGGTGATGCAGTACCTGGACTACGGCCGCGCCGGCAGCTTCGGGGAGATCGCGGACGAGGTCACCCGGCTGGTGGACGGGCAGTACATCACGCCCCAACAGGGGAACGCCGTCAACCCGGCGGACATTCTGGCCTTTTTCCGATCGGAGCTGGGCGGGCGGCTGCGCCGGTCGGGCCGGGTGGAGCGGGAGTTCAAATTTTCCCTTCTGGTCCCGGCGGCGGACTACTACCCTCAGGCGGGGCCGGGGGAGGAGGTCCTGCTCCAGGGCGTGGTGGACTGCTGGTTCGTGGAGGAGGACGGGACCATCACCGTGGTGGACTTCAAGACCGACCGGGTGGGGGAGGACGAGGCGCGCCGCCGCGCCCTGGACTACCGCCCCCAGCTGGACGCCTACACCCGGGCGCTGTCCCGGGCGTCGGGGCTGGCCGTGGGCCGCCGGTGCCTGTGGTTTTTCAGCATAGGCCGGGCGGTGGAGCTTTAACCCGGGAAAAGATGCACAAATTTCAAAAAAGCACTTGCAATTTTTCCGCGTCCATGATATCATACACCTTGCGTTTACAAGGAGCCCGTGGGCTCCCCGACTTTTGATGAGACAGAAAGAGGTGAATTCCATGAAGGAAGGCATCCATCCCAACTATAAGCAGACCACCATTACGTGCGCCTGCGGCAACGTGATCGAGACTGGCTCGACCAAGAAGGACATCAAGGTGGAAGTCTGCTCCAAGTGTCACCCCTTCTACACCGGCAAGCAGAAGATGGTGGATACCGGCGGACGCGTCAGCCGCTTCAACAAGAAGTTCGGTTTGGGCTAACCCTGTCAGTTCTAAGGACCCGTTGCAAGAGATTGCGGCGGGTCTTTCTCTTTTTCCGCCCAGCGGCATATACTATATGAAAAAACAGGAGGTATCCCGCCATGCTGCAAAAAGTTGATCTCAAGACCCTGGAGCTGAACCCGTTTTCCGCCGTCGGAGACCAGTGGATGCTCATCACCGCCGGAACCCCAGAGCGCTGCAACACCATGACCGCCTCCTGGGGCGGGCTGGGGGTGTTGTGGGGCGTGCCCATGGCCACCTGCTACATCCGTCCCCAGCGCTACACCAAAGAGTTTGTGGACGGGCACGAGTACTTCACCCTGTCCTTTTTCGGCGAAGCGTACCGCCCCCAGCTCAACCTGTGCGGCGCCAAAAGCGGCCGGGACGTGGACAAGGTGAAGGCGTGCGGCTTTACCGTGGCCGCCGGGGAGGGGGGCGCCCCTTATTTTGAGCAGGCGGACCTGGTGCTGGTGTGCCGCAAGCGGATGGCGGTGCCCATGGATCCCGCCCTCATGCCGGAGGATGTAAAGGCAAAATGGTATAAGGGCGATTGGCACACCATGTACTGGGGAGAGATTGTGGAGGCGCTGGTGAGGGCGTGAGCGGCGTCAGAATTTACAACGCGGGGAGCAGGGTGATGAATACCTATGTCTACCCCGCCCCGGCGGGCTGGGTGATGGTGGACACCGGGTATGACGGCGGCCTGGCCGCTGTGAAACGGCGGTTAAAGCGGAAGGGCGTTGCGCTGTCCGAGCTCCGGTACGTCTTTTTGACCCACGCCCACGACGATCACGCGGGGTTTTTGAACGAGCTGCTGTCAAGCTGCCCCTGGATCAAGGTGATTGCCAGCGGGAAAGCCATTCCCACCCTGCTGCGGGGACAAAATTCCTTTGAGGGCGGGTGCGGCGGCTTCGGGGCCTTTGCTTTCTGCAAGTTTATGGGACTGCTGGGCAGGGGAAAGCACCTGTTTCCTGCCATTGACAGGCGGCATTTGGATCGCTTCCTTGAGATATCACCGCAAAACCAGGAGGATCTGGAGAAGCTGCTGGGAGGGAAAATTCTGACCACGCCGGGGCACACGGCAGACTCTATTTCTTTAAAGGTAGACGATATCGTTTTTTGCGGGGACGCCGCCATGAACGGTGTGCCAAGCTCCAAACGGGTCACCATCTGGATTGAGGACAAGGCGGAGTTTCAACGCTCATGGGATGTTCTGCTGGCGGAGCGGGCCAAGCTGATCTACCCCGCCCACGGAAAGCCCTTTGACCCCCATGATCTGGAAAAATACAAGGGCCGGATACCCAAGATAAGGCTTTACCCGCTGAAATAGCGCCCAAAGCGCAAAAGAAACGAGGTAATTCACCCCATATGTTTGAAAAAACCGAGATAAAAAAGATCAACCGCGCCGTCCTGGCCGGCCTCAACTCCCCCGCCCTCACCCCGGAGGAGAACGCCACGGAGGAGTCCCTGGAGGAGCTGGCCGCCCTGCTGGACACGGCGGGAGGAACCTGCCTGGGCACGGTGCTGCAAAACCGCTCCGCCCCCGACCCCCGCACCTTCGTGGGGGAGGGCAAGGCGGCGGAGCTCCGCGAGCTGGTTCGGAGCCTGGGGGCGGACATGGTCATCTTTGACAACCCCCTGTCCCCCTCCCAGCAGCGGGTGCTCGCCGAGGAGCTGGGGGCGGCGGTGATGGATCGCTCCGCCCTCATTCTGGACATCTTCGCCAAGCGGGCGAGGACCAGCGAGGGGCGCTTACAGGTGGCCCTGGCCCAGTACAAGTACCTGCTGCCCCGGCTGACGGGCATGTGGAAGCACCTGGAGCGGCAGGAGGGGGCCATCGGCACCCGGGGCCCCGGCGAGACCCAGCTGGAGTCCGACCGGCGGCACATCCACCGCAAAATCGCCAAGCTGGAGGAGGAGCTGCGGGATGTGCGCCGGGTGCGGGCCACCCAGCGGGAGCGCCGGGAGAAGAACGAGGTGCCCGTGGTGGCCATCGTGGGCTACACCAACGCGGGCAAGTCCACCCTGCTCAACGCCCTCACCGGGGCCGGCATCCCCGCCAACGACCGGCTCTTCGACACCCTGGACACCACCACCCGGACCCTGGAGATCTCCGATACCTGCACCGCGCTCATCTCCGACACCGTGGGTTTCATCTCCAAGCTGCCCCACCAGCTGGTGGACGCCTTCAAGGCCACCCTGGAGGAGCTCGCTTTCGCCGACCTGCTCCTCCATGTCATCGACGCCTCCGACCCCAACTGGCGGGAGCAGTCGGCGGTGGTGGACCGGCTCATTCAGGAGCTGGGGGCGGGGGAGACGCCCCGCCTGGAGGTGTTCAACAAGTGCGACAAATTTGTGGGCGACATCCTGCCCCGCGGGGAGGACATGGTGTCCGTCTCGGCGAAAACCGGGGCGGGGCTGGACACCCTGCTGTCCGCCATCGAAAAGCGGCTGGACGCCGGGACGCGCCGGGTGGAGCTGTCCCTGCCCTACGACAAGGGGGGGATTTTGGATGAGCTCTACCGGGAGGCCAGGGTGGAGCAGGTGGAGTACGGCGAGACCATTGCGGTCACGGCGGTGTGCGCCCCCAAGACCCTGGGCCGGCTGGGGGAGTATGTGGTGGAGCGCTGAGGGAGGGCGCGGATATGGCGAAAGAAATCGACCCGGCGCGGACCAAACGGGCGGCGGCGTTCCAGCTCTGGATGGGCGCGCCCCAGCCCATGATCACCCTGTTCAAAACCCTGGACGTGACCCGGCTGGCAGGCGTCAGCCGGAAGCGGGGGCTGAAATTCAACATGCTGCTGTGCTGGTGCGCCGGAAGGGCGGCGGCCCAAACCGAGGAGTTCTACCTGCTTCCGGTGGGGGACAAAATGGTACAGTACGGCCGTCTGGCGGTCAACACGGTGGTGGCCCTGAAAAACGGGGGCATCAACACCTGCGACATCCCTTTTTCCGATGATTTGGAGGGGTTCAACCGGGACTATCTGGCGTTGACCGGGCGGGCTCGGGACACCGGAGAGGCCCACGACCTGGGCGGGGACTATATGGTCATCGGCACCTCCGCCCTGGCGGGGTACGACATCGACGGGGCGGTGAATATCTATGCCGGGGTGTACAACAATCCCTTTCTCATCTGGGGGAAGTACCGCAGAAGGCTGTGGAAAACCACCCTGCCCATCTCCTTCCAGTTCCATCACGCCCAGATGGACGGCGTGCCCGCCGCCCGTTTTTTGGACCGCCTCCAGGGGGAGATCAGCGCGCTGAAGGCATGACCGCGCAAAACGAAAGGAAAGCCCAAAATACGGGCTTTCCTTTTCTGCTTTAGTGTGGTATAATAAAAGTGAAAATGTCTCATTATGGGGCAAGGACAATACAAAACGTATAGTTTTGCGTGTAATAAACAACGAGGAAAGATATTATGAGGATTGTAGTGAAGGTGGGCACCTCCACCCTGGCCCATCCCACCGGGCGGCTGAACATCCGCCGGGTGGAGGCGCTGGTGAAAGCGCTGTCCGACCTGAAAAACGAGGGGCGCCAGCTGGTGCTGGTGTCCTCGGGGGCCATCGGCATGGGGGTGGGCAAGCTGAACCTCCCCGGCCGTCCGGCGGATATGCCCACCAAGCAGGCCGCCGCCGCCGTGGGCCAGTGCGAGCTGA
>CANDCH010000010.1 GCA_947383145.1 uncultured bacterium
TTCTTACCCCCAGCGCCCTATTCAATGGTGTGTTTACCATTGTCAAGCGATGTTTACCTGATGCTTTGTTATGCGTTACGGGAGTGTTTCGGCATTAAATCATTCAAAATGGCGTATGGAGAATATGGAAAACCATATCTGCCTGATTATCCAGATGTGCATTTCAACATTAGCCACTGCGGCATAGGATGTGCGGTTGTCGTAGCGAATTACCCGGTTGGCGTGGATATACAGGATGTGAGGCCCTTTTCGTGGGATGTAGCCAAGCAGGTATGTAGCGAGGGGGAATTGGCTGATCTGGAAAAGAGTTCAGACCGGGACAGGCTGTTTACTAAAATGTGGGCAATGAAAGAGAGTTGGGGAAAGATGATGGGGCGCGGTATTCTGGAGTTGCCTTTGCAGCAAAATTAAGTAGTTTTATATTGCACTATACATATGCAAACAAATAATATGAGTATATCAATTAACTATTTTTATATGTTTGTTAACAACACAGCACCGTAACTATAACATATAATATTTTGCAAAGAAGGGCGGTTGTTCTCATGAAATTAGAAACAAAAAGCATACTGTTAAAAGACGTAATCATTCCCATTATAGCTGCTGTTGCTGGTGCTGCAGTAGGAGCATTTATATCAAGTCAATTGTCTTCTGATTCTTTAATCGTAAATATAGATGGGGAATCTATAACCGTGCATAGTTCACAATATAAAGAACTTGTCGACGAGAATGCTACTTTGAATGCTGATATATTAGCTCTAACTGCAAAAAACGATGAATTAAGGGAAAGCAATGGTGAACTAAATGGAACTGTTGCTGAACTACGGCGTGATGTAGAGCAGTATAAGGAGATGCTTGACAACAAGGGTACCTTTGAAACAAAAAAGGTACAAATTATGGAAAATGGTTTAAAACAAGAACTCACCGAGTCAGCTGTGCTTTTTTATAATGGAGACCCATTTTTCCCATTCAGCACGCTAAGCGACATATATCCAGGGACAGTATCGTTTGATACCAAAGACTTATCAATAATACTTGGAGAGGATGTTCCAGAAAAAGGTTACCTACTAAATGTGTGCCCTCCATACCAGACCGATGAGAGGTATAATTCGCCTACATATATGACTATGTGTGGAGAGAATTATTTGTATGGAATTCAAATGAATTGGGGTGTAGGCTATTCGTATTTTAACCTAAATGGAAATTATAGTACGCTTGAGTTTGATTTAGGACATATTGATGGTGGAGTTATGGTTGACGGAATTTTACAAATATATTTAGATGGGCAGTTTGTCGAAGAATATAATTTATCATGTAATAGCCTTGTTCAGCATTATACACTTAATTTAAAAAAAGCACACCAGATGCAGTTTAGTTGGAAAAGCAATATTAATCATTCGATAATAGATTTTGGAATGGCAAATATTACAGTGTCATGATTATTGTCTGCAGAAAAAAGTGTTATTGTTATATTTGCGCTGAAGATTCGAAGTAAATTACTAGGGCTTGTTTGAAAAATAAATGTTGCACAAATCGTTGGTATGTGCAAAAATAGGGACATGAAACGATATGAATTGACAAAAGAACAATGGGAACGCATAAAAGCTCTGTTGCCACCGGAGAGGACGGGAAAGCGAGGCCGGCCACGGAAAGATGATAGAAAAATGCTCAATGGGATGCTTTGGATCGCCCACAGCGGAGCACAGTGGCGGGAACTGCCGGAGGCGTATGGCCCCTGGCAGTCTGTGTATGCCCGATTTGCAAAATGGCGGGACGATGGCACATTGGAAGCCATATTCCGCGCGTTGTCCGCAGATGCGGATATGGAAAACCTGAGCCTGGACTCTACTTGCGTTAAAGTTCACGAAAGTGCCAACGGAGGGGGAAAAAACGGCGGATACGGCAGTTGGGCGAACCAGAGGTGGATTGAATACAAAGCTGCACGCTATTGTGGATGGACTAGGGAACCCGGTTGAATTCATGCTGTCTGCTGGGAATGACCATGATTCAGTCCATGCGGTTGAGCTGCTGGAAAAGGTAACGATCAGTGGCAGCAATGTATTAGCGGATCGTGCTTATGGGGCAAAGGCCATCCGGGCTTATATCTCAGAACAGGGAGCCTGCTATGTAATTCCGCCGCTGAGCAATGTTTCTGACCCGTGGCCGGTTGATTGGTGGCTATATAAAGAGCGTCATTTAGTTGAGTGCTTCTTCCAAAAAATCAAATGGTTTCGCAGGATCGCCACCAGATATGACAAGTTGGATGTTTCTTTTCTCGCTTTTGTTTACTTGGCTTCTACTGCTATTTTGTTGATTTAGCCTACTCCTCACTATTTTTCAAACAAGGCCTAACTGGCCTTTACCTATCTGCGTTGGTTTTTATCACGATAGATGCCCCCTACCATAAAATCTACGGAGGAACTGTATCAACAAGACACATCCAATAAATAGGAGACCTCTGAGCATCAGCAGTTTCATCAGACCAGACCGAGCAGAACGCCCGTGTTGTGCCACAGGAGCGATGGAATCTCCCAGATGAGGGTTAACGCCTCTCCGGGCCGGACAAGCCCTTGTTGGCCACTGTGTGGCCGTTTGTGGGCCCTGTTGAAAAGGACAGGCGGCTGGGCCAAAAGAGCCCAGCCGTCTGTTTCGTTACGGCAGAAACTCCGGCAGCACCCGGTACCGGCTAACGCCGAAACTATTGCTCCGCTGGATGATCTCCTCCGGGATCTGGCTGAGATACTTCCGTCCGAAATTGGTATCCCCGAACCAGCAGTCGAAGTTCGCTACCGGCAGCACCACCCACTCACTGTCCTCCGGCTTGTTGGCGGCATAGTAGGCAATATGCGTTTGGATTACCTCGACGGGCAGTTTCGGTGGTTTTGCCATTTCGATTTTTGCCAACAGGTTATCAGGCAAATCAAAGGTACTCCGACGCAGCGGCCCCAATTCCAGTGCGTCGGCAATCACATCATCAAAACGAATGACCCACGCGGCGTCCGCGTTGGAGGAAAACAGCGGCATCTGAAACTGCCGCACCTTTTTGCGCCACTCCCCGTCAAACTTTTTGTCCAGTTCCCCGGCGGCCTCGAAATACGCCTTCCGCACCACCTTTGGATTGTCCCGGGCAAAGGCCATGGCCGCGTGGAAGTGCCGGCAGAACCACCCCCGGCCATCCTCGTCCACCAGCGCCGGGAACTCCCCGTGGAACGAACCGAACCCCGTCCGATACTGCCACTCCGGCCTTGCATCCGCCCGTTCCGGCACGCTGCACCAGGCACACAGCCCCCGGCGGGCATGGTCAATCCGCTCCCTGGGTTCGCCCTCCAGCACGGTTCCGTCCGGGCCATGGAACAAAAATCCTCGGGCCAGGATGGTCAGAATCCGGGACAGCCCGCTGAAGTCCCGCAGGGTTTCAAAGGTGAACCGCCCCAGCCAAGTGGTGTCCTTCTTCCCATCGGCTTTGTAGACCACCGGCCCAGTGTAGTCCAAAAATTCCTGCCACTCATTCAGCATGGCGCACCTCCAACACGTTGGGCAGAATCGCGTCCGGCAGCAGCTCCCACAGCAAACCCCGTTTGCCCAGAGCTACCACATAGCGCACCGCAATCACAGGTTTCACGATCCCATCCAGCAGATCCCGGCATTTAGCGGACACGGCGTCCCGGTAAGACTGGGAAGCTGTCTTTTTCTGATACGCCTCCATCATGACAGCAAAGGTAGGAGAATCCCCATCCCGTGTCAGCCGCTTCCGATCCTGGGCAGTGTTCTCCTGGTCGATGTCCAGCAGGATGTCAGGCAGTACCCGGTAGCCGCCAAAGCGAAAATCTGAAAACAGGTCGAACAGCTCCTCAAATTCCGGCAACCACTCCAGAAGGAAGCGTTCTCTGGCCTCGGTGTCCAGGAACTGCCACCCCTCCCGGCGCAGGGCATCCAGCGTTTCGGATATCCGCTCCGGCGGTAGCTCACCCAACTGGGCGTACAGCTCGTCTGCGTCCCATTCCTCCTCCTGCCCACGGGAAAAGAGGATGCGCTCCACATCGTTCTTCCGGCCCTTGCTGCGGATGGGCACCCGGCACGCCCGAATGCGGGACAGGCAAGCTTCGTAGTCTTTGAGCAGAGCGCCCACCGCGCCCAAAAGGCCCTTGTCCAATTTGTTCTGCCAATTCAGTTGGGCGGCAAATGTGAATAACTCCTCGTCCCGCGCCGGGACAGCCTTGATTTTCGGTGTGTGTTTTTTTAGCTGGTGCGCCAGGTAGGGCAGGCGTTCCACGTTGGAGTCTACCTCGCTCCAATCCACCCGGTTGAAAAATGCCTTGAGCTTCGCGGCGTGGGTGGGCTCGTACCAGGCCCGCCGCTCTCCAATGTGCTCCGCCAGGTATTTATACTGCAAGAACGGCGTCCGCTTCACCGTCCGCTGGCCCAGGAATTCCTCCAGGTCAGGCCGCACGCCGCTCTTGGCTGAGTCAATCTCCAGACCGGTGAGAATGGCCAGTAGCTCCGTCTCCTCCCGGCACCGCCGGCGCTCCTCGCCCTTGGAGTTTTCGTTGTAAGCGATGATGCTGCGGTCCAGCGCGGCGTTGCAGATCTGCCCCACCCGGGAGGAAAAGGTGTCCCGCACCGCCTCGAACCGGGCCTCCCAGTCGTGGGCGGAGGCGATCCGGGGCTCCGCCGCCGGGATCATCAGCAGGGGAAGGTTCTCCTGATTCTTCAGCGATTTGTATTTCTCAAAACGGTCAATGTCGTAGTTTCGCCGCACGCAGGCGTTGATGATCGGGTCGGCGATGGTCTTGACCATGTCGCCGTCGTAATCTGCGCCGCCCAGGCGCTCCGCTGCCAGCATATTGGAGCTGACCATCACCACGTCGATGAGCTGGCGGAAATAGAACTGGCGCATATTGTTTTTGTCGTCGTAGCAGGAAAGCTGTATCTCCTCGTTGCGGGCGATGTGGGGATTGCGGAGAAGGGTACACACCTCCTGCCGTGGGTATGCCGCGCCGGGGGCATAAAACGCGCCGTTGGGAAAGTGCTGTACGTTTGTAAAAGCAGAAGCGTAAAATGTCCGTTCCCGCTTGGTGCGGGCCTGCCTGAGATTCAGCAGTCCCACAAGCAAATCCAGCAGGTCGCCAGACAGATAGCGGTTGTCCCCCGCCACGATGAGCCGCCCTACGGCATAGTTTTTCACGATGCGCTCCGCCATATCGTCCAGTCTCTGGGTGTACACCGGCTCGTTGAGAAAGTGCGGATTCTTTTTCAGAACGGCGGCGAGGTAGTAGTCCCTGCCTTTTTCTCGTTCCCAGAAATGCCGACCTTCCAGCGCCCGCAGAAAGTAGTCCCGCCGGAACTGCTCGTTGGCGCGGAAGTTGTAGCAGGCCAGCTCCGTCTGCTTGGTGAGCCAGTGGCGGTCATCCTCCTCCGGGCTGTGATTCCAGCCACCCGGCAGGTCGGCAGGCCGGAACTCGTCGGCCCGGACGGACACTGTGGTGAGGAACTGGTAATTGAGTTCGGTAAACTGTTCCGGCCTCTCCTTGCTTACGTTGGTGACATACAGTGCGTGGCGGTAACGGCGAAACGCGTCCCAGTAGTCCGCCCAGGTCATGCCGCACTGCTCCATCCAACCCAGGCCCTTGCACATGGAGCGGGTGAGGATGACGTCCACATCCTTCACCTGATGCTCCACGCCCCACAGGTCGGTGATGGTGCGGGTGCCGCAGTCGGTCAGGAAGGTGTGGAAGTCTACCTGATGGAGCATCCCCTTGACGTAGGGCAGGCGGATTTGAAACGAGGTATGGATGTGCCCGCCGCACAACGCCCGGTCAATCTGCGCGGCGAACCGGGGCGAGATCAGCCCCTCGCCGTCAAAGCAGGTGATTTCCACATCTGCTTTTTTCTCCACCCTGTGGTACTTCTGGGTGGTGCTTTTTGTGCCGTCGTCCTCCACGGTGATGACAGGAACCAAGTGCTCCGTGCGGGTGTAGTTGTCCACCACAATGACCCGGTGGGGACGGTCGATGTCCACGCCGTCGATGCGCGTGCCGCTGGACAGCATCAGCCCATTGTAAGCGTACAGCTTGGAGAGCTGGCAGCGGTCGATGTCCATGCCCAGCATGATGCGCTGGCGAACCGCGTCATATAGATCGGCCCGGATAAAGGACAACCGCGCCTGACGGCTCATGCTGCCGGAGCGCTCGAAGGCCACATATCGATGGGGGCCGGAGCCAAAGTCCAGCCCTACGCCCTCGGGGCGGAACATGGCCCGGGCCTTCTCCTGGCGAACGCGCTGTTTTTTATTGGCGGCGCTGCGGTCGAAAACGCCTGCAAAGTCCATGTAGAAGATCGCGTCGGACAGGTCGGGAATCAGCTTCCCATCGGTGGATTCGGCGTAGCCGTCGTCCCGTAGGACACACATGGTCTGGAAGAACAGTGCGTTGCTGTCCTGCTCGTGGGTGGCGGTTCTGCTTCTGCACTTTTCCGTGGCCGACGCGCTGAGGTTAAATGAATAGCCATCCTCCGTCTCCACAGCATAGCTCATCACCGCCCGGGCGGACAGTTGGAAAATCTGATATCTGGATTGGGCCACATCCTCACCTCCCAATAGTTATATTTTACCACACACAAACGAAAACGCAATACGAATACTGCCCCCACAATTTTGTGCGAGGGCAGTATTTTATTTTGCGCGGAGGAAGGAGGTGGGCGAAATTTTCCGCGTCAGGCTGTCAAACCACGGACAAAGAAAGGAGAACCAACATGTCAATTTTAGGGGAACGCTATTTCAAAACCAGCAACGCCATCTTCTGCTACGGTCTGAGCTGCCGGGAGCTGGCGGTGTACGGCTATCTGCGCAGCCGCGCGGGAAGCAAAGAAACCTGCTGGCCCAGTATGCAGACCATCGCCGCGGGCTGTAACTGCTCCGACACCACGGCCCGCAAGGCGGTGGACGAGCTGGAGCGGCGGGGCTTTATCCGCAGGGTGTTCACTTACGCCACCGACCACAGGGGCCGGAGACGGCAGTGCAACAACACCTACTACATCCTGCCGATGCCGCCCCTGTCGGGGCATAAGGACAGGCTGACCTACCACGAGGAAACCCCGGAAACTGGGTCAGATGGCAGAACGAAGGAAAAAGCAGGATAAACACCGGGCGTCAAAGGTGACGCCCGCCGAGCCACAACCGCCCGCAGTGCGGGCGGTTTCCCAGTGCCACGGATGGGGTCAAAACAGAAGGAAAGATGCACTGTTGGGGTCAGAAATCCCCGAAAGGCACACAACAACAGGCTTTACGCAGGGGTCAAACCCCGGAAAGGAGCAGAAAATGGGCAAAAAGGACAAGTTGGCGGTCTATCTCACGCCGGAGAAGAAGGCCGAGCTGGAACGCCGTTATCATGAGGACGGCAGCAAAACCATGACCATGTTCATGGGACACGCGCTGGATTTTTACCTGGGCTATCTCAGTGCCCAGGACGCGGGACTGTTCCTCCCTGCCGCTATCCGCTCGTGCATGGAGGGGCGGCTGGGAACGATGGAAAAGCGCATGGGGTCGCTGCAATTCAAGCTGGCGGTGGAACTGGATATGTGCATAAGCATCCTGGCGGACTGCACGGAGCTGGACGAGGAATACCTGCGGCGCAAACGCGCGGAGAGCGTGGAGCGTGTGAAACGCACAAATGGGCAGACACGCTTCGAACAGATCGCGCGCCACATTGAGGATGACGGATGCCCGGACTGATTTTGAAAAGCCCGTACATCAAGTGCGGCGGCAAGGGCAGCAGCGGCGGCGGTGGCTATCTGCGCTACATCAGCACGCGGGACGGCGTGGAGCTGGTGCCGGATGACCGCCCCGCCACCAAACGTCAGGAGCAGCTGATCCGTTCGCTGGTGCAGGATTTTCCCAACAGCAAAGAGCTGTTGGAATACGATGACTGGCAAACATCCCACACCAAAGCCCACGCCTCCGCGTTCATCACTACGGCGCTGGAGTGCAACTGGGAGCAGGCCAACCGCTCTGACGTGTACCTGAAGTACATTGCCACTCGCCCGAGGGTGGAGCGGCTGGGGAGTCACGGCCTGTTCAGCGACGACGATACCGTAGATTTACAAAAAGCGGCGGCGGAGCTGGACAGCTACACCGGCAACGTGTGGACGCACATCATCTCGCTGAAGCGGGAGGACGCGGCCCGGCTGGGTTATGACCGGGCGTCAGCGTGGCGCGACCTGCTCCGCCAGGAGCGCAACGAGATCGCCGCCGCCATGGGCATCCCGCCGGATCACTTCCGTTGGTACGCTGCATTCCACGATGAGGGCAATCATCCCCACGTCCACATGATGGCGTGGTCCAGCCAGCCCAAGGAGGGCTGGCTGGATCGGGATGGGATACGCAAGATCAAATCTGTTTTGACTAATCAGATCTTTGACCAGGAAATGCTCCACCTCTATGAGCAGAAAACTGTGTCGCGGGACGAACTGGTATGGGAGGCCCGGGCGTCCATGGTGGCGCTGGTGAAAGAAATGCGCCAGGGTATCTGCGGCCACCCGGAGGCGGAACAACTGATGTGGGAGCTGGCCCGGGCGCTGGGCAGCGTGAAGGGGCAGAAGAAGTATGGCTACCTGCCTAAGCCAGTGAAAAAGCTGGTGGACAAGGTTGTAGATGAGATGGAGCGTCTGCCCATGGTGGCCGAGTGCTATGACCAGTGGCAGATGTTCCAGGGCCAGGTGGAGGGGTACTACTCCGACGCGCCGCCCCAGAAGAAAAAGCTGTCTGAGCAGAAGGAGTTCCGGCAGATCAAGAATGCCGTTGTGGCGGAGGCGGAGCGCCTCCGCCTTTCCGCGCTCACCTTCGAGGGTGCACAGCAGCCAGATGAGGATGATGGCTATGACCACACCCGCAACGAGTGGTACTGGAAGATGAAGCAAATTCTGGACAGCCCGGAGGAGCCCATCGAAAATAAAGATTGGGCAGTGTCGGAGATGAAAATGCTGGCCGACCACGGTGTACCCCAGGCGTGGTATGCGCTGGGGACACTGTATCGGGACGGCGGTATCCTGATTCCAGACAGTGCCCTGGCGACGGAAGCGTTTGAGAAAGCGGCACAGGCGGGAATGGTTCCGGCCCAGTGTGCGCTGGGGGAGCTTCTGCTCTCCGATGACTTGGATGTACGCGATCCGCAGAGCGGGATGGAATGGCTGGAATGTGCGTGGCAGAAGGGTTCGCTCCGCGCCGGGTATCGTCTGGCAAAAGAATATCTTGGCAGGGAGAACATTCTTAAAGATGTGGAGCGCGGGCTAAAGTACCTGGTTGAGTGCGCCGACGCTGGCCACCCCGGCGCACAATATCTGCTGGGCAAATTGTATCTCACCGGGCAGGAGGTTCCGCAGGATGTGGAGCAGGCCGAATACTGGCTGGCCCGAGCGTCAGCGCAGGGGAATGAGTATGCCGGCCTTTTGCTGGAGCGGATGGAGCAACCCAAAGCTCCTGTGGCGGCGCTGGCGGTGGTGCGTCTGCTCCACAGCATGAGCCGGGTGTTCCAGGACAACTCTCTACCCAAGCGCAGCCCGGTGGGTATGCGCGCCGACCGCAAGCTGCTCCAGAAGATTCGGGAGAAGAAGATTGCCATGGGCCACAAGCCGGACGACCACCCGGACGACCACCCGGACGACCACCCGGACGACCACCCGGACGAGGGCACGACCATGGGCTGGTGACTTTGAAACCTTTGGCGGGTTACCCCCAATTTTTAGGAGGAACTATATCAACAAGACGCATCCAACAAGATAGGAGCCCTTCCACGGGAAGGGGGAAAGGACGATCATGAAGAAAACACAGTACACCTCGTACGACCAACTGCCGCTAATGCTGTCCGTTCCCGAGGTGGCAGCGGTGCTGGGCATCAGCCGTGCAGGGGCCTATGAACTGGTGCACACTGAGGACTTTCCGGCGCTGAAAATTGGCAGCAGGATCGTGGTGCCGAAGGAGAAGTTCCTCGCCTGGATCGACACGCAGATGGCGGGAGACTAATGCCTGCCATCCGGATCAGACACTGTGCAAAGTGCTTCGTTTCCTGTCTTGCTTTTCTCCACGCTATTGCTCTAATTGTTCTTGACTTCCAAACGATCCTTCGGCATGGTTGTGTTTGCCAAAAGCACATCAAAATCGAAAGGAGCATCGATCATGAGCAGAAAACGGGAAGCAGTTTTTATGGGACTCGGCATCCTCGCCGGTCTCGCCCTGAGCGGCCCTGCTGTCCAGGCAGCGGACTACATCACCGCCCGGCCAAGCAGCCAGACATTCTACATCAACGGTCAGCAAACCACCATCACCGCCTATGCCATCGGCGGCAACAATTACGTCCGGCTCCGGGACATCGGCAGGGCGGTGGACTTCGGCGTGACCTACGACGCCTCTACCAACTCCGTCCACATCGACCCGGACGAACCCTACACCGAGGAGGTGACTACCCCTGTACAGATTCAATCATCTTCCCAGACCGCCACTGAGGAAAGCGTTCGGGCCGTTCTGGCACAGCTGAAGCAGACCTACCCCACTGGCTCCACCTACCCTACGCCCTATCGCTCCAATAGCGGAGGGCCGTATGGCCGGGGCATCACCTGCTCCGGCTGGGCTACCCTGTGTTCTGACGCCGCCTTTGGAAATCTTCCATGGCGGAGGGTAGACCGCCCAAGCTGGGAGCAGATCCGACCCGGCGACTTGGTGGAATACAGAAATTCCGAGTCCTACCACGTGGTGGTCGTGGTGGATAAAACGGACGAGTACATCAAGGTCACCGAGAGTGGACTGAATAGTCATGCCCGGTGGGGTGGGCAATACTTCCGCTGGTGGCTGGAGGAACAGCCCCATTATATCAGCTATACCCGATACCCGCAATAGCGCCGCCACAGCGAATCGCCGGGGGCCGCTCCCTGAAGGGCGGCCCCCGATCCCTTTCCGGCGTGTCTGCCCCTGTGAAGCGGTGTGTGCTCATCCTGTAGAACGGATGGTATTCCAACCCCTCCTGCAAATGAAACGCGGTATTGCCCCCTTTGTGCGCCGCTGTGTGGGGATGCGGATTGCACCACTGTTTTCAAAGAAAAGGGCGACCGCCGGAGAAAAAAGATGTGTCTGGATTGATAATTCTTGCTGTTTGCCATGGCTATTTCGGCCAGCCTGTGGTATGGTGTGTCGCTGCAGGAGGTGGAAATAATGAGAAAAACCCTGGAAGATTTCTATTACGGCAACATTACACCCAACGAACAGGATATTGCGCCTAATTCGGAGTTAAAACGGGCGACGAACCGTGTAGCGCGTTTTGAAACCCAGCTCACGGAGCAGCTTGATGAAGCCGGACAGGAGGTCTTGGCAAAGCTGATCGAATCGCAACAGGAAATTGACAGCATCACCGCCATGGAAAATTTTATCCTGGGCTTCCGGCTGGGCATGAGAATGATGGCCGAGTGCATGGATGACAATGACGGTGATATCAGAACTGGAGGTGAATAACTACGGCAAAGAAAAGAGCAAACGGCGAGGGCAGTTTGAGAAAACGTCCTGATGGCCGCTGGGAGGGCCGCTACACGGCGGGCCGCGACCCGGTGACAGGCAAGGCCATCTATAAAAATGTCCTGGCTAAAACACAAAAAGAGTGCAAGGAAAAACTGGCCCAGGCTATTGAGAAAAATGGAAAAATTGATGTGACCAAGGCGGGGCAGTACACGGTGGAGGAGTGGTGCTGGATCTGGCACGAAAACTACTGCAAGCCCGCTGTCAAAGACAGCACAGCGGAGTATTACCGCAGCTTCATTGAGCATCACATCGCGCCCAACATCGGCAAAATCAAGCTGGAAAAGCTCACCACCCTGGATCTTCAAAAATTCTACAACAAGACGAAGAAAAGCGGCAGGGTGGAGAAATATGAGGGAATGGAGGATAGAAGCCTGAGTGCCCGAACGGTACGCGGCCTCCACGCTATGCTCCGCACCGCGCTGGATCAGGCGGTACGGGAGCGTCTGATTCCCTTCAATCCGGCCATCGGCTGCCGCCTGCCGCCGAAGGAGAAAAAGGAGATGCGGATCCTTCCAGCGGAGCAGATCGGAGCCTACCTCAGCGCGGCGGAGGAACACGGCGTCCTGCCCATGTTCTACCTGGAACTGACCACGGGACTGAGGAGGGGTGAGCTGACGGCGCTTCTCTGGGCTGACCTCAATGTGGAGTCCCGCACCCTGACGGTGTCGAAATCGGCAGGACGCTTGAAGGGCGAGGTGCGGGTGACCCAGCCCAAGACTGCCAATTCGGTGCGGACGATCTGCCTGCCGAAAGAGACGGTTGACCTGTTGGTGCAGGAGCACGAAAAGCACCCCTCCAACCCCTATATGTTCCCCTCGCCGGTGACTGGGAAGATGTACGGCCCGGACTGCATCGGGCGGCTGCATAAAACGCTGCTCAGGAAGGCGGGGATTAGTGAAAACCTGCCCTTCCACGGGTTGCGTCATACGTTCGCAACTTTGGCGATCCAGCAGGGGGTGGACGTTAAGACAGTGTCCAGCATCCTGGGGCACTATAGCGCGGGCTTCACGCTGGACACCTACGCCCATGTCACCGGGGAGATGCAAAAGGAGGCGGCAGACCGCATGGGCAGCTTCATCGCCCAGGCCATCTGACAAAGAACCAACGAAAAACAGGGAGCGCCGGACAGCAATCCGGCACTCCCTGAAATTTTTCCAGAATGGGTCAAATCTGGGTCGGGCAACAACTGCGAAAAATGAAAGCGTCAAAAAAGTTATGAAAAACGATAAAAACCGCTGAAAATCAGCGGTTTTTATCGAGAAAATGGTCCGAGTGACAGGACTTGAACCTGCGGCCTCTTGACCCCCAGTCAAGCGCGATACCAAACTTCGCCACACCCGGATATTTTTTTCTTTCGACCTCAGATATATTACCATATCGAATCAAAAAATGCAAGAGGTAAAATGAAGTTTTTTTACTTTTTCAAAATGGCGGCGGCCCACCGCAATTGCTTGCGATAGGCCGTCATTTGATTCAAGAAAGAGAGGGAGGAGTTGTCACTGTTTATGACAATAACAGTATACCATCCCCAGATATGAAGTGATGGATAGTTTTTGAAAAATCTTTGAATAATCTGTAAAGGGTCAGATGGAGTCCTCTCGAATGGGGGCAGGCAAGGGAGGATGCTGAATTTGGTACAGCAGCTTCAGCGACTGCAATGCGGAGCGCAGGCTGCCGGCGGGGAGCCACACCCGGTCGGCAGGCAAGCCGGAGAACGGTCCGAAGTCTCCGCATCCCGGCTCAGAGCAGGGTGATGAAATCGCTGTTGGCATAACCTTCAGCGCCGTCAAAGGACACAAGATACCAATCCTGCCACTGATTCAGAATGGTCAGCCGCGCACCGTCGTAGGCCTTGGCAATCACAGGCGCCGTAGTGGACGGACGGGAGCGGATGTTGAGATAGCCCCAGTCCACGTCCACGACGCCCTGCCGGCTGGGGCCCTCAGAGGTCAAAAAGGGAATTCCAAAATATTCTGTGAGCGCCAGAACAATGGTCCGGGCGATCTCATCCAGATTGTTTTTGATCCAGGCGGCGTCATCCTCATTGTCGTGATATCCCAACTCAATGAACACCGACGGGGCGTGGGGCTGGCGCACCTCGCCGATTGAGGTGGTGGCCTCTGTCCGCACCCGGTTCGGCAGCGGATAGATTGCCTTGAGATTTTCAGCCATAATTTCCGCCGCGCGCTTTCCCCTGGAGCTGCCCGGATAATAGAACACGATAATACCTCGTGTTCTTCCGTAATTACTGGGCGCGGAGGCGTTGGAATGCAGGGCGAGGTGCAGGTCATAGCTGCCTGCGTTGGAGGCGCGGATGGAGGAGACGGCGGTCATGTCCGGCGTGTTGCGGACGTATTGAATGCCTGAAGCGTTCAGGTATGGAACCATGGCGTCGGCCAGACGGTTCATCCACTCCTCTTCGCTGCCGCCGCTGACATAGATGTTCGACTCCTGCGTAGATGGGGATAAATAGATGATTGGCATAGGAAAACCCTCCTTTGCTTCATCCTATGCGAAACGCGCGGATTTGACAAAGGAGGGCGGAGGTCAGCTGAGGCGCCGGGCCAGCTGGGCGTATTGCTCCAAGCTCAGCCGCTCTCCCCGGACGGTTTCCGGCAGGCCGCAGTCCAAAATGATCTGCCGCAGCTGCTCTTTTGAAAAACGGCTTCCGTAGGCGGCGGACAGGGCGTTGAGCAGGGTTTTGCGGCGCTGGGCAAAGGCGGCTTTGACCACGGCGAAAATTGCGTTCTTCTCTCCGGCAACCGGAGGAGCCGCGTGAGGGGTGAGCCGGACTACGGCGGATGTGACCTTGGGGGCGGGAAGGAAGCAGTCCGGCGGCACCTCAAACAGCAGCTCACACCGGGCGTGGTATTGACAGAACAGGGAGAACGCCCCGCAGTCCGCGTCGCCGGGGGCGGCGCAGATCCGGCGGGCCACCTCCCGCTGGATCATCACCGTGACGGACTGGAAGCAGCCTGCCTCCAGCAGACGGGTAATCACCGGGGTGGTAATGTTATAGGGCAGGTTTGCGCAGGCCTTTACCGTAAAGCCGGACAGCTTGGCAGATACGATGGCTGAAAGGTCCAGCTTCATGACGTCGCCGTGAATGACCTCTGTATTGGGACAGTCCGACAGCGTTTCAGCCAGAATGGGCAGAAGGGAGGCGTCCAGCTCCACAGCTGCCACTCTGCCCGCCCGGAGAGACAGCTGCCGGGTGAGGGGACCGATGCCCGGGCCGATTTCCAGCACGGCGCAGCCCTTGTCCAACCCGGCGGCGTCGGCGATGTCCCGGGGAACCCAGCCCGCAATGAGAAAATTCTGCCCCATGGATTTGGAAAAATGGAAGCCGTGCCGGGCCAGCAGGGCCTTGATTTCTCGGATGTCGCATAAATCCATGCCTGCTCCTCCATATCTGCGGGCCGAAGGCGGTCTGTCAATAGGCCGCGATTACGCCGCCGCTGTTGGCGTAGTAGGAGCTGAGCCCGCGGGTGGCGGTGATGACCACGCCGGTGAATTGACAGCTCTTCCTGGCCAGCTCCCACAGCTGTTGGGCGCGGTCGGGGCAGAGGCATTGGGCAATATAAAGCGTTTTCCCCTTATGCCGCTCGTCTGCCGCCATAATGTCCACCAGCTTGGTCAACGCCTGCTTGATGGACATGGCCTGACCCCGCTTGCAGATTTCGCCCTCGGGGGTGGAACCCATGATGAGCTTGATGCGCAGCGCTCCGGTGAGCATGGCCTGCACCTTTGTCAGTCTGCCGTTTTTCTTGAGATTGTCCAGGTTTTCCAGGACGAACAGCGTGTTGCTGTCCTTGACGGTTTGCTCTGCCTGGGCGGCCACCTGAGAGAAGGGAATCCCGGATTTGGCCAGCTGGTGTACCCGCTGGGCCAGCAGCACCTCCCCGGCGGAGGCGGAGCAGGAGTTGAACACATGGACGTTTCGATCCGGCTGCTCCTCCAAAAACATCTGCTTGGCCTGCCATGCGCTGTTGTGAGAACCGCTGAGCAGGGCGGAGAGGGTGACCACGTAGATGTCGCCCTGCGCCTGCCGGAAGGCCTCCAAATAGTCTCCGGGGGAGGGGCAGGACGAGGAAGAGGCCTCCTGGCTCTGGTCCATGGCGTAGATCAGCAGGCTGGTATCCAGGCTCTGGTCGTCGATATAGTCCCTGCCGCCCACGCGGATGGTCAGCGGGATGGAGCGGAATACCGGGTCCGCCCGCATTTCGGGGGTCAAGTCGCAGCAGCTGTCAACGATGATGGAAAAGCTCATAAAAACAATCCCCTTATATCATAATACAAATTAGATTATATCATTTTATGTGGGCTTGTCAAGGGAGACGGGCCGCTTTCAAGGGCCTTTTTTACATCGGGAGCGGGCTGTCTCAACCGCTTTTCATAGGCCACCCGGCGGGGATCATAGGGCTGGGGGACGTCTACCCGCACGTTGCCCCGGTATTGGAAGCCGTTGCGCCGGATCAGTCCCTGCATCGCCTTGTTCTTTTTGTGGGTGTCCACCCGGAGCCATTCAATGCCCCGCTCAAGGGCCAGCCGCCCGCACGCGGCGATCATGAAGTCGGCCAGACCGGTTCCCCTCCACTGCTCCGCCACGGCGCAGCGGTGGAGGACGGCATAGGGCTCGTCCGACGACCATTTTCCGTCGGTGATGGCGTCATAGCCCGCCTCAGGCCGAGGGGACAGGGTAAAGAACCCGCCCACCCGGCCGCCGCAGGTGAGGACGTAGCACGCGCCCAGGGCCATGTCGGACTGGAAATCCCGCCGTGCGGGGTAATCGCCGGTCCATTGCCCGATGGGGACCAGAAGGGCCTTGGCCTGGGCCAGAATAACCTCCATGGCATCCAAATCGTCCTCCCGCGCCGGACGGCATTCCAGCGGCTGGGGCAGGGGAGGGCGGCTGAGCTCCCGCTCCAGCTCCGCCAGCAGCTTCTGGTCCGCCTTGGAGGAGAGGTCCAGCGCCTCGTACAGGTCGGGCCGCCGCTCCCTGGTGCGCAGCAGGGACTGCTTGCGCCGCCAGCGCTCCACCTTGGCGTGGTCGCCGGTGAGCAGCTCCGGCGGGACGGCCCTGCCGTGCCACACCTCGGGGCGGGAGTACTGGGGGTGCTCCAGAAGACCGTCCCAGTGACTCTCGTTTTCAAAGCATTCGGCGTCGGACAGCACCCCGGGCACCAGGCGGCACACCGCGTCCGCCACCGCCATGGCGGCGATCTCCCCACCTGTGAGGACGAAGTCGCCCAGGGATATCTCCTCGTCCACGCACTCGTCGATAAACCGCTGGTCAATGCCCTCGTAATGGCCGCACACCAGGATCAGATGGCTGTACTCCCGGGCCAGCCGCTTGGCGTCCGCCTGGGTGAAGGTTTTGCCGCAGGGGGAGAGAAAAATGGTGTGAGGGCGCTTGTCATACAGCCCGCGGATGTGGTCCCAGCACCGGTACAGCGGGTCGGCCTGTAGCACCGCTCCCCGTCCCCCGCCATAGGGATAGTCGTCCACCTGCTTCTGCTTATTTAAAGTGTAGTCCCGAATCTGATGGGTGTCAATACGCAGAATGTCCCGCTCCTGCGCCCGGCCCAGAATGGACTCGGACAGCACGTCTCCCACGGTGTCGGGAAACAATGTCATAATGTCGATGTGATACATGCCTACATTCCCTCGATGAGCCGTACTTTAATATAGCCAGACGCGATGTTGGTCTCCAAAATGAACTCCGGCACGGCGGGGATCATCATCTCCCGGGCACCCTCCACCACGTAGATACGCTGCCGGGAGGGGGAGAGCACCTCCTTCAGCCTGCCCAGCGTCCGTCCGTCCTCATCCACCACGTCCAGGCCGATGATGTCCGCCAGAAAGAAAGCGCCCTCGGGCAGCTTGGCGTCGGCGCGGCGGAGCTGGACCGTTTTCCCCTTGAGGGCCATGGCCTGCTCCACCGTGTCCACTCCCTGAAACCGGGCGACGACGCTGCCCTTGTGCACCCGGCTGGAGGTTACGCTCAGAGCCCTGCCATCCAGATACAGCGTGGAAAACCGGCACAAAAAGTCTGGACTGTCCGCCCAGGGGACAATGCGCACCTCGCCGTGGACGCCGTGGGTGTTGACAATCTGGCCGCAGTCGAGAAATTCATTCATTGGAAAGCACCTCCTGTTTTGCGGGACGCCGCGCAAAAGGCAGGCGGGGCATAACCCCGCCTGCCTTGCGTTTCAGTCAACGATATCGACCGAGAGCTTTTTGCCCTGGCGCTGGGCCACCGAGCGCATCAGCGCACGGATTTCCTTGGCAATGCGGCCCTGACGGCCGATCACCTTGCCCATGTCGCCGGGGGCCACCCGCAGCTCCAGCACGGTCTCGGCGGGAGTCTCGTACTGATCGACGGACACCGCGCCGGGGTCGTCCACCAGATTGCGGGCGATATAAGTGAGCAATTCCTTCATGTGGCCTCCTGGGGGCGGTTACACGCCCGCCTTTTTCAGCAGGTCGCGCACCGTGTCGGTGGGCTGAGCGCCGGCTTTGATCCAGGCCTGGGCCCGGTCGGTGTCGATGTTGACGGCGGCGGGGTTTTGCCGGGGGTCGTAGGTACCGATCTCCTCGATGAAGCGGCCGTCCCGGGGATAGCGGGAGTCGGCGACCACAACGCGGTAGAAGGGGGCCTTCTTGGCGCCCATGCGGCGCAGTCTGATCTTAACCATCGTATATTCACCTCCAAAAGTTGTTCATTCATTTATGGTAAATGTCCCGGAAGGGACGTAAACCAACCTGTCAATCCTTCCCGCCCTTGAATACGAGAACCAGTCCGGTGATGCTCGCTGCAGCCGCGAGTATGGGATACATCACCCTGCCTACGTCGCCAATGACAGGAAGCCAAGGATCAATCATACAGACCAGTGTGAACAGAATGCCAATCAGGATAAGCGCAATGCCTTGCAGCTGCCGTCTCATACAGTGCATCCTCCTTATTTAAAAGGGCATCCCCATCCCCTTAAATTTTCCAAACAGCCCTTTGGCCTTTTTGGGGTTGGCGAACTGCCGGGTGAGGGACTGGATCATGTCAAACTGCTTGAGCAGACGGTTCACGTCCACCACCTGGGTGCCCGACCCGGCGGCGATCCGCTTTTTTCGACTGGAGTTCAGCACGTTGGGATTCTCCCGCTCATAGGGGGTCATGGACTGGATGATGGCCTCAATGCGCTTCAGACTGCCCTCGTCCGCCGACAGGTCCAGCTTCCTGCCCCCCATGCCGGGGAGCATGCCCATAATGTCCTCCATGGAGCCCATGCTCTTGAGCTGGATCAGCTGGTCGTAGAAATCGGCCAGGGTGAACTTGTTTTTCCGCAGCCGCTCCATCTGTTCGGCGGCCTTTTTGGCGTCCAGGTTCTGCTCCGCCTTCTCAATGAGGGAGAGCACGTCGCCCATGCCCAGGATGCGGCTGGCCATGCGGTCGGGATGAAAGACCTCCACCGCGTCCAGCTTTTCGCCGGTGCCCGCGAACTTGATGGGCTTGCCGGTGACCGCCCGGATGGACAGGGCCGCGCCGCCCCGGGCGTCGCCGTCCAGCTTGGTGAGCATGACGCCGTCGATGTCCAGCGCCTCGTCAAAGGCCTTGGCGGCGGTGACGGCGTCCTGCCCGATCATGGCGTCCACCACCAGCAGGATTTCGGTGGGGCGGACCGCCTCCTTGATCCGGCGCAGCTCGTCCATCAGGGCCTCGTCCACGTGAAGCCGCCCGGCGGTGTCCAGAAACACCATGTCGCTGCCGTGCTTTTTGGCGTGCTCCACGGCGGCTTTTGCGATGTCCACCGGGTCGATCTGGCCCATCTGGAATACCGGGATGTCCAGCTGCCCGCCTACCACCTCCAGCTGCGTGATGGCGGCGGGGCGGTACACGTCGCAGGCGGCCAACAGGGGCCGCTTGCCCTGTTTTTTCATCAGTCCGGCCAGCTTGGCGCCGTTGGTGGTTTTGCCCGCGCCCTGGAGGCCCACCAGCATCACGATGGTGGGCGGGGCGGAGGCGATGGCGAGCTTGCTGTTTCCGCCCCCCATAAGGGCGGTGAGCTCCTCGTTGACGATTTTCACGATCATCTGGGCGGGGGTGAGGGACTCCATCACGTCCTGGCCCACGGCCCGCTCGGTGACCTGGGCCACGAAGCTTTTGACCACCTTGAAATTGACGTCCGCCTCCAGGAGGGCCATTTTGATCTCCTTCATGGCCTCCTTCACGTCGGCCTCGGAGAGCCTGCCCTTGCCCCGCAGGCGCTTGAATACGGCGGACAGCTTATCGGTAAGACTTTCAAATGCCATAACGGTTACTCCTGCTCCAGCTTGGCCACGTTTTCCTTGATGGTGCGGGCGATCTCATCCAGCGAGGCGTCGCTGTAGCTGCGCCGGTCGACAGACTGGAGCAGCCGGTCCGCGGCGCCGCTGATGGCGGCGATGGCCGCCTTGGACTGCTGAAAGCGGCGGATAATGTGGGTTTTGTCCTCGATCTCCGTCATCGCCGCCTCAGCCCGAACAATCACGTCCCGCACGCCCTGGCGGGAGATGCCGTAGTTCTCCGCGATCTCGGCCAGGGACAGGTCCTCATTATAATAGAGGTCATAGAATTCCCGCTGGCGCTCGGTGAGCAGATCGCCGTAAAAATCAAACAGCATGGCCATGCGGTATGCCTGATTTTTCATGGAATTCCTCCTCTACAAGGCGCTCTGTAAAGCCCATGCGCTTTACAATACCGCAACTATACCACAATCCGCCGGAAAAGTCAAGGGGAAATGATTTTGATTTTGAGGACGGCTGCCTTCGGGCGCCGGGCGGCGCGGTTCCCAAAAAATTTACCATTTGATGCAAAATAACAGGTGTCAAACGGCGGCTGATGATGTATAATAGTGTCTGCTTGAACTAACCGCCTTGAGGAGGAACGCTATGCAGCAGCATTGGAAACGGCTGGCGGACGGCGTGGAGCTGGCCGTAAATCAGACAGAGAAGTTCAAAACCGGGCTTTTGACCGTCACCCTCACCGTCCCGCTGCGGGAGGAGACCGCCTCCGCCTTTGCCCTGGTCCCCGAGGTGCTGAGCCGGGGCAGCGCCCGCTATCCCGACATGGAGAAGCTGTCCGCCGCCGCCGACAGCCTGTACGGCGCCTCCCTGGCGCCTGCCGTCCGCCAGAGAGGGGAGAGCCAGTGCGTCAGCTTTTTGTGCAGCGCGATTGACGACCGCTTCGCGCTGGACGGCTCGGCGGTGCTGGAGCCCGCCGCCGGCCTCATGGGCGAGATTCTGCTGAACCCGTGTCTGGAGGACGGGGTGTTCCGCCGGGATTACGTGGAGATGGAGGGGGCCAATCTGGCCGACCGCATCCGGGGCAGAATGAACGACAAGCGGGGCTGGGCAATGTTCCGGCTGCTCCAGGAGATGTGCGCCGGGGAGGCCTACGCCGTGGACAAGCTGGGCAGCGCGGACCGGGCGCTGGCCATGACGCCGGAGGCCCTGTGGACGGCCTACCGCTCCCTGCTGTCGCAGGCAAGGGTGACCTTTATCTATGGCGGCGGGGCGGACCCGGAGCGGGTGGAGGACGCCGTCCGCCGGTCCTTTGCCCCGCTGCTGTCCGGGCGGTCCGCCCCGGTGGACTGCTTGGTGAAGGCGGAGCCCGATGGGCCCGTCCGCAGGGTGTCCGACGCCATGGACGTGACCCAGGGCAAGCTGGCCCTGGGCTTCCGCACCGGCGGAATCACCATGGGCAGCGAGGACTATCCGGCCCTGCTGGTGTGCAACGCCCTGTATGGCGGCAGCGCCAACTCCAAGCTGTTTGTCAACGTGCGGGAGAAGATGAGCCTGTGTTACTACGCGTCGTCTGTGCTGGACAAGGTGAAGGGGCTGATGGCTGTGTCCTCCGGGGTGGAGTTCTCCCAGTTTGACCGGGCGCAGGAGGCCATTTTGGACCAGCTGGAGGCGGTGAAGCGGGGAGATTTCACCAGGCAGGAGCTCACCGCCGCCGGCCGGAACGTGTCCAACAGCCTGCGGGGGCGGCTGGACAGCCAGTCCCAGATGGAGGACAACCGGCTCACCTTCCTGCTGTTCCACGCCGCGCAGGGGAGAGAGGAGCTGATTCGGGCGGTGGAGGCCGTGACGGCGGACCAGGTGGTGGAGGCCGCGCGGAGGCTGAAGCTGGACACCGTCTACCGCCTGACGGGAAAGGAGGGCTGACCTGTGGACAAATTGGAATACAGCGCCCTGGGCCAGACCGTATACCACTGCGTTCTGCCCAACGGGCTGAGGATTTATGTGGACGTACGGCCGGAATACAGCAAGCAGTTCGCCTTTTTCGCCGCCCGGTACGGCGGGATGGACCTGCGCTTTCGGGGAGAGGACGGCGAGTGGCTGGACACCCCGGCGGGGGTGGCTCACTTTCTGGAGCATAAAACCTTTGATACCGAGGATGGAAACGCCCTCCAGAGCATGGCGGCCAACGGGGTAGACCCCAACGCCTTCACCTCCGCGTCCATGACGGGTTATTTTTTCGATGGAGTGCGGTGCTTTGAGGAGAACCTGCGTACGCTGCTGTCCTTTGTGTCTGTGCCCTGGTTCACCGCGGAGAGCGTGGAGAAGGAACAGGGCATTATCGCCCAGGAGATCCGAATGTGCGAGGACGACCCCAACGACGAGGCGTATTACCGCCTGCTGGAGGCCATGTACACGGAGCATCCCATCCGTACCCGGGTGGCGGGAACGGTGGAGTCCATCTCTCGGATCACGGCGGACACCCTCTACCAGTGCCACCGGGCCTTTTACCGGCCGGGAAACATGGTGCTGTGCGCGGCGGGGAATATCGACCCGCAGCGGGTGGCGGATATCGCCGGAGAGGTGCTGCCGGCGGAGCGCTCCACCGCCGTGGACGGCGTCTGCTGCCGGCAGGAGCCCGCCCAGGTGGGGCAGAGGCTCACCCGCCGCGCCATGCCGGTGTCCATGCCGCTGTTTGCCCTGGGCTTCAAGGGGGCTCCGGCGGAGGAGGGGGGCGCCCTGCGCCAGCGGCTGGTGGCCGAGCTGACCTGCGACGTGCTGTTCAGCCCGTCCGCGCCGCTGTACAACCGGCTGTATGAACAGGGCCTGCTCAACAGCTCGCTGGGCAGCTTTTACTCCTCCGTGCCCGGCTGCGCCTTTATTGTGGCGGAGGGGGAGAGCCGGGACCCGGAGCGGGTTCGGGACGAGGTGCTGAGGGAGGCCGCCCGGCTGGGGGCGGAGGGCGTCGATCAGGAGCTGTGGGACCGGCTGAAAAAGTCCGCCTATGGCTCCATGGTGCGGCACCTCAACTCCATGGAGGACACCTGTATTGAGATGGCGCAGACCTGGTTCGACGGGGAGGACTACCTCAGCTTTCCCCAGGTTTTCCAGAGCATTGAGCGGGCCGACGGCGAGGCCCTTCTGCGGGAGTGGTTCGTGGAGAGCCGCACGGCTCTGTCCGTCATTTCGCCGGAGGGCTGAGAAGGGGCTGAGTCCGGGCGCGGAGCGCCGCGTCCCCGGAACCGGCCTTTCCCGGAGCAGATATAGAGAGGAGCGTCCATGACAAATCTTGTTTTTTTCCCCGGCCTGGGGCTGGAATTTGAGCTGAACCGGGTGGCGTTCTCGGTGTTCGGCCACAACATCTATTGGTATGGCGTCATCATCGCCGCTGGGTTCCTGCTGGCGGTGGCCTACGGGCTGTGGCGGGCGCCGGAGTTCGGCATGGACCCGGACGCCATCACCGACGCCATTTTCGTGGTGGTGCCCTCCGCCATCATCGGAGCACGGCTCTACTACGTGATTTTCAACCCTGCGGTGTGTTATGACGCGGACGGCTCCTTCAGCCTGCTGCGGGCCGCCGCCTTCTGGGACGGGGGGCTGGCCATCTACGGCGGCGTCATCGCCACGGTGGTGTCCGCCCTCATCTTCTGCAAGGTGCGCAAGGTGGACTTTTGGAGCGGCATGGACATCACGGTGTACGGCCTGCTCATCGGCCAGATGATCGGCCGGTGGGGGAATTTCGTCAACGTAGAGGCCTACGGCGGCGTGACGGACCTGCCCTGGCGGATGTGCTCGGAGTCTATCGCCAACGAGCTGTGGCGGGATGGGCTGCTGGAATCGAAGCTGGCCTATGAGAGCGTCCTCAACGGGACCCTGGGGGTCCACCCCACCTTTCTGTACGAATCCCTGTGGAACCTGCTGGGGCTGGTTTTGCTGATCGTGCTGATGAAAAAGGGCCGGAAATTCAACGGTCAGATGTTCCTCAGCTATGTGATCTGGTACGGTCTGGGCCGCGCGGCCATCGAGGGGCTGCGCACCGACAGCCTGTATTTCTTCGGCACGCCCATCCGTTCCTCCCAGATGCTGGGGATTGTGTCGGCGCTGGCGGCCGTGGCGCTGTACGCGTACCGGCGCAGGACCGCCGGACCCGCCACGCCGCCTCTGCGGCCTGGTGCGGAGCCCGCGGAACCGGCCCCGGCAGCTGTGGAGACCGCCGTGGAATCCGTCCCGGCGGATGAGCCGGTTCAAGTGGAGAACGAAATCAAGGAGGAGAAAAGCGATGGCGGCGACGCTGATTGACGGAAAGGCCCTGGCGGCCAAATTGAAGGGAGAGGTCCGCGCCCGGGCGGAGGCCCTGCCCAGGAAGCCCGGCCTTGCGGTGGTTCTGGTGGGGGACGACCCCGCCTCCCGGGTGTATGTGACCAGCAAGCGGAAGGACTGCGAGGAGTGCGGCTTTTACAGCGAGGAATACGCCCTCCCGGCGGAGACAACCCAGAAGGAGCTGCTGGACCTGGTGGCGGGGCTCAACGGCCGGGAGGAAATCGACGGCATTCTGGTCCAGCTGCCCCTGCCCGGGGGGCTGGACGAGCGGGAGGTGCTGCTGGCCATCGACCCGGCCAAGGACGTGGACTGCTTCCACCCCTATAATGTGGGCCAGCTCACCATCGGCGCGCCGGTGTTTCAGCCCTGCACCCCCGGCGGCGTGATGGAGATGCTTCGGGCGTATGGCGTCGATCCGGCGGGGAAGCGGTGCGTGGTGCTGGGCCGGTCCAACATTGTGGGCAAGCCCATGGCGCTGCTGCTGCTCCACGCCCACGGCACGGTGGCGGTGTGCCACTCCAGGACGCCGGACCTGAAGGAACTGGCGGCGTCTGCGGACATCCTGGTGTCCGCCGTGGGCAAGGCCGGACTGGTGACGGCGGATATGGTAAAGGAGGGCGCGGTGGTGATCGACGTGGCCATGAACCGCAACGAGGCGGGCAGGCTGTGCGGCGACGTGCGCTTTGAGGAGGCGGCGGAAAGGGCGGCTTACATCACCCCGGTTCCCGGCGGGGTGGGGCCCATGACAAGGGCCATGCTGATGAAAAACACTCTGACGGCGGCTATGCTGCACCAGGGCGTGAGGTAAAAAAAGCGTCCAGCCGGAATTCCGGCTGGACGCTTTTTGTCAGGAACGGAGCGCGGCGGTCTGCCTGGGCAGGAGGACCTGGACGGGGAGGGAGAGCAGCGCCCCGGCCAGCACACCCAGAAAATTGAGGAAGATGTCGTCCACGTCGAAGCTGCGCCCGGTGAAGGGCTGGAGCAGTTCCACAGCCAGGATGAGGGCCAGCCCGGCAGGCAGCACCCGCAGCCCCCGGAGCCGTTCCCAGAGCAGGGGGGCCAGGAACCCGAAGGGGACCAGCATGAGCACATTGCCCGCTATCATGGCCCACACCCAGTTTCCGGCGATATAGGTGCCTTGGACGATCTCCAATAGGGTGGAGTTGAACTCATAGCGGCTAATCACCCCGGGAATAACGCGGAAGGGGAGGAAGGTGAGGGAAAACACCGCGCAGAGGTACAGCGCGAACAGGGCCAAGCCGGCCTCATGGGGGACGGACCTTCGGGTGAGGGTCCCCCCGCGGCACAAAAGATACCGAACAATCAGGAACAGGGCGGTCCCGGCCAGCAGGGCGGGCAGTTGTTCCCGGGCGAAGGAGAGGGCGTAGTCAACGAGCATGGACAGCATGGGCAAACCTCCTTTTTCCTAACGATACCAGAAAAATTTTAAGAAAAAGGGAAGATTCCCTTGTTATTTGTTGAATTCGGTTTTTGCGTATTTGCACCAGGGGGACAGGGTGCAGTTCCCGCACATGGCCTTCCGGGCGGTGCACACCGCCCGTCCGTGGAGCACCATTCGGTGGCAGAAGTTGTTGGACTCCTCCGGCGGCAGGATTTTGCGCAGCTGGGCCTCCACCTTGGCGGGGTCCTTGGTGCCGTCGGTGAGCCCCAGCCGCCCGGTGATGCGGATGCAGTGGGTGTCCGCCACCACCACGCCGGGGGCGCCGTGCACATCCCCCAAAATCAGGTTGGCGGTCTTGCGGCCCACCCCGGGCAGCCGCAGCAGGTCCTCCATGGTGTCCGGCACCTTCCCGCCGTACTCGGAAAGCAGCGTCTGGGCGCACAGCACCAGGTCCCGGCTCTTGCCCCGGAAGAAGCCGCAGGAGTGGATGTACCGGCCCACCTCCTCCGGGTCCGCCTGGGAGAAGCTCTCCAGGGAAGGGAAGCGGGCGAACAGGGCGGGGGTGACCTTGTTCACCCGCTCGTCGGTGCACTGTGCGGACAGCCGCACGGCGAATAAGAGCTCGTAGTCCTTTTCGTATTGCAAAGAGCACAGGGAGTCTGGGTACAGTTCCTTCAGCGCCTCCACAATGGCGCGCACGTCGGATTTGGTCGTCATTTGTCTCACCTCATTGGTAAGGATAACACAAACTGCGGGAAAAAGCGACCCCGTTTTTTTCTTCCAGCCAGTTGTGTTTTTGGAGAAAACGGGATATAATGGGTGGACTAAACTTTGAAAGGCGGAGACAGACATGGTTTTGGACTATATTGATTTTGTGGCCCGGCACGACCCCGAGGTGGGCGCGGCCATCCAGGCGGAGTACCGGCGCCAGTGTGACAACATTGAGCTCATCGCGTCGGAGAACATCGTGTCCGAGGCGGTGCTGGCCGCCATGGGCAGCGTGCTCACCAACAAGTACGCCGAGGGCTATCCCGGCAAGCGGTATTACGGCGGGTGCCAGTGCGTGGACGTGGCGGAGAACCTGGCGATTGACCGGGCGTGCAGGCTGTTTGGCGCGAAGTTTGCCAACGTGCAGCCCCACTCCGGGGCCCAGGCCAACTACGCCGTCTATATGGCCCTGTGCCAGCCGGGGGACACCGTGCTGGGCATGAACCTGGACCACGGCGGGCACCTCACCCACGGCAGCCCGGTGAACTACTCCGGCAAGTATTTTAAAATGGCGTCCTACGGCGTCAACGAGGAGACCGGCGTCATCGACTACGACGAGGTGGAGCGCATCGCCAAGGAGTGCAGGCCCCGCATGATTATCGCGGGGGCGTCCGCCTATCCCCGGATCATCGACTTCCGGCGGTTCCGCGCCATCGCCGACGAGGTGGGGGCCTACCTGTGGGTGGACATGGCCCACATCGCCGGCCTGGTGGCGGCGGGGCTCCATCCCTCCCCCGTGCCCTACGCCCACGTCACCTCCACCACCACTCACAAAACCCTCCGGGGCCCCCGGGGCGGCCTGCTGCTCACCAACGACGAGGATCTGGCCAAGAAGCTCAACTCCGCCATCTTCCCCGGCTCCCAGGGCGGCCCGCTGATGCATGTCATCGCCGCCAAGGCGGTGGCCCTGGGCGAGGCCCTCACCCCCGAGTTCAAGGCGTACCAGGGGCAGATCGTGAAGAACTCCGCCGCCCTGGCGGAAGGGCTGACCCGCCGGGGCATGAAGCTGGTGTCCGGCGGCACGGACAACCACCTGTCCCTCATCGACCTGCGGGACATGGGCGATTTGACCGGCAAGGAGCTGGAGCGCCGCCTGGACGAGGTGCGCATCACCGCCAACAAGAACAAGGTGCCCGGCGATCCCCGCTCCCCCTTCCAGACCAGCGGCCTGCGGGTGGGCAGCCCCGCCGTCACCAGCCGCGGCTTTGTGGAGGCGGATATGGACCAGGTGGCGGAGTATATCGCCCTGGCCGCCGCCGATTTCGAGACCAAGGCGGACTATATCCGGGAAGGCGTGGGCGCGCTCACCGCCAAGTATCCCATCTACCGCTGATGTCCCCAAAGCCCAAATCAGAGCTGACAGCCATTCCCGGCGTGGGAAAGAACATGGCCGCCCATCTGAACGCCCTGGGCATTGCGCGCCTGGACGATTTGAAGGGCAGGGACCCGGAGGCGCTGTATGCCCAGGAGTGCGCCCGGGAGGGCTGCGCGGTGGACCGCTGCGTGCTGTATGTCTACCGGCTGGCGGTGGCCTACGCCGAGGGCCGGATTGAGACTCCGGAACAGCTCAAGTGGTGGAATTGGAAGGACTGAGACCAGCTGCCCCGGCAGGGTTCTGCCGGGGCGCCGCCTTTCGGCCCGGAGAGGAGGCGCCGTGAACAAGGAGTATTTTGCTCAGGAACTGGCCCGCCGCTTTCCGGAGCACCGGGCGGCGTATGAGGACCACCTGCGGGCCTATGGAGAGGTGCTGGGCCATGTGTTTTTCTGCGAAATCAACCCGGTCCTGTCCGGCCTGCTGCGGGAAAACCGGGACAGCGCCGGGATTCGGAGGTACATGGACTTCCTCGAAGAAATGTACCGGGAAGGGGACGCAGACGTGCGGAACATCGTCCAGGTGACCATTCTGGAGTACCTGGGGGACGATGAAGCGGTGCTGCGCGGCGCCTTCGAATATTTTTCGGAGGCGCTGATGGAGGCGTCCCGGGAGGTGGAGGCGGGCTGGGGGCGCAGGGAAATCCGCCTCTATCGGAAAAATGGACGGATGCGCTATGAATGGAAGCCGCCGCGCTGACAAAGGCCGTCTTGCGAACACTTGTATAATGTGATACAATCAGGCGAAAGGAGGGATTGCGCATGTACCAGCCCCTGGCGGACCGCATCCGCCCCCAGACCCTGGAGGAGGTGCTGGGACAGAGCCATATTTTGGGACAGGACGGCCTGCTCCGCCGGGTGATCGACAGCGGGAAGATTCCCAATATGGTGTTTTACGGCCCCTCCGGCACCGGCAAGACCACCGTGGCCAATATCATCGCCCAGCGGTCGGGCCGGACCCTGCGGCGGCTCAACGCCACCACCGCCTCCCTGGCGGACATCCGGGAGGTGATGGACCAGGTGGGCACCTTGCTGGCCCCCAACGGCGTCCTGCTCTACCTGGACGAGATTCAGTACTTCAATAAAAAGCAGCAGCAGTCCCTTCTGGAGTTCATTGAGAACGGCAAGATCACCCTCATCGCCTCCACCACGGAGAACCCCTACTTCACCATCTTCAACGCCATCCTGTCCCGGTCCACCGTGTTTGAGTTTAAAATGCTGACGGCGGAGGATATCCTGCCCGCGGTGGACAGGGGAATCGCGTTACAGGCCGTGGAGCTGGGGGTTGAGGCCGCCTGTGAGGACGGGGTGCGGGAGCATCTGGCCGCCTCCTGCGGAGGGGATGTGCGCAAGGCCCTCAACGCCGTGGAGCTTCTGATGACCGCAAGCCGCATCCGGGACGGGGCGCTCACCATCACCCTGGAGGACGCGAAGCTGGTCGCCCAGCGGTCCGCCATGCGGTATGACCGGGACGGGGACGATCACTTTGACATCGCTTCGGCGCTGATGAAGTCCATGCGGGGCTCCGACCCGGACGGCGCCCTCCACTACCTGGCCCGCCTGTTGGAGGCGGGGGACATGCTCACCGCCATCCGTCGGATTCTGTGCTCCGCCAGCGAGGACGTCGGCATGGCCTATCCCCAGGCCGCGGCCATTGTCAAATCCTGCGTGGACAGCGCACTCCAGCTGGGCCTGCCCGAGGCGCGGCTCCCGCTGGCGCAGGCGGTGATCCTTCTGGCCACCGCCCCCAAGTCCAACAGCGTGCTCAACGCCATTGACGCCGCCCTGGCGGACGTCCGGGCGGGGCGGACGGGGGGCTATCCCCGCCACCTCCAGAATGTCCACGCCGACGGCGCGGGCTTTGAGCGGGAGCAGGGCTATCTCTACCCCCACAGCTATCCGGGCCACTGGGTGGAGCAGCAGTACCTGCCCGACGCCATCAGGGACCGCGTGTACTATGAGTACGGCCCCAACAAGACGGAGCAGGCGGCCAAGGCGTACTGGGATAAGATCAAGCATCCGATGAAGGAGGGCGGCTGATATGCCCATGGATATTCGGACCGGCGACGTGCTGGAGCTGAAAAAAACCCACCCCTGCGGCAGCAGGGAGTGGAGGGTGCTCCGGGTGGGGATGGATTTTAAGCTGAAATGCATGGGCTGCGGCCACGAGGTGATGACGCCCCGGGCCAAGGCGGAAAAGTCCGTCAAGAAAGTAAAACGGGAGGGTCAGGCCTTATGAATCGGTATTGGAGCAAGCGAATTCAAACTATTGTCCCTTACACCCCCGGTGAGCAGCCCAAAGACCGCAAGTTTATCAAGCTGAACACCAACGAGTGCCCTTATCCGCCCTCGCCCAGGGCGGTTGAGGCCATCCGGGCGGCGGGAGAGAGCCTGCGGCTCTATCCGGACCCGGAGTGCGCGGACCTGCGCTCCGCCATCGCGGAGCGGGAGGGGCTGGAGCCCGGCCAGGTGTTCTGCGGCAACGGGTCCGACGAGGTGCTGGCCTTTGCCTTTCAGGCGTTTTTCAACCCGGACCGGGAGGTGGTGTTTCCACGGATCACCTACAGTTTTTACCCGGTGTACACCGACTTTTTCGGCCTGAGGCGGCGGGAGGTCCCCATGAATCCCGACTTTTCCGACCCCATTGACCTTCTGTGCGGGGATAACGGCGGGGTGGTGCTGGCCAACCCCAACGCCCCCACCGGCATCGCCGTGGGCCTGGACACGGTGGAAAAGCTGCTGAAGGCCAATCCCGATGTGGTGGTGATCGTGGACGAGGCGTACATCGACTTTGGCGCGGACAGCGCCGTGGGGCTCATCCGGCGCTACCCAAACCTTCTGGTGGTTCAGACTACCTCCAAGTCCCGGGCGCTGGCGGGGCTGCGGGTGGGCTGGGCCATGGGGGAGCGGGGGCTGATCGACGGCCTGCGCTGCGTGCGGGACTCCGTCAACTCCTACACGGTGGACCGGCTGGCTCAGGCTGGGGCGGCGGCGGCTGTGAGGGATGAGGACTATTTCCAGTCCATCCGCCGCCGGGTGACGGATACCCGCCGCCGGACCGAGGAGACATTGAAGGAAATGGGCTTCATCGTGCTTCCGTCTCAGGCGAATTTCCTGTTTGCGCGCCATCCGGGCCGAGCGGGAAAGGACCTGCTGGACGGCCTGCGGGAGCGGGGAATTCTGGTGCGCTGGTGGGATAATCCGGAAATTCGGGACTGGCTGCGCATCAGCATCGGAACCGACGGGGAGATGGCGGCGCTGGCCGCGGCCCTGAAGGAGCTGGTATAGACAGGGGCGGCAAAGCGGCCTGACGGGGGACCGTCAGGCCGCTTTTTATTTTGCCTGGGACGGGCTTCGGCTTTTTTTGAGGGCGGGGAGGGCTATAATCTGAGTCAGACCGACGGGAGGAGGGCCGCCCTGTGACAGTGGTATACATAGATATCCTGTTTTTGCTGAACCTCACCGCCAACTACCTGCTGCTGCTGGCGGCGGGACGGATGGCGGGGGCGGCGCTGGCACGCCCCCGCATTGGGCTGGGGGCCGGAGCCGGGGCGCTGTACGCCGCGCTGGTGTTTCTGCCTGGGCTGGAGTGGCTGGCGGGCTGGCCCTGCAAGCTGGGGGCGGGAGTGCTGATGGCCCTCATCGCCTACGGCGGGGAGCGGTATCTCCTGCGTGTGACCGTGCTGTTTTTCGGGGCGTCCGCCGCCCTGGCGGGAGCGGTGCTGGGGCTGGAGCTTCTGGGAAACGTATCGCTGACGGTAAAAAACGGGGTGTTTTACACTCCTGTGGATGTGCGGCTGCTGCTGTTGCTGTTTGTGGCGTGCTATTTTGCGCTCTCCCTGTTTTTCCGCCGGGTGGGGGCTCCGGCCGGCGGGCTGTGCCGGCTGGAGATTGCGTTGGACGGCGGCAGCGCGTCCCTGTCCGCCCTGCGGGACACCGGCCACACCCTCACAGATCCGGCAGACAACCGCCCGGTGGTGGTGGCCTATGTCCAGAGCCTGGCCGGACTGCTGCCCCCCTGGGCGGACTGCGGAGACCCCATCCGCTCTGTGGAGCGGTGCCACGCCGCCGGCTCCCGTCAGGCCCGGCTGGTGCCCTATCGGGCGGTGGGGGTGGACTGCGGGATGCTGCTGGCCCTGCGGGCCCGGCAGGTCACCGTGGACGGGAGGCCCCAGGGGCGGATGCTGGTGGCGCTGTCCCCCACGCCGCTGGACGGGGAGGGCCGGTATCAGGCGCTGATTGGAGGAATATGACATGCTGTTGACCAATACATATATCCGGCTGTGCCGCCTGCTGGACCGGCTGGGGATCGGGCCGCACGGGACGGTCCACTACATCGGCGGCAGCGACACCCTGCCCGCGCCCCTGACCCGGGAGGAGGAGGGGCGCCTGCTGGCCCAGCTGGAGGGGGAGGGCGAGGACCGCCGGTCGGCCAGGGCTCTGCTCATTGAGCACAACCTGAGGCTGGTGGTCTATATCGCCCGCCGGTTTGAAAACACGGGGGTGGGCATCGAGGACCTGATCTCCATCGGCACCATCGGCCTGATCAAGGCGGTGGAGACCTATAAGCCGGCCAAAAACATCAAGCTGGCCACCTATGCCTCCCGATGCATTGAGAACGAAATCCTGATGTATCTGCGGAAAAACGCCAACCGCCGGGGCGAGGTATCCCTTGACGAGCCGCTGAATACCGACTGGGACGGCAACGAGCTGCTGCTGTCCGACGTGCTGGGGACCGACAGCGACAGCATCGAGAAGCCCATTGAGGACGACGTGGACCGGGACCTGCTGTTTACCGCCGTCAGCCGCCTGTCGGAGCGTGAGCGCACCATTATCACCATGCGCTTTGGCCTGGACGGGCGCCGGGAGCGCACCCAGAAAGAGGTGGCCGACCAGCTGGGCATCAGCCAGTCGTACATCTCCCGCCTGGAAAAGCGTATCATCGACCGGCTGAAAAAGGAGATCCTGCGGATGATGTAGCCCTTTGCGCACAGTATAAAAAATTCCATCGAAAGCGGTCTGACGATAAAAAATATAGCCCGCCCTGCCGCCGTATGAAAGAGCCTCCATCGGAAATACTGATTTTGAATCCATTCCGATATAGCGAGGTGTTCTGCGGTGCAGGGAAAGGTGGAGATCTGCGGGGTCAATACGGCCAAGCTGAAGGTGCTGAAGAGCGAGGAGAGCATGGAACTGCTCCGCCGGGCCAGGGCGGGGGATATGGCGGCGCGCGAGGAGCTGATCTCAGGCAATTTGAGGCTGGTGCTGTCCGTGATCCAGAAGTTTTCCGGCAGGGGAGAGAACGTGGACGATCTGTTTCAGGTGGGCTGCATCGGCCTGATTAAAGCGATTGATAATTTTAACATTGACATGGATGTGCGGTTTTCCACCTATGGCGTGCCCATGATTGTGGGGGAAATCCGCCGCTATCTCAGGGACAACAGCGCCATCCGGGTGTCCCGGTCGGTGCGGGACACCGCTTACCGGGTGCTTCAGGCCAAGGAAAAGTATATGGCGGAGCACCAGAAAGAGCCCACGGTGGATGAGATTGCCAAGCTGCTGGACCTGCGCCGGGAGGACGTGGTGATGGCGCTGGACGCGGTGGTGGACCCGGTATCTCTGTTCGAACCGGTGTATTCGGACGGCGGCGACACGGTGTGCGTCATGGATCAGGTGAAGGATAAAAAGAATACCGATGAGGCATGGCTGGAGCACATCGCGTTGGGAGACGCCATCAGCAAGCTGGACGAACGGGAGCGGCGCATTCTGGCTCTGCGTTTTTTTCAGGGCAAGACCCAGATGGAGGTGTCCGCCGAGGTGGGGATATCTCAGGCGCAGGTCTCCCGGCTGGAAAAAAACGCCTTAAACCGAATTCGGAAGGAGCTGTAGGGCGGCATTCCGCCCCCGGTTGGACAGTGCGGCCGGGAGGTTGAGGTTTGGGAGCCTATTTAGAAGCGCAAGTCAATTGAACAGTGTCGATTTGCCGGAGTTCGGTTACCCCAAAAGGGCAATCGTTTTTTCCGCCATGCTGCGCCGCCTCCGCCATGATTTTTTCAGATTCCGCCTTGTTGATCGCAACCATCGTGTCCCTGGCATATACGAGCGTAAAGATTCATTTTAATATACGTCCTTCTGCCTTTTGGCGGGACAATTTGTGGTTCAATGGGAGAGTGGATACCAGTTTTGCGCGCGCTCGCAGCGGCAAAAAAGCCGGTCTGGTGCCGTGCACCTCTATTTGAAAAGGGCACCCTGCGCCTCGTCGGAGCAAAGTCCGCTTGGCGACCTTTCCGCCTGTGGCGAAAACTGAGCCCGCTCCCTTGCTCCTCCTCTCCCCACAAAGTCTGGCGGCTTTGCGGGGCCCCCATCGCCGTGTTCCCCGAACGGTGTTCCTGTCCCTGACAGCGTCAGCGGCGTTGCCTCGCTCGCTCCCAGCAGCGGGAGGTCGTAGCGGTATCCCATCCAGACGGTCATTCAGTTGTTTCGGGCAAAGAAAGAAGCCGGTTGCATACACAACCACACCAGCAGGACGGCCCTCGCCCCGCTGGTGTTCGTTTTGGTTTGTGTATGTAACCGGCTTCATCTGAATCAATCAGATTAGCCTATTCAGTTGGCGCTCCCCTGTGGGAGTATTGTAGAATACCACATGGAACTGATGTTTGTCAATGCAACTTTCGAAAAAATTTTTGGATTTGTCAAATTTGAACTTTTTATAAACTACTGGAATAGTGTTGACAAAGCCACACGACTGTGATAGTGTAGACATCGTAAACTATTGCAATAGTTTGAAAGGAAGTGATTGAAATGGCTGTCAAGCTCTTTGACTCGGAGCTGAAAGTCATGGATGTGCTATGGAAAGAAGGGGATATGCCGGCAAAACAAATTTCGGACATACTCAAAGAAAGCATCGGCTGGAACATGAACACCACCTACACCGTCATCAAGAAGTGCATCGCCAAAGGCGCCATTGAGCGCAGGGAGCCGAATTTTCTGTGCCATGCCCTGATTGCCAGGGATGTGGTGCAGGCAGCAGAAACCGAAGAACTGCTCCATAAGCTGTTCGACAGCTCTCCCGACCTGCTGTTTGCGTCCCTGCTGGGCCATCAGAAGCTATCAAAGGCCCAGATCGACAACCTGCGGCGCATGGTCTCGGAGCTGCAAGTCCAGGAGGAAAGCGAATGAGCCCTGTTCAAATGACCTTATCCGGCGGGGTGTTCATCCTGTTTATCGTGGTGGTTCGAGCGCTGGCCCTCCACCGCCTGCCCAAAGGGGCGTTCCTGGCCCTGTGGGAGATGGCGGCGCTGCGGCTGCTCCTGCCGTTCACCATTCCTCTGCCGTTCAGCCTGCTTGCTCCCGCAAAGCATTTGCCGGTGGTGGGTGAGTATCTGGCGCCGGGCGGGGTATCTGTCCCAGAAGCACCGGCTGCGGGAATACCCGCTGGCACATCTACACCGGCTGGAACAGCCCTCAGCGTGGGTTTGCCTATGGTCTGGCTGGCTGGCGCGGCGCTGATGGCGGCATATTTTACAGTTTCCTATGTGAGGGCCAGAAGGCGGTTCCGCTGTTCCGGCCCGGACAATACCCCCGCTGTCCGGCGTTGGCTGGCGGGCCAAAGGCTGCACAGGCCGCTGGAAGTACGGCAGTCCGCCCTGGTGTCCTCGCCGCTGACCTATGGCGTCCTGCGCCCGGTAATCCTGCTCCCGGAGGACATGGGACGGGGCGATGAAACCGCCCTGACCTATATCCTCACTCATGAGTATATTCACGTCCGGCGCTTTGACAGCGTGGCGAAGCTGGTCTTTGCCGCCGCGCTGTGCGTCCACTGGTTCAACCCCTTGGCCTGGTTGATGTATGTGCTCGCCAACCGGGACTTGGAGTTGTCCTGCGATGAATGGGTGATGGACACTCTGGGAGGCCGGGAGAAGGCTTCCTACGCGCTGACCCTGGTCAACATGGAGGAAACCCGGAGCCAGTGCTTCTCCCCCTACAACCATTTCAGCAAACTTGCAATCGAAGAAAGGATTGAAGCCATTATGAAGTATAAAAAAGCGTCTGTTTTGGCGCTGGCCCTCGCCGTTGCCCTGGTGGTTGGGGCAACAACCGCTTTCGCAGCTTCCGCACAGTCGGACACCGCCCCCGATAGGGGAGCCAGCTTTCTGGGTGCGGGGACGCTCATGGACGACAGCACCCTCTCCTCCTACGTCAATCCCAAGGACGGAAAAACCTATTACAGCTGGGACGGGGGCAAGACCTGGGAACCCTTGACCGACGAGAAGTTCAGACAGCGCTCCCCCCTGGCCGATGTGGAGTGGTGGACTTATGAGGAGTACGCCGCGTGGCTGGAAAACGAGAAATTGGAGCTCCAAGCCATGCTGGGCGAGAAGGGCTGGACTGGAGGCAGAGGTGAATTCGTCTGGACACAGGAAATCATCGACGAAACCATCGCCATGTATGAGGGCATCCTCCGGGAGATCAAGGAGGGCAAGCTCTACTCCAAGTCTGTGGGCGGCGACACCGATGCCCTGCTGATCTCCGGCGGCGCTGGCAGTGTCTTTGTCAGAGAGGAAGACGGCACAATGGCAGCCATTGATCCGAGCCGGGTTCAGAACGCCACCTTTGTTTTCGACGGCTCCACCCCGTTGGAGGGAGGCACTTGCATCGTGGACAAGGCTGGCGTACCGCTGGACGACTGGGACGTGGCTCGTGCGCCCCAGTACACTGAGGAAGAGTGGCAGCAGATTATTGCGGACATTGAGAGCGGCAAAATTCCGCCCCTTGAAATCCCCGACGATCCCAATGTTACGGTGCGTTTTGTGGATTATCCTGGCGGAAACTGCACAGTAAAGGATTAAATCCATCTATAAACAGGGGGCCTGGAACAATACGTTCCAAGCCCCCTGTTTTGCTGTTGCTATAGTTCCCTCAACGGTATATGTATTCGTTGAAAATGATTTCTTCTGCCCGGTTGCGAATGCTGTTCATCCTCTTGACCCACTCCATCTGATTTTCTTCTTTAAGCAGTTCAGTGATACCCTCTTGCTTTGCCATCTGCTCAAATGCAGACTTTTTCCATAATCGGCACCTCCGAAGTGTTGATTTCCCGCAACTCAATCACATTCGGCTGGCTTAGCAAAAAGTTTGGGAGCCACTTCCTTACGAAGCGGCTCCCAAAGGCGTCCTTTTTCGACAGGCTGGGGGCCGGGATGTCTGTCCCGGCCCTTTGTTCTGTCGGTCACAGTACCTTTTCCACGGTGAACATGGACTCCAGCACCATAAAATTTGCGCGGTAAAGGCGGTTCAGATTCCAGAAGCTCACGCCGGCAAGGCCGTATTCGTCCACCAGGCCGTACTTGGCCCGGAGGCTGCGGGCGTCCTCAAACCAGACCTCGTGCTGCGCGCCGTCTCCGTCGTAGTAGCGGAAGAAGGGGGACTGCGCGGTTTGATCATACTGGATGGCGGCCTTCACCCGTCCGGCCAGGGCGGCGGCCTCCGCGTTGGAGAGGGAGCGCGCCGCCGTGCCCTGGGCGAAGGGCAGCGTCCAGTCATAGCCATAGTTGGGTACGCCCATGAGAATGCGTTCCGCCGGTATGACCTGTACGGCGTAGTCCAGCACCTGGCGCACCTTGTCCAGGGGCGCCACCGCCATGGCCGGCCCGTATGTATAGCCCCACTCATAGGTCATGAGGACGGCGTAATCCACCGTCTGCCCGTGGAAGGCGTAGTCGTGGGCCGCGTACAGAAGCCCCTGCTGGCCGCCTGAGAGCTTGGGCGCCAGCGCGGTGACCACAATGTAACCCAGGCGGTGCATCCGCTCCGTCAGGCGGCGCAGAAATTGATTGTAGCTGTCCCGGTCAAACTGGTGGATATACTCAAAGTCCACGTTCACGCCGTACCAGCCGCCCTGCCCCAGAAGCGCCTCCACATTTTCCAAAAACCTGTCCTGCACGGCCTGGTCGGTCAGGACGGCGTGGGCGATCTGACTGGAGAACCCGCCCGCCTCCAGAAGGTTTGTGAGCGTGAGCAGGTTTGCCGTGCGGTGTCCGGCGGACAGGGCGGTATCCAGGTTGAAGGTGGGCGTCAGGTTTCCAAACTGGTCGGAGCGGTAGGAAAAAGGCGAGAGGAACGTCAGATAGGGCAGCGCGGCGTTCAGCGCGCTGTCCGCGGCGTCCGTCACATAGCCGTTGACGGCGATTTCCCGCGTCTGCCGCCCATCGGTCGGAACGGCCACCGGCTGTCCGGGGTAAATGCGGTTGGGATCGGCGATCTGCGGATTCGCCGCGATGAGCCGCCGGAGACTTACGCCGTACCTGCGCGCAATGGAATACAGGGTATCCCCCCGGCCCACGGTGCGGCGGATTTCGCCGCTGGGGATAATCAGCGCCTGCCCCACCGGCAGCACATCTGGGTTCTCCAGCTGATTGGCGGAGATGATGCCGTCCGCCGGTGTGGAATACCGGCGGGCGATCTGATGGACGGTATCGCCGCTTTTTACAACATACAGTTCCAAGGTGTTCATCCTCCTATTGTGCCTGCCCGGATATCCCATTCTATTCCCGGCGGCGGCAAAAAGAGGCCTGTCCCCATGTCAAATCATTTTAAGGCCCTTGCCGGCGTTTTCCCCGGCAAGGGCCCTTGCTGTTCCCGCCGCCCAAGTCCGGCGGCGTGTTTCACTCTGTGGTGTAGTTGTCGAAATACCCCTGGATAAAGACCACCGGGGTGCCCTTGTCGCCGGAGCCGGAGGTCAGGTCGCACAGGGAGCCGATCAGGTCGGTGAGGCGGCGGGGGGTGGTGCCCTCCGACACCATCTGCCCCACCAGGTCTCCGTCCTTTTTGTGGATGCGGTCCTTGATGGCCTCCCTCAGCGCCTCGCCGGACAGGTGGGCAAAGTCGTTGTCCGCCAGATATTTCAGCTTCAGCTCGTTGGGCGTGCCCTCCAGGCCGGCGGTGTAGGCGGGGGAGACCACCGGATCGGCCAGCTCCCAGATCTTGCCCACCGGGTCCTTGAACGCGCCGTCGCCGTAGACCATAACCTCCACGTGCCTGCCGGTCTTCTCCAGCAGCCTCTTCTGGATGGCCTCCACCAGCCCCTGGCAGTCCCGGGGGAACAGCTTCACCTGCTCCTCGGTGGACTTGTTGGAGCCCAGCAGGCCGTAGCGCTCGTTATACCCGCTGCCGTTGACGGGAGCGTTCAGAATCTCATCCAGGCCGAATACCCGCTGGGCGCCGGCGGCCTTCAGCAGCCGCTTGGTGCGGCGGCGGGTGTGGATGTCGCAGCAAAGCACGTTCCCGGCGTAGGACAGGATGGCGCGGGGATCGTTGGCAAAGATGATCTCCGCCTCGGCCCCGCAGTCCTGGATGAGCTGTTGGTAGTAGTCCACATAGTCCACGCCGGTGAAGGGATGCTTCTCATACCCAAACAGCTCCCGGTACCGCGCCAGGGTGAGCACGTCCTTGTAGGGATCGACCCCCTTTTCGTCCAGGCTGTCCAGGCTGATGAGGTGGTTGCCCACCTCGTCGGAGGGATAGCTGAGCATGAGGACAATTTTTTTCGCCCCCTGGGCAATGCCCCGCAGGCAAATGGCAAAGCGGTTGCGGCTGAGGATGGGGAAAATCACGCCCACCGTCTCTCCGCCCAGCTTGGCCCGGACATCGCCGGCGATCTGGTCCACGGAGGCGTAGTTGCCCTGGGCACGGGCCACGATGGCCTCGGTCATGGCCACAACGTCCCGGTCGCGGAGGGCAAAGCCGTCCTCGGCGGCGGCCTCCAGCAGGGAGCCGGTCACGATCTCCACCAGATCGTCCCCACTGCGGATGATGGGGGTGCGGATGCCACGGGATACGGTACCAACCATACGGCTCATAAAGGAACACTCCTCATTTTCATATCGCTTATGCTGAAAAAACTTCACCAATTTCACATGATACCACGATTTTGGCCGGTTGTAAATATATTTTTTGGCTCCGCGGATTTCAGCGCCCAGGTCCAGGAACCTGAGCCCCGTGGAGGGCGCCGCGGCGCGGCCTCCGGCCCAGGTTTGGGCAAAAGGCAAAGCGCTCCTTTGCGGAACGCTTTGCCGTTGGGCTTTCACCCGTATGTTCTTTTCGCCGGCGGTTTTTGAGCCGCCGGGGAGGGAAGGGGAGGGGAGGGGACGGCGGGCGGTCAGAAAGGCGCCTACAGGATGGAATAGGGCCCCCTGACCAGCACCTTCACCACCGGCGCGGAGGCGGTGACCGACCGTCCGCTGATGGTGACCATATAGAGGTGGTTGGCCTCCAGCGGCTGGCCGCTGCCCAGCACCGAGCCGGAGGTGGTGTCGATGAGGCCCACGCTGTCCGGGGAACCGCACAGGGCGGAACCCACCCGCAGCATTACCTCACAGCCCACCTCGCCCACCAGGGACTGCCCCTGGCTCAGCGTCACCACGGCAAACAGGCCTTGTCCGGCGTTTCCCCCGTGTCCGGCCAGAATTTCCCGCAGGGATTGCTCCATCTCCGCCTTGCGGGCGGTGACGGTCTGATCCACCATGGACTTGACCTGCTGGGTGAACGTCCCGTTGAGATAGCTCAGGGTGATCAGGGGATCATTCTGCCCTCCCGCCCCCGTGCCGGCGGCGTAGGCCGCGGTGAACAGAAAGCAGGCGCACAGGGCGGCCGCGGCAATCTTCCAGTTTTTCATATGTAATTCCTCCCCGCCGGAGCAAGCTCCGCATCGTTTGCCCCGCCTTTGGCGGAAGCCGGTACATTCCGCCGTCCCTCCTCCCCCGCAAAGCCAAAGGCCGACTTTGCGGGGACCCCGTTTGAGGGTATGAGAGGAGGGCGGCTATACTAGTCTCTCCGGGCTCAGCCCGAAGCTGACGGCAATGGCGCTGTCCACCCGCCGCATCACCTGGTCGTCCACCCGGCCCATGTGCTCCCGGAGCCGTTTCTTGTCCAGGGTGCGGATCTGCTCCAGCAAAACCACCGAATCCTTGGGCAGGCCGCAGCTGTGGGAGGCCAGGGTAATATGGGTGGGAAGACGGGCCTTCCCCGTCTGAGAGGTGATCGCCGCCGCGATCACCGTGGGGCTGTGCTTGTTGCCGGTGTCGTTCTGGACGATGAGCACCGGGCGGACGCCGCCCTGCTCGCTGCCCACCACCGGGCTTAAGTCCGCGTAAAAAATATCGCCGCGTTTGACGCTGTTGTCCACAGGATCTCACACTCCGCCGGATATAGTGCCCGGCTACGCTTATGTAGTCCGGGTACTATCATTCTCCCACGGGGCGGCGGCTTTTATACCGGGTCGTCCGGGAAAAACCGCCGCGGCTCGCCGCCGGGTCTGCCCCGGCGGGTTCCCTGACTATCCTATGCGTCAAGGTACACTCTGGGCACTCTGGGGGCCACCGCGCACAGCAGCTCGTAGGAGATGGTGCCCGCCAGGTCCGCGTGATGCTCCACGGGCAGGTGGGGGCCGAACACCTCCGCCACGTCGCCGGGCTTCACATCGGCGCCGTCCGGCAGCTCAACCATGCACATGTCCATGCACACGCGGCCCATTATGGGGAGGAGCTGTCCGCCCAGGCGCACGCAGCCCTTGTTGGACAGCGCCCGGTGGAGGCCGTCGGCGTATCCGATGGGCAGCACCGCCGCCCGTCCGCCCGCCCGGTCAAACCGGGCCGTGCAGCCGTAGCTCACCGGGGTATCCGGCGGGAAGTCCCGCACCGCCGCCACCCGGCTGTACAGCGACATCACCGGGCGCAGGCCGGGGCCGTCCAGTCCCTCGCAGGAGGGGTCCGGATAGCAGCCGTACAGCGCGATGCCGGGGCGCACCATGTCCAGGTGCGTACAGGGGTATTTTAACACGGCGGCGCTGGCCGCGCAATGGCGGATTTCAAAGGTCCGGCCGTATGCTCCCTTCAGCTCGTCCAGCACATCCAGAAACCGGGTGAACTGGAGCATGGTGTATTCCTCGTCCCCGTCGGCGTCGGCGAAGTGGGTGAAAATACCCTCCGGCTCCAGGTGGGGCAGGGCGCACAGGGCCTCCAGCTCCCTGGCCGCCGCCGGGGGCTGGTGGTCCAGCACGCCCAGGCGGCTCATGCCGGTGTCCGCCTTGAGGTGGATTTTGGCCCGCTTTCCCGCCGCCCCGGCGGCCTCGGACAGGGCCTGGGCCAGCTCGGGGGTAAAGACGGTCTGGGTCAGGTCCAGGTCCACCACCTCGGCGGCCAGCTGGGGCTGGGTATAGCCCAAAATCAGCACCGGGGCGGTGATCCCCGCCCTGCGCAGGGCCGCGCCCTCGTCCAGGCAGGCCACCGCCAGGTAATCCGTGCCCAGCTCCACCAGGCGGCGGGCGGCGGGAACCGCCCCGTGGCCGTAGCCGTTGGCCTTTACCGTGGCCAGAAACCGGCTGTCCGGCGCGCACGCGCGCAGCGCCCGGTAATTGTGCTCCAAGTTTCCCAGGCTGATCTCCGCCCAGGTCCGCGCGGTCTCCCGCGTCATGCTTTCTGTCATCTGAGGCCGTCCTCTCCCGTCCCGGCGGAGGACTTTCCGCCGGGGCTCCCCCGGCGCGTCATCCGTCCTGGGGAATTTGTGTAAAATTTGTAAATTGAGCCGTCAGCACGGCCGCGCCGCCCGTACTCACCTCGGCGGACCGCAGGGCGTACCCCTCCCGGTCGAAGGCGAGCAGGAACTGGGTGCCCTCGTTGGCTTCCAGCGCCGGGTCCTGGAAGGAGATCTGGAGGTACTCATCATTCTCCCCCGCCCAGGCGCACTTAGCCATATAGCCCTCCTCAATCTGCTCCATGAGGGCGGCGACGGCGGACACCGGGGTGAGCCCGTTCCCGTCCAGCAGTCCCAGGGACAACCCCGCGCCGTCGTACTCCAGCACTGTCTCCCCCTGGGCGACGCGGGCGGTGATGCCCGCCACCAGCTCCGGGGCGGTGATGGTGAGCACCGTCTCTCCCTCCCGGCTCCACCGGGCGTCCAGGGAGAAGTCGAACACCGCCTCGCTGTAGCACACCGACAGGTCCACTCCGGCGGACCAGCCCGCCAGCGCCTGATACGCCTCCCGGAGGGCCAGCGCCGCGTCCTCCGGGGTTTCGCCCGCGCTCCCGGCCCTACAGCCGGACAGCAGCAGGATCATCATCAGTACACAAGACAGCCGCCTGCGCACTCGTTTGCTCCCTCCATCATTCCGTCAGTTCCTTCATGGCATAGGGAATCTGCTCAATGAGGTCGGTGGGAGTCATGCCGTACTCCCCCTTGTCTTCCGCCGCCAGATCCCCGGCCCTGCCGTGAATCCACACCGCCAGCTCCGGCCCGTCCGATATCTTCTGGGCCGCCAGCGCCCCCATGAGTCCCGCCAGGGCGTCCCCGCTGCCCCCCTTGGCCATGCCGGGGTTGCCGGTGGGGTTGACGGCGCATCCGCTGTCCCCGGCCACGATGGTGCGGTGTCCCTTGAGCACCACCGCGCACCGGTGACGCCGGGCGAAGGCCCGCGCCGCCTCCAGCCGGTCCCGGATGGGCAGGGCGCACCCGCTCAGCCGGGCGAACTCCCCGTCGTGGGGGGTGAGGACGGTGGGGCCTTTCCGCTCGTCCAACACATCTATATGTTCGGAAATGATATTTAGACCATCGGCGTCCAGCACCACGGGGCAGTCCAACTCCCGCAGCAGCGTGAGCACCAGGCGTTCCGCCCGCTCTCCCCGGCCCAGGCCGGGGCCGACGACGGCGGCGGTGCAGCCCCGGGCCTTTTCCACGATTCCGCCGTCGTCCTGGGGCCAGGGCCATACCATCGCCTCGCCGCAGCACCTTGCCGCCAGGACGGGGTATACGTCCTCGGGAACGGCCAGCGTCGTCAGCCCCGCGCCGGAGCGCACCGCCGCCTGGGCGCACAGCGCCGCCGCCCCGGTGTACCCCCGGCTCCCGGCCAGGATGAACAGCCTGCCGAAGTCCCCCTTGTGGCTGAAGGCGGGGCGGCGGGGCAGGGAGAGGTCCTCCCGGTCCACCAGCACGGTCTGGGTCCGCTTTGGGTATACGTCCTCCGGGATGCCGATGTCCGCCACCACCACCCGGCCGCCGTGGGCCGCGCCCTGGCCCACATACAGCCCCGGCTTGCCCCTGGAAAAGGTGACGGTGACATCCGCCCGCACCGCCGCGCCCATCACCTCGCCGGTATCGGCGTGGATGCCGCTGGGCACGTCCACCGCCACCACCCAGCCCGTTCCGCAGCGGGTGAGCTGAGCGGCCAGGGCCGCGTCCGGCTCCAGGTCCCGGCGGAGGCCCACCCCGAACATGGCGTCAATGGCCACGTCGAAGAACATATACTGCTCCCTCTGGTCCGGATCGAAATCCTCCAGCAGGCCCCCCGCCTCGCTGAGGCGGCGCTCCATCTCCAGGCAGCCGTCGGTCATTTTGGCACGGTCCCCCACCAGGACGCACTTCACCTGCCAGCCCATCTCCAGCAGATACCGGGCCACGGCCACGCCGTCCCCGCCGTTGTTGCCGGGGCCGCACCACACGATGGCGGACCGCCGCCGCATGGCCCAGAACTCCGCGATCTCCTCGGAAGTGGGGGCGTGGCCGTCCCCGGTGATCCAGCCCAAGGGCTGGTCCAGCCCCGGCCCGGGTATGGGCAGGGCGCGCACCTCCCGCACCACGGCCATGGCGGCGTTCTCCATCAGCTGGCTGGACGGGATGCCCAGCTCCTCGATGGCCCGGCGGTCGGCCTCCCCCATCTGGGCGGCGGTGTACAGGTTCATAGGTTGTCCTCCTTTTCCAGCACGGCGCGCAATTCCTCTCTTGTCAACACGGGGCCGAAGTCCGCACGGCTGTTGTTCCATGCGCCGGTCAATCCCATAACCAGCCGGTAAAGGCCCAGCGTCAGTCCGGCGGCGGGCAGGCCGTTTCCGGACTCCAGCCCCAGCAGGGGCGCAATCCAGAAAAACCGGGTGATCTCCCAGGCCCACCAGGCCGTCAGGGGCAGGGCGGCGCACCAGTCAAGAATTCCGAAGTGGGAGATGCAGCGGGGCCGGCGGTTGAGGAGGCAGAGGTTGGAAAGCAGGCCGATGTTGGTGCGGGTTTTGTCATTGTATCCGCCGTACCGGGCCACCAGCAGCCGGGCCAGCCGGGGAGATCGCAGCTCCACATAGCCGGGAATTCTCTGCCCCGGGGCCGTCCAGGCGGACTGGCGCGCGCCGCCCACGCCGAAGCCGTACCCGACCGCCACCAGGAACAGCAGCCACACCGCGGTGATGAACGCCAGCGCCCCCAGCGCCCTGAGAAGCTCCATCCCGGCCCCTCCCCTCATTTTCTCTCCATTATACCGTTTTTCCCCTTGCATTTCAACCATTATTATGGTATAAAGAAAAAAGTGAAATGCGATGAACGGGAAAATAGCGGGTTTGCGCATCTAAGAGAGGGACGGCCGCCGGCTGAGAGCCGCCCCGGTGTGTGCCGCTTGTTCGCCCGGGAGCGGCCCCCGAGAAGGGGACGGCCCGCCTCCGTTACAGGGCTTTGAGAGTCCGCGCCGCGCGCGGAAATGCGGGTGGTACCGCGGAAGGGCTTGCCTTTCGTCCCCAGATCCGGGGAGGAGGGGCTTTTATTTTATGTGAAAGGTGTGTTTTTATGATCGTTTCCACCACCCCAACCCTGGAGGGAATGCGTATCACGGCCTATCACGGCATCGTATTCGGCGAGGTCATCATCGGCACGGATTTTGCCCGGGACTTTGCCGCCGGCTTCACCAACCTGTTTGGGGGCCGTTCCGCCGCCTACGAGGAGGCGCTGGCCGAGGCCCGGCAGGACGCGCTCAAGGAGATGAAGAAGCGGGCGCGGGCCATGGGGGCCAGCGCTGTGGTGGGGGTGGACATGGACTACGAGTCCCTGGGCCAGATGATGATGGTCACGGCCAGCGGCACCGCCGTTACAGCAGAGCTTTTGGAAAAGGAGTAAACGATATGAAAGAACAGTTAGCGAAAATCCGCGCCGAGGCGCTCTCCGCCTTTGGGAACGTCCGCGACGCCGCCGCCCTGGACGAGCTGCGGGTGAAATACCTGGGCAAAAAGGGCGAACTGACGGCGGTGCTCAAGCAGATGGGCAAATTATCTGCGGAGGAGCGCCCCGCCATGGGCCAGCTGGCCAACGAGGTCCGCGCCGCCCTGGAAAGCGCCCTGGACGCCGCCTCCGAAAAGATGGAGGCCGCCGCCCTGGAGCTGAAGCTCAGGTCGGAGACGGTGGACGTGACCATCCCCGGCAAGCGCGTGCAGGTGGGCCGCCGCCACCCCATGAACACCGCCCTGGACGAGATCAAGGAAATCTTCATCGGCATGGGCTTCACCGTGCTGGACGGTCCTGAGATCGAGCTGGCCCGGTTGAACTTCGACCGCCTCAACGCGGAGGAGGGACATCCCTCCCGGGACTGGTCGGACACCTTCTACTTCGACACGGACGAGCGGGTGATGCTCCGCTCCCAGACCTCCCCCATGCAGGTCCGGGCCATGGACTCCATGAAGCTGCCCATCCGCATCGTGGCCCCCGGCCGGGTATACCGCAAGGACGAGGCGGACGCCACCCACTCCCCCATGTTCCACCAGGTGGAGGGGATGGTCATTGATAAGAACGTCACCATGGCGGATTTGAAGGGCACGCTGAACAGCCTGGCGGAGCGGCTGTTCGGGGAGGGCACCGTCACCCGGTTCCGGCCCCACCATTTCCCCTTCACCGAGCCCTCCTGCGAGGTGGACGTGCAGTGCCACAAGTGCGGCGGCGCGGGCTGCCCCACCTGCAAGGGCGAGGGCTGGATCGAGCTGCTGGGCGCGGGGATGATCCATCCCCACGTGCTGGAGATGGCGGGCATCGACCCCGGGGAGTGGTCGGGCTGGGCCTTCGGCATGGGCCTGGAGCGCACCGCCATGCGCCGGTTCAAGATCGACGACCTGCGGCTCATCTTCGAGAACGACGTGCGGTTCCTGGAGCAATTTTAATATGCAGGGGCGCACGGTGTGCGTCCCTGCAATCAGAAAGGGTTTTTAATATGAATTTATCGAGAAAATGGCTCAACGAGTTTGTTCAGATAGACGTGGGCGACAAGGAGTTCGCCGAGGCCATGACCCTGTCCGGCTCGAAGGTGGAGGGCGTCTCCGATTTGGGGGAGGAGATCAAAAATGTGGTGGTGGGCAGAATCCTGTCCATGGAGCGCCACCCGGACTCCGACCATATGTGGGTATGCCAGCTTGATGTGGGCAGGGAGGAGCCGGTACAGATCGTCACCGGGGCGTGGAACATCCACGAGGGCGACCTGGTCCCCGTGGCCAAGGACAACTCCTGGCTCCCCGGCGGGGTCCACATCACCCGGGGCAACCTGCGGGGGGTCAAATCCAAGGGGATGCTTTGCTCCCTGCCTGAGCTGGGCCTGGACGAGCGGGACTTCCCCTACGCCGCCATCACCCCCGCCGCCATTCTGGGGGACTACCACCCCATCGACCCGGCCAAGCCCTCTATCCCGGCGGATATCCAGCCGGGGCACAAGATTTTCGGCCCGGTGGTGGCGGCAAAGGTAGAGGAAGTCACCGCCGCCGAAAACGGCAAATGGCGCTGCACCCTGACCTACGGCGAACAGGACGGCCCCACCGCCGTGATCGTGAAAACCGTCTGCCCGAACCTCCACGCCGGGGACCTGGCGGCCTATAACACCAAGACCGGGACCATCTGCACCCTGGACGACCTCCACGCGGAGCAGCGGGAGTTCCCCAACTGCCGCCCCAGCGGCATCTTCGTCCTGCGGGAGGACTGCAAGCCCGGGGACGATATCAAGCCCGTCACCGGCCTGGACGACCACGTGGTGGAGTTTGAGATCACCCCCAACCGCCCGGACTGCCTGTCCGTCATCGGTCTGGCGAGGGAGGCCGCCGCCACCTTTGACAAGCCGCTGACCCTCCACACGCCGGAGGTCAGGGGCGGGGGAGCGGGCGCGCTCGCCGAGCTGCTGGATGTGGAGACCCCGGACGCGGATTTGGTGCCCCGGTACACCGCCCGGATGGTGCGCAATGTGAAGATCGCCCCCTCCCCCAAGTGGATGCGGGAGCGGCTGCGGGCCATGGGGGTGCGGCCCATCAACAACATTGTGGACATCACCAACTACGTGATGCTGGAATACGGCCAGCCCATGCACGCCTTCGACTACCGATATGTGAACGGCGGCAAAATCATCGTCCGCCGGGCCGCTGAGGGCGAGAAGCTCACCACCCTGGACGGTAAGGAGCACATCCTCAACGCCAACCACCTGGTCATCGCCGACGAGGGCCGCGCGGTGGGCTTGGCGGGCATCATGGGCGGGCTCAACAGCGAAATCGCGGACGACACCGCTGACGTGGTGTTCGAGTCCGCCTGCTTCGACGGCACCTGCATCCGCAAGGGGGCCCTGGCCCTGGGTATGCGCACCGAGGCGTCGGCCAAGTTCGAGAAGGGCCTGGACCCCATGAACACCCTGCCCGCCGTCAACCGGGCCTGCGAGCTGGTGGAGCTTCTGGGGGCCGGCGAGGTGGTGGACGGCGTCATCGACATCCTCAACAACGTCCCCCAGCCCGTTGAGCTCACGGTGGAGCCGGACAAGATCAACGCCCTGCTGGGCACGGATATTGACGGCGCTGAGATGTTCCGGATTTTCGAGAAGCTGAATTTTGTCAGCGGCGGCGCCCAGGCCGTTGATCCGAACCGCTTCACCGTCCATGTCCCCTCCTACCGTGGGGACGTGCGCCGCATGGCCGACTTGGCGGAGGAGGTGGCCCGGTTCCACGGCTACAACAACATCCCCGCCACCCTCATGCGGGGTCAGACCACCCAGGGGGGGTACTCTCCCGCCCAGAAGCTGGAAAACAGGCTGGGCGCTCTGTGCCGCACCTGCGGGTACAGCGAGATCATCACCTACTCCTTTATCTCTCCCTCCGCCTATGACAAAATCCTGTGGGGCAGGGACGACTTCCACCGGAAATCCTTCAAGATCCTGAACCCCCTGGGGGAGGACACCTCCATCATGCGCACCACCACCCTCCCCTCCATGCTGGAGGTGCTGGGCCGCAACTGGAACAACCGGAACAAGGCCGCCTGGCTGTATGAGCTGGGCCGGATCTATATGCCCGGCGGGGAGGACGGTCTGGCCATGGAGGCCCAGATTCTCACCCTGGGGGCCTACGGAAACGGGATGGATTTCTTCACTATGAAGGGGGCCGTGGAGGCCCTGCTGGCGGACATCCAGGCCCCGGAGGTCCGCTTTGAGGCCTGCGCCGAGGACCCCTCCTATCATCCCGGCCGCTGCGCCTATGTGTACAGCGGCAGCGATATCGTGGGCGTGTTCGGACAGGTCCACCCCCGGGCCGCCCAGAACTTCGGCGTGGACGGCGAGCTGTACTGCGCCGAGCTCAGCTTTGACGAGCTGCTGCTGGCCCAGGGCCCCGGCCGCTGCTACACCCCGCTGCCCAAATATCCCCCCATCACCCGTGACATCGCCGTGGTGTGCGGCGAGGCCGTGACCGTGGGGGCGCTGGAGCGGGCCATCCGCCGGGGGGCCAAGGGCCTTTTGCGGGAGGTATCCCTCTTCGACGTCTACCGGGGCAAAAACCTGGGCGAGGGCAAAAAGTCGGTGGCCTTCAGTCTGGTGCTCCGGGCGGACGACCGCTCCCTCACCGGCGAGGAGGCCGACGAGGACGTGAGGTCCATTCTGGAGGCGCTGAAACAGGACTGCGGCGCGGTTCTGCGGTAAGGGCTTCCGTAGTCAAAACGCGGGCGGTTTCCCATGGGGAAACCGCCCGCCTGCTTTAAGGAAGCGCTGATTAAACGCGCCTGCGGCATCTTGCGGAAATTTTGCGCCATAATTTTGTTGCGATTTCTTGTAATAAACACAATTATTCCTGCAAAATCGCGCCGCGTTCTGGCGCAAAATTTCTTCGCAATCTGCTCTTGCCGATTTAATCAGTCCTTCCTTAATCCTCCGCGTCAAAAATTTTCGCGATGAACTTATAATATTTTCCGTCGTCATAGGGCGCGTCCGGCAGGCTGACGACTAAGTACATGTTTTTCAGCGTCGTTTTGTCCTCGGCTGTGTAGTAATCCGGGTCAGTCACGGAGATGTTGTTATACCACTGGTCGTTGTAGAGAAAATTCGCCCTGGTCTTGGGCTTATCGGGGTTGTCGGACTTCTGCCTGAGGCGCAGCCACGGCGTATGGACCAGAATCAGGGAGCGGTTCACCTTAGCCATCTCCTCCTCGTCCAGGGCGCGCTCCGTATTCACGTACACCGCGTCCCACGGCTCCGCGGGATGAATCCGCAGCACATCCTGGACGCTCCAGGTGTCCAGCTTCTGGAACTTTTTTTCCTCATTGATCAGCACATTCTCCGGCTGGTGGTCAACCGGGCGCTCCTCCGCCACCTTCACCCGCACGCAGTCCAGCACCCCGCATACGCTGCCGTCCTTGCAGGTCAGGTGGGCGTCCGTCAGCGCCCCGTGGCTCCACTGGTCGGACGACGTCAGCCGCACCCATTCGCCGCTCTGGGCGTCCACCCCGGCCACGCAGTAGCCGCCGCGCTTGGTGGACTTGGTCAGAAGCACGATTTCTCTGGTCATGATCGTTTATCCCCGCTCTCTGTCTATATTTCAGCATCCCGTTACAGATGCTTGATCTCTGTCTCAGGGGCCCGCTCCCGGATCAGCTCCGCCAGGAGGCGGCGGTGGCAGCGCTCCGGCGTGGGCTCGCTGCAAAGCAGGCAGACCCGCTCATAGCCCGCGAAGCGCTTCAGGAACCGTTCCGCCGCGCCGCGCTGCTCCATCAGGGGCAGGTATCGGCTCACGTAGTCCTCCCAGCCCGATTGCTTCTTCTTGTAGTCGTCCAGAATCTGCTTGGTGGGCGCGAACTCCTCGCAGTGGGCGTAGCCGCACCCGCAGATCTCCTTCAGAAAATAGCGCAGGTCCTCCCCCTTGGTGAAGCCGGCCAGCTGGGACTTGTTGTTCAGCCGGATGTCCACCAGCATCTGGATTTGGTGCTCCCTCAGCAGCTCAAAGAAGCGCTCCGCCGTTTTCTGGGTGAAGCCAATGGTATAAACCGTCATGTGCCGTCCTCCTGAATCCGATATCCGATTTCCGCGTTGCGCAGGCGGTAGCATTCCCTGAGCAGGGCCTGCTCGTCCTTCACCGGCTCGCCGATGACGATCTGATCCCGGTCGGGAAAATAGCGGTCCAGCAGCTGCCGCTCCAGCTCCCGGTGCGCCAGCGGGCCCTTCGGCCGCAGGTGGACCACCTCATAGCCGTGGTCCGCAAAGGCCCGGGCCACCAGAATCGCCCGGTGGCAGTCGGCGGGCTCGATCTCGGCGCACATCAGCGCAAAGCAGAAATCCTGTTCCATGCTGTCCTCAATTTTCCGAAGGCCGCTCTGGAAGGCCGGGGACTGGGCAAACAGCTCAAAATCCAAGTAGCCCCTGGGATAATAGCTCCGCTCCGGCTGGCGCGCGCCGAACTCCCGGGCATAGCTGCGGTAATAGATGCGGGCGCTGTGCAGCGTCCGCTCCAGCTGGTCTTTGTTGTAGTCCTGGTGGTAGCCGGAGAACGGGGAACTGCGCACGTCCACCAGGGCGGATACGCCGTGCCCGCGCAGCGTGTCCACAAAGGCCCCGATGGAGAAGCCCGCGTATCCAATTGTATAGATGATGTCCACCATGCCGCGGCCTCCGTTCCCGTGATATGCCAAGCTGGCAGTTATGATTATAAGGCACGCCGCTGGAAAAATCAAGGGATAAAGCGCGGTCCCACGGTATTTTCAGCGCTGCAAACGGTCCGCCTTAAAGCGGACGGCAGATACGGGAAACGGTCTGCTTTCCCGCCTGCATTATGGAGGAGGGGTCACGCCTCCAGCGCCCGGATCAGGTTCACCATCTCAACCGCGCCCAGGGCGCAGTCATAGCCCTTGTTTCCAGCCTTGGTTCCCGCCCGCTCGATGGCCTGCTCAATGTTTTCCGTGGTGAGCACGCCGAACATCACCGGCACCCCGGTCTCCAGCGACACGGCGGCGATGCCCTTGGACGCCTCATTGCACACATAGTCATAATGGCTGGTGGCCCCCCGGATCACCGCGCCCAGGCAGATCACCGCGTCGTACTTCCCGCTTTTGGCCATTTTGGAGGCGATGAGCGGGATCTCAAACGCGCCGGGCACCCAGGCCACGTGGACGTCCTCCTCCCGCACGCCGTGGCGCAGCAGCCCGTCCATGGCCCCGCTGAGCAGCTTGGCGGTGATGAATTCGTTGAACCGGGCGGCGACGACGCCGATTTTGATCTCCTTGGATATCAGGCTTCCTTCAAAGATTTTCATGGTAAACTCCCTTTCTCAGCTTAATAGTTCAGGATGTGGCCCATCCGGGCCTGCTTGGTTTTCAGGTAGAAGATATCGTGGGCGGTGGCGGTCATCTGGATGGGCACCCGCCGGGTGATCTCCAGGCCGAACTCGGACAGCTGATAGACCTTATCCGGGTTGTTGGTGAGCAGGCGCATACTCTTGACCCCCAGCTCCCGCAGAATCTGGGCCCCGACGTAGTACTCCCGCTGGTCCCCGGCAAAGCCCAGGGCCAGGTTGGCCTCCAGGGTGTCCATGCCCCGCTCCTGCAGCCCATAGGCCCGCAGCTTGTTGATGAGGCCGATGCCCCGGCCCTCCTGGCGCATGTAGAGCAGGACGCCCCGGCCCTCCCGCTCAATCTGGGTCATGGCGGAGGCCAGCTGCTGGCCGCAGTCGCAGCGCAGGGAGCCGAAGGTGTCCCCGGTGAGGCACTCCGAGTGGACCCGGCACAGCACGTCCCGGCCGTCCCCGAGGTTCCCCTTCACCAGGGCCACGTGGTGCTCGCCGTTGAGCCGGTTCACGAAGCCGAAGGCGGCAAAGCGGCCGTATTTCGTGGGCAGGTCCACCTGCGCCACCCGGTCTACCAGAATTTCATGGCATTTCCGGTAATTCTGGAGGTCCCGGATGGTGATGAACTTCATGTCCCAGCGCCGGGCCAGCCGGGCCAGCTCGGGGGCGCGCATCATGGCGCCGTCCTCTCCCATGATCTCGCAGCACAGCCCGCACTCCTTCAGCCCCGCCAGACGGCACAGGTCCACCGTGGCCTCGGTGTGGCCGCCGCGCTCCAGCACGCCGTTTTTCCGGGCCAGCAGGGGAAACATGTGCCCCGGGCGGCGGAAATCCTCCGGGCGGGCGTCCTCCGCCACGCAGGCCAGGGCGGTGACGGACCGCTCGGCGGCGGAGATGCCGGTGGAGGTGGAGGCGTGGTCGATGGACACCGTGAAGGCGGTCTCGTGGTTGTCCGTGTTCCGGCGCACCATCTGGGGAATCCTCAGCCGCTCCACATACTCCTCGGACATGGGCATACAGATCAGCCCCTTTCCGTGGGTGGCCATGAAGTTGATGTTTTCCGTGGTGGCAAACTGGGCCGCGCAGATGAAGTCCCCCTCGTTCTCCCGGTCCGGGTCGTCCGTCACCAGGATGATTCTCCCCCTGCGCAGGTCGTCCAGGGCCTCTTCCACAGTATTGAATTGAATCATTGCCGATCCTCCTAAAATCCGTACCGGGACAACAGCTCCCGGGTGACGCCGCCCGCCTTTTGAACCGCCGGAGCGGGGGAGAGCAGCTTTTCCACATATTTTCCGATGATATCCGTCTCCAGGTTCACCAGGTCCCCCTCGGCCCGCTCCCCCAGGGTTGTCCGCGCCGCGGTGTGGGGAATGACGGACACGGAGAAATCCCGCTCCGCCGCCGCCGCGACGGTGAGGCTGATGCCGTCGATGGCGATGGAGCCTTTTTCCACCACGTACCGCAGGAGCTTCGGGTCCGCCGACACCGTGTACCAGATGGCGGTGTCGTCCCGGCGGACGCGGAGGATTGTCCCCACCCCGTCCACATGGCCCGCCACCAGATGCCCGCCGAACCGGCCGTTGACGGGCATGGCCCGCTCCAGATTCACGCGCCGGCCGGGGGACAGTCCGGCCAGGGCGGAGCGGTCCAGGGTCTCGTGCATCACGTCCGCCGAGAAGCCCCGCCCGGTGAGGGCGGCGACGGTGAGGCACACGCCGTTGACGGCGATGCTGTCCCCAAGCTTGGCGCCCTCCAGCACAAGCTCCGCCCGGAGGGTGAGCACGGCGGAATGGCGGCCCCGCTGAATGCGCTCCACGGCGCCAACCTCCTCAATGATTCCGGTAAACAGGGTACTCCACCTCGCTCTCCATCAAAAAATCCCCGCCCAGCCGGACGGCGGTGGTGTTGACCAGCCGGAACGCGCCCTCCGGATGGGGGACGCCCTCCCCCTCCACCGGGGTTTTGGCCTCCCGCCCGCCCAGCAGTTTGGGGGCGATGTACGCCTGCACCCTTTGGACGACCCCCTGCTCCAGCGCCGCCCAGTTCAAGGTTCCGCCCCCCTCCAGCAGAACGCTGTCGATCCCCTCCCGGCCCAGCCGCTCCATCAGCCGGTTCAGGTCCGTGCGGCCGTCCCGCTCCTCCACGGTCAGGAGGCGGCAGCCGGCGCGCTCGTAGGGGGCCCGTCTGGCGGCGTCGGCGCAGCAGGTGGCCAGGATGGTGGGGACCTCCTTCGCGGTGTCCACGACCCGCGCCGTCAGGGGGGTGCGCAGGCGGGTGTCGCACACCACGCGAACGGGATTTCTGCCGCCGGGCAGGCGGCAGGTGAGCAGGGGATCGTCGGCCAGCACCGTCCCCACCCCGACCATGACGGCGGACAGCCGGTGCCGCAGGGCCTGGACGCGGGCCCGGGCCTCCGGCCCGGTGATCCATTTGGAGGCCCCGGTATAGGCCGCGATTTTTCCGTCCATGGTCATGGCGTACTTCATCACCACATAGGGCCGCCCGGTCTGGACATAGTGGAAAAAGACCTGGTTCAGCCGGACGCACGCCTCCTCCAGCACAGGTCCGGCCACCTCCACCCCCCGGTCCCGCAGGAGCTGGAGCCCCTTGCCCGCCACCAGCGGGTTGGGGTCTTCGGAGCCCGCCACCACCCGGCGGATGCCCGCCGCCAGAATGGCTTCGGTGCAGGGGGGCTGGCGTCCCTGGTGGCAGCAGGGCTCCAGCGTGACGTACATGGTTCCGCCCCTGGGGTCCTCCGTACAGGCGGCCAGGGCGTTCCGCTCGGCATGGGCCTGCCCGCACCGCTGGTGCCAGCCCTGACCGATGATCCGCCCCTCCTTGACCACCACCGCGCCCACCATGGGGTTGGGGGAAGTCCAGCCCGCGCCCCGCTCCGCCAGCTCCAGGGCCAGGCGCATATAGTCCTGGTCGCGCATAGCATCACCTCAAACACACAAAAATGCCCTGAACGAAAGCGTTCAGGGCGTGGGGAACAGGCGGGGAGACCCCGCCCGCGGCAAAGAAAAACTCTGGAACGCTGCCATTCCAGAGCAAAGCCGCCGGCGCGGGGATAGACCCAGCGTCGCACAAATCTTCCTTTTATCCAGACTATACTGTCGGCCCCGGAGTTTCACCGAGTCTGCCTTTCGGCCCGCGGGCTGTACCGCCGGTGGGGAATTTCACCCCGCCCTGAAGATCTCATTCAATTGTCGATTTGAAGTATACGCGCTCTGACGGGATTTGTCAAGGGGGGATTTGCCCGGAGGGCGGCGGGAAACCGTCTCCCGCCGCCCTCCGGGCGGATTGACCGCCGTTCGCCTGCCTTGTTGGGGCCGGTTACAGCATATAGCGCGCCTGAGGCCCGTATTGGCGCTCCCAGCGGGCGTTGGCCTCGTCGCCCTGGGGCAGGTTCGCGCTCATGAACACCGGCGGCTCCACGCCGCTGCGCTGCAGCTCCTGCACGGCGGCGATGACCAGAAGATTCATCACAAAGCAGCTGCAAAGGGTGGAGGAGGAACCCACCTCCTGGGCAAACCCGGGCACCCGGCCCACCGCGTCCCCCAGGGGAACCTGGCTGTCAATGAGCAGGTCCACCTCCTCAAACAGGTTTTTCTTGCTGGGGTGTCGGATGGGGCTGTCCGCCGGGGTGGCCCTGCCGTAGGCCGGCGAGGTGACCCCGATGGTATAGACCCCCCGGCGGCGGCACTCCAGCGCCACGTCCAGCGACATGGGGTCGATGCCGTAAGCGTTGATGATAATCATGGTCTCGTCCGGCGTCCCGCCCACCTGATAGGCGTTGAGCACTCCGACGCCGTAGCCGGGCAGGCGCTCGAAGCTGACGCTCCGCTTCGCGCCGTGGAGCAGGCTGGTGCCCGGGTCCAGAATGGGGTTCCAGGCCGCCAGCCCGCCAGCCCGCCACAGCACCTCCTCCACCGCCAGCTGCGAATGGGCTCCGGTGCCCAGGAGGTGGATTTTCCGGTTCTCTTGAATCGCGCGGCTGAGCCGCTGGGCGGCCCGCAGGATCATGGGCTGCTGCGTGGACAGAATCCGCTCGAACAGCCCGGTGATGCAGGCCTGATAGTTTTGCAGGGGATTACTCATGCTCAATGCCTCCTGTCTGGATGCTCCGGGACCGTTCACGGGCGGAATTCGTGGGCCGCCTCCACCGCCCAGCGCAGGTTCTGCCGGGGCGCCTGGGCGGGGATGGTGCAGTCCGCGCCCAGCATGATGTCCCTGGGGGCGCTGCGGAGCACACGCTCCACCTCGGCGCGGATCTCCCGCTCCGTTCCGGCGCAGATTACGCCGTTGTTGTCCAGGCCGCCCATGACCGGACGGCCAAACAGCTCCTGGGCGGCCTTCAGCGTCAGGCCGTTGCCCTCCATGGCCAGGTTGACGATGTCGGCCGGATAATCCCTGTAGTCCTCCAGGCGCATATTGACGCCGCAGATGTGCATGAAGACCAGCTTTCCCGTGGCCTTGAGGGCGTTGAGGAAGGCGATGTCCACAGGCTTGAACCAGGTATTGAAAAACTCCTGGGAGTAGCGCCCGTGCTCCCCGCCCTGTACCGAGACGTAGAATCCGTCGATGCCGGTTCCGGCGATCTCCTGGGCGAAGCCCGCCAGCCGCGCGCCGATTTTCTCCAGCCCTGCCCGCATGGCCTGTGGGTCCTGGGCAAAGTGGGGCGTAACCACCTTGTCCCACTCCAGAATGGGGCTAACCGCGCAGCCCGCGCTGACGAAGGGCGTGAAAATGGTCTGGAAAACCGGGGCCTCCCGGCCCACCGTCTCCACCATGCGGCGGGCCAGCTCGATCTGCTGGGTAAACACCGGGTCGTCCGCCCCAAACTCCGGGATGTCCCGCCAGTCCGCCGCCTCCCGGACGGTGGTGATCTTCGGGTAAATGTCGTCGAACATCAGCTTGACCATATCCATCCCGGTGCAGCGGTAAAAGCTCAGCTGGGCGTTCAGCGCGGCCTGGCCGTGGCGGGCGGAGGGGTCAAAATGCTGGAAAAACGCGGCGGGTACGCCGTCGGAATAGGGCTCCCCGGACAAAAACTGTGTAAAGCGTTCTCTGGAATTCACGGTATCACTTCCCTTTCTATGTCGGGCGGGCGCGGGGCTCAGTCCACCATCTCCTCAAAGTGGCTGGCCAGGATGGGCGGCACCCATTCGTCGGGCACCCGGGGGTCGGTGTCGAATTTGGCGGTGGTTTTGGACAGCGGCTCGCTGGCCTCGGCATAGGCGCGGGCCAGCGGGCTGAAGTCGTCGCACTCCGCCTCGCCCCGGCCCACCGTGAAGGGGTAGAGCTGGTACTTCTCAAAAAAGCTGGTGCCCGCCGTCATGTGCATCACCCGCTGGGGGTTGTTGGAGGTGAAGGTGTAGATGATGGGCCGGGACACGTAGAACCAGGGGCCCCAGTGCAGGTAGTAGTAGGGCTCCCATTCGATCAGGCCGGTCTCCCGCCGCATCCCGCCGAACTCCAGGTTGAGCACGCCCAGGGCGTTGCCCTTCCCGCGGTTATAGAAAGCGAACCAGGGGGTGCGGGCGTCAAACACCATACCCTTGACGGGATGGCGGGGCAGGTCGGTGATGTGGACGTTTTTGACGGTGTGGTCCACGTCCATCCATACAAAATCTCCCGTGGTCTCCTTGTTCAGCACCACCGACCCGTTGCGCAGGGCCACCACGTCCAGATCCTTGGTCACGTCGATGCCGCTCTCCACCGTGATGCCCGGCCGCCCGCTGTAGAACAGGTAGGTGAGGGAGCAGTCCACCTCTTCATAGTCCACAATGGGGTTGAAGCGCTTGATCATGATGAAAATGGGGCCGGCGATCACGGTGAAATTCTCCGGGTTGACCCAATCCGACGCGTGCATCCAGGTTTTCGGGGGGGCGTAAATGCCCGGATTCCACTGGAGGGCGCCGTTGGTTTCCAGCTGGTGGCAGTAGGTGACGCCCGGCTGTTCCTTGGGGAGGATTTCGTCGATGGAGCCGCTGTCCTTATGCAGGTTCACCGTGTAGTACCGGTTTTCGATGGTCAGGCCGTATCCCTCGCCGGACAGCGTCAGGTCGCTGGGATAGGCGGGCTTTTCCGCCTGGGGGTTGCCGTAGAAAATCAGGAACACCTTGCTGGCGCCGGCGGGCACGTCGGCCAGAAACGCCACCTGAACGGTGGTGGTGGGCTGGCAGTTGATGTTCTGCCACTTGTCCCAGGTGGAGCTGGAGTAGACCTGACTGCGGATCTCCCGGGAGGCCCCGCTCTCCGGGTCGATCTCCACCACGCGGATTTCCGCCTCCGGGTTCTGCACGCGGTCCGCGTACAGCCCCAGGACTGTGTGCACAGGCTCCTGTACACGGTCATGGCCGGAGGTTTCCCGCAGGACGTAGCTGGCGTAATAGCGCCAGCGCTTGTCCCAATAGCCGTTGTCCTCTGTGGCGGCGCACTCCAGCGCCAGGGTCTGGGCGGCGCCGTCCGCCAGCTTCAGGTCGAGCTCGACGGCGAAGGCGTCTCCGGCGGACCAGTCCAGCCGCAGATAGAGCAGGCGCTCTGCCGCGTCCGCGCGAAAGAGGGCTGGGACGGCCTTTACGCCGTCGTTGGCGGCGGTGAAGTCCCGGCTGCGCACGCCGTTCACCCGCACCTGGGTGAGCTCGGCGTCCGCCTCCAGGGGGCCGGTCAGGGCCAGCTTCAAAAAGTAGTAGGGCACGTCGGGGACAGGGGCGCTGAAGCAGCGTTTTTCCAGGTTCATAATTGGTTCCTCCCAAATGCCTGCGCATTGCTGCGCGGTTTTCAGTGGGGCCGGCCTGCCGTCAGCCCTTGGTAGAGCCCGCCATCAGGTCGGCAATGTCGTATTTTTGCAGGATGACAAACGCGGCCAGAAGAGGCACGGTGGCGATTGCGATGCCCGCCATGACCACGGGCCAGGGGGTGGACAGCCCGTCGCTCACCGGGAGCTGGGAGATGGCCACCATCAGCGTCTGCTTTTGGGGATTGCGCAGGAAGATCATGGGCAGCATGAAGTCGTTCCAGCGGGCGATCAGCGAGATGGCCCCCCAGGAGGCCAGCGCCGGGGTGATGCCGGGAACCACGATACGGCAGAAGATGCCGAATTCCCTGCAGCCGTCGATGCGGGCCTGCTCGATGATTTCCGTGGGGTACTGGGAGATATACTGCCGCATGTAGAAGATGCCCACCGCCGTGGCCGCCCGGGGTATGATGAGGGAGAGCATGCTGTCAATCCAGCCCAGCTTGCGCATGACCACAAACAGGGGCACGATGCACACCTCCTGGGGGATGACCATGGTGAACAGCAGCAGCAGGAAGAGGGGGTCGCGGCCGGGGAAGCGGAATTTGGCGAAGGCGTAGCCCGCCAGGGCGCAGAAGAACAGGGTGAGCACGGTGCCCACCACCGACACCACCACGCTGTTCCAGAAGTTCTGCCACAGGGGGATCAGCTCGGACACCCGGGTGAAGTTCTCCAGGGTGAAGCCCTTGGCCAGAATGTCCGGGAGCACAAAGCTCACCCCCTGGCCGGTGGGCTGGAAGGCGGTCAGAAAGACCCAGCAGAGCGGGAACAGCGCGATGGCGGAGAAAAGCGCCATGAACAGGTTGAGCGCCAGGTTTGCCGCCCGCTTTTTTCGTCGCTCCATAGAGTTCACTCCTCACTTTGCCGGCGAAGGCTGATAAAATAGCCGATGGACACCACCAGCAGCACCAGCGTGAGCATATAGCCGATGGTGGAGGCGTATCCCAGCTGGAAGGAATCGAAGGCGGTGGTGTAGAGATACTGCACCACCGACAGGCTGGACGCGCCGGGGCCGCCTTTGGTCAGGATATACGGCTCGGTAAAAATCCGCGCCGAGTCAATGGTCAGGTTGATGAGGCTGAACAGAAGCACCGAGCGGATGGAGGGCAGGGTGATCCTGACCATGCGCTGCAGCGCGTTCGCCCCGTCCATCACCGCCGCCTCGTGGAGGTTGGCGTCCACGCCCAGAATGGCGGACATGACGATGAGCATATACCAGGGGGTGTTGCGCCAGATGGACAGGATCATGACCGGGATTTTGGACAGCTCCACGCTTGTCAGCCAGGGGAGCGCGTCTATGCCAAGGGCGCCGAGCATGCCGTTGACCACGCCGATATTGGCGTCGAACAGCATGCTGAAGATCAGGCCGGCCGCCGCCGTCGAGGTGATATAGGGCAGGATCTGGATGGTTTTGTGCAGCTTGCGCGCCCGCACCGCCTTGGTGCACAGCAGCTGGCCCAGCAGCACGGACAGCGGCAGGATGAAGATCAGGTTGGCCGCCAAATACCACAGGGTGTTGGTCATGGACTCCCAAAACATTTGATCGGTGAGAACCCGCTGGTAGTTTTTCAGCCCCACAAAGGTCTGGGGACTGATGCCGTTCCACTTGTAAAAGCTCAGCACCAGCGACCAGATCATGGGGTACAGCTGAAAAACCAGAAACAGCAGATAAAACGGCGCGATGAACAAATAGGGATAGATCAGCTTTTTCCGGCGCCATTTGCGCGGAGCGGCCGGCGGGGCGTGGTTTTGTTTCATGATAAAGTCCTCCGGCGATGGGGTGGCGGCAGGGCGGGGGCGCGCTGGGGAGAGGCGGCGCGCCCCCGCCGTCCGCTGTCGGTCTCTTCCGCGGGGCCCGTCCGCGAGCGGGGCGCTCGGGCCCGGGAACGCTCAGGAGAGGCCCAGGTTCTGCCGCAGCAGCCTGCCGATGTTGGCGATGGTGGCGTCCATGTCCTGGGAGCCCGCCACGTATTTCTCCAGCTCGGAGGAAATGATGGTGTCCGCCTCGGCGTCGTTTTCGGTGACGGGAAGGTTGTCCGACTGGTTCTCGTAGGACAGCGTGACCATCTGCTTATAGCTCTCCCCGCCGTAGTAGTCCGACGGCTGGCTCCAATAGGGGTCCGCCAGCAGGTCCTTGGTGATGGGGTGCTCGGTGGGGAGGCCCTCGGCCAGCATCTCGTCCGACCAGCTGTTCCGGGCCTCGGTGTTGAGGTTGAAGTCCAGCATCATGTCCACAAACAGGTCGGTGTAGGGGTCGTCTTCCTTGTTGACGACGCAGTACATGCCGATGGCCTGGGCTCCGGCGGTGCCCACCTGCTCAAAGACGGGCGCGGGCATACTGCGCCAGGAGCCGCTCATGTCGGCCAGGTTGCTGCGCAGGTAGGAATCCCAGAAGGACTCGATATAGAAGGTGGCGATTTTGCCCTCCCGGGCTGCCTCGTACTGGGCGGGCTGGAAGGTGGCCGCGTTGTACAGCATTCCGCCCTCAAACAGCTCGGCGAAGGTGTCGAAGGCCAGCCGGGCGCCGGGGTCGGTGTCCAGAACCACGCTTTTGCCGTCGTCGCTCCAGATTTTTGCGCCGGCCTGGGGCATCAGGCCCCGGCGGAACCAATAGCGCCAGGTGTAGCTGCCCGGGTCCACATAGGAGAGCTTCACCGCGCCGCCGCTCTTCTCCAGAAGCTCCCGGCCCACCTCAATGTAGCCGTCCATGGTGGACATCCTGCCGGGGTCAATCTCGTATTCCTCAAAAATATCGTTGTTGTAAAAGAGCATTTTGGGCTGAAGGGCGTAGGGAATGCCGTAAATGCGCCCGTTGTAGGTGGCCTGGTCAAAGGCGCCGTCGATGAACTGGTCCAGATAGGGAGTCACCTGGTCGGTGATGTCCTTGAGCAGGCCGTTCTCCGCCAGCACCTGCATACTCACCGGGAAGGTGGAGATGGCGGTGGGCAGGTCGGCGGTGGAGCCCGCCGTCAGCGACATCATCACCTGCTGGCGCACCTCGGCCTCGCCGGAGTAGTTCACCATTTCCACCTCGACGCTCTGGGCGCCGCTGCCCTCCCGCTTTGCGTACCCGTCAAAGTACCGGCGCATGTATTCCGGCATACCGTAGGTCCAGAAGGTCATCTTTCCGGCGGGATAGTCCGTTCCGCCGGTTTGGCTGGGGGCGCCGGAGGGCGCCGCCGGGGTCGTGTTCGCGGGCGGGTTGTCCTGGGTGCAGCCGGTCAGGAGCAGCGACAGCCCCAGAACGCAGGCCAATCCCAATGCCAATGTACGTTTCATTACAGTTCCTCCTTTAAGTTCGTTCTGCCCTGGGAACATCCGGGCGCTCGCCCGTGTCCCGCTTCTGTCTCTCTGCCGCGCCGGCTCGCTTTTCGGGGCCCCAAAAAAGGCGCGCCGGCGCAACATGCGAATTCAACCAAAAATCGAACAAATGGGGCGGCCGCCGGCCTTTTTGGCGGCGCGGGGCCGGACTGTGCGGCGCAGAAATCTCACATGGGTCTTTTCGCCAATAGTGTGAAAATTTTCACGCACATTTTTGCGATAATGACGGAAATTGTCTGGCATATTTTTGCGCAACCGCTGAAAAACTGGGGGCTTGCCTTCCTAGCGTAAATCTATTATAATGGCTGCAAACGATATTTTGAACACGAAAAGGGACAGATAACATGCAAAAACAACCATCCTTGCCGCCGGAGATAAAATTCTGCCGGTTAGAGCTTCCGCCGGAGTTTCCCATCGCGCTGATGCCGGAGGACAAGTGGTATTCCTCCCTCCAGACCGGCGTCATGCTGCATTTTCACAACTGCCTCCAGGTTGGCTACTGTGAGGAGGGGCAGGGCTATACCATGATTGACGGGATGCTTTACCCCTATGAAAAGGGCACGGTGTCCATCATTCCCGCCAAATCCCCCCATTTCTGCACCAGCCAGCGCAATGTGGTCAGCCATTGGAAGTGGCTCTATCTGGACCCCCTGAGCCTGCTGCCCAGGACGGACCACAGCAAGGAAAACGCCCTGCTGGCCATTCTGTATGGCAGGGACAAGCTGTCTTACACCATAAGTTGGGCCGACCATCCGCAAATTATTCAAATCGTCCGGAGCATTATCCTGGAACTGGAGGGGCGGGAGCAGGGATACCACACGGCGGTTCGCGGGCTGGTGCAGGCGTTTTCCGCCATTCTGGTGCGTCTGGCCGCCAGCGGCGCGCCCCAAACGGAGACCGGCCTGAGCACGACGCTTCAGCTTATCGCGCCGGCGGTGGAGTACATCACCCTGCACTATACGGAGAGCATCACCGTGCCCCATCTGGCGGCGCTGTGCCACATCAGCCCCACCCACCTGCGGCGCATGTTCCGGCAGATCATGGACTGCTCCCCGCTGGAGTATTTGCAGCTCACCCGCATGGAGGCCGCCTGCGCGCTGCTGACCCATACCGACATTTCCGTGCTGGAGGTGGGCAGCCGCGCGGGATTTGCCACCAGCACCTGCTTTACCCGCCAGTTTAAAAAGACCTTTGGCACGACGCCCGGCCAGTGGCGGCTGCAAAAGGTGCGCCGCAGGCCGCAGAGCCCCGGGGAGTAGAGGCGGCAAAAGAGGGTCGAATCCGCCGCTTTTTCGGTCTGTTTTCCCGCGCGAAATCCGGCGGTGCGGCTTATAATAGCATTGGGCTTGCAGGGGGAATCCCCGTTTTTCCTGGCGCTTTGGGGCGGCGGCGCGCCGCAGCTCCATGAGCAAACAGAGAAAGGACGCACAATATGGAACATCCATATCTTTCGGTTCTGCGGCGGGAAAACGTGCCCGCGCTGGGCTGTACCGAGCCTGCCGCCGCCGCCCTGGCCGTGGCTAAGGCCAGGGAGGTTCTGGGCCGGCCGGTGGAGGCGCTGCGGCTGTTGGTCAGCGGAAACGTGCTGAAAAACGCCATGGGCGTGGGCATACCGGGCGCGCGGCAGCAGGGGCTGAAGACGGCCGCCGCGCTGGCGCTGGCCGGCGGGCGGTCCGAGGACGGGCTGGAGGTGCTCAAGGGCGTAACCGGCGCCCAGAGGGCCGAGGCGGAGCGGATTGCCCGGGCGGGCGTGATCCAAATTGAGCTGGCGTCCCGGCCGGAGACGCTGTACATTCGGGCGGAGTGCGCCGGGGGCGGAGACAGCGCGGCCGCCGTTATCCTCCGAGAGCACAGCCGGATTCACCGCGTGGAGCGCGGCGGCGCGGTTCTCTGGGAATCCGGGGACTCCGTCGGGGAAACGGACTGTGGGGAGGGGGAGTGCGGACTGGAACTGGCTGAAATATGGCGGTTCGTGCACAGCGTGCCCTTCAGCCAGCTGGAGTTTCTGCGCCGGGGGGTGGAGATGAACCGGGCCGCCGCCAGGGAGGGCCTGCGCCGCCGGTACGGCCTGGGAGTGGGCCGGATGCTGTATGCCAGGGCGGCCGGGACCGGAGACGCGGCGTCCCTCGCCGTGGCTCAGGCGGTGTCCGCCGCAGACGCCCGGATGTCTGGCTGCCCTCTGCCGGTGATGAGCACCGCCGGAAGCGGCAACCAGGGGATCGCCACCATTCTCCCGGCGGCGTTCTTCGCCGGACAGCTGGGGGCGGAGGAGGACAAAACGCTTCGGGCGGTGGCCCTGAGCCAGCTCGTCGCCCTGTGCGCCAAGCAGTACACCGGGCGGCTGTCCTGCCTGTGCGGCGCGGCCAACGCCGCCGCCATGGGCACGGCCTGCGCGGCGGTCTATTTGCAGGGCGGAGAGTTCGACGCCGTGGAGCGCGCCGTTTTGAACGTGGCGGCGGACACCGCCGGGGTGATCTGCGACGGGGCGAAGCCGGGCTGCGCCCTCAAGCTGGCCACCGGCCTGCAATCCGCCTTCCGCGCGGCGGCGCTGGCCATGGACGGAATCTGCGTATCCGGCTCCGAGGGGATTGTGCACCGGAGCGCGGAGCAGACCATCCGCAATATCGGCAGGCTGTGCGCGGAGGGGATGGGCTCCGCGGACCCGGTGATTCTGCAAATCATGCTGGCAAAGCAGGACGCGCCGTAGGCCCTGCGGAACAGCGGAGCGGCGGCAGGGAGGACGTCTCTCCCCTGCCGCCGCCGTTTGGCTGGTATCCCGTTCAAAATGCGGCCCCCGGTGTTACCGGGGGCCGCGTCAGCTTGTCGAAAAATTCTTTTCAACAAGCTGACTGCGATTTTTTGAACGAAGAAACGTTCAAAAAATCGGCTGATTGAACGTGAAAGACACCCCTCCTGGGTTTCTTTCACACTATCTTCCTTCCCGAGGCCAGTAAGCCGCTCACGTTGCCGGCATGATACGGCCCCCGGTGTTACCGGGGGCCGCGTTTTCTATTTCTATCTGCGGATTTGCGCCGGTCAGCTCTGGGTCACGGCCTCCGGGGTGTTGGCGTAGTCCCACTGGTGGTCGTTCTCGGCCATTTCGTCGCTGGTGATGTTGAAATAGATCCAATAGTCACTGCCGTAACTCAGGCCGGCTTCGACCGACTGCTCCCGTTGATTGGCGTCCCAGGTCACGTCTGTGCAGTACCACGCGCCGTCCAGCCGCACCATGTTCCAGGCGTGGTCCCCTGTGCTGCCGAAGCACGCCCCCACCACGGTGACGCACTCCACCCCGGCCAGGTCGCACAGCAGCTGGAAGGTGGCGGCGTAGCCCAGGCACACCGCTGTGCGGTCCACCAGCCCGCCGTAGGGCTCATAGGAGGAACGGGGCGTTTCGGCCATCACGTTCTGGTGGGTCCAGTCGTAGTTCACGTTGTCTACCACCCATTGGTAGATGGCGAACTCCTTCTCATAATCGCTCATGCCGTCCGTCAAGATCCCGCCCAGCACCTGCTCCGCGCCGTCGTAGATGGCGCGGTCATACGCGGACAGGGGAGAGGGGTCCCCCTGCTCCCAGGCGGCGCGGATGGCGGAGGTGTCGTAGATGGACATGTCCTCCTCGTTGGGCGGATCGAACCGGACCCGGCCGGGATAACCGGCGTCGGGAGTGGGGGTGGGGGTGGATGAGGCAAACTCCTCCGGGTTCCATTGGTCCGGGTGCCGGTTTGGAAAGCTGACAAAACGGCCCTTCAGATGGTCCAGCAGGGTCAGTATGGCTACGTCCCAGCATTCGCCGACCACCAGGATGCAGTGCTTCATGGCGTAACCGGCCATGATGGTGTCATACAGCAGCTCCGCCTGGGCCGGGTCCTCCAGCCGCTCGCTCTTGGCGTCCAGATAGCGGTGCAGCGTGTCGGCCAGCTCCATCCCGGCCATCTGCGGATTGTCCGTCCCCATGCGGAAAATGGCCACCTCAAACAGGGAGCCCTCCGGCCCCTTGGCGATGATGGCGCTCTCGCAGGTGTCCCACTGCTCGCCGCTCACGCCGTAAACGTCCTTGACATAGGCCTCCAGGGCATCGGGATCGCTGTAATCCAGCCGCTCCAGCTGGGACACGTCCTCGCCGTTCTTTTCGCAGCAGTTCAGGGCCGCGTCCATCAGCTCGGCCAGCTTTGCGTCGATGGCGCTGATTTCCGGGGAGGGGGTGGGCTGGACGGCCTCAGGGGAGGACCCGCCGCCGCTGAGGTTCTGTTCAAAGGCCGCCGCAGCGTCCCCGGCCCCGGGGCAGATAAACAGGCCCACGTAGGCGCCGGACTGCCGGATCTCCCCGTTCTTGGCCAAGTCCGCCTGGTCGGGGGCGTAGCCGGTGAAATCCTTTTCCCGGGCGGTGAGATAGCCCTCCAGCGCTTCGGCGGTCCGGGCGGCGGCGTCCCCGCCCGCCATGCGCAGCACCGCGATCTCAAAGGCGGAGGCCCCGGTGGCCCGGAGCACCGCCGCGTCCTCCCATGGGTCCTGGAGGCCGTAGGCGTTCTCGATGTAAACGGACAGCCATTCGCCGTCCTCCCCGGCGTAATGGACCTCCAGGTTTTCCACGCCGTCGTTCCCGGAGGCCACACAGATCAGGTTGGCGAGCCCCCGGGCGGACTGGGGCTCCTCCGGCTGGGAGGGCGCGGCGGAGGGCTCCGCGGTCTCAGAGGGGGACGGCGAGGGGACCTCCCCGCTTTGGCAGGCGGGCAGCAGGGACAGCAGCAGGGCGGCGGAGAGCAGGGCGGCGAAGATTCGTTTCATGGCGGGCAGTCCTTTCTAAACAGAACATCCGCCTGCCGGAAGACAGGCGGACGCGCTTCATGTTTCGTGTAGATAGCTCTTTAACAGCACCTGAAGCAGTTCGTCCCGGTCCAGCTGGCGGATCAGGGTGCGGGCGCTGTTGTGGTTGGTGATATAGGTGGGGTCCTCGCTGAGGATGTACCCCACAATCTGGTTGATGGGGTTATAGCCCTTCTCCCGCAGGGAATTGTAGACGGAGGACAGGATGGCCTTGATCTCCTCGTCCTTGTTTAAATTGACGCTGAATCTGCGCGTGTAGTCCATGTCATTCAATGGGCCCACCCCCTTCTCTTTGATACTACATATTTTAGCCCAGCCGGAGCCAAATGTAAAGAGGAAAACAAAAAATTAATATGTCAGCCGCCCGGCGGGGCCGGGCGGCTGGAAAACTTTTCCTGATGTAATCAGCCGATGCGCTTGGCGCCCACGATATAGGGGGCGTAGTAGCCGTAAATGCTGTCGTACTGCACCCGATAAGAGGTGGTGGAGGCGTGGATGAACTGGTCGCCGCCCACATACATCCCCACGTGGGTGGTGGGCAGGGTGCCGCCGGAGCTGTCGAAGCGGCGGTCGAAGAAGAAGATCAGGTCGCCGGGCTGGAGCTCGTCCATGGAGACGAACCAGCCGCTCTTGTAATACTGGCTGGAGGAGCCCCGGGCGATGGGATGGCCCAGCTGCTGGTAAATGTAGTACATCAGGCCGGAGCAGTCGAAGGAGGAGGGACCCTTGCCGCCGGAGACATACCGGCAGCCAAGCAGGGAGCGGGCCATGTCGGCGGCGGCGGCGCCCAGGGCGCTGGAGGCCTGATAGTCGGCGTCCACCAGAGTGACGTACTCCGCGGATATGTAACCGGCCTCGATCTTGTACCAGCCGCCCTCCAGCTCCTCCTCAATGTCCACCAGGGAGCCGCGGCGGAGGGAGGCCACCTTTTCAAAATCGGTGCCCGGGCCGGATCGCACGTTGAGCACGTCGGCGGTGATCAGGCCCCGCTGTTGCTGGGGCGCTTCGGCCTGGGGCGCGGGCTCCTCTTCGAGGATCGTGCCGTCCTCCAGGGTGATCTGGAGCCACTCGCCGGACATATAGCCGGTCTGCTCGCCGTAGACCACCTTGTACCAGCCGTTGCCCGCGTCCTCCTCCACGGTGACCTGGGCGTCCTTGGGGGCCATGTCGATGGTGTCGGAGCCGGTGCCGGCCTCGCTGCGCAGGCGCAGGGAGTCGGCGGTGACGGTGGCGGTGCCGATGGAGGCGAACGCCACGCCGGTGCACATGGTCAGAACCAGTCCGGCGGCGGCCAGCGTCTTGACCGCCTTGACTTTGAAATTCATTGGAATGACCTCCAGTAAAATTTTCTTTGGTAAAGGGGGCGCTTATTTGCCGGCCAGGGCGCGCATCAGCCAGATGGAGCCCATGTCGATGGCGGAGAACAGGTCGGGCAGGTCGCTCTTTTTCACCACCCGGTCCCGGCTTTTCAGGTCGGGATCGGTGAGCTGGAGCTGAAGGTGGACCTTGTTGGCAAGCTCCAGGGAGCCGTCCTTCTCGGTGCTCATCACCTGGATCATGACGATGTACTTGTCGGCCATGGAGCCGTAATAGATCAGGTTGTCCTTCCGCCGCAGCGGGTGGCCCTTATAGGTCAGGACGGGGGATTTGTCAGACATGGGCGCCTCCTAAAAAAGTTGTAACTGTTTGTAACTGAATTGTAACTATTGCTATTGTAACCCCGGAAGCGCCCCTTGTCAACAGGATTATGGATAAAATTTTCTGGAAATTCAAAAACCTGCCGGTCTCGCCGGAAACCGGCAGGGCTGGCAGGCCTGTGAAGCGGTCACGGGCGCAGGGCGGCCCAGGCCAGCAGGGCGGCGTGGCCGCACAGGCACAGGGGAACGAACCAGGGGAAGGGGGGCTTGCGTGTCTTGTGGCGAAAGGCCGCCATGCCCAGGGCGGCCCCGGCGGAGCCGCCCAGAAAGGCGCACCCCAGCAGCGCCGCCTCGGGCACCCGCCGGCGGTGCTTTTTTGCCATCAGCTTGTCCCAGCCGAAGAGGACGAAGGCCAGGGCGCTGATGACGCTCAACCAGACGAGCAGAAGATAGACGGTCTCTCTCATGAGCAGCTCCTTTATATATATAAGCTCACCCCTGCCGGAGCTTGATGGCAAGTTCCAGGAAGGCTAAAACGTTTCCAAGCAGCACAACAATGAAGAACGACATTGGGTGGCACCTGCTGAAAGGCGAACACTTTTTGCTCTTGGGCAGTCTGCTGTGAAAATAGGCGGAAACACCGGCGCACACCGTAGCGGGCAGCATAGCAAAAGGAAGCGCCGCCGAGAAATCGGGGATTTTGAGGGTCACGCCCAGCGCCGCCAGCGCGATCAGCATGGCGATCATTTGCAAGGGTTCGTACTTTTCGTATTTCTCGTACCTTCTCAAGTCCTTCACCCCCGCTCTAAAAGGGGAATTGATGCAAAAAATCGCCCCTGTGCCAAAATTTCTCTTGACGCGGGACGGCGGATGTGGTACTATAAATTGCTTATATGTGCAACGGGCAGGAAAACGCCTTCCCCACCTGTTACGGGAATTATAGCAGATTTGCACAAAGAACGCAAGAGGGAATTCTAAAAACCTTACAACTGCCCCGGGCGTATCAAGCCGCGCCGCCCAGGGCCCGGAAATTTTGACGAAGTGGAGCGTGAACAGCATATGGCCAGAGCGGTCAAAGATGTCTGGTACGGCAAGACCCACCGCAAGAGCTTCGCCCGCACCGACGAGATCCAGGAGATGCCCTACCTCCTGGAGATTCAGAAGAAGTCCTACAAGTGGTTCCTGGAGACGGGGCTCCAGGAGGTGTTCAACGACGTGGACTCCATCACCGATTACGCGGGCAACCTGGAGCTGTCCTTCATCAGCTTCTCCATGGACGATCCCCCCAAGTACACCATCGAGGAGTGCAAGGCCCAGGACATGACCTACGCCGCCCCCATGAAAGTGCAGGTCCACCTGCGCAACAAGGCCACCAACGAGATCAAGGAGCAGTCCATCTTCATGGGCGACTTCCCCATCATGACCGACGCGGGCACCTTCGTCATCAACGGGGCGGAGCGGGTCATCGTGTCCCAGCTGGTGCGCTCCCCCGGCGTGTACTTCTCCAAAAACGCGGACAAGGCGGACAACATCACCTTCGCCGCCACCGTCATCCCCTACCGGGGGGCGTGGCTGGAGTATGAGACCGATTTGAGCGACGTGTTCTATGTCCGCATCGACAAGAACCGCAAGCTGCCCGTCACCTGCCTCATCCGGGCCATCGGCCCCCGCACCGACGCGGGCATTATCGACGTGTTCGGCGAGGACCCCCGCATCCTGGCCACCCTGGAAAAGGACGCCTGCAAGAGCTATGAGGAGTCCATGCTGGAGATCTACCGCAAGCTGCGCCCCGGCGAGCCCCCCACGGTGGATTCCGCCGAAAGCCTGCTCAACTCCCTGTTCTTTGACCCCCGCCGGTACGATCTGTCCGGGGTGGGCCGGTACAAGTTCAACAAGAAGCTGGCCATCTGGACCCGGCTGTCCGGCCAGAAGCTGGGCGCCCCCGTGGCCGACCCCGCCACCGGCGAGATCGTGGCCGAGGCCGGCGAGGTGCTCACCCGGGAGCGGGCCCGGGAGCTGGAAGCCCTGGGCGTCAACGAGGCCGTGGTGGAGGTGGAGGACCTCCACACCGGCGTGCACATGGTGAAGGTGCTCTCCAACGGCATGGTGGACATGAAGAGCTTCGTGGAGTTCGACCCCGCCGAGGCCGGCGTCACCGAGAAGGTGTGCGCCAAGGCGCTCCGGGAGCTGCTGGACAGGCGCGAGGCGGAGAAGCTGTCCAAGGAGGACTTCATCGAGCTGGTCCAGGACAATATGGACGCCCTCATCCCCAAGCATATCACGGTGGACGACATTCTGGCGTCCATCAACTACCTCAACTGCCTGGCCTTCGGCGTGGGCGCCCCCGACGACATCGACCACCTGGGAAACCGCCGCCTGCGCTGCGTGGGCGAGCTGCTGCAAAACCAGTTCCGCATCGGCTTCACCCGCATGGAGCGGGTGATCCGGGAGCGCATGACCATCCAGGACCTGGACATCGTCACCCCCCAGTCCCTCATCAACATCCGGCCTGTCACCGCCGCCATCAAGGAATTTTTCGGCTCCAGCCCTCTGTCCCAGTTCATGGACCAGACCAACCCCCTGGCGGAGCTCACCCACAAGCGCCGCCTGTCCGCCCTGGGTCCCGGCGGCCTGAGCCGGGACCGGGCCTCCTTCGACGTGCGGGATATCCACTACTCCCACTACGGCCGCCTGTGCCCCATTGAGACGCCGGAAGGACCCAACATCGGCCTGATCTCCTATCTGGCCTCCTACGCCCGGGTGAACCGCTACGGCTTCATCGAGACCCCTTACCGCAGGACGGAGAAAATTTTGGACGAAAACGGCCGGTGCGTCGCGGTCAAGGTCACCGACCAGGTGGAATACATGACCGCCGACGTGGAGGACGAGTACAACGTGGCTCAGGCCACCGAGCCGGTGGACGAGAACGGCTGCCTGTCCAGCCGCCGCGTGGCCTGCCGCCACCGCAACGAGATCATCGAGGTGGACCGGGACCGGGTGGACTTTGTGGACGTGTCCCCCAAAATGATGGTGTCCGTGGCCTCCGCCCAGATCCCCTTCCTCCAGAACGACGACGCCAACCGCGCCCTGATGGGCGCCAACATGCAGCGCCAGGCCGTGCCCCTGCTCACCACCGAGGCCCCCATTGTGGCCACCGGCCAGGAGTATAAGAACTGCCAGGACTCCGAGGTGGCCGTGCTGGCCGAGGGGGACGGCGTGGTGACCCGGGTGGACGCCACCTCCATCACCGTGCGGTACGATGGGCTGGGGCTGAAGGAGTACAAGCTCACCAAGTACCAGCGGTCCAACCACGGCACCTGCATCCACCAGCGGCCCATCGTGTCCGTGGGCGACCGGGTCCAGGCCCGGGACACCCTGGCCGACGGCCAGTCCACCGCCGACGGCGAGATTGCCTTGGGCAAAAACATCCTCATGGGCTTCATGACCTGGGAGGGCTATAACTACGAGGACGCCATTCTGCTCAACGAGCGGATGGTGAAGGAGGATGTGTTCACCTCCATCCATATCGAGGAGTACGAGACCGAGGCCCGAGACACCAAGCTGGGCCCCGAGGAGATCACCCGGGACATCACCAACGTGGGCGAGGAGGCCCTGAAGGAACTGGACGAGCGGGGCATCATCCGCGTGGGCGCGGAGGTCCGCGCCGGCGACTACCTGGTGGGCAAGGTCACCCCCAAGGGCGAGACCGAGATGACCGCCGAGGAGCGGCTGCTCCGGGCCATCTTCGGCGAGAAGGCCCACGAGACCCGCGACACCTCCCTGAAGGTCCCCCACGGCGAGTATGGCATTGTGGTGGACGTGAAGGTGTTCTCCCGGGAGGAGGGCGCGGAGCTGTCCCCCGGCGTCAACCAGGTGGTCCGCGTCTATATCGCCCAGAAGCGCAAGATTTCCGTGGGCGACAAGATGGCCGGCCGCCACGGCAACAAGGGCGTGGTGTCCCGCATCATGCCCCAGGAGGATATGCCCTTCCTGCCTGACGGCACCCCCCTGGACATCGTGCTCAACCCCCTGGGCGTGCCCTCCCGCATGAACATCGGGCAGGTGCTGGAGGTCCATCTGGGCTACGCCGCCAAGGCCCTGGGCTGGAAGGTGGCCACCCCCATCTTCAACGGCGCGGACGAGCAGGACATCGCCGACACCCTCAAGCTGGCGGGCCTCCGGGAGGACGGCAAGAGCTGGCTGTACGACGGCCGCACCGGCGAGCGGTTCGACAACCCCGTCACCGTGGGCTATGTGTACTTCCTCAAGCTCCACCACCTGGTGGACGACAAGATTCACGCCCGCTCCACCGGCCCCTACTCCCTGGTCACCCAGCAGCCTCTGGGCGGCAAGGCGCAGTTCGGCGGCCAGCGCTTCGGCGAGATGGAGGTGTGGGCTTTGGAGGCCTACGGCGCGGCCTACACCCTCCAGGAGATTCTCACCGTCAAGTCCGACGACGTGACCGGCCGTGTGCGCACCTATGAGTCCATCGTCAAGGGCTACAACGTGCCCAAGCCCGGCGTGCCCGAGTCCTTCAAGGTGCTGGTGAAGGAGCTCCAGGCCCTGTGCCTGGATATTCAGGTGCTGGATGAGAACGGCAACGAGATTGAGCTGAAGGACGACGAGGACGACGGGAACTACCAGCCCGGCCGCTTCCGCGACGACGACTATGAGCGCTACGCGGACGTGGGCTCCGAGAACGAGTTCGCCGAGGCGGGCTTTACCATGAAGGAGACCAGCGACGACGACGACCTGACCGTGGCTGGCGAGACCGGCGTTGAAGAGGACGGCCTCTTCGACGGCGAGGACTGAGAGGGGAGGGTGAGACAATGAGCTACGCTGAATTCAACGCCATTCGCATTGGCATCGCCTCGCCGGAGCAGATCCGCGAGTGGTCCTACGGCGAGGTGAAGAAGCCGGAGACCATCAACTACCGCACCCTCAAGCCGGAGCGGGACGGCCTGTTCTGCGAGCGGATCTTCGGCCCCACCAAGGACTGGGAGTGCCACTGCGGCAAGTACAAGAAAATCCGCTTCAAGGGCAAGGTGTGCGACCGCTGCGGCGTGGAGGTTACCCGGGCCAAGGTCCGCCGGGAGCGCATGGGCCACATCGAGCTGGCCGCTCCCGTGTCCCACATCTGGTACTTCAAGGGCATCCCCTCCCGGATGGGCCTGCTGCTGGAGATCAGCCCCCGCATTCTGGAAAAGGTGCTGTATTTCGCCGCCTATATCGTCACCGATCCCGGCCCCGAGTACACCCACCTGACCAAGAACCAGATTCTCACCGACGCGGAGTACAAGAAGCTGCGGGAATACTACGAGGACGACTTCGACGCCGGCATGGGCGCGGAGGCGGTGAAGAAGCTGCTGGCCGATCTGGACCTGGAGGAGCTGTCCGCCTCCCTGCGCGCCCAGATGAAGGACGCCAGCGGCCAGAAAAAGGCCAAGATCGTCAAGCGCCTGGAGGTGGTGGACTCCTTCCGCATGTCCGGCAACAAGCCGGAGTGGATGGTCATCGACGTGCTGCCCGTCATTCCCCCGGAGCTGCGCCCCATGGTTCAGCTGGACGGCGGGCGGTTTGCCACCTCTGACCTGAACGACCTGTACCGCCGGGTCATCAACCGCAACAACCGTCTCAAGCGCCTCATCCAGCTCAACGCCCCGGACATCATCGTGCGCAACGAGAAGCGGATGCTCCAGGAGGCGGTGGACGCCCTCATCGACAACGGCCGCCGGGGCCGCGCCGTCACCGGGGCCAATAACCGGGCCCTCAAGTCCCTGTCCGACCTGCTCAAGGGCAAGCAGGGCCGCTTCCGCCAGAACCTGCTGGGCAAGCGGGTGGACTACTCCGGCCGCTCCGTCATCGTGGTGGGCCCGGAGCTGAAGATCTACCAGTGCGGCGTGCCCAAGGAGATGGCCATCGAGCTGTTCCGGCCCTTCGTCATGAAGAAGCTGGTGGAGAGCGGCATCAGCAACATCAAGGCCGCCAAGAAAGAGGTGGACAAGGGCTCCCCCGCCGTGTGGGACGCCCTGGAGTCCGTCATCAAGGAGCACCCCGTCATGCTCAACCGGGCCCCCACCCTCCACCGCCTGGGCATCCAGGCCTTCGAGCCGGTGCTGGTGGAGGGCCGGGCCATGAAGCTCCACCCCCTGGTGTGCACCGCCTTCAACGCCGACTTCGACGGCGACCAGATGGCCATCCACGTTCCCCTGTCCGCCGAGGCCCAGGCCGAGGCCCGCATCCTCATGCTGGCCGCCAACAACCTGCTCAAGCCCTCCGACGGCGGGCCGGTGACGGTGCCCACCCAGGACATGGTGCTGGGCTCCTACTACCTGACCTATGAGCGGGACCCCAAGCCCGACCCCGATTTCTCCTACCAGACCGCCGCCGAGGCCGCCAAGGCCCTGGCGGAGGGCGCGGTGCTGGCCAACGACCGGGTGTGGGTCCGGGACGAGGAGATGGACCGCTGGTACCGCACCACCCCCGCCCTGTGCGCCGAGGCGGGCGATGGAAGGCCCCAGGAGGTCTACAGCGTATTCTCCGACGACAACGAGGCCCAGCTGGCCTACGCCGAGGGGATTTTGGACCTCCACGAGCCCATCCAGGTCCGGCGCTCCGCCCAGATCAACGGCGAGACCCGCCACAAGCTGGTGCGCACCACCGTGGGCCGCCTGCTGTTCAACGAGGGCATCCCCCAGGACCTGGACTTCGTGGACCGGAAGGACCCCGAGCAGGTCTTTGAGCCGGAAATCAACTTCATGTGCGGCAAAAAGCAGCTGGGCCAGATTGTGGACCGCTGCATCGCCAAGCATGGCTTCACCCGGTCCGCCGAGGTGCTGGACACCATCAAGGCCCGGGGCTACAAGTTCTCCACCCGGGGCGCCCTGACCGTGGCCATCGCCGACATGACCGTGCCCGACGAGAAGCGCACCCTCATCGCAAAGACCGAGCAGGACATCGTTCAGATTGAAAATATGTATAAGCGGGGCTTCCTCACCAATGAGGAGCGCTACCGCCTGGTGGTGACCGCCTGGGAAAAGACCACCGAGGACGTATCCAAAGCCCTTCAGAAGAGCATGGACAAGTTCAACCCCATCTTTATGATGGCCGACTCCGGCGCCCGCGGCTCCATGAAGCAGATCCGCCAGTTGGCCGGCATGCGCGGCCTGATGGCGGACACTGCCGGACGCACCATTGAGATTCCCATCAAGGCCAACTTCCGGGAGGGCCTGTCCGTGCTGGAGTACTTCATCTCCTCCCGGGGCGCCCGGAAGGGCATGGCCGACACCGCCCTGCGCACCGCCGACTCCGGCTACCTCACCCGCCGCCTGGTGGACGTGTCCCAGGAGGTCATCATCCGGGAGGAGGACTGCGGCACCGCCGACGGCATCACCGTGTCCGAGATCGGTGAAAACGGCCAGGTGATCGAGCCGCTGGTGGAGCGCCTCCGGGGCCGCTATCTGGCGGAAGACCTCACCGACCCCGAGACCGGCGCGGTGCTGGTGAGCCGAGACACTCTGGTGGACGGCGAGCTGGCCCAGTTCATTGAGCGGAAGCTTACCGAGCGGGCGGAGGCCTCCGGGGACCCGGACGCCAAGCCCTCCATCAAGGTGCGCTCCGTGCTCACCTGCGAGGCCCACTCCGGCGTGTGCGCCAAGTGCTACGGCATGAACCTGGCGTTCAACGAGCCTGTGGGCATGGGAGAAGCGGTGGGAATTATCGCCGCCCAGTCCATCGGCGAGCCGGGCACCCAGCTGACCATGCGTACCTTCCACACCGGCGGCGTGGCCGGCGGCGACATCACCCAGGGCCTTCCCCGTGTGGAGGAGCTGCTGGAGGCCCGCAAGCCCAAGAAAATGGCCCAGCTGGCGGAGATCACCGGCGTGGTGACCGTGGAGGAGACCAAGCGCGCCACCCAGTGCAACATCACCATCACCGCCGGCGACGGCGAGGTGGTCACCTACGCCGTGCCCTACAGCTCCGGCATCCGGGTGAAGTCCGGCGACCGGGTGAGCAAGGGGCAGTGTCTCACCGACGGCGCGCTGTCCCCCCACGAGGTGCTGCGCATTCGGGGCGTGGACGCGGTGCACAACTACCTGATCCAGGAGGTGCAGAAGCCCTACCGCCAACAGGGCGTGGACATTAACGACAAGCACATCGAGGTCATCGTGCGCCAGATGATGCGCAAGGTGCGGGTGGAGGAGTCCGGCGATTCCACCCTGCTATCCGGTTCCACCGTGGACGTGGTGGAGTTCCGGGACGCCTGCGCGGCGGTCCGGGCGCGCATGGCCGCCGGGGAGACCCGGGAGGACGGGTCCGAGCTGGTGTTGCCCACCTGCACGCGGCTGCTGCTTGGTATTACCAAGGCGTCCCTGGCCACCGAGTCCTTCCTGTCCGCAGCCTCCTTCCAGGAGACCACCAAGGTGCTCACCGAGGCGGCCATCAAGGGCAAGGTGGACCACCTGCTGGGCCTGAAGGAAAACGTCATCATCGGCAAGCTGATCCCGGCGGGCTCCGGTCTGGCGGCCTACCGCAAGCTGGACGAGATCGAGGACGAGGTCCACGACGAGGGCCGCTTCCGGGAGGTGGCCGCGCTGGCCGACGACCTGCGGGAGGATGAGGACGAGCCGGCCCTGAGCGAATCCGAGCCTGAGTCAAACGACGGGGACGAGGAGGATGAAATCCTGTCCGTCACCATGGACGCCGGGGACGGGGACGCCGCCCCCGGGGACGAAGAGGCGTAAACAGGTTTTAAGACAGCCGCGCGGCGCGTAGCGCCGCGCGGCTGTTCCCCTGCGCCCGGGCCTTCATAAAAATCTGAAATTGACGGTTGGGGCGTTTTGCGCTATGATAAAGTCATAATTTGCCGGAAGGGGGAGAAAACAGATGGAGGGCATCGGAACCGGCGGCGCGGCTCTGTCCGCGGCTGCGGCCGCGCGGACGGCTCCCGCGCAAAGACCCCAGCCGGAGCCGGAGCACGCTCCGGCCAAGTCCGCCCCGGACGTGGACCGGTATATGCCCGAGGGGGAACGTGCCTGCGCCGGTCTGTACCGGGTAAAAAGGGATGAGAACGGCGCGCCCAAGGTCCTGTTCGACGGCCCGGAGGGCCGGCCGGCCGAGACCTGCACCAGCGACACCGAAAGGGTCGACCGGGAGCTGGAGGGACTGCGGCGGCAGCGGGAAGCGCTGGCACGGCAGGCGGACCGGGAGCGCGACCCGGTCAGGGCTCAGGCGCTGGAGAGGCGGCTGGCTCAGGTCGAGGCACAGCTGGCCCGGAAGGACAACGAGAGCTACCGGCGGCAGAACACAGATTTTTCTTAGATCAATGGCCTCCGCGGGCGCGAAAGCGTCTGCGGAGGTTTTTTGCTTTTTCCGGCGGTCGGACGGTTTTAGATGCTTTTTCCCGTAAAATGGGGGGGTTTCCAGTATATTTTTCCGACGCTTTCCCTGTTTTGTGGGCTTTTCTCATAAAACGACATAAAGCATATCCTTTTTCATTTCTTTTTTGTGCACCTTGACTTTGGGCCGCTGTAGGTTTATAATCATTATCAACAAATGCGCCTTTCCGGCGCAGAGAAACAAATGGAAGAATTTTCCGCCCTCTTTGGGCGGAGGTTTGGAGGGCACTTATGATAAAAAAAGCAGACCAACTCAGCGAAGCCATCGCCCGGTTCAGCGATGGGACCAGCGCGGACGCGTACCAGTTTCTGGGCTGCCATCCACAGACGGTAGACGGTCAGGAGGGGTATGTCTTCCGCGTCTGGGCCCCCCACGCCAAGAGTGTGCGGGTGTTGGGCCGGTTCAACGACTGGGACAAGGCGTCCCCGGCGATGGAGCGCGTCGCCCCCGCTATCTGGGAGCGGTTTATCCCCGGCGTGCAGACCTACGACGAGTACAAATATTACATTGAGCGGCCGGACGGCACCTTTGTGTTCCGGGCGGATCCCTACGCCACCCACTCCGCCACCCGACCGGACAACGCCAGCAAGGTGTTCGACCTGGACGGCTTCCAGTGGACCGACGGGGCCTACCGGCGGGCCCGGGCGAAAAAGGACGTGCTGCGCAGTCCGGTGAACATCTATGAGATGCACCTGGGCTCCTGGCGGCGGCATGAGGACGGCAATTTCCTGTCCTATGTGGAGTGCGCCAACCAGCTGATCCCCTATCTGAAGGACATGGGCTACACCCATGTGGAGCTGCTCCCCGTCAGCGAGTACCCCTACGACCCCTCCTGGGGCTATCAGGTCACCGGGTACTACGCTCCCACCTCCCGGTACGGCACCCCCCACGACTTCATGAAGTTTGTGGACCTGTGCCACGAGGCGGGCATCGGCGTCATCATCGACTGGGTGGGCGCCCACTTCCCCAGGGACGAGTGCGGCCTGTTCGAGTTCGACGGCGAGTGCTGCTATGAGCCCGCCGACCCCCTGCGCCGGGAGCACCCGGACTGGGGCACCCGTATTTTCGACTACGGCCGGTATGAGGTGCGCTCGTTCCTGATCTCCAACGTGGTGTACTGGCTGGACAAGTTCCACATCGACGGCATCCGGGTGGACGCGGTGGCCTCCATGCTCTATCTGGACTACGGCCGCCGGGGCGGTGAATGGCGGCCCAACAAGGACGGCGGCAACATCAATCTGGAGGCCGTCCAGTTCCTGCGGGACATGAACGCCGCCGCCCTCACCTTCGACCCCGCCGCCATCATGTGCGCCGAGGAGTCCACCGCCTTCCCCATGGTCACAAAGCCGGGGTATGACGGCGGGCTGGGCTTCAACTTCAAGTGGAACATGGGCTGGATGCACGACATGGTGGATTATATGTCCACCGATCCCCTGTTCCGCAAGGGCAAGCACAACAACCTCACCTTCTCCCTGACCTACGCCTTCTCGGAGAATTTTGTGCTCCCCCTGTCCCATGATGAGGTGGTCCACGGCAAGTGCTCCCTGGTGAACAAAATGCCCGGCGAGTACGGCGACAAGTTCCAGAACCTGCGGGCTTTCTACGGCTATATGATGACCCATCCGGGCAAAAAGCTGCTTTTCATGGGCGGCGAGTTCGCCCAGTTCATTGAGTGGGATGAGAAAAAGGAACTGGACTGGATGCTTCTGGATTACGACAAGCACCGCCAGATGCAGTCCTACGTCCGGGACCTGAACCACTACTATCTGGACCACCCGGCCCTGTGGCACAACGATGTGGACTGGCAGGGCTTCCAATGGATTTCCTGCGACGACTGGCAGCAGAGCGTCATCTCCTTCCGCCGCATCGACGACAAGGGCAAGGAGGTTGTTGTGGTTTGCAACTTCTGTCCCGTGGAGCGCACCGGCTACAAGATCGGCGTGCCCAAGGCGGGGACCTACGTCCCCGTGCTGTCCAGCGACGACGAAAAGTACGGCGGCGCGGGCACCAAGCTGGTCCCCGCAAAGGCCAAGAAGGAGGAACTGCACGGGCTGAAGTACGCCGTGGAGCTCACCCTGCCCGCCATGTCCACCGTGTTCTATGAGCGCAGGGCCGCCGCCGGCCGCGCCGCCAAGGACGAGGCGGAGGGCGGAGAGACGCCCCGGGCCAAGGCCGTCAAGGCGGTGAAGGCGAAGGCGGAAAAGGCGGTGGAGGCGGTCAAGGCCGACGTGGCCGGCGCCGTGGAGGCCGCCAAGCCCAGGCGGGGCCGCAAGCCCAAGGCGGAGGCCGGGGAGGTGAAGGCTGAGGCGGAGGCGCCCAAGCCCGCCCGCAAGCCCCGGGCAAAAAAGGCGGACGCCGCAGAGGAGAAGCCCAGGACTCGCAAGCCCCGCGCGAAGAAAAGCGGATCTGATAACTAATTTTGAGGGGGAGTTCAACTTGTTCCAGCGTAAAAAAGAGTGTATTGCCATGCTTCTGGCCGGCGGCCAAGGCAGCCGCCTGTACGTGCTCACCCAGGACACCGCCAAGCCGGCGGTGCCCTTCGGGGGCAAGTACCGCATTATTGATTTCCCGCTGTCCAACTGCATCAACTCCGGCATTGACACGGTGGGCGTGCTCACCCAGTATCAGCCCCTGGAACTCAACGATTACATCGGCAACGGCCAGCCCTGGGACCTGAACCGCAACTGGGGCGGGGCCCATGTCCTGCCGCCCTACACCCAGTCCAAGACCGAGTCCTGGTACAAGGGCACCGCCAACGCCATCTATCAGAACATCGCCTTTGTGGACCGCTATAACCCCGAGTACGTGGCCGTGCTGGGCGGCGACCACATCTATAAGATGGACTACAACAAGATGCTCCAGTTCCACAAGGAGAAGGGGGCGGAGTGCACCATCGCCGTCATGCCCGTGAGCATGGAGGAAGCCACCCGCATGGGCATCATGAGCACCGACGAGACCGGCGCCATCACCGATTTCGAGGAGAAGCCCAAGCAGCCCAAGAGCAACCTGGCCTCCATGGGCATTTACATCTTCACCTGGTCCGTCCTGCGGCAGTACCTCATCGCCGATGAGGCCGACCCCAGTTCGGAGAACGACTTCGGCAAGAACATCATCCCCAACTTCCTCAAGGACAACCGCCCCATGTACGCTTACTCCTTCGAGGGCTACTGGAAGGACGTGGGCACTCTGGACTCCCTCTGGGACGCCAACATGGACCTGCTGGACCCCAGCGACCCCATCAACATGCGGGACCCCAGCTTCCGCATCTACGCCCGGAACTACTCCGCTCCCGCCACCCGGCTGGGCAGCGGCGCCAAGGTGACCAATTCCTTCGTGGCCGAGGGCTGCACCATCCGGGGCAGTGTGGAGCACTCCGTGCTGTACACCGGCTGTGAGATTGAGGAGGGCGCCATCGTCACCGGCGCGGTGATTATGCCCGGCAGCACCATCCGCAAGGGCGCCAACGTGAGCTACTGCATTGTGGGCGAGCGGTGCGTTGTGGAGGAGGGCGCCAAGATCGGCGAGCGCCCCGAGAATTACCTGGACGGCGACTGGGGCATCGCCGTGGTGGGCCATGACAGGACCATCGCGGCAGGTTCCGTCATCAAACCCAAGGAAATTGTTTAAGGGGGGCGTCCACCATGAAAATGACTGGTATTATCTTCTCTGATCTGTACTCCGACGCGCTGAACTCCTTCACTCAGGACCGGAACATGGCCGCCATCCCCTTCGGCGGACGCTACCGCCTGGTGGACTTTGCGCTGTCCAATATGGTCAACTCCGGCATCCTCAACGTGGGCGTGCTGGTCAAGCAGCACTACCACTCTCTGATGGACCACCTGAGCAACAGCCAGGAGTGGGATCTGAACCGCAAGATCGGCGGTCTTCAGCTTCTGCCCCCCTTCGCCACCCAGGACGGCAACACCAACGGCAGCCGGGGCAAGCTGGACGAGCTGCGCAACGCGTTGGACTACCTGGAGACCATCTCCACCACCCCCTATGTCCTGCTGGCCGACGCCTACGTGCTGTGCAACATCGACTACCGCACCGCCCTGGAGAACCACATCGCCAGCGGCTGCGACATCACCATGCTGGCCACCAAGGAGACAGAGGATTCCCAGCTCAATTTTGCCTCCGTGATGAAGGCGGACCCCGGCCACCGGGTCACCGCTTACGCCCTGGACTGCCCCGCCAAGGCCGGCGATTACGCCAGCATGGGCAACATGATCATCTCTCGGGAGTTCCTGGTCAACGTCATCCGGGATTACACCTCCCGGGGCGTCTACGACTTCCTGCGGGACTTCATTCAGCACGAGTTCAACCGGGGCCGCCTGTCCATCAACCTCTATGAGGTGGACACCAAGGTGCTGCGGATCCGGGACGTGAACGAATACTTCCAGAGCAGTCTGGCTATCCTGGAGGACGACGTGGCCACCGCCCTGTTCCGTGGCGACCGTCCCATCCACACCCGCGTCACCGACGAGGTCCCCGCTTACTACGGCCTGGAGTGCCAGGTGGACCGCTCTGTTATCGCCGACGGCTGCTTCATCGACGGCAGCGTGGAGCACAGCGTGCTGTCCCGCAGCGTGAAGGTGGGCAAGGGCGCCAAGGTGAAGAACTGCGTCATCATGCAGGGCAGCGTGGTGGGCGAAGGCGCCTGCCTGGAGAACGTCATCGTGGACAAATGGGTGAACATCAGCGCCGGGGCCCAGCTCAAGGGCCTGGACTCCAACCCCGTCGTCATTCGCAAAGGAGTAACCGTATGAAGATCTTATTAGCTACCAGCGAGGCCGCGCCGTTCATCAAGACCGGCGGCCTGGGCGATGTGGCCGCCGCCCTGCCCAAGGCCCTGGCCGAGACCCCCAACACCGAGGTGGCGGTGTTCCTCCCCTACTACAAGGCCATCAAGGACAACCCGGACTTTGAGATTGAGTATATCACCAACTTTTCCGTCCCCCTGTCCTGGCGGAACGTATACTGCGGCCTGTTCCGCGCCGTGACCAAGAAGAAGAAGCTCCAGTACTATTTCATCGACAACGAGTACTACTTCTACCGGGACGGTTGCTACGGCCATTATGACGACGGCGAGCGCTTTGCCTTCTACTCCAAGGCCATTCTGGAGGCCCTCCAGTACCTGGACTGGTATCCCGACGTCATCCACGCCAACGACTGGCAGACCGCCCTGGTGCCGGTGTTCCTCCGGGCCCACTATATGTATCTGGAGCGGTATCAGCCCATCCGCACCCTGTTCACCATCCACAACATGGAGTACCAGGGCCGCTTCCCCGACGAGTTCGTGGACGAGGTGCTGGGCCTGCCCGAGGACTGGAAGGCCACCATGCACTTCGACACCTGCACCAACCTGATGAAGGCCGCCATCCACGTCTCCGACCGGGTGAGCACGGTGTCCCGGACCTACGCCTACGAGATTCAGGACCCCTATTTCTCCCACGGGCTCCACGACGTGCTGCGCCAGCACGCCTACAAGCTCAGCGGCGTGGTGAACGGCATTGACACCGAGGTGTTCAACCCGGAGACCGACCCCCTGCTCTACGCCAACTTCAGCGTCAAGGAACTGGAGAAAAAGGCGGAGAACAAGCGCTTCCTCCAGGAGCGCCTGGGACTGGCCGTCCGAAACGAGGTCCCCGTGGTGGCCATGATCACCCGTCTGGTGGGACACAAGGGGGTGGACCTGGTTCAGGCCGTTATGGACGACCTGATGTGGGACGACATTCAGCTGGTGGTTCTGGGCACCGGCGAGCGGCAGTATGAGGACATGTTCCGGGCCTATGCCGCCAACTTCCCCGCTAAAATGTCCGCCAACATCATGTTTGACAACACCCTGGCCCATCAGCTGTACGCCGGCGCGGACTTGGTGCTCATGCCCTCCAAGCAGGAGCCCTGCGGTCTGACCCAGCTCATCGGAATGCGGTATGGCACCGTGCCCATCGTCCGGGAGACCGGCGGCCTGTTCGACACCGTCCCCGCCTACAACGTGGAGACCGGCGAGGGCAACGGTTTCACCTTCAAGAGCTACAACGCCCATGATATGCTGGATGCCGTCCGCCGGGCCGAGGCGCTGTTCTATGACGACAAGGAGCACTGGGACCAGCTTCAGAGAGGCGTCATGGCGTATGACAGTTCCTGGAAGAACGCCGTGCAGGAATATTGGGATATTTATCACTCTTTAGTGGGTTAATCTGGATTTTTCCCCTGATTTTATCCAGGATTTCGTTTTTTTCACTGGAAATGAAAAAAGTGAAAATTTATAGTGCAAAAGTCCTGGCTTTTATGTTATAATATAGGGGCGTATTACTGCGCCCCGCGCGATCACAGCCCGCGGGAGCGGGCTGTGATTTTTTTCCATCAATTCTCCGGCTTTTGGCCGGTCAAGAAGGAGTATGTATATCGTATGGATCAAAAACAAATTATCTCCCAATTGGAGGAGACCCTTCTGGTGCGCTACGGCTGCGCCATGGAGAGCGCCTCGCCCCAGCAGGTCTACCGTGCCCTGTGCTACGTGGTCAACGGGATGCTGGCCGGGAAGAGCGCCGAGTTCTACCGCAAGAACCAGGGCAAGCAGGTTTACTACATGTCCATGGAGTTTTTGGTGGGCACCTCTCTGCGCAACAACCTCTATAATCTGGGCCTGGAAGCCGTGTTTACCAAGGCGCTGGCCAAGTGCGGCGTGGACATCCACGACCTGTATGAGATGGAGCCCGACGCCGGCCTGGGCAACGGCGGCCTGGGCCGCCTGGCCTCCTGCTATATGGACTCCGCCTCCACCCTGGACATTCCCATGACGGGCTATTCCATCCGCTATGAGTTCGGCATCTTCAAGCAGAAGATCGTGGACGGCTGGCAGATGGAATTCCCGGACGACTGGCTGAGCATGGGCGACGTCTGGCTGATCCCCCACGAGAGCGAGGCGGTGGAGGTCCGTTTCGGCGGCAAGGTCCACGGCTGGGACGACAACGGCATCTACCGGGTGAAGCACCTGAACTATCAGTCCGTCATGGCTGTGCCCAACGATATGTATATCTCCGGCTTTGAGAGCAAGGCGGTCAATCCCCTGGTGCTGTGGTCCGCCAAGTCCCCCAACAGCTTTGATATGTCCGCCTTCTCCCGGGGCGACTACGCCAAGGCCCTGGAGGGGGACACCATGGCCGAGGTCATCTCCAAGGTGCTCTATCCCGCCGACGACCACATCGAGGGCAAGCGGCTGCGCCTGCGCCAGCAGTACCTTCTGGTGTCCGCCTCGGTGCAGACCATCCTGAAGAAGCACCTGCGGGACAACAAGACCCTGGACAACCTGCCCGATAAGGTGTCCATCCACATCAACGACACCCACCCCGCCCTGTGCGTCCCCGAGCTGATGCGCCTTCTGGTGGACGAGCACGGCTACAGCTGGGACAAGGCGTGGGACATCACCTGCCGCACCCTGTCCTACACCAACCACACCGTCATGAGCGAGGCGCTGGAGCGGTGGAACGTGGACCTGTTCCAGCAGCTTCTGCCCCGGGTGTTCCAGATTGTGCAGGAGATCGACCGCCGCCTGCGGGTGGACCTCCACGGTTACTACGGCAACGACATGGGCAAGATTGAGTATATGGCCGTCATCAGCAAAAACGAGATCCGTATGGCCAACCTGTGCCTGGCCGCCTGCCACATGGTGAACGGCGTGTCCAAGCTGCACACCGAGATTCTCAAGGACAGCATTTTCCGGGATTACTACCAGATGGAGCCGGACCACTTCTGCAATGTGACCAACGGCATCGCCTACCGCCGCTGGCTTTGTCAGGCCAATCCGGCCCTCACCGACCTGCTGAAGGAGCTCATCGGGGACGGCTTCATCACCGATTCCACCCAGCTGGAAAAGCTTCTGAAGCACAAGGACGACGCCAAGGTGCTCCAGCGGCTCCAGGAGATCAAGCTGGACAACAAGAAGCGGCTGTCCGACCTGATTCTCAAGCGCAACGGCGTCATTGTGGACCCCAATTCCCTGTTCGACGTGCAGATCAAGCGCCTCCACGAGTACAAGCGGCAGCTGCTCAACGTGCTCCAGATTCTCCATATGTACCTGGAGATCAAGGCCAATCCCCACGCCCCCTTCCAGCCCCGCACCTTCATCTTCGCCGCCAAAGCGTCCGCCGGCTATATCATGGCCAAGCAGATCATCCAGCTCATCATCGCCGTGTCCAATCTGGTCAACAACGACCCGGACACCCGCGACAAGCTGAAGGTGGTGTTCATGGAGGATTACAACGTCTCCCTGGCGGAGATCATCATCCCCGCCGCCGAGATTTCCGAGCAGATTTCCATCGCCGGCAAGGAGGCCAGCGGCACCGGCAACATGAAGCTGATGATCAACGGCGCGGTGACCCTGGGCACCCTGGACGGCGCCAATGTGGAGATCCACGAGCAGGTGGGGGACGGCAACATCGTGCTCTTCGGCCTCAAGACCGAGGAGGTCAACGACCTGCTGCGCCGGGGCTATAACCCCCTGGACTATGTGCGGGGGGACGGCGAGCTGAAGGCGGTCATGGATATGCTCATGTCCGGCATCAACGGGATGCACTTCGACGACATCGTGGCCTCCCTCACCACCAACCACAAGGGCCCCGCAGACCCCTATATGTGCCTGGCCGACTTCCACGACTATGTTCGGGCCCAGCGGGATGTGTCCGACCTCTACGCGGACAAGACCCGCTTCACCGGGATGTCCCTGGTGAACATCGCCAAGGCGGGCTTCTTCTCCGCGGATCGGGCGGTGAACGAGTACGCCCGCAATATCTGGCGCATCAAGTGACGGTACCCGCCCCGGCGGGCGGACATAATAAAAGGAGGTCTGAAGCGTGAAAGAGGTATGCTTTGGCGTGGACATCGGCGGCACCACCGTAAAACTGGGCCTGGTGAGCCGGGAGGGGGATCTGCTGGACAAGCGGGAGTTCCCCACCTTCCGGGACGTGGACGCCACCTTTGAGGACATTGCCGGCCACATGCGGCAGGTGATGGAGGCCTTCCCCGACTGCGTCTGCGTGGGCGCGGGGGTAGGCGTGCCCGGCCCGGTGGTGGAGCAGTCCAAGGTGGTTCACTGCGCCAACCTGGGCTGGAGAGACGTGAACATTGCCCGGGAGCTGTCCAGCCGGGCGGATGTGCCCGTCCGGGTGGCCAACGACGCCAATCTGGCCGCTCTGGGCGAGAGCTGGCAGGGCGGCGGCAAGGGCTGCCGGAACCTGGTGCTGTTCACCGTGGGTACCGGCGTGGGCGGCGGCATTATCTGCGACGGCCACATCATCGCCGGGGCGTCCGGGGGAGGCGGCGAGGTGGGCCATATGCCCGTTCCCTTCCACACCGACTGGCAGTGCGGCTGCGGCAAGCAGGGCTGCCTGGAGGTCACCGCTTCCGCCACCGGCATCATCCGGGCGGCGCGGCAGTTCTCCCCCTTCAAGGAGATGGAAAAGATCGGCGCCAAGGACGTGTATGACGCCGCCGCCGCCGGGGATGAGAACGCCCAGGCGGTGGTTAAGGAGGCGGCCACCGCCCTGGGCTACGCCGCCGCCTCGGTGAGCTGCGTGGTCAACCCGGAGATCATTTTGCTGGGGGGCGGCGTGTCCGCCGCGGGCAGCGCTCTGCTGGGGCCGGTGGAGGCCTCCTTCAAGACCAACGTGCTGGAGGCCTGCGCCGATGTGCGCTTCGCCCTGGCCCAGCTGGGCAATAACGCCGGCATTTACGGCGGCGCGGCCCTGTTTTTCGCGGAATAAGGAAAAATTTTAACGAGGAGTGATTCATTATGCTCAAGCTCGATCTGTCTAAGCTGGAGGGCGTGATCTCCCAGGAACAGATCAACGCCATGGCCCCGGAGGTGGAGGCCGCCCACGCCAAGCTGTACGATTCCGCCGCCCCCGGTTCCGATTTTGTGGGCTGGGTGCGCCTGCCCGAGAATTACGACAAGGAGGAGTTTGCCCGCATCCAGAAGGCCGCCGCCAAAATCCGCTCCGATTCCCAGGTGCTGGTGGTCATCGGCATCGGCGGGTCCTACTTGGGCGCCCGGGCCGCTCTGGAGGTATTTCCCTCCGACGGCCCCGAGGTCTGCTTTGTGGGCTGTTCCCTCAGCCCCAACGAGCTGGATAAGGTGATCCGCAAGCTGGACGACCGAAGCTGGTCCATCAACGTCATCTCCAAGTCCGGCGGCACCACCGAGCCCGCCGTGGCCTTCCGGGTGTTCCGGGACCTGCTGGTGAAGCAGTACGGGGAAGAGGCCAACCGGCGCATCTACGCCACCACCGACAAGGCCCGGGGGGCCCTCAAAACCCTGGCCGACTCCAACGGCTGGGAGACCTTCGTGGTGCCCGACGATGTGGGCGGACGGTTCTCCGTGCTGTCCGCCGTGGGTCTGCTGCCCATCGCCGTGGGCGGTACGGACATCGGCCGGCTTATGGCCGGGGCCCGGGACGCCATGAACGCCTTTGACCGGCGGGATATGGAAAACCCCGTGTGGCAGTATGTGGCCGCGCGGAACCTGCTGTACCGTCAGGGCAAGAAGATTGAGCTGTTCTGCTCCTATGAGCCCTCCTATTCCTTTGTGGGCGAGTGGCTGAAGCAGCTGTTCGGCGAGTCCGAGGGCAAGGACGGCAAGGGGATTTTTCCCGCCTCCGCCCAGTTCACCACCGACCTCCACTCCCTGGGCCAGTATATCCAGGACGGCGAGCGCCACCTGTTCGAGACCGTCATTTACGTGGACGACACCGGCTGTGACATTGCCATTCCCTACAGCGGCGACAACGGGGACAACCTGAACTATCTGGCGGGCAAGCCCCTGAGCTTCGTCCGGGAGATGGCCTTCCAGGGCACTCTGGCGGCCCATAAGGACGGAGGCGCGCCCTCCCTGGTGCTCCGGCTGGACAAGATGGATGTGCACGCCCTGGGCGAGTTGTTCTATTTCTTCGAGCTGTCCTGCGGTATCAGCGGCCATGTGCTGGGGGTCAACCCCTTCAACCAGCCCGGCGTGGAGGCTTACAAGAAGAATATGTTTGCACTGCTGGGGAAGCCCTGAGCTGTTCCTGGGAGCAAACGCCGCGCCTGTCCCCGGGGGATGGGCGCGGCTCTGTTTTAAGAATAATTACTGATTGTGGTGAGTCTATTTCCGCCTGGGACGGGGGAATCCCGGCAGGTTGGGGCAATCAGACGAAAATAGAAAATTTGCGCTTAAAATATTTGTGGAATCTTGGCAGATTTTGATGGGTGTAAGAGGGAGAAAACAAGAAACTTTTGGAAATTCTCTTGACATTAAGTCGAATTATGTATATACTGAGAGTAAAGAAAAGGAAAGTTTTGACTTTTAAATGAACGCCCAAGCTGCGTGAGGGTCCTTCTGGCGGTACAGTGCCGCCTGAGCGGGGAGAGGCACGACGGCAGGGCGCTTTGTCTTTTTAAGCGGCCATACCGCAGGAAGGGGAGAGCCTGCGGCGCGGCCTGTCCGATGACCGTTGATCTGGATATGGAGCTGAGAGGAGAGGAGAGCATGAAAAGCGCGCTGCTGAGGCTGAGGGAGTGTCAGAATTCTATGAGCGCCACGGAACGGGCCGTATCCGACTATGTGCTCAGCCATCAGGAGGAGGCCATGGGGCTGAGCATCCACCAGTTGGCGGAAAAGACGTTTTCATCCCCGTCCACCGTGATTCGGATGTGCCAGCGGATCGGGTTTGCGGGATATAAGGAATTCCGGCAGGCGGTGACCTGCGAGGTGGCGGTGCGCCGTCTGGACCGGGAACCGGAGAATCAGGAGATCACCCGGTCGGACAGCTTGGACGATATTGTAGATAAGGTGACATACAACAATATCATGTCTCTGGAGGATACAAAAGGCCTAGTGGATACGGAGACCCTGCAAATCTGTGTGGACCTGCTGAGCCATGCGCGGACGGTTCTGCTGTTTGGGCTGGGGCTGTCTCTCTGCGCGGCCCAGGATTTGAATTTGAAGCTGCTCCGGCTGAACAAGCCCTGCGTGGTCAATGAGGACTGGCACGCCCAGCTGCTTCAGGCAAAAAATGCCGGCATGGACGATCTTGCCATTGTGGTGTCCTACTCCGGGGAGACAGAAGAGGTAATTGAGTGTATGAGGACGCTCCGGGAGCGAAAAACTCCCATTATTGCCATTACCCGACAGACGGCCTCGCCGGTGGCCAAACTGTCAGACTATCAGCTGTACACCACGGACAGCGAGGCCACCTTCCGCTGTGGGGCCATGTCCTCCCGGATGTCTCAGCTGAATGTGATTGATATATTGTTCACCGCCTTTGCCCACAGCGAATATGAGTACTATTTGGATCAGCTGTCGAGGACTCATATTGGTAAGACCCACGCGGTATCGGTACTGGCTTGACTAAAATTGTAGGCTTTGCAAATAAATAAACCATGAATCAATCCGAGAGAGATCATTGAAGGGGTTCGCCTATCATAATACCTGCGGCAAATGTCAAGTAATTTAGTATAAACATTTTGCAATTTCCAGCCCTAACCTTATGTAACTCGGCAAATGGTGGCAAAGCCTTGATTTTCAGGCGTTTCCGCCATTTGCCGTTTGGGAGAGTTATTTGCATATCTCGGCGTATCCCGGCGTGACTTTGCGCTGAAACGTAGTACGGAAGTAGTAAAAGCGGCCTGCCGCTTTCTTTTTACTACTTTACTACTCACTACGCAGCCAGCCGCTCCATCTCCGCCTTTACGGAACAGGCGTCAACATGGGTGTAATAGTCCAGCGTCATGGTGATGTTGGCGTGGCCCATGATGTACTGCAACGCCTTGGGGTTCATACCGGCGTTTGCCATGCGGGTACAGAACGTGTGCCGGAGGGAGTGTGGGGTGATGTTGGGCAACTGCTTCTTGTGCTGCTTGTTGTACTTCCTCACAAGGCCCCTAATCATGTTGTTATAGTCCATGCCCACTTTCGGCATCCCGTCCCTTTTGAGAAACAGGAAGTTGGTGTACCCGTCCACCGTAATGGTGGCTTTCTTCCCCCGGTTCTTCACTACACGCTTCAACGCCCGATAGACCGGCTCACTCATGGGGATTTCCCGATAGCCGCTCTTGGTCTTGGGCGTTTCGATGTAGTAGCCGTTCTTGCTGTCCCGCAAAAGCTGGTGGTCTACCCGGATCAGCCGGTTCCTAAAGTCAAGGTTCGTGGTCAGCCCGCAGAACTCGGAAATGCGAAGCCCGGTTCCCAGCAGGATGATAAGCTCATCGGCGTACTTCTGATATACCGGGTCATTCTGCGCGAAGTCGATCAGGCTTACCTCCTGTTCCGGCGTCAGCACGGTTTTCTCGCCCCTGTCGTCCTCCAGGACTTTGTTCAGGGCAAAGCTGAACGGGTTCTTGCGAATACAATCGTCCTCGATGGCGATGAAGAACGCGGCCCGGAGGGAACGCTTGTAGTTGCTGATGGACTGGAAGCTAAAGCCCTTTTCCCTCATGCGGATGGCCCACTCTTTGGCGTCGGAGGGCTTCACCGCATCGATGCTTTTCCCGCCGAGAGGGTCATCCCGCAGGAGGCCCATCAGGTACTCCCGCTGTTTCTTGGTGCCCCGCTTCACATCCGCCCGCTGGCTGTTCTGCTTGGCGTAGAGCTGGCAGACGGTCATTTTTTTGCCCACGGTGTCGATACCGTCCGCAATATCCCGGTTGATCTCCTTTTCCTTCTCCCGCAGGGAAATGTCATCCCGCTTGCCAGCCGGGGTCTTGTCCGTGGCTACCAGCTTCCAGGCATAGACAAATTGGGGCTTGCCGGTGCTGTCCGTGTACTTATATGCGTATCTCCCGTCTTTTCGCTGGCTCTCTCCAGTTCTTAATATGCGGCCTTTATTGTCACGTCGTTTCTCCGCCATTGGTAAAACTCCTTTCCAAA
>CANDCH010000011.1 GCA_947383145.1 uncultured bacterium
GGCTCAACCGCCAGGACTTCGAGCAGAAGATCCTGCTGCCCCGGCAGGATGACTACCTGGACGGCTACCGGGCGGAGTACAACGCCATGCTGATGGATAAGGTGACGGACAGCTCCAACAGCGTGGTGCAGGAGCGGTACATCACCCTGTCTGTCCACCGCAAGAGCATCGAGGAGGCCCGCACCTTCTTCGACCGGGTGACGGCGGATGTGACCACCCGTCTGAGCCACCTGGACGCCCACAGCGAGGAACTGGACGCGGTGGAGCGTCTCCGGGTGCTGCACGATTTCTATCGCACCGGCGAGGAAACGGAGTTCCATGTGGATCTGCGGGACCTGATGCGGAAGGGCCACAGTTTCAAAGACTCCATCTGCCCGGACAGCTTGGAGTTCAAGAAGGACTATTTTGTCATGGGGGACAAGTTTGGCCGGGTGCTGTTCCTGAAGGAGTACGCCAGCTATATCAAGGACAGCATGATCTCCGAGCTGACGGCCCTGAACCGCACCATGATGCTGTCCATTGACGTGATCCCCGTCCCCACGGACGAGGCCGTCCGGGAGATGCAGAACCGGCTCCTCGGTGTGGAGACGAACGTCACCAACTGGCAGCGCCGGCAGAACAGCAACAACAATTTCTCCGCCGTGGTGCCGTATGATCTGGAGCAGCAACGGAAGGAGACACGGGAAATGCTGGACGACCTCACCACCCGTGACCAGCGAATGATGTTCGCCGTGGTCACGCTGGTGCATCTGGCCGACTCCAAGGAGGAGTTGGACAGCGACACGGACGCCCTCCAGTCCGCCGCCCGGAAGCATCTGTGCCAGCTCTCCACCCTGAACTGGCAGCAGGCGGACGGGCTGGTGGCCGCCCTGCCCCTGGGCCTGCGGCGGATCGACGCCCTGCGGACGCTGACCACTGAGGCCCTGGCCGTCCTCATGCCCTTCAAAGCCCAGGAGGTGCGGGATCAAGGCGGGGTGTACTACGGGCAGAACGTGATCTCCAAGAACCTCATCATCGCCAACAGGAAGGAACTGCTGAATGGCAACGGCTTTGTGCTGGGGGTATCCGGCTCCGGCAAGTTCTTCACCGCCAAGCGGGAGATGGTCAATCTGGCGCTGTCCACCGAGGACGATATCATCGTAATCGACCCGGAAAGCGAGTACCGGCCCCTCATCGAAGGTCTGGGCGGCGAGGTGATCAATATTTCCGCCACCTCCCCCAACCACATCAACGCCATGGACATGGAGCAGGGCTACGGGGACGGCGAGAACCCGGTGGTGCTGAAGTCCGAGTTCCTGCTGTCCCTGTGTGAGCAGCTCATGGGGGACCGGCTGCTGTCCGCCAAGGAGAAATCCATCATCGACCGCTGCACCGCCAATGTCTACCACAGCTACATCAAGGGCGGCTACCAGGGCAAGGCCCCCACCCTCCAGGACTTCCACGCTGAACTGCTCCGCCAGTCCGAGCCGGAGGCGCGGGACGTGGCCCTGGCAATCGAGCTGTTCACCGAGGGCAGTCTCAACACCTTCGCCAAGCCCACCAATGTGGACACGGACGCCAGAATCCTGTGTTATGACATCCGGGATCTGGGCAAGCAGCTTTTGCCCGTTGGTATGCTGGTGGTGCTGGACAGCGTGTTCAACCGGGTGATCCGCAACCGGGCGCTGGGCAGAAACACCTGGGTCTATATTGACGAGATTTACCTTCTTTTCCAGCACGAATACAGCGCAAATTTCCTGTTTACCCTGTGGAAACGCGTCAGAAAGTACGGAGCCTGCTGCACCGGGCTTACTCAGAATGTGGATGATCTGCTCCAGTCCCACACCGCCCGGACCATGCTGGCCAACAGCGAATTCCTGGTCATGCTGAACCAGGCGGCCACGGATCGGGCGGAGCTGGCGCGGCTGCTGAATATCTCGGACAACCAGCTCTCCTACATCACCAACGTGGACTTCGGCAGGGGCCTCATCAAGTGCGGCAGCGCCATCGTGCCGTTTATGGACAACTTTCCCAAGAACCGGCTCTATAAGCTGATGACGACCAAGCTGAGCGAGACAAACGCCGCCTGAATATCCGGCCTTATTTCCTGTTATTCGAGTGCCAGGGACACCACGCCATGTGGTCATCCACCATCCCAACAGCCTGCATAAAGGCGTAGATGATGGTGGAACCCACGAATTTGAAACCCCGCTTTTTCAAGTCCCTGCTGATCTGATCAGAGAGCGAGGTGGATGCGGGCAGCTCCGTCATGCTGTGCGGGGTGTTGATGATGGGGGCGCCGCCCACATAGGCCCAGATGAATTGGTCAAAGCCGCCGTACTCCTTTTGAATTTCAAGGAATGCTTTTGCGTTACCGATGGCTGCGTTAATTTTGCCCCGGTGCCGGATGATCCCAGCGTCCGACATAAGGGCTTCGACCTTTGCGTTATCATACAGCGCGACCTTTTGAGGATCAAAGTTGTCAAAGGCGGCGCGAAAGGCTTCCCGCTTTTTCAGAACCGTGATCCACGCCAGCCCAGCCTGCATCCCCTCCAGGATCAGCATTTCAAACAGTCTATTGTCATCGTGGAGGGGGTGGCCCCATTCGTTGTCGTGATAGTCGATGTATATCTGATCAGGGCCAGCCCATTCACATCTGCGGATTTGTTCCATGAACGTTCCCTCCTTTGGGACACAGTGTAGCATAAAATGCCGAAAAACGCAAAGCGAGGTGATAGAGTATCGCAAAAATCAAAGAAAAGCGCACGGTAAAGGGCAAATTAAAGGAGAAAGTCAAGGCCGCGCCGAAGGAGCTTGTCCGCCGTGGGCTGGATGACGGGACGGAACGCCTGCGGGGCCAGCTCCGGGAGACCGCCCAGCGTGGGCAGGCCAGCGACTACGGCGGCGACCGGATCGAGGACACCGCCGCCCGTGGGGCCTATCAGGCTCGGCGCGGGGTGGAGTCTCTTCTGAAGAAGAAAAAGTCTGCCAAGGGCCGGGAGCAGGACGGAGAGCCGCGCACCGCCGCGGACCCGCCCACGCAGGAAACCTCAACAGATCCACAACTGCCGGAAGCCCCAGCAGAGCGGCCACGGATCAAGACGCGGGAAGCGGTTTCCGCCAGGGAGGGCGACGCCAGCGCTGAGCTGTCCCCTGGGGAGCGGATGAAGCGGACACAGATCAAAACCAGGGAGGCCGCTGTTCGTGATGATTTCCAATCGGATGTGCAGCCTGCGCCGCAGGCCGGATCGGAGTTGCCCCAAATCAGGACGAGGGAGACTGCTGTCCGTGATATTCCTGCGGATGCGGGATCGGCCCCGCGGGTGAGATTGGAGCCGTCGAAAATCAAGATGAGGGATACCTGCATCCAAGGCCAGCCTGCACCTGCACCGGAGCAGCCGCCCCAGGCGTTCAAACAGGGCAGGCAGGAGCTTGCGCGGGAGCGTGGCCGGACTGCCGCCATGAAGCGGAGGTCGGCCCAGCGGGTGGGGAGGAATGGTGTTCCCCAAGCTGGGAAAGGCGGGGATACCGCCCCTCCCGCTCCGTCCCGGCACAGGTACGCTGGCGGGCAGAGCAGCTACACCCCAGCCCAGGCTGTGCGGAAGTCGGCGAGTCCGGGAGGGGTGGATACTCAGTCTGCGCGGGAGGGCGGACGGGCGGCCATCAAAACGGCACATTCCGGGAGAAAGGTTACAGAGCGAACCGCCCGTCAGACCATCAAAACGGCGGAACGCTCCTCCAGAAAGGCCATCAAAACCACCCAGCGGACGGCAAAAACCGCCCAGCAGTCGGTCAAGACCGCCCAGGCCGCCGTAAAGGCCACCCAGCGGGCCGTACAGACCGCCCGTGCCACGGCAAAGGCGGCGGCGACTACCGCCAAGGCTGCGGCCAAAGCCACCGTGGCGGCGATAAAAGCGGCCATTGCGGCCACGCAGGAGTTGATCGCCGCCATCGCCGCAGGGGGCTGGGTGGTGCTGGTAGTTGTGCTGGTGATCTGCATGATCGGCCTGCTCATCGCTTCTCCCTTCGGCATCTTCTTCTCGGACGGCGGCTCCCCGGACGCGGTCTCGCCCACAGCGGCCATCGCCCAGATCAACAGCGAGTATGCGGACAGGCTGTCCGCCCTCCAGGCCGGTGGGACCTATGACCGGGTGGAGATCCAGGGCCGTCCGCCGTTCTGGGCAGATGTGTTCGCGGTGTTCGCAACTAAGACTGCCGGAGGGACGGACGGCGCATCTGTCGCTGTTCTGGACACGGACACGGTGGAGAAACTGCGCGTGGTGTTCTGGGATATGACTAAGATCACCACGGCAGAGGCGGACGTAGAGCATCCCGCTGAGGGTGACACTGCCGCCTGGACAGAAACCGTGCTGACCATTACGGTCACACCCAGGACGCCAGACGATATGCGGGTGTTTTATGCGTTCACGGATCAGCAGAACGCCACCCTGGACGAGCTGCTGACGGCGGCCACCCGTGATATGTGGAATACCCTCCTCTACGGCTCCAGCGGCGAGATCGTGGCCGTGGCGCTGTCCCAGGTGGGCAACGTGGGCGGCCAGCCCTACTGGAGCTGGTACGGCTTCAACAGCCGGGTGGAGTGGTGCGCCTGCTTCGTGAGCTGGTGCGCCAACGAGTGCGGCTACATTGACGCTGGAGTGATTCCCAAGTTCGCCGGCTGCACAGGCGGCTCTAATTGGTTTAAAGACCGGGGCCAGTGGCAGGATGGCGACTATGAGCCACGTCCTGGAGACCTGATATTTTTTGACTGGAACGAAAAAGGCGGCTCCGGGCCGCAGGACGATGTGCCTGACCATGTGGGCATCGTGGAACGGGTGGAGAATGGCGTGGTCTACACCGTGGAGGGCAACTCCGGCGATAGCTGCCGCCAGAACACCTACAGCGTGGGCCATTACGAGATCTGGGGCTACGGCTGCCCCATCTACAACTAAAAGCAGATCCCCATCAATCGCAAGCGGCGGAGAAAATTGCTTCTCCGCCGCTTAATTTTTATGAATTTGGAGTGAAAATATTATGGCAGTTTTTCGCGTGGAACGCACCCACAATTATACCGTCATGAGCAACTACCACCTGCGGGACAAGACCATTTCCTTCAAGGCCAAGGGCCTGTTGTCCCTTATGCTCAGTCTCCCGGAAGATTGGGATTACACCCTGGCCGGTCTCGCCTGGATCAGTCTGGAGGGCAAAGACGCCATCCGGACCGCCGTGGTGGAGCTGGAGAAAGCCGGGTATGTCCATCGCCGCCAGACCACCGATAAAGCCGGGAAATTCGGCGCCAACGAGTACATCATCCGGGAGTACCCCGCTTCCCATGAGCCGCCCCCGGATGGGCCGTCTTCGGCTTCTCCGTTGTCGGGAAATCCGATGACGGCGGAGCCGTCCACGGGTTCCACGCAGACGGAAAGGGCCACGCAAATAAAGAAAGACCTACAAACAAAAGAGAACAAAATACTGACTTCACAAAGTACGGATTCATTTCCTTTCCCTTCCGCCCCTTTCATGACACCCGCGCCTGCGGCGGCACAGCCGCCTGAAGCGAAGGGAAGGAAGCGGAGCATGAGCAGCGGGATAAGTCAGGGCGAGATGGACGCCTATCGGGAGCTGATCCGGGAGAACATCGACTATGAGGGCATTGTGCGCGACCGCCCCTATGATGCCGCACAGTTGGACGAGATGGTAGAGCTGATGGTGGAGGCGGTCTGCTCCAAAAAGAAAAACCTCCGGGTGGCGGGGAACGACTTCCCCCAGGCAGTGGTGAAGTCCCGGATGTTGAAGCTGGACAGCGAACACATCCGCTTCGTGTTCGACTGCCTCCGGGAGAACACCACCCAAGTGCGGAACATGAAGCAGTACCTGCTGACCGTACTGTACAATGCCCCGGTGACGATTGAGAACCACTACGCCGCCCAAGTCAACCACGATCTCTATGGCGGGGAGGCGGCATAGAAACCATATGCGGCCATAATCACTTGGAAGTGATTGCTTTTACCAGCGCGGAAACATGACCCAGCGTCTCAGAATCCAGCTTCTTCAACTCTTCCATCAGGTCTGCAAGCTGTGCGGGATACGCCGTGCCCTCGTCAAAAAATTGGTGCGGCGTGATGCCGAAATACTCGCAGATATAGAACAGCCCCTGCAAAGAGGGCAATGCCTTTTTGTTTTCGATCTGATTGATGTAGCTGTTATTCTGCCCTAACGACAAGGACATATCACGGGCGGACACTTCCCGCTGCATTCTGAGCTGTGCGATACGATCCTGTGTAAATTCTTCGTACATCACGCATCCTCCTCTCCGCTTCATTCTATATCGCACACACCTCTATAATGCGGTATTTTATCCTCCGTATTCCTTGACACATGATATTATATCCTTTATCATGGGTAATAGTATCGTGTCCAATATTTCATCGGAGGATGTGATGATATGGGTAGGACAAACAGCGCCTGGACACAGGGCCGCACCGCCTGCACCTTCACGGGCCACCGCCCGCATAAATTCCCCTGGAAGGACAATGAAGCAGATCCTCGGTGTACGGCGTTGATGGCAACGCTGGCGGAGCAGATCGCGGCACTGGCTGGGGCTGGAGTAACAGAGTATTTTACCGGGGGCGCTGACGGGACGGACTGCTGGGCGGCGGAAATCGTGCTGGCTATGCGCGAAAAGAATTCCGCGCTGAAGCTCCACTGTATCCTGCCCCATGAAGGGCAGGCCGACAGGTGGAGCGATTCCGCGCGGGAACGGTATTTCTCTATTCTGAAGCGGGCCGACTCGGTCGACTATGTGAGCCGCCAATACTATGACGGCTGCATGATTGAGCGAAACCACCGGCTGGTAGAATCGGCTGGCCTGCTGCTGGCTGTCTACAACGGAGTACGGCGCAGCGGCACCGGGGCAACGATAAACTACGCCCGGAAGCTGGGCAGGGAGATCATCATGATCGACCCGCTCACCCGGTCTGTGCGCCATAGTCGTGGAAATGAGAATATGCCCTGATGAGGATTCGATTTTCTGTGTGAAACAGGATCGACCGCCACGGAACGGGGGCTATCCGCTACAATAGACAGGAAAAATCTATTGTGGAGCAACGCTTGGGAGCAAAATTGAAAAAATCCAGAATCAGCGGGTCGATGTGCGGTCTATCGAAAAAATCGTGGCAACGTCCATTCCCTTCTCATCCAAAGTTGCCGTGGAGCGTGAGGACTTTGACCGACTTTCCACTCTGGCAAAGAAGTACGTTACAGCAGAGAAAAAGGAATCCAAACTGCAAAAGGCGGTGGATGCGGCAAACAAACTGATTGCAAAGCTCAAGGCTGAGATTGACAGTTTGAAACAGGAAATTTCTGATTATAAGTCTGTCCACAGCAAGCTCCGTGCGGCAGAATTGGAGCGTGAAAATACGGAGCTACGCGGGAAAGTCCGCAGCTATGAGGATGTAATTCAGCGTAATAATCTGTGGCGATTCTTCCATCCGCTCAGAGAAAAAGCGGTCACGAGGGACGAAGCTCGCTGATCCCTGTGTAGAGCCGGAAAAAACGCATTTTATCGAATGGGAGCGCGTCGGACAGGGCAGACATCGTCCGGCGCGCTCCTGTTTGAAAATCGCCATTTTTCCCAAGTCAAGAGCCGAAGAAAATCCCCGAAAAACACCCCTATTGCGTGACAGAGCCGCAGAAAGGATAAGCCTATGAGAACAGGACCTACCAAGCAGGAAAAGACCACCGAAATCTATTTTGACGAGAAAGACCCCACCATCTTCATCCGCACCCACAACACCGACCTCAAAAACAGGCTGACCGCATACAGCCGCAAACACCCTGCCGTCTGCAAGCTGACGGACGTAGACCCGGACACGGGCTGCAAGGAATTTGAGATTGAAAAGGGACGCTTCTCTTTCCGGCTGACCGCCCCATACAGAGAGGAACGCCGCAGGGCGGCAAGCGAAGCGGCGAAAAACGAATAAAAGGGTTTTAGGGCTTCGTTGATTGTTGCGTTGGCAACCCCACCGCAATGGTAGTGCCCTTCTCCGAACTTTTCTCTACCCAAACGGAGCCGCCGTGGAGGTCGGCGATCTCCCATACCAGTGAGAGCCCCAGTCCTGCGCCACCGTATTCCCGGCTGCGAGACTTGTCCACCCGGAAGAAGGACTGGAAGATACTGCGCTGATACACCTCCGGGATGCCGCAGCCGGTGTCGGAGACGCGGAGCAGGAGCTTTTCCAACTCCTGAGTGACAGAAACCCGTACCGAGCCGCCCGGCCGGTTGTACTTGACAGCATTCTCCGTCAGGTTGAAGATCAGCCGGTAGATCAGTGCATCGCTGCCGGTCATAATGCCGTCGCCCTCCGCCGTCAGCGTGACGCCGAGCTTATCTGAGAGCGGCGCAAGATCTGTGAAGATCTCCTCGATCATGGGAGCGAGCTGGATCCGCTCGTTCCGCGCCACCTGCCGCAGATTGCTCATCTCCAGCAGTGTCCTGGTCATCTGTATCAGCCGTTCCGTCTGCTCACGCAAAAGCGTGAGGAACTCCGCCGTCTCCGGTCGCACATCAGGATGCTCCGCGGAAAACAGCTCCAACTGCGCCTGCATTAGTGCCAGTGGCGTGCGCAGCTCGTGGGCGGCGTTGCCGGTGAACTGCCGCTGGGCGGAAAAGGCGTTGTTCAGCCGCTCCAGCATCTGGTTGAACGAGCGGCTCAGCTGCCGGAACTCCGAAATAGCATCTTCATCGATCCTCATATCGGCAAGATTGTTCAGCTGCACCTGCTCCACCTGCGAGGTAAAGCTGCGCAGGGGCTTGAGAGCGCGTCCGCTGACGAAATAGGCGAGGATGCCGCTGAGCAGCGTTACCGCCGCCGTGATGTACCAGTTGGTGGTGCGGAAGCGCCCCTGCACCCCATCGACGACGATGGTCAACTTCTCGTTGGGCGCTATGAGCTGCGGGTCAAAGCTCGCCGCTCCGCCATCATTCAGGATCACCGTGCCGCCGCCTTGTAAACTGTCCGCAATGGTGTCCATATAGTACACACCGGAGGAGCACAGCAGCAAATTCATGGCCACGCAGGTGATGCCGATGAGCAGGACGGACATCAGCGTGATGCGCCACTGCAGGGAAAGCCGCTTCATTCCTCCTCGCCTCCCATCAGATAGCCCTCGCCGATGCGGTTGCGGATGGGGTCATAGCCCAGCACGGCGCGGAGCTTTTTGCGCAGGGCGGAGATGTGGACGCGAATGGAATTGCTGAAGCTGTCCACGCTATTGTCCCAAACGTGATCCATCAGCTCCTCCTGACTTACTGGCCTTCCTTGATGCACCATCAGGTATTCCAGGATTCCCGTTTCCTTCCGGGTGAGCGTCAGTGTCTGCCCGTTGACGGTGGCGGTACGGGAGCGGGTGTCAAAGGTCAGGCCTCCGCAGCTTAGCAGCACATCCTGCTGGGTGAACTGCCGCAATGTCAGGCTGCGGATGCGGGCCTCCAGCTCCGCCAAGTGGAAGGGCTTCGCCAGATAGTCGTTCGCCCCGGCATCCAGCCCCTGCACCTTGTCCTCCACTTCGCTGCGGGCGGAGAGGATCAGCACCCGCGTCTCCCGGTCGGTCTGCCGCAGGGTGCGCAGCACCGTCATGCCGTCCTTTTTCGGCAGATTCAGATCAAGAAGCACCAGATCGTATCGTTCCACGCCCAGAAGCGCCAGCGCCTTTTCGCCGTCATAGCAGTAGTCCACGCTGTAGGCCAGCCGCCGCAGGCTGCGAACGATGGTCTCGCACAGGGCGCGTTCATCTTCAATTACTAAAAGGTGCATGAGAGCCCTCCTTTTTATTTCTTCGTTTTTGTGTTGCTTTCATTATAGCAAAAACAGATAAGGTTTGCGTTAAGTTTTCGTTCTTAACAGAGACTTTAACTCTCCCGCGCTATGATGGGGGCAGAAAATCGAAAAGGGTGATGAAAAATGAGCTGCGGGAAAAAGGCCGCGGCGCAGATCGTGCTGCTGATGGCCGGAGCCGCCATGCTGTGCTTTGGTGTCTGGCGGGGCGAGGCGGCGACAGTGCTGAGCAAAGCAATCAAATTATGTCTGGAGTGTGTGGGCATTGGGTAAAAAGTTTTCAGGCGTTTCACAGGCCATGTCCCGCTTCCGGGGCTGGATTCAGGCGGGGGCGACGCTGCTGACCAACCTGCATCTGCCGAACTTTCTCAAGGGCGGACTGTATCAGGGGGCGGGGAAGACCGTCTGCGTGCCGGGGCTGAACTGCTACTCCTGTCCGGCGGCGTCCGGGGCCTGCCCCATCGGGGCGTTTCAGGCGGTGGTGGGGTCTTCCAAGTTCAGCTTCTCCTACTATATCACAGGCTTCCTCATTCTGCTGGGCGTGCTGCTGGGGCGCTTTATCTGCGGCTTTCTATGCCCCTTCGGCTGGTTTCAGGAGCTGCTGCACAAAATCCCCACTAAGAAGCTTTCCACAAAGAGGCTGAAGCCGCTGACATACCTGAAATACGCTGTCCTGCTGGTGATGGTTTTCCTGCTACCGGCGTTCCTTGTGAACGATGTTGGCATGGGAGACCCATTCTTCTGCAAATACCTCTGCCCCCAAGGCGTGCTGGAGGGAGCCATCCCGCTGTCCCTTGCCAATTCCGGCATCCGGGCGGCGCTGGGCAAGCTGTTTACATGGAAATTCAGCATCCTGCTGTCGGTGATTGCGCTGAGCGTACTGTTCTACCGACCGTTCTGCAAGTGGTTCTGCCCGCTTGGCGCGTTCTACGCACTGTTCAACCGGGTGTCCCTCTTCCAGATGAAGGTGGATAAGAATAAGTGCGTCTCCTGCGGGAAATGCGCCAGAGCCTGCAAGATGGATGTGGATGTGACGAAAACGCCCAACCATACCGAGTGCATCCGCTGCGGAATGTGCATCCGCGCCTGTCCGACGAAAGCCGTGTGCTTCCGCTACGGCTTCGGAGACGGTAAAGATAAGGCAAAAGCAGCGGAAACGCTACAGACAAACAACAATAACAGGGAGGAATAAAACGAATGAAGATGAATAGGACGAATACTGCCGGCAGAATTCTGGCGCTGCTGCTTACTGCACTGATGGTGCTCTCTCTGGCAGCCTGCGGCACAAAGGGCGGAGACAAAATGGACGGAATGAGCAGCGAACCGAAGAATGCCGAGGAAGCGGTTGCCATGCACAAGGAGCTGATGGCGCAGGAAAATGCCATTCTCTCGGAGGACACAGCGCTTTGGGAAAAGGTTTTCATGGCGGCCGACAAGGGCATGACCATGCAGGAGGACGGCAAAAACTATGGTGAGTTCTTGTTGGACACCATCGAAGGTTCCAAAGATCAGTTTACGGAGGATGAGCTGAAGCTGCTCAAAGAGGCGGCGGAGAAGATCCGCGAGATTGAAAACAAGCTGACCATGATAGAGAAAAAGTACCCCGAGGCGGCACAGCAATCTACGGATGGCGCTATGAGCGTGCCCGCGGGCAGCGACATGACCACGCCGCCTGATGACGGCAGCATGCAGAAATTCCCCGCCTTTGAGGGCAAGGACCTGGATGGCAACACGGTGAAGAGCGACGAGCTGTTCTCCGCCAACGCCGTCACCGTGGTGAATTTCTGGTTCACCACCTGCAATCCCTGCGTGGGCGAGCTTTCCGAGCTGGACGCACTGAACAAGGAGCTTGCGAAGAAGGGCGGCGCACTCATCGGTGTCAACACCTTCACATTGGATGGCGATGAAGCGGCAATTTCCGAAGCAAAAGATGTACTGGCCAAGAAGGGCGTGACCTACCAGAATGTGTATTTCGCTTCCGACGGCGAGGCGGGAAAGTTCACTACAAACATTTTTGCCTACCCCACCACCTATGTGGTTGACCGCAACGGCAATATCGTGGGTGACCCCATCGTAGGCGCCATCACGGAAAAGAAGCAGGCGGAGACGCTGCAAAAGCTCATCGACCAGGCTCTTGCCGCCGATATGGGCTGACAAACGAATTTATCTTCTCAGAAAGGAGGGATACACCATGTATCGGAGAGTATTGCCGCTTCTGCTCACCGCGGTACTGCTGCTGAGCGGCTGCACTGCCGGGCAGAAAAATATGCCGCAGAAAACGGACGAGAAGGAAATGACCGGACAGCCCTCTGATATGTCCGGTGAAGGAAGCATGTATATGGATACCACGGAAAATGTCATATATCTGGCGGGCGGCTGCTTCTGGGGCATGGAACAGCTGATGCAGTCCATCCCCGGCGTCATCGATGCCGAGAGCGGCTATGCCAACGGCACCTGCGAGGCGGACGCCGATTACAAGACCGTCTGCAAGGGCGAGACCGGCTTTCGGGAGGCCGTGCGGGTGGAGTATGACCCCGGACAGGTGAGTCTCGACGCCCTGCTGCTGGCCTACTTCTATGTGATCGACCCCACGGTGGAGAACCGGCAGGGCAACGACCGGGGCAGCCAGTATCAGACCGGTGTCTATTACACCAACGAAAGCGCGAAGGAAACGGTGGAGCGCATCGCGGAGATCGAGCGGGGACGCAGTGAAAAGTTCTTCGTGGAGATCGGCCCACTCAAGAACTACTACCCCGCCGAGGAGTACCACCAGAACTACCTCGAAAAGAACCCGAACGGCTACTGCCACATCCCGCGGGCGGAGATGGAGCTGTTCTCCAAGCTTCGCATCGATCCGGGCGACTACCAAAAGCCCGCAGCAGAGTCCATTCGGGACAAACTGACGGAGGAGCAGTACCGCGTCACCCAGGAGAACGGCACGGAACGTCCATTCAGCAATGAGTTCTGGGATCAGTTCGAGAAGGGCATCTATGTGGATATCGTCACCGGCGAACCGCTCTTTTCCTCCACGGATAAGTTTGAGAGCGGCTGCGGCTGGCCGGCTTTCACAAAGCCCATTGAAGAGCCTGCCGTGGTGGAGCTTGAGGACAACAGCTTCGGCATGCGCCGCACAGAGGTGCGCAGCCGCGCCGGAGACTCCCACCTCGGGCATGTGTTCACCGGCGATCCGGAATCCCCCAACGGCGTGCGCTACTGCATCAACAGCGCGTCTCTCCGCTTCGTCCCCTATGCGAAGATGGAGGCCGAGGGCTACGGATATCTCCTGTGAGCAGTTGGCGGTCATGCTCTGGCGGTACGCCGGAAGCCCCGCCGCCACCCATAAGGAGCTGCATTTCAATGACGCGGACGAAATCAGCGGCTTTGCGTTGGAGGCCCTGCGCTGGGCCGTGGGGAACGACATCATCAGCGGCTACGGCGATGGGCGGTTAGGCCCCCAGGGACTTGCGACACGGGCGCAGATGGCGCAAATGCTGAAGAACTTTTTGGATAAATAGCGTCCAACACACCGGGGCGGCGAGACGATCCAAATGTCTCACCGCCCCGCCTTCCTTAACACGGGACACCAAGGAGGTGAGCTGATGCAGCACATTTTATTTATTGGCGCGGATTTTGAACAGTACCTTCGCCTCAAGACGCTCCTCAGTGAGTTCGCCTGTGTGTATTCTGTCAGTCTGCCGGACGGCATCAAGCAGTTCAACCAGCAGCGGTTCAGCCTGATTGTTCTGGATCTGTCTCTCATTCTGTCAGACGCAGGCCAGGAAGAACTCCTGCGTTCCTTCCGCCGCGCGCACCCGGTGCCCATTATCGCCTTATGCGACAATGGGGAGGATTCAAATGTCGTTCGCCTGCTGGGCGCTGGAGCGGATCAGGTCTTGCCTGTCCAGACGCCGGATGCTGTGCTGTCGGCATATATACACACGCTGGTCAACCGTTATACTTTGCTCGACCATGTGGATCGTGAACAGCCTCCCCGCACAGAGCTGCGTGTCGGAGATTTTGAAATCGACCTGATGCGCCGGCAGGTATTCTTAAAAGGCCAAAAAATAGAGTTGTCCGGCAAAGAATATGATCTGCTGCTCTTCTTCGCGCAGAACCCGGAACGGGTGCTGACAGAGGCTCAAATCTATGACCGGGTATGGCATACGGACAAGGATTTTCACAGCAGCATCGCAAAACCCATCAACCGGCTGCGGCAGAAAATAGAGCCGGATCAGCGCAATCCCGTGTATATCCGCTCGATTCGTGGCGTGGGCTATCAATTCGTGCCAAATTATGTAATATCCTGCGATATTTGACAGGCAAATGTCATCCAATGTCAGCGTCTTGTCAGATTATGTCAGCGATTTGTCAGAATCCATCTGTATAATCCCTTTTATGTAAAAAAGGGGAAGGAACTGTTTGCAGCAATAACGGCTGTTTCCCGGATAGGGGAAACAGATGCGAATAATAAAACCTCTACAACCAACTTCTACTTTGCCAGCGGCGGCCTCCGATCAGGGGGCCGCCGCTTTTTGCGTTTCGACACAATCTGACAGTGTTCCCCAACCGCCCGCCGCCTATTGGCAGCCATACATAGCGGAGTACCCGTGACCACCAATCTCAACCTGTGCATCCCCAAATTTTGAGATTGGAGGCCATACCATGGCTTATGACATAAAACAGAGCGGAGAGCGTATCCGCCAACTCCGCATCCAAAGCGGTTACACACAGGAAAAACTCGCGGGAGTGCTGAATATTGACCGAAGCCTTCTGAGCCATATTGAGGCTGGGAAAAGGGGTTGCTCCGTAGATCTTCTTATCCAGCTCTCCGGCTTTTTTGATGTATCGCTGGATTTGCTTGTTTTGGGCAAGCAAACCACGGCATCGGACAATCCCGATAAAACCATACTTAAATCGGACATCGCAGAACTCGTCCACCGTTTGGAGGCATTTAAAGAGAAATTGTGATGTGACAATTTGTCACGGGAATGTGACTGAAACACTCTAAAAAAAGGTGTTTCAGTCCTCTACAATAAAGTCAAGGCGAAAGCCCCTGTACCTTGACAATCGAATACCAGCAGTACGGATCACCACATGGACAGACGCACAGTGCGCGCCATGACTCGGAGGAAGCGAAAGCTGCCTTCGAGCCGCGATAAAGCCTGGGCGGGGCAGCTTTGGCAAAGCAGCCCGCCATCCCTTGGGTTGAAAGCAGTAGAGACCCTTGGAATGTGTCCGTGAAGGTCCGCCAAGCCTTGTCCGTTACTGTTCCCTATATCCCATCGGGGGTCGAGCTGAGAATACGATGGGTGCTTATGAGAAAATGAACCATTTAAGGGGAATTTCACGGATGAATTACGATAATAACAGGCATAAAGCCCATAACGAGATCGATCACATATTCCAGGACCTTCTCCCCGCCCGGAACATGGCGGAGCGCCCCGAACAGGCGGCGCTCTGCCACCGAATGCTGGACGCCATGCTGGAGGGCGGCATCGCCCTGTGTGACGCCGGGACGGGGATCGGCAAGACCTACGCCTATCTGGTGGCCGGGACGGTGTACAGCCGTTTCCGGGCCGCCTGCGGGCTGGGGCCGAAACCCATCCTGGTCTCCACCTCCAGCATCGCCCTCCAGACCGCGGCGCGGGACGAGTACCTTCCCCTGCTGTCCGATGTGCTGACAGAGGACGGCATGATCGTCCAGCCCCTCCAGGCGGTGATCCGCAAGGGGAAGTCCCACTATGTCTGCGATGACCGCTTGGAGCAGCGGCTGGGCCAGTTGGATCTCCAAAAGAAGAACTGGAAAGCCGGCGCGGCTCTGCTCTCCCTGCGGGGGCAACTTGACATGGACGAGGCCGCCTATCTCAGCGGCTACGACCGGGAGCGCGTCTGCGTCCCCCGGATCTGCGACTGTGGGCGGGAGGACTGTCGGTATCGCGCCTTTTTGGAGGACTGTGACTCCGGGCGCTATCTCTTCCAAATCTGCAACCACAACCTGCTGCTGGCGGACGCCATCCACCGGGGCAGCGGGCGAAAGCCCATCCTGCCGGACGCCTGCGCCCTCATCGTGGACGAGGCACACAAGCTGCCGGAGACAGCCCGCCAGATGTTTGGGGTGACCCTGGCTGCGGAGGACATCCACGCCCTCACCCACAGCCTGCGGAGAGAACGCTTCCTGCTGGCGGCGGAAGTGCTGACTGACAACGCCGCGCCGCTGATGCAGAAACTGGCCCGCCCGCCGGAGGGCAAGCCCTTCGACCATTACGCCAAATCGCTGGCCGCGCCGGAGCGGAGCCTGACGGTGATCGACCGGCAGCTCCACGGCCTGCTCACGCCTGCCACCCGCAGGCGGCTGAACAGCGTGTCCTCTACGGTGTCCCTATTCCACCAGGGCCACCCGGATATGGTCTTCTACACCGAGGATGACGCCCACGGCGGCACCATGCTGTGCGCCACCATTGCCGACCTGACCGCCCAGCTCCGCCAGACGCTCTGGCGGCAGGAACGGCCCGTTGTCCTCACCTCCGCCACCCTGGCTGTGGGCGAGGACTTCCGGCGCTTCAAAGAGGAAACGGGCCTGCTCACCGACAGCCGTGTCATGGAGTCTGTTGTCCCTTCGCCCTTCAACTACCAGCAGAACTGTCTGCTGTACTTACCGAAATTTCCGCCCAGGCAGAAGGACGTCGGCTATTATGACAAGCTGGCCAAGGAGATCGCCTCCCTGCTGGACGCGGCCCAAGGCCACGCCCTGGCGCTGTTCACATCCTACGCCGCCATGTCGGCGGTGAAGGAGCGCCTGCCGGATCACGGCCTGCGCTATCCGCTGTTCACCATGGGCCGCAGCGCCATCCATACCACGGAGCAGTTTAAGACCAGCCCTGGCAGTGTGCTGCTGGCGGCAGGGGCCGCCTGGGAGGGCTTCGACTTCCCCGGCGACTGCGTATCCCTGCTGATCATCCCCCGCCTGCCCTTCGCCGTGCCGGACGCTCTGAAGGAGAAAGAGCGGGAAAACCATCCCACCCTCCGGCTGTTTATCCGGGCGGTGGTGGTGCCGGAGATGCAGATCAAGCTGAAGCAGGGCTTCGGCAGGGCCATCCGCACCGAGACCGACACCTGTGTGGTGGCCATCCTGGATGAACGGGCGGCCAAGGGCAAGCGCTACAGCGAGGATGTGCTGGCTGCCCTGCCGGAAATGCCCGTCACCGGCAGCCTGGAGGATGTGGCGCGGTTTATCCGGCAGGTGAAGGGGCCGGACTATTTCCAGGAGGCGTCCGCATGATCGATGTGAGAAACGAGATGCGGTATATCCTGGTGACCCGCCTGCTGGAACAGGCGGCGGAGGCCGGCCTTTTGTCCGCCGAGGAGCTGTGGGCCGCCAAACGGCTGGCGCTGGAGCGATACCGCCCCGCAACTGTGTGGGAATAGTGATAGCTATTCCCGCCGAGGTGTGGTAGTGTTGTCGGTACCCAGAGGAAAGGAGGCCACGGCATGGAATATCCATTTTATTTGGAACAGAAATTTTTTGACGCGGGATACCTGGAGAACCGTATCCTGACCGCCCAAGAGGCGGAGGCTCTCAACTACGAGGACGGCTACAAGGCCCACGGAGAGGGCTACACCCTGTATGTGGACGGCTACAGCAGCAGGGAGGCCATCCAAAGCGATCTGGACGAGTGGGAGGCCACAAGACGGGCCTATGAGGAAGATCCGGAGGAGCAGTAAGCCAGAAAGGGGTGTGCGCCAGATGAGCAAAAATGTCACCATCATCCCGCCCAGCGAGAAAAAAACCGATACCCTGCGGGTGGCGGCATACTGCCGGGTCAGCTCCGACTCTTCCGACCAGCTTCACTCTTACGCCTCGCAGATCCGTAAATATACCGAGGAAATCGGGCAGCATGAGGGCTGGGAGCTGGTGGACATCTATGCTGACGAGGGCCTGACAGGCACCCGAATGGAGCAGCGGGAGGACTTCAACCGCATGATGGCCGACTGCCGGAAGGGCAGGATCGACAAGGTGCTGGTCAAATCCGTCTCCCGCTTCGCCCGGAACACCAAGGACTGTCTCGCCGCCCTGCGAGAACTGATGAGCCTGGGCGTGACGGTCTACTTTGAAAAAGAGAACATCAACACAGAGACGCTCACCACCGAACTGATGGTGAGCGTCTCCGGCGCCCTGGCCCAACAGGAGTCCATCTCCACCTCGCAGAACCAGCGGATCAGCTACAGGCGGAGGATGGAACGGGGGGAATTCATCACCTGCTGCGCTCCCCTGGGATACCGCATCGTGAACGGCAAAAATTTGGAAATTGTTGAAGATGAGGCCAAAACTGTTCGTTGGATTTTTCAACAGTACCTTATTGGGCAAAGCGCTGACCGGATCGCAGAAAAGCTAAACCATGAGCAAATCTCTGCCCCTGGCGGCGGAATATGGCACCATCAGACGGTTACAAAGATCATTTCAAACGAAAAATACATTGGGGATTCCCTCTGCCAGAAAACCTATACCACAAATACATTTCCCTATGAGCGGAAGCTCAATAAGGGGGACGCCGATCAATATTATACCGAACATTCCCACCCAGCCATCATAGAACGTGAAGCCTTTGTGAAAGTCCAAACGCTAATGAAAAAAAGAGGTGAGCGCGTTTCCAGTCCGCTGAAGGAATATCCGCTGTCGAGAAAAATCATCTGCGGGAAATGCGGCTCGATTTTTAGCCGAAAGCAGACAAAAAACGGGCTTACCCTGTGGGTATGCAGGAAGCACGACCGCAGGGCAGAAAGCTGCCCCATGGGCAGGATTCCTGAGTCCGAAATTTACGCCGCTTTCATGCAGATGTACAACAAACTCAAGCACCATGAGGGCATCATCCTCAAGCCAGCCCTCGCCCAGCTTCGGGACCTGAACGATGCCCTCCAACGGGGCAACCCCGCCATGCTGGAGGTGAACAGGGCCATCGCCACCGCCTCTGAGCAGAGCTATACGGTCAGCACACTCCGAAGCAAGGGTCTGCTGGACGAGGCCGCCTGTTCCGCCAAGCTGCTGGACATCGAAGCCAAGCTGGCGGAGCTTCGGCGGGAGCGCCGCCGCCTGCTGAAGAACGAGGACATCGAGGAGGTCATGGACACCCTGCGTCAGACGGCGGACCTGATTCATAATGGACCGAAACGGCTGGACAGCTTCGATGAAGCCCTGTTCGCCGATCTGGTGGAGAAGATCACAGCGGAGTCCCAGACCCGCATCCGATTCCGCCTCTACGGCGGCATCGAACTGGCGGAACAGCTCCGGGAGGTGGGCAGATGACCAACCGAAAGAATTTGTACGGCTACCACATCGAAAACGGTGAGCTGACCATCGTCTCCCAGGAGGCGGAAATTGTTCAGCGGATCGCAACGCTGTATATCGCCGGCGGTTCCTACCAGAGCATCGCGGAAACACTCAACGGGGACGGTATCCCGTTCAGCACGGAAGCGCCGCTCTGGAACAAGCACAAGGTGAAGCGTCTGCTGGAGAATTCCCGCTACACCGGCCAGAAGGGATATCCCGCTATCATTGACGCCGAGACGTTCCAAGCTGTCCAGAGAATGATCCAGGAGAAAACGGCTGGCTACGCGCCACCCAAGGATCGCCCGGCCCTCCGCCTGAAGCCATACCTGCGCTGTGCCTGCTGCAAGGGAGATCTGCACCGGCTGGCCGGGAAGAACCGCAGGGCGGATACCTTATACCTCAAGTGTATCCGCTGCGGTGCGCTGGTCACGGTTTCCGACACGGAGTTGATGAATGAGGTGTCCCGTCAGATGTTGGAACATGACCGCCCCACCGAGCAGCCCTACGCCCCGTCCGGCGAGGTGATCCGCCTGACCAACGCCGTCAACCGGGGGCTGGAGCATCCCGACAAGCCGGAGGACATCGTGTCCGTGATCTTGCGGGGGGCCTCCGCACGGTATGACTGCTGCCCCGCCCCAACTGAATCAGAACCTTTCAACCGCCCAGCCGAAGCAGATTTCAAACGCTTCGGTCAGGCGGTTTCCCATATCGCCATCGCAGATGGGACCATAACCGTCCACTTCAAATAGGAGGTCACCATGGAACAGGCAGTATTGGAACGCAGGGTGCGCGTCATCCCCGCCACCAAGCCCGCCCCCGCCAGCGGCCCCAGGCACAGCGGCAGACAGCGTGTCGCCGCCTACTGCCGGGTGTCCACCGACAGCGAGGAACAGCTCAACAGCTACGCCGCCCAGCAGAATTATTACACACAGAAAATCCAGGAAAATCCCGATTGGGAGATGGCCGGGATCTTCGCTGACGAGGGTCTGAGCGGCACCAGCATGAAAAAGCGGGCGGAGTTCAACCGCATGATCGCCGCCTGCAAGCGTGGCCGCATCGACATGATCCTCACCAAGTCCGCATCCCGGTTCGCCCGGAACACGGTGGACTGCCTCAAGGTGATCCGCACCCTGAAAGCCAGGGGCATCGCTGTGATCTTTGAAAAGGAAAATATCAACACCCTGACCGAGTCCAGCGAGTTCCTGATCACCCTGTTCAGCAGCTTTTCCCAGGCGGAGAGCGAGTCCATGGGGGCGAACATCGTCATGGGGATGCGGCAGAGCATGAAGGAAGGCAAGATCCCCTTCCAGTACAGCAGGACGCTGGGCTACCGCAGGGGGCCGGACGGCAGGCCGGAGATCGACCCGGAGGAGTCTGAGACGGTGCGGCTGATCTACGCCCGCTATCTGGAGGGCCGCAGCCTGGGCGACATCCAGCGGGAGCTGACCGAGAGGGATATCCCCACGGCGAAGGGCATCCAGGGCTGGTCACGGCAGGTGATCCAGAATATCCTGACCAGCGAGAAGTACATCGGGGACGGCCTGCGGCAAAAAACCTACACCACCGGCCCTATTGGCGATAAAAAGACGGTGCGGAATAACGGTGAGCTGCCCATGTACTACACCAGGGATAACCACCCCGCCATCATCCCCAGGGATATCTTCTACCGGGTGAAGGAGGAGATGGCCCGCAGGGCCAGCAAGCGGAAGGTGATGCAGAAAACCGCCAAGACCGAGCAGGGCAAATACTCCGCCAAGTACGCTCTGTCTGAGCTGCTGGTGTGCGGGGAGTGCGGTACGCCCTACAAGCGGTGTACCTGGGCCAGAAACGGGAAAAAGCGGATCGTCTGGCGGTGCGTCTCCCGCCTGGAGTTTGGCACAAAATACTGCCACAACTCTCCCACGCTGGATGAGGACAGGCTCCACCGGGCCATCGTGGCCGCGCTGAACGAGTACGGTACCATCCGGGACGAGGTCAAGGCTGATGTCCTGGAACTGGCGGAGCTGGCTATGAGCGGCGGTGAGGACGGCGGCATGAGCCTTCTGGAGCTACGGCAGAGGCTGGATGCCCTGACCGCGGAACAGGCGGTTGTGCTGGACAAGATCCTGGCGGATATGAAAAACTCGGAACTGAACGCACAGCTTGAAACGGTGACGGCGGAGAAGCAGAGTGTCCTGGATCAAATCGCGGCCTGCCAGCAGAACGAGGAGCAGCAGGCCGCCCAAGCCTCCAGACGGCAGGAGATGGAGAACTGGCTGGACCGGCAGCCCATGTGCTTCACGGAGTACGATGACACCCTCACCCGCAGATTCGTAGAGCGGGTCACCGTGGTGGATGCCGAGACCATCCAGGTCAAGATCAGGGACACGGAGGTTGTGATCGAGCAGAAAATCTGTTAAAATAGGGACTGGAGGGACACAGCATGGCGCTTTTTATAACAGGTGACACACACGGAGATTTTACCCGCTTCAAGAAAAGTATTTTCTATGAACAGGCGGATCTGACCAAGGATGACTGCGTCATGATCGCCGGCGACTTCGGCGGCATCTGGGACGGCGGTGCGGAGGAGCGCCACTGACTGGACTGGCTGGAGGCAAAGCCCTTTACCACCTTGTTCGTATCCGGCAATCATGAGAACTTCGATATGTTGGCCAAGTTCCCGGTTGAGGACTGGCACGGTGGCAGGGTGCAGCGTATCCGCCCCTCGGTGATCCACCTGATGCGGGGTCAGATCTACGACATCCAGGGCAAGAGCTTCTTCGCCATGGGCGGGGCCAGCAGCCACGACATCCAGGACGGCATCCTGGAGCCGGACGATCCGCTGTTCAAGAAGAAATGCCGGAGGCTGGACGCCCGCGGGGCGATGTACCGGGTGAACCACCGCTCCTGGTGGAAGGAGGAACTGCCCAGCGAGGAGGAGTACCAGACCGCCAGGGCCAACTTGGAGAAAGTAGGCTGGGCGGTGGACTATATCATCAGCCACTGCTGCCCCACCTCAGTGCAGGACGAACTGAGCGGCGGGTTTTACAAAGCTGATGCCCTGACTGATTTTTTGGAGGAAGTAGCCCAGCGATGCCGGTTCAAATACCAGTTTTTTGGACATTACCACACCAACCAAGTCATACGGGGAAAATATGTGCTGATGCATGAACAGATTATCAAATTAAACCTGTCGGATTCTTTTCCACTAAAGCTGCCGCCTGTGGAAGAATATTTGAACGACCCTACTCAATCTGAACAAATTGCTGTCAGTTGTTCGGATGGGGTAGGGTCGCTCTTTACCTGTAGCCCTTGTTTTTCAAGGACTACAGGCTTTTTCGACTTCGGGTGTCATGTGTCACTAAGCAATAGCAAACAGTTCAAAATCAGAGAGCAAAACGTGTGATTAGGGGGATTCGAACCCCTACCGACATCACCCACAGTAGCTCTAAGCCTTGCGGTTCATAGTTTTCCTCTGCCCAACGTGGCGTTAAGTTTCTCAATATACATGTCTCACGACTAATAGGTAATTATGTTGGAAATGGTTATTTTGTCTCAGACTTGCTAAGAGACATTACTATTTCCGAGGAATACAACACCTCTCTGCCTTGCACACAATGTTGATGTATGATATAATCATCATGGAAATTTGTAGACGGGAGGTGTCACATGAATACAATATCGCAAGAACAGCTAATCAGGAATTTTAAGGTTATGCATGATGGAGAAATTGACTTTTTCCTCGGTGCTGGGGCCTCAATCCAATCAGGAATTCCCACAGGGGGAAATCTCGTGTGGCACTTTAAACGTGAACTGTATTGCATTGAAAACAAACTCTCTTTAGAACTCTATAAGGATTTAAAACTTACAGCCACACGAGAACTATTACAAAATTATTTTGACAATCAAGGTACCCATCCCCCTTTATATGCTCCAGAAGAATACTCTCACTATTTTGAACAATGTTATAGCACAATAATTTCAAGAAAACGCTTTATAGAAGACCTAGTTAAAGGAAAGAACCCATCACTGGGATACTTATGTTTAGCTGATCTTATTACTCATTCCAAGGTCAAAAATGTATGGACCACAAACTTCGATGCCTTAGTTGAAGCCTCAATTAATACTCTTAATCCTTCCTTACCTTATGTAGTCTGCAGTTCAGCCAATCAAGATAGTTTTTCTTTACTAAATCCCGAATATCCATCCATTTGCAAATTGCATGGTGATTATAGATACGACAAATTACAGAATACTGAATCAGAACTGCAGGAGCTAGAGGCCCATCTTTATTCATACGCATTGTCTCAGCTTTCTGGAAAAGGGCTAATAGTTATTGGCTATTCTGGTAGTGATGAGTCAATTATGTCCTTTTTTGAAAGTCACTTATCCAATCCCGACTTTCTATCAAAAGGGTTATTCTGGGCTGTTCATAAAGGAAGTTCCGCATCTAATCGCATAAAATCTCTAATAGAATCAGCTGCGGCATTTGGGAAAGATGCCGCAATTGTTGAAATAGAAGGTTTCGATGATTTTTTATATGAAGTATATCGACATACTAGTAGCCCTAACCCTATTGTTGATAATAAATGGAGAGATAACCCGCTTATTCAAAAGGTTTTAACATTTAACGGTTCACCAATAGATTCTTTTATTAAATCAAATGCTTATATAGCAAGTAATCATCCCCTTTGCCATGTATTCGAGACTGATATTTCCAGTTGGGCAGAACTGAGGAAATGTATCGGTAGTAGTAATATTATTGCTGCTTTGTACAGCCGACATATCTACTGCTTTGCTAACACCGACCATATCAATTCTGTATTCGGTAATCATATTAAATCTGCCATCAAGTTAGAGCCGGTTGAAGAAAAGATTTTACGCAAAAACGACTCGATTTATACTGGCCTATTATACCAGCTTTTGAAGCAATATATGATTTCAAAGGGGATGACCGAATACCGCAAAAACAAATACTATGACCCACATACCGCTTTGAATAAATCTGGCTATGTTTTTTATAAGGCTATAGAAATAGCAATCTCATATATTAATGGTAATTTTTACTTGAATCTAATTCCAACAGTTCATGTAACAAGTAATAGCGGGAAAAACCTAGAAAAATTATTGTACCAATATCATGTAAATAAAGCCATATCCAGCATTTGGAACAAACAATATAATGAAAACTTGAAATATTGGGAAAAGCTACTCAGAACATCTGGGCGAATGTTTTTTGAGTGTGAAGGTTTTCAAATTGAGTTTCAAACCCCAGCAATAAGTTGTGGGGGTACTAATCGCGACAAAAAATGGCCGTACTTGCCAGCATGGCTTTATCAAGAACCGGTAATGTGCTTTTCTGAGGTAGATCATAGTAAATCAACTGTTAGTCAGCTAAGAGGCCTTATCAATTATGGACCAATAGATTGCTCTTATGCTCCAGCTAATGCAATAAGAAATCCTATTCAACTTGCGGTATTAGCCCCCAAGGAAAAGATGGTTACTATCCTCTGTCATTTAAACAGTTTGAATAGTCGCAAGGCAACATCTGGAAAAGACCAATTTATATTAAACTATGAAGGTTTTGAACCAGTATTTAAGCGCGTGTTGTTAGTCCCAACAACAGATAATGCAGAACTTTGTGTTGGCTATAACGAAAACGCCGTGCTTTCACGTTCCGCACATGACTTTGTTGCATTTTTAAAGCGAGGTATTGACTATTTTGCTTCAAAAATTACAGATTTTCATGTTTTGATCATTTATATCCCTACTAATTTTTCGCGTTTTCGTGAAGCAAAAGAAATTTCGGCAGACTTTAATCTTCATGACGAAATAAAACTATATGCGACTGATCGCGGAGTTAAATGCCAATTTATTGAAGAACGATCAATTAATACATATGATCCCTGCAAGGTTTTATGGGGACTATCAACCAGTATATACGCTAAATCGTCGGGTGTATTATGGCATCCGCAGGCAATTCACAGCGGCACAGCGTATATTGGAATTAGTTATGCTCAGTCCGACGAAAAAGGTATTTGTATAGGATGCAGTCAACTATTTGATTCTACCGGAACCGGAATCAGGATGATTCTTCGCAAAATTGACAATCCACACTATTGGGGAAAGAACAACCCATATATGGGGCGCGATGAAGCACGTAGCATGATGAGTCAATTGCGCGAACAGTATTATGGTAGCAACCCAACAGCGTTGTTAAATCGTATAGTTGTTCACAAGACTACTCCTTTTATGCGCGAAGAAATCATAGGTATTACGCAAGCACTTGAGGGCATTAATGATATTGAATTAGTGCAAATTCAAGCCTATTGCCCTTGGCGAGCCATAAAATTTGGGGCAGAAGCCTCACTAACAGCAGCCCCGTTTGCTGTTAAACGAGGAATGACAATGCAACTAAGTTCAGATAGTTTTCTATTATGGACTCATGGCTGTAGCGTTCATCCAGACATTTCAGGAAAATTGAACTACTATAAAGGTGGTCGTGGTATCCCGACTCCACTTTTTGTAAAGCGCTATTATGGACAAGCATCTGGTGATATATTAGCACAGGAAATACTAATGCTCACTAAAATGAATTGGAACAGTGGAGATAGTTTATACAAAATTTTGCCTGTTACTTTAGATTTTGCAAAAGTTCTTGCCCGTATGTCGAAACAAAATGCTGCTATTTATAATAAGGCATACGATTTTAGATACTTTATGTGAAAATCTTATAATCTGCATATGATAGCCAATACTTCGTCGCTAAAGGGGAATATATTATCTATGTTTAATGATAGCCTAGAAAAATTTTTGTCTGGTCTAAAGTATTTGCTTGCTGAAACAGGGATAATTCTGGACATTGATGGCTCTTTTTTCTACCAATATGACGATGCAGATGATATTGATTATAAGTTTACTTCTGACACTGTTCCTGTATTTCAGAATGGATTTGATAAGGCATATCAGCTGGGGATGTCCTCCGGACTTTACACTAGAACTTATAATGGAACACGTGAATTTTTAATGCATTATGACAGCAACGGATTATCTTATATGTTCGTTATGGTACATATTCAGTTAACCGAATATAGGAAATATTATGGTGATTCTTTTGAAATGCCAGATCAAAACTGGCTTCTTGTCCAAGACATTAGTTTTAAAACATTCATTGATAACCTCATAGCTGCCTATTTGCGCGCATATCGAACCCCGCAAAAAATCTCTGCCATTGACATTATTAATTCAGCCGGTAATAAATATATTTTTGATTTAGTCTGCACAAAAAGCCAAATTCAGAATGTTAATATTCATAATGATATTAACATCCTATCTGTTCTTCAATATGAAAAACAAAATAATATTGGCACATTAATCATGGCACCTTCTGATATTTGTAAATATCTAGATATTAGGTTATTTCAATCAGTTTCTATTCAAGAATATAAGAGGGCAAGAAAGTTATTTGAAATCGCGACCCAAAACACCTTTCTTGTAGGAAACAGCCGCACTATCTATGGCGCAATTACTCGACAAGGTCTTGTCAGTTCAGGATATGAAACGCTAGTCCAAATAAAAATATATGGTCCCCTAAGCTGGGAGGTATTTTCCTACTGCCCTACAACAAATACGAGTGTTTCATTAGTGCAGTATAAAAACTCTCGATATCAAATAAAGTCATCCCACAACACAATAGATGTTTTCAAAACTGCTGTACTGTCGGTCTGTTCAAACGCCGATATGGAGGCACTAATAAATATCGTGCAATCTGCTTGTGGACAAATGCACGACACAACAATAGTATTCTCTATAGATGCTGAAGAGGAAGCAATGCGGCTAGGCAATTCTTGTTTCCAAATTCATCCAACATCAATTGAGCATATTACCCATCAAATTACTGCAATTGATGGTGCTGTGCTCTGTGATATGTCTGGAACCTGTTATGCAATTGGCATTATTCTAGATGGTCTCTCTTCACACACCGAAAACATTTCTTATGGCGCACGGCATAATTCGGCTAAGCGATATAAAGCTACTCACCCGAACTGCGTAATTGTTATTGTATCAGAAGATGGTGGGATTACTCTTGAATAGTCCTACCTAAACTAAACGACTCTATCCAATCTAAACTAATTTGTGAGACTTGCCGGATTTGGTAGGGCTGTTTTGTTCTTGAGTCCCTTGCGATACAACTGGTTCGGAGCATTCTACATCTATTAAGATAAATAGGACACGATATTTCATACATCTTAAATTTTGATTCTAGACAGTCTAATTTCCCAAAAACGAACCTCAATGTCTGATTTGGCATAACTATTGATCTGTGTCAGGTCGGAGGTTCGAATTGCGTCAACTATTAAAAAAAGCGAAGAAAAAAGCTGCCAACTCCGTAACTGATACGCGGCAACGGTTTCGGGGCTACATCTTTTTTGTCAATGAAACACATGCGGAGTGTCCTTATAGGGTTTGAGTACCCTGTTGAGGACACTCCGCATTTTTATTGCCCAAAACCGTATCAAGCGGTTTTATCCGGGGAGTAGCTGACGGCTACTCCCTTTCTCGTCCCCATGGTGATTTGCGTAGCCGGGATTTTCCGGCGGTCAGGGACAGCGAAAGCGCCGATACAGTTGTAATAGATGGTGATGTGCTGGGTGGTCACGCCGTCTTTCTTTTCGGCGTGGTATACATTGATGTGGTCGATCAGCTCCGCCACCATGCGCCGGGTGATCTGCGTGGCGTTGGTGTAGCGCCGAACAGTTGCAAGGAAAGTATCAACATCCATTCGCTGGCCCTCGCTCTTTTTCAGCTCCAGCCGGAGAGCCTTGATTTTCTTGGCGTTCTCCCCCTGCTCTTGTTCATACCGCTGGGACATTTTAGCAAAACGGGCGTCGCTTATCTTCTGGTTCACGTTGTCCTCATAAATTTTCTCGAACAGCACATCCAATTCCTTGTCCCGCGCCAAAAGCACGTCAGGCTCCCGCTGCTTCCTCGCCCGGTCATTATCCGCCACCTTCGCAGATTGGCCCATGATGGCTTTAAGAAAATCGTCCTCGTACTCATTGGCAAAGTGGGCCAGCCGGTTCACTTCATAAAGCACCACCTGTTCCAGAAATTCCACCCGGATATAATGGGTCCTGGAGCATTTCCGCAGGCCGGAGTTGTGGTTCTGGCAGCTAAAAAACTTGATGTCGTGGTTGCCCTGGTTGAAGTGAAAATTGAGGTTTCCCCCACACTCCGGGCATTTCAGAACGCCGGAAAATACGCTGGGTTCCTGGGTGACGGTGGGCCGTTTGCGGCGGGTGCCCTTCTTCAAATTCTGCACCTTCTCCCAGGTGGGCCGGTCTATGATAGCTTCGTGGACGTTCAGAAACACCGCCCTGTTTTCTTCCGGGGTTTCGATGCGCTTCTTCACTTTATAGGACTTAGAAAAGGTTTTGAAGTTGATGATATCGCCGCAATACTCCTGGGTGGTAAGTATCTTTTTGATGGTGGTGTGGCCCCATTTGGTGGGCTCTACGGTGCTTTTAAGCCCGCCCCGGTTCGTCCCCTTGCTCCGCCAGTAGTAGGTGGGATTGCAAATCCCATCCCGCTCCAGCGCGGCGGCGGTTTCTGCCAGCCCATAGCCGTCGAGGGCCATTTGATAAATGCGGCGTACCACAGCGGCGGCCTCACGGTCGATTATCCAAAAGCGGGGGTCGTCCGGGTTTTTGATATAGCCGTAGGGCGGCGGGGACAGCGGCACCCCGGAATTTCCTTTCAGTTTGTTCACAATTTTTCTCTTTTTGGAGATATCCCGAGCGTAATACTCGTTCATGATATTTTTGAAGGGCGTGAACTCATTCTCACCCTCGTCGCTGTCCACCCCATCGGAAACGGCTACCAGCCGCACATCATGGGCCGGGAAAAATTCTTCCGTCAGGCGGCCCACCTCAATGTAGTTCCGGCCCAACCTGGAAAGGTCTTTCACGAACACCGCCGCTATGTACCCGCGTTCGATGGCCTGGAGCATTTTTTGCAAGCCGGGACGCTTCATGGTGGTGCCTGTAATCCCATCCTCCACGAAAAACAAGGTGTCCGAATAGCCCCGCTCCCCCGCCGCCTTCTGGAGAATTTTCTTTTGATTGCTGATGCTGTTGGATTCGGTGTCCAGATTATCGTCACGGCTGAGGCGGCAGTACAGCGCCGCCGTCCCAAGCTCGTGGTTCTTGCTTGACTGCTTCACGTTTTTCTCCTTTCCTGCCGTCAAACAAGAGGTTTTATCCATCTCTATTCTACGATTTCCCCTGTTTTTTGTCAAATTTTCTGCGTCAGGATTTCAGCTCGGACAGCATAAGCCTGAGTAAAATATCTTCCATTGTCTCGCCATTCTCTTTATAAACCGGCGTGACAATGAATTTGATTTTGCCCACTTGATAAGTGTACTCCTCTTTTGAACTTTTGTCCGTTACTCACCCCTCCTTTCCGATTTTTGTGTCTCACCATGAGATTTATTTCGACAAAACCCGCATTATCAGTCGGTACGGATTTTATCCCTTCACGATGCTGTTTCAAAGGCGCATCCACCGTCCGGCTCGGCGGATATGGAACGTATCTGGCTGCCCTGTTCAGTTGTGCCGTTCTGTGGCCTAACTTCCCCTAAAAAGGAATATTGCAAGTTATTCGTGAAATTCTTTCAAAACTTCTCAAAAAGAAATATTTTACGGCAAAAAGGCCCTGCCCAGGTTGAGACTGGACAGGGCCTTTTCATAAGGAAAAATTGTCGGGCGGCTCCACAAAATGGAACCTGAAGATGGCGGAAAGAAGATTGCTTACAGCCTGATCCCACAGGTCAATATCAATGATAACGTGGTCGTGTCCATCGGTTCCTGTGCGATGGGTTAGGCAGCGGAGTATTATGTAGCGATTGAAATGCTGGACAATCGTTTTGATCGCGTCTATATCGGACTTTTTGGCGGCGAAAATAGTATGGAAGGACACCCGTTTCATTCATTGTATTCCAACATTTCCCGCAGCTTGCCCAGGGCGGCGTTTTTTCCATCACGGGCAGGTGCCGCCCGAAATTGGCCTTGACGCTGTTCACAATGTCCTTGCGGAACGTGGTTTCATTCGCCATCGTCAGGAACACGCCGCCGATTTTCAGCCGGGGGTTGATCTGACGCTGGATGCTCCGCACGGTGCCTACCAGCTCCGTCATGTCCTCCGCCGCCAGATAGTCCGCCTGGACGGGGACGAGAACATAGTCCGACGCGGACAGGGCGTTGATGACCAGCATACCCAACGAGGGGCGGCAATCCAGCAGAACATAGTCATAGTCCCGCTTTACGCTGTCCACATACTGCCGCAGCACCGTTTCCCGGCTCATCACGTTCACCAGCCCCACCTCCACGGCGGACAGGCTGCGGTTTCCCGGAACAAAGTCAAAGCCCTCATGGTGGTGCATGATCTCCGGGTGGTCGCGGGGCATTGTCCCAGCCACAACGTCGTTCATGGCATTGGCAAGGGTCAGGGGCAGGTCGTGGGGCTTGCGCTGGCCCAGCATCTTGGTCAGATCACCCTGGGGGTCTACGTCCAGCAGGAGAACTTTCTTTCCTTCCAGCGCAAGACCGGCCCCCAGGTTGTAGACGGTCGTGCTTTTGCCAACTCCGCCCTTTTGATTTGCTACGCTTATCACTTTCGGTTTCGCCATTTTGGGGTTCCCTCCTTTCATAGATTTAGCCGCCTGCGGCGAAACAGACGGCTATGTACGGGCATGGAAAAAGCCGCCTTTCCTATGCAGAAAAGACGGCCTATCCAGTCGGGCGATATGTGATTTTAGGGGACAATTCAAAGGGCGGCGCTATACCCGTATGTCCGCATTTCCCGGTGTTTCGTCGTATCAAAGCTCATCCCTTGGTAGTAAATTCGTAGTAATTGGGGTGGTCTGTTGTCAGGAAATGCGGTGTAATGCGCTGTTTCACAAGGTTTTGCCGGTTCTTACAAAATATTTTCTCATAATTTGTTCCAAAAAGGGCGTTCCGCTGAGACAGGCTGAGGGCCGGGACAGATGTCCCGGCCCTCGCCGCAGCCTTTTTGTCACTCCCCGGGGCCCGGGGCTATGACCTTTCTGAGGTTCCAGTTCACCGCCGCCTTCCGGGCGGCGTCCTGGCGCTCGGCCTCGTTTTTATAAGAGAGCTCCGCCGTACGGGCCCCGCAGTACCCGCACTGAACATACACGCACCAGCCGCCCTCCTCCTCAATGCTGCCCACGCTGCCGCAGCAGGGACAGTCCGCCAATTCAATCTTGTCAAAATGATCCATGGTCTTCCTCCTATCGCAGCAGCTGCCCCACGTCCTCCATCCCCCGCTGGCGCAGGAAAATGGCCTTTGGGGATTGGCGCAGCACCTCCCGAATGTCGCACGCCAGCGAGCTGGCTTCTCCGGCGTCCCGCACCACGCTGATATACTCCTGAACGCTGTACATGCTGCCGAAGCTCTGTCCCAGCTGGCCGTACATGGCGCCGTAGGCCCCCTGGAGCCGGGTGACCCAGCGGCGGTCTGAGACCAGCACGGCCATGGCGGCCCTGGCCGCCTCCCGGGTGGCGAGGCTCAGGGCGTCCAGACGAAGCGCCCGGGCGGAGACGCGGAACCGGGGCAGCGTCAGGCTGGACTCCCCCACCTGCATGGACAATCCCTGCCGGGTCCAGAGCCTGGCCCCCCCAAGGTCCGTACCGGCGGATACCTGAACCCTCCCGCAGTCGCCAAAGAGACAGCCTCCGATGTCCCCGTCCGGCCCGCCTCCCCGGGCCTTCACCACCCGGGCGGAGCCGGTGATGACAATATCGCCGCAGGGCCCCTGTATACCCGCGCCGATGGCTGCGGCGCAGCAGGCGGCCTGAGCCGTCACCAGGCCGCCCTGGATGCGGATGTCCCCCGCGGGAGCGCCCAGCGCCCCGCCAATGCCCGCGCCGCCCCCTGTCCCAACGGCGGCGACCACGCCGCCCCGGATGCGGATGGGGCCGGTCCCCTCCCGTCCCGCGCCGCTGTCCCGGCCGATGCCCGCGCCCCCGGCGCCGCCGGTGGCGGTGAGAGTGCCGTCGGGCTCCTCCCTGGGGTCCTTCGTCTGGTCGATGCACAGGGAGGAGCCGCAGCCCAGGGATATCCCCGCGAAGCCCTCGCCGCTTTCAAACACGTTGTCCGTCCCCCGCCGCAGGAGCAGGGTCACGTCGTTCCCCCGGCCCAGGTCAAAGGCCCTGCCGGAGGACACCCGGCACGCCACGCCGTCCAGAATCAGCTTCACCCGGCCAATGCCGCCGTCCAGGGCGATCCTGCCGCTGAAGGGGAGCAAATCCGCGTCTATTCCGGCTCCGCCCGCTATGGCGGAGACCTGACAGGTCAAAATATGGAGGGTGTGACTCTCCTCCTCGTAGCGCCAGTCCGCTTCCGGCTCCCCGCCGGTGACGGTAAAGGGGTTGGGATATCTGGAAATTTCCCGGAAGGACCCAGCCCTTTCGTCCCAGCGCACATAGATATACCGGGTCTGGGGGCGGCCCGCCTTGTCCCGGCCCCGCAGGGCGATGGTGTGGGCGGGATATCCCTTGGAATCGTCTCCCTTCAGCAGCCACAGCCGGGCCAGGTCGAACCGGCCGTCCGTCCGCAGGACAAGCTGCCCCTGCCTGCCGTCCACCGACAGGGCGGCGACGGAGCTCCACTCCGGGAGCAGGGTTTTCCATACCATGTCAAAGGGCGTGAGCGGCTCGCCCTGGGGACCGCGCACGGCAATGCCCTCCGCCGCCAGCAGGGAGGCTGGCCCGTCCACCACGACCTGGGCCGCCAGGGCTTCCGCGTTCTCCCAGTCCAACACCGCCGCGCCCCCGGTGAACCGCAGGACGCTGCCAGCCCCGGCCCGGAGCGCTCCGATGCGCAGCAGGCCGCCGCCGTCAATGGTAAGGACCGTGCCCTCTCCCAGGCGTACCTGAGCCAGCGAGGTCTCCCCCGCCACGGTAATCCGGGCCTGGGCGGACTGGACGCTCAGCAGGGGTACGTCCACCTGTTGGAGCACCACCCGGCCCTCGCCGGTGAGCCGGAGCGCAGGCGCCTCCTGTCCCAAGCTCCGAAGGATCACATCCTGTGCGCCGTCCACCGTCAGAAAACCGCTCTCCCGGTCAAAGGCCGCGCCGGTCAGATCCCGGCCCGAGGCCTGCACCGTGCCCAGCTGCCGCGTCTCCAGAAGCGGGACCGCCTCCGCCTCCGGCGCTCCCTGGGGCGGGACCCCGCCCCCCGGCCCGTCCAGGCCGTCCAGCAGGGCCATCAGCCCGCCCCCGGACCCCGCCAGCAGGCCCATCAGCAGCTCCGCCTCCCCGCCGCCCGCCAACAGGGCCGCCAGCTCCGGCATGGAAGAGGCGTTCTCACCCGCCAGCAGCAGATGGACCAAAAAGGGCTCCAGCCCCGGCGCGGTGCCCCCTGTAAACTGGGTCTGAAACTGTTCCATGCTGGAAAAAACGCCGCCCGTCAGCTGTTCAAGGGCCTGATCCGGGGAGACGCCCTGGGCCACCAGCTCAAACAGCTGCCGCAGCCCCTCCTCCGCCCGCTCCGGGTCCACCGCCCCCGAGGGCACGCCCCCGGAGATGACCGCCCCCAGGTAGAGCGCGGCCAGATAGCCCGCGGCGGGACTGCCGTCCAGCGGAAGCCGCCCCAGAGCCGCCAGCAGCTGCGCCCCGCTGGCGGCGCCGTCCACGCCCAGGGCCGCCAGCAGTTCGGCCCGGTCAGGCGCGCCGCCCGCCGCGGCGCCCAGCAGCCAGGACGGGAGGCCTTCCACCCCCTCCCGCCGGGCGGACAGGCCCTCCATCACCGCGTCCACCAGGGCGTCCAGGCCGCCGGACTCTCCGTCCTGAAACAGCCCCGCCTGTACGCCGTTTTGGGCGATCTGGTCGATTTTCTCCCGCAGCCGCTCCAGCTCCGCCTGGAGGGCGGCGCGGTCCGCCGCGCCGTCCCCCGCGGCCTGACGGGCCAGCTCCTCCATGCGCCCCAGGCTGTCCTCCACCTCCGCCAAGGCCGCCTCGCCCGCCCGAAGGGTGCGGCGTCCCTCCTGGAGCTGGCGTCCCGCCTGGGTCACCCGGCCCATCAGCTGCCGCAGCGTCTCAGAGACGGTGGCCGCCGCCCCGCCGGCGCGGACCGCAGGCCGGGTCTGGCCCGCGGCGGCCGGTTTCTCCGCCTTCACCGCCTCCCGGCAGCGGCCCACGGCCAGCTCCCTGTGCCTGCGAACGCTCAGTTCTCCCATCGTGCGGACCTCCTTCCGTCCGGCGGCAGGGCCGCCTTTATTATTTTTATCGTCCTGCCTCCGGGAAAAATAAGCGCAGGACGGGGAGAACGCCTCCCTGAAACGCACGGCCGCGGGCGTCCGCCGCTTTTCCCTTGGGCGGAACGCCTCTCCCGCGCCCGAACGCGGAAACGCCTCCCGGCCTGTGCCGGGAGGCGCTTGGCTTACGCGGGGGTTCCGGGGTCCTGGTCCGCCCAGAGGGTGGAAAAATAGTCGTAATACGGCATGAGGAAGGAGAAGCCCTCCACCAGCCGGCCCGTCAGGCCGGGGCCGTAGATGAACTCGCTCAGCTCCTCCTCATGGCCCAAGGAGAGGGACTTTTTGTTGTACCAGTCCCCCAGCCTGGGCTCGGCGCACAGCTTTTTCCGGCTGTACTCCGGCCCGTCCAGCGCGAACTCCCCCTGTCCGGCCAGCCGGTTGTGGAGCTTCAGCAGCGGCTTGGGGTCCCGGTCGATGCGGGCGCGGTGCTTCTCCATCACCGCCGCCCGGGCGCACCAGAAGCCCATGCCATAGCTCCAGCCTTCCGGGGCCAGCTCAAACCAGAATACCGGGTGGTCCCCGCCGGACTCGCTGCCAAAGCGGAACAGGGACAGCCACAGATGGTCCTTATACGGCCCCCGGCCGAACAGACGCCGGGCGTCCCGGTAGATGCGGGAGACCTTCAAGTTCAGCCCGCTTTTGGGGAAGCGGTCCAGCAGCTCCCGCTGCACCTCTCCCCCCAATTCCTTCATAGGGTTCTGGAAATAGGCCTGATAATCCGCTTTATGGGCCTCGAACCAGCTCCGCTCGTTGTTGAAGCGGATGCCCCACATGAAGTCCACCGTCTCCTGGGAAAAGCCTTGGAACATGGGCTCACGCCCCTTCCTGGCCGCCGGTCTCCAGCCAGCCCGGCTTTGGAATATCAATGACGGGGGTGGGCGTGGGCTCCGGCTCCTGGCTGGGCGGAGGTGCGGGGGATTCGGAGGGCGGAACCTCGGGGCTCTGGGAGGGCGGGACGCCGGGGCTCTCGGTGGGCGTAACCACGGGGTCCTGGGTGGGAGGAACGGTGGGCTCCCCGGTGGGCGGAACCACAGGGGGCGGAGTGGGCGTAACCGCGGGGTCCTGCCCGGAAGGCGGCTCCGTACCCGTGCCCGCGCCCCAGGGGCCCTCGTCGGCGGGGTTGTAGAGGATCACCTTGTCCCGCTTGGCGTAGCGGCTGTGGTTCTCATAGGTGCGGGAGAGCAGGCTGCCGTCGGCGCCGTACACACAGCGGTACACGTCCACCTCGTATCCGGTGTAAGGGGTGACGTCCACCTTGGTGGTCCCCCGCTCGATGGATTCGTCCGGCTGGTACACGGTGGTCCAGGGGGTGGAGCTGAGCAGGTAGCGGTCGGTCTTGACGGTGATTCCGTCTGGGTTGCTGCCGTAGAACTGCACCGTCAGCTTGCCCCAGGCGCCGCCCTCGGTATAGGCCACGATCTTGATGGGGAAGCCGGTGTTGTTGCGGAATTTGAAATCCAGGGAGGGGTAGTACACCGTGGCGTCCAGGCCGTTGGGGATATAGCCGGTGGCAAAGGCGTGGCAGGCCCGCCGGACGATCTCCAGATTGGAGTACACCGCGCAGTAGTAGAGAGAGGAGGACACCTGGCACACGCCGCCGCCGTCCATGGGCACCGTCTCGCCGTTCTGGTAGCCGGTGCTGGGCTTGTAGCCGTTGCGGGAGCTGGGGTCGCCGATGGCGCCGATATAGGAGAACACCTCCCCCGGCTGGATCACCTTGCCGTTGCAGGACTCGGCGGCCCGGTTCACGTTGAAGGAGCGGTTGGCCACCCCGTCCAGATTGGTGGTGACCTCGGAGAGCAGGTCCTTGAAGTACATGGACTGGTCGGCGGGGGTGTCCGGCGGGGTGTACTCCAGGGGAATGGAGCAGGTCTCGCCGGGGGCGGTCTGGTCCAGGATGGCCTGGGCCTCCTCCGGGTTGACGGACAGGCCGATCACCGCCGGAACCAGCTTTCCATTTTCGTCCGGGCCGGCGGGCTTGGGCTCCACATACACCAGCTGGTTGAGAATCTCGCCGGACAGCTCCGCGCCGGGCACCGGCGTGGGCTCCACCACCAGCTCCGCGGCCCCCTGGGCCAGGGCCTCCTCCACCGCCTCCAGCAGGGCGGCGGCGTTCAGCTCCTGCCCGTCGGAGCCGGGGGTGACCTCCACGGCCTCCTCCCCCACGGTGTAGGTGAAGTCCACCGGGGGGGTGTACACCTCGTCCACGACGGCCTGGATGAGCTGCTTGGCCTTGTCCTCCCCCTCGGGGGTGAAGGCGGCGGCGGACAGAGGCAGATCATGGGGCCCCTGGGCCAGGCCCAGCCACAGGGCCCCCAGCTTCCAGAAGGGGGTATTCTGTTTGACGGACATACCCAGGCGCACCACGGTCTCAGGGGAACAGTCCATGAGCTCCCCGGTGAACTCCGCCCGGCGGCCCTCGCCGTAGAGCAGGGTGAGCTTCCGGCTGTCCAGCCGCCGGTCCATCTCGCCGCTGACCAGGGCCAGCGCGTCCTCCTGGGTGAGCTTGCCCAGGTCGGCCACGATTTCATTCCGGTCGTCCACGGCCACCGCGCCGGGCAGCAGCCGCTGGTTGCCCTGCACCCAGGCGCACAGGCCGAAATAGCCGCCCGCCAGCACGGCGGCCAGCGCGGCGGCGGCCAGGCCGGCGATCAGCCCCTTGGGGATGCCTCTTTTCGGAGTGGACTCTTCCATACGCAGCAGACCTCCTACGAACACAAGTAAAAACATTGTAACACTATATGTTGAAATGGGCAAGGAAAAGTATACGGAAAAAAGGTTACAATTTGGTATCAAACCATTGGAAAAGTGTGGAGCGCCGCGAAAGACGGCGCAAAACCCGCCTGCCGCGCCGGCGGCAGGCGGGTTTTGCGGATTTGGAGCGGATCAGGCCTTGTGGCTCTCCACGATGGCGCCGGAGCGGAAGGCGGCCACCAGGTCCACCAGCTCGTCGATCTGGCCCTGGAGCTTTTTGCCGATATCGGTCTGGCGGATCATGGCGCGGCTCTCCAGCCGCTCGAACACCTGGGTGGTGGAGGCGATGTCGTAGTTTTTGCGGATGGCGGCGGCCTTGCCCACAAAGGGCTCGTGGGCCACCAGCCGGAAGCAGGAGGAGTTGTAGATCAGGGTATACCCGGCGATGCCGGTGGTTTTCTGGTACGCCTTGCAGAAGCCGCCGTCGATGACCACCAGCCTGCCGCCCCCCTTCACCGGGCTCTCCCCCTTTTTGGACTTCACGGGGACGTGGCCGTTGATAATGTGGCAGTGGGAGCCCTCCAGGCCGAAGTCCTTCAAAATCCCCTCGCATACGGCGGGGTCGTTATACAGGGTGTAGTAAGCGTTTTTGGCCTCGGTGTGGGTGGACTCGTCGGCGATGAACCGCCGCTCAAAGGTGGTCATCCGGTCCCTGCCGAAGATGGGGGAGTTGCGCCCCGCCCACAGCCACCACAGGAAGTCCATGCCCTGCTGCCGCTCCGGGGAGCCCGACTTGTTGTAGTAGGCCCTGCGGGCCACCCGGTCGGCGTAGTCCAGGAAGGCCCGGCCGGACAGGCCGTCGCAGCCCATGAGGGAGAAGCGCATGAGGGAGCCGTCCTCGCGCATGGGGATGCAGCCGTGGAAGAGCAGGTTGCCGTTGTAAATGCGGTACAGGCTTCCCTTGGAGTAGAGGAAGCGGACGTGGCGCTGGAGCTTCTCGCTGTGCCGGAAGGAGCGGGTGAGGGTGTTGATGAGGGTGTCCTCCTCCGGGGTGAGGGCGTAGGGGTCCGCCGGGTCCACGGTGGGGAAATCGGTGTCCAGCAGGGGGTGAACCGCGCCGTCGATGGTGATGGTCTTGGCGTCGTAGTCGATTTTGTCCAGCAGCAGCCGGTCGTCCATGTGGAAATCGGGGTTGCGCCGGATCTTCTGCCCCTCCAGCTTGAACAGGATCATGGAGATGGCCTTGTGCATCCGGGCCCCCAGCACCCGGTCCAGGTCGGTGACGCTGTCCTCGTCCTCCTTGGCGATTTTCAGCTCGAACCGGCTCACGTCGCAGTGGCGGTAAAACTCGTCGGCAAACACCGACAGGGGCCGCAGGGAGATGCCGTACCCCGTCTCAATGACCTCCAGATTGTTGTACCGCAGGGAGTTGACCAGCACGGTGGCCACCAGGGTCCGGGAGCCGGAGGCCGCCCCCATCCACAAAATGTCGTGGTTGCCCCACTGGATGTCCACGCTGTGATAGGCCATGAGGCTGTCCATAATCACATCCGCGCCGGGGCCCCGGTCGAAGATGTCGCCCACCAGGTGGAGGTGGTCCACGGACAGCTTTTTGATGAGCTCGCACAGCTGGACGAGGAAGTTGGACGCCCGGTCCAGGTCGATGATGGTGTTGATGATGTTCTCGTAATAGTCCCGTTTGTCCGCCTCGTTTTTCTCATAGTGGGTGTGGATGAGCTCGTCGATGATGTAGGCGTACTCGGGGGGCATGGCCTTGCGGACCTTGGAGCGGGTGTACTTGGCGCTGACCAGGCAGCACAGGTCGATGAGCCGGTGGAAGGTGATGCGGTACCACTCCCGCATGTCGTCGCACTCCCGCTCGATCTCCTCCAGCTTCTCCTCGGGGTAGTAGATGAGGGTGGCCAGCTGGTCCCGGTCGGACCGGGGGACGGTGGCCCCCAGCAGCTCGTCGATCTTCACCCGGACCACGCCGGAGGCGGAGTTGAGGATGTGCTGGAACGCCTCGTATTCCCCGTGGACGTCGGACAGGAAGTGCTCGGTACCCTTGGGCAGGTTCTGGATGGCCCGCAGGTTGATGATCTCGGTGCAGGCGGATTGGACGTTGGGGTACTGCCGGGCCAGCAGCTTCAGATAGTCCAGCCGTTCCGGGGAAAAGGTTACGTTCGGTTTCATGGCGCGTCCTCCTCTGGTTGGGTATTTTTGTATAGGCCCATTATGCCATAAACTTTTGGAAAATGGAAGAGGAAAAGCGCAAAAAACGGAAAGTTTCCGCTTTTGCGCCCTGATTTTTGTTAAAAATGTGTCAAATCCCCGCGGCCCGGCTCACAGCAGGTAGTTGTTCTCCCGGTCCGCCACCTGAAGGGCCTTCAGCTTGTAGACAACGAAGCCCTCCGTCACCAGGGGCTCCCGTTTGCAAAGCTCCTCGGCCTCCTCATAGCTTCCGGCCCGCAGGACGTACATGCCCGCCACGCCGGGATAGCCTTTAAACACGCCGCACAGCTCCAGGCGCCCCTCCTCGTCCAGGGCCCTGACGTTGGCCACGTGGCGCTCCACGGCGGCCTTGGTCAGCCGGTTGTAGGTCTTGGTCTTTTCGAGAAACATCACATACAGCCATTTTTCCATAGAAGGCACTCCTTTTTACTATCTCCCGCCGGCCCTCCAGCGCCCGCTCGTCGGCGCAAAGTCCGCTCCGCGCGGCTTCCGCCTGCGGGGGAAGCCGCGCCGCTCCCTTGCGCCTCCTCTCCCCACAAAGACTGGAGGGCGGCTTTGCGGGGACCCCTATATTTCCCGCCGCCCTTCCAGCGCCCGCATTAAAGTCGCGTCGTCGGCGAATTCCAGGTGGCTCCCCACCGGGATGCCGTAGGCCAGACGGGTGGTCCTCACCCCGAAGGGCCTGAGCAGCCGGGACAGGTACATGGCGGTGGTCTCCCCCTCGGTGTCCGGGTTGGTGGCCATGATGACCTCCTCAATCCCGCCCGCCGCCACCCGCTCCACCAGCTGCTGGATGCGCAGCTCGTCCGGGCCCACGTGGTTCATGGGGGAGATCACCCCGTGGAGCACGTGATACACCCCGGAAAACTCCCGGGAGCGCTCCATGGCCATCACGTCCTTGGGGTCGGCCACCACGCACACCACGCTGTGGTCCCGTTTGGAGGAGGCGCACAGGGGGCACTCCCCCTCCCCGTCGGTGAGGTTCTGGCACACGGGGCAGCAGCCGATGGATTTTTTCGCGTCCAGCAGGGCGGCGGCAAAGTCCCGGGCGGTCTGCTCCGGCTGGTCCAGGATGTAGAAGGCCAGCCGCTGGGCGCTCTTGCGGCCCACACCGGGGAGCTTGGCGAACTGCTCCACTAAATTTTCCAGGGCGGCGGGAAAGTAGTCCATGGGAAATCCTCCAAAGCGAAATCATTGTAAAATCAGCCGTGCCCGTCCGGGAACGCGCCGGCCAGCCGCCGGGACAGCTCGGCCAGCGCCGGGGGAAAATCGGCCTCGTAGCCGTACCAGAGCACCTCGTCCCGGTTGGCGCACACCAGCGGGACAAAGGCGGTAAACAGGCTCATGAACCCGCCGGGGCAGGCCTCCGCCAGCGGCTTCCCGTCCCGGAGGGCCAGCAGGGTAAAAGTGCTGAGATAATACCGGGGCACCTTTTTCAGCTCCGCCAGCCGGATGGGGGTGCTGGGGCCGACACGGGCGCTTTTTGCTTGGCGCAATTCGGCCCGAAAGCTGAGGCCGGAAATGGCGGGCAGAGCGAAAGCATCCTGAATCTGCCGGGTCAGCGTTTGGACAGCCTGTTCCTCGTAGGTCAGGATTCGCTCCAGCAGGCCGCTGTCCGACCGCTGTTCCTTCAACCGATGGGTCATTCCCCTACCTCCGCAGGACCGCGATGGCCGCCGCCGGATCGTCCGCGCCGTAGACCGCGCTGCCCGCCACCAGCACCGTGGCCCCGGCCTCGATGACGGCTTTCGCGTTGGCGGGACCGATGCCGCCGTCAGCCTCCAGCTCGCAGGCGGGGTTGTAGCGGTCGATGAGGGCGCGGACCTCCCGGATGGTGGAAAGCTGCTCCTCCATAAACGCCTGCCCGCCAAACCCCGGCTCCACCGTCATCACCAGCACCATGTCCAGCCGCTCAATGTAGGGCAAAACGGCCCTGGCCGAGGTGATGGGCCGCAAAGCGACGGCTTTCTTCACCCCGTTGGCCTCCATGGCCCGCAGGGCGGCGGCGATGCGGGAGGGATGGTCCGCCTCCAGGTGGACGGAGAGCAGGTCCGCCCCGGCCTTGCAGAAGGCGTCGATATAGCGCTCCGGCTTGTCGATCATCAGGTGGACGTCGAGGAACATATCGGTGTGTTTGCGGATGGACTCCACCACCGGCGCGCCGACGGTGAGGTTTGGCACAAACATGCCGTCCATCACGTCCACATGGAGCCAGTCGGCGGCGGATACCCGCTTGATGTCCCGCTCCAAATTGCAAAAATCCGCCGAGAGGATGGAAGGGGCGATCTTGACCATGATTTTCTCTCCCATTTTCTAAAATATCCGCCTGGGGACGGGCCCCGTCCCGGCGAAGAGGCGGCGCACCCGCCGCCCTTCCGCATAGGATGGAACACGCGGAGGTCGCCGCCGGGGCCGGTCGGGCGGTTCCCCCACGCCCCCCGCTCGCGCCCGGCCCGCCCCTGGGACGGCGCGCCGCACCTGAATACTCCCCGCCGCCGCAGGGCGGCGGGGGGATTTGAGCTATCCGGTGATGGTGCCGCTGGCGGCCACCTCTTTGACCTGATAGCCCGCCTTGCGCAGGGCGTCCAGAATGGACCCCTTGTGGGACAAGCCGAAGGCCTCCAGGGTGACCTTCAGCTCCACCCCCGCCTGGCGGTTGATGTTGACGAACTGGTTGTGGTCCAGCTTGATGATGTTTCCGTTGAGCTGGGCCACCAGGTCGGCGATGCGCAGCAGCTCGCCGGGCCGGTCGGGCAGCTGCACCGAGAAGGTGAAAATCCGCCCCCGGTTGATGAGCCCGTGCTGCACCAGGGAGGAGATGGTGATCACGTCCATGTTGCCGCCGGACAGCACCGGCACCACGTTCTGCCCCGGGCAGTCCAGATGCTTCAGCGCCGCGATGGTCAGCAGCCCCGCGTTCTCCACGATCATCTTGTGCTTCTCCATCACGTCCAGGAAGGCGTCCACCAGCTCGTCGTCCTTGATGGTGATGACGCCGTCCAGGTTTTTCTGGAGGTAGGGGAACACCCGGTCGCCGGGGGTTTTCACCGCCACGCCGTCGGCGATGGTGGTGACCTGGTCCAGGGTGACCACATGGCCCGCCTCCAGGCTGGCCTTCATGGACGCCGCCCCGGCGGGCTCCACGCCCACGACCTTCACCGACGGGTTGAGCAGCTTGGCCAGGGTGGCCACCCCCGCCGCCAGCCCGCCGCCCCCGATGGGCACCAGGATCACATCCACGTCGGGCAGGTCCTTGAAAATCTCGTAGGCGATGGTGCCCTGGCCGGTGGACACGGTGAGATCGTTGAAGGGGTGGACGTAGGTCAGGCCCTCCTCCTCGCTGAGCTTGGCGGCCAGCGCCGCCGCGTCGTCGAAGGTCTCGCCGTGGAGCACCACCTTGGCCCCATAGTCCTTGGTGTTGTTCACCTTCACCAGGGGGGTGGTGGTGGGCATGACGATGGTGGCCGCCACCCCTGCCGCCTGGGCGGCGTAGGCCACCCCCTGGGCGTGGTTGCCGGCGGAGGCCGTCACCAGCCCCCGGGCCTTCTCCTCCTCGGACAGGGTGGAGCACTTGAAATAGGCCCCCCGGATCTTATAGGCCCCGGTGACCTGCATGTTTTCCGGCTTGATGTACACGTGGCAGCCGGAGGCCTTGGAGAAAAAGGGGCTGTACATCAGGTCGGTGCGGTGGAGCACGCCGTCCAGCGTTTTCCGGGCGGCTTTGAAATCGTCTAACGTCATCATTTGTGAAGGACTCCCTTATCTGGCGGACCGCCGTGTTAAAAGCACTCTATTTTACATGAAGAAATTGTTAAAGTCAACCGTCTGAGCCCCCTTCTTCTTGACAGGGGGCTTGTCCGGGGAGTAAAATAGAGTTCAGATTTTTGGAAAGGGGGCAAAAGCCGTGGCCTATGTGAAAAAGCGCAGCGTACTGCCCGTCTACTTTGTGGGACTGACGTGGCTGGCGTGGGCGTGGCTCCTGCGCCTGCCGCTGTACCGGCCCACCCATTATATTATTGTGGCGCTGCTCTCCGTCATCGCCTACCACGCGGGCAAGATGATTTTCCCCGACCGGGGATATGAGACGGCGGACCCGGCCCAGGCCGCGTCCCGGCCGGAGCCCCAGCCCGCGCCCAAACGGGAGGAGAAGCCCAAATCCACCGGCAATCCCGAGATCGACGCCCTGCTGGCGGAGCGGGACCGGGCGCTGGGGGAGATGCGGCGGCTGAACGACTCCATCGAGGACCCCAAAATCTCCGCCCAGATCAGCCTGCTGGAGTCCACCACAGGCAAGATCATCGACACCGTGGCCGCCAGCCCGTCCAAGCTGCCCCAGATCCGCAAATTCATGAACTACTACCTGCCCACCACCCTGAAGCTGCTCAACGCCTATGACCGGATGGATTCCACCGGGGCGGCCGGGGCCAACATCGACGGCACCAAGGGCAGGATTGAGGACATGCTGGACACCATCTGCGCCGCCTTCGGCCGCCTGCTGGACGACCTGTACGGCGAGGAGGCCATGGACATCTCCGCCGACATCACCGTGATGGAGCAGATGCTGGCCCAGGAGGGGCTGGGCGGCATGACCCTGGGCGGGCAGTGAGGAGGGCGGCATGAGGAAGAAAATCCCCAAGGGCGGCTACCGGGTGCTGGCCATCGTGTGGACCCTGGCCGCGGCCGCCATGGCGGTGGCGTTTGTGCGGCGGCTGGCGGAGTTCAACCTGCTGCTTCTGCTCCTGCTGGTGCTGAGCGTCCTCACTGCGTCCAACTACTGGAAGCTCTACCGTAAAACCCCGGGTGAGACGGCCAGGGATTTTCTGCGCACCCCGCCCAGATTCTCCGGCCGCCCGGTGCTGTTTGACAGCGATCCCCAAACTAATGATTCGGAGGAGAATACCCATGAGTGACGAACTGAACATGATGCCTGAGCTGACCCTGGACCCCACCGGCTCCGCCGCCGCCGCGGCCGCGGCCAAGGAGGCGGAGGCCGCGGTCCCCAAGGCCCCCGAGGCCCCCAGCCTGACCCTGGAGGGCGCCATCACCCCGGACGACGCGGCGGCGGTCCAGGCCGCCCGGGACGCCCAGGCCATCCAGCTGGACGAGAGCCAGCTGTCCGAGGCGGAGCGGAAGGTGGTCAACGACTTCGCCCAGAAGATCGACATCACCGACTCCACCCAGGTGCTCCAGTACGGCGCGGCGGCCCAGAAGAACATCGCCGGCTTCTCGGAGAACGCCCTGAACAACGTGCGCACCAAGGACCTGGGTCAGGTGGGCGAGGCCCTGTCCTCCCTGGTGGTGGAACTGAAAACCTTCGGCCAGGAGGAGAAGAGCGGCATTTTCGGCTTCTTCCAGAAGAAAAAGAACGAGGCCCTGGCCCTCAAGGCCAGCTATGACAAGGCGGAGGTCAACGTGGACAAGATCGCGTCCATTCTGGAGGGGCACCAGGTCACGCTGATGAAGGACATCGCCATGCTGGACCAGATGTACGAGCTGAACACCAAGTATTACAAGGAGCTCACCATGTACATCCTGGCGGGCAAAAAGGCGCTGATGAAGGCCCGGAACGAGGACCTGGAGGAGATGCGCAAAAAGGCGGCGGCCTCCGGCTCCCAGGAGGACGCCCAGAAGTACAACGACTACGCCAACCTGTGCAACCGCTTCGAGAAGAAGCTCCACGACCTGGAGCTGACCCGGATGATCTCCATCCAGATGGGCCCCCAGACCCGGATGATCCAGAACAACGACGCGCTGATGCTGGAGAAAATCCAGTCCTCCCTGGTGAACACCATCCCCCTGTGGAAGAGCCAGATGGTGCTGGCCCTGGGGCTGGAGCACTCCCGTCAGGCCACCGCCGCCCAGTCCGCCGTCACCAACATGACCAACGAGCTGCTGCGCAAAAACGCGGAGATGCTCAAAATGGGCACCATTGAGACCGCCAAGGAGGCGGAGCGGTCCGTGGTGGACATTGAGACCCTCCAGCACACCAACCAGCAGCTCATCACCACCCTGGACGAGGTGATGCAGATCCAGAAGGACGGCGCCCAGAAGCGCAAGGAGGCCGAGCTGGAGCTGGGCCGGATCGAGGGCGAGCTGAAGCAGAAGCTGCTGGAGCTGCGGGGGTAAGCGCGACGATAGCCGCGCAGGGGAGCTTGGAGCGGAGCGAAGGCAAAAGCCCAAGGCCCACACAGTGGGACTGGGTTTTGCCTGAGTCGCAGCGAAAGCGCCCCGGCCGCGCGGCCAATCGGAGCGTGATAACGCCGCGCGCCCAATCTGAGCGCAATCACACTGCAGTAGAAAGGATTTTCCATGAGAGGTATTCTGATTTTTGTCCTGTGCATCGCGGCGGTGGGGACCGCCATGGGGGTCGTTGCCGCTGGAGTGAAAAATAAGCGGGTGAACATCTTCAAAACCCAGGCGGGGGCGTGGCTGTTCACCATCGTCATGGTCATCGCCGCCATCGGCATCGGCTATGCCAAGGCTCCGTTCAACAACAGCCCCGCTCCCGAGCCAGGGCTCCAGCAGGGGCCGGGGACATACCCCTCCTATGTGCGGGACGACGCCAACGTGCTCTCCGCCCAGACCGAGCGGGTGCTGTATGAGCGCAACCTGCGGCTGTGGGAGCGTTACAGCGTGTCCATCGGAGTGGTCACCTGCGACAACGCGGAGGACCTGGGCGAGTACGCCATGAAATGCGCCGGGGAGATGGGCCTGGGCGGCTATGACTTCACCGTGGCGCTGGACATCGCGGGGGAAAATTACTGGCTGGTCCAGGGGGGCGACATCCGCCGGAGGTTCACCGACCAGGACTGTTCGGATTACGCCTATGACTATATGGAGAAATCCTTTGCCAGGGGCGACTATGACAAGGCGGTGTTGGACCTCACCGAGGCTTTGGAGGTCTGGTACGGCGACTACTACGGCTGAGCGGAGAGAGGAGGCGGTCCCATGGACGGATTTTCTGAGCTGATTATCATCATCGTGCTGGCGGTGATCCTGCTGCTGGCGATGGAGGGCTCCCACCGGCGGCGCTGGCGCAGCGGCTGGTACGGCCCCACCTACGTCTACCGTCCCTTTTATATCTTCCGCCCCAGGCCTCCGCGGCCTCCCAGACCGCCGCGCGGCCCCGGCTTCGGCCCCGGTATGGGGTTTGGGTCCGGCCCCGGGCCCGGAATGGGATTCGGACCGGGCCCGGGTCCGGGCGCGCGGCCAGGTCCCCATCCCGGCGCGGGCCCCCGACCCAAGCCCGGGCCCCGGCCAGGGGGCTCCTTTGGAGGAGGCCGGCCCTCCGGCGGCGGCGGGCGGCCCTCGGGCCCCCGCCCGGGCGGGTCCTTTGGCGGCGGGCGGCCTATGAGCGGCCCCCGACCCGGCGGGCCCTTCGGGGGAGGCCGTTCCTCCGGCGGCGGAGGGCGTCCCGGCGGCTCCTTCGGAGGCGGGCGCTCCTTCGGCGGAGGAGGCCGTCCCGGCGGCGGCTCCTTTGGCGGAGGCCGCGGCGGCGGACGGCGGTAACCCCACGAAGCTTCGAGGGCAGGCCCGCAGGGCCTGCCCTCCGCTTGTTGAAAAAGCCTGCCCCTGGGCAGGCTTTTTCAGCAAGCGGAGGGAGCGCGGCGTCCTCCCAAGACGGCGGCCGCGCGCTTTTCCGTGCCCAAATCATACGGCCCCGTCTCCAAAAGAAACTGAATTGGGGCGATTTGCCCCGCGGGCCAGTCTGAAAAGTCCAGGAGGAAAACTGGAATAATACTTGATAAATTTCTATAAGGATGATATGATATATAATAAGATGGAGGGCTGGCAGGAACTGGGCCTTTGCGGCCGGCCAAAGGCGGTAATCCTTCAAAATAGAGGGAGGAGATGGACTTGGCGCTCTTTGATCGTTTGGTCCCAAGAGGGACGGGCGAGCAGAAAAGGAAGCTGTTTGCCCCTGCCCCTTGTATGAATAAATTTTCAGAGTTGGACGAGACAAGCAGAGAGGCAAAAGAGCAGTATCCGGACGATGTCAAAATTGTGGATGAGTTCACCTGGGTTTTGAAGCAGACGTGCAAGGCCAGATATAAAAAAGCGCTGGAGGAGCAGCAGCCCCTGAAGGCGGAGGCGCGGTTCTTCCTGGCGGAGGACCGAATGAGCGCTTACGCGTGCCTGCTTCCGCCGGAGAACAAGGGGGATGAAATCACCCTGGATGAGTTCCTGGAGGATATGCACTACGAGGGCATCAACTTCGGCATTTTGCAGGAGCAGGTCAAGCAGGAATTTGAGGCCGGGTACCTTCATATATTCCCGGTGGCGCGGGGGAAGCTGCCCCAGGAGGGGCAGGACGGCAAGGTGACGGAGCTCTTCCAGCGGCGCAGGAATATGGGCCTGGAGGTGCAGAACGCAAGCCAGGTGGATTTTGGGGAGGACGTTCCCCTGCAGCCCATCCGCAAGGGAAGCGTCATCTGCCTGATCCGGCTCCCCCGGGCGGGGACGGACGGCATGGACGTGACGGGGCAGACGCTCCCCTGCCCGAAAACCGTCCGGGCCAGGATTCCCCAGGGGGAGAACACCATCATCAACCGGGGCGGTCAGGCCTTGACGGCGGGCGTGGACGGAATCCTGTACATCGAAAACGATCAGTTCTGCATTCATGAGCAGAAGATCATTGACGGCGATCTGGATCAGTTCCAGGGAACCCTTCGGATTTCGGGCAATCTCTATGTCGGCGGAAATGTGGACGGCGGGGCTAATATCGAGGCCTCCGGCGACATCGTGATCAACGGCAGGGTGGGACGGGCCCGCGTGACGTCCACCGGGGGAACCATCCGGGTTCAGCGGGGCATCTACGGCGCAAGCGGCAAAACGTTCTTAAAGGCGGCCGGTCAGGTGCAGTCCCCGGTGGTGGAGCAGGCTGTCCTGACCGTGGGGACCAGCGTCATCACGGAGACGATTCTGAACAGCGAGGTTCAAAGCGGCGGCACGGTTTACGTCATGAGCGGGCGCGGAATGATTGTGGACAGCGTGATCCGGGCGGGAGACAGCATTCTCTGCCAGCGGGCCGGAAACCTGGCCGGGGGCCGCAATCAGTTTTCGGTGGGCTATCCGCCGGAGGTCCCGGAGAGCTGGAAGCGGGTCAAGGCGGAGCTGGCCGATGTGCAGGCGACCTTTGAAAAACTGTGGGAGACCACCACGGGCCTGCGGAGAAAGGGCTCCCGCATGTCCGGCGAGGAGCAGGAGCTGCTGGAGCGGCTTTTGGAGCAGCGGGGCCTTTACGCCGAAAAGCGGGAGGCTCTGGCGGGAGAGCTGAAGGAGCTAAACGCGGTGCTGAGCAAAAAGACCAAGGGGAGAATCCGGTGCGAAAAGCTGTTTCCCCTTGTGGAGGTCCAGATCGGCAGGGTGGCGGAAACCATTACCACAGAAGAGGAGCTGTGCGAAATTCACGCGGCGGACAACAAGATATTTCTGCGCTGAGCGGCGCTCTGCCCGGCAAGAGGATAAACGGCGTTCCGCCCCCAAGGGGGCGGAACGCCGTTTATCCTTTTGCCGGAGCTGTCTGAGGCCGTTACAGCGGCCTGCGGTTGTTGACGCAGGTATCCACCATGTTGCGGATATAGCGGTCGTAGTTGGTGTTGAGCAGCGCGGTAAACAGCGCATCGATCACGTTCAGCGTGGAGATGCGGCTGGACATCCCGCCCAGCCGGTCCCAGCTCTCGCTGGCGTCCACGTAGAGGTTGTACATACAGGTGTTGGCCAGTCTGTTGCTTCCTGGAGAGGTGATGGCCACCGTGGGCACCCGGTACTTGCGCAGCACCTGGGCGGTCTCCAGGATGTCGTCGGTCTCCCCGGTGTAGGAGATGAGGAAGGCCAGCGCCCCCTCCGTGTAGGCCTTGGCGCTGGTGAGCATGGAGACCCGGTCGCTGAAGGCCATGGAGGGGATGCGCAGGCGCATACACTTGATCTGCGCGTCGGCGGCCACCACGTGGGAGGGGCCCACGCCGTAGAAGTCGATGCGCTTGGCCTGGGCCATCAGCCCCACCACCTGCTCCAGCACCTGGGTGTCGATGATGCTGCTGGTCTCCAGAATGGAGGAGGCGTTCTGCTGGGACACCTTCTGGAGAATCTCCGCCACCGAGCTGTAGCGGTCCACCGGGGCCTGGCCGCCGTGGCGCATATCCTCCTGGCGCATATAGTTGCCCTGGGCGGCGGAGAGCATCATCCGAAAGTCGGTATAGCTGTTGACCCCCAGCTTCCGGCACAGGCGCTTTACCGTGGTGGTGGAGGTGAAGGTCTTCTCCCCCAGCTCCACTATGCCCATGTTGCAGGCGTCCTGATAGTGCTCCAGAATATAGTCCACCACGTGGCGCTCCGAGGGCGAGAGGTCCTTGATCTCTGTCATCTGAATCAAAATATTTCCCATACCGGCTCCTTCCGCTGCCCTGCCCGCTCTTCCTGACCGGACGGCCCGCCCCGGCGGGCATCCGTCCGGCGCCCGCTTCCTCCTCTAGCGGCGGTCGAGGGTGGAAGGGTCTTCCATTGCCTCCTTTATCATAACCTCATAATAGGTATTTTGCAAGTTTTTTCTGGCCCTCTTCAAATAAACCGCCACCATGTCCTGGTCGCCCGCAAAGTGAAACAGCTTCGCGATGCGGTATTGCAGAATGCCCCGCTGGGTTGGGTCAGAGGCCCCGGCGGCCTGTTCCCGCAGGCGGGGGAGCAGGCTGGCGTCCCGGTCCAGATAGACCGCGATGATCTGGTCGGCGTCCTCCAGCATCCGCCGGTATTTCTCCTGCCGGTCCGCCTTGGAGCGCTTCAGAAACGCCGCCAAGGCGTCCCGGCTGGCCCTGGCCTCCCCGGCGTCCCCCACCGAGGCGAAGTAGGACAGGCGGTCCTGATAAAACTGCACCCGGTCCCGGGGGGGCAGGCGCATTCTGTCCAGCTGGGCGATGGTTTCGCGCAGCTTTTCGCCGTCCCCCTTTTTCATATAGCCCTCCAGGCGGCACAGCAGCAGCGCCGGCTTGCGGAACACCAGGCCAAGCAGCCGGTTGTGCTCCAGCCGCTCCAGATAGAGGTCCACGTCCCGCTGGTAGAGGACCCGCAGCTCCCGCTCCGCCTGCCGCCGCAGGGCGGACAGCCCCCGCAGGCTCAGAAGCACCAGAAGCGTCAGGACGGCGGTCATTACGATGGGCAGCGCGCCTGTGATTTCAACGGGCGGCGTCATGGCTCACTCCTTTGGCGGGTACATGAGGACGGTCTCCCGGGTCACATCAAGGGCCATCTCCGCCAGCTCCACGGCGGGGAGCTCCAGATTGAAGGATATCTCGGAGAGGGCGGAGGTATTCATCCCCGCCGCCACCGCCCAGCCCGGATGCTCCACGCACAGCGCCGCCGCCACGCGGAAGGGCGAGCCGCCCGACACGTCGCAGGCGAAGAGGATCTCGCCGTCCCCGGCCTCCGCCAGAACTTGGTTCATGCCGGTCTGGAGGTCCTCCAGGCCGTCGGTCTCGTTGAAGTCCAGGAAATAGAAGTCCTCCAGCTCGCCCACCAGCATGGCCAGATTGCGTCTCATGGCGGAGCCGTAGCCGCCGTGTCCCACGACAATTACCTTGGTCATTTTGAATCGCGCCTCCTAATCAATATCGTCCTGTTGTGTCCGCCTGTACGGAAAAGCCCATAGGAGAAAGCGCCGGGGCGCTTCCTCCTATGGGGAGAGAGGGGGGGCCGGCGCGCGGGAAGGGCGGCAGCGTGTTCCGCCCGCCGGCGCGCCGGCCGTGTACCGTGGATTACATATTGGAGTTTTTGAACACCAGCTCACGGTAGGCGGCGTAGACCTCGTGCATGTACTCCTTGGGCACCTCGGTCACGTTGGGAGAGACAAAGATGTGCATTTTGTGGCCCAGCTTTTCCAGGCGCAGGGCAGTCTCGGAGGCGATGGACTGGGCGATGGTGATGACCGCCACGGTGGAGGAGGCGCCCACCTTCTGGTGGTAGCCGGGGATGGCCACCAGCGCGTCCTCCAGGGGACAGCAGTTGTCGATGAGGATGTCGGCCACATCGCCCAGCTTATTGCCGGAGGAGTGGTTGGCCTGGGCCTTCTTGTAGTTCTCGCCGCTGGTGATGGCGATAACCTTCAGGCCCCGCTCCCGTGCGTACATGGCCGCCTCGATGGGGGCGGCGTTGAGCCCGCCGTGGGAGAACACGATCATGACCTCCCCCTCCTGGAGGTTGTAGCTCTGGAGGAAATTGGCGATGTAGCCCTCCTGGCGCTCGATCCACAGCAGCTCCCGGGCGCCGCCGGGGCCGATGACGTTGTTCCACATCAGGCGGGGGTCCATCACCGGGTGCCAGCCCACCACGCCGCCGTAGCGGGGGAAGACGTCCTGCACGGGGAGTACGCTGTGCCCGCTGCCGAACAGGTGGACCAGCTTGCCGGAGTGAATGGCGGCGGCGCACAGGTCGGCGGCGGCCTTGATGTTTTCGGACTGTTCCCGGTCGATCTTTTCCATGACCTCCATGATTTTGGTCAGGTATTCCATCTGAGCCATTGAAAATTCCTCCTTAAATATGTTGCGGGTCTTTATATCCGGCGGATCAGACAAACGCGCCGATGCCGGGGATGTAGCCGATGGCGGTGAGGGCGGCGGCCAGGGCCAGAATCAGCCCCATGATGGCCAGCGGGGTCCAGTTCTTCTTGGCGTACAGGTTGTACACGCCCAGGGTCAGCCCCAGGGGCAGGATGCGGGGGAACACGCTGTTGAGCAGGTTGTCCAGATTGAACACGGAGATCACGCCGTCCACATAGCTGCCGCTGGCCTCGTCAAAGACCTGGGCGGCGGTCTTGATGTCGATGTTCAGGGTGCAGGTGACAAAGCTGGCGGTGAGGGCGCCCACCACGATCAGGCCCAGAATGGTGACCGCCTGCATGATGCGGTCCAGCTGTCCCGACGCCATAAACCGCTGCACGCCCTCCAGGCCCGCCTTGTAACCCAGGTTGAAGAGCTTCCAGCTCAGCAGATAGGTGCCCACGGGATAGACGACCATGTAGATCAGCGCCCCCACCCAGGCCGCGCCGGACAGGGCGTTGGCGATGGACAGGCAGATGGTGAGCAGCAGGGGGATGATGGTGGCCACCCAGAGGGAGTCGCCGATGGCGGAGGTGGGGCCGATGAGGGCCACCTTGGCCTCCTGGATGGCCTCGGCGGAGCCGTTGCCGTTGGCCAGCTGCTCCTCCATGCCGATGGCGATGCCGTTGCAGATGGAGCCCACCTGGGACTCGGTGTTGAACAGAGTGATGTGGCGCTGGAGGGCGGCGGAGCGGTCCTCCCTGGCGTCATAGAGCTCCTCGATGGCGGGGGCCATGGACTGGCCGAAGGCCATGCCCAGCATGGTCTCCGCCTGCTGGGAGCAGCCGTTCCAGAAGAACCAGTTCAGGAAGGATTTGCGAAGTGTTTTTTTACTGACAGTTTTCATCTTAGAAGGCCTCCTCTCTCTGAGCCATGACGGCATAGCAGATCACGGCGATGATGGCGGCGATGACGGCCACGGCCATGGTGCTCAGGCCGAAGTAGGTGACCAGCACGAAGCCGCCCATGAAGATGGCCCAGTGGACCCCCTTCTTCACCAGGAAGGACAGGATGATGCCCATGCCCAGGGCGGCCATCATGGAGCCGAAGGCGGAGATGCCGGTGACGAACCAGCCGGGGATGGCGATGCCGCTGGCCGCGCCCGCGGCGTTGATGGCGGACAGGACGATCACCGCGGGGATGAACCGGCACAGGAAGCCGATGCCGCCGCCGCCGATCATGTTGGGCATCCACATCTTCTTGGTGTCGCCCGCCTCGGCCACCTTGTTGGCCCAGCGGTTGATGAACACGTCCAGCGCGTAATGGACGTTCCACATGGTGCCGCCCACCACGCCGCCGATGCCCGCGCCGGTGAAGGCCAGACCGATGAGGGCGGCCTCATCCCCAACGGTGCCCTTCAGGGCGATGGCCATGGCGGTGCCGATGTAGGTGGCGTAGGACAGGTCCCAGGCCACCGCGCCGCCGGGGGTGACGTTGGCCAGGTAGGCGATCTGGAGGGGAATGCCCACCAGCATGGCGGTCTGAACGTCGCCCATAATCAGGCCCACCACAAAGGCGGCGATGAGGGGACGGCCCAGGCAGTACCATCCGATGGTGTTGCCCACCAGGGAGCCGATGGCGCCCAGGTAGATGAACACGGCGATCAGGATCACTTGCAGGATATTCATACGCTCGTTTCCTCCCATTCTTTTCTTCGGTCCGGCGCTTCCCTGGGGAACCGGGCCGGACCTTATTTTTTACGGCGGAAGCGTCCGCCGGTGGAGCACGTGGCAGAGGGGGCGCGGTTACGGCTTGATGCCCTTGCGCAACTCGGTCCAGTCCCGGGCGGGGGACTTGGGGATGGTCTGATAGACCAGCTTGACGCCGTCGGCGGCGATGTCGTCAAACAGGGCGATGTCCGCGTCGCTGGCAAAAAAGACGCTGCCGCCCCCCTTGGTCAGGTTGTGGGTGGCGTCCGGCCGCTTGGCCGCGTTGCCGATGACCACCAGCTCGCACTGCTTGAGCTCCTCCCGCAGCTGGGTCAGGTCCTGGGGCATTCTGGTGACAAACAGGCGGTTTCCACCGGCGGGCTGAGCGAAAAGCTCCTTGGCCTGGGCCATGGTCGCCACATGGGCCTTGTACTGCTTGGGAATTCCCATGAGCATGATGGACTGGAGCATGGGGTTGCCTGCCAGCGCGTCGTCGATGGCGACAATCTCCTTGATTTTCCAGTGGCTGCACCACGCGGTCACGATCTGGCCGTGAATGAGCCGGTCGTCGATCCGAATGTAGTTCTGTCCCATTAGCGGTTCACCCTTTCCCTTTTTTGTCCTGAACAGCCGTTCAGCTTCGGGCAGCGTTGATTACACCCTGTGTTACGCCCATTGTAACAGACAGATTTCTCCATTACAAGGATTTGACAGATTGTGTCAATTATTAACTGTTCACAGAAAGCGCCTCGGAAGCGGTTGACCCTTTGTGAATATATGATAAAATAAAAGGCGGCCGGGGGACCGCAAGGCCTCCGGCCGCACACAGCCGCCCCACCGATGAAAGGAGCGTCCTATGAACAAGCTTATGCTCTCCACCCCCGCCCAGCGCGCCGCCTGTCTGGCCGGAGACCTGTGCCTGGCCGCGCTGGCCGCCCTCTGGCTGGCCCTGGCCCCCTCTGTGCCGGCCGCGCTGGCCTGCGCCGCCGGGGCGGCGCTCCTGGGGGCTTACACCTGCCTGATGTTCCGCACGGCGGTGCTCCTCCGGCCGGAGGCCCGCGCCATTGACCTCACCGGCCTGCGGCGGCGCACCGACGACCTGTCCGGCGCGCGGGCCGTGTACACCCGCGCCGCCCAGGCGGGCGGGCTGACCACCCGGGTCATCGTGGTGGAGGACGGCGCGGGACGGGAGCTGTCGGTCATTCCCACCCTGTTTACCTCCAACCAGGGGTACGGCTGCGAGCCTATGGCCCGCAGGCTGGCGGAGGGGATGGGCATCCCCTTCCGTCCCACCGTCCCCGCCCGCCTCTATGACCCCGGGGCCCGGCGGGAGGCCCGCCGCCAGAGGGAGCGGGACGCCGCGCCGGAGGTCAATTACGACGAACTGGACGGAGAATAAAAACGGCGGCGGAGCCAGACGGCTCCGCCGCTTATTTACCACAGCCTCAGCCGCCGGATCAGGTCGCCCACCGCGCCCTGGTTGTTGCCGCAGGTGACGATCCGGCAGATGTCCTTGATGGCCTGGGGGCTGTTGTCCGGGCAGGCCGCGATGTCGGCGGACCGAAGCATGTCCCAGTCGTTGAAGTAGTCCCCGATGCACACCAGGGCCCGCCCCTCCAGTCCGGCGGCCCTGCGGGCGCGGGCCACCCCCCCGGCCTTGCTCACCGAGCGCTCCACCACCTCCAGGAACCACGGCCCGGACTGGACGGCGCGGGTGGCTCCGGCGGAGGGCAGCGCCGCCGCCTCCGCCTTGAGCCGCTCCATGTCCCGGCCCTCCTCCAGGATGTAGACCACCTTGACAAAATCCCGGGCCAGGAACTGGGCGGCGGTGATGCAGGGGTGCCTGACGGCCTTCAGCGCCCCGTCCTTGGCGGCGTCGCCGGTGAGCACCTGCCAGATGCCCGTCTCGTCGGCCGCCACCATCCAGACGTCCGGCCGGGAGAGCATATAGTCCAGGCTGTCCCGCTTGTACGCCTGGGGCAGGAGGATTTTTTGCAGCACCCGGCCCTGCCGGACATCATAGACCACCGCGCCGTTCCCGCACACCAGGGGGGCGCGAAAGGTCACGCCGGGGAAATACCGCAGGATATCCCGGGCCTGTCTGCCGCTGGCGACTGAAAAGCTTCCTCCTTCTTCCACAAGCCTCTGGATCAGCCGCAGGTTCTGTTCCGGCATGACGGGCCCCAGGCTCCAGTCGGTGAGGGCGGTGCCGTCCATATCCGAGTAAATGATAATATCTTTCGCCTTCATGCCTGACATTATAACCGCCGGACCTGCCCCTTGTCCACCGTTTATTTTTGACGGAAAACGTCTAAAAGCGGCCAGATCCGGGCCCGAGGCCTCACAGCGCGCACTCCAGCTGGCAGTCGAAGGGCTCCGCGTCCACGTGGGGCTGATGGTACGCCTGGGCCTCCGTGCAGCCCAGTCCGGCGTAAAAGGCCTGGGTCTCCACGGCGGAGTGGGCGGAGATGTACAGCTTTTTCGCCCCGTGTCCCCTGGCCCACGCCTTGGACAGCTGGAACAGCACCCTGCCGGTCCCCCTTCCCCGAAGCTCCTGGGACACGTGAAGGCTGCTCAGGTCCAAATACCGCTGTTCCCCGCCGAAGAGGTCCGGCTCCACGCTGGCAAAGCCCTTCAGCGCGCCGCGGGCGAAGGCGGCGTAGACCACGCCCCCCGACGATACCGTGCGCCTCAGGCAGGAGAGGAGGGTTTCATAATCCGCCTCCGACCAGTCGTCAATGAACGGGTCGTCCTTAACGACCCATTCCCCCCGCTCCCTGCGGCGGCATTTTGTGACGGTCTGGCGGCGGACGAAGCCGCGGAACAGCTCCCGGCTGAGCTCGTCAGCGCTCAGGCTGCGGTACTGAATCATGTAAATCATCCTTTCTTTTTTGTCATGCAATCATACGGCATTTTTCGCGAAAAGGCAAGAAAAATCCGCTCCGCCGCCGCGGACGCATAAAAAAAGCCCCACCGCGCATACTGACCGCAAGCGTATGAAAGGCGGCGAGGGACGTGTCGAACTGGAAAAAACGGCTGGCGGCGTGGGCTATGGCGGTCACGGTTTTGGGACTGGCGGCGGCTTCGCAGCGGCCGGAGCGGGGAGAAGGGCTGGAGGCCCTCGGCGGGGCGAAGCTGCCCGCCGGACCCTATGTGGCCCTCACCTTCGACGACGGCCCCAGGGCGTCCACCACCTCCGCCCTGCTGGACGGCCTGGCCCAGCGGGGGGTGCACGCCACCTTTTTTGTCATCGGTGAAAACGTGGAGGGCAACGAGCTGCTTCTCCAGCGCATGGAGGGGGAGGGACACCAGATCGGGCTGCACACCTACCACCACAAATCTCTGGACAAGCTCAACGCCGCCGGCTTTTACGAGGAGGTGGACAGCCTCCGGGCCACCCTCACCGCCCTGCTGGGCCGGGAGGACTTCATGCTCCGCCCCCCCTACGGCATGATGAACGCCGCCACCCAGGCCCGGGCGGCGGCGCCTATTGTGCTGTGGTCGGTGGACCCGGAGGACTGGTCCGACCGGGACACCCCGCGGCAGGTGGCCACCATCACCCAGGCCGCCCAGGACGGGGACATCATCCTGCTCCACGACATCTACCCCGCCAGCGTGGACACGGCCCTGGAGGTGGTGGACACCCTGATGGCCAGGGGATTTCATTTTGTCACCGTGGAGGAGCTGTTCGCCATCCGCGGCCGGACGCCGGAAAACGGGACGGTATACCGCAGGCTCCCCCCCTCGGACTGAGGCGGGCTCCGGCACGGCGAAACCGCTTGACAATCGGGCCGCGGGGGGATATGCTCTTGGGGAGCCTCGCGTCCCAGACGGCGGGGCGCGAGGCGGATCAAGGAGGGGGCGGTTCAGCCGGCGGAATGCCGGAGGCACATGGAACCGGCGCCTCCTGAAAGGAGAGAGCAGCGATGAAACGTATCCCCTATGAGGAAATGGCGGCGCAGTTTGCCCGGGTGCTGGAGAAAAAGGGCCTGACCGCCGGAGACGCCCGGGAGGCCGCCGCCATCTTTGCCCATAACAGTCTGGCCGGGGTGTACAGCCACGGGCTGAACCGCTTCCCCCGGGTGGTGAGCTACCTGGAGCACGGCACGGTGGACCCCTCCGCCCGGGCTGCCTGCGAGTTCGCCATGGGCGCCGTGGAGCGCTGGAACGGACACCGGGGCTTCGGCCCGCTGAACGCAAGGCGCGCCATGGACCGGGCCTGCGAGCTGGCCAAGCTGTATGGGGTGGGCGTTGTGGCCCTGGGCAACAGCAACCACTGGATGCGGGGCGGTACATACGGCTGGCAGGCGGCCGACCGGGGCTGCATCGGCATCTGCTGGTCCAACACCACGCCCAATATGCCCGCCTGGGGGGCAAAGGACTGCCGGCTGGGCAACAACCCCCTCATCATCGCGGTCCCCCGGACCAACGGAGAGCACGTCATGGTGGATTTTGCCGTCAGCCAGTTCAGCTACGGCAGGATGGAGGACTGCCGCCTGCGGGGGCTGGAGCTGCCGGTGCCCGGCGGCTATGACGGGCAGGGAGAGCTGACCCGGGACCCCGCCAAAATTGAGGAGACCGGCCGGGTGCTGCCCATGGGCTACTGGAAGGGGAGCGGGCTGTCCATCGTGCTGGACCTCATCGCCACGGTGCTCACCAACGGCAATTCCGTCCGCGCCATCGGGACCTTTGGCGACGAGGTGGGGCTGACCCAGATCATGATTGCCCTCGACCCGGAGAAATTCGGCACAGGGGCGGACGCCGGCGCCATCATCGACGGCATTTTGGCCGACGTCAAGGGAAGCGAGCCTGTGGCGGAGGGGGGCGAGGTGCGCTATCCCGGCGAGCAGATGGTGCGGAACATCCGGGAGAACAGGGAGCTGGGCATCCCCGTCGTCGAAGAGGTGTGGGAGTCGGTGCTGAGAATGTGACCGGCGCGTTCAGCGCGGCAGAAACAGCGAAGGAGGCCGGTCCATGCCCCGGATTTTAATCATTGAAGACGACGCCGACATCAACAACTCCACCGCCCAATACCTGCGGCGGCAGGGCTGCGACTGCGTCCAGGCGTTTTCCGGCACCGAGGGGCGGCTGCTCTGGCGGGAGGGCGGCTTCGACCTGCTGCTGGTGGATCTGATGCTGCCGGGATTGTCCGGCAGTGAACTGATTTCGGAAATTCGCCAAACCAGACAAACACCGATTATCGTACTGTCCGCCAAAACGGAACTGTCCGACAAGGTGGCGCTGTTGGGCCTGGGGGCGGACGACTACCTCACCAAGCCCTATCAGCTGGAGGAGCTGTGGGCCAGGATACTGGTGCAGCTGCGCCACGCCAGCGCCGCCCCCGCCGGGGAGCGGCTGCGCTTCCGGGATTGGGAGCTGAATCTGGACGAGATGACGCTGACCGCCGCCGGCCTGCCGGTGAACCTGACCGCCCACGAGTTCAAAATCGTGGAGCTTCTGGCCCGCCAGCCCAGGCGGGTGTTCACCAAGCAGCAGATTTACGAGGCGGTGTGGGGGGAGGCATACGCCGTGGAGGACAAGACCATCACCGTCCATATCAGCAACATCCGCTCCAAGCTGCGCCCCAGCGGCACGGAGCACTACATCCAGACCGTGTGGGGGATCGGGTTCAAGCTGGCGGAAGCGCGAGCTTAGCCGCGCCGCCTCGGATGGACCGAAGCGCGGACAAAAGCCCAAGGCCCGCGCAGCGGGACTGGGTTTTGTCCGCGTCGGAGGGAAGCCGGGGCGGTAAGCGCGGCCAAAGCGAGCGTGACAAGGAAGCGCGAGCTTAGCCGCGCCGCCCCGGATGGACCGAAGCGCGGACAAAAGCCCAAGGCCCGCGCAGCGGGACTGGGTTT
>CANDCH010000012.1 GCA_947383145.1 uncultured bacterium
CCCGTGACATGGAGCTGGTGGAGAAGTACATCCACGGCCTGTTCCCCATCTGGGGAATTCGATTCATCGCCGTGGCGGACAATGCCGACACCGAGGTGAAGGGCAACAAAAAAGCCCGCCAGATTAACGGCCTGGTGAACGAGTGGTATCTGGAAGACTTGTCCGAAAACGTCCGCATGGTGTTCGACTTGAAGCGGCGGGAGGGCAAGTACATCGGCGGTTTCCCCATCTACGGCTACAAAAAAGATCCGGCGGACAAGAACCACATCATCCCAGACCCGGAGGCGGCGGAGGTGGTGCGGCAAATCTTCCAGCTATCCATAGAGGGTCACGGTCGCCAGAACATCGCCTACCTGCTCAACCAGCAGGGCATCCCCAACCCCACCCGCTACAAGGCCGAGCGGGGCTGGACCTGCAACCACCCCATGAAGAACAACTTCGGCCTGTGGAACAAAGTGACGGTGGGCCGCATCCTCACCAATGAGATGTACGCCGGGGTGATGATCCAGGGCCGCCGGAAAAAAGTGAGCTACAAATCCAAGGTCATCATCGACACCCCGGAAAGCGAGTGGTACCGGGTGGAGGACACCCACGAGGCCATTGTCGACCGGGCCACCTTTGACGCTGTCCAGCGTTCCCTCAAACTGCGCACCAAAACCGATGGCTCTGGCGAGGCCCACCTGCTGTCCGGGCTGGTAAAGTGCGCCGACTGCGGCTCCACCATGAGCAAGTGCTCCAACGGCAAGCAAAGCTATCTCCGCTGCAAGCTGTACGCCGACAGCGGGAAGCGGCGGCTCTGCACCCGCCACTCCGTCCGGCTTGACCTGCTCATCGACCTGGTGTCCGAGCGCATCCGCTACTATGTCCAGACCTACTATGAGCTTGACCCCAGCGACCTCCAGCCCCAGAAGGACACCCGCCGGGAGGCATTGGAACAGGAGCAAAAATCCTTGACCGCCCAATTGGGCAAGCGGAGCCAAGCCCTCAAAACGCTGTACTTAGACAAAGTGTCGGGCATCCTCAGTGAGAGCCAATTTGTGGAGTTGAACCAGTCCTTTCTGGACGAAAAAAGCCGCTTGGAGCGGCGGCTGGCACATATTGGCGAGGAACTGGCCCAGCGGGAGGACGCCGAACAGCAGACCGACCTGTTGGAGCGGGCCCGAGAGCTTCTCAAACTGGAGACCGTCCCCCGGGAGTTGATGGCGGGCCTGATTGAAAAAATCGAAATCGGTGAGAAGCATTCGGACACTGGCCAGCAGGAAGTCAAAATAAGCTGGAAATTCTAAAAATTAGGGCACCACGACCACGTCGTGGTGCCACCCACACAGCCCAAAATGTACTAACGGAACAATTCCCTGGGGCGCTGTGCCGTCCACCAGCGCCGCCCCCAGCCGTGGAATCACCAGCGCGTCCAGGGAGTCCGGGTCGCCGGAACACAGAACCTGTTCCGTCTCCAGGCCGATGGCCTGGGCATGGCGTTCCACCCGGCGCATCAGTGTGGATTTTCCGCTGCCCGGCCCGCCCTTGATGATGTACAGAGCCCGAATGCGGTCGGGGTCGGACAACTGGTGGTAGAGGGAATAAAAACCCGCGGGCGTGTTGCCGCCCAGGAAATACTGTATGTTGGCCATCCAAAAGCCTCCTCCAAATTCCGGCGGCTCCGCATCCGGCGGCTCCGCCGTGAGTTTCACTTCAATCTATGTGAAGCGGCCGAAAATGGTGCGGCATCCGGCTGTTTCAACCCTATTTTCTCCGGCACGTCCCCTATGCGGGCGGGACCAGCCAAAAATTATGGCGGCGCATGGTTTCCCATGCGCCGCTCAGCCTGTCGCAACATCCCGATTCGGTCAAATATCTTGCGCACGGCCAGAATGCACGCTGTCCCTGGCGAACATGGCGTGAATTTTCCGTTGCAAGGCCCCGATGGAGAAGGGCTTGGTGATATAGTCCACCGCCCCCGCCTCATAGCCCCGTATTTGGTCGCTCTCCTGGTCGTTGGCGGTGAGGAAGATCACCACCGTGTCCGGGTGCCCCGGCTTAATCAGCCCGCACAGGTCATGGCCGTTTCTGTCCGGGAAATTGATGTCCAGCAGCACCAGGCCGTATAACCTCCCGGCCAGGCAGATTTTCGGCGGTTCTGGCATTCAGGGCGGGGGTGACCTCCCAGCCGTCGGAGATCAAGTTGTAGGCCAGGGTCTTATTCAAAAGGGCGTCGTTCTCCACAAGCAGTATCCGTTTCATGGCCCGTCCTCCTTTTGGGCCTGTTCTCACGCCTCGCCTGTTCGCGACATTCGCCTTCCCCCGCCTCGGGGCACAAACAGACCCGCTTTGCGGTTCTTGGTTTGTACCTCTCGCTTCGGTCCAGGCTCACTGCTCACAACTGCTCATCGTTTACACAGTATAACAGATAAATGTCTGTGGAATGTTACAGCGGCCTGCCTTTTTTAAAATTCTGTGCAAAAATGAACGGACAAGGAACTAAGCCTTGTCCGTTTCACCTTGGGGGAGTTTAGTCCACGACATGCAATCACAAAGCCGCTCCGCCGCCCCAAACCTGGGACTGCGTGATCGCCAAAACGGTTTCGGTGGGAATACCGGCAATCTCGCTGCCAAAAATCTCCCGCAGGTTCCCGCCCGTCAGCATGGCGGCAAGCTGGGACTTTGCCGCAGCGGACGCAGCCAGCTCGGAAGCCTGGATGTGCCGCTGAATCTGCTTTTCCACCGCCAGCTTCATAAACTCGGCGTGGCGGGCCATACGCAAATCCCACCAGCTTTCTTCATCGTCAGAACCGCTCTTGGAGTAGGTGATCCTGCCGGGACTGCTGGAACAGGCATTACAGATATTGCCGTCCTCTCCGATGGCAACGGCCTGGGACATACCGGCTGTGCATCCGGGCATGATGGCCTCGTTCCGCGCCACATCAAAAGCAAACCACGTGTCGATCTTCGCAAAAATCTCCTGGGCGTAGGCCGGGTCTTGTTCCATGCGCTCCTGCACCTTGGGATGGATGACCACGGCCTTGCTCCCAGGCGGGACGTTGCCCAGGGCGTGAATCTCCTTGGGAGCGGTAAACCTGCCGTCTATGGAGCCGTAGAAGGGATTGGCCCCGGTGGGCTGCCAATTCTCCAGCGTTTCCTTTGCCTTGTCCCCGTCCTGGTACAGAAGGTAGTGGGGGTAGTCGTTCCGGGTGCGCCAATAGCCGCTGCTGGCGTCAAAAACGTGGTAGTGGATGTTGGGATATTTCGCTTTCAGCATGGTTTCCAGAGAGGGGGCCTCTACCGCCTCCGTTCCTGCGGCCTGCACCTGTCCGCCGGAGCGAACCGCCAAATCCATCATCAGGCTGGCGGGCATCGCCGCCATACCTGCCAGACCGCCCAGGCCGGTGGTGAACGTGTCGGACCTGCTTCTGCTGGCCTGCGCCGCCATATCCATGAAGCTGCTGCCCTGCGTCCCCGCCTGCTTTGTCTCACGGGCCTTTGCGGGGGCGCTGTATGTTCGCGCCCCGTAACTCGGTTGAATCGTGTTGTTCACAACATTTCCTCCCTTAAAGCAGCCCCATCAAAAGTTCTGCGGCGCTGACGGAACCGCCGTTCATGCGGAGCTTCATCAGCATCCGCCGTCGAGCCGCCGCCTCCTGCTGAAGCTCCATATATTTTTTGTGGCTTTCCATACGCTGTTCCCAAAAGCTGCCCTTGGCCTTATCCTCAAACATGGCCGCCCCTTGATTGCCCATGCAGCCCGGATACCAGCCCTCGGCATGACATTGCCCCTTTGTCTCACCAATGTAGAAAACGCTATAACCGCCGCCAGTGGCCGCTGCCCACGGATTTGACTGAGAAAACGCCTCCCTCAAATCGTTCAGTACCCACGCTTCATAGTCGGGATCGTTTTTCATCCGCTCAAAGGCCGCATCGGAAATCTGGACAGAGATAGATTCCATTTGCCGGGTAGTCGAGAGGGACATCTGTGAAATCTTCTCCCGGATCGTCTGCTGGTACGCATCCATGCTCATATTCGTCTTTTCGGATGGGGTGGGCGCGGGGTTGCTTTCACTGGCCCGAAGCTGCGTGGCCATGCTCAGAAAGTCACCGCCCTGGGACGCTGACTGCCGGACCGCGCCGGTTCCAGATAGGTTTCCGGCCAATCTGGGCAAATAGTTCATGTCGATTGTGTAACTCAAAATGAATCGCTCCTTTCCTGCAATAGAACCGTTGCGGAAAATTTCCGCTGAACCGCTTTCAGCTCCAATTCTCCCATGTACTTCTCCGCCTCCCGGCGCACGTTGGCAAGGCCGATCCCGTGCATGGGGGCATCCTCCTGTTTCGTTGTGACAGGCAAGCCGTCCTGTCCAAATACCACCTCACCCGAAAAAGAGTTTTTGACCTCTATCAGAAAGAAACGTCCTTTTCTCTTTCCAGTCAGCACAATAAACCGCTCACCATCGCCCACCTTCTCGCAAGCCTCCACCGCGTTTTGCAGAAGATTTTGAAGGATGATACCCACATCAAAGGCGTCATAGGCCCCCGGATCGGGGTAATGGAACTCCACCTGGAAACGGATGCCCAGGTCAAGGCTCCGCCGCCGTATCTCGTTGACAATCACATCCGTGACCGGGTTGCCCGTCTGGAGCGTCAGCTCAAAGCCGCTCATGCTCTCGTCCATTTTGGCGATATAGTCCTCCAGGCTGGCATACTCGCCGCTCTGCGCCAGACCCTTGATGTTGGTCAGGTGGCCCCGCATTTCGTGTTTCAGCCCACGGATGCGGGTGTAGAACTGTTCCGCCTCATGGATACGCGCCCGGATCGCCTGTGTCTGTTGGTACTCCATATAGTGTGTGGCCTGTTTCTCCCGGAGCGCGGCCATACCTTGCTGAAAGGCGATGGTCAGATAGGCCCCGGCATAGAACAGCAGGGCCAGCACCGGGATTACTGCCAAAAACGCCGGGTGGCGCTCATAGAGCTGGAGCAAAACGCCGTCCTTGAACTCCACCAGCAGCCGGGAGATCACCTGTCCGAACAGAATCCCCGCTGTTGGCACCAGGGAGAGATAGCACAGCTCCCGCCGATGGAGCGTCATTTTCTGCTTTCGCATTTGACGTTGGAGGGCATAGAGCATGACGGCCAGCATGGAGGTGTGGGAAAGCAGGAACAGCATGACCAGCAGGGCGGCGCGGAGAAAGACCGCCTCCGGCGGTTCCAGGCGGTAGGGGACTGACCGCTCCACGATAAAATACAGACTTTGCACCATCAGGCCGCTGGAAATTCTGGCGTTGAAATAGAGCAGCGTCAGAAGGAACACAGACGGCTTTTCCAGGCCGATCCACCTGGATACCGCCAGCAGCATCACCATCAGGATCAGCCCAAAGGAGCCTTGGGGCAGCGCCGCCCGGTTGCAGACGATCTCAAACAGAATGTAGACGAAAAAAACAAGGGGCAGGCCGCGCCGCCGTTTGTCCTGGGGAACGAAAGGCCGGAAAAAGGCGGTGAGCAGGGCGGCGTATGTCAATTCCGCCCCAGCGGAAAATGCCTGATTGAATATCCGAAACCCTGTCTCGCTCATAGGCCGGCCCCCCTTTTCACAAAGCGGAGGTAGGCTTTCACGAAGTCCGGGTACTTGTATTTGGAGATCAACAGCTTTTCTCCGCTGGTCAGCGTCAGCTCCGTCTTGCTGTACCCCTCCACATAGGCGAGATTGACGAGATAACCCTTGTGGACACGGAAGAACTGATCGCCCAGCTCCGCCTCCAAGTCCCGGATTTTCGCGTAGCAGGAAAATTCCCCGTCTTTCAGACGCAGCACCACCTTGTGATTGCTGCTTTCAATGTAATAAATGCTGTCCAGCGGTACGGTTCGGCTGGTGCCAGCAGATTGAAGCGTGAGCGCATGGGAAAGCTGCGGCTGAACACGGCCCGCCTTGATCTGTTCCACGGCGCGGGCAAAGACCTGGGCAAACTTTTCCTCGTCCACCGGCTTCAGCAGATATTGGAACGCACCCACGTCAAAGGCGTCGAACACATACCGCTCATAGCCGGTCACAAAGATAATGACCGGCTGGGCGGCAGAACTGCCCTCCCTGATCTGACGGGCCAGCGCCATACCATCCGGGCCGGTGGCGTTCAGCTCAATGTCCAGAAAGAGCAGGTCAATTCCCCGGTGGTCTGCGAGACAGTCACCGGCAGAAGCGTACTCCACAACCTCATAGGGACAGTCCTGCGCCCGGATCAGGGACGTGAGGTAGGCGCGGGTCGGGGCTTCATCATCACAAATTGCTATTCTCATCATGGCGATATTCCTCTACCTGTTTATTCGTTCAAATGGCTGTCAGGATAAACCCGGTTGACGTGACTGGACAGTTTGATAGCGTAACTGGACGGCACAACTTGTCTCTGACATTATATCATAAGAGGAAAAGACAGGGAGCCGCCTTTTCAAGCAGCTCCCCAATAAATATATAAGTTCCATTTACTGTTTCGTAATCCCTAAAATATACTGATAAGCAAACTCAATTCCATTACAAGTCAGGTTTTCGCATAGATGTGGCGGATCACTTTCTGAAAAACCCGAAGGACGCAGTTCAAGGCATCTTAATGACCCAAATGTTTTTTCAAAGGCAGACGCAAAATTATAACAGGCAGATACGATTTCATCTTCTGATTTTCCCAACCCATGAAGATAAATCCCTATGAACATAAGCGAACCTTCCACCAAACCACATTGCGCTCTATATCCGCCTGCGCCATGCAGTCCAACCGCAGACCAAATTGTTTGCGGCTCAATGGTAATCTCAAATAATTCGCTCAAACAGACGAGTGCTGTCCTTGCACAATTTATATCTTCCTTCCAGTACAAATCATGTACCCGATTTGTTATGTATTCGTTCATCAAAGCACCTTTTCTCAAAAAATTTACCGTTTGAATTATAGCATAGGCCCAGCCGCAATTCAATTCCCGGAGAGAAACTTTTCCTTCGGACTTCCATTTATCTGCTTGATATGCTATAATAGATTTCTAAATTGTTAAAACATACGGAGCGGATATAAAATGGAACCGATGAATTTGAGAATTGGCGAGAAGCTGAAAAGCATCCGCATGGCCCGCACGCTTTCTCTGGACGATGCTGCGGAACTGACGGGCGTGAGCAAGCCCATGTTGGGACAGATTGAGCGCGGCCAGTCTGTCCCAACGGTAACGACCCTCTGGAAGATCGCCACGGGACTGAAAACACCGCTGTCCACGTTCCTGGAGGAACCGCAGACGGAATATACCGTCACCGGCCCGGACGAGGCAAACGTGGTCTTGGGGGACAGCGGCAAAATGAGGGCCTATCCGCTGTTCACCTATGACCCGGCGGGTCGCAACGTGGAGACATTCTACATTGAGTTTGACCCGGAGTGCCGCCATTCTTCTGACAAGCATGATGATGGTGTAGAGGAACACATCTTTGTCCTGCGGGGGACGCTGCGGCTCGTCCTGGGGGATAGGCCGGTGGAGGTCACCGAGAGACAGGCTATCCGTTTCCGAGCCGACATTCCCCACGCCTATCAGAATGTGACCGGGGACAGGTGTGAGGTCTACAACACCATATTCTACTCAAACCATTAGGAGGGACTTATGAATTATACTATTTTGGAGTTTACTTGCATTGGCATAGATAACGATGGGAAATTTCCGCTGGAAAATACCGGGCGTGGGCAGGACATATCGCCGGAATTTCTGATAAAAAATCTGTCGCCCGAGGCAAAGACCCTTGCCATTACATTAGAAGATTTGTCCCACCCCATCAAGGAGTTCACCCACTGGCTCATTTGGAATATCCCTGCCGCCGATCAGGTGAAAAGCGGAATTTCCGCCGGAAGTCATGTGCCCGAATTAGATGGCGCTTGCCAAGGCATAGGGTATGGTTTTCATCGGTACGCGGGGCCAAAACCGCCAAAAGGGAAAACACATACCTATCGCCTCACTGTCTATGCGCTGGACTGTGAAATTCAGTTAAGCGTTCATTCCATGAAAAGAGCCTTTTTGAAGAAGTCGGAGGGCCATATTCTTCAAAAAGGAAGCATGACTGCAAAATTTGAATGACAAGCCATAGGAGGATGTCAACTATGTACGAACTGATCCAGGTTTCGGAGCGAAGCTATTACATCCAGAGTCCGGCGAAGATTGGGCTGGTGCGGTTGGACGGGCAGGACGTTTGCCTGATCGACAGCGGCAACGACAAGGACGCTGGCCGTAAAATCCGTCAGCTTTTGGACGCCAACGGCTGGCGGCTCACCGCCATCTATAACACCCACTCCAACGCTGACCACATCGGCGGCAACAAGTATTTGCAGGGCCAGACCGGGTGCAAAATCTACGCGCCGGGGATCGACTGCGCCTTTACCCGCCGCCCTGTCCTGGAACCGTCCTTTTTGTACGGCGGCTGGCCGTGTAAGGAGCTGCGGCACAAATTCCTCATGGCCCAGGAGAGCGACGCCCAGGAATTGACGAAGGAATGTCTGCCGGAGGGCTTTGAGATCATCCCCCTGCCGGGACATTTCTTTGATATGGTGGGCTTTCGGACGCCTGATGATGTGGTCTATCTGGCGGATTGCCTGTCCAGCCGGGAAACGCTGGACAAGTATCAGATTGGCTTTATCTATGATGCCGCCGCCTATCTGAACACGCTGGAAATGGTGAAATCCCTGCAAGCGAAGGCGTTCGTCCCGGCCCACGCCGCCGCCTCCGAAGATATAGCCGGCCTCGCACAGTACAACATCGACAAGGTGCTGGAGATTGCGGACAAGATCACCGGCATCTGCGAGGAACCGCTCTGTTTTGAGGTCATTCTGCAAAAACTGTTTACAGACTACGGGCTGACAATGAACTTTGAGCAATACGTTTTGGTGGGCAGCACCGTCCGCTCCTATCTGGCGTGGCTGAAGGATACCGGCAGGCTGAACGCTCTGTTTGAAAACAATATGCTGCTCTGGCAAAGAGCATAGCGATATACAGCGGCGCAGGGAGGGATTGGTTGATCCGTCCCTGCGTCGTTTTCTTCGCGGCTCAAAAAACAGCAGGAATAATGAAAGGTATCCCTGGAGCCTGTTTTAAAACTTTGGGACTGTACACAAAGTGCTGAAATGATAACATAAACCGCATGAGAAGACACGAAATAAGCGGGAAACAATGGAATAGGATCAAGGACGAGTTCCCGCCCGCGGGGAAGCCGCAAGGAGGACGGCCAGGGGAAATGCTAAATGCGCTCCTATTTGTCAGGCGTGATAGCAGCCGCCGCCGATGAACTCCCGCATGAGGGAGGTCTTGGGGATGTTGTCCGCCGGGATGGGCAGGAAATAGTTCAGGAATTTCAGCAGCCGCTTGGCCTCGATATACTCCTCGCTGTCCCGGGGCACGCCGAACAGCAGAGGCTGGACGTAGGGCTTCAGCAGGGAGGTCTCGTAGATCAGCGCCGAGTTGAAAATCATATCCGCGCTGTCCTGGAAGGGGAAGATGTTGGTCTCCTCTCCCCGCCGGACGGAGGGCCACATACGGATGGTGGCCTGGGCGGTGTAGCCCCGGGTCCGGGCGTCCCGCTCAATCCGCCGCAGGAGGCGGGCGTCTGTGGTGGGAATGCGGTTGTGCCCGTCGATGTTCAGGGTGGTGAGACAGCTGATGTAGATGCGGTACTTGCTCTCTTTCGGCAGCGCGTAGGTGAACTGGTCGTTGAGGCAGTGGATGCCCTCGATCACCAGCACGTCCCCCGCCCCCAGGGTGAGAAAATTGCCGCTGTACTCACGCAGGCCCCGCTTGAAGTTGTAGACGGGCATATCCACCGTCTCCCCGTTCAGCAGCCGGTTCATGTCCGTGTTGAACTGCTCCACGTCCATGGCCCCCAGGCCCTCAAAGTCGGGGCGGCCGTTTTCGTCCAGGGGCGTCTTGTCGCGGTTGACGAAATAGTTGTCGGTGGCGATGGCGTGGGGGCGCAGGCCGCAGGCCCGCAGCTGGGTGGACAGCCGGTGGGAGAAGGTGGTCTTGCCGGAGGAGGAGGGCCCCGCGATCATCACGAAGCGGACGTCCCTGCGTCCGGCGATCTCCGCGGCGATGTCGCCGATTTTTTTCTCCATCATGGCCTCATGGGCCAGAATCAGCGGCGTGGCCCCGCCCTGGGATACGATGGTGTTCAGCTCCGCCACATTGGTGGCGCTCAGCGCCTTGGAGCGCAGCGTGGACTGGTAGAGCTCCCGGAATACCTTCATGGAGGGCTTGAACTCCCCCAGTCGGTGGGGGTCCTTCTGGGTGGGCAGGCGGAGCACAAAGCCGTTTTCAAACAGCTCCAGGCCGAAGCACTTGATATAGCCGGTGTCCGGCACCATGTAGCCGTAGAAATAGTTGACAAAGCCATCCAGGGAGTAGACGTTGACGTGGGAATTGATGCGGAAGCTGAGAAGCTGGGCCTTGTGGATCAGCCGCGCCCGGGTGAACAGCTCGGCGGCGTCGTCGGTGCTGACGGACCGCTTCTCGATGGGCAGCGCCAGGGCGGACAGCTCCCGCATCCGGGCCTCCACCCGGTCCAGCAGGCTCTGATCCAGGGCGATGCCGCCCCGGGCCAGGATGAAAAGGGCGCTGCTCAGGGAATACTCCACCGAAATGTGCTCCACGCTTTCCCGGCCGGCCACGTCATGGAAGGCCTTCAGCATGAGGAAGACCGCGCTGCGCTCATAGGTCTGGATGCCGGGCCTGTCCTGGGCGGTGACCATGCGCAGCGAACAGTCCCGGTCCACGGTTTTGTGAAGCTCGCAGAGCTTCCCGTCCTTGTTGACCAGCAGAATGTCGCAGGGGAACCGGTCCTGGAAATCCGCCGCGATGGTGCGGTAGGGCGTTCCGAGGGGGTATTGATACGCAGCGCCGTCCACAGTGACCTGTACCATTCTCTTCTCTTCCATGGGATGACCTCCTCTGTCTGATGATTGCGCCCGTCAGGAGGGCGCGCGGGCGGAAGGGGCGGGGCCTTCGCCCTCCGCTCCAGTGTAACACACCGGCCGCGTTTTTTCAACCGCCGTCCGCTCCGGCGGAACGGTTCCGTGTGGTCAGCGGCCCGCCAATCGGAGCCGGAAGGCGAGGCGCTGGTCCCGTTCCCCGCTGACATGGTACGCCTCCTCCACGTCGGCGCCCCAGCTGTCGATGCCGCCCACCCCCCGCATGGCGCCGCACACCGTCACCACCGTGCGGACGGGGCGGGGCAGCTCGTAAGCGTGGGCGGCCTGGGCCAGCTGATGGGGCGTATAGGGGATGGCGGAGAAAGCGAAGGGCGCGCCGTCCATCTCCAGCGCCAGCGTGGAGCCGTCTGTGCCGCGCAGGAGAACGGCGCGGGTGTCCATGTGGCAGCCGCACTCCTGGGGTACCAGGTAGGCGGGGATGTGGGGGGCCTCCCGGTGCCAGCCGAACACGCCGCCCCTTTTGCGGTCCGGGTAGGTTTCCCCGGACAGGCCCAGCCACTCCACCCGCTCCAGCGGCTCCGGGGTCTCGAACCGCAGGCCGAACAGGGGCAGTCCGGGCCGTTCCGCCGCGCCGTGGTATCGGGCGTGTACCGTCATCACCCCCGCGCCGTTTACGCTATAGGTGACCTCCGTCTCCAGCCCCGGCAGGGCGGGGGCGGTATAGGCGTAACGGATGGAGACGGCACTCTCGTCCTCGCTGAGCATCTCCCAGCCCCGGCACACCTGCCAGCCCTCCGCCGCTGACCAGATAGAGCTTCGGGCGGCAGACCCGTTCCCCAAATCGTTCTCCGTGGGGGCCCGCCAATAGGCCGGGCGGGGCGCCCGCCACAGCCACTCCCGGCCCCCGGACGCCAGGGACACCGGCCCGCCCTCCGGGTAGGAGAACAAAATCTCAAAGCCCTCTCCCCGCACGCCCAGGGCCCCGTCCCCGCGGGTGATTCGGAGGGGGGATTTTTTGATTTTGAGGGCGGGCAGGGCCAGAGCCCCTTTCGCCCGCTCGTTGGCCGCGTCATGGGCAGCCCGCTCCCCGGGGGTGGAATACCAGTACCGCGCCTCCTGCATGGCGGGCTTTTCGGTTCCGTCCGCGAACACGATGCCGTTGCCGCTGAAGGCGTAGTCCGTCTGCCGCTCTCCAAAGTCGCCGCCGTAGCCCAGCACCCGCTCTCCGTTGCAGTTCACGTGCCACAGGGCCTGGTCCATGTAGTCCCAGATAAACCCTCCCTGGTACATGGGGAACTCCTCCCCCAGGCGGATATAACTCTCCATGCCCCCCAGGGAGTTTCCCATGTCATGCATGTATTCGCACAAAATAAAGGGCTTTTTCGGGCTGTTCTCCAAATATTTTCGGATATCCTCCGGGGAGGCGTACATCCGGCTCTCCACATCGGAGATACCGTCGTAGCCGGGGCAGTTGAAGGCGCCCTCGTAGTGCACCGCCCGGCTGGGGTCGCTTTGCCGGAAGAAATCCGCCATGGCCTGGATGCACGTTCCGGCGTAGGACTCGTTGCCGCAGGACCAGAACAGGACGGACACGTGGTTCTTGTCCCGCTGGAACATGGAGCGGGCCCGGTCCACCACGCACGCCTCCCATTCGGGGCGGCTCCCCGGCACGTTCCAGGAGGGCTCGATGGCCCCCAGTTTCTGCCAGGAGCCGTGGCTCTCCAGGTTGGCCTCGTCCATGACATACACGCCGCTTTGATCGCACAGATGATACCAGGGAGTCTGGTTGGGGTAGTGGGAGGTGCGCACGGCGTTGATGTTGTTTCGTTTAAAGGTGGCCATGGCGGCGGCCATGTCCGCCATGCCGACGGCCCGGCCGGTATCCGGGTTCCACTCGTGGCGGTTTACGCCGTTGAGCATCAGCCGCTCCCCGTTGAGCAGGAGCAGGCCGTCTTTCAGCTCAAACCGCCGGAAGCCAATGTCGTAGGGAACCACCTCCGCCGCCGTCCCGTCCGGGGCGGCGAGGGTGAGGGTGACATGGTACAGCTCGGGGTGTTCGTGGTCCCAGGGCCGGATGTTCTCAAAGCGGAAGGGCTGGCTGAATCGATATTCCCCATCCTGGCGCAGGTCCAGCCCGCCGTCAAAAAGTACGCCTTGCGCGGGATGCTCCACGCGGCAATGAACTGCCGCGCCCCCTGCTTCCCCGCTGAGCAGCAGCCGGACGGACAGGGTCCCGGTGGAGTTGTCCCGCTCCAGCCCCGCCTGGAGCCACAGGTCCTCCAGATGAACCCCGGGCTTGGCATAGAGGTACACGGGCCGGAACAGCCCGGAGAAGCGGAAGAAATCCTGGTCCTCGATCCACGCCGCGCTGGAGCGCTTGTACACCTCCGCGCACAGGCGGTTGCCGGTGTCCCGGACGTAGGGAGTGAGGTCAAACTCCGACGGGGTGAAGCTGTCCTCGGCGTAGCCCACGAAATGCCCGTTGAGCCACACATAAATGGATTGCTCCGCTCCCTGGAAGCTGACGCACACCCGCTTTCCCCGCAGGCCGGGGTCCAGGTCAAACTCCCGGACGTAGCTGCCAACGGGATCGTCCTCCAAATCCACCTGGGGCGGGCGCAGCTCGGCGCGGCCGTCCCAGGGATAGAGGGTGTTGATGTACTGAATCTGACCGTAGCCCTGGGTCTCCATGTGGCCGGGGACCTGGATGGAGCCGAATGTCGAATCGTCAAAGCCCTCCCGCCAGAAGTCCGCGGGGCGGGCGGCGGGTTTGGGACTCCAGGCAAACCGCCACAGCCCGTCCAGGGACTGGCGCAGGGAGGACTCCCCCCGGTCCGCCTCCTCCGCCGAGGCATAGCACACGTGGTCGGAATGGGCGTCCAGCCGGTTCACCCGGAACACGGTGGGGTCGGCGAGCCACTTCAAATCTGTGTTCATAGCGATGTCTCCTCATTCTGTTTTCAGCGCGCCCGTGTGCCGGAGGGGGGCGGCGCGGCAACCGGGCTGAGGCGCCGCCCCAGCCCGGTCACGGTGTTTTCAGGCGATGCCGCCCAGGAATTTCAGGAACTGCTCTTTTCCCCGCGGGGTGCGGGCGTAAACGCCGCAGTGCTCCAGCACCTGGGCGAACACCTTGCCCGTCTCCGCCTTCACAATGTCCAGGGCGTTGTCCGGGGTGATGGCGCAGTCCTTGGCAAACGCCTCCGCCCAGTCCGCGTGCTTTTCCGTCAGCTCATTGTCCCGCAGGTCCTTGCCGGAGGCCAGACCCTCCGCCACTGCGGCCAGCTCCTCCTTGAGCCGGGCCGGGAGCACCGCCAGGCCCATCACCTCGATGAGGCCGATGTTCTCCTTTTTGATGTGGTGGAGCTCCGCGTGGGGGTGGTAGACGCCCAAGGGGTGCTCCTGGGTGGTGATGTTGTTGCGCAGCACCAGATCCAGCTGGAATTTGTCCCCCCGCTTCCGGGCGATGGGGGTGATGGTGTTGTGGGGCTCGCCCTCCGTTTCGGCGAAGAGGAAGGCCTCCTCGTCGGTATACCCCCGCCACGCGGTCAAAATCCTGTCCGCCAGATCAATAAGCCGCTCCGGGCTTTGGGACGCGAGGCGCACCACAGACATGGGCCACTTCACAATGCCGGCCTCCACGTCCTCAAAGCCGGGAAATACAAAGGGCGTCTCCACCGGAGCCTTGGCCATGGCGAACTCGTACCGCCCGCCCTGGAAGTGGTCGTGCGCCAGAATCGAGCCGCCCACGATGGGCAGGTCGGCGTTGGAGCCCACGAAGTAGTGGGGGAACTGGCGGACGAAGTCCAGCAGCTTGGCGAAGCAGGCCCGGTCGATCTTCATGGGGGTATGGACGCTGTTCAGGCAGATGCAGTGCTCGTTGTAGTAGACGTAGGGGGAGTACTGCAAAAACCAGGGGGAGCCGTTGATGGTGATGGGGATGATGCGGTGGTTCTGCCGCGCCGGGTGATTCACCCGGCCCGCGTAGCCCTCGTTTTCCGCGCACAGCTGGCACCTGGGATAGGCGGAGGCGGGCAGGTTCTTGGCCGCCGCGATGGCCTTGGGGTCCTTCTCCGGCTTGGACAGGTTGATGGTCACGTCCAGTTCGCCGTAGGGCGTGGGGGCCTTCCACTGGATGTCGCGGGCGATTCGGTCCCGGCGGATGTAGTTGGTGTCCTGGCTGAATTTGTAGTACCAGTCGGTGGCCTTCTGCGGGTGCTCCCGATAGAGCGCCTGGAAGGTCTCGATCACCTGGGCGGGCCGGGGGGTGAGGCGGCCCATGAGCTCGGTATCGAACAGGTCCCGGTAGACCACGGAGTTCTCAGTGAGCGCGCCGCGCTGGCAGGCGTCGTCCAGCAGCGCCTCCAGCACCGGGGCCAGCTCCACCTCGCTCCAGCGCCCGCCGGGGTTCGCGTAGCTGTCCAGCTTGAGGGCGTCCAGGATGGCGTTCACTGCCCAGTCCCTCTCACAGCGCTGGATCAGCCCCGTTTGCAGGGCGTAGGCCGTCAGCCTGGAAATGGCTTCGTTTCGGTCCATCATGTCCGCCTCCCTTTATTCCGCCGCCACGCAGCCGCCCTGGGGACGGATGTGGAGCACGTGGCACTTGTCCCGGCCAAGCAGGGCCTCCATGCCTGATTTGAAGCCGTCCAGCTTCTCGTTCGGCACCCACGCCTGGATGGTGCCCGCGAAGCCGCCGCCGTGGACCCGGACGGCCCCGGTTCCCTCCAGCAGCTCCGACGCCACCGCCAGACACATGGGAACGGCCTGTTGTTCCGGGGCGGAGGTGGACCAGGTGTTTTGCAGGTGCAGGGAGGAGGAGAGCCCGGAGGCGTTCACCAGGGCCAGGAAGCGGCCGAAGTCCCCGGCCTTCAGGGCCTGGGCCTCCTGAACGGCCCGCCGGTCGTCGGCATAGAAGTGCATGGCGCGCAGCACCGCCCGGTCGCCGCAGGCTTTCCGCAGGGCGGGGAGGGAGGCCCGGAAGTCCGCCTCCGGCACGTCCCGGAGGAACCGCTTGCCGAAGCGGGCGGACACCGCCCCCATCTCCCGGGTGATATCGGCGTAGTCGTCCGTCAGGTCGCCGTGGCTGGAGCAGGTGTCCACAATGCACAGGGCGTGGCCGGATTGGGTGAAGTCGTAGTCCACCCGCTCCACCACCGGGTCCGCCGGGTCGTTGAAGTCGATGGCCACGCAGGCGCCCACCGAGGAGCCCATCTGGTCCATCAGGCCGCAGGGCTTGCCGAAATAGACGTTTTCGGCGTGCTGGCCGATTTTGGCGATGGTCACGGGGTCCAGCCTGTCCCCGCAGCAGAAGCGGTTGAAGATATTGCCCAGCAGGGTCTCATAGGCGGCGGAGGAGGACAGCCCGGAGCCGGACAGCACGGTGGAGTTGGCGCAGGCGTCGAAGCCGGACAGGGGATAGCCCAGCTCCTTGATTTTTGCCGCCACGCCCCGCACCAGGGCGGCGGAGGTGTTTTCCTCTTTCTTCTTTGGCGCCAGGTCGCTGAGGTCGATCTCCAGGGCGGGGTAGCCCTCGGACCGGATGCGGACCACGTTCAGGCCGTTGGGGGCGGCGCAGGCCAGCATGTCCAGGTCCACGCTGCCGCACAGAACGCGGCCGTGCTGGTGGTCGGTGTGATTGCCGCCGATCTCGGTGCGGCCGGGGCCGCTGAACAGCGCCGCGCCCTGAGCGCCCGCGCCATAGCAGGCGGAAAAGGTCTCCACCGTATGGATGCACCGCTCACGGGCCTGGTCCAGCCGCTGGGCGCTGCCGTCCAGGGCGTAGAGGGCGGCCAGGGCCTGATCATGGGCCCCCTGTTTCAAGGCGGCCGCAAGCTGGGTACAGTCAGACATCGCTCTCACCTCGTTTTTGGGTTTGGGACGCACCGTCCCTGTAATGAATACGCTATCACTTTACCACAGCGGGCAGTTTTTGGCAAGAACGGCGTGGAGAAAAACGGCGCAAATACAAAAGCGGCGGGGCCCGGCTGGGCCCCGCCGCTTATTTTTCGTGAAACGGGGAATGCTGTGCTTGTTACTTCAGGCCGTTCTCGTAGGCCTCGATCATCTTCTTGAACGTGTGACCCGTACGGCGCTTGAGTTTCTCCAGGGAACGGGCGGTGCTCTCGCCGGTGAAAATCTTCACATCCAGGCGCAGGGTGCCGTCCTCCTGGGGAGTGACGTAGATTTTGTCGATATACCGCTCCACGAACTCCTTGCCGATGAGGCCCTGGGCGGCGCTCTCCTGGGCGGCCTTCAGGGTACGGCGGATATCTTCGATGTGCTTTTTGTAGTCCGCACTGGATTCCAGCTGCTCCTCCAGCTCCCGGACAGCCTCCTCCGCCCCCTCAATCTCGGCGTTGCAGGCGGCGGTCATGGAGAGAAAATCTGCGTCTGAAATCTGGCCCGTCACATTGTATTCCAGCAGCTTGGACTTTTTCTTCTGGGCCAGTTCCGCCGCTTTTTTGTGCGCCTCGATCTGCTTGGGAACCTCGCCGTTCCCGTCCAGCTCCTTGTACATTCGGATGTATTCCTCCACCATGGCGTCGGCGTCGGCGCGGGTCTCCTGGAACACATCGAACAGCAGGGGCTTGAGTTCCTCCTCGTAGATGGCGAAAGAGGGGCAGGAATCCGCCCCGGCCTTGATCTTGCCGGAGCACACCCATTTGCTGTTTTTATTTCCTTGGCGGTCCTTGGACTCCCGGCGGTAATAGGGGGCCCCGCAGTGGGTGCAAAACAGCTTGCCAGTCAGCAGGTTGTCGTGGTTACAGATGCCCTGGCGGGCTTTCACGTCCTCGCTGCGCTTTTTCAGTACGGCGTTGGCCCGGTCCCACAGCTCTTCGGAGACAATGGCGGGGACGATCTCTCCGGTTTCGTCCTTAAACATCACCCACTCCTCCGGGGGAAGGAACTTCTGCTTCTTGGTGAACATATCCACCACCCGTACTTTATTTCCCACATAATACCCTTTGTATTTGGGGTTGGAAATCATGTTGGACATGGTGGAGTGGGCGATCTTGTTCCCGTTCAGGTTGCGGTAGCCCTTGTCCCAGAAAATGGTTTCGATCTGCTTCATGGAGTATTGATTGGTGGCGTACAGTTCGAACAGCTCCCGCACCATGGCGGACTGCCCCTCATCGATGACCAGCCGCTTGTTCTCCTTGCGGTAGCCGAAAATGCGGTCGTTACCCAGCACCACGTTCTGCTTGATGGCCTGCTGGTGGCCGAACTTCACCCGGCTGGACAGCTTGCGCAGCTCGTCCTGGGCGATGGAGGACATGATGGACAGGCGAAGCTCGCTGTCCTCGTCGAAGGTGTTGATGTTGTCGTTCTGGAAGAACACCCCCACGCCGCTGGCCAAAAGCTGGCGGGTGAACTGGATGGAGTCCAGGGTGTTGCGGGCGAAGCGGGAGATCTCCTTGGTGATGACCAGGTCGAACTTGTCCGCCCCGGCGTCGTCGATCATGCGGTTGAAGTTCTCCCGCTTTTTGGTGGAGATGCCGGACAGGCCCTCATCGATGTAGCCGGGGACAAAGGTCCAGGCTTTATTTTTGCGGATCAGTTCCTCGTAGTAGCTGATTTGGTTGCCCAGGGAGTTGAGCTGCTCATCGCTCTCGGAGGACACCCGGGCGTAGTAGGTCACCCGCAGGGGAATGTCGTAAACAGCGTGGGTGCGCAGCTCCTGGCGGATGGTATGTAGGTCCATGGCGCGGCCTCCTTAAATTTCGCTGTATCATGTTCTATGTCGCAGTATATCACAGAATACGAAAAAGTCAAGGGCGACAGGGCTGGAAGGTGTGCGGAATTTTGTTATAGACAGTCGTTTAAAATCGAAGAATTTTGTTACAAACTCTTTGACGAAACCCAGGAATTATGTTACAATCATTGGGACGGCACATCAAGGCCGCGGAAGGTGGGACGCGATTATGTTACAGCGCAAAGCGTACGACTATTTTTTGGAGTGGAAAAACCAGAAGGAAAAGAAGGCCCTGTGCGTCACCGGGGCCCGGCAAATTGGCAAGACCACGCTGATCCGGGCGTTCGGGCGGCGGAACTACGAACACTTCGTGGAGCTCAACTTTGTCACGGAGAAGGACGCCGGGGCCATCTTCTCCGGCAGCCTGGACGCGGACACCATCATCACCAACCTGAGCGCCTACACCCGGAAGCCCATGGAGCCGGGCCGGACGCTGGTGCTGCTGGACGAGGTACAGGAGTGCCCCGAGGCCCGCACCGCCATCAAGTTCCTGGTGGAGGACGGGCGGTTTGACTATATCGAGTCCGGCTCCCTCATGGGGGTGCGGCACAAGGAGGTGGCCTCCTATCCGGTGGGATTTGAGGAACTTTACCGAATGTACCCTATGGACTTTGAGGAGTTTTTGTGGGCCAACGGTGTGCAGCAGTCTACCATCGACTACCTGCGGGGGTGCTTTGACAGCCTTACCCCGGTGTCCCAGGCCGTCCACGACACCATGAAGAAGCTGTTCCTCAGCTACATCGTGGTGGGCGGTATGCCGGAGGCCGTCCAGCTCTACGTGGACACCCACGATATCGCCAAGGTGGCGGCCCTCCAGACCGACATCCTGGAGCTGTACCGGCTGGACATCTCCAAGTACGCCCAGGGGAACGACAAGCTGAAAATCCGGGCTATCTTCGACAGCATCCCCTCCCAGCTCAACGCCAAAAACCGCCGGTTCGTCCTCACTGATGTGGACGCCAACGGCCGGCAGCTCCGATACGCCAACAGCTTCGAGTGGCTGGCCCAGGCGGGGGTGGCCCTGCCCTGCTACAACGTGTCCGAGCCAAAGGCCCCGCTGGCCCTGAACGAGAAGCACAGCTTGTTCAAGCTGTTCATGGGGGACGTGGGGCTGCTGTGCGCCGCGTGTATGGAGAACGTCCAGTTCTCCATTTTGCAGGGGGATCTGGAGATCAATATGGGCAGCATTCTGGAAAACGTCATGGCCCAGCAGATCAAAAGCGCCGGGCTGTCCCTCCACTTTTTCGATGCAAAAAAATACGGGGAACTGGACTTCGTCATCCAAAACGGCTTGCGCATCCAGCTGGTGGAGGTCAAGTCCGGGAAAGACTACAAAAAACACGCGGCGTTGGACAAGATGCGGCAGATCAAAGAGTGGCCAGCAGACAAAGCCTACGTGTTCTGTCAGGGGAACATTGAGGAGGAGGACGGGGTGATCTACCTGCCTTGGTACGAGATTCTGTTCCTCCAGCCGGATCATCTGCCGGAGACCATGAAGTTTGAGGTGGATATCAGCGCCCTGCCTTGAAGGCGGAGGGGGCCGCGAGCATTTCGCGGCCCCCGGCGTTTACCTGGATGGCGCTTTCCAGCCGTCAATTTTCAGCGCCATTTGGTTGCGCTCCCGCTCGGTGATCAGCCCCTTCTCATACAAGGCCCGGTTGTAGTAAGCCAGCCAGAGGCGGCTGCCCAGCTCCCTCTTTTCCCGGGTCTCAGCGGTGACGTTCTGCTTCGTCATGGGTGTACCGCCTCCCTTCAGTGGGATGATTTCCAAATTTTTCATTTGCTATGCGTTTTGTAATGGCGCACTCCTTTCTCCCGGGATAGCCCGGGACAAGAATGGCGCGGACCTCACAGGGTCTGCGCCATGGTGTAGTCCTCGTGGTCGTCGGGCCTGTGCCCGGCGGCGATTTTCTTTTCCCGCTCACGCCGGAGCGCCTTTTTGTCGCTGTGGGGGCGGGTTACGTAAACAGGACGCTGAGTCCGCTCCAGAGCCGCACCCACATCAACAGCAGCCCCAGCAAGAGCGCCAAGCCCAGGGGCAGGAGCAGCCACCCCGACTCGAAGGGCGCCAGCGGGATGCCAGACCATGGAAGTGAAAAACGCCGCCCGTTCTTCCTCCCAGCCTGTTCCTGCTTCCGCGCCTCCTGCTCCAGCAGCGCCCGAATCGCAGTCAGCTCCCTTGCCATATCCCGCGTCTGCTCCGAGTACGGCAGGGTGGGCAGACGTTGGGCCAACTCCTCCAGGAGCACAGCCTGCGTCCCCAGCAGCTCGCCCACACTCCACAGCATCCCCCGCAGCTCCTGCCATTCTTCCGCCGTGGGATGGGCCACGGGCACCGTCTCCGTCTGCGTCTCCAGAGTATCGGGCGGCAGCCCGTTGCGCCGCTTCAACTCCTCCGGCGATAACCTGTTGTCTGATTGCGAACTCACGCTCCATCCACTCCTTCCAGTATTTCTCCTCGTGCAGTTTTCTGTCCCGCACCTTTTTGCCATTGGGATGGGTGTAGGTGATATTCTTCCGCCCCGGTTCCCAGCGGACACTGTATCCCAGGCGCTCCATCTTGCTGACAAAATCCTCCCTGCTTGCCGAATGTCTCATACACTGATCGATGGCGTTCATGGTCTGGAATTTCCAGCTCTCACCCTTGGCAGCGGAGCGGTACTCCTTGTCGGACATAGGCTTCGCGTTCCGTTCCTGCTTTGACTGGAACACGGGCAGCCCCATCTCCATACACACCTCATCGTTGCACTGGCGCAGCTCCTCCAGCTCCTGTTTACCAACGTGGAGCTTTTTACCATCCTCCAAGCTGACGCTGTTGATGACCAGGTGGGAGTGGATATGATCCCGGTCCGTGTGGGTACACACCAGCACCTCCCGGCCCTGAAAATATTCCGCCAGCTTCAACGCGGCGGCGTGGGCGGTCGCAGGGTCTACCCGCTCTCTCGCCGGGAAGGACTGCACCAAGTGGTAGAACAGGGTGCCTCCTTCCTTGTGGTGGAGCAGCTTGGTGGACAGGAAGTCATCGTACACGCTCTCCGGGCGGCAGTTGAACCCGCTGACCAGCTGGCGTCCCTGCCACTCTGTCTTGTCCTCCCGTGCGGTGTAGCGCATCACCCCTGCCATGCACGGGCGATCCTGCCCCTTGGGGTAGTTCACAAAGTGTACGATGGCTATGGCCGCCACCTCCTGCGCTCCTGGAGCTCCCGCAGAGCAGCGCTGACATTTGCCAGCTCATCCGCCGTGCGATCCAAGCCCACCGCGCTGATCCTCCCCATGTTGGCCAGCACGGTAAGACGGTTCAGGTTATTGCCAATGGCCCGGAGCTGTATCAGCGCCTCCTTCAGATCCTCAATGACTACCACCTGCCGTCCCAGACAGCAGTGGGTCACGTAGCCGCCCTGGGACATCCGAGCTTGTTTTGCCCTGCGCTTGATATTCTCCAAATCCTCCGTGGAGATGCGGATACTGAGTTTTGCGTCTTTGCTCATTCTTCCTCCTGTATTCACGGGGTATGGGGCAGCGCCCCAATTTTGCGTTTGGCGGGCATGGGCAGGGCCCATGTCCAGACAAATGCGATGCTGGCTCCCTCCTAAAGGAGGGACTCTCCGCCCCCTCGGGGCGTTTCTGCGGTGCCCTCAACTGGGTGCTCCCCACAAACGGCCCACAAAGGCCGCACACCGCGCCCGAACCGTTTTGCGGGTCATTCCCCGCCTCGCCCCGCAAAAGCGGACACGGAGCCGCACACGGGCCAACACGGCGGTCATATGGCCACAGGGTCAACAGGGACGATGTTTCCGGCCCCGGCGTTACCGTCACTATCGGCACGATGGAGCTCAATCAGCCGCTTTCCGTTGCTCCGGCGCACTGCCGCCGTGATACCGATTGCGCTTAGGGCCGCAACACTTTGCAGAATTTTGCGGGACACGTTTTTCGGTGTGACGCCCTCCTTGCCGTCAGGGTCGATGCGTTGCGCCAGCTCGGTGGGAGTGCCGATAAATTTAGGACAGCCACACAGCAATTCAGAGAGAAGAAAAATGATGCGATCACCTAACAGCTCCGGGTGCTGATAGCTGTCCGCTGTCACCTCCCACACGTTGTCGGCGTTGCGGCGCAGCTCCAGCTCCCGGTACTCGATGTCCCGACCGATGCAGGACAGCCGCGCCCTACCGCTCCCCCGCTGCTCCTCCACCAGCGTGAAGCTGGCATCCACCGCGCCGCTGATGGCGGTGGTGCCGGAGATGCGGTTGAATACATCGTCTGCCTTTTCTTTGCGCAGATGGTGAATCAGCAGGACGGCGATGCCGTGAGCGTCGGCCAGTTTCTTCAGCGCAGAGAGGTCTCGGTAATCGTTGGCGTAGGTGTTGTCGTAACCGGCGTTGCGGATCATTTGAAGCGTGTCGATGATAATCAGCACTGTGTCCGGGTGTTCCGTCAGGAATTGGCGGAGCTGCTCCTCCAATCCATCTCCCAGGATACGGCTCTCGGTGCAGAAGTGGACGCTGGGCGGCGCGTCCTCCGTCACGTCGAACAGCCGGTTCTGGATACGCAGCTGGGAATCCTCCAGGCAGAGGTAGAGCGTGGTGCCCTGCTTCACTGGCAGTCCCCAGACGGGTTCTCCCTTCGCCACGGTAACAGCCAGCCATAACGCCAGCCAGGACTTGCCTACCTTGGGCGATCCGGCCAGGATGTGCAGACCCTGGGAGATCAGCGTGTCCACCACGAAGTTCAGCGGCTGGAGCGGTTTGCTCATCAGGGTTTCGCCGTCGATGGTAGGCAAGCGGCTTAGATTTAGGTTGTTCATGATTTTTCCCTCCTTTTGTGTTTTGAGAGGATTGTCCCCTCATTGACTTAGGACACTGGAAAGCGGTTTGTAAACCATCCGGCACAAAAAAATTGAACCGCACTGTCAGGCGACAGCGCGGTTCAATTTTCGGTTCAGCGTTTTCAGCCGCTTTGAGATGGCAGTTCTGGATACGCCCAGCCGCCTGCCGATCTCCTCCATGGATAATTCCTCATCGTATCGGAGGGAGATCAACCTGCGATCCCGCTCGCCCAGTCCGGTCACCGCTTCCCGCAGTTTTTCAAGCTGGAGGTTCTTCAAAGCGATGTTCTCCGTCACGCGCTCAACATCCCCATAGCTGGACAGCACCGTTTCAAAATCCCTTCTACTCAGGTGCCTTTGATCCCGCTTGTACTGCGCCTGCGCACGGCGGCGATCCTGCTCTAAAAAGTCTGCGACCTCCTTTGGCACTGATACTTGCTGGCCTTGATAAGTAACGACTGTGTCGTTCATAGACGTCCTTTCCGCTTACACGGAAAGGCGCACACCCGCGCTGCCGGCACAGCGCCAAATACTGTGGAACACTCATGGATGGATTCAACGTATAGCAGGGTACAAATGCCCTATACGGCCCATGAATGTCAGAGGTCACACATCGGTGTGAACCTCGCCGGAAAGCTGCGGAGATTGGCTTCCGCCTGGGGATATTATAACACGGCCAGCAGAATTTGTCACGAACAAATTTTCGGTTACTCTTTATGATCCTTTGAACCGCTGTGGAGCCAGCCTAACTCCAATTCCAGCGCGGCCAGCTCCACGTCCGGCTTCACCTTTTCCCCGTGGAAATCGCTGCCGCCGGTTTGATGGAGCTGGTATTTCTCCGCCAGATGGAGGTAAAACGCCTGCTGTTCGGGGCTGTGCTTGGGATAGTAGCCCTCGATGGCATCCAGCCCCCAGCCTTTGAGGCGCTTGACCAGCTCCTCCAACTCCCCGTCCGATAGTCCCATCTGGTACGGGTGGGCCAGGGATACCTTCCCGCCCGCCGCCTTGATGGCCTCCACACAGGTGCGGGCGTCGGCCTTGAACCGCTTCACCCTCTGCCGGAACTCCTCCGTGTCCAGGTAGCGGTCGAAGGCCTCCCGGTTGGTGCTCACGTACCCGCGCCGCACCATCACCCGGGCGAAGTGGGGCCGGGCGATGACCTCGCCTCCTGCCAGCTCCTCCACCTCGGATAAGTCGATGTCCACGCCCTTTTCCCGGAGGAAGTCCACGATTTTGTGCTTCCGCTCATCCCGGCCCGCCCGGAATTGTTCGCACAGCCGGGCCAGCTCGGTCTCCCCGTCCCGGAAGCCGTAGCCCAGGATGTGGCAGTTTGGGTATTCCCTGGCGCTCAGCTCCACGCCGCGGATCACGGTCAGCCCCAGCGCGCTTCCCGCCCGCTGGGCCTCGGCTACTCCCGCGATGGTGTCGTGGTCGGTGACGGCCAGCACAGAAATCCCCCGCTTCTTCGCCAGCCCCACCAGCTCTGCGGGGGTATACTGCCCGTCGGAGGCGGTGGTGTGGGTGTGGAGGTCGCATAAAGCCATGTCTACTCCTCCAGATTGGCCATGAAAGCCGCTTTGTTCTCCTGGGGCGTGGTGGTGGGCCGGCCCAGGTCCGCCCGGGCCCCCAGGGCGCACTTCACCTCAATAAACGCCAGCTGATTGGCGGCTTTCGCCGCTTCCAGCGCCTCGTCCAGCTCCGACCGGCTGTCCGCCGACGCAACGGAAGGATAGCCGCAGGCCCGGGCGATGGCGCACAAATCCACCCTGCCCGCCACCGTGGGCATTCCCCCCACCGACTCGTGGGCCTCGTTGTTGAGCACAATGTGGATCAGATTGGCGGGCCGGTTCGCCCCGATAATCGCCATGGCCCCCAGATGCATCAGCGCCGCGCCGTCCCCGTCCAGGCACCACACCCGCCTGTCCGGCTTCTGCGCCGCGATGCCCAGGGCGATGGACGAGCTGTGTCCCATGGAGCCCACGGTGAGAAAATCGTAGCCGTGGCCCTGGTTCCGGGCCTCCCGCAGCTCGAATACCTCCCGGCTGGCCTTGCCGGTGGTGGACACCACCGGGTCGTCCCCGGAGGCCGCCAGAATGTAACCGATGGCCTCCTCCCGCCCCAGGGAGTACCCGGTTGGGTGACAGTTGTCATCCACGGTGCGCCCGCCGGGCGGGGCTGGTTGACATTTGTCGTCCATACTGCGCCCGCCGAGCGGCGTCGGTTGACAGTTGTCACCCACAGTGTGCCCGCCGGACGGGGTTGGGTGACAGTTGTAGTCCAACGCCCCTTTGCGCACTACCAGGGCCGCCTGCCTCCCCTGGGCAAACAGGGCGCGGTATTCCCCCAGCTTGGCATTTACCTCTTCCGCCGTGGTGGTTTTGTCCAGGACGAAGTATGGAATGTCCAGCACATCCAGCAGGGGCAGGGTGATCTCCCCCTGGAAGATGTGCTGGGGCTCGTCGTGGACGCCCGGCTCCCCCCGCCAGCCCACGATGAACAGGCAGGGGATGCCGTACACCTTGCCGTTGAGCAGGGACGCCGCCGGGTTCACAATGTTCCCCAAGCCGCTGTTTTGCAGGTACACCACCGGGGTTTTCCCCGTGGCCAAGTGGTAGCCCGCCGCCAGGCCCACAGCGTTCCCCTCATTGGCGGCAATCACATGGTGAGCCAGGTCCAGGCCGTACCGGTCCAGCAGATAGGCGCACAGCGCCTTGAGCTGGCTGTCCGGCACCCCGGCATAAAACTCCGCGCCCAGAAGCGCCGCGAAATCCTCAATTTTCAAAGGCAGGCCCTCCGTTCTATAGCTCGTCAATCAAAGTGATGATCTCCTTGATGGGCATCAGCCGTTCATCCACTTCCTTCGCCCGGTGGCAGCGCAGAATGTTCTCCGCCGTGCGCTGCATGGCGGGGAAGGCGCTGCGGGTGAGCTGGTTGGCGTAGATGACGATGTTCACCCCGTGGGCGGCCAACTCCTCCTCCGTGATGGCGTTGAAGGAGGTGGGCACCACCACGATAGGGGTGGCGCTGTCCGCCGAACGGAAGCGGCCGCAGAACTCCAAAATCTCGGCGGGGTCCTTCTTCCGGCTGTGGATCATGATACCGTCCGCCCCCGCCTTTGTAAAGGCCGCTGCCCGCGCCAGCGCGTCCTCCATCCCCCGCTCCAGAATCAGGCTCTCGATGCGGGCGATAATCATGAAGTCGTCGGTGAGCTGGGCCCGTTTGCCCGCCCGGATTTTTTCGGAAAAACCCTCGATGCTGTCCTGGGTCTGCTCCACCTCTGTGCCGAACAGGCTGTTCTTTTTCAGCCCCTTCTTGTCCTCAATGATGACCGCAGACACCCCCATGCGCTCCAGGGTGCGCACGTTGTAGACGAAGTGCTCGGGCAGCCCGCCCGTGTCCCCGTCCAGAATGATGGGCTTGGTGGTGACCTCCATGATGTCGTCGATGGTGCGCAGCCGGGAGGACATATCCACCAGCTCGATGTCCGGCTTGCCCTTGGCGGTGGAGTCGCACAGGGAGCTCACCCACATGGCGTCGAACTGGTCCAGCCGCCCGTCCTGGGCCACCACCGTCTTTTCCGCGATCAGCCCCGTCAGGCCGCTGTGGGTCTCGATGGCCTTCACCACCGGGCACAGGCCCAGGAGCTGGCGCAGCCGGCGGCGGCGGTACTCGGGCATGGCCAGCTTCTCCCGCAGCTGCCGGTCGATCTTCCGCACGCTCTCATTGTTCGTATAGGGCACCTCGATGAGCGCGCCGCCCATGGCTTCCAGCTTTTTCACCACCTGGTCCCGGATGGTCCGCTCCGGCCCGGTCCTCCAGTTGTCCCCGTGGACCACGTAGTCCGGGCGGATGAGGGACAGCACATCCTCGTAAAGCATATCGTCCTGGAGGACCACGCTGTCCACCCCCTCCAGGGAGCGGTACAGCCTGAGGCGCTCCTCCTGGGAGGCGGTGGGAAAGCGGTTGTAGCGGATGAGCGCCCGGTCGGACAGGGCGCCCACGATGACCTTGCCGCAGCGCCGCGCCTCCCGGAGTATGTTCAGATGCCCTTCGTGGATCACCCCGGTGCAGAAGCAGGTGTATGCCGTTTTCATCCCCGCCGCCTCCTTACCTGTCGTACCGCACGGGCAGGGCCACGCCGCATGCGTCCAGCGCCTGGCGGAACACGGCAAAAAAGTCCTCGATATCCCCCGCGCCGATGGCCCCCAGGGCGCACAGCCGGAAGGTGCCCGCCGTACCCGCCTTGCCGGGGTAGATGGTGAAGCCGCGGGCATAGCAGTAGTCGTGCACCCGCTCGAAGCTCCAATTGGGGTCGTCGGGGCAGCGCACCGCCGCCACCAGCCCCGCCTGCCACTCGCCCCGGATGGCCTCCCGGAAGCCCAGCGCCTCCAGACCGGCGTGGATGGCCTCCATCACCTGGGAATGCCGGGCCCATTTGGCCTGTTCCCCCTCCGCCCAGTATTCCTTCATGGCCTGGATGGCGGCGTATACGGTCTGCACCGGAGGGGTGAACTCAATCTCCCCGGTGCGCTCGAAGCAGTCGTACTGCCGGAACAGGTTGGCGTAGTAGGAGCGGCGGGGGTAGTCCTTGGACGCCTCAATGAGGTCCCGCCGCCCGATGACGAAGGACAGCCCGGTCATGGCCATCAGCCCCTTCTGGGCGGAGGCCATGCAGAAGTCGATATTATCTTCCTCAATGTGGATGGGCCGCATGGCGTAGGTGCTGGTGGTGTCGGTGACGAAAACCGCGCCGCAGGCATGGGCCAGCGCCCCCAGCTCCCGGACGGGGTTGAGCAGGCCGGTGCCCGTCTCGTTGTGGGTGGCGTACACCAGGGCCACGTCCGAGTTGGCCCGCAGGGCCTCCTCCACCGCCGCCAAGTCCGCGGGGCGGTCGTAGGGAAGGGCCAGGTCGATATGGGGCAGGCCGTAGGACCGGCAGATCTCCACAGCCCGGGCGCTGTACGCCCCGTTGTGGACGATGAGGGCCTTTTTGCCCTCGGGCAGAAGGGAATTCAGGCACACGTCCATGCACAGCGTGCCCGAGCCGCAGAACAGCACCGCGGTGTATTGGGCCGGGTTGCCGTGGACCACCCGCACCAGATCCTCCCGCAGCCCCGCCATCAATCCGGCAAACTCCCTTTCCCGGGGGCAGATGTCGGGCACAAGCTGGGCCAGCTTCACCGTGTCCGTGGTGGTGGCGGGGCCGGGGTTGAGCAGGATATTCCGTTTGATTTCCATGCAGATTCCTCCTTGGCCGGGTTCAGCCAATGTCATAGCTTTTGTCAAAGGCCTTCAGCTCACGATAGGTGTCAATTTCTGTCACATCCCCATCCCGGCAGGGACGCACGGCCACCCGGTAGTTCTCCCGGCGAAACACCAGCGGCACCTGCTCCCAGTACCGTTCCCGGCCCCCCGGCTGTTCATAGACCTCCTGCAAATCCCGGGACAGCTTCTCTCCGTCCGCCCCGTCCCAGTAGGAGATGCCCACCATCTGCCAGCAGTGCTCGCCGCCGATTTTCTCCTCGGTGATGATGCCGTCCTCCGCCTCGAAGCACCAGTCGTCGGTGCGCTCCTTGGGGATGGCCAGGAAGTTGGACGCGTACTGATAAGGACGGATGAGCCGCGGGTTTGACAGCACCAGGTCGGCCTCCAGCACGTAGGCGTTGGAGAGCAGGTGCCGTGCGCACAGGGCGGAGGAGATGTTGTTCGTCTCGTTATAAACGGGGTTTTCCAGGAATCGTATCATGGGGTACTGGTAGAGAAGCTGGTCGAACTGCTCGGCCAGATAGCCCCGGACGATGTAAATCTCCTCGATTCCGGCGGCCAGACAGGCGTCCAGCAGGGTGTCGATGATGCGCCTGCCGTGGACGCGCACCAGGGGCTTGGGCGTGTTGAGGGTGATGGGGACCAGACGGCTGCCGAAGCCCGCCGCCAGGAACACCGCCCGCTTCACCCGGTAGGGCTCCAAGGCCGCCGCACCCGCTGGGGTGGGCTGGCCGTGATCGAGAAGGCCAAGTTCCTCCAATTCCCGGATCACAGCCGCGTCCGGGGCGATGCAGCTTGCCCCAGATGGGGCTGAAAGCTCCGCAAGCAGATCAAATTGGGGTTTGGTGAGCATAAGCGCCTCCTTCTCAGGCAAGCCCGAACTGCTTCTCCAGCCGGGCCACGATGGCCTCGGGGGTGTCCTGGCCGTCGTTCTCCACTACCGCGTCTGGCATTTTCGGCTCGTCCCAGGGCAGGTCCACCCCCACCACCTCCTTCGCGTCGGAGGAGTAGAGCTTTTTCTGATCCCGGCGGTAGAGGGTGTCCCGGGTCACCTTGATGTAGATTTCCTTGTAGTTTTCGATGTTGGCCCGGTTCCAGCTGCGGATCTCGTCGTACATGGAGATGGAGCACATCACCACGTCAATCCCCTGCTCCGACAGGGCGCGGCACAGGCGGAACTGCGCCTTCGCGTCCTTCAGCCGCGCCGCAGTGGAGTAGCCCGTGCGCTCAAACACGCCGTCCATGGCGTCGCCATCCATGCAGAATACGTCGTTCTTCCGCGCCTTGAGGCGGCGGTAAAAGAGCCCCCCAATGGTGGTCTTGCCCGCCCCGGCAAGGCCGGTGAAAAAGTAAACTGTGCCTTTTTCCATACGTCCTCCTCAGTGGTACAGCGGCTCGCGCAGCAGCGCCGGGTCAAGCTCCAGCTTGGGCATCATCCGCAGGGGCTGGCCGTTTTTGTTGATGAAATAGAGGCCGCCCATGAGGCGCTGGGCCAGCTTTAGGCGCAACGCGTCCATTTCCCCCTTTTTTTTCTCTAAAAATGTCTGCTTCGATTCTTCCAAGATGTCTTTTTCGGTAATTGCCTTTCCATTTATTGAGATTGCCGCTTCTGGCATAACATTTTTGCGCCAAGATACATCAATCTTTTCATTCACGTTTGTAAAGCCCTTCAACCACTCCCTCACCCGTTCCTCGTCCACGGGCCCGCCATCATAGTAGTGAAAACCATAGCCGTAGAACTGATAGGCGTCCCGCAGACAGAACTCAATGTAGGCCCGTTCCTCGTCAGTGGCGTACTCGTCGTAGGTGCGGTACACCGTGGCGGTGTCGAAGCCCACCACGTTGCCCTCCGCTGTCTCCACGTCGTGGACGCCCTTCTCTGAGCAGTAGGTCATGCTCTCGGTATACGGAATGTCCAGAAACGCCGCCAGCGCCCGGAAGGTGGCCTCCGGGTTGGTCTTGCCGTCCTCAAAGCGCACCAGTACGCTGTCCTTATACAGCCGGTCCTCCGGGTCGATCATGAAGCTTCGGTTCAGCACACGGTCTGCCACCAGGTCAGGGATAATTGAGTTTTTTCGCTCCTCAAGCCCCTCCAGCATCCCTCGTTTTTCTACCATCCATCGGATAGTGGCGGCGTAGCTGGTGGTGACCCGGCGCAAAGGGGTAAAAGTTTTGATATACTTAAATGCTTTAAAGATGGAAGAACTACGGATTTTATCGTATTCTGCGCTCAAAAGGATGGTACGCCCTTTTTCATCATGCTTCATGTCATACATAATGCGGCTGAAATGGGGCTGGAAAAAGAGGGCGGGGGCAATACGGGAGGCGTGATCCAAGCCCTTCATGTAGGAGGTCTGGCTCAGAAAAATCGCGGCAAGATAATCCTTATCTGTGCGGTTTGGAATCAAGAACAGCTCCCGCGCGGCCTGCGGGGTGAGAGAGGTGAAATGCGCCCCCGCCTCCTGCACAGTTTGAAACCGGGCATAATTCTCCTTGTATTCCGCGATATACTGCTCCATTTTTTCAAGCATAATGGACGGCATACACAGAACATTTGGGTGACTGTCAAATACCTCGTTAAAAAAGTCGCCGCCGTTGTCGGAGGACAGCTGGGTGTGCCAGATCAGCCGGTGGATGTCCTTGACTCCGATGGGTTTCACCGGGTACTGGCTGTAGTCGATGCCGTAGGTTTCCTTGAAGTCAATAGGGTAGCGGCTGAGCTCCGCCCCAAACAGGAAGACAATCTTCCGCTCCTTCAGAAGCTGCCGCAGATTCAACACCTGCAAATGGGCGCAGAAGGTCTCCCAGCTCTCGTAATGGAGGTACAGGTGGTTTTCCCGCCCGATGTCCTCGCTGGGGCGCACGTTGTCATTCAAATATTCCAGTTCATACTGGGAATAAACATCCTGGGCCAGGATGGGGTTGTCCAAATCTTTAAAAAAGTTCCGGCTCACCACCGGATGATTATAGTTCACGTACCCGCCGAACGCCTGATTTTCAGCGTCAAAGGGCAGATAGCCGTTGTCGTCAAAGGGATAGAAGCGCAGGGCCAATTTCTCAAACTTGGGAAAGTCCATGCGGAACAGGTAGGGATATTTTGCCAGCGCCACGCAGTTTTTCTCATAGCGGCTCTTCATCAGTTTCACGTTGGGCTGGTAAAACGCCTGGGTCATGATATCCAGGCACTCGTCCCGGAATTGCCCCTCATTGTAGAGGGCGGCGAACTGGGTGTAGGCCACTTTGTAGTCCCCGCCCATGCGCAGCAGATAGACGGCGGCCTCCATCCGCTCCTCCTGGGTCAACCCGCCCTGGTGGAGGGCAAGGATATAGGCGTTGTTGGCGTCGGAGACGGCGTTGAGCTGCGCACACCGGCGGGCGATGTCGATGGTCTGCATAGAGCGGCATCCTTTCCGTGTGAATTCATGAAAGAGGGGCGGGCCGAAGCCCGCCCCTAAAGCTGGGTCTATAAGATTTTGCCAAGAACAATTCGGCGGCGTTATCACGCCTCGCCTGTTTGCGACGCGCGGCTTCCCTCCGACTCGGGCTGGTCTGCGGGCCGCTGTGCGGCCCTGCGCTCGCCCTCGCTCCGATCCATTCGCGCTGCTCACAACGGCTCGGGCGCTTACTGCAGCAGCTGGAGAACCCCCTGGGGAACCTGATTGGCCTGGGCCAGCATGGCCTGGGCGGACTGAATCAGGATGTTGTTCTTGGTGTAGGCCATCATCTCCTCGGCCACGTCCACATCGCGGATGGTGGACTCGGCGTCCTGGATGTTCTCGGTCATGACGGACAGGTTGTTGATGGTGTGGTCCAGACGGTTCTGGGTGGCGCCCAGAGTACCGCGGACGTCGGACACCTTGTTGATGGCGGCCTTGATCATGTCAACGGCCTTGGCGGCGCTGTCTTGATCAGCGATGCTCATCTTGCTGGCATCAATGCCCAGGGAGGTGCAGTGCATATCGCCGATGTCCACCTTCAACTGGTTATAGCTGTCGGCGGTGTCGCCAATCTGGAGCTGCAGGCTCTTGCCGGTAGCGGCGCCTACGGCGGCCCAGCGGACGGCGCTCTCACTGGTGTCCGCGTTCTTCCAAGTGGCGTCGGAGGTCTGGCCGGCGGTGTTATCCTTGCCCTTCAGATCCCAGTCCTTGGCGTAGTCCACGGCACCTTTCTTCTCGGTCAGGTACACGGTGCCAGTCTGGCCGTCAGCAGTGATATCAAACTTGTCATTGGCCTTGCCCAGCTTACTCAGGGCGTTGGCGGCCTCCTTCAGCAGGTCGCCGTCGGTGAAAGCGGTCAGGTCGATGACGTTGGGGCCGGTGGCGGTATTACCCTTGCCCACCTGGAAGGTATAGGTGGTGTTGCCAATGGTGATCTGGTTGCCGTTCTTCACCATGCCCGCAGTCAGGGTGAAGTTGCCCTGAGCCAGGAGGGTATCCTCGCCCTTCTGCCGCTCCTCAGCGACGTGGACGGCCAGATCCTCGCCCTGGTTGCCCGTACCGCTGGTAAAACCAAGAGCCGCAGTCATTGAGATGGTGAAGTCAGAGGTGGGATCCTCTTCGCCCTTCAGGGTGACCACGCCGTCCGCATAGGAAACTGTAAACACATGACCAGTGTCTGCAGTAATGGAGCTCACGAAGTCGCCCGCCGTCAGAACGGAGGCAAGACTGAACTCCGCGCCAGTTGCGGTGCAGGTGATGGAAACGCCTGCCGCAGCCAATACGGACTGACCACCAATGGTCAGGGTTACGTCAATATTGGCAGCGTCGGTGCCCTTGACAGTCACTTGGCCCAGATCCAGTGTATACTCGCCCTTCTGGGTTGCCTTGGTGGCCTGAGAACCGTCATTAGTAGCAGAAACGTTCACAGCCTGAAGATCGCCCAGGGTGCCGGTACCGCTCATGGAACCGTCCAGCAGGTTGATGCCGTTGAAGTTAGAGCTGTCGGCGATACGGTCGATCTCGTCCCGCAGCTGGTTGATCTCCTTCTGCATCTGGGCGCGGTCGGTGGTGTTGTCGTAGGTGCCGTTGGCGGACTGGGTGGCCAGCTCCACCATACGGTTGAGCATATCGTGGACCTCGGTCAGGGCGCCCTCGGCGGTCTGCACCAGGGAGATGCCGTCCTTCGCGTTCTTCTGGGCGGTCTCCAGGCCGGTGATCTGGGCGCGCATCTTCTCGCTGATGGCCAGACCGGCGGCGTCGTCGCCGGCGCGGTTGATCTTGTAGCCGGAGGAGAGCTTCTCCAGGTTCTTCTTCATGGCGGAGACGTTGTTGGTGTAGTTGCGGTAGGCCGACATGGCCATGATGTTATGCTGAATCCTCATTTTATAGTCCTCCTATAAATAAAATGATTGCTGGGGTGATTCGGCGCGCCGGGACGTCCGTGTCCCAACGCTGGGTGGTGTACCATCCAAGCCGCCGCCGCGCGCAGCGGCGGTTTTTCTGATACGGGACTCTATTTCAACCGACTCGTCAGCCGTTTGAAACCGAACTGGGAAACATATGCTCCAACTGGCGGCGCAGGGTCTGCACATCGCTGTCCCTGCCGTCCATCCGGGCCAGCAGCGTCCGCATGGCGGTGAGCGCTTGGGCCTTGCTACGATCCCAGGGGATCTCCCTTCGGTGCCAGCGGGGCGTGTCAAACACGCAGTCCGGGCGCTGCCCGCCGGTGCGCTCCAGCACCTCGCCCCGCAGGATGGTGAGTTCCTTTGGCGCGTCGATCAACAGCTTGCAGCGGTCGCCGCTGATGCGGTCGAGCTGAACCACCACATTGTCACCGACTGTCATATACTCCCCTGGCTTCAGATTCAAGCTGAGCATGGCTGCAACTCCTTTGCGGTTTGGCGGTTCGGTGTTCCATCCTTCCGCCCCGCGCGGCAAGCCCGCGCGTTTTCATCGTCATAATATTTTGGACAGCCCCGAGGGCTTTCAGATGTGCGTACACACCCTCTCGTTTCCCACTCTGCAGCCTGGAAAACGCTGAGTGAAGCAGAACCACGATATTCTGTTTCACTCAATGTTCCCAGCCGGAATCATGGGCTTTCACTGGTGTCCCAACCAGCATAGCGTGGAATCAATATCTGCTAAGCGGCTTCCCGCTCCTGCATACTGAAATATTGGGCAAGCCCCTGTGCCTTGACGTTTTTCGCGGCGTTGACCTCCCGGTCATGTACCGCGCCGCATTTGGGGCAAACCCAGGTTCCCTTGCGGTGGGGTTTGTCGTTTCGGACGAACCCGCAGGCGGAACAAGTCCTTGTGGTAAGGGCGGCACGGTCTACTACGATCAGCGCCTTGCCCTGCCGAGCCAGCTTATAGCGCAGGCACTCCCGGAACATTCCAAACCCGCTCTCCAATGCGTTCCCCGGGAGTATCTTCTTTTTTGATACGTCCCGCAGGTCATCGCCCCTCACGCACACGGCATCCCAGCCGTTGGCTATCCGGCTGGATTCCTTGTGGATGAAGTCGCGGCGCTGGTTGGCGATGTGCTCGTGGAGCAAACGGTACTTCTGAACGGCTTCTGCGTAGTTTTTGGAACCTGGTTCCATCCGGCTGAGCCGCTTCTGGAGCTTCGCCAGCCTTTCCTGGGAGGCTTTCAGCCAGTGGGGCGGGTCAGCCAGTTCACCGCTGTCCGCCACGTAGAAGTGGCCCATGGAATATTTCAGTCCAACGGTGGTATCCGGGGTAGGGGTAACTGCCTCCGGCTCCTTCACGATGTACTCATACAGGATGTAGGCGAAGTATTTGCCTGTTTTGGTTTTCTCCACTGTGACCCGTTTCAACTTCCAGCCGTTTCGAGGGCGGCGGGAGAACTTGGCCTTGACGGTCCCTGCCTTGGTCATACGAATGCCGTCCCTGATGATGTAAATGGTGGGGCCGGACTCAAAGACATGGTTACAGGCGGTGAAGGAGTCCTTATCGGTCTTTTTCTTTTTGAACTTTGGCGCGCCGAAGGTTTTGGGGTCTTTGAAGAACACCCGAAACGCCTGAGAAAGCTTGTTGTGTTCCTGGATCAGCGCCTGGTTATCCACTTCCTTTAAAAAGGGGGCCTCGCTTTTATACTTGGCCGGGGTGGGGATGAAGTGCTGGTCGGTCTCCAGGTAAAACCGCTGCTGGTCGGCCAGCATATGGTTCCAGATCCAGCGGCAACAGCCGAAGGTGTTCTCAAACAGCTCCGCCTGAGCCTCGTCAGGGTAGAGCCGAACCTTGAGGGTGGTGTATTGAACCGTTTTGCCGTCCTCAATCTGTTTTCTTGGCGCTCTCGGCATCCCGACCCACCTCCCATTTCCAGTCCGATCATCTTGCGCTCTCTACCCGCACCACCGCATCTCGGAAGGTCGCGTGAGACATCCCACAGGCTCCTGCCGCCTGCCGGAGGGTCATCTGTCCGTCCCGCCATGCCTCGCGGCACTCCTCAAAATTGTCCGGCAAAGGCTTGCGCCGTGCGCCGAACCGAACACCCCGTGCCTTTGCCGCCGCGATCCCCTCCGCCTGTTTCTGGCGGCGGTATTCCCGGCGTTCTTCCTCCGCGACAGAGAGGAACAGCTCCGAAACAAAAGCGCCCAGCAATTCTTTGCTGTGGGATGGATCCAGTTTTGAAATCTCGGACAGGACGTCCTGCGCCAACTGGCGAAGATAATCCTGAGGCCCTTCCGCATTGGGATTTGCTGACATAAAGTCCCCCTTTTTGTCCGAGAGGACAACAAATAAGTCCGGGGTTGTATACAACCCCGGACTTAAAAAATTTTTCTGGAAAGTCTTATTTTCAAAGCGGCTATGCCGATATGTAGTACAGAACGCCATGTAATTACTAAAAATTTTCCTGGCCGGAGAAGTATGAAACCCCGGACAGGATTTTATTTTGCCTCTATGCGCCCTTCCGCCATCTCCGCGCGGAGGACGGCGTCATAAAATGTGGATCTTGGGACGCCGCAGGTTTTCGCTGCCGCCCGCAATGACATCTGCTTGTTCCGCCATGCCTGCCGCAGTTCCTCAAAGTTGTCCGGCAATGTCTTGGGAGGCGGGCCGAAATGCACCCCTTTCGCTTTTGCTGCCGCGATGCCCTCCGCCTGCCGCTGGCGGATATTTTCCCGCTCCGTCTGCGCCACATAGCTGAGCAGCTGGAGGACAATATCGGCGATCAGCGTCCCGGTCAGGTCGCGCCCCTGCCGGGTGTCCAACAGAGGCATGTCCAGCACCACGATGGCCGCCTTGCGTTCCTTTGTGATGAGGGCCCACTGCTCCAATATCTCATCATAATTGCGTCCCAGCCGGTCAATGCTTTTGACCACCAGGATATCCTCCGGCCGCAGCCGTTTTACCATGCGTTGGTAGCGGGGACGGTTGAAATCTTTCCCGGACAGCTTCTCCATGATGATATTTTCCTCCGCCACCCCAAATTTCCGCATGGCGGCAAGCTGGCGGGCCTCGTTTTGCTCCTGTGTGGACACCCGCACGTAACCATAAGTCGTTCCTTCCATAGGGCGGCCTCCTTATCTTTAGTTAGCCACTCCATTTTACATGAAATTCCTGCTTTTCCTAAATATCCAAAGCAGCAGTATGCCGCCGCCCAGCCAGAATAAGCAAAAAAGGGGCACCCGTAGCGACGGGAGCCCCTTGATTTATGAAAATTACAGACAAAGCGACACCTGATATCCGGCCAGGAGTTCATGTCCCAGGGCCGTCCGGCTGGCTCGGGCAAAGTTCGTGCTTCTCACGGGACACATGTTCTTGACCATCTGGCCGCCCACGGAGCCCGCCTGACGGCTGGTCAGGTCGCCGTTGTAGCCCTGCTTCAGGTTGACGCCAACCTCGTTGGCCGCCTCCATCTTGAACTTATCCATGGCCTCACGGGCGCCGGGGACCACCAGACGGTTGGAATTATTGCTGTTAGACATATCCTTGTTCTCCTTTTTGAATCTGAATCGTTTTGGTTGGATCGGGAATCCGAGCATAGTTTGAGCCGCCTCCGTTTTTATATGCGGCGGCGGCGCTGGTAAATTTCGTTTTCACTGGAAAACAGGACGGCTGGCCTGTGCGCGTCTATTTATATGATGACCGAACCGGCCGGACCGCGGAAAAAGCCCCGGCCTCCCATGGGAAGCCGGGGCCGGAGTTACTTCTCCTTCCGCTGCCTCATGCGCGCCTCATAGTCCTGCAGGGAGGCCAGGGCTTGCCCCGACATGGGAAGGATCACGATGATGTTGAACACCGTCATCAGACCCACGCCCACGTCCCCCAGGTCCCATACGAAGGTGTACGCCGCCAATCCGCCCACAAACAGCATGACCAGGGCCAGCGCCTTATACAGGGTCTGGGACAGCCAGTTGTCCCCGAAGAGGTAGGCCACGTTGGACCGGGCGTAGAACAGGATGCCCACAAAGGTGGAGAAGCTGAACAGCCACAAAATCAGCGCGATGAACACCACCCCGAACTGCCCCAGGTGGTGGGCCATGGAGGCCTGGAGCAGGTCCATGAGCTCCAGGCCGGCCACCTTTTCCTCCGGGGTCACCAGGATGATGAAGGCGGTGCAGCTGCAAATCACAATGGTGTCGATGAACACGCCCAGGGCCTGGAGCAGGCCGGTTTTGGCGGGGTGGGAGGTGTCGCCCGCGGCGGCGGCGCAGGGGGCGGAGCCGGACCCCGCCTCGTTGGAGAACAGCCCCCGCTTCACCCCGTTCATGATGACCGCGCCGAAGCCCCCCGCCACCGCCTGACGCAGGCCGAAGGCCTCCTCAAAAATGCGGCGGAAAACGTCCGGCAGCACGGCGATGTTCATGCCGGTGAGGATGAGGGTGATGACGAAGTAGCACGCCGCCATGATGGGCACCAGGATGTCCAGCACCCGCACAGTGGCGTTTTTCCGCAGCACGATGACGGCGGACAGGGCCACCAGGACGATGGTGGTATAGATGGGCTTGATGTGGAAGGCGTTCTGGAAGGCGGAGGACACGGAATTGCTGATGACCTGGCTGATGCCGCACCAGCAGATCAGGCCGGACAGGGCGAACAGCACCGCCAGCACGGAGTGCCGGCCCAGCTTCCCGCCCCGCTTCTCCTTGACGAAATTGTGGATGTAGTAGGCGGGGCCGCCCCGCCAGCCGCCGTACAGCGGGTCCCTCTCCTTATGGAGCTGGGCCAGGGTGGCCTCGATAAAGGCGGTGGACGAGCCGATGAGCGCTGTGATCCACATCCAGAACACCGCGCCCGCGCCCCCGGCCGAGATGGCGGCCACCACGCCGATCAGGTTGCCCATGCCCACCCGGGTGGCGGTGGACACGATGAGGGCCTGGACGCCGGAGATGGCGCTGCCCTCCCGGCTGGTCCGCTTCTCCGCCGTCACCCGGAGCATCTCCGGGAAGAGCCGGATGGGGAGGAACCGGGTCCGGACGGTGAAAAAGACGCCGGTGGGGATGAGCAGCAGCACCAGCAGGGATACGCCCAACGACCCGCCGCCGGGGAGGGGGATGGCGAACAGGTCCCCCCAGAGGGCGTTGTAGACGGCGGTGATGGCGTTGGCGATGAGCTCCATGGCAGTGCCTCCTTGTTCCGCGGGGAGGCGCGGGGCTCTGCCGGTCCCGCGCCGCGGTTTTTGTCACAATTCAGTATACCGGGCCGGACCGGGTTTGTAAAGGGCGGCGTGCTCCGCCAGACGCAGCAGCAGCTCCACGCCCCCCGCGCGGTAACCTCCGGCGCTGTACACCGCCCGGCCGTTGCCGTCGCACAGCACCGCCAGGGGCGGGCTGTCCGGGTCCCGTCCCAGATGTCTGGCCACGGCCTCCAGATCGTAGGCCCAGTCGTCCAGCAGGGGCCGGACGCCCTCCAGCGCCCCCAGCGCCGCCGCCAGGGTGGGCTGGGTCAGGCTCTCCCGCCCCCGCAGCAGGAACACCGTGGGGACGGGCAGTGGGCTCCGGCGGTCCATCAGCTCGTTGAGGACGTGCTCGGTGGGCTCGCCGCCCTCCTCCAGCCAGAGGGCCAGCACCGGCCCGCCGCCCATGCGGAACAGGTCGGGGATGTCCTGCCCGTCCGGGGCGCGGGCGGACAGGACGGGCAGCTCCTGGCTGGTGAGCAGGTCGTCCAGCGCCCAGGGGCGCAGCCGCAGGGGAACGGCGCGGGTCTGTCCAGGGGCCAGCGTCAGGTCCCGGCGGGCGGCCAGCTGGTCCCCGCTGGGCAGCCGCACCGAGGTGATGAGGCGGTATTGTCCGGCGGGCAGGACCAGCTCCAGCGCGCCGTCCCGCCAGTCGTCCGCCTCCGGGTGAAGCGGGAGCCAGCCGCCGCCGGTCCGGCGGGAGACGGTCCAATCCTGGCCGTACCGCGCCGCCTGTCCGGCGGGCAGGGCGAGGCGGAGAACGCCTGCCTCCTCAGGCAGGACCGGGCGGAAGCCGCCCTGTGCCCAGTACTCCGGCGCGCCGTCCAGGGGCCGCAGGCGGGCGGGGACCCCCACCGCCCGCAGGGCGGCGGCGAACAGCAGGCGGCGGCTCCGCCCGTCCCAGGCTCCGGCCCGCAGGACGGTGTCCGGGGTGCGGCACAGGCTTCCAAAGGCGGGAGGACGGAGGACTGTTTCCGCCTGGATGCGGTTCCACAGGGCGGCGGGACCGTCCCGCCGACTGCCCAGCCACTCCAGCACCGGCCCCCGCCAGGGGGTGAGGGGCTCCAGCTCCAGCCGGGGACAGGCGGCGTACCGCCAGTAGATATCCTCCGGCACGCCGGGAAGGCGGGGGGGCAGTCGGGCGAGGTGGTCCTCCAGCAGGCTCGCCGTCACGTCCCGCAGGTCCTTGGCGGACAGGGTTCGGACCAGCCGCTCCCGGCGGTCCGGGCCCTCCCCCTCCAGAAAGGCGCGGACCTGGTCCCAGTTGCCCCGGGCGTTTTGCCGCAGGTCCTCCCACTCGCCCCGGCTCGGCCGGGAGTATCCGGCCGCGCGGGCCAGCCTCAGCGCGTTTCCCCGGCGCAGCGCCTCCGCCCGGGCCGCCTTCAGCGGCGGGCTGAGCAAGGCGGGGGCGGGGCGGAGGTCCGCCGGGGCGTGGAAATCGAACCCGGTCCAGGGGGAATCGCCGGGGGCGGCTGGGGAGAGGGACAGGTCCAGTTCCTCCGGGCCGCAGTCCCCCTCGGCGGTCAGACCGTCCAGGCTGGCCAGCACGTGGACGTCCCCCCGGCCCAGGCTGGGCCGGACGGACCCATCGGCCCCGGCGGTGAGGGCGGCGATGGGGCGGAACGCCGCCTCGTTGAGAATCTGAAGCTCCACCCGCGCGCCGGCGGCGGGCCTTCCGTTCAGAAAAACCCGGATTGCGCGGGGGGCGGCGTCCGCGTAGCGGGCGGTCTGATTGAACCAGGTCACGTCCCCGTCCCGGCCCAGGAGCTCCCCGTGGAGGGGGGAGGGCTCCGCCCCGCCGAAGACCCGGCTGTGCGCCAGCACCGCCCTGGAGGCGGCGGTGGCAAACCAGCCCCGGTCCAATACCGGCTCGGGCTCGCAGGCCCCCAGATACCGCCAGCGGCCCGCGCAAAGGGCCTCCACCCAGGCGTGGTTGTCGTCGCAGTGGGACCAGCGGGGGGCGTACACCTGCCGGGCGGCGATGCCCACGCTGCGCAGGGCGGACACCAGAAAGGCGGACTCCTCGCCGCACCGGCCGCTGCCGCAGCGGTACACGGTGAGGGGGGAGGCGGTGCGGCTGTCCTGGGCCTGGTAGGAGGCGTGCTCGTGGCACCAGCGGTTGACCTCCAGCACCCGTTCCTCCTGGGTGGGCAGGTCCTTCACCCGGGGCCAGAGGGAGCGGTGAAACAGCGCCCGGTGAAAGGACAGGTCCTCGTCGTTCACCCGGGGGAAGAGCACGTAATGGGCGAAGGGCTCCCAGTCCAGCGCCCCGCACCAGGGGGCCTCCTCCCGCAGGGCAAGGGCGTGGTCCGCGAAGCGCAGGAACAGCGCCGGAGGATAGCAATCCAGGTCGCTGCCCGGAAGGTGGTCCAGCAGAAATTCCATGGCCCGCCGCCGCGCGCCGGTCAGGCCGTCCAGCGGGTCCTTTTGCTCAATCGCCACGGGGTATGCCTCCTCTTTGTATGTTTTGTGATGGCCGGGCGGCCCCGCCTTGACAGGGTCTCGGGAAAACTTTATAATAAAAAGCAGAACTGAGCTTGTGGAAAGCTCGACGGATTTGGAGGGATGGAGCGATGGGCAGAGTGCTGCTCGAGGTGTGCTGCGGCAGCGCGGACGATGTGATTCAGGCCCACCGGGCGGGCGCGGACCGGGCGGAGCTGAACAGCGACCTGTTCCACGGCGGGCTGACCCCCACCCTGGGGGCGCTGGCCGTGGCCAAGCGGGAGACGGATATGAAAATCATAGCCATGGTCCGGCCCAGGGAGGGGGGCTTCTGCTACACCCCGGCGGAGTTTGACACGGCGGTGGAGGACGCGAAGCTGTTGCTTGCCCACGGCGCGGACGGGCTGGCGTTCGGGTTTCTCCGGGAGGACGGCGCGCTGGACCGGGCCCGCACCCGGGTGCTGGCGGAGCTGTGCCGGGAGGCGGGAAAGGAGGCCGTGTTCCACCGGGCCATCGACGTGGTCCCCGACTGGCGGGCGGCGCTGGACGTCCTCCTGGAGCTGGGGGTGGACCGGGTGCTCACCAGCGGCCAGCAGCCCGCCGTGCCCCAGGGGGCGGACACCATCCGCCGGATGGCGGACTACGCCGCCGGACGTATTGAGATTCTCCCCGGCGGGGGGATCAACGCCGGAAATCTGGAGTGGGTGGTCGCCCGCACCGGGTGCGGGCAGGTGCATATGTCCGGCCACCGGCAGGCGTCGGACCCCTCCGCCGTCAACAACCGGGCCATCCACTTCGGGAGCTGCCTCTACCCGCCGGAGGACCTGTACCGGGTGGTGGACGGCAGCTATATTGAGGACGTGGCGGCGCGCCTGGGCAGATGAGGGGGGAACCGCGTGAATGTGACCAATTTCCAAGTCTGCCGCGGCGTCCGGCCGCGGCGGGAAGCGCCCATGGAAGGGCTTGCCTCCATGGTGAACCGGCAGGCGGCGGACGGCTCCCCGCTGGAGTCCGCGCGGCGGGCGCTGGAGGCGGCGAAATCCAGGCTGGAGGCCCATCGGAACCAGCGGATTGAGGAGGCGCTGGACGGCTATCTGGCCCTGCGGGCCCGGCAGAACTCCTACCGGGAGGGCCTTGACGTACAGCGCGGGCAGCTGGAGGAGTATCGGGCGCTGTGCGGCCGCCGGGACCGGCTTTCGGAGGCGCTCTCCGCCGCCAGGGCCTGCGCCGGAGAGGAGACCGGCAGGGCGGGCGCGCTGGAGGAGGAGCTCGCGTCCGTGTCCGGCGGCATCTCCGCCCTGGTGGAGCAGGCGAACCGCTATGCCGACGGGCAGAGGCGGTACGCGGCCTATCTGGAGAAAACCGGGCAGGGCGGATACGCCGCGTTTGCGTATCGGGAGGCGGGCAGATACAGCGAGGAGGGCTTCGCGGCCGAGACGGCGGAGCTGGCTGGGCGCATGGAGGCGGGGAACGCCCGGTGGGGGGAGCGGGTATACTCCTACTGTGCGGGGTACGGCTTGAGGCCCGGTGATTTTGAGGGCTATCTTGAGGCGCGGCGCAGGCTGGGCGGCGCCTATGCCGCCGCGCGGCAGCGGTACGCTGAGCTTCTGAACGCCAGGGAGGGGGCGCGGGGCGCCGCGCCGTCCTTTGACACGGTGGAGCTGGGCGGGGCGGAGGAGGAGAAGCCCCTCCCGCCCCGCCGGAGGTAAGCGCCGCCGGGTTGGACGCAAAAAGGCCGCGATTGCACAATCGCGGCCTTTTTGCCGGCTGCGCCGCCTGGGGACGCGGCCCGCGTCAGGCCCAGAGCGCTTCCGGATAGAGCCCCTCCGCCGTCATCCGGGCGATGGCGGCGGCCACGGCGGGCTTGTCCTCCTTGTAGGTGACGCCGTACCACCTGTCCCCGGAGGACAGGGCCTGGACGGAGGCCGCCCCGCTGTCGATGAGGCTGCCCACCAGGGTGGGGAGCAGGTACTCCCCCTTCATGGGGTTTTCCGACAGAATTTTGTCCAAAAAGGCGGGAAACCGCCCTTCGGCCTGGTCCAGCAGGGAGGGGGTGAAGCCCCAGAAATTCATGGACACCATGGCGTCCCCGGGAAGCTCGGTCCAGGTGGCCCCGCCGTCCTCGGTGAAGCGGGGGGGCGGGCCCTTTTCAATCCGGGTGCGCTCCACGATGCCGGTGAGCAGGCCGTCCGCCCCCACCTGGCACACTCCCCGGGCCACATGGCCGTGGTCGGTGACGGTGTTCTCCAGGCGGTAGGCCACCATGGCGTACCGGGTCCCCTGGGGATGGGCGCGCAGATAGTCGTAAATGGTTTGGAAGGCGGACCGCCCGTAGTAGTCGTCGGCGTTGATAATGGCGAAGGGGCCGTCCACAAAGGGCCGGGCCGCCAGCGCCGCCTGGGCGGTGCCCCAGGGCTTGACACGCCCGGCCGGGACCGCGTAGCCCTCCGGCAGGCTGTCCATGCGCTGAAAGACGTAGCGCACGTCCATGCGGCGCTCCATGCGGCGGCCGACGCGCTCCCTGAAGTCCGCCTCAATCTCGTCCTTGATGACGAACACCACCGTCTCAAAGCCCGCCCGGCGTGCGTCATAGACGGAATAATCCAGAAGAACCTGGCCGAAGCCGCCCACGGGGTCCATCTGCTTGAGCCCGCCGTAGCGGCTGCCCATGCCCGCGGCCATGATGACCAATACCGGCTTTTTCATGGTGGTTGCCTCCTTTGGGGCGGATGGCCCCGGTCAGATGGTGAATTGGACGGCGCAGAACGCCCCGTAAACCAGCAGCAGGGCCACGCCCTGAAACCGGCTGAGCTTTCCCCGCCTGAGGGCGGGGAGGGTGAGGAAGGCCATGACGAAAAGCATCACCGGGATGTCCAGCACCAGCGAGGCGTTGTGCCCCGCGATGGAGGAGCTCTGGGGGATGGAGAAGGGCGCCAGCGACACCGACACCCCGGACACCAGCACCAGGTTGAACAGGTTGGCGCCGATGACGTTGCCCAGGGACAGGGCCCCGTGGCCCTTGAGCAGGGAGGTAACGGCGGTGACCAGCTCGGGCAGGGAGGTGCCCAGGGCCACGAAGGTGAGGGCGATCACCGACTCGGGCACGCCCAGGGCCTGGGCGATGAGGGTTCCGTTTTCCACCAGCAGATCCGCCCCCACGGCGATGAGCGCCGCCCCCGCGACGAGCAGGACCATGTCCTTGAGCATGGAGTTTTGCTCCGCCTCCGGCTGGGGCGCGGCGGGGCGGGCGGCGGAGGACTGGGATTTCATCTGCCACACGGTGGCGGCCATATAGGCCGCGAACATCGCCAGCAGGATGAGACCGGCGGCCCGGCTGAAATAGCCGGTGGTATAGGCAATCCCGGCGTAAATGGCGGCGGCGGTGAAAAAGAAGGCCACCGGCAGGCGCAGGGATTTGGGGTCCACCCTTCCCGGCTTGACCGCCACGGTGATGGCGGCGATGAGGGCGGTGTTGCAGATGATGGAGCCGATGGCGTTGCCGTAGGCGATCTCGCCGTGGCCGCTGAGGGCGGAGGTGGTGGACACCATCACCTCGGGCAGGGTGGTGCCGATGGACACCACCGTGGCGCCGATGAGCAGCTCGGGCAGGCGGAACCGGCGGGCGATGCCGGTGGCGCCGTCCACAAACCAGTCGCCCCCCTTGATGAGAAAGACCAGGCCCACAGCGAACAGAAGGACCGGGACCAGCATGGGCATACCTCCAGGGACCGCGGCCGCGTTCGCCGGGTCAGGCATTGTTAAGGAAGGACTGATTAAATCGGCGAGAGCGGTTTGCGAGAGATTTTCCGCCGCAGTAAGGCGTGATTTCGCAGGAATAATTGTGTTTATTTCAAGAAATCACAACGAAGCCGCGGCGGAAAAGATCCGCAAAGCGCCGCAGGCGCATTGATTCCGTGCTTCCTTAAGACTGACTATCATTTAAACACGCTTGTCCCGATTTGTCAATGGCTGGATGGAGGCAGATTGAGGGCGCGTGAAATTCTTCCCATTTTTATATTGCCTTTGGGGAGGCGGAAGTATATAATCAATTGAATTTGAAAGGAGGCGGGGCGGTATGGCGGAAAAGGGCTGGATGACGGTCCGGCTGTGGCGGACGGTCCGGCAGGGGGACGTGTTTCACCGGGAGCGGGAGGAGGCCCCGGCGCCGGAGACGGGCGCGCCCCAGAACCTCCACGTGCTGGCGCGGGGGCGGGTGAGGCTGCCCCCGGGGCGCTGGACGCTGCGGCTCAGCGCCGACGACTATTACCACGCGTGGCTGAACGGCCGGTGGCTGGGCCAGGGGCCGGCGCCCGCCTATCACAGCAATTATTATTACCAGGAATACCCCGTGGAGGGGGGGCGGACGGTGACGGTGGCCCTCCACCTCTATTATCAGGGGCTGGTGAACCGGGTGTGGAACAGCGGGGACGGCCGGTGCGCCCTGTGGGCTGAGTTTGTCCGGGAGGACGGAAGGGCCCGGTGCGCGGGAGAGTGGCGGTATCAGATCTGCCGCGCGTACTCCGGAGATATTGTGGGGTACGACACCCAGTTTCTGGAGAACTTTGACAGCCGCCGCTGGCCCGAGGGCTGGGAGCAGCCCTGGTTCCGGGCAAAGGGCTGGGGACGCATGGTCCCGGCCCCCTGGGCGGATTACAGGCTGGCTCCCCAGCCCACCGCCGGTCTCCAGCGCAGCCGGGTGGACCCGGCGGAACGCCGCCCGGTCCCCGGCGGCGTGCTGCTGGACTTCGGCCGGGAGCGGACGGGAACCCTCCACGCCGCCGCCCGGGGCAGGGCGGGGGACCGGCTCATCCTGCGCTTCGGCGAGGAGCTGGACGAGACGGGCCGGGTGCGGTTTGATATGCGCTGCGGCTGCCGCTATGAGGAGGCGTGGACCCTCCGGGAGGGGGAGAGCGTCCTCCACCAGTATGACTACAAGGCGTTCCGCTATGTGGAGGTGCTGGGCCTGGAGGACGGCGCGGAGCTGGCCCAATGCTGGGTGTGGGAGCGGCACTACCCCATGGACGGGGGGCTGTGTACCCTGTCCTGCGGGGCGGATGAGCTGGAGGACATCTTCCGAATCTGCAAAAACGCCGTGCGGTGCGGCAGTCAGGAGGGCTACCTGGACTGTCCCAGCCGGGAGAAGGGGCAGTACCTGGGGGATGCGGTGGTGACCGCCCGGGCCCAGGTGTGGCTGACGGGGAAGACGGACCTGCTGCGCAAGTGCGTCCGGGACTTCATGGCCTCCGCCCGGGTGTCGCCCGCCCTGCTGGCGGTGGCCCCCGGGTCGCTGATGCAGGAGATCGCCGACTTCTCCCTGCTGTTTCCCGCCCTGCCGCTGACGGACTATGACTTCACCGGGGACCGGGAATTCCTGAGGGAGTGCTGGCCCGCCGTGGAGGGAATTGCCGGATATTTCGCCCAATACCGGCGGCCCGACGGACTGCTGGAGCACGTGGCCCACGGCTGGAATCTGGTGGACTGGCCGGAGAGCGCCCGGGACGGCTATGACTTCCCCCTCACCCGGCCGGAGGTGGGGGAGGGGTGCCACAATGTGATCAACGCCTTGTGGTTCGGCTTCCTGCTGATGAAGGAAAAGCTGGAGCGGCTGCTTGGCCTGCCCCTGACCCATGAGTCCCAGCGGGTGGGGACGGCCTTCCTGAAGGCCTTCTGGCGGTGGGACCAGAAGCTGTTCGCCGACAGCGAGGCCAGCGCCCACTGTTCCCTCCACGCCAACCTGTATCCCGCCTGCTTCGGGCTGACCCCGGCGGTGGGGGAGGACGCCTATGAGCGGCTTCTGTCCGTCCCAGGCCGGTTCTGCGGGCCGCTGCCCATGTACTTCGCCCTGCGGGGGCTGGGCCGGATGGGGCGGCACAAGGCGCTGTACCGCCTGCTCACGCGGGAGGACGCCTACGGCTGGCGCAATATGCTCCGGGAGGGGGCCACGGCCTGCTTTGAGGCGTGGGGCAGGGACCAGAAGTGGAACACCAGCCTGTGCCACCCCTGGGCCGCCGGGGCCATCCCCCTTATCATTGAGGAGCTGGCCGGGGTGAAGCCCGACCCGGACTGGCCCAGCGGCTTCCGCTTTCAGCCCCGCCTTCCCGCCAAGCTGGACGACTTCTCCCTCCAGGTCCCCCTCCGGGGGCAGCTGGTGCGGGTGGAACAGCAGGAGTGGAGGGCGGCGCTGACGGTGGCGCCGCTGAAAACGAACAGGAGAGGAGATTAGATCATGCTGTATCCAAAGCTGAACAGCGCCCGGATGGTCTTTGACCTGGGGGGCGTGTGGGACTTCCAGACCGCCGGGGCGGACAATTGGCCCCATGAGTGGGCGCAGGGCCCCCTGCCGGAGCCCCTGACCATGGCGGTGCCCGCCTCCTACAACGACCAGAAGGACGACGTGAACCTCCGCGCCCACTACGGCTGGGCGGTGTACCAGCGCGTCTTCACCCTGCCCCGGTCCATGGCGGGGGAGCGGGCGGTGCTCCGGTTCGGCGCGGTGACCCACGCCGCCCAGGTGTGGCTCAACGGCCGCAAGCTGGGGGAGCACAGGGGGGGCTTTCTGCCCTTTGAGTTTGAGGCGGACGAGTATCTGGCCGCCGGGGAGAACCGGCTCACCGTGGCGGTGGACAACCGGGTGGACTTCTCCACGCTGCCGGTGGGCAACGAGGGGGGCGTGGCCTTTTTCGGCTCGGACAACCCCGGCATCCCCTCCATCGAGCTGGCCAAAACCCGGTGCAGGCCCCAGAACCGCCCCAACTTCGACTTTTTCAACTACGCGGGCATCACCCGCCCGGTGACGCTGTACACCACCCCAAGGGCGTACATCAAGGACATCTCCATCGTTACGGAGGTGGACGGCGAAGACGGCGTGGTGGACTACTCCGTGGAAACGGTGGGCCGGGGGGAGGTCAGGGTGTCCGTCCTGGACCAGGAGGGGGTGGAGGCGGCCTCCGCCCGGCAGTCCGAGGGGAGGATTGTCCTCCCCAGCGTGAAGCTGTGGAATCCCGGGGCCCCCTATCTCTACCGGCTGCGGGTCTCCTTCTGGGACGACGAGTACGAGCAGACCTTCGGCGTGCGCACGGTGAAGGTGGAGGGGGACAAGTTCCTCATCAACGGCAGGCCCTTCTACTTCAAGGGCTTCGGCAAGCACGAGGACAGCTATTTCCACGGCCGGGGGCTGGACCAGTGCCTCAACGTGAAGGACCTCTCCCTCATGCGCTGGCTGGGGGCCAACTCCTTCCGCACCAGCCATTATCCCTACGCCGAGGAGATGTACGACCTGTGCGACCGGGAGGGCATCGTGGTTATCGGCGAGGCGCCCGCCGTGGGCATCAACGCCGGCGGGGCCCAGAATCCCTATGAGGTCATGCGGGTCAAGCTCCACCACCAGGATGTGATCCGGGACATGATCGCCCGGGATAAGAACCACCCCTGCGTGGTGATGTGGTCCATCGCCAACGAGCCGGACACCGAGCACTTCCCCCAGGCCGCCTACGACTACTTCTATCCGCTGTATGAGCTGGCCCACAGGTGCGACCCCCAGAACCGCCCCGTCACCCTGGTGTGCTGTCAGAACGACTACACGAAGGACCTGGTCACCAGGGCCATGGACGTGTGCTGCGTCAACCGCTACTACGGCTGGTATAACCTCAGCGGGGACCTGGACGCCGCCTGCGGCGCGCTGAACACCGAGCTGGACTTTTGGGCGGAGCTTGGCAAGCCGCTGATGCTCACCGAATACGGCGCGGACACCTATCCCGGCGTCCACAACACCAACGGGGAGATGTTCAGCGAGGAGTTCCAGGCGGACTACTATGCCCGGCTCAACGCCGAGCTGGACAAGCGGCCCTTTTTCATCGGCGAGCACGTGTGGAACTTCGCCGACTTTGCCACCATCCAGGGCCCCATGCGGGTGGACGGCAACAAAAAGGGCCTGCTCACCCGGGACCGGCGCCCCAAGCTGGCCGCCCACTACTTCCGCCGGCGCTGGCACAAAATTCCTGATTTTGGGTACAAGGGATAAAACAACGCGGGATTGTGGCATTTCCACAATCCCGCGGCTTTTTTCGCCCGCTTTTCGGCGGAACGGAGGTTGACAAACGGGAGGACCCGGGCTATGATACTTTGAAAGTCAAATGATTTGACTCTCAAAGTATTTGGACTTCAAACAATCTTTTGAGGAGATGTTTTCATGGTACGCATCATCACCGACGGCACCAGCGATATCACCGCCCAGCGGGCGCGGGAGCTGGGCGTCCACGTCATGCCCATGCGGGTGTTTTTCGGTCAGGAGAGCTTTGTGGACGGGGTGGACATCACCAGGGAGGAATTTTTTGCCCGCCTTACCTCCAGCGACGAGCTGCCCACCACCTCCCAGCTCAACCCCGACGACTTCCTGGAGGTGTTCCAGGGCTATGTGGACCAGGGGGACGAGATCGTGGGGATTTTCCTGTCCGCCGAGCTCAGCGGCACCTGCCAGTCCGCCTGTATCGCCCGGGACATGGCGGAGGGCGGGGAGATTCACATCGTGGATTCCCGCACCGTCACCTTCGCCCTTGCCCTGCTGGTGGAGGAGGCCGCCCGGATGCGGGACGAGGGCCTGTCCGCCGCCCAGATCGCCGCTGGGGTGGAGGAGCTGGCCCAGCGGGTCAAGCTGCTGGCCATTGTGGATACCCTGACCTACTTGAAGAAGGGCGGGCGGATTTCCGCCGCCACCGCCGCCGTGGGGGGGCTGCTTGGCATCAAGCCCATTGTGGGGGTGGACAGCCGGGGCACGGTGGAGGCCGTGGGCAAGGCCCGGTCCATGGCCTCCGGCCTGGAGTGGATCGCCCGGCACATCGAGCAGGCCCCGGCGGACCCCGCCTATGCCGTGGCCTACGGCCACTCCAACTCCCCCGAGCGGGTGCCGGTGTGCATGGAGGCGCTGAAGGGCGTCCTGCCCCAGGGCCGCCCCCCGCTGATGGGGTCCATCGGCGCGGTGATCGGCACCCACGTGGGCCCCGGCGCGGTGGGCGTGGCCTACGTCGCGGCGGAGTGAGCGGGCCGGTGGAAAACCAGGACTACGCCCGGGAGCTGAACCGCTTCCTGGTGGAGGTGTTCAACGACATCCTCAGGACGGAGGAGGCGTATATCTCCCAGTGCTGCCCCGATCTGTCCGTGCGGGAGATGCACCTCATTGAAACGGTGTGCCGGGCGGTGGATCAGGGGCGGGACAACCGCTCCTCCGCCATCGCCGCCGCCCAGCGCGTGACGGCGGGCACCCTCACTGCGGCGGTGAACCAGCTGGAGGCCAAGGGCTATCTGGAGCGGGTGCGGGACAGCGGAGACAAGCGGTCCGTCCGCCTGCGGCCCACCCAAAGGGGACGGGAGGCCGAACGGCGGCATACCGATTTTCACCGGGAGCTGGTGGAGGCCGCCGTGGCGCGGCTGTCCATTGGGGAGACCGAGGCGCTGGCCCGGGGGCTGGGCGGCATCGCCGCCCTGATCCGGGAGAGGTACCCGGCCTAGGCTGAGATATCCTTCCGGCAGTACCGCCGCAGGCCCAGCGCGGCCCCCGCCGCGCCCAGGCCGCAGCCCGCCAGGATAGGGGCGGCCAGGGCCTCCCCGGCAAAGATCCGGGCGGCGTCGGCGTAGTAGTAGGGCGTGACAAAGCGCAGCCAGTCCAGCCCCTGGTCCAGATTGACCAGCAGGCCCGCGAAATACAGCAGCATGGTCAGGCTCATGGACAGACCAAGCCCGCCCCGGCGCAGCAGGGAGGAGGCTCCAAAGCACATCCCCCCAATCTCCAGCTGCATCAGCAGCAGGGCGCCGTGGTAGGCCAGCAGCTTGGACCAGTCCGCCTCCTCGCCGATGGCCAGGATGCCCCCCGCCCCGCAGGCCAGGCAGACGGCGTTCAGCCCCAGCACCAGGGCAAACAGCGCCGCCAGCTTCTCCAGGCAGATCCGCAGGCGGCTGACGGGGTGGGTGAGGAGAAATTCCGCCGTATGTCCCCCTTCCTCTCCGGCCAGCAGGCCCATGGCGGTGAGGGAGGCGTAGAGCGCCCCGCCCAGCCCCAGGATGTTGCCGCACTCCGTGCCGTAAAAGCCCATAATGGTGCCGAATTGCAGCTTGTCCAGCCCAAAGGCGGCGGAGAAGTCCCCCATTCCGGCGAACAGGGCGGACATATCCCCCATGGAGCCGGACATGGAGGGGTACAGTCCCACGCATACCGCCATCAAAGCGCCGATGGCGGCGGACCACACCAGGAAGCTCAGCGCCCCGGCGCGCAGCTCCTTGCGGAAAACGGTCATTGCCTTACCCTCCCCTCGTAGTAGTCGAAGAATTTATTCTCCAGGTCCAGCTCCTCCGTGGTTCCCTCCGCGATCAGCCGCCCCTCCCGGAGAACGGCCGCCCGGCCGCAGTGCCTCTGCACCTCGTAGAGCACGTGGGAGGACAGGAACACTGTCGCACCCTCCCGCCGGCGCTCCTCCAGCTCGGCCCAGAAGGCCCGCTGGACCAGGGGGTCCAGGCCGCTGGTGGGCTCGTCCAGGATGTACAGCCGGGGCCGGTGCTGCATGGCGCACACGATGGACACCTTTTTGCGGTTGCCCAGGCTCAGCTCCCGGATGCGCTTCCGGGTGTCCAGCTCCAGCGCCCCGCACAGGGCGTCGGCCTGGGCGGCGCAGTCCCGCCGGCGCAGGCGGGCGGACAGCCGGATGATTTCGGACACGCGCATCTCGGGATAGAACATGGCCTCGGAGGGCATATAGCCCACCTGGGCCAGTATTTTTTCCCGCTCCCGGACGCAGTCCAGCCCCAGCACCCGGGCGGACCCGGCGGTGGGGGAGAGCAGGCCCAGCAGGGTGCGGATGGTGGTGGACTTGCCCGCGCCGTTGGGGCCGATGAAGCCGAAGCAGCACCCCTCGGGGACATGGAGGGTCAGTTCTGTGATCCCACGGGCTTTGCCGTAGGTCTTGGTGAGGCGGTCGGTCTGAATCATAGGTACTCCTCCTTGTAGAGAAACTGCCGCAGCATATCCGCGTTCTTTTTGTACTCCCGGAACAGCCGGTCAATCTCCTCCGCCGTGCAGGCGTTGGTCTCCGCCAGCATCCCCTCGGCGGACAGGGTGAGCAGGCGGACCACCTGCCGGGGGTCCACGCCGTCCTTGAATTTGCTCAGGTCCATCCGGGCCAGAAAAGAATCGGTGGACTGGGCCAGCACGTCGTCCAGTTTTTTGCGCAGCCTGGGGGAGAGCACGCTGTCCCGCTCATAGTAGGCCCGCATGACGAAGCGGAACAGTCCGGGCATACGGCGCACCATGTCCATTTTCACCTTGTGGCCCTGTTCCAGGGCGGCGAAGAAGTCGGTCTCGCCGAAATAGCTCATTCGCTCCACCTGACGGTTGAATACCTCCATGCACGCGTCGATGGCGTGCTGGAACAGGTACGAGTACAGCTCCCGCTTGTCCTTGAAGTAGTGAAACAGCAGGGCCTTGGACACCCCCGCCCGCTTGGCGATGGCGTCGGCGGAGGTTTTTTTGAAGGAGCCCTCGCCAAACTCAAGCATGGCGCTGTTGCGGATGAGGTCCTGGCGTTCTTGGGGGAGGTTGAAAAATTTGTGGTTCATGGGCCGTCCTCCTTTCCCCTCCACCATACCGCCGTTGACCAAATCGGTCAAGACCCCAAATCCGGGGGCGGCGGGGGATTCAACAATATTAGAATGTGAAAAACTGAGCGTTTTCAACGGGTTTGGGAGATTGTTGTTACTAACCCGCTACTAACGGGATATAATTGTATATTATTATAAAAGCTCAATTGCCTCCTTTAAGGTGCCGATTGTCTCGTGGGTATAGTGCGCCGTGATGTCGGATTTGGTGGAGTGGCCAAGGAGCCATTTGACCGTGAGCGGATCGGCTTTTGCCGTGTAGAGCAGAGTGGCGAACGTATGGCGGCACCAATGGGGGGTGGCGTCGGGGACGCCAAGAAGTCCGGCCACATAGCGGAAATGCTCACGGTATCGCTCGCTGGAAAGGGGCTTGCCGTTCTCGTCGCAGATGATGGCCTCCCCGCCCTTGTCCAGCCACGACATGAGATACGGGCGGATTTTTGGATGGACGGGAAGTGCCACACAGGCGTGGAAGCTGGGAGCGGCTTTGTTCACACGGTAGAGGCCATCGCCGCCAATGCCCATGATGTCACTGTGGCGGCAAAACTTCTGAGGGAAGATGACGAGGTGGTTTACGGGGACAGCGCCTATCTCGGGATAGAGAAACGGGACGAGATCAGAAACAGCCCTCAGCTTTCTGCCATCACATACCGTATCAACCGCCGGCCGGGCCGGCTGCCCAAGGTTTCCAACAATGCCATTGACTGGGAACGGTATATTGAAAATCAAAAATCATCTGTGCGCTGCAAAGTGGAACACCCCTACCGAATCATGAAGAACATCTTCTGTTTCCGAAAGGCCGTTTACAGGGGGCTGAGAAAGAACCTGAACCGCTTACCAATATCATTTAGTTACCGCAAAAAAAGGACGTGTGCGAATTCAAATTGGATTCGCGCACGTCCCCTTTCCCTATAAAAATCCGCAATCCGTGGGAAATCTGCCCTTAAATTGTTCCCGTTTCTCTTAACTTAACGAGCAAATCTCTATTCCCCATTAAGTTAAGGCCCCCTTTGCCCTTTTGACAGCCCTTCGCCCCTGTGCTATCCTCTATTCACAGCACAAAAGCACGAACAGGATAACAGAAAGAATTGGCCGCAATGGGAATCTACCTGTGCAAGCAGTTTCTCAGCCACCCCGGCGCGGACGGCGCACAGCTCATGCGGGACATTGCCCGGTACACCGAGCCGGTCCGACCAGGACGGCAGGACCAGCGAAACCTGAAAATCAAGTCCTTCCCCGGCTTTGTCTACCGGGTTGCCGCGTAAATTTATTTATTAAATTTGACGTTTTGAATTTACCTTATTTAAAAAGTATTTCGGTTTTATGCAGGCAATTTTCCCCCATATTATCAGGCCCACGGCCTTTCCGGGTTTCCTGTAGAATCCGTAAAAAGCGTTGAAAATCAAGGCTAAAAACGTATCATTAAAAAATTTATCAGTAAGTAACTTTATTTGCAGTTACTGATTTTAAAGGTTTTACTTTTTTTAAAAGGTAAAATGCCAACTGCCGATTTACTGTTATATTACATTATTTTACATTTCCGGTATAAGTCCCAATTTTTACATCATGCCGCCGACAAGTTGAAAAATACACTATTCCCCTATCCTTCCAAACGGCTTTGATTTTGAAACAGCCCGGAGACAGGTTGAAAAAATAGTGATACGTTGAAAAAATCTCTTGCGTGTTTTGCCGGGATGGTGTAAAATAGTCTTGCGAGACACAAGAGCAAAAAGGCAGGGCGTGAAGTGTTGGTACCACTCCACGCCCCTATGCAGGAGAAGCGGCCTCCCACACAGCAAGTAACTTGCGCCACGCCCATTGTAGCAAATTTACATAGGATTATCAAGCACAAAATGGGTCTGTGTGTTTCATGGTCGGCGGTGTAGGGACAGAAAAGCCCTGCGCCGCTTTTGCGTCTCAATGGGAAAGCTCAGCGGGGGCCGGGAGGGATCCGCCCCCGGGGCCGAACCATTGAGAGACAGAACAAAGGAGGAGCACACCATGAAAAAGGCGCTGATATACGGCCTGACGCTGACATTTGCGCTGACGCTGACGGCCTGCGGCCAGCCCAAAGCGGAGGAGCCCGGCGAGCCGGACCCCGCCGCCAGCGCGGCGGTCCAGACGGCCAGCCCGGAGGCCGCACAGCCCCCGAAGCCCCAGCAGAGGACGCTGAAAGAACTTGCCGAGTGTGCCGAGGCGGGCTTGCCCCTCACCCTGGAAGAAGCGGAACGGCTGGAAGCCCACCGCAATCGGAAAAAAGAGGCTTTGCAGGATTTGAAAGCCCGCGCCGAAACCGACCCGGCAGCGGCGGCGGAGTTGGCACAGCAGAGAGCGCAGCAGTCCGAAGCGGTGAAGAAGTCCCGCCAGAAGATGTATGCGGATGCCGCCGCCGGAGATCCCGAAGCCCAGGCCCGGTATGAACGTCATCTTGCCGCAAGGCGGGAGAACTATCGCAGGAAGAAACAGGCAGAGGCCGAAGCCGCCCAAGCCAGCTAATGCAGATACAGAAAACGCCAAGGACAATGATAGTCCGTGGCGTTTTCATTGTTACTGCCGCTCCAGCAAATCCATATATTTCTGCCGTTCACCCTCCGGGACTTTCAGCGCCGCCATAGCCTGTTCAATCGTCAGGCCCAATGTTTCCATGAGGTTTTTGATAGAGAACAAAATACCGTTCGTCATGCCTTCGGCAACGCCCTTTTCTCTAACACCCTTGCTCAGATTGCACATGACCGACACCTCCCTTTCCATTGTCTGCGTCATTTGAATGTCGTAATCGTCCTGCAAAATCTTCCGCTTCTCCGCCTCGCTGGTTTCGTTGGAGAGAAGCACATCCAGCATCCGCAGTACGCCGTCATAGTTTGCCCCATCCGGCCCGCCAAGGCACAGCATGACGATGGACAGCAAATCATAATTCCTGACAGGTTCTTTGCCCTCGCCTACCAAGTGTTCCTCCACCAGCCGATACCGGGTGATGGTATTCTCCCGATACTGCGGCGGTTTCATGCAAATCCAGATGGAGTAAACCTTCTTGATTTTCTCATAGTGGGGGCCGGTGAACTCCCGGCCATACTGGGAAGAAATCATCCGGCAGCAATAGTATATGCCCCGCTTTATCAGCGGATAGCCGGGGTAAAAATCATTCTGCGCCTCCACGTTGATGATGAGGGCGATCCGCTCCTCGGAGCCAGGGACGATGGCCCGAAACCGAATGTCATAGGTGACTGTCCCCTCATGTACCGATTTGTCCTCGGTGTCCATGCCGCTGATGACTGTGCCGCCCTCGTCCGGCAGCACCGGGACGGCGGACACCTGGGGTTGGCCCTCTATGTACTTCTCGGCAATGTCATTGACATCGCACTCCTTGTATTCTTCCAGGCAGGACTTCATAATCCGCGCCAGGATTGCCTTTTCAGACAGGACACGCTTGCAGGCCGCATCATAGCCCGCGCTGTCATCCGTGACGTGCAGTCCTTGGGCGATTGTTGTTTCCCCGTCCACCGTCCTCACCTTCTTTCACTTCATTTTACCACAGCTTTGCCGGAGCGTCCACTACTTTTTCAGGGAACGCGTCCTGTGTGAACTGGATGAGGAAGGCCAGAAAAGTTTCATCTTCGGCTGGTTGATTTGGTTGCGCTGTTGTGCTATACTCATTATAGGCACAACTCGACAAGCTAGAATTTATTTTATGGAGGTATCTATCTAAGTGAACCAACTTTATGAAAAATATAAAAACTTGAAGATAGATGGTGGCTGGATTGGTTTAGAGGCGGGAGTGCAAACACCGTATTTTTGCACTCCCATTGGAGCAGAAATCATTGGCTGGGATAATGGCATACACTACTGCTTTATTAAGAGCTTTGGAGATATTGTGTTCTGCGTCAACCCAGAAACTTGCTGCGATTACAATGTCTATCCGATTGCCCGTAATTTCTGCGATTTCTTGGGGCTGATACTCGCCACTGGTAACACAAATATTTTGCAACAGATTATTTGGTGGGATAAAAAAAGGTTTGAGGATTTTGTTAATAGTCCAGAAGAACAGGAATATAGAGTTCGGCCCGAAGTGCAAGGTGTCTTGAGTACAATTCGCAAAGGGATAGATATAGCACCGATAGATACCCCGTTTGAATATATCAAGGATTTGCAAAGCAATTTCCCCTATGAACAAATTCCATTTACAAATGAGTATTATGATACTTTAGGAATTGAACGGCCAGACGGAACAGAGCCAGAAGAAAACGGCTTCGAGTTTAGAACTGTAGAATTTAAGGCTGTTTATCGGGGAGTTGAAAATCCCTGACGAAAGGAAGGGCGCACTTCTATACATGGTCTGCGACCATGTATCGTGCGCTCTGCGAGGCTACGGCCCGGACTTCCGAAAGTCCGGGCCGTTTGCGTCGCTGCGCTCCGTACAAGGG
>CANDCH010000013.1 GCA_947383145.1 uncultured bacterium
AGCGGAATGAGAGAGCTTTCGCCGCAGGCGGAAGCGAAGGATATGGAGCTTGCGGCGACGAGGAGGTGACCACCCATGCTCAAACGTATTACCGATAATGCCATAGCGTTGTTTGTGGTGGTTGTGGTCATGTTCCTGTTCGTCCCCTTGAACCCCGCCATCCTGGACATCCTGCTGGTGGTCAACATCGGGCTGTCCATCATGATTCTGATGATTACCATGAACATCTCGGAGGCGCTGGATTTCTCCATCTTCCCCTCCCTGCTGCTCATTACCACCCTGTTCCGGCTGGGCATGAACGTGTCCAGCACCCGGATGATCCTCACCACCGGCGACCCCGGCGTGGTCATCCGCAACTTCGGCCAGCTCATCACCCAGGGCGACATCGTGGTGGGCTTCGTGATCTTCTTCATCATTGTGCTGGTCCAGCTCATCGTCATCACCAAGGGCGCGGAGCGCGTGTCCGAGGTGGCCGCCCGGTTCACCCTGGACGCCATGCCCGGCAAGCAGATGGCCATCGACGCCGACCTGTCCTCCGGCCTCATCGACGAGCAGCAGGCCCGCACCCGCCGGGAGAAGATTCAGAAGGAGGCCGACTTCTACGGCGCCATGGACGGCGCCACCAAGATCGTCAAGGGCGACTCCACCATGTCCATTATCATCACGGTGATCAACCTGGTGGGCGGCCTGCTCATCGGGATGCTGGGCCGGGGGATGGAGCCCATGGAGGCCCTCAGCTCCATCTGTATCCTCACCATCGGCGACGGCCTGGTGTCCCAGATCCCCTCCCTGATGATCTCCACCGCCACCGGCATGATCGTCACCCGCTCTGTGTCCGACGGCAGCCTGAACGCCGATGTGATGGGCCAGTTCAAGGCCCAGCCCCGGGCCATCATGACCACCGGCGTCATTCTGGTGATCCTGGCCGCCATCCCCGGCACGCCCACCGTCCCGCTGTTCATCGGCGGCGCGGCCCTGCTGGGCGGAGGCTTCTTCCTCACTCGCCAGATGGACGCCCAGCGCCAGGCGGCCGCCGCCGCGGCCCAGGCCCCCGCGGAGCTCCCGGAGGAGGCGGCCCCCAGCGAGAGCGACTTCTACAAGGATATCAACAACGTGTACACCCTGCTGTCGGTGGAGCCGGTGGAGATGGAGTTCGGCTACAGCCTCATCCCCCTGGTGGACGAACGGCACGGCGGAAAGCTCATCAGCCGCGTCATCATCTTCCGGCGGCAGTATGCCCAGGATATGGGCTTTGTCATCCCCTCCATCCGAATGCACGACTCGTCCACGCTGGGCACCAACCAGTACTCCATCCGCATCAAGGGCGAGGTGGTGGCCCAGGGCGAGATTCTGGTGGACTACTACCTGGCCCTGGAGCCCCCCAACCCCCTGGGGGAGATCGACGGCATCGAGACCATCGAGCCCGCCTACGGCATCCCCTCCCGTTGGATTCTCCCGGAGAACAAGGAGATGGCGGAGATCTACGGCTACAATGTCATCGACCCGCTGTCCGTCATGCTGACCCATCTGGCGGAGACGGTGAAGAAGCACGCCTACGAGCTGCTGGACCGGGCGGAGACCATCCGGCTGGTGGAAAACCTGAAGCAGTCCTCCCCCGAGCTGGTGGAGGAGGCGGTGCCCGGCATCATCCCCTATGCCAAGCTGGAAAAGCTGCTGCGGAGCCTGCTCCAGGAGGGCGTGCCCATCAAGGACCTGGGCACCATCATCGAGACCGCCGCCGACGCCTTCTCCCAGGGCCGGGACCTGGACATGGCCACCGAGCAGGTCCGGGGCGCTCTGGCCCGCACCATCACCAGGCGCTTCTGCGAGGACGGCCAGCTCCGGGTCATCACCCTGGACGCCGAGGTGGAAAAGCGGATCATCTCCTCCCTCACCCGCAACGAGCAGGGCGTGTACCTGGCCATGGGCCCCGACCTGATGCAGTCCATCATCGCCCAGATGGCCGAGCACCTGAAGAAATTCGGCGATCTTTCCCAGACGCCGGTCATCCTGGTCAGCCAGGTGATCCGGGGCTATTTCAGCCGGATGATTACCCAGTTCTACCCCAACGTCTACGTGCTGTCCTTCAATGAGATCACCAACAGCGTGCAGATTCAGGCCCTGGGCAACATCACCGCCGAGGTGCCCATTCAGTCCCAGCGAAGGGCGGTGGCCACATGAGCCCCACACTGGAACGGCGCTTCACGGAGGGCGAGATCGAGGCGATGCCCACCCCGGACCTGCTGGCCCTGTACAAGGCCACCGGGGAGGAGGAGCTTAAGTGGCCCCTGGTCCTGCGGTACGAGGGGCTTATCAAGAGCGCTGCGCTCCAGATCCGGGGGGTGTATAGCAGCTTCGCCCAGGTGGACGACATTGTCAGCGAGGGCATTCTCACGCTGCTGAGCTCCATCGACAAGTTCGACCCGGACAAGGGCATCAAGTTTGAGACCTATGTCTCCAAGCGCATCCGGGGGATGGTCATTGACCTGGCCCGAAAGCAGGACTGGCTGCCCCGGAATATCCGCCAGCGGGCCAAGGAGATCGACGCCGCGGTGTCCGCCCTGGCCAACGAGCTGGGACGGTTCCCCACCGACCAGGAGGTGGCCGGCCATCTGGGGGTGCCCACGGACAAGTACCAGAAGGACGCCGCGCGGGTGGCGCTGAGCAACACCCTGTCCCTGGACGCGCTGATGGACGCCCGGGACATGGAGGGCTACCGCTTCGAGGTGTCCTCCGAGGACCCCTCCGTTCAGCCTGAGCTGGTGCTGGAGGACCAGGAGCTCCAGGAGACCCTGGCCCAGGGCGTCGCCGCCCTGCAAAAAAACGAACAGATTGTGCTCTCCCTCTATTACGAAAAAAACCTGCACATGAAGGAAATCGCCCAGGTGATGGGGGTGAGCGAGCCCCGCATCTCCCAAATCCACTCCCGGGCCATCCAGAAGCTGCGGGATCACATGAGCGGATACCTGAACAGCGAACCCCCTGCAAAAAACTCGAAAAAGCGGAAGAAGGCATGATGCAAGATGTTTAAGGGCTTTTACAACCTCACCTCCGGCATGGTGACCCACCAGCGCAACCTGACCGTGGTGGGCAACAACATGGTGAACATCTCCACCGCCGGCTTCAAGGAGAGCCGGTATATCGCCAGCACCTTCGACGACGTGATGTACTCCCGGGTGGGCAACGAGGAGAAGATCTACACCGAGATCGGCCGCCAGAGCTACATCCGCGCCAACAGCGAGATTTATGTGGACTACAGCCAGGGCATCCCGGAGCCCACCGAAATTCCCCTGGACTTCGCCATCATGGGGGACGGGTTCTTCGCCATCCAGCGGGAGGACGGGGACATCGTCTACACCAGGGCGGGCAGTTTCTCCCTGGACGAGGAGGGCTTCCTCTGCTTCCCCGGCGCCGGCCAGGTGCTGGACCCGGAGGGCAATCCCATCCAGCTGGGCACCGACAAGCTGGCGGTGGACGCCCAGGGAAACATCTCCACCCAAGACGGCGCTTACCTGGGCCAGCTGGGGGTGTACGTCTTTGAGGACCCCCAGCAGCTGGACCACGACGGCGAGGGCTTTTTCACCGGCGAGGGCGCCCAGCCCGCCCAGCTGCCCCAGGTGCTGTGGAAGTATCTGGAGCGGTCCAACACCGACATGGTGCGGGTGATGACGGAGATGCTCACCAGCCAGCGGGCGCTGCAAAGCGCGGCGTCGGTGACCAAAATGTACGACGAGGTCATGGGCCACGCGGCCAGCGACGTGGGCCGGATGGGATGAGGTGAACGGAGATGAATCAATCCTTTTATATCGGCGCGGTGGGCGCCCAGCAGCAGCTGCGCCGCCTGAACGTCCACGGCGACAACATTGCCAACCTGAACACCGTGGGTTTCAAGGCGGACCGCTCCGACTTCAGCGCCCTGATGTTCCAGAACCACCGGGGAATCGAGGAGGAGCTGCCCATGGGCGTGGGCGCGCGGCTGCTCATGACCGCCACCGACTTCTCCCAGGGCCCGGTGGAGGACAACGGCCGGTCCCTGGACTACATGATCGAGGGGGAGGGCTTCTTCGGGCTGGTGGATCTGGCCACGGGAGAGGTCACCTATACCCGCAACGGCGCGTTTGTCATGTCCTCGCTGGAGCGGCCCACCGGCCAGGTGGATGAGAACGGCCAGCCCATCCTGGAGACGGTGTTCTGCCTGGGCGACGGCACCGGCCGCTTTGTGCTCAGCGAGTCCGGCGGCCTCATCGAGGTGGAGGACCCCGCCCAGAAGCTGCCCATCGGCATTTTTGACTTTTCCAACTATAACGGCATGATCCAGCTGGACGACACCCGCTATCTGCCCGTGGATAAAAACGGCAACCTGTGGTACGGCGCCGGCGTGCTCCGCCAGGGCGTGCTGGAGGGCTCCAACGCCGACCTGGCGGAGGAGTACACCAAAGTGATCGAATCCCAGCGGGCCTACGGCATGGCCCTGAAGATGGTGCAGACCTCCGACGAGATTGAGAACACCATCAACAATCTGCGCAGCTGAGGAGGAAATTGAATGTCGATTAAGAACTACGACGAGCTGAACTCCCTGGAGCTGGATACCCTCCGGGAGATCGGCAGCGTCGGCACCGGCAACGCCGCCACCGCCCTGTCCCAGATGCTGGGCAGGCAGGTGCGCATCACGCTGCCCGAGGTGCGGATCATGGGCTATAACGAGGCCATTGAGTGGATCGGCGGCCCGGAGGAGATCACCGCCGGCGTGCTGGTGAAGCTCAGCGGCCAGGTGAACGGCATCATGCTGTCGGTACAGCCGCTGGAGTTTGTCAACATCGTGCTGGAGAGCGTGATGGGGAAGACGGTGACCGATTACGCCCAGCTCACCGAGATGGAGCACTCCGCCCTGGTGGAGGTGGGCAACATCATGATCTCCACCTTCATCAATGCCCTGAGCGGTCTGGCCGGCATGGACGTGAGCCTGACGGTGCCCGCCTTTACCGTGGACATGCAAGGGGCGATTCTCGCCGTGCCCATGGCGGAGTACGGCGGACAGTCCGACTACATCATGACCATCGGAGGAAACTTTGTGAGCGAGGACAAGCAGGTTCCCTGCCGCCTGCTGATGTCTCCCGACCTCCGGTCTCTAAATGCTCTTTTAAGGAAGCTGGGCGTGAGCGATGGCTGACAAGATCACGATCGGTATTGCGGACATGAAGCTGGCCAAAGGGGAGGGCATGTTGGTCACCTACGCGCTGGGGTCCTGCATCGGCATCTGCCTGCATGACCCGGCCCTGAAGCTGGGGGCCCTGGTGCATATCATGCTGCCGCTGAATATGGAGACGGGGCGCAAAAACCCGATGAAGTATGCCGATACCGGGATCAAAGAGACCTTGAAGCAGATGGAGGCCAAGGGCGCCAGCCGCTCCAGGATCACCGCCAAGATCGCCGGCGGGGCCATGATGTTCAAGGACGGCAGCGGTTCGCTGGGCAACATCGGCCAGAGAAATATCGAGAGCGTCAAGCTGAACCTGAAAAAGGAGGGCGTCCGCCTGCTGAAGGAGGACGTGGGCGGCACCGTGGCCCGTACCCTGCTCTTTGATGTGAACAGCGGCCTGGCCTGCATCCGCAGCTATGGCCGTCAGGAACTTATCATTTAACACCGCGCAAGCGGAGAGGGAGTGTTGGCAATGATGGAAGATAACAAACAGGGCATCCTGCTGGAATCCGGCACCAATGAGATTGAGATCATGAAGTTCACCATCGGTGGGAACCTGTACGGCATCAATGTGGCCAAGGTCCGGGAGATCATGATCTCCGCGCCGGTGAAGCCCATGCCCATGGCCCACCCGTCGGTGGAGGGCATCTTCAAGCCCAGGGACACCGTGCTCACCGTGGTGGACCTGCCCAAGTACCTGGGGGTGGACAGCCCCAAGGACCCCAAGGACATCTTCATCATCACCAACTTCAACAAGATGTTCATCGCCTTCCGGGTCCACGCCGTGGACCGCATCAGCCGCATCTCCTGGACGGACATCCAGAAGCCGGACAAGACCGTGTCCGGCGGGGCGGAGGGCGTGGCCACCGGCATCGCCCAGTGCGACGGCGAGCTGGTCACCATCCTGGATTTCGAGCGCATTGTGGCCGAAATCGCCCCGGAGACCTCCATCCAGATGTCCGAGGTGGAGCAGCTGGGCCCCCGGGACCGCAATGAGAAGCCCATCTGGGTGGCGGAGGACTCCATCCTGTTGAGCAAGATGATTGAGGACTCCCTGCGCCGCGCCAACTATGTGAACCTGCACATGTTCTCCAACGGCCTGGAGCTGTGGGAGGCCCTGTCGGCGCTGCCCCAGGAGGGCGAGCTCACCCGGGACGTGGCCCTCATCATCACCGACATTGAGATGCCCCAGATGGACGGCCACCGGCTGACCAAGCTGGTGAAGGACAACGCCCGGTTCAAGCAGATCCCCCTGATTATTTTCTCCTCCCTCATCAGCGAGGAAATGCGGCGCAAGGGCCGGGACCTGGGCGCCGACGAGCAGCTTACCAAGCCGGAAATCGGCCATCTGGTGGACGTGATGGACCGCCTGTTGGCCCGCCAGGAGAAACAGGCCAAGGGCTGACAGGACCGAACGGTTCGGCAGACGCCATCGCGCGATGCCGCCCAACCATAGGATTTAGTAGGAGGCGCTTAGCATATGAGCGGCAAGTATATCGTGCGGCAGCCCATCCGGGACGCTGCTGGCAACACCATCGGGCATGAAATTCTCTACCACGGGGCCAATCAGGCCTTCAGCAGCGACAGCTCCACCTCCAGCGCGGAATTTGCCGCCGCAAACACCATCTACAGCTTTCTCACGGAGAACAGCCCCAAGGTGCTGAAGGGAACGCTGAATTTCATGACCTTCACCACCATGCTGCTGATGAAGAAAACCCCCAGGCTCTTCGACAAGAGCGACCTGGTGATTCAGATTGACGACGCGGTGATCATTCACCCGCTGTCCATGCACCTGGTGCGGCAGTATGCCAAGGAGGGCTACCGGGTGGCGGTGAACGACTTCCAGTTCACCCCCCGGTATCTGTCCCTGCTGGACGACATCAACTTCATCAAAATCAATGCCAAGACCGCCACGGAGATCACCATCCGCAACACGGTGGAGATCGCCCACAGCATGAATATCAAGTGCATCGTCACCAACATCGACGAGGAGAAGCTCTATCAACGGGCGGTGACCCTGGGGGCGGACGCCATGGAGGGCACCTATGTGGCCGACAAGTTGACCACCAAGGCCCATAGCAGCGCGTACATCCAGAGCAATTTCTTCCAGCTCATGGTGGCGGTCACCCGGGACGAGCCCAACGTGGAGGAGATAGAGCAGATGATCGCCGCGGACGCCAGCCTGTCCTACGGCCTTCTGAAAATGGTCAACTCCGCCTATTTCGCCCTGCGCTACCGGGCCACCACCATCCGGCAGGCCATCATGACCCTGGGTCTGGGCCAGCTGAAGCAGTGGATCTACCTGCTCAGCGCCAGCAACGCGGAGAACGAGGTGGACCCCGGCTCGGAGGAGTTCCTGAAGCGCTCCTTTATGCGGGCCAACTTCTGCAGCGAACTGATGAATTACGCCAAGGATATGCCCATATCCAAGGCGGAGGCCTATCTGATGGGCATGTTCTCCACCCTGAACTACCTCATCGACGCCCCCATGGAGGATATTCTGGAGGAGGTGCCGGTGGCCGACGAGATCAAGGCGGCCCTGCTCAGCCACGAGGGGCGCTGCGGAATGCTGTACGACCTGGTGCTCAGCTACGAGTCCGCCGACTGGGAGAAGATCACCGTGTTGGCCGAGGAGCTGAAAATCCCCGACAATATGATTACCAGCGTGTACTTTATCTGCATGGAAAATGTGAACACCCTCTGGGAACAGCTCACCAACCCCTATCCCCAGCAGGTGCCCGCCCCCGAGGAGGAGGCGCCCGCGCAGTAAGCAGCGTAAAAAATCTCTGGCGGAGCACCGCTCCGCCAGAGATTTTCCGTTTGTGCGCTTTACCGCGCGTGGTGGGGGCGCTCCATCACCAGCTTGCAGGCCTGGAGAAGCTGGGCGGTGATATCGCTGTTGAACTTGCCCTCGTACACCGTCAGCCGGGGCACCCGGTCGTTGGGCTCCAGCACCACGTACTTGGGGGGCAGGTGGTTCAGCGTGATGGCTTTCACGTCCTCCATGCACCGTTTGCAGGTGCACAGGCCAAACATTTCCACGTACTTGGGGGCCTTCTCCTCCACCAGCACCTGCATCACGTTGATGTAGCCGGGATTTTCCGGCTCCGGGAAGGTGCGCTCCTCCTGGGCAGAGGCGGCGGGCTGCTCCTGGACCGGGGCGGGCTCGGGCTGGGGCTGGACAGGCGCGGGCCGCTCCTGGACCGGGGCGGACTCGGGCTGGGGCTGGACAGGCGCGGGCCGCTCCTGGGCCGGGGCAGGCTCGGGCTGGGGCGGAACGGAGGCGGCGCCCAGCTCGCCCTCCAGCGCGTCCTCCAGGGCGCTGCGGATCTGCACGGAGGCGGCGGCGTCCGGAGCCATGGAGGTGACGATGGGGGGGACGGGCGCGGCGGGTGCGGGCGCGGCGGCCTCCCCGGCGGGGTCGGCCTTTTTGCTCAGCAGGTTCATCACCCGCGCGGTCTTACTGGTTTTGTCCTTTGCCATGATGCGATACTCCTTACTCAGTTAAAAAATTTAGAGATATACTTCTGCCGGAAGGTGGGTTTTGGCCGGGGGAAACGCGTTCCGGCCACCGCGTCCACGATCTCCTGGAAGTCCTGGGCGGGGCGGGAGTCCGGCTGGTAGGTGAGCACGGTCTGCCCATGGGCCGGGGCCATGGCCACGCCCACCCCCCGGTGGATTTTGGCCTGGAACACCCGGCTGCCCAGCTGCTCCGCCACGTCCTGGGCCAGCTCCAGGATGTCCTTGGACAGGGTGAGCCGGCCGTTGTACTTGTTGATGAGGATGCCGATCACCTTCAGATGGGGATTGAAGCTGTCCCGCACGGTCTCGATGGTCTCCTGGAGCTGGGTGACGCCCACCAGGCTGAGCACCTCCGCCTCCATGGGGACGATGAGGCCGTGGGAGGCCACGTAGGCGTTGACGGTGAGGATATTCAAAGCCGGCGGCGTGTCGATGATAATGAAGTCATACCGGGAGCGCACCACGGACAGCTGCTCGTCCAGCATGAACTCCCGGCGGGGCACGGTGAACTCCACCTCGGCGGCGGACAGCATGATGTCCGAGGGGAGTACGTCGCCGTACTCGGTGGACTGGATGGCCTCCTCAATGGTGCAGCTCCCCTTTAACACGTCGTAGACTGTGCTGCCCGAACCGATGTCCAGCCCCAGATTGAAGCCCAGGTTGCCCTGGGGGTCCAGGTCCACCCCCAGCACCCTGGCCCCGCGCTGATGGAGGCCGCATACCAGGGCGGCGGCGGTGGTGGTTTTGCCAACCCCCCCTTTTTGGTTGGTGACGGTGATGATTTGAGTCAAGGAACATTCCCTCCCTTTCACAAAAACTTGGGGAAAAGTCTTAAGTTTAATATACTACAGGTCGATAAAAAAGAACAGAGGTACAGCGAAAAAACTGCAAAAAATTTTTAAGAAAATTTTCCGCCGAATGCGCATGGGACGGGTCATTCCGCCCATAAGCCCGGACAGAAAGGAGCGGTCCAATATGGCGTCTATCACCAGTCTGAGCAACAGCAGCTACAACACCAGCAGCATCTATGGCAATCGGAATGTGCTCAGCGGTCTGGCCAGCGGCATGGATACCGAGACCATGATCGAAAACGCGGTCTCCGGCATCAAGATGAAGATCGAGAACCTGCTCAAGAAGCGCACCAAGGTTGAGTGGCAGCAGGAGGCCTACCGCAGCATCATCGACAAGGCGGTGAACTTCAACAACAAGTATACCTCCTACTCCTCCAAGACCAACCTGCTCAGCCAGAGCTTCTTCACCAGCGCGGTGAACACCACCACCTCCGGCACCTTCAAGGACAAGATCTCCGCCAGCGGCAGAACCAGCAGCGACGTGAAGATCAACGCGGTGAAGCAGATGGCCCAGGCCGCCACCTACACCGTGTCCGGCATGGGCGGCCTGGGCGGAGAGGTGGGGAGCATCACCGGCGGCGCCTTCGACATTTCCGGCACCACCAAGGTGAGCACGGTGTCCGGCTCCCTGACCTTCCAGTACGGCGGCACCAACGGCACCACCTTCGACATCAAGTTTGACGAGCTGGAAAACCTGGACGAGGTGAAGGTGTACGACGCCAACGGCAACGTGAAGGAGAACGCCTCCAACGCGGAGAAGCTGGCCCAGGCCATCAACAACAAGCTGGGCGAGATCACCTACAGCTACACCAGAAACGGCTTCAAGGAGACCACCACCGCCGATAAGGCTATCAAGGTGGAGGCCAAGAACGGCGAGATCACCTTCTCCGACGGGCTGGGCAACGGAAATAACGTCACCATCAGCTCCGCCTCGGGCAAGATCAAGAGCAGGTTCGGCCTCTCCGGCAGCGACAACAAGGTGCTCAAGGTGGGCAGCGCCGCCCTGGTCAAGGACACCCCCACCAAGAGCTACCTGTCCGACGACAAGCAGCTGGGCGTCACCTTCAACGGCAGCTCCAAGAGCATTGACATGTCCGAGGTCATCAAGAACGCCGGGATTCTGGACAGCGACGACAGCGCCACCAGCAACATGAAGTTCCGCGTGGCCCTGCAAAACCAGCTGAACGACGCCTTCGGCAAGGGCAAGATCAAGGTGGGCAAAACCGACGATGGCGGGCTGTCCCTCACCGCCGCGGGCAAGGGCGACGTGCTGAGCGTGGGCGGCTCCGCCGTGGAGGCCATGGGCTTCGAGAGCGGCGACTCCAACTTCATCAATCCCAGCAAAACGCTGTCCGACCTGTTGGGAGAGGACAGCGAGCTGCTCAGCAAAAACCGCCTGCGGGGCACCTTCCTCACCTACGACAGCAAGCCCATTGAAAAGACCGACAGCAGCGGCGCAAAGTATTACCTGGACCACAAGGGCAACCGGGTGGACAAGGACGGCTTCCGCGTCACCGACACGGGCAAGGCCATCTATGACCTCCAGATCAACGACGCCCACATCGAGGTCACCGGCGACACCACGCTGGAGAGCATGATGAACTCCATCAACTCCAACCCCGACGCCGGGGTGAAGGTGAGCTATTCCAAGCTGACCAACGAGTTCAAGTTCACCGCCACCGAGACGGGAAGCACCAGCAAAATTGAATTCGGCGGGCTGGGCAAGGATCTGTTCGTGACCCATAACCACAGCGCCAGCGATAAGTTCTCCGATGTCTATGGCTTCCAGGCGGGCGACAATTTGCAATTCAGCTTCGGTTATTCCTTCATCGGTAAGTTTGACGAGAACAGCACGGTTCAGGATGTTATGGACGAACTGAACAGAGTTCTTGGAAATCACGATCGGACCGCTTCCTTTGACGAGCTCACGGGCCAGATTAAAATAACCGACGACAACACCGGCAAGACGGTGGACTTCAAAATGCTGGACACCAGCAATAACAACCAAGAATTCGAGCTCCCCGACTTTGGCGTGTCCTATACCGAAGGCCAGGACGCCATTCTGGACGTGGAGATCAACGGGGTGCGGTTTGAGAATCTCACCCGGTCGGGCAACAGCATTGACATCGACGGCCTCACCGTCAACGTGAAGGGAACCTTCAACGAGGACGGCAAGGGCGTGGACAAGGACGGCAACGCCATCGAGCCCGTCACCTTCCAGTCCACCACCGACAGCGACAAGATCGTGGACACCATTCGGGAGTTCGTGGACGACTACAACGCCATGGTCACCGAGATCAAGAACGCCTACTCCACCCTGCCCGCGGAGAAGCGCAAGGGCCAGCGCTATGAGCCCCTCACCGCCGAGCAGGAGGACCAGTACTCCGAGAGCGAGCTGAAAGCCTATAACGAGAAGGCCAAGCAGGGCATCCTGTTCGGCGACTCCAACCTGTCCAGCATGTACGGCAAGCTGCTCAACGCCATCAGTCCCGGCGGCGCCGACGGCCAGACACTGCGGGAGATCGGCATCAGCACCAGCTACAGCGACGGCCTGACCACCCTGAGCCTGGACGAGGACAAGCTGCGCAGCGCCCTGGAGAGCGACCCGGACAAGGTGCGCACCGCGTTCACCAAGACCAAGGAGGGCGGCGCCGCCAGCGACGGCCTGATGCAGACCATGCAGAACACGCTGAACACCTACGTCAAGACCGTGGGCGAGCCCAAGGGCGTGCTGATTACCCGGGCCGGCTCCGTCAAGGCCCCCAACTCCCTGAACAGCAACAGCCTGAAGAGCCAGATCGACAGCATCGACAAGCAGATCGACCGCTGGCAGGACAAGATGTCCGACCAGATCGACCGCTACACCACGCAGTTCAGCCGCCTGGAGCAGCTGATCGCAGAGATGAACTCCCAGGCCTCCGCTATGGCCGGCCTGATGGGCGGGCAGGGCGGCTACTAAAACCAATTACCGCACGGAAGGAGTCAAAAATGGATATCAAAGGCTTCCAGGGATACCAGGGCTACAAGGAGCAGGGTATCAACGAGTTGTCCCAGGGGGAGCTGCTGTTGCTGCTGTACGATGAACTGGTCAAGCGCCTGCTCCGGGCCGACCTGGCCTTGGGAAAAGAGGACTATCCCCTGTTCGAGGCCAGTGTGGACCGAAGCCTGGATATCATCCGCTATCTGGACGATACCCTGGATATGCAGTACCCCATCAGCCGGAACCTGAACCGCCTGTATGAGTTTTTCAGCTTTGAGCTGAACCGGGTGAAGGCCGGACGGAACAAGACCGAGCTGGACCGGGTGAAGTCCATGGTTGGGGAGCTGAGGGACACCTTCCGCGAGGCACAGAAGAACATCCGGCAGGAGGCTGCCGCCCAGGCGCCGGCGGGCGCAGGCACGCAGGGCTAGGGTGGAGCGATGGACGAAAAATCAGTGATGGACGCCCTGGTGCAGATGAAGCGCACCGGCAACCTGCTCAACGAGCTGTGGGACCTGACTCAGCAGCTGGGGCAGGCTATAGACCGCAGCGACCAGGTGAGCATTCAGATGCTCCTGGCCATGCGGGAGGAGCCCCTGGGCAAGCTCCAGGCGGCGGACCAAGCTCTGCGGGAGCAGCTGGAGGCGCTGCCCAACCGGGAGAGCGCGGCCGCGCTGGCCGCCATGCTCAACGGGGGCCCCCCCGCGGACCCCGCCCAGCGGCCGCAGGTCATGCTGTGCGAGCAGGTGGGCTCCAACAACCGCCGCCTCAAACAGGTGATGGAGCTGGACCGGGCGCTGAACCAGCGGCTGGGCCGGGAAAATTCAGCGTACCGTTAGGGACCGGAACAACAAAATATCGGCCCGGCAGACCGCCGGGCCGATATTCCGCGACCATACATAAGTATCAGGAATCGGACGGGAAGAGCGCCCACAGCGGCGCGCCGTTGTCCCGGGCCGAGGAGAGCTCGTCCAGAATGATCTGGGGGTCCCAGGCCGTCAGGCTGCGCTCCAGGCTGTTGGGGTCGGCCACCAGCACGTCCCCGGTGAGGGTGGTGCCCCGCACCAGAATGAAGTGCCCGCCGTCGGTGAAATGGCCGGGGCCCACCAGGGCCACCACCAGGCCGCCGTCCCGCAGGGCCCGGCGCATCCCCTCCGGGGTTCGGTCGGCGAGGGCCTCCGCCTTCAGGCCGAAGGCCCGGGCGGCGCCCTGGACGATGGAGTGGTAAGAGCCGCTCCTCCGGGCCCAGTAGCCGTGCTCCGCGGCCCAGGCGGCCATTACGGCGGGGTCGGTCTCCGTGTCCGTCATGCTGGCCACGGCCATGGCCATGGCCGTGGGCCCGCAGCCGTAGGGCCCGATGGGGTCCGTGCCGTAGAGCTGCTCCGCCCACTCTTCGTCGGACTGGCAGAAGTAGGTGACGTCCACATGGCCCCCGGTGAGGATCTGTTTGCCGTCCTCCTCCAGCAGTATGGTAACGGGCGGGTCGCTGGCCGGGGGAGGGGATGCCTTTGGCGGCGGTGAGGCCTCTGGAGTGGGGGTTGGCTCGGGGGGCGGAGCGGTGAAATTCTCCCAGGCCTGGGCGGCCTGGGCGGCCAGCCGTTCCGCCTGGCGGGCGGCTCCCGCCGCCAGCTGGGCGGCTGTGTCCGCCGCCGCCCGGAAGAACCGTCCGGCGGCGTCCAGCGCGGCGCTTCCGGCGTCCGCGGCCGCTCCGGCGGCGTAGCGGACGGGGGCCACGATGCGCTCATAGGCGTCCGGGGCAAACCGGCTGCAGGCGGCCAGCTCCGCCGCGCCGATGCACAGCAGGGCCAGCAGGACCGCCAGCACGATTGTCCGGCGCCTGCGGCCTCCGCCGCGGTCGTTCCAGTTCACCGGCACACCCCCTCTCAATTGAAATCCTCTTCATTATACCAGATATCCCGCCGTTTTCAATGGAAAGAACTTCGGAGCCGCGTTTTTTCGCGTAGGAGTCAGGAGAAGCCTATGCCGACGATTCAATTGGATCATGTTTCAAAATTCTATAAGCCTAAGCGGAGACGGAAGGGCCCGGTCCATCAGGAGATGGGCGTGGAGGATGTGGACCTGACCATTCACCAGGGGGAGTTCATCTTTCTGGTGGGGGGCAGCGGGGCGGGGAAGAGCACCCTGCTCCGGCTGATTACCGGCCAGGCCAGACCCACCCGGGGTAAGGTCTATGTGAACGACAAGGATTTGAACCGGGCCATGCTGCTCAGCCGCAACCGGGCGGCGGTGATGTTCGGCCAGATATGGCAGGACCCCACCCTCATCCGCAAGAAGACCGTGGGGGAAAATCTGGCCCTGGCCTCCCACATCGCCCTGGGGCGGGAGCACCCCCGGATGGTGGACATCCGGGTGAAAAAGGTGCTGGGCCTGGTGGGCATGAAGGGGGTGGAGGCCAAGTACCCTGTGGAGCTGTCCATCGGCGAGTGCCGCCGGGTGGAACTGGCCCGGGCGCTGATCGGCAGCCCGCCCATCCTGGTGCTGGACGAGATCACGGCCAACCTGGACGACGACTGCATCTGGGACACGCTCCACCTGCTCAACGACGTGAACCGGCGGGGAACCACCGTCATCATGGCCACCCATGACAGCCAGTATGTGAACATCCTCCGCCGCCGGGTGGTCACCATGTCGGAGGGCCGGGTGGTGGGCGACGAGAAAAAGGGAAAATACGGCGATGTGCTGGAGAGGGACAGGAAGCCCCTGGTCTTCACCAAGCTCAGGACCGATTTCATATAAAAATCCACAGTCAAGAAATTTTAGGAGGAAGAGTCCATGATCAAGAACATGAAGATCAAAAAGAGCCTGATCCTGGGGTTCGGCGTCACAATCGTTGTCTCCGTGGCCATCATCATCGCGGCCATCGTTCTGATGACCATGCAGAAGGGCCAGTACAACGATATCCTTGACGACTACGTTGGCGCCAACAGCATCGTGTTCGAGTGCCGCGTTGACTACAACATCGCCGGGCGCAGCCTGCGTGACGCGGTGCTGGGCGGCGATCTGTCCAACCTGGACACCACCACCCAGAAGGTATCCGAGCTGAAGGAGCGCCTGAATGAGCTGGAGAAAATTTATCCGCTGGACAGCAAGACCGAGCTGAACGCCTTTGTGGATACGGTGGAGGCGTGGGAGGTCGAGGCTGAGAAGATTGTCAGCGTGGCCCGGGGCAACACCGCCGAGAGCCGCACCGAGGCCGCCGCCATGATCGCCAGCGACTGCTCCCCCAGGCTGAAGGATGCCGCCGAGAAGGGCGACGCCCTGGCCGCTACCCTCCAGAAGGCCCAGAATGACATCATTGCCCGGCAGGATCTCACCTCCAATATTGCCATCGGCATTATCCTTGGCGTGATGGTTATCGCCACCATCATCGTGATGCGCATCGCCCTCATCATCATCAAGAGCATCGTGGTGCCCGCCGAGCAGGTCCATGTGGCCCTCACCGGCTTCAGCGAGGGCAAGCTGGACATCCCCGTGGACTACCACAGCACCAGCGAGCTGGGCGATATGTGCGACGCCCTGCGCACCAGCCAGCACGTCCTCAGCGAGGTCATCAGCGACGAGTGCCGCCTGCTGGAGGAGATGGGCAACGGCAACTTCGATGTGCGCACCAAGGACGAGAAGATGTATGTGGGCGCTCTGAGCAGCGTGCTCACCTCCGTCCGGGCCATCAACCGCAGCCTGAGCGACGCCCTGACCCAGATCAACCAGAGCGCCGAGCAGGTGTCCGCCGGCGCCGAGCAGGTGTCCACCGGCGCCCAGTCCCTGGCCCAGGGCGCCACCGAGCAGGCCAGCGCCGTGGAGGAGCTGTCCGCCACCATCGCCGAGATCGCCAACAACTCCCGCAAGAACGCCGAGAACAGCGAGAAGGCCGCCGCCCACTCCCAGGACGCCGGCCAGTGCCTTAGCGAGAGCTCCCAGTACATGCAGCAGATGGTCACCGCCATGGAGAAGATTTCCGAGTCCTCTTCTGAGATCGGCAAGATTATCGCCACCATCGAGAACATTGCCTTCCAGACCAACATCCTGGCCCTGAACGCCGCCGTTGAGGCCGCCCGGGCTGGCAGCGCCGGCAAGGGCTTTGCCGTCGTCGCCGACGAGGTGCGCAACCTGTCCGCCAAGTCCGATGAGGCCGCCAAGGCCACCAAGGAGCTCATCGACCGCTCCATCGTGTCCGTCAAGGAGGGCAGCGAGATCGTACAGAAGGTGTCCGCATCCCTCCAGGCCACCAACGAGCGCGCCGGTCTGGTGATGATCTCCGTCCAGCAGATCGCCAAGGCCGCTGAGGAGGAGTCCGAGGCCATCGCCCAGGTGACCGAGGGCATCGACCAGATCAGCTCCGTGGTGCAGACCAACTCCGCCACCAGCGAGGAGTCCGCCGCCGCCAGCGAGGAGCTGTCCAGCCAGGCCGCGCTGATGAAGGAACTGCTCAGCCGCTTCAGGCTGCGTCAGGACGGCTTTGCGCCCAAGGCTCAGCCCGCCTACAGCGCCGCTGCCGCCTCCTCCTATGAGGACAGCTACGACGCCGCGCCCAGCCGCGACACCTCCGCCGGCAGCGTGTTCAGCAAGTACTGAGAAACAAGAAAGGCTTGCCGGGAGGCGGTGAACGCCGCCTCCTGGCTGCTTTTTGCTTGAGACTTGATCCCCCCAAGAGAGGAGCGGAGCTATGGCAGACATAAAGGCTCAGGACAAGGACCTGGTTTTTGCCTTGGATATCGGCACCCGCAGCGTGGTGGGCGTTGTGGGCCGCCCGGTGGGAGACCGGCTGAAAATTTTGGATGTGGAGATGGCGGAGCACGGCAAGCGAGCCATGATGGACGGCCAGATTGACGACATCCGTCAGGTGGGCGCGCTGGCCAGGACGGTGACCCAGCGGCTGGAGGGCCGGCTGGGGGTGCGCCTGGAGCGGGTGTGCGTGGCCGCCGCCGGACGGGCCCTGCGCACCCAGAAGGGCTCCTTTACCCTGGAGCTGCCGGAGGAGCAGTCCATTGACGCCGAGCAGATCAGCGCGCTGGAGGCCGGGGCGGTGTCCGCCGCCGAGGAGTCCCTCCAGGCCGATGGGGACAGCCGCCGCCAGATGTTCCTGGTGGGCTATACGGTGGCCCAGTACCGGCTGGACAACTACCCCATGGCCAATCTCCAATATCACACCGGGCGCAAGGTGGAGGCCGACGTGGTGGCCACCTTCCTCCCCGGAGAGGTGGTGGAGAGCCTGTACGCCGCCATGCGCACGGCGGGCCTTCAGGTGGCCAGCATGACGCTGGAGCCCATCGCCGCCATGAACGCCGCCATCCCCGCCGAGCTGCGGCTGCTGAATCTGGCTATGGTGGACATCGGCGCGGGCACCACCGACATCGCCCTGTGCCGGGACGGCAGCGTGGTGGGCTACACCATGGCAACCGTGGCGGGGGACGAGGTCACAGAGGCCATCATGCGGTCCTTCCTGGTGGATTTCCGCACCGCCGAGCAGATCAAGCGGAGCATTGGGGAGAGCGACGAGCTCATCCGCTGCCGCAACATCCTGGGCCAGGAGGAACGGGTGTCCGTGGACGAGGTGGTCCAGGTGATCCAGGAGCCCATGAATAAGCTGGCGGACGCCGTGGCCAAGCAGATTCTGAGCGTGAACGGCGGCGCCCCCTCCGCCGTGTTTCTGGCGGGCGGCGGAAGTAAGCTCACCGGCCTGCGGGAAAAGGTGGCCGTCCAGCTGGAGATGGACGAGAAGCGGGTGGCCATCGCGGGCAACAATTTCGCCCTGTCCGCTTTCTCCGACAACCTGGAGCTGGAGAAGCCGGAGTACGCCACCCCTCTGGGTATCGCCATCTCGGCGGGCCTTGGCCTGCTCAACGACAGCTATGTGGTCATTTTGAACGGCCAGAGCGCCAAGCTGTTCCGAAACGGGGTGCTTACCCTGCGGGACATCCTCCTGATGAACGGCTACACCTACGCCGACATGGTGGGCAAGACGGGCAGGAGCCTCACCGTCACCCTGGACGGAAAGCGGCTGGCGTTCCGCGGGGAGCCGGCGGTTCCCGCGGTATTGCAGGTGAACGGCGAGGACGCCGCCCTGACCGCGGTGGTCCACGCCGGGGATGAGATTCGGTTTGTCCCCGCCGGACGGGGCGAGGACGCCCGCCGCACCCTGGGCGAGCTGCTGGGGGAGGATTTTTACGGCAAGGCCATGGTGAACAACGCCATTGCCCCTCTGGACCGCCCCCTGGCCCAGGGCGACGTGGTGCTCACCCTGCGCCAGACCCCGCCCCCCCGGCCGGAGGCCCCTGTGGCCCCTCCGGCGCAGGCCTACAGCGCCCCGGCTCCCCGGGTCCGCGGCGCTGCCCCGGAGGCTGTCCGCCCCCTGCGGCCCCGGGAGGTGCACCTGTTTTTAAACGGAGACCCGCTCACCCTCCCGGCCAAGGAGGATGGCGCCCCCTATTATCTGATGGACCTGCTGGAGTATTCCGGCATTGACTTTGAGCATCTGGACCGGGCGGTGCGCCTGGAGGTCAACGGCGTGGAGCGGGGCTTCCAGCACGCGCTGAAGGAGCAGGACTCCGTGACCATTACCTTGAACTGACGCAAGAGGTGTGATTCCTATGCCATTTGGAAAACCCAAGGCGCCCAAAGAGCCCAAGGCGCCCAAAGAGAAGAAACCCAAGCCGCCCAAGGTGAAGAAGGGCAAAAAGGGCCAGGAGCCGCCGGTGGAGGCGGAGGGTCAGGAGCTGGAGGAGCAGAAGGGGAAGAAAAAGAAGCTGCCTCTGCCGCTTCTGCTCCTGCCGCTGGCGGTGATCGCGGCGGCGGCGGTGATCATCTTCGTGTTTGTGCTGCCCCGCCTGCGGGGGGACGCGGACCCGGAGGCCACCGTCTCCGTGGAGCCGGAGCCCCCTGTCCTGCCCACCGAAATCCCCATCGGCGAGGACGTGGTGATTGTGGGCATGGCCTTGGGATCGGATGAGAGCGAGGCCCTGGCCCAGAAGGCCAAGACCATCACCTATGTGTACACTAACCTGAATGACGCAGGCAAGGCTGCCCAGACCTACGCCGCTCAGCTGGCGGAGGAGGACCCCGCGTTCCGGGTGGTGGATGAGGAGCTGGTCCGCCAGCGGGAGAAGCCGGACTATACCACCGCCGAGGGCATGGTGCTGCTGGCCCGGAACGTGCCGGTGGAGAAGCCGGAGGCCACCCCGGAGCCCACGGCGGCGCCCTCCGAGGAGGGGGCGGAGCCCACGCCAACCCCGGAGCCCACCCCCACGCCCGAGCCCACCCCGGAGCCTGTCACCTATGTGCACACGGTTCGCATCACCTGGTCGGAGGGCAAGTGTGTGGTCACCGCCGACGAGGTGGAGGGAAAGGTCACCTCGCCCCCGCCCAGTACCACCCGGCCCGGCCAGTCCGTCACCCGGCGGGGGGCCCAGGAGATGCTGGAGGCCATGACGCCGGAGCAGCTGGGCCTGCCCGGCGCGTCCATGGAGGAGTACGAGGTGCTGGCCATTGAGGGGACCGAGATGGTGGACGGCAGGGCCTGCTACCGCATGAATGTGTACGGCAGCGGCGGTCAGGCCGGTCCCGAATTTGTGGGAAGCTACCTGATGAGCCTGGACGGCGAGCATCTTTACCAGCTGGACCCCGTCACCGATGGAATTACCGAACTGAAGAAGCCGTAGCGTGCGCAGCCCCCGCCGGGAGTCAGACTCCGGGCGGGGGCTTGTTTCATATGGGCAGCAGGCGCAGCGCGTCCGGCGTCCCCGTGAGCCGCAGGGCCGCGCCGCATCCGGCCCAGGGCAGCAGGAGGGGGGTGAGCAGTCCCTCCAGCAGGGGGAGGCTGGACCGGGGGGAGGGGGCCTCCCGGGGGGTGAGGGCCTGAGCGGTGTCCGGGTCCACCTGGGCGATGTCCAGGCCGTACTCCCGGCCCAGCGCGGCGATCTGCTTGACGGTGACCGCCTGCCGGGTGTCCCGGTCCAGAGGCTGGAAGCCGATGAGGCCGCTGAACCGTCCGGCGATCTCCCGCAGGACCCCGGTGCGCACCAGGGCCCGGCGGGCGGACTCGTCCGCCTGGTACAGCCGTCCGGCCAGCCCTGCGCACCCGGAGGGGACCTGACCCGCCGCTGCGGCGGGGGGCGGGGCAAAGCCCAGCCGGGGCCGCCCGGCGGACAGGTCGGTGTTGGTGGTGAACAGGAAGACGCACCGGCGGAAATCCAGCTCCCGGTTTCCGTGCTCGTCCTCCCGGCGGGCGGCGCACCGGCCCTCATCCAAAATAGACATAAAGACCTTCAGCACCTCCGGGTGGGCCTTATCCAGCTCGTCGAACATAAACACGGTGTGGGGACACCGGCGCACCGCCTCCAGCACGGGGGCGTCGTCGTAGCCCACGTAGCCCGGCGGCGCGCCGGTGAGCCGGTACACCGAATGGGCCTGGGTAAAGGTGTTCAGCTCCGTCCAGACCGGCCGGAAGCGCTCCTCCCCCAGGCAGCGGTTCAGCGCCGGGGCCACGGCCTTGCCCAGCTCCGACTTGCCCACGCCGGTGGGGCCGTAGAAAATCAGGGACAGGGGCCGCAGCGGGTTCCGTTTGCAGACGTGGCCCCTCAGCTTGAAGGAGGCGGCCTCCACCGCCGCCTCCTGGCCCAGTACCCGGTTCTGGAGCTCTGACTTCAGCGCCCGGTACAGGTCGGGCGCGGGGGCGGTGAGGGCGGCGTCCAGCTTCCGCAGACAGTCCGCCATGGCCTGAAATCCGGCGTAGCGCTGGACCGCGCCCCGGGAGAAGAAGTCGCTGAGGGGAGCCTGGACGCCGTGATAGGCCACGGCGGGGCGGAAGTAGAGCAGATAGTCCTCTCCCCGGCGCCAGAAGCCCACCTGGGCCTGGGCGGGACGGCAGCCCGGGGGAAGGGCGCAGGCAGGGAACTCGTAGCTCCGGCCCAGCCGGGCGCAGGCGTCCACCCGCTGCTTCAGCTGGGCGTAGCCCGACGGCCCGCAGGCGCAGAATTGGGAAAACTCCATGGACGGCCTCCTTGCGGCTTTGCGCGTTTTGAACGCATTATAGCCAGCTTAGGGGCTTGTCAACCCGGTCCAAAATAAAAAAGCCGGCCCATGGGCCGGCTTTTTGAGGCGTCAGGCGTATACGTCGATATACTGCCCCTTGGCAGGAGTGGGGACGGCTTCCAGCATTTTCATCAGCTCCTGGCCCGCCAGCTCCTGGCTGTCCATCATCTTCTTGGTGACAGCGATGGAATAGTTGTTGGCAAAGGACGCCGCGCTCATGCCCATAGCCATGCTGGCGATGGATTCCATCATAGGTTACTCCTCCTTTCTCTCCGGCGGCGCCGGAGACTGGGTCTGGGCGGGGCCGGAGGGCCCCTCCCGTTTATGATCCAGCACGCCGCCCAGCAGGCCCAGAAGCTCGGAGGGAGCGGACTCCTCCATGGCGGAGTCACGGTTGGCGGCGGTGGCGGTGACCAGCTCACTGCGCAGGATGGGGACATCCTCAGGCGCAGCGATGGCCAAGCGCACCCGCGTGCCGTCCACCGAGACGACGCGGATGGTGATGTCCTCGCCGATCATCAGGGCCTCGCCGGCCTTGCGCTGCAGAATCAGCATAGTCCGCCCTCCTCCGCGCCGAACTGGGCCAGGGGATGGCGCATCTCGTAGGCGTCGGTATCTAAAATGACCTGACGGGCCATCCGGGTCTCCGGATGGATGGCTACCGGGCATTTCAGGTTAACCGTGCTGTCGGATACGGGCTTTTTCACCACGCACAGCACATAGAAGCCCAGCTCCTGACTGTCCGCCACACCCAGCTCCTTCAGCTCCTGGGGCTGGAGGACGGGGGCATAGCTGGGCAGAAGGGAAAAAGGGTCCATGGCCACAAAGGCCAGAGCCGGGGTTTGGACGCTCTGGAAGCAGAGCAGGGACCCGGCGCTGCCCTCGAAGGGCAGAAGCAGAAATTCCCGCTCCTCCTCAAAGCCGAAGAGACCCACCGGAAAGGCGACGATGTCCTCCGCCTCATAGTCAATCTGTCCAAAGTATTTGGTCTGGAGCTTCAAAGCAACGCCTCCTGTCAGAATGAGGCCGGATCAGGCCTCCACATCCACCGGCTGATAGTCCGGGTCGGCGGAGGGGGGCACGTACAGCGGCCCGCCCACGTATTTGATGACCACATCGGGCTGCTGGGTGACGGACAGCTCGATATCGCCGGGGGTGAACTCGAACTGGGGCTGATTCACCCGCCAGTCAAAGTTCAGTTTGTCCATTTCGTAGCGGATATGCATCTCGCCCGGGTCCCAGGTGATTTCCGGAGGGACGGAGGGGAGAAATTCCAAGCCTACGTTGGGCTTGTAGTTCTTCATAGTGGCGTCAGCCGCAAATTGAGTAACCATATCCTGTCCGATTTTCGCCTCCAAAAGCATTTGGCCCTGCTGGGCAAAGGTGGCCGTGGCGGTGTAGGATGCCTGCTGGCCCTTCTGCGCGTACTGCTCGATGGAGCGCACGGCGGTGGGGACCACAGAATTGCGGGCCTCAAAGGTGTCGATGTTCAGCTTGATGGGCCGGCTCTTGATGCTCAGGCCTCCATCCCCTCGAGAGATCTCCAGGTCGGCCGTCCCGCGGCTGTACTCCAGCTTGGCGTGGGAAACCTTCATCTCAATCTCAATAGGGACAGTTTTGATCTCAATCAGGGGATACATAATGTCATTTTCCGCTCCTCTCTCAAGAACTAAACTAGGTTTAGATTATGCGCTGGGGATATTTGCTCACTGTAAATAATCCATCAGGCTCTGGGACAGGATGCTGTTGCCCACCTTCAGGGCCGCGTTATAGCTGTACTGCGCCCAGATGAACGCGCTGATGGCCTCCGCCATGTCCACGTCCTCCAGCTCGCTGTACTGCTCCTGAAGGTTGTATATGTTGTCCTCCAGAAGCTTGGTGTTGTTCTTCAGCTTGGTGGTGCTGGCGTCCATATTGGTGAACTGGGTTTTGAACTCGGAGGAGGCGGCCTCCAGCTTGCCCACCAGGCCCCGGAACTCCTCGTAGACCTCCGTGCTCCACTCGCCCTCCTCGGGCACGCCGTCCGCGATTTCGGTCAGCCGCTGGACGATGGAGTAGATGTTCCTGGGGTCGCCGTCCTCATCCAGGCCGTAGCCGATGAAGGTGATGCCGTGAAGGGCGTCGTTATAGCCGCTGGACTCAATGAGCTTGCCGTCGTGCTCCTGGAAGCCCAGGCCCACGTCCACAAAGCGCTTTTCGTTCACCAGGGTCTCCAGCTTGGCGGCATCCTCGACGGCGTCATCGTACTCCTGCCGGGTCATGGCCTGCTCCTTGGGGTCGCCGTCCACAACCATTACGAAGGCGTTGGCCTTTTCCGCGTCGGTGGTGGGGGCGGGGATCACCTTGCCGTCCTTGTCCACGTACACCACGTTGCCGCCGGTGTCCGTCAGGCGGGCGGGGGCGTCATCGGCCTTTTTCACCGCCGCCTCATAGTCCTCCTTGGAGATGAGGCCGTCGGGAGCGCCGTTGGCGTCCACCTGCTGGTAATAGCCGCCCGTCTCCCCGGCCGCGCCGGTGAAGGCGCTGCCGTCGGCGTTGTACTCCTTGAAGCCGGTGGCGGGGGGAGTGTTGGCCTCCAGCGCGGGGGCTGTGTAGGACCTTTCATATTGGCCGGCCGACATCAGCTCAATGTTATCCATCTTGAGGTAGCTGCCGCCGGCGGGGTCGTATTGGCCGTTGGCGTTCACCTGCATAAAAGTGTTTCCGTCCTTCCAGACGTTGGGCACCGCCGCGTCCACGGACACCCCCCGGTAGTACAGCTGGTTGCGCCCGTTCACCGTTTTGACCTCAAAGGGGACGTTGTGGCCGTCCGCCCCGGCGAAAATAAAGGTGTCGCCGTACTTCGTGTTCAGGTTCTGGACAATGCCCTCCGTCATCACGCTCAGGGCCTTGCTCAGCTGGGTGCGGGCGTCGCCGGAGGGATCGTTGAGCATCCGCAGGGTGGTGTCCTTCAGGGTGCTCATCTGCTCGCCGCCGTTCTCCGTGTCGATCAGCTCGTCGATGGACAAAAGGCTGCTGAAGCCGGTCTGAAACTTCTGATAGGTGCTCTTACTGATGTTGTACTGCGTCTCCGCCATCATGCGGGACTTGCGCAGCCGGAAAGCCTTGGAGGCGGCGGCGGGGTCCTCGGCGTAGGAGTTGAACTTCCGCTGGGTGAGCACCGTATCCCGGGCATGGTTCTGGGAGATGAAGGAGTTCATCAGGTTTTTGCGGTAGCTTCGCAGCACGCCGCCTGTGGTGGCACGGATCATGGGATACCCTCCTTATGGTCAGCGTCCGGCAATGCCGGTGTTGTTAATCAGCCGGTCAATAGCCTCGTCAATGGCGGTCATCATGCGGCAGGCGGCGGAGTAGGCCTTCTGGAACTGCATGATGTTCATGGCTTCGTCGTTCAGGTCCACGCCGGACACGCCGTCCCGGCTGGTGTCGATCTCCACAAGCTGGGTGTAGCTGGTGTTGAGCTGGACATTGGCGGAGCGCTGGCCCTCCCCCAGGGTGGAGCACATATTGTCATACATCCCGTTAAAGCTGCCTGTGTACAGCTTGGAGCTGACGCAGTCCTCGCCGATCAGATCCTTGGGGTTGTAGACCAGGTCCTCGTTCAGCTTGGAGATCATATGGTCCACGTTCTCGTTTTTGGTGGTGTTCTGAATGGTGCCGTCGTGGAGGCGGACATAGGTGGGAACGATCTTCACGTCGCCGGTGGACCAGCTGTGGGAGATGGAGATGTTGGAGGCGTTGATGCCGGAGGGATCGTCGTTGTCGTTGCGGTTGCTGAACAGGGGGCCCACGCCCTCCGGGGCCACGGTGGCGTATACCGTGAGGGGCTGGTCGGGGGGATTGCCCGCGGCGGCCACGCCGTGGCCGGGGGCGGCGCCCGCCTTCATGAAGGCAAGCAGAACCTTTTGAGCCTCGTCCTCGTCCACCGCGCCGTTCTCTCCGTTGGGGAAGAGGGCGGCCTTGTGCTGGTTATAAAACGCGGCGTCGGCGTCCTTGATTTTGAGCATGGCGGTTTTCATGTCGTCCCGCTCATTGATCTGGGCCTTGGTGAGCACGCACTGCCCGTGGGCGTCGTTGCCCACATAGTAGCCGCTGACGTCCACGTAGTAGCCGTTGGCAGCCTCCCGCAGGCCAAGGTCTTTTGGGGTGCCGGTCTGCTGCTCGTAGATCAGGTCGCCGTTCTCGTCCACCATAGCGCCCTGGTTCAGCTCGTTGTAGGTGTCGGCGAACTTTTTGGCCAACAGGTCCATGGACAGCTGGTAGTAGGGGATGCCCCGTTTGATGGCGGCGTTTTCGTCCACGGCCACGTCGGCGGTGGTGGAGAACTCGCCCTTTTCGGTGAGCAGCTCCCGGATTGCCTGGACGGAGCCGAACAGGTCGTTGTCGTCCAGGGTCACCGGGCGGCCCTTGTTCATGTCCAGGTCCTTGGGCACGATGTTGCGCTGGTCCACCAGTTTGGACACCATGATGGTGTACTGGGGGTCATAGATCATCTTGGCGTCGGCCTCCGCGCAGGGGTTGCCGTCCTGGTCCAGGTAGGGCAGGTTGGTGGGGTCGGTGTTGTTGGGGTCGGTGTCAAAATCCGGGTTGGGCGTGGGGACCTTCTTGATGGAGATCTGGGAGCCGTAGATGCCGTCCACCAGAACGGTGCTGTCCGTCTTAACCAGGGGGTCCGGGTTGGAGTCGCCCAGAGAGATGGTGAGCTTTTCCACCTCGATGCCCGCGCCGATGTCCTCCATGGTGTAGGTCACGTTGATGTGCATCAGCTGGGACAGCTCGTCGATCTGGCGGTTGCGCTCGTCCCGCATCTCCAGGGCGTTGTCGCCGTGGATTTCCGCCTCCCGGATGGACTCGTTCAGGTTGCGGATGTTGGTGAGGATCTCGTTGGTGGCGGAGACCTTCTTCTCCAGGTCGTTCACGGTGTTTTCCCGCAGCGTCTCCAGCTTGTCGGCGTAGGTGTGGAACAGGCCGCACAGCGCCTCGGCGGAGTTGCGCACCAGGGTGTCGTTGCCCTTGGTGGGGTTTTCGCTCAGCCCCTCCAGCTGCTTGAGCACATCCAGTATCTGGGCGTACAGAACGCCGTCGTCCTCGGTGTCCTTGGTGATCTCCCGGCCCACCTCGTCCAGGGTGTCGGAGATCTCGTTGAGGCCGGCCAGGGTGGTGTCGTGGTAGCCCACGCTGGCGGCGGTATTGCGGAACCGAATGTCCAGATAGGGGTCCCGCACCTGGTTGATGCTGGTGACCAGGGCGCCGTTGCCCACGTGGTTGTCAAACTGGGAGCGGTAAACGTCGTTGCCGCCGGTTTTCAGGCTGACCTGATCCAGCCGCTGGCGGGTATAGCCCACCGTATTCAGGTTGGAAATATTGTTGCCGGTGACCCGCAGGCCGTGCTGGGCGGCGTAAATGCCCAGGCGGGCGGTGGTAAAGCCGTCGAAAGTGCCAACAGTGCCCATAGCTAAAACTCCTTTATCATAACGCCGCGCCGCAGTCAGGCGCGGAAATCGGTTTTCATATTTTTTGGGGGCTCCACGCCGGGGGGCTCGTAGCCCGCGCCCAGCTCCGCCGGGTCAACGCCTGAGGCGGTGATCACCTTTTCAATCTGGTGCAGATTGAGCTCCAGGGTGTTCCGGGCCATGTCCGCGTAGCCCCGGTAGTCCCGATAGCTGCGCCGGGCGGCCTCCGCCGCCTGCCGCGCCTCGTCCTCCAGCTCGGGGGGGACATGGCTGTGCAGCTGCGTCAGGGGGACGCCGTCCAGCCCCAGCGCGCTCAGCAGCTTGACCCGCCGCTGCTCCAGCCCGCGCAGGCTGAGCGCCACGACCTGCTCCTGCTTGAGCACGTCGCCCAGGGCGGTGAGGTCGTCCTGCCGGACGGCGTCCGCCTTCTCCTGGGCCAGAGCGGACAGCCGGTCCAGGCAGCCGCTCAGCTCCCCGAGCAGGTCCAGGTAGGACCGGTAGCCGGCCGCCGCCATCTACCGCTCCCCCCCAAGGAACAAAATCCGGGCCGCGATGGCCATGGGATCAGGGGTGTATTCGCCGGAGGCCACCTGTTGGCGCAGGGCGGCGATGTCGCCGGTGGTGGTGGCGGTGCGCACTTCGCCGGACAGCCGGCTGACCAGCCCCATGTGGAAGCGGCTGTCCTGGCTGGGGGCGGAGAGGGTCACGCTGTCGTATTTGTTGCCGCCCGGGAGTACCTGGGCCTTTTTGTCTCGGGCCGGCTTGGCCTGATAGACCTTGGCGGGACCGACGGGGGAAATTGCGCCGTATCCGGACGAGGTCAGCATAGTCACTCACATCCTTTTGATATCCGTAAGGTTTCTCACGTTACATTCACCTTATATATCGGCAAAGCTGGGCGGAACATAAGAAAAAGGAGGAAATTTCTTTCTAAACGCAATTTGCCCGGAGCTTTTGCCAAAAGCTCCGGGCAGAATGGGGTATTTTTAAGTATTTCTGGACTTCCAGATTTTAGGCGAATCAGCCCAGACTCTTCAGATGCCGCAGAAGAACGTTGGACACGTTGTCACAGGAGGCCTGTATGCACACCGCGCCGATATTCTGGGCCACGCCCGGCATTCCGTAGACCACGGAGGATTCCTTGTCCTGGCCGATGGTGTAGGCGCCCTTTTTCCGCATGGCCAGCAGGCCCACGGCGCCGTCCTGCCCCATGCCGGTCATGATGATGCCCACCATTTTGCAGTTGACCACGTCGGCCATGGACTGGAACATGGCGTCCACGGAGGGGCGGTGGCCGCTGACCTTCTCCCCGGGGGTGCAGTTGACGGTGTACCGTGCGCCGATGCGCACCACCCGGCACTGGAGGTCGGCGGGGGCCACCAGGGCCAGACCCCGGTGGAGCTCGTCGCCGCTCTGGGCCTCCCGCACCTCCATGGCGCACAGGCGGTTGAGGCGCTCGGCGTACATTTTGGTGAAGCCGGGGGGCATGTGCTGGACGATGACCATGGGGGGAATGTCGGCGGGCAGCCGCTTCATCACGGCCAGGGTGGCCTCTGTTCCGCCGGTGGAGGCGCCCAGGCCGATGATCACCCGGTCCAGATTGGCGCTGGAGCCCAGGTTGGGGGCGGCGGAGGCGGGAATGGGCGCGCCGCCCGGCTGGATGGACGCGGAGGCGGGGACGGCGGTGCGGGGGCGGGCGCTGGCGGCGATGATGACCTTCTGGGCCAGGGCGGCCACAAAGGTGGCCTCGCTGGTGGTGCCGTCGGGCTTGCGGACAAAGTCCACCGCGCCCGCGGCCAGGGCGTCGAACACCTTCAAGTTCAGGGAGGACACAAGGATGACCGGGATGGGGTGGGCGGGCAGGTACTGCTTCAGGAACTCAATGCCGTTCTGCCCAGGCATTTCCACGTCCATGGTGACCACGTCGGGCTGATACTGGGGAATCTTGTTTTTGGCGTCCAAGGTGTTGATGGCGTAGCCCACCACCTCGATCCTGGGGTGGGCGTTGAGGCCCCGGATGAGCATGCTGCGGGCCACCATGGAGTCGTCCACCACCATGACGCGGATTTTTTTGCTGACTGCGGCAGGGATCGTCATAAGAGGGTGCTCCTCTCCTTATTTCATAGAGACGCCGGACCGACCGGCAGAGGTGATCGGCCCGGCTGTTCGCTTATTTTTGGAACGTGGACGGGGCCAGACGGCGGTAAGGGGCGTTGGCGCTGAGGTTTTCCGACTTGCTGATGAGCAGGTAGCCGCCGGGGACGGTGGCATCGTAGAACCGGCGAACCAGGGCGTCCTTGGTGGGCTGGTCGAAATAGATCATCACGTTCCGGCAGAAAATCACGTCGAACTTGCGGCGGAATTTGATGGGGTCCATCAGGTTGAAGGGCTGGAAGATCACATTGTCCCGCACCTTGGGGGCCACCTGGTACTGGCCGCCGGCCTGGGGGACGAAGTACTTTTTCTTCCAGTCGGCGGGGATGGTGTCCGGCAGCTCGTACACGCCTTTTTTGGCGGCGGTCATGGCCCGGTTGGAGATGTCCGTGGCCAGCAGCCGGCAGTCCCACTGGGCGGCCTGGGGGCCCAGATAGTCAAAGAGGAACATGGTAATGTTGTAGGGCTCCTCCCCGGTGGAGCACCCGGCGCTCCAGATGGCCAGGGTTTTGTCGCGCTGGTGCTTCTGCACGATGTCGGGAATGATCTTCTGGCAGAAGAGGTCCAGGTGCTCCTTCTCCCGCATGAAAAAGGTGTAGTTGGTGGTGAGCTTATCCAGCAGGAGGGTGATCTCGTCGTTGTCCTTGGTCTGGAGCACGTGGTTCACGAAGTCGGAGAAGCTGGTGTAGCCCCGCTGCTTGATGGCGGTGGACAGCCGCCCGGTGATAAGCTGGCGCTTCTGGGACAGGTCGATGCCGTAATTGGTCTGGACGAACTTGACCAGGCGGGTGAAGTCGGCGTCCGTGATGGTCAGGGCGGAGAAAGAGCCGCCCGCTCCGGTCCCCGGGCTAATCATTGGGCATCAGCTGAGCGCAGTCCAACACCATCATGGTGCCGGAGCCGTCGGGCAGGGAGCACATGCCGGACACCAGCATCTGGGTGCTGTTGGCGGGCAGGGGATGGATGTTGACCTTGGGTATGTCCAGCATCTGGTCCACGCCGTCCACCAGAATACCCAGCTGCACCTCGCCCAGGTTGATGACCACCACCAGGTTGTCGCCCTCCTGGGGCGCCATGCCCAGCCGGGCGCGGATGTCCAGAATGGGAATCATCTGGCCGCGCATATTGATGATGCCCTGGATAAAGTCGGGCACCATGGGCAGGTAGGTGATGACCTGGTTGTTCAGGATCTCCACCACGTCCTCGGCCACCACGCCCAGCTTCAGGTGGCCCGCCATAAAGATCAGGTACTTCTGGGAGTCCACCGCGTCGTCCAGATTCAGGGCCTCCATCTCGTCCTCACGGGCGAACAGAATCTCTTCGTTCATATTCTTCCTCTCTCCTTCTCACATACCCCGGGCAGCGGAGTACAGGCTGGCCACGTCCAGGATGATGCTGATGCTGCCGTCGCTGCGCAGGGTGCAGCCGTTGATGCCGTAGTGCTTCACGTTGAAGCTGTTCACGTAGGCGGGCAGCTGCTTGACCACCACCTGCTGCTGGCCCAACAGCTCATCCACGAACAGGCAGTAGGAGCGGTCCCCGGCCTCCAGCCAGATGAGCACGCCGTCCTCAATGTCGGCGCAGCCGCCCTGGAGCTGGTACAGGTCCCGGGCGCGGACGATGGGCACGAAATTGCCCTGCACCTTGATGATCTCGCCGCTGCTGGAGTCGTGGATGACCTCCCCGGCGGACACCTTCATGGTGGCCTGAATGTTGTTGATGGGGATGGTGAAGATGGAGTCGCCCACGGCCACCTCCATGCCGTCCATGATGGCCATGGTCAGGGGGATGCGGATGGTGGTGGTCATGCCCTTGCCCAGCTCGCTGGAGATGGACACGGTGCCGCCCAGCTCCTCCACGCCCCGCTTCACCACGTCCATGCCCACGCCCCGGCCCGAGAACTCGGTGACCTCGGTGTTGGTGGAGAAGCCAGGAGCCAGCAGGAAGTTGAGAATCTCCTTGTGGCTGTAGTCCACGTCGGGGGAGGCGATGCCCTGGCGGATGGCCTTGGCCAGCACGGCCTCGTCGTTGACGCCCCGGCCGTCGTCGATGATCTCGATGATGACCTCGCTGCCGGTGTCCCGGGCGGAGAGGACGATCTCGCCCACCGGGTCCTTGCCGGCGGCGACGCGCTCCTCCTGGGTCTCCTCGATGCCGTGGTCCATGGAGTTGCGGATCATGTGCATGATGGGGTCGCCGATGGAGTCCACGATGGTCTTGTCCACCTCGGTGTTCTCGCCGATGAGGGTGAGCTTGGCCGGACGGTTGAGCTTCTTGGTCATGTCCCGGACGATGCGGGTCATTTTCTGGAACACGCTGGACACGGGCACCATGCGCAGGGACATGGACACGTCCTGGAGCTCGTCGGTGAGCTTGCGCAGCTGCCGGGCGGACTTGGAGAAGGCGTCCAGCACCAGTCCCTTCAGGTCGGGGGAGGAGGTGACCATGGATTCGGTGATGACGATCTCCCCCACCACGGCGGACAGCTGGTCCAGCTTGCTCAGATTGACGCTGATCAGCGTCTCCTTGGGGTGCTGCTGCTGTTGCTGGGCCGCGGGAGCCGCGGGGGACGCGGCCTTGGCGGCGGGGGCCGCCTCGGCGTGGTCGGCGGCGGGGGCGGGGGCGGGTTTTTCCTCCGGAACGGGGACGTCGTAGGGCTGGTAGCCCTGGACGGAGCCCACCGTTTTGATGACGGAGATGGCGCTGGACCGATCCTGCTCGTTCTTGAACATCAGGTGGAAGCCGTTTTCCACGATGCTCTCGGAGGTGGAGGGGTCGTTCTCCACATTGCTGGGCTGGAAGGTGAAGTCGCCCTCGCTGCACACGTCCTTCACCGCGGTGACCAGCATGAAGGCCCGCAGGCTCTCCATGCCGCAGCCCTCCTCAAAGTTCACCCGCAGGGCGTGGGGGAAGCCGGCGGCCCCGGCTGCGGGGGCGGCGGCGGGCGCCGCCGCGCCGGACGCCGCCGCGCCGGACGCCGCCGCGGGCGCCGCGGGAGCGGGTTCCGGCTCCGGCGCAGGCTCTCCCTTGATTTTTGCAATCAAGGTATTAATATTTGCCATGAAGCTGTCGATATCCTTATCAAGAGGCTCGTCGGCCTCCACCTTTTCCACCTCGCCCCGGAAGAAGTCGATGGACTGGAACACCACGTCGAACAGGGCCGGCCGGTCCTCCTCGCGGACCACCGACATGGTGCCCTCCCGGATGATGAAGAACATGTCCTCAATCCGGTGAGCCACGGTGGCCAGGGTGTCGAACTCCATCATGGCGGAGGAGCCCTTGATGGTGTGCATGATGCGGAAAATTTCATTCACGTTCTCCTGTGAGAAGGTGTCCACCTTTTCCGCCTCGAGGACGATGGTCTCCAGCTGTTCCAGCAGAGTGCCCGTCTCGTAAATGTACATATCCAGGATTTCGTTTCCGCTGCCCATAAAAAAGCACCACCTCAGTAAAATCTTTTATCCTTATTATTATCGGCACGGCGCGGCGGAAAATTAAGTAGCTTTTCTAAGTTTTATCGCAGGGGTGTGAAAAATGCCTGATCTCTTGGGAGCGACCAACCCGGTACCGGGTTATGACAATACGGCGGCCAACCGCAATATCACCATATCCCCCGGCAACACCCAGGTTCAGAACGTCCCGGACCTGAACCGGGTCACCGGCGCGGACAACCGCACCGAGCAGCAGGACGCCAGTCAGGCGGGGGGACAGATCCGGTACGACTCCAATTTCCAGACCTTCCTCCAGCAGCTGCGCCAGAACCAGGACGTCACCGGGACCATGGCGCGGCTGCTGCTGCGGGAGGGCACGTCGGTGACCTCCGGCATGAGCGAGGGCATCGCCGAGGAAATGTCCCGCGTCATGGAAATGCTGAAGATGGACCAGGGGCAGCTGCTCCAGTTCCTCAGCGCCCAGATGCGCTCCGGCACCCGCTTCGGCGGGGCGCTGTTCGCCCTGCTGCGCAGCGCCTATGCCCGGGCGGATTCGGAGGGGGTCCGGGCGGACATCCTCTCCTTTTTAAAGAGCTACAGCGATTTTTCCTCCACCGGCCACATCGAGGGCAACCTTCTGCGCAATCTGGCCTCCATGGCCAACGCCATGCCCGCCAGCTGGGGGGACCAGCTGCGCCAGCTTCTGGCCCAGCTGGAGAACGGCGTGGCCGCAGGGGACCGGCAGGGGAACATTGAGCTGCTCCAGCAGAAGGTGTTTCCCTTCATGTCCGACTACGTGAACGCCACCCACGACCTGGGCACCCCCCGGGAGCTGCTCAGCCTGCTGGCGCTGGACGTGGCCCGGTACGAGAACGGCTCGGAGGATAAGCTCCAGGAGGCGTTCCACCAGCTCAGCGGCTATGGGACCCTGAAGGGAATGCTGGGGGGGATCGACGGGGCCTCCCTGCTGAAGCTGCTCCAGCAGGGGCAGTTCGGCCGGGCCTCCATGGCCACCCAGTTCTCCGACCACCTGGCCGCCGCCGCCGCCCGGGCCCTCCGGGGGGAGGGCAGCGCCGAGGTGCAGCAGGCTTTTCGGAACCTGGTCAACGCCCTGCTTGTCAACGAGAGCGTGTACATGCCCCTGAACCACTACCTGATTCCCCTGGAGATGAACGGGCGGATGCTCTTTTCCGAGCTGTGGGTGGACCCGGACGCCGAGGAGCGGAAAAACGGTCAGGGAACCGGCGAGAAGTGCATGAAGTTTCTGTTCAAAATCGACGTGCAGGGCCTGGGCCTGTTCGACGTGATCCTCTCCAGCAAGGATAAAAACGTGGGGGTCATCGTCAGCTGCCCCGAGGGGGCGGCCCCTTTCTCCAAGGAGATGGAGCAGACCATCGGGCAGATTCTGGCCCGGAACGAGCTCACCTCCGCCGGGGTCAGCGTGCGGAAGATGGAGCGCCCGGTGACCCTCACCGAGGTGTTCCCCAAAATTTTTGAAGGGAAGAACAGTGTCAATGTCAAAGTATGACGGCAGGCGGAATCCGTCCAAAAAGGCGGTGGCCCTTCAGTACGAGGCGGGGAACGGCGCGCCGGTGATCGTGGCCTCCGGCATGGGCTATATGGCGGAAAAGATCGTGGAGGTGGCCGCGGACAGCGGCGTGCCCATCTACGAGGACAACTCCCTGGCCACCATCCTCACCCAGCTGAAGCTGGGCCAGGAGGTGCCGGAGGAGCTGTACAAGGCGATTGTGGAGATCTACGTGTATTTCCTCCACTTCGACCCCAATAAGCCCAAGGAGAGCGGCAGAGCCCAGGCCAAGCCCGCGCCCGGGCCCCGGAGCGAAGCAGACGCGGAACAGGAGGCATGAGGATGGAACAGAGCATTTACCTGCTGTTGGACAGCAAGGGAACCCCCATCGCCCGGGGGAGAATACAGGGAAGCACCGGCGGGCCGTTCTGGCAGATTCAGGTGGAGGACGGCAAGATCGACGAGATTCTGGAGCACAAGCGGCTGAAGCTGTTGTCCATCACGGACGCCGGACCCTCCTACGAGGGGACCATCGTGCGCAGCCGCAACGACATGATCCAGCTGGAGGTCACCAAGCTGAACCAGGACGCCGGGGATATGCGCAAGAACCTGCGGGTGGCGGTCCGCTTCCAGAGCCTGATCTACCCTCTGACGGGGGACTGGAGGGGCCGCAGGGCGGTGGAATCCAACGACCTGAGCTGCGGCGGCGTGGCGTTTTTCACCGACCACTCCCTCCAGGTGGGGGAGCAGCTGGAGATCGTCATACCCGTCACCAGCCAGCCCCTGGTGCTCAAGTGCCAGGTGCTGCGCCTGCGCCCCACCGAGCGGGCGTCCTGCGTGCTGTACGCCGCGAAATTCGTGGACATGTGCGAGGACGAGGAGACCCTTCTGCGGGAGGCGGTGTTCAACCTCCAGCTGCGGGGCAGGCCGAAAGCAAGCTGAGCGCCGCTCAGTTCATCATAATTCAGCTACTGGCAGAAACGGACAGACGCGGCGGCCCGCCGCGCCGGAAAGGAACGGTCACACAACATGAGCAAGCGTCAAACCAACCAAACGATCTGGAGCCGGCTGCGCCGGGGACTGGCTGCCCTGCTGTCCCTGGCGCTGCTGGCCGGACTGCTGCCCTCGGCGGTGATGCCCGCCCAGGCCCACTGGGCCGACTCCTACGTGAACACCCTGGTGGACTGGGGCGTGATGCGGGGGGACATCAACGGCAGCATGGCCCCTCAGCGGAACATCACCCGGGCGGAGTTCGTGGCCATGATGAACCGCGCCTACGGCTATACCCGGACGGCGGGCCACCCCTTCACCGATGTGAGCGTCCGGGACTGGTTCTCTGACGACATCGACATCGCCTATAACATGGGCTACTTCAAGGGGACCTCGGACACCACCGCCTCCCCCAACGACACCCTGACCCGGGAGCAGGCCGCCGTGCTGCTCAGCCGGAATATGATGCTCCAGCCCACCGTGGGCGAGACCCTGGGCTTCTCCGACACCCGCACCCTCAGCGACTGGAGCCGGGGCCTGGTGGGCGCCGCCGCGGCCAACGGCATCATCAGCGGCTACAGCAACGGCTCCTTCCAGCCAAAGCGCAACATCACCCGGGGCGAGGTGGCCGCCATGCTGGTGCGGGCCATCGGCACCCCGGTGAACACCCCCGGCGACCACCTGCTGGGGGATGTGTACGGCAACGTCACCGTCAACACCTCCGGCGTGAAGCTGCGGGACGGCACCATCGCCGGCAACCTCTATCTCACCGGCGGCATCGACCTGGGCGACGTGCTGCTGGAGAACGTCAACGTCCTGGGCGAGATCATCATCAGCGGCGGCGGCGAGAGCAGCTCCAGCCAGAGCAGCGTGCTGCTGCGCAACGTGACGGCCGACAAGCTGTTGGTGGACAGCATCAGCCAGCAGTTTGTCACCATCCGCGCCGAGGGCAACACCGACATACCCACCACCACTGTGCGCACCAACGCCTATGTGGACGACTCCTCCCTGCCCGGCTACGGCCTGAGCTACATTGAGCTGGACGGCGCTCCCGGCACCCTGCTCCAGCTGGCGGGCAACGTGAAGGAGGTCGTCAACCGCACCCCCGACTCCAACCTTCAGGTGGTGCAGGGCTCCGCCGACAAGATCACCATCGACGAGGACGCCACCGGCTCCACCGTCCTGGTGGACGGGGACGCCCGGGTGGACGAGCTGGATTTGGACGTGGCCACCAAGGTCACCGGCGAGGGCGACATCAAAGACCTGAACGTGGGCGCGGCGGGCTCCACCGTGGAGCAGCTGCCCGACAAGATCGTGATCCGCCCGGGCATCGACGCCGACATCAACGGCTCCAACATGAACAGCAGTCAGGCCGCCGAGTCCTCCGCCGACCCCAGGCTGGAGGCGGGCTATCCCAAGGTGAAGAACATCGCCCCCACCTCCGCCGACCTTGTGTTCAAGGCCAATAAGAGCGGCACCATCTATTGGGCGGTGTCCGCCGTCACCGACGGCTCGGTGAGCGAGGACGACCTGATCGAGCCCCCCGTCTACGGCGGCAAGATTCTCCACTCCGGCAGCATCAGCGTCACCTCCTCCAAGGAGGAGTACACCACCTCCCTCAGCGGCCTGACTCAGGACGGCTCCTACTACGTCAGCGCCATCCTGGTGGACGGCAGGGGCAACCGCAGCCCGGTGAAGGTCACCGCCTTCAGCACGCCGGACGGCACCGTGCCCGCTTTCAACACGGGCTATCCGGTGATGACCATGATCACCACCGAGAACGCCCAGGTCACCGTGATGACCAACAAGAGCTGCCGCCTGTACTACGCCCTGCTGCCCGCCGGGAGCACGCCTCCCACCCCGGCCGAGCTCAAGGCCAACGCCGTGCGGGGCAATCTGGGCTACGGCGTGCGGGACACCGTGAAGAACGTCACCCAGCCCATCAACGTCAACAATACGCCCCTCCAGGAGCTGACCAACTACACGCTGTACCTGTGGCTCACCGACTACGACGGGGCCAAGAGCTCCCAGGTGTACGCCCTCAACTTCCGCACGCCCGACGAGCAGCCCCCGGTGATTGTGGACCGGGAGCAGACCAACGCCGACGCCAACTCCATTGAGCTGACCTTCTCCGTCAACGAGACGTCCACCCTGTTCTGGGCCATCATCCCCGAGGGCGAGGACTTTGAGATGGCCTTCGAGGGGGCCGACGAGGAGCACTACAAGCCCGGCGACGGCGAGGTGTTCGAGGGAGCGGAGGACGACGCCGCCCTGAAGGCCCTGCTGCGCAAGCTCCAGATCAAGATCGAGTCCGGCGGCGGCAATATCGTGAAGAACGGCCGCAAGCAGGTGAGCGCCGCCTACACCAGCACCAAGGTCACCATGAACGAGACCAGGCCCCTGGACGCCGGCACCTCCTCCTACACCATGTATCTGGTGGCCAAGGACGCGGCGGGCAACTACTCCAAGGTGGAGAAGATCAACGTCAAGACCCGGGACACCACCCCCCCCACCGTGAAGCAGGAGTTCACCAAGGTCAACGACGCCGGCCAGCCCCTGGCGGACACCGACATCCGGCTGGTGTTTTCCGAGGGCGTCCGGCCGGGGATGAGCGACACCAATTACCTGGAGCTGTACCAGGCGGTGGAGGAGGCGGTGAACGCGGGCGACCCCAAGGCGGAGGCCGCCGCCCGCAGCGCCCTGGGCAAGGCCCTCCACGAGCATATCATGCTGAAGGACGGCCCGGTGGGCGTCAACCTGAACGATACCCCCTGGTGCGACAGCTGCACCTATAACCCCACCACGGACAAAATCGAGTACGCCAATGAGGACGGCTGGGTAATCAACTACTGCAACGCCGTGGTGAAGATGGAGAGCGGCCAGATGGTGGTCACCTTCCCCACCACCAGCGACAGCCTCAACGCCCTGCGGCTGGTGAGCGGCTCCACCCACCACTTCTACCTCAACAACATCCGCGACAACGCGGACGAGGCCAACCTCCTGGATCCCAACCCCACCGAGCTGCCCGAGTTCATCGTCAGCTTCGCCGAGGTGGAGCTGTCCGTGGTGAGCCACCGCCCGCCGGTGATGACCAAGGCGGTGGACAGCGCGGGCACCCTGTTCGAGTACGCGGTCAATGACGACGGCACGGGGACCTACAAGCCCGGTTCCCTGCCCCAGAACGCGAAAAATGAGAACCAGCGCATTGACCGCTCCTTCCGCGCCCACCCCATGTTCCTGCCGGACAGCGTGGACCCGAATATGTGCTACGACATCCTGATCTGGTCGGACTGCAACATGGACGTCACCATTTACTCCCGGGCCGCCGGAAGCTCCGACCCCTGGGAGAAGGAGGGCACCGCCGAGTTCCGGGGCACGGTGGACAACAACAGCCAGCGGCGTTTTGTGTACCGCAGCCTCACCGACATCCGGGGCGGAATGCGTCAGCCGGAGTGCCTGAAGGACATGGAGGACCGGGAGTACGTCATCCACGTGGACCGGCTGAATCAGCTGGGCGACCTGAGGGGCGAGTATGATTCCTGGAGCGACACCGTCAACCTGCGGGTGTCGGTGGTGGCCGGCTCGGACACCACCCTCCAGGAGCTCCAGGTGGGCGTGAACAACGAGGACCGCTATAACGAGGTGCTGGCCAAGGGCGTGTGGTCCATCGGCACCCCCGACCCCTTCCGCACCGATATGACCTTCACCGACCGGGCCGCGCCGGAGATCACCCAGATCCGCGTCACCCCCAGCGACACCAGCCCCGTGATTTCCATGACCATGAACCACCCCGGCCAGGTCAACTACATCATCTTCCCCCTCAGCGACCTGATGTACAAGGACAAACCCACCGACACGGTCCAGAAGCCGGTGCTCAGCGGCACCCCGGTGACCAGCGTCATCAATTTGATCAGCAGCTACTTCATCAATGAAGAGGTAGTGGTGGACGGCAAGACCCAGGGCCCCCCGCTTTGGAGCGACAGCGCCAACCGGGGCGAGATGGTTGAGATCAACAGCGCCATTGGCGGCAAGGGCACCCTCCTCACCACCCCCAGCCGGGACCGGGTGGTGGACGGCGTGTTCAGCGACAGCTCCGGCGTCATCAAGGGCACCACGAACTTTGTGGGCGCGGGCAGCGCCCTGCGCATCGACCTGACCGGCCTGGTGCAGCCTAACACCATCTACTATCTCTGCGTGGTGCCCCAGGGCTCCACCCCCCAGTCCTACGCCAGTCAGGCCATGGGCTACTACTTCACCACCAACATGGCGGAGCGCCCTGTGCTGAAGCTGGAGAGCACCGGAAGCACCAACGTCACCGCCATCGTGGACCGCACCTCCACCGTTCAGTCCAAGCTTCTGATCATGAGCGGCCTGACCAAGCATATGCTCATGGAGCCCTTCAACAAGCATGTGGACACCACCCTGCACAGCGACTTCGGCGCGCCCTACAACGCCGCCAGCTACACCGTGCTGCAAGCCCTGTTTGACGACTACACCCAGGTGAACCCCGGCCCCAACGGCTATCCCTCCGTGTTCGACCAGTTCGCCGACGACGACACCAAGCGGGCGGTGCGCCAGCTGATCTCCGGCGGCGGCGTGGGCGAGCTGGTGAAGGCCAACTGGGGCCCCCGGGAGATCCCCGTCCGGGGCGGGGCCACCACCGGCAGCGGCGGCATGACCTACGCCTCCGACAACCTGCGGGAGAACGTGGACTACGTCTGTCTGGCCATGGCCAGCATCACCGACGCCCAGGGCAACAGCCCGGACGCCAGCTTTGCCTTCCGCGCCAACTTCCCCATCCAGCTGATGAACGATCAGGCCCCCAAAATCCTCAGCGTGGGCACGGATCTGGCCTACGACGAGACCACCAAGAGAATCACCGGCCAGATCGTGCTGGTCTTTGACCGGGAGCTCTACCGGGAGCCCAGCGGATATCACCGCCTGCCGGTGACCCAGTCCAGCCAGTCGGCCATGAACGGCGCCACGGTGAACGGCGGCGGCACCCACTACGGCCTGGGCGGGGCGCTGAACGGAGGAACCGGCGTGACCATTCATGACAGCACGGCGGTGGGCAACACCAACTCCATCTATCTGGACGTGGACAAGGCGAACACCTCCGACATCACCATCTCCATCCCCAACGTGCTGTGCAACCGCTGGGGCACCCCCGTGACCGCCGGTACGGTGACGGTGTCCTACGACAAGGACAACGATTCCTTCAGCTATCGGATCAACCCGGCAGGCCTGCGCGCCTGACCCTCCGCGATACCCAAAACCCCGGGAGCGGGCGGACCCCCGCCCGCTCCCCTTTGTTGGAACAAACTCACCGCGCAAAGGAGTACGAACTATGAAGCATCGCGTATTGCGCCGCCTGGGCGCGCTGGTCCTGGCGCTGGCCCTGGCGGTCCCCATGGCGGCCGCGCCCGCGCAGGCGTCTCCGGGTCCCGTGGACGACCCGATTGTAAGAATTGAACTGAATGAAACCGCAGTCACCCTGACGACAGGCGCCCTCGGTACGGCCGGCTCCGAGGCTCCCACCGTTCAATTGATTGCGTACTCGATCAGCGCCGGCGGCGTGCGGACCCGGCTGATGGGCAATACCCTGCTCTGGAGCAGTGACCGTGAGGATGTGGCCACGGTGGCGGCCAACGGCAAGGTGACCGCCGTCATCCAGGACCCGCCCACCACCGCCGTTGCCACCGTCACCGCCAAGCTGAAGGCCGATGAGACGCTGACCGCCAGCTGTGTGGTGACGGTGACCACCCCGGGCGAGCCCGTCAGCAGCATCCGGATCGACCGGACGGACAGCCAGCGGCCCCAGCAGGGCGTATCCCAGATCAGCCTGAACCTGCCCCGGACCGTCACCAAGCCGGTCACGGCCCAGATTGACGCCACCGTGACCTATTCCAGCTACACCAACCACGATGTGGTCTGGGATGTATTCGATCCCAACGGCGCCATCACCTTCGACGGGGCCTCCGGCCTGATCACCGCCGTGGGCGGCGGCACCGCCGTCATCACCGCCAAGGCCAGGGCGGACGAGACGAAAACCGCCTCCGTCACCGTCACCGTCACCGCCTACGGGGTGACCAACGTCACCGGCGTCACGGTGAGCAAGAAGGAGCTGAGTCTGGGCCTGGCGGAGAGCGACACCCTCACCGTGGCGGTCCAGCCCTCCGGCGTCAAGAACAAGGACGTGGCCATCTCCGTGGAGCCCCTGGGCGTGGTGGACGTGGTGGATACCAACGGCAAGGGCCAGCAGTTCCGGGTCACCGGCACCGGCCTGGGCAAGGCCAAAATCACCTTTACCTCCGTGGCCGACCCCACCAAGTCCGCCGTGTGCGAGGTGGAGGTGACTCCGGCGCTGAAAATGCTCACCATCGCCGGGAAGAACTCCAGCAACGAGCTGATTTTGACTGGGGTGGGCCCCGGCGACCACAAGCTGATCCACGCGGTCCCCAGCTCCGGTGGCTACGGCGACCCCAGCTACAACCCCGCCAGCATCACCTGGACCAGCTCGGACACCAAGGTGGTCACGGTCCAGAAGGACACCGGCTATGAGAACGGCTGCTATGCCCGCATCACCCTGGTGTCCCCCGGCAAGGCCGAGGTCACCGTGCAGTACGGCAAGGACGAGAACATCAAGGACACGGTGGAGATCGAGGTGCCCGGTATCCTGCTGGACACCACCAGCGGCGTGCTCAGCATGGTGAACAACACCCTGACCATGCAGGTGGGCCAGACCGAGCAGCTGGCCATCAAGCCCTTCGGCTCGGCCGGCAGCGACGGCGGGCTCAAGCCCGTGTGGTTCTCTCATGACACCTCCATTGTCACCGCGGACAACGGCAAGCTCATTGCCCGGGCGGTGGGCACCGCCAAGGTGGAGGTCACCCGGGGAAGCTTCACCGCCGAGTGCACCGTCACGGTGAAGGAGGACACCTCCACCCTCATCACCGCCTCCGGCACCTACAGCAACGCCAAGCCCCTGGGCCTGTCCTCCATCCAGAGCCAGCTGAACACCGCCTCCGTCACCAAAACCGGGGCGGGCCTGTCCTACGTCACCAACCTGTCCGTCCCCACCAACCAGGGCATCCTCCACAACACCCACCGCTCCGAGGCGGACACCGGCGCGGGCGTGGGCAGCACGGAGAAGTACTATCCCGGCGGCACCGGCCTCACCTCGCTCAGCGCCCTGTCCTTTGTGCCCCGGCCCGACTACAGCGGCACCGCCGAAATCACCTACACCGGGTTCAGCACCAACGGCAAGGCGTTCAACGGCACCATCCGGGTGGCGGTGACCGGCTCCGGCCAGGGCAGCGGAGACGTGTCCTATTCTTCCAGCGGGGACCCGGTGGGCTTCCTGTCGGACGACTTCAACAGCATCATCAGCGCCAAAACCGGCCGCAGCCTGAAGTATGTCACCTTTACGCCGCCCCAGTCCAGCGTGGGCACGCTGTACTACGGCTACACAGACGCCACCCATCCGGGGGAGAAGGTGCAGTCCACAACCCAGTACCGCCGTTCCGGCAGCCCCAGCCTGGACCGGGTGAGCTTTGTCCCCGCCGACGGCTATCAGGGCACGGTTCGCATCAGCTACCGGGCTGTGGACACCTCCAACGCGACCCACAACGGCACGGTGACCATCAACGTGACCCGGCAGAACGCGCCCAGAGATCCCGCGGACATCTACTACTACGCGCCCCAGGACGGCTGGGCGGTGTTCCAGGCCAGGGATTTCAGCGCCGCCAGCCTGCGGGTCATCGGTGAGACGCTCTCCTACGTGCGCTTTGAGCTGCCTCCCTCCAGCGAGGGCACCCTGTTTCACAATTACCGGGGCTACGGCAGCTATGACAGCGCGGTGGGCCCCACCACCGACTACCGGGTGACCGGCAGCCCGTCCCTGGACCGGGTGGCCTTCGTCCCCGCCACCACCTCCACCGGGCAGACGGCCATCCGCTACACCGGCTACAGCGTGCGGGGCACCACCTTCACCGGCACCGTGTACGTCAGCCCCGGCAACGGCTGGAACAACCCGGACCCCACACCTGTGGGGACCTGGTACACCGTCAACAGCGGGGCGTCGGTGACGCTCAACGCCGCCGACTTCAACAACGCCTGCGTGGCCGCCACGGGGGCAAGCCTGAGCTATATCCGCTTCACCCAGCTGCCCGCCATCGGCCAGGGCGCCCTGCGCTACCGCAGCGGAAACAGCAATATTTACGGCAGCGTCCAGGTGAACACCTCCTATTACCGCTCCAACGCCAGCGGCTGGAACGCGCTGATCGGCAGCGTCTCCTTCCTGGCCTCCAAGACCTATACCGGCACCGTGACCATCCCGTACACCGGCTATAACACCAACGGCGCCTCCTACACGGACGAGGTGACCATTCAGGTCACGCCCAGCATCATCTCCCTCAGCGGCACCAGCTCCAGCCCCATCCGGCTGACCGCGGCCCAGGTGCGCTCCGCCCACAGCGGCGTGCTCACCGGCCAGCTGTCCTATATCACCTTCACCAGCCTGCCCAGCCCCAGCGCGGGCCAGCTGTGCCTGAACTACAACGGCTTCGGCACCGGCTCTGAGGTGAGCACCGGCACCCGGTACTACGCCGTGGGCAATCCCAACATTGACCAGATCAGCTTTGTGCCCAAGGGCCGCTTCCAGGGGGAGGCCACGGCCACCTATACCGCCGTGAGCGCCACCGGGGAGCAGGTGAACGGCCAGATCAACTACTACATCTCCGACCCCGGGGGCTCCGGCTACTTCACCGACATGAGCGGCTATTCCTGGGCGGCGGCGTCGGTGGACTACCTGTATCAGAACGGCGTGACCAACGGCGTCACCGCCACGACCTTCGGGCCGGGGCAGCACATCCTGCGCCGGGACTTTGTGCTCATGCTGTGCCGGGCCTTCCGCCTCAGCGGCGGCAGCGGCAGCTCCGGCTTTGCCGACGTGCCCTCCAACGCCTACTACGCCCAGGCGGTGGCCACCGCCAGACGGCTGGGCATCGTCAACGGGGACGGCACCAATTTCATGCCCAACGCCAAAATCACCCGTCAGGACGCCATGGTGATGCTCTTCAACGCCCTGTCCCGCGAGCAGGGGGTGGGCGCCGCCTCCACCAGCGTTCTGAACCGCTTCCCGGACGGCTCCGCCGTGTCCACCTACGCGAAGCAGGCCGTGAGCACCCTGGTGCAGCTTGGCGTGGTGAACGGCGACAACAACGGATATCTGAATCCCCGCGCCTATATTACCCGGGCGGAGGCGGCGGTGCTGTACCACTCAATTCTGACCATGTGAACGCCGTCATTGAGATTTTGAAGCAGAGGAGGCCCGAAGCATGAGCGTCGAGCAGCTTGTCACGGAGAACAAATTCGGCCTCGCCCCCGGCATGGTGACGGAGGTGATGACGCTGGAAAACCGCCTGATCTATGTGGGTAAGGTGAGCAAGGTGGGCGGCGGCGCGGTGTATATCCGGGAGACCAACGACGACGAGCTGCCCATGGTACTGGTGAACAAGGAACTGAAGATCCGCTTTTTCCGGGAGGAGGACAACGTGGTGCTCCGGGGGAAGGTGTGCGGCAGCACCATGCGGATGTGGAAGGTGGACCGGCTGGAGAGCACCTTTTTTAAGGAGCAGCGGGCCTTCTTCCGCCAGAGCATCAGCGTGGACCTGGGGGCCCAGTGCGGCCGCCGCGCCACCTGGGGCGGGCCGGTGGGGATGCTGTATCCCTGCCAGGTGCTGGATATCAGCGGCGGCGGCGTTTTCATCAGCTGCCACCAGGAGTACCGGGTGGGCAACCGAATGCTGATTACCAACATCCCCCTGGTGGCGGAGGAGCCCTCCTTCAGCTTTAACTGCTTTGTCCGCCGGGCCGGACTGTGGAAACAGGGCGTGAACCGCTACGGCTGCCAGTTCGAGGGCCTGTCCCCCAAGGAGCAGGACCGGCTGCTCCGGGCCATATTCACCGTCCAGCGCATGGAAATCCGCAAGCGGAAGGCCCGCTGAATGATCCGCGAAGCCCCGTCCCCGCGTCTGCGGGGACGGGGCTTCGGCGTTTTTACCAACAGACGCTTCTTTTGAGGCTGACATTTGTATCATGAAGAGGAAGATAACTGGTAAACTTCCGATATCGAGGAGAAAAGCAAAAGAATTCTTGTTCAAAAATTCTCTTGCAATTATTTGCCGAGCCGCTATAATAATGCCAACATAGGCCGGGGACCGGAAGGCCTGTGGACATGGCCGAGGGATAGGGAGGCCCGCTCCGGCCCTGAGGAAGTAGGAAACCGCGTCCCGCCTTGGAAGGAGGCATTTATTATGACGAAAGATCTCACCTCAGGCAGTCCCATGCGGCTGCTCCTGGGTTTTACGCTGCCCACGCTGTTCGGACTGCTATTCCAGCAATTTTATAATCTGGTGGACGCCATGATTGTGGGGCGTCTGCTGGGCTCCCAGGCCCTGGGGGCGGTGGGCTCCACCGGCTCCATCAATTTCCTGGTCATCGGCTTCTGCCTGGGCATATGCAGCGGCTTCGCCATCCCGGTGGCCCAGCGCATGGGCGCCAAGGATTATCCCCAGATGCGCCGGTATGTGGCCAACGCCGCCTACCTGTCCGCCGCCATCGCCCTGGTGCTCACGGTGGCCACCGGGGTGTTCTGCCGGGACATTCTCACCGCCATGGACACCCCTGCCGACCTCTTTGAGGACGCCAACGCCTATATTTTTGTCATCTTCATGGGAATTCCGGCGGTGTTTCTGTACAACCTGCTGGCCAGCGTCATTCGTTCCCTGGGGGACAGCCGGACCCCGGTGTATTTTCTGGCCCTGTCCGCCGGGCTGAACATTTTGCTGGACCTGGCGTTTATCCTGATGTTCAACGCCGGGGTGGCCGGCGCGGCCGTCGCCACGGTGCTGTCCCAGGCGGTGTCCGGCTTGGCGTGTCTGGCGTATATGGTGAAAAAGTTCCCCATTCTCCGGATCACCCGGGAGGAGCGCCGCCCCGACTGGGAGGCGTGCAAGGGGCTGTGCGCCATGGGCCTGCCCATGGGGCTCCAGTACTCCATCACGGCGGTGGGCTCCATCGTGCTCCAGACCGCCGTCAACGCCCTGGGCAGCGTGTATGTCACCGCGGTGTCTACCGGCTCCAAGGTGTACCAGCTGCTGGCCTGCCCCTTTGACGCCATGGGCGCGGCCATGGCCACCTACTGCGGCCAGAACGTGGGCGCGGGCCGTCTGGACCGCCTGCGCCAGGGGGTGCGGTCCTGCTCCCTGCTTGGGCTGTGCTACTCCGCTGCGGCGCTGGCCGCCATGCTGTTCCTGGCGCCCCAGTGCGCCATGCTGTTCCTCAACTCCGGGGAGGAGCAGTTCCAGCTGCTGGTGGGCCTCACCAGCCAGTACACCGTGACCCTCACCGCGTTTTTCTTCCCCCTGGCGCTGGTGAACATTCTGCGCTTCTCCATCCAGGGCATGGGGTTCAGCACCCTGGCCATTCTGGCGGGCGTGCTGGAGATGATCGCCCGGGCCGTGGTGGGCCGCGTCTTTGTGCCCGCCGTGGGCTATACCGCCGCCTGCTTCGCCTCCCCGGCGGCGTGGATCTGCGCCGACCTGTTCCTCATCCCCGCCTGCCTGGGCTGTATCGCCCACCTGCGGCGGAGCAATCCCACTGTCGGCCTGGAGACCATCTCCAGGAATCCGGCGGGGCGCAGGGGATTAAAAAAGAGCTTCGGGACCTGATCCCGAAGCTCTTTTTTGTTACGCTACGGCGGAGAAGGGCATCTTGGGATCGCCCTGCCGCTGATCCTGCTGGTCCGCCTGCTGGCTGTCCCCGGCCTTGGTGACGGTGCGGGTGGTGCCGCCGGAGACGTATGCCTTGCCGCACTCGGGGCAGATGGCGGTGTGGTAAGTGACGGACTGGTTGACCACCTTGCGGTCCTCCCGCTGGGCTTTGGCCTGCTCGCGGACCACGTGCTCGTTCTCGTGGCCGCGCACGGCGGCGGCCGCCTGCTCGGGGGCCACGTTGGTGGGGGTTTTGAAGGACACGCCGGGGTCGTCGGAGCCGTCCTGATACTTGCGCTCCTTGCAGGTCTGGCACTCGCCCTCCTCCATGACCTCCCGGGGGCTCTGGGCGCCCTCTGGGGCGGCGGCGTCTTCCTGGCCCTTCAAGGGGCCGGCAAGGTCCTTCGCCTGACCCTTTTGGAGTCCGGCGGCGTTCTCCTCCTGACCGGGCTGGCGGATGCGCATCCGCACCGCCATCTCCGCCGGGTCTGAGGCGAAGCGGAGCAGGCCTTGCTGGGCGGGGTCCTCCCGGCTGTCCACGGAGCGGACCGGCGTGACAGGCTGTACGGGGGTATCCGGCTGAGGGGCCTTTCGGGCGGTCATGACCAGGGCGGAGCGCTGGACCCTGTCCGCATCCTGGGGCTGGGCGGAGCGGGCGGCGTAGGCCGCGCCATAGGCGTTATAAGAGGAGTAGGGGGAAATTGCGTTCAGCATAGCGGTCACCTCGTTAAAGGGAAATCAGACGCAATGGTTCTATGCTTATTATAGCAGACGGGGCGAAAAATGCAAGCTATTTCCGCCTGGATTTGGGGTAGGGGTCCCGCCGGTCCGGTAGAGTGGGGAGGCACCGCCTTACCGCATTTCTGCGGCAGGTTTGCGCCACCCCCTCTCAGAACCGTGCTTACACCTCTCAATGTACACGGCTCGCCATCATTACTCCATCTTACAAAACTTTCTTTCCATGAATCAGCTTGTGGCAGCTTTCACAGACCACTAACGTTTTGCGCCGCTTGACAATCGTGATTTGCTCCCAGGGCTCTTTGCCCTGCAAATCCTTCACCTTACGGACATGATGGATTTCGTAGTGTTCTGCGTCAGTTGCCCCGCATAACTCACAGATTTTTGCGGACAGACGTTTCTCAAACGTTGTTGTAGTATACGCAAAGCGCACAACGGCGTTTGATATTTGGCCAGTTGGGTTCCAAGCGTCCTTGCAATCGCGGTATTTGGCAAAATAACAACGCTTTCGGCCCTGTTTTGTCTCATAAGGCATGCCCCAATCGCCCTGGCTGTCTTTGTACTGAGCCATGATTTTACTGATTTTGCTTTTGTGCTTCCCCGCAAGGATTTTCAGACAGCTATACTCCATCAAATATGCAAAGTAATTCAGTTTCCTAAAATTACTCGCTATAGAATAGTAATTGCAAATCCCCCTGAGTTCGGCATTATAGGCAGATACAATTTCAAGGTCAGTACACCGCAACAAGGATTTTCGGCGCTCCGGCTTGATTCTGCCATCCTCTGTCTGACGTATCACTTTGTTATCAAACAGAAAAGGCATAATTTTATTATAAAATGGCACATAGAGTTCCACCATACCATTCAATGTCCTTTTGGTACGGCTTCCCGGCCCTCCGTGTTTAATCTGGCCATTGCGCCTGACTCGCACATCATAACCTAAAAATCTGGCATATTCATTGCTATGAGTGATAAGCGTCTTTTCCTTGCTAAGTTCCATTTTCAGCGTTCCCGCAATAAACTCCGACAACTGGCGCTTGATTCGCGCACAGTCCCCTTTGCTCCCGTTCACTCCAATCAGAAAATCATCTGCATAGCGCACATATTTCAGCTTTTTGTCCGTCTGCGACTTGCAAGGCGTTTTAAGCAGTTCTTTCCGCAATACCTCCCGCCGATCCAAAGCTCCGATTTTTTATTAACCGCCGGACGGCATGAACATTTTCTTTTCTTCGAAAAATATAGTCCAGTAAAATATTTACGATCCCCGCGCTTACACCAAGCACCATACCCATTCCGGGACGTCCCGCCGTTACGATAAGATTTTGAAAAAGCACTCGCAGGATACTTGCGGGCGTGAATAACAGCAGGATAAAAAGGTATTTTTTACACTATGGAAATAGAATACTCTCGCTGTAGAATACTCTCGCTGTCCCCTTGGGCCATGTCGTCTTTCGACAGGCGGCAGTAGAGGGCTGTCCGTAAAACACCCATTCAGATGACCTCCTTTTCCTGATTTCCGTCCTCATTGTATTGCGGTTCTTTTAAATTCTCAAAGGTGCGAACAGGACATTTTCCCCGCCGCACAGCGTCCACCAACAGGGAGATGAATACCTCCCGCATATCCGCGCCGCCTGAATAGACCGGCTGTACTGTTATCTTTGGGCGCACCAATTTTTTTGCCATATCCGTATATCCTCTCATCAAGCGCAGAGGGGGAGCGCCCGCAGGCGTTCCCCCTCGTAAAACATCATTCAGACAACACTTTTTGCAGGGCCGGAAATAGGTTTTTTGCTTCACCCTGTGTCAGCACGATACCTTTGCCGCATTTTCCCGCCCTGGCGACCAACTGCGAATATCGTACTTCGGCTCCGCGCCGTTCCACGATACCAGATTGAATTCCTTGGTGTAGCCGCTGCCGCTGACTGACAGAACGGCGATTTCTTCCGTGATTTTCATATCAATATTTTTCATCATCAGACCACCTTTTTTAATTACCGGCTCTCCCGGTTCCGCTTGCGCTGCAATTCCCGTTCCAAAAGACGGATGATGGTTTCCTCCATCTGCTGGGGCGTCGTCCCCCTGGGGAAATACTTCCGCAGCTTGTCCATGCCGATTTTGACGGTTTCTTTCTGATTGCCCTTTTCCTCCGTCATAATGGCGAAAATGGCGTCCATATCAAGCTGTCCCGCCTGGCTCAGTTTCTTCATGCGCTGGGCCTGGGCCAGCGAGGGCGTGGCGTCCTCGCTCTCCATAGTGGTGAGCAGATTTTCCTGTTCCTCCTGGGTCAAAAAGGACAATTCCGCCCCAGGCGTGAGGGCGATCCTGCCCTCGTCCACCATCTGCAAAATAGGCGGCAATAACTCGGTCAGACGGATAAAGCGGTGTACCGTGGTCTTGCTGACGCCAAAGCCCCGCGCTACAATGTCATCCGTCTGTAACTTCGTACCAACTTGGTTGGAGGTTAAATCGGTGCGGTAGCCCTGCCGCTTCATGGCGTCCAGCTTCATCTTGTAGGCAAAGGCCCGCTCTGACGGGAGAATGTTCTCCCGCTGGATGCTGCTGTCCACAAGGGTGATGATGGCCCGGTCGCAGTCTATGGGCAGAACAAAGGCGGGGACGCTCGCTATCCCCGCCAACTCCGCCGCCCGGACACGCCGCTGTCCCGATATGACCTCGTAGCCGCTTTTGTCATCCGCGGGCCGTGTGAGGATGGGCGCGGCCATGCCAAATTCCTTGATACTCTCCGATAACTCCATAAGCTGTTCATCCTCCACCAAATGAAAGGGATTGCCCGGAAACGGGCGCAAATCCTCTATTTTCAGCACAGTTAATTCCTGCTTTTTCATGGACTACCTCTCTTTCACTCTGCCCCTTCCGGACTTTTGCAGTTCTGCCAGCACTTCGGGCGGTATCAGCTTCACCAGCCGCTCCAGCTGCTGATTGGTGCGCTGCAACTCAAAAATGCGCTTGTTGGCCTCCTGCACCTTTAATTCCTCCGCATAGCGCCCATCCCGCAGATGGTCGGCGTACTGCTCCGACTGGCTATCATGGCATACTATCTACTGCGGCAGGTATCTCTCTGACGGCTGCTATTCAGTTTTCAAAAAAGGAATGTCGTTCCGCCTGTTTACTCACGAATAGCCGGTTTTGAAAGTCCACTCCGCAAAATTTCCAGAGGATATAGAAAAAGCGCCCGCCCGTGGCAGTAAGGCCAAAGGCAAGCGTCTGTTTCCTGTTTATGTTCTCTAAAGATTTTTTACATCGTCAAGTCAGCCCCATTTGGGGGGAAAGAAGGCATAGATATATAATACTCCATAGTACCGCCCTGGTTTCCCTTGGGGCGGGATGTGCGGCGAGGCCTCTCCGCCGCCGCTCCATCCTATGCGGCTGAAATCGTCCCGTTCTGCAGGGAACCGGCCGGACGGCTGGCACATAGAATGCTGCGGGCGATTGGCCGGGAAGCCTCCGCTCCACAGCGCTGTTCCGGCGTGTCCGGCCCGCGCTCCAGGCTTGAAAGGAGACACGCTATTTATGTCTATGCCAAGTTTCCCCAATATTGATCCGCCCATCCAGCGGGAGGACGCGGTTAACCAGATCCTCTCCTCCATTGCCATGGAGGAGTTGGGCCTGAGCCACATCCTCAACGCCGAGGGCGAAAAACTGCAATATATTCTGGGCACCATCCCTGGTCTCAGCGGCCCCGCCGCCACCGTGAGCGACGTGCTGTCCGCCAACAAGAGCGTCCGGGGCCTGCTGGAGACCGCCGTGCAGAATCAGCTCTTTTTGAAGGCCAAGATGCAGGGTGCGCTCACCGCCTCCCCCATGCAGGGTCCCACCGGCCCCACCGGCCCCACCGGAGCCGCCGGCCCTGCGGGCGGTCCCACCGGGGCCACCGGCGCTACGGGAGCCACGGGCGCTACGGGGGCCACCGGCGCTACGGGGGCCACCGGCCCTGCCGGAGCTGACGGCCTCACCGGCGCCACCGGGGCCACCGGTCCTGCGGGCGTTGACGGCGCGGCCGGGGCCACCGGGGCCACCGGTCCTGCGGGCGCTGACGGTGCCATCGGCGCCACGGGCGCCACGGGCGCCACCGGAGCTACCGGCGCCACTGGCGCGACGGGCGCTACCGGGGCCGCCGGTGTCAATGGCGCGACAGGCGCCACCGGCCCTGCCGGGGCTGTGGGCACCACGGGGGCCACGGGCGCTACCGGCCCCACCGGCCCCACCGGTCCCAACGTCACCGCCACCTCCGCCTACGCCGCCAACACCAGCGGCACGGTGATCACCGTCATTCTGGCGGGCACCCTGGTGCCCCTGCCCAATGCCCAGCTGCTCTCCCCGGACATCACCGTTAACGGGGCCAACACCGTGTTCACGGTGAACACCGCCGGGCGCTACCGGCTCTCCTACGACATCAACACCACTGTAGCCCTGGCCAGCGGCACCCGGCTGCTCATCAACGGTGCGGCCAACACCGCGTCCACTGTGGCCCCGCTGGTGTCCCTGAGCCACTTTGCCAACGAGATCCTGCTGGATCTGAACGCCGGGGATACCGTTTCCCTGCAAATGTTCGGCATCGCGTCGGCGGCCACGCTGCTGCCCGGCTCCGCCGGGGCGTCCCTGACCATTCTGCGTCTGAGCTGAGGAGGGGTGCGCTATGTCTCAGCCCACATTCCCCCAGATTGCTCCCCCTCTGACCCGGGAAGGGAGCCTCAACGAGATCATCGCCTCCATCGCCATGGAGGAACTCAGCCTGAGCCACATCCTCAACGCCGAGGGCGAGAAGCTGCAATACGTCCTGGGCACCCTGCCCGGGTTGGACGAGGCGGCGGCCCTTGAGGAGGTCATCCAGGTCAACCAGAGCGTGCAGGACACCCTGTCCGGCATCGTGGAGCAGCAGATGGTGCTGTCCGCCAAGCTGAGCGCGGCCCTGAGCGCCCCCATCGCCCCCGGCCCCACTGGCCCTGCGGGAGCCACTGGGCCGCTTATTTATGCACAACAGTAACTTTTGCTTGGTGATGGGTCGTTAGGCCCGCTACATCGCGGGCTTTCGCTCTATCACCGTAAGTATGTTGTGATTGTTCTCGATGTAATCAAGTATACGCTGATACTCGTCGGCAAAATTGAAGTCCACCGTGATCTCCCCGTTCTCATGCACCCAAACCGTATCAACCAATTCAACCACGATACCGCGATTGAGGGTTTGAATGTTCCTATGCTTTAGAAAAGCAGTAAGATAGGGGTCGTCGGTGTCGATACCGTCAGCCATCACTTGCATTTCCTCTTTCAGATAAGAAATGTTCTGTTCAAGCTGGGCGATCTGCTCGGCAATTTTGCCTTTTAAGCGGCGGTATTCCTCTTTGGTAATGTCGCCACTTTTCCAGTCAAGGTACAAGCTGTCGGAAGCGTCATTGTATTGCTTGAGCTGTTTTTCTGCCTGTTTCAGTGCAAGGGTCAATCGCTTGTTTTCCCGATTGATAACAGGCGCGTTGTTTATCCGTTCAATTTCTTCTGATAGTTTGTCCACAAGAGCGATCTGCACTTGCAGGGCGGCTAAAACCGCTTCTTCTAACTTATCCTGCCGGATAGAATGTTTACTGCAAGTCTTTTTGTCGGTAAAGGTACGACAGGCATAGTAGGCGAGATTGCGGGCGGTCTTTCGCCGCATAGCCTTTTTGCAGTCAGCACAGCGGACAAAACCGGACAATAGATAGACTTCCTGCTGGCCCGGTGCTGTCCTTGTGTCGCGCTGATGCAGGGCTTGTGCCTTTTCAAAGGTTTCCCGGTCAATGATTGCTTCGTGGGTGTTGGGGACAACAAACCATTCATCTTCGGGGACAGCGATTTGCTTGTGTACTTTGTAGCTGATGATACGATGCCGTCCCTGCACCATCACGCCGGTGTAAATCTCATTCTGCAATATCCTTGCAACCGTGCTGGCAGACCACAGGCCATCGTTTTTGCTGGAATTGGGATTATTGTACTTGAACCCCTTTTTCTTTTTATAGGCTTCGGGGTTCGGCTCTCCCATGCTGTTCAGCCTTTTGGCAATCCCCATTTTGCTGTACCCCTCATGGACAAACCAGTGATAAATGCTTCTTACGACTTCCGCCGCTTCTTCATCTATCAAGAGGCTGTTTTTGTCGTTGGGGTCTTTCTTGTAGCCGTATGTGGCAAATGCCCCGATAAACTCGCCGCGCTCCCGCTTCATTTTGAATGTCTTTCGGATTTCTTCGGAAGTGGTAGCGGCAAACTGCTCGTTGAACATTCCCCTGATCGGCACTTCAAGACCGCTTGCAGAATGTGGGTTTGCGTAGGTGTCGATGAATGGTGTGCCTGTGCAGATAAACCTTGCGCCGTTGATTGGGATAAATTCTTCAAGAAACTTTTGCTGATCTGCAAGGTTGCGGAAACCGCGTGCAAGTGACTTGATAATCATGCAGTTTACTTCCTTGCGAACGATACAGCCCTCAAGCCGCTTGAAGTTTGGACGTGCTGTGTCTGTACCTGTCAGTCCGTCGTCGGCAAATACATCTACAATCACATAGTTCCCCGGCTCAAAGTAACCGTCTACAAAGTCACGCAGAATTTTTTCCTGATTGATAATGCTCTCGCTGTCGTCCTCGTTGTCGTCCTCTTTGGATAGTCGGATATAAAGCCCAATTTTCCAAAACGGCTCTGCGCTGGCGCGTACCGTTCTGGTTTTGCGCGTGCGGGGCATGATACCTCCTTTCCCCCTATAATTACAGGTCTATTATACCATTTTCGACCCATAATCACAAGGTCTTTGTCAAAAATGGCAGCGGGAAAGTCGGCAATTTATTTCAGGCTTAAAAAGTAATCGCACAGGGATTGCTTTAAGGTTTTGCTTTCAGATACAAAGCGGATTTTGACCGGCGTATCACCGCAGAGAAAGCAGTACGGATTGCCGATCTGTTCCAGGTAGCTTTGCATTTTCTGTACGGCTGGCAGCGCAGCGTCAATGTGAATATTGCGAATATCAACTAAAGTGCTGCGGTCAACCTTCGTTATATCCACGCTTCTCATTTCTTGAAGCTGGGATTGGCTAATCATCCTTATTCCCCTTTCCGGCATAGCGTCATACAATCAATATGCGCTCCGGCTTGTACGTTATGAAAAAAGGGGCATAAATCGGACGGCTGGCGGCGACCAGCACCACGGGACTTTCACCCCCGCGTGGTTCTCACGCGGCCCTACCCATTGCCTGCGACGCTTTTAACGCTCGGACTGTGGCTGTAAGGGAGTATCGTTAGCGTATGCGCCGCTGATTATAAGCTGCCGGCTTTTCGGTGTAGGCGGTTCTCGCTCTCCCGCAGGATGCGGGGTTATGGCGCACCCACCGATGCGGCGCATACAGAATGTGTCCGTTGCCCTATGCTGCGCCGCCGTTATCTTGCGGGCTTTCTTTGTCAAGGTGCAGCGCCGGGCCGGAGGCGGGGGAACATGGAAAGGGTAAGGTGTTCCGCCTGCCCTGCCGGGCCGGTTGCCGTCAGTCTAAACCGACGATGGCCTGAATGAGCTTGTTTTCCAGGTGGTGCTTCATCCACTCGTCCAGGCAGACATAGGGGTTGCCGTACTCGTCATACAGTGTCCGGGTACACAGCTTGTTTATGTAGCCCTCGTAGTACCGCAAGACCTGTTCCA
>CANDCH010000014.1 GCA_947383145.1 uncultured bacterium
ATGAGCAGTACAAGCCCATCCAGGACGATTTACGGAGGCTACAACAGGTGAAGCGGAACGCCGATGTTGCCATACGCCAGCAAGAGCAGACCCGCCAGAAACGCCGGGAGGCGGAGCGGTGAAGCGCAGCCCCCACCGACCCAACGTGAACGACAAAATGGCGCTGACGTGGCGGCAGGGCGTACCGCCGCCGGATTAACTTTGATGAACGATGAAAGGAGAGCCTATGACCAATGACCCCAGCATGACGATCACCAGCACCGCCCCCGCCCCGGAGGGGAGCGACAGCACCAGCAGGGAGGGCAAGACCATCCCCCTGCCCGTGACGGAGGGCGGCAACGCTCCACCCGCCCAGGACGCACCGCCGCCCGCCCTGGTGCAGAAAATCGGCAACACCATTTACGAGGTGTCCTTCCATTTCAGCACCACCAGCAGGGAAACCATGAGCGACAAAATCAGCCGTCTTATCCGCCGGGAACTGGACGCATCCTGATTTTTCAAAATTTCCGCACTCTGTCCTTGACAAACCGAGCGAAAAGGGGACATCGTGATCGACACCGGGAAATTGCTCCAGCGCAATGGGTATACCATCCCGCAGTTTCAAGAAAACGGGGTGAGCCTGTTTATTTGGGACGGCGTGGCGTGGTATGACGATCCGAGAAATATGACGGCCCATACCATTATTGCCACTCCCGCCGTAGCCATTGCCAGCGGCGCGGATATCAAATCCGTGCAGGACCTGTTGGGCCACGCCACAGCCAGCTTTACTCTGAACGTCTATGCCCACACCTCCGAACAGATGATGAAAGACACGGCGGCGCGGGTGCAGAATTACTATGACGGGCTGGCCGCAAGGGGGTAAAAATTTCTGGTAGGGGTAAAACCATATCAGCCCACAAGCAATAGTTACTCTTTATCTCAGAATCTTGCAAATTCAATGTAAAATCCCTCGTATTCGCAACGAATACGAGGGAAATCTTTGGCGCGGAAGGAGGGATTTGAACCCTCGCACGGTTTTACCCGCCTACTCCCTTAGCAGGGGAGCCCCTTCGGCCACTTGGGTACTTCCGCGTGTCGAAAACATCAAACAAGATGAAATTGTAATTTGGCGGAGAGAGTGGGATTCGAACCCACGGCCCTTGCGGGTCACCGGTTTTCAAGACCGGCTCCTTAAACCACTCGGACATCTCTCCTTATGGAAACTGTCCAAACGCAAGGGTTATTTTAGCATACTCCTGCTCATTTGTCAACGCCTAAATTCCCCGTCGTGCGTAAATGCCGGGGAGGACGGTGCGCCGGTTTTGGACCGGAACCGGCAGCGGGCTTACAACCCTGTTGCCGCTCAGCAGAGGGTACAGGCAAATTTCAAAGCGGCGCGGCGGATCGACGGCGAACAGCCTGCAAGGAGGTTTCGACGGTAACAGCGCCATTTTTCTTTTCTCCTGTCTATTGTCCACATTTTACGGTTCGGTGCAAAGACCGGCGGGCACTCCTTTGCCGCGCCAAGGAAGTGCCCGCCATGCGTATATCCGCCGCCGCGGTCCGGCCTATCGGCCTGCTTTGACCTTGGCAGAATTCAGGGTGAAGAGGCCGCCCGCTCCAATGTCTGGAAATAAGCTCGGTTGTGGGCCGCCGCCGGGTCGTCCGGCTTGCAGGCGGCTGCCATCTCGTTGAACTCCTTCGCCCGCTCCTGATTGCCCATGCGGCTGTGGCAAACGCACAGCTGGATGCAGGGCAGGTAGCCGTAACAGTCCGGAGAGACAAACCCGCCCCGGCGGTCGTCCCGGGGGCAGGTCAGGGCCAGGGCATACCAATAGGCCGCCTGGGAGTACCGCTCCCGCTCAAAAAACCATCGTCCCAGCTCACAGCACACCTCCGCCCGTGGCCGGTCATAGGCAAAGGTGCGAAACAGCGCCGACAGCGCCGCCTCGGGCCGTCCCAGCTTTTCCAGACAGTAGGCGCAGTGGCAGCAGGCGTCGATCTCGTTCTCCACCCAGCCCCGGCCATCCGCTAGGAAACGCTCAAAAACCGCCAAAGCCTCCTCCCAGAGCCGGTGATAGTACAGCTCCCGGCCATAGTAGAACTGTTGGCGGGGCTCCAGCGTTTTCCCCGCGTCCAGCTGGGTTCGGTAGATCCGCAGGTTGCGGTCCGGATCGGAGGGCCGCAGCTTGCGGTGGGTGACGGAAAAATCCGCGTAGTGAATCCTGCCCACCGGGGTAACAGCCTCGTGGACGGCCCCTTCCCAGGCCATCCCGGCCCGGTTCTTGATCAGCCGCTCCCGGAAGTAGGAGAAGGTAACCCGCCCATCCTCGTCAAATCCGGTGTGGTAGGGCGCCATCACCACTGAGACGGCGGGGTCCAGGGTCTCTTTCAGCGCCAGAAACGCGGCCTGGTCCGCCTCAAGCAGCACATCGTCCGCGTCCAGCCACATGCAGTAGTCCATGGACGCATGGGCAAAAGACTCGTTCCGGGCGGCGGCGAAATCGTCTCGCCAGGGAAAGTCGAAAATATGATGGGTATATCGGGCGGCAATCTCCCTCGTGCGGTCGGTGGAGCCGGTGTCTACGATGACGATCTCGTCCACCAGACCGGCGGCGCTGTCCAGGCACCGCCCCAGCACCTCCTCCTCGTTTTTCACAATCATGCACAGGCTGATGCTTACCATGCGGGCGCCTCCTTTTGATTCACCAGGAATGGCCGCCCGCCGGCAGTATCGGCGTGCGGCCGCTGTGTGTTAAAGCAGCGGCTGCGCCGCCGCTCCTTCGGTCTGAATATCGTTGAACGGGCTGTTGAGGGCCCACCTAATGGCCGGATTTATTCGTCCTCGAAATGGGAGGTGGACCTCAGCGAGACGATGGAGAAAAGGATTTGATTAACCGCATCTTCCCGCCGGATGGGCGGTTCACATTGGGGAAACTTGGCATGGACATATAAAATCCGTCTCCTCTCAAGCCTGGGACGCAGGCCGGGGCGCGCAAAAGCGGCTGCATGAAGCGGCAAATCCGCCCCAGTGGAGCGCCTACTGCATTCTATGCTCCCAGGGGACGACGGGTGCGTGCGGAACGGGACGGTTTTCGGGACATAGGATGGAACGGCGGCAGAGAGACCCTGCCGCACATCCCGCCCCGGGACGGGGCGGCGCTATGGAGTATTTCATATGTCAATGCCTTCTTTTCCCCCCAACGGGGCTGATTTGACGCGGGAGGAAGCCCTGACCATGATTATTGCCTCCATTGCCATGGAGGAGCTGGCCTTGAGCCACATCATCAACGCCGAGGGCGAGAAACTGCAATACATCCTGGGCACCCTACCGGGGACAAAGCCCTGCGCCTGTCCCCAGGATGTACTGGCGGTAAACAAAAGCGTGGCCTCCCTGCTGGATGTGGTGGCCCAAAACCAGATGCTGCTGAAGAACAAGCTGGAGAAGGTGCTGGAGGCCTGCCCGGCCCCGCTCCCTCCCTGCCCGCCGTCCTCCTGCCCGCCGGTCTGTCCGCCGCCTCCCTGCCCGCCGGTCTGTCCGCCGCCTCCCTGCCCGCCCTCCTTCCGGCAGGAATGCTGTCCGCCGCCCTGCGGGCCTGAATATGGAGCAAAATGCGCGCTCCACCTTGTGGAGCGGCAGACTGGCTTTCTGTGGACCCCTGGCCGCCGCCTGCCCTGGCGGAAGCAGGCCGCACGCGGGGAATGTATTTGCTGGAATGCGTGCAATCCCACCCAGATCCGGCTGGAGCGGCAAAACGCTTATGCAATTCGATGTACGCTGGCCGTCTGCGCCATGCCCCCGGCAAAGGGGGAGGGTGTGATCCAAATCAGGCAGACCCCCTGTGGATCGTTTACGGAGGCGCAGCCTCTGCGGTTCTCTTTGGAGCGCATGGCGGGTGGTTGCCGGACGCTGCAATATGCCGCCGTGCTTTCCCCCTGCGTGGGCGGGATTGGAACGGCGGAGCTTTCCCTGGTGCTGGATACCCAGAACGCTTTGTGCGTGGAGCGGGCGGCCATGGATGTGATGGAGCTTTGAACCAACAAGCAGCAAAGTGCAACAACGATCAGAAGTCGTTGCGTCGCAACGCTTTTTCGAAAAATAACGCGCAATTTACGATTGTGTTCGGATATGAGACCATGGAATTTGTGCAGACACCGTCTGCACAAATTGACAGTCAGGATAGCTCATCGCAAATTTTTCCATGTCTTTCAAGTTTCGGACAGAATAGCCTCTGACATCGGGAAAAGCAGCCTTAATAACGGTTTTTTAACTTGGCCGCGATTCTCTTTCAATCCCACGCAGATATATCCCGGCGATCGCTAAAACAGCCGGTTTTATCGCGCATATCAATATCTCCTTATCGTATCTTCTGATAGGAAGCGCGCCGTTTTTCACAGGACCTCCGACCCGTTTGGGCCAGGTCGCTTCGTATTCATTGTCCTGCTCGTCGACTACACGGACGTTTTTTGTGGTGGGCGCCCGCCCGGTCCAAAATCAGATACCACCCCGGGCGCGGCTTGTCAAGGGCGGCGGCGCGTGCTATACTGTCGTCAAGACATTCTCACGCCGCCGCGGAAAGGAGCCCCGCCATGAACGCAAGCCAGCGCCGCGCACGCATTTTAGACTACCTGAGAGCCGCCGAAGCCCCCCTGTCCGCCACCGCCCTGGCGCAGAGGCTGTCGGTGAGCCGCCAGATCATCGTGGGGGACGTGGCCCTGCTCCGGGCGGCGGGGGAGGCGGTCACCGCCACCCCCCGTGGCTACGTGCTGGACCGCCCCCGGACGGGGCTGAGGCGCACTGTGGCCTGCCTCCACAGCGGGGCGGACATGGAGCGGGAGCTGACTCTGATGGTGGACCAGGGCTGCACGGTGGAAAACGTCATTGTGGAGCACCCGGTGTACGGCCAGCTCACCGGGCCGCTGGACCTGTCCTCCCGGTACGATATCTCGGAGTTTCTCCGCAGGGTGGAGGAAAACGCCGCCCGCCCCCTGTCCCTGCTCACCGACGGCATCCACCTCCACACCCTGCGCTGTCCCGGCGAGGAGGCCTTCCAGCGGGCGGCCGCGGCGCTGGAGGAGGCGGGGTTTCTGGTGAAATGAGGCCGCGCAACCTGTAGTTGTCAAATTGTATCCGCTTTTTGGTTGCGCAACCGCCCCTTTTTTGCTAAGATGAGACCGTCCAAAAGGCGCCGGACAGTTTTCCTTTGGAGGTATCATCATGGATTTTCGCGAGCGTTTATTTGAGCTGCGCCGTCAGGCGGGGCTGTCCCAAGAGGAGCTTGCCAACCTGCTGGGCCTTACCCGGCAGGCGGTGCAGAAGTGGGAGGCCGGCGCTTCCCGCCCGGATATGGATAACCTGACCGCCCTGGCCGACTATTTTCACGTCTCCCTGGACTACCTGACGGGCCGGGAGGCGGCCTCTCCCCCATCCCCGGAGCACACCCCCGCCGCGGCCCCTGCTCCCACCGTGATCCACCACTACTACCACGAGGGCTGGCACTACGAGTATAAAAGCAAGCGCACCCTGTTCGGCCTGCCCCTGGTCCATATCAATCTGGGCCGCCGGGACAATTGGGCCCGTGGGATTCTCGCCATCGGCAATATCGCCACCGGCTTTGTGGCGTTAGGCGGCGTGGCGGCGGGCCTGTTCACCCTGGGGGGCGTGAGCTTCGGGCTGCTGCTGGCGCTGGGGGCGGTGGCCCTGGGCGGGGTGTCTGTGGGCGGCGCGGCCATCGGCCTGTTGGCCTGGGGCGGCGTCGCCATGGGCTGGCTGGCGGTGGGCGGCTGCGCCGTGGGGACATACGCCGCCGGGGGCGTCGCGGCGGCCTCCCGGGTGGCGGTGGGTCACGTGGTCTCCGCGCCCCTTGCCATCGGACAGATTGCGGACGGCGTGAAAACCATTCTCGTTCCCATGGAGGGGCTGTCCGACGCGGCGCTGATGGAGGCCCACGCCGCCATCGCCGAGGCCTGCCCGGACGCCCCCTTCTTTGTCACCCGGATCTTGAAGTTCTTCGCCTGGGCGGAGCTGCGCTGACCCTCCCCGGCAGGCCGGAATCCCGGCCTGCCGGTTTTTTTCGCCTGCGCCCAAATCATAGTTGAACTTCAGCAAAATTGCCGCCATTGTATTCAACCATTGTTTTTGCTATAATTCAACCATCAAGCGAAACGGGGAATTGCCATGTCAAATGTGTTGAGCGAACGCATCGTGGAATTGAGGAAGGACCGGGGCCTCACCCAGGAGCAGCTGGGCCAGCTGGTGGGCGTCTCCGCCCAGGCGGTGAGCAAATGGGAAAAGGGGGGCGCGCCGGACGTGGAGCTGCTCCCCGCCCTGGCTGACCGCCTGGGGGTGACCATCGACAGCCTGTTTGGCCGCGAGGACGGCGAGTCTGCGGACTTTTCCCAAACCGCCGCCCGCTGGCTCCACACCATCCCCAAGGAACAGCGGTACGATCAGATCTGCCGCCTGTTCTGGATCTTTACTCAAAATATGGTGGACGAGGTGACCATGCCGGATATCGGCTATCTGGAACAGGCCGCCGCTTTGTGGGAGGATGAGACCAGCGGGATCAAGCAGTGGGCCATCAGCCGGGTCTGGCTGGACGGCGGCTATATGTTGAGCCTCCACGCGGAGGACCTCTCCTTCGCCACCGTCTGGCCCGAGCCGAAGGACGGCTATGACGCCCACTTTGCCGCCATGGACGACTACCGCCGCCTGTTTTCCGTCCTGGCCCGCCCCGGATGCCTGGAGGTGCTGGAATACCTGTACAGCCGTCCGTACCGCCATTATATGGCGGACACCGTTGCCAAGGCCCTGGCGCTCCCCATCGAGGAGGCCCTGGCGGTCATGGAGGTTCTGTGGGAGACGCGGCTCGTGGAACGGACGGAGCTGGAGCTGGTGGACGGCTTGAGCTACGCCTACTCCCGGCATGACGGGGACGTCACCCTGGTTCCGTTCCTCTATATGGCCCGCTGCATGATCCAGAAGGGAGCCTACCTGTTCAATGTGGGTGGCGCTGGAAAGCCCCTGCTCCGGGGAGGCGTGTGGAAAAGGACGGAGGAGGAGAGACAATGAAGCGCACCAAAAGGAATCCCGCCGCCCGGGCCTATTTCCGGGCCTTTTATGATGGAAACCGCCTGAATTTCGGGCTCACCGCCCTGCTCACCCTGCTGGGCATTCCCGCCACGCTGTCGGTGTCCTGGTTGCTGGGCGAGCTGCTGGACGCCGCCTCCGCCAGGAGCATGGAGCAGCTGGTGCGGGCCGTCAAAATCTTTGTGCCCATCGCCCTCTTTTATGTGGCGCTGGACCTGGGCACCCATTGGGTCAAATCCAGGTTCCTCTGCCGGGCCATGGTCCAGTACAAAGCCCTGGCCTTCCGCAGGCTGTCCGAGAAGAGCATCAGCGCCTTTTCCCGGGAAAATACCGGCCGCTACCTGTCCATCCTCACCAACGACACCGGCACAATTGAGACAAACTATCTGGAAAGCAGCTTCAGAATCCTTGACAACGCGGTCCTGTTCCTTGGCTGCATCGGCATGATGCTGTGGTACAGCCCGATGCTGGCGGTCATTGTCGTCGCGTTCAGCGTTCTGCCCATCGCCGTGGCGATGCTCACCGGCGGCATGCTCACCAGGCGGGAGCAGGAGGTCAGCGAGAAAAACGAGGGCTTCATGGCCCAGATCAAGGACCTGCTCAACGGCTTTTCCGTCATCAAGAGCTTTAAGGCGGAGGCCGCGGCCCAGCGGCAGTTCGACGCCGCCAGCCAGACCGTGGAGGGCGCCAAGCGCCGCCGCCGCTGGAGCACGGGCCAGGTCACCACCCTGTCCGGCCTGTGCGGCTTCATCATGCAGTTCGGCATCTTCTTCATCGGCACCTACCTCGCAATCCGGGGACATGTCACCGGCGGAACGGTGGTGGTGTTTGTCAACCTGTCCGGCACCATGCTGAACGCCATCCAGGTCGTCCCTCAGTGCTGGGCCAGCCGCAGGGCCGCCGCAGGGCTGGTGGAGAAGCTGGCGGCCGTCACCGAGGAGAACGCGGGGCGTTCCGGCGACCCAATCCCGCCGGTCCTCCGCGACGGCATCACCCTGGACCACGTCACCTTCGGCTATGAGCCGGACAAGCCGGTGCTGAGCGACATCTCCCTCACCCTGGAGCCGGGGAAGAAATACGCCCTGGTGGGGGGCTCCGGGTCGGGCAAGTCCACCCTGTTGAACCTGCTCATGGGGGCCTATGACGGCTACGGCGGCTCCATCGCCATCGACGGCAAGGAGCTGCGGAAGGTGGACCCGGACAGCCTCTACGACCTGATGAGCCTCATCGGACAAAGCGTGTTCCTGTTCGACGACACCATCCGCGGCAATGTCACCATGTTCCGGGACTTCCCAGACCAGCTTGTGGAAAAAGCTATAAAGCAGTCCGGCCTGTCAGAGCTTTTGGCCCAGCGGGGGGAGGACTACCGCTGCGGCGAGAACGGCGGGGGGCTGTCCGGCGGGGAGCGCCAGCGGGTGTCCATCGCCCGGTGCCTGCTCCGGGGCACGCCGGTGCTGCTGCTGGACGAGGCCACCGCCGCCCTGGACAACCAGACCGCCTTCGCCGTCACCGACGCCATCCTCCGCCTGGACGGCCTCACCCGGCTGGTGGTCACCCACCGGCTGGAGGCGGCGCTGATGGCGCAGTACGACGAGATCATCGTGCTTCGGAACGGGAAAATTCAGGAGCGGGGGAATTACGAAGCCCTCATGGCGGAAAAGGGATACTTTTACTCTCTATACACCCTGGCGGCGTGACAAAGGGCCGGACAGCAGCTCAGCTGTCCGGCCCTTTTTACAGAACTTTTTCCATTAAAATATATTCGGCGTTCCGCAGGCGCTCCCGGAAGCCGCACCGGCGGAAGAGCTCCGCCGACGGGTTGTCTATGGCGATGTTGTCCGCCAGACGGTCCACACCGTTCTCCTTGGCGGCGGCGCACAAGAGCTCCAGCCCCTGCCGCCCGAAGCCCCGGCCCCGGTACCGGGCCAGCACCACCACATCGCATATATATCCGTTCAGCTCACCGTCAAAATAATAGGCCGCCTCCCCCACCGGCTCCCCGGTGTCCTCCCGGCACAGATAGCGGTAAAACCGCTCCCCCGTCCCGTTCTCCACCCAGCGGGCGAACCAGTCCGCCCAGCGCGCCCGGGGAAAGCCGATGGTCCCGCCGTAGGCGTGGTTATAGGCCATGGTGTCCGGATCGGCCAGCAGCGCCTGCCGGAACGCCAGCTCCTCCAGCCGGGGACGGCGCAGCACAAGCTTGTCCACGGCCGCTAATGGTCCAGCAGCCGCGCGATGGCGGTGCGGCGCACCTTCAGGGCGCTCTTGGGGCAGAACTCCTGGCAGCAGAAACAGCGGATGCACTTTTTGCGGTCAATGCGGGGCTTTTTGTCCACCATGGTGATGGCCTTGGCGGGGCACACGTCCCGGCACTCGCCGCACCCCACGCACTGCTCCGGCTTCAGCTGGGGCCGCTGGGCCAGCGCCCAGTTCATCACGGCCCCCTTCACCCGGCCCGGCAGGCTGGTCCCGTTTCCCTGGAACAGGTGGCTGTTGCCGGTGACAATGCGCCGGAAGTCCGGCAGGGCGAAGGCGGCGGGGTCCCCCTCCACCGTCAGCTCCGACGCCGAGGCGGGAATCAGCCCCCGCTCCAGCGCCGCCTCCAGGGTGGGCACCTCCTCCCGCCTCAGGCCGATGAGCCCGGCGCACAGCAGGTCCACCTTGTGGGCGCTCTCCCCCGCCAGCAGCGCGCCCATATGCCGGGGGGTGCCGCCGCTGGGGCCGTTGCCCTCCATGCACTCCACCGCGTCCACAATGGTGAGCCTGGGCTTGAAATACTCGTTCAGGTCCACGATCATCCGGGCGAAGTCCCGGGGGTCCGGGTAGCGGAAATGGTACTCCGGCTTCACGGTGCCTGGGATGGCCCCAAACATGTTTTTCGCCCCGCAGGTCATGGCCATCATGCCGTGGGTTTTCAGCTTGCAGAAGTCGATGACGGCGTCCGCCCCGTCCAGCCAGGCAGTGTAGCGGAACTGGCGGCACACCCTTCCCTGGGGGAATTGGGCGGTGCGCTCTGTGAAGTCCTGGTTCAGCCGTCCGCCCGCCGCCTCCACCGCCCGCATCCCGGTGGCGGCGTACACCCGCCCCACAAAGGCGGCGTTGAACAGCCCGCCGGGGCTGTCCCCCACCACAACGTCCGCCCCCCGGGCGGACAGCAGCTCCACCAGGGAGCACAGCAGGGCAGGGTGGGTGGTGGCCGCTTTTTCCGGCTTGGCAAAGGTGAGCAGATTGGCCTTCACCGCGATTTTCATCCCCGGACGCACCCAGTCCAGCCCGCCCAGAGGGGCCAGCACCCGCTCCAGCGCGGCCCGGGTCTCCTCCCTGCCATAATCCGCGCAGGGTACGATCACAACATCAGGTCTCATAGGATTCACCTCGATTGAAAAAGGCTGCCGCTGGTGCGGCAGCCTTTTCTGGAATGGAATTGGGGAGCCTTACTCCACGGGCTCCTCGTCCTCCCCGTCCATGGGCTCGGACTCCAGCAGGGCCCGGATGGACAGGGACACCTTCTTGTTCTCCTCGTCGATGGCGGTGATCTTGGCGTCCACGGTATCGCCCTCGCTCACCACGTCGCCGGGCTTATCCACCCGGTGGTCGGACAGCTGGGAGATATGGATCAGGCCGTCCACGCCGGGGACGATCTCGGCAAACGCGCCGAAGGTCATCAGCTTGACCACCCGCACAGGGGCCACGTCGCCCACGGAATACTTCTCGGTGAACACGGTCCAGGGCTCCTGGCTGTGGTCCTTCACGCCCAGGGAGATCTTCTTCTTCTCCGGGTCGAAGGAGATGACATACACCTCAATGGGGTCGCCCACGCTGACCACCTCGGAGGGGGTCTTGATACGGGACCAGGACAGCTCGGAGATGTGAACCATGCCGTCCACGCCGCCGATGTCCACAAAGGCGCCGTAGGAGGTGAGGCTCTTCACGGTGCCGCTGTACCGCTTGCCCACCTCGATGTTGTCCCAGATCGCGGCGGCGGCGGCGGCACGGGCCTCGGCGGCCACGGCGCGGATGGAGCCCACCACCCGGCGGCGGGCGCGGTTCACCTCGGTGATGCGCAGCTGCACACGGGTCTTGACCATCTCAGACAGGTCGGCCCCCCGGGGCTTGCCGGACTGGGAGGCGGGGATGAACACCCGGATGCCCTTGACGCTGGCCACCAGACCGCCCTTGTTCTCCTCGGTGATGACGCCCTCCAGGACCTCTCTGCTCTCCACGGCGTTTTCCACGGTCTCCCAGTTTTTGTCCGCGTCAAGGCGCTTCTTGGACAGCTTCACCACGCAGTCCCGGTCGCTGACCAGCATGACGATGGCCTCAATCTCCTCGCCCACCTTGGCGACGTCCTCCGCCTTCACGTCGGGGTCGTCGCTCAGCTCCGACAGAGGAATGGTGCCCGGATACTTGACGCCCAGCTCAACCTGGATTTCCGTCGGCGTAATCGCCGCAACGGTTCCAGTGACTCGATCCCCCGTATTCAAAATTTTGAACGACTCCTCCAGCATCTCCGCGAAGGACTGTTCAATCTCCATGATTTCATCGCTCATTTTGTTGCTGACCTCCTTTATTATCCACTCCGGCGTGGATGCGCCGGCAGTGATCCCAAGCGTACCGGCCCCGCGAAACTGCTTCCGGCTCAAGCCCCCGGCCCCCTCCGCCTGCACCACGACGGGGCAGCGGCTGGCGCACAGCTGGGTGAGCTTCCTGGTGTTGGAGCTCTTCTGATCGCCGATGACGATCATCGCGCCGCACTGACCGGCCAGCTCCAGCGCTTCCGATTGACGCTTGGACGTAGCATTACATATTGTATCAAAAAATTCCGCGTTTGTACACACTTTTTTTGCGTTTTCCACGATTTTTTCCCAGTTTGCCCGGATCGCCGTAGTTTGGGACACAAATGTTAGGGGCTGGCCGGAAAAACCCGGCGTTTCCTGAACAATTTGTTCCAGCTCCTCCCACCCGGAAACCACGATTCCCCGGCGCGCGCAGCCAAGAATGCCCAAAATCTCCGGGTGGCCGGCCTCGCCCGCCACCACCGGAATCCGCCCCCGGGCTTCCGCCGTCCGGACGATTTCGTGGATACGGGCCACGTTGGGGCAGGTGGCGTCCAGTATCCGGCAGCCCCGGGCCTCCAGCGCCCGGTATACGCTGTCCGGCTCCCCATGGGCCCGGATGACCACCGCGCAGCCCGGTTCGGCCTCCTCCGGCGCGGCGACGACCACCGCCCCCAAGTCCTCCAGCCGCCGGATCACATGGTCGTTGTGGGTGATGTGCCCCAGCAGGTACACCGGCCCCTGGGCGGCGGCCTTCTCCGCCAGCTCCACCGCCCGCCGGACCCCGTAGCAGAACCCGGCGGTCCGGGCCACTCTGACCGTCACGCCGCCTGCTCCCCCAGCGCCTTGACCCTGGCCAGCAGGTCGTCGGCGATGCGCTGGTAGTCCCCGGCAGAGGGCTTGCGCCCCTCAAACTCCGGGTGGTAGGGCTGGCCGAACACCACGGTTGTCCTGTGGAAGCGGCGCTTTTTCTGGGAGATGTAAACCGGCACCAGCGGCGTGCCCGTGCGGGTGGCGAACATGGCCGCGCCGGTCTGGACCTCGGACGCCTCGCCCTCCTTCACCCGGGTGCCCTCGGGAAACATCAGCAGCTTCTCCCCTTTTTTCAGCACCCGGAGGCACTCCTTTGCCGCCGCCATGTCGGACTTCCCCCGGTTGACGCCGATGATCCCCGCCTTCTTCAGCAGAAAACCGATCACCGGCCACTTCATAATCTCCGCCTTGGCCATCACGTGGGTCTGCCGCCTGCTTCCCATGCAGCACACCACATACAGCGGGTCCCCCAGGGTGGTGTGGTTGCCGCAGATCAAAGCCGGTCCCTCCGGGATGTTCTCCACCCCCACCGCCTTCCAGGGGTGAAAGATTTTCATATAGATCCAGATGATGGGGTACAGGACCGCGTACATCTTGTTTTTCATGTACAAGCCTCCTCAGACGTCCAGGCGCTCCCGGATGATGCCCAACAGCAGCCGGAAGCTCCCCTCCAGGTCCAGCCCGGTGGTGTCGGCCAGCGCCGCGTCCTCCGCCCGGCGCAGGGGCGCGGTCTCCCGGGACTCGTCCCGGCGGTCCCGCTCCACCACCTCCCGGAGCACCTGCTCCAAATCCGCCCGCTGGCCCCGCTCCAGCAGCTCCTTATAACGGCGCTCCGCCCGGGCCTCCGCCTTGGCGGTGAGGTAGATCTTCACGTCCGCATGGGGGAGCACCACGGTGCCGATGTCCCGGCCGTCCATGATCACGTCGTGCTCCCGGGCGGCGGAGCGCTGCATCTCCAGGAGGAAGTCCCGCACCGCCGGCAGGGCCGCCGCCTTGGAGGCGCAGGCGGAGATCTCATTCTCCCGGATGGCCTGGGTCACGTCCTCTCCATCCAGGTACATATGCTGAAGGCCGTCCTCCCCGTAGCCCATGTCCACGGACAACCGGGGCAGCATCGCCGCCACCGCCTCCCCGTCGGCGGGGTCCACGCCCCGGCGGCGGGCCGCCAGGCCCACCGTGCGGTAAATGGCCCCCGTGTCCACATAGACAAAGCCCAGCTCCTGGGCCAGCCGCTTCGCCAGCGTGGACTTTCCCGCCCCGGAGGGCCCGTCGATGGCAATGCTGCGCTTTTTCATGGCAAAACGCCCTTTCCCTTAAAATCGCGCCAAAACGCGCTCCGCCGCGGCCAGTCCGGCGGCATAGCCGGTAGACCAGGCGATTTGCAGATTGAAGCCGCCGGTGTAGCCGTCCACATCCAGCACCTCCCCGGCAAAGTACAGCCCCCGCGCCCGTTTGGAGGCCATGGTTTTGGGGTCCACCTCCCCCACCGCCACGCCGCCGCGGGTGACCACCGCCTCCTCCACCGGGCGGGCGCCCCTGAGGGGAACGGCGAAGTCCTTCAGCGCCGCCAGCAGCGCCCGCCGCTGGCCCTTTCGGATTTCGTGAACCTTGGCGTCCAGCGGGATGCCCGCCCGCTCCGCCATCACCGGCACCGCCGACCGGGGGACCAGCCCACCCAGGGCGTTGGCGCAGTCCTGGTTGGCCCGGGCCGCGAAGTCCCGCAGCAGGCGGGCGTCCAGGGTCTGAACGTCCAGGGCGGGCTTCCAGTCGATGGCGGCGGCGTAGCTGGCCCCGCCGGAATCCAGGTGGGCGGAGGCGGACAGCACCAGCGGCCCGGACAGCCCGAAATGGGTAAACAGCAGCTCTCCCCGCTCCCGGAACACGGTTCTGCCCCCAACCTCCCGGACGGCCAGCTCCACGTTGCGCAGGGACAGGCCCTGCATTTGGGCGCAGCAGGGGTCGTCCGACTCCAGCGGCACCAGGGAGCCCCGGATGGGGGTGACGGTGTGCCCCGCCGCCCGGGCCAGGGCGTAGCCGTCCCCGGTGGACCCGGTGCGGGGGTAGGAGGCCCCGCCGGTGGCCAGGATCAGCGCCCCGAACCCGGAAACCGCCCCGCTCCGCTCCGTGGTCAGGCCGGTCAGCCGCCCGTCCTCCACAGACAGGCCCGTGAGCCGGTCCCGCCGGAGCTCCACCCCCCGGCGGCGCAGCTCAAAGAACAGCGCGTCCACAATGTCGGCAGCCCTGCCGGAGGCGGGGAATACCCGGTTCCCCCGCTCCGTCCTCAGGGGCGTCCCCAGCTCCTCAAAAAAAGCCGTCACGTCCGCCGGGCCAAACCGGCTGAACGCGCTGTAAAGAAACTTTCCGTTGCGGGGAATGGAGGCCAGCAGCGCCTCCCTGCCGCAGTTGTTGGTGACATTGCACCGGCCCTTGCCGGTGATGTAGAGCTTCCGGCCCACCTTTTCGTTGGGCTCCAGCAGCAAAACCTCCGCCCCCGCCCGGGCCGCGGCGATGGCGGCCATCATGCCCGCCGCGCCGCCTCCGGCCACCACAACCCTATTTTCCGTCCCCATACTCCACCTTTTCATAGACCTGATACTCGTCCCAGATGCTCTCCAGCCGCTGGAAGGTAGCGGTGACCTCGGCGGTCTTTTTCCGCCCCACCGCCACAATCAACGCGTTGATGATGGACAGCGGGGCCACCAGGGAGTCGGCAAAGGAGGCCATGTCGCTCTTGGCAAGCAGGCGGAAGCTGGACGTATCATACAGCGGGGACATCTCGCTGTCGGTGACGGCCACCACCGTGGCCCCCTGGTCCCGGGCGAACTCCATGGCCCGGACCGACCGGGTGGAGTACCGGGGGAAGCTGATGCCGATGACCACGTCCCCCGCGCCCACCCGGAGCATCTGCTCGAACATCTCGCTGGCCAGGCTGGTCTGCACCTGGCACACGTTGTCAAAAATCAGCTTGAAATAGAAGGTCAGGAAGTCGGACAGCGCCGCCGAGGAGCGGACTCCCAAAATATAGATGCGCCGGGCGGACACAATGGCGTCCACCGCCCCCTCGAAGTCCTGCCGGTTCAGCTCGCTGAGGGTCATGCGCAGCTTCTCGATGTCCGACTGCACCACCTTGTCCAGCACATCCTGGGAGCCCAGCCTGTCATAGGACACCTCGATGCGCTGCACGGTGGTGAGCTTGCCCCGGATCATCTCCTGCATGGCCTTCTGCATGGCGGGGTAGCCGTCATAGCCCAGCTCCGCCGCAAACCGGACCACGGTGGACTCGCTGATTTTCACCGCCTGCCCCAGCCGGGCGGCGGTCATGAAGGCGGCCTTGTCGTAGTTGTCCAGAATATACCGGCCAATCAGCTTCTGTCCCTTGGAAAAGGTGTCCATTCTGCTCTGGATCACGTTTAAAATGTCACGGCTCATGGCAAAACAACCCTACTCTCTTTCTATCCTCCCGGCGCGGACACTCCGGCGCCAATAGACGTATCATACCGTTTCGCGCCCAAAAAAGCAAGGGGTTTTGAAAGAAATTCCCCTCAATCCTGCAAAGAGGCCAGCTCCGCCGCCGTGAGGGGCCGCCACTGTCCCGGCCTCAGCCCCTCCAGCCGGAGGGACCCCTCCCGCACCCGCCGGAGGCGCTCCACCGTCAGACCGGCGGCGGCGCACATGCGGCGCACCTGCCGGTTCTTCCCCTGGTGGATCACCACGGTGAGGACGCCCTCCCCCGCCCGCTCCACCCGGTCGGCGCAGAGCAGCTCCCCGCCGTCCTCCACCGGGGCGGACAGGACGGGCAGGGCCCGGTCCACGTCCCCCCTCACCCATACCCGGTATTCCTTCTCCACCCGGTGGGAGGGATGGGTCAGCCGCTGGGTCAGCGCCCCGTCGTCGGTGAGCAGCAGCAGCCCCTCCGAGTCCATGTCCAGCCGCCCCACCGGCCACACCCGGGCGGGACAGCCCGACACCAGCTCCGCCACCGTCCTGCGCCCCCTCTCGTCGGAGCGGGTGGTGACGTACCCCCTGGGCTTGTTCAGCATCAGGTAGGTGCGCCCCGCCGGGGCGCACAGCGGCGCGCCGTCCACCTCCACCCGGTCCCGGTCCGGGTCGGCCCTGTCCCCCAGGCCGGCCGTCCGGCCGTTCACCGCCACCCGGCCCTCCCGTATGTATTCCTCCGCCCGGCGGCGGGAGCACACCCCCGCCGCCGACAGCAGCTTTTGCAGCCGTTCCTCCACCGCCGCCACCTCTTTTCCGCGTTCATTGCGCCCCGCCGCCCAACCCGGCCCACAGCCTCTGCCAAAACCCAAGGGGCGTCCGCACGTCCAGCCCCGCGCCGCCCCGGCTCATCAGCGGAACCCGGGCGATCACCCTGCCGTCCAGCAGCCACCGCGCCTCCCCAAGCTGCACCAGGGGATCAATGGGGGCGGAGGGGCCATGCGGCAATTCGATTTCCATCACCGGCTTCTCCCCCTCGGCCAGGGGATATCCCAGCTCCTCCCGCGTCTCCGCCTCCATCGTGGGGATCAGGCTTCCCGCCACCGCCACCGAGCCAAACACCTCCCCCTCCCGGCACAGCACCTGCCGGGGATAGGCCTGAAAGCCGTAGTCCAGCAGCTTTTCGTGGTCGTTCCAGTCGTCCCCGTCGTTGAGGGTGACGCAGATGAGAGTCTGGCCGTCCCGCCGGGCGGCGGACACCAGGGTGCGGCCCGCCTTCTCCGTGAATCCGGTCTTCATCCCCACGCAGCCCGGACAGCGCCAGAGCAGCTTGTTGTGGTTGACGAAGGTGCGGGTCCCCACGGTGACGGACCGGGTGGCGCATATGTCCGCCACCGTCTCGTTCTCCAGGCACGCCCGGGCCAGCAGAGCCATGTCGTAGGCGGTGGAGTAGTGGTTGTCGTCGTTGAGGCCGCTGGGATTGGCGAAGGCGCTGTTTTTCATTCCCAGCTGGGCGGCCCGCCGGTTCATCAGCTCCACAAACCGCTCCTCGCTCCCCGCCGTGTGGCAGGCGACGGCCATGGCCGCGTCGTTGCCCGACTGGAGCAGCAGGCCGTACAGCAGACCCCGCAGGGTGATCTCCTCCCCCGCCTTCAGGTAGATGGACGAGCCCTCGCTGCCCAGCCACTCCCCCTGAATAACCACCGGCGCGTCCAGGTCGTCCGCCTCCTCCACCGCCACCAGGGCCGTCATCAGCTTGGTGATGCTGGCGATGAGCCGGGGCTGGTGGATGTTGTGCTCATAGAGCACCCGGCCGCTCTCCGCGTCCATGAGGATGGCGCAGGCGGCGTTGTCGCCCGCCGCGCGGGCGGTCGGGCACAGGGCGGCCAGCAGAAGCGCTGCCGCCAGTGCGGCGGTCCATTTTCTCACAAAAAGGTCACTCCCATCTGAATGGTCAGATGGGAGTAGTATGGCCTTCGCCGCCCGGTCTTATCCCGCCCCGGGGCTACAGGAGCTCTTCTCCGCCCTCCCCGGCGCTCTTTTTGTCGATATAGCCGGTGACCCGCTCAAACATCTCGGGCACCAGGTCCACCACCCGGCTGACGGTGTCCCCCGGAGGGGGCGCCACAGGCAGCAGCCGCACATTTCCGTCCTTTACGATCAGGAAGGCCACGGGAATCACGCTGACCCCCGCCCCCGCGCCGCCGCCGAAGTTTTTGGGCACGTTCTGGGTTTTGCCGAAGTCGGAGCCGCCGGTGGCAAAGCCGAAGGACAGCCGGGACACCGGAATCAGCGTCACACCGTCCTGGGTGGAGATGGGCTGGCCCACCACCGTGTTGGCGTCCACCATCTCCCGAATCTTGTTCATGGTGGTCTGGAGCACCTCGTTGATGGGATGGTTGTTTTCACTCATGACTCAATGCCTCCTGTTTTTTTCTCGGGGTCCTTCCGCTTTTGATCCAAACGGCCAGCGCCTTTGCGCCGTAGCGCGTCCCCAGCGCCATGATCTGCCCCACCGTCAGCGTCGCCGCCGCCCTGGCCTCCACGGCGGGCTCCGTTCGGTTGTAATCCAGGTCAATTCGGAAGGAACGGCGCTTCACCTTGAAATTATGGTCAAAAATAGGCCAAAGCATACCCAGCGCCGCGTTGGCCTGCCCATAGCCCAGCGCCGCGGCGGCGGGGTCCCCGCCGCCCCAGATGAGCTCCAGCTCCAGATCGTCGATGCGGATTTTCCGTTTCAGCGCCCCGCAGGCCTGTCCCACCACCGGCAGCAGCTGCATCAGCCGGGACAGCGTGCCGGGGCGGCCCTCCCGGGGCTCCTTTTTACGGGCCCGCGCCGGGGGCGGGGTTTCCTTTTTTTCCCTCTTCGGTTTTTCCCTCTTTTTGGGCTTCATGGGCAGGACCTGAATCTGAAACGGCCCCGCCAGCACGGCGGCATACAGCCCCGCCTGCCCATAGGCCGCCCTGACGCCCACGCGGATGAGGGAGATAAGCCAGAGGACGGCCAGGACGGCCAGCAGAATTTTTACCGCCGTCATGGCTCCTCCCCTCCGCCGGGCTCCTCCCCGGCGTCCTGCGCCGTCTCCGCCTCCCGCAGGCGGCGCAGGGCGGTCTCCATCTCCATGGTGAGCTGGGCGTCCTCCTGGCTGGCGGAGGCCAGCTCCGGCAGGTCGTCCAGACTGGCAAGGCCGAAGGAGCGCAGGAAGCTTTTGGTGGTTTTGAACTGCATGGGCCGCCCCGGCACCGCCAGACGGCCCGCCTCCCGGATCAGCCCGCGCTCCAGCAGAAGCCCCACGGTATACGAGCTGTCCACCCCCCGGACCTGCTCGATATAGGCCCGGGTCACCGGCTGAAAATAGGCGATGATGGCCAGCACCTCCAGAGCGGTCTGGGACAGCTTGGCGGGCCTGCGGTTCTCCAGCGCCCTGCGGATATACCCCGCCTGCTCCGGCGCGGAGCACATCTGCCAGCTGTTCTCCAGCCTCACCAGCCGGATGCCCCGGCGGTCATAGCTGTAGGCGTCCGCCATTTTCTGGCACACGCTGTCCACCGTGTCCCGGTCCTGCTCCAGGGTGAGGCACAACCGCTCCACGGGCACCGGGTCCCCGGCGGCGAAGAGGATGCCCTCAATGGCGCTCTCCAGCTCTTTCAATTCCATTGAGGCGTCCTCTCCCTCCATTGATTTGCTCCGCAAATCTGTATGTTCCCCTCGCTTCAGTCCAAGCTCACTCGCTGTCCGCTTCTCCGCGCTTCTCCGTTGTCACGCTGCGAAGCGGCCAGACCGCTCGCTCCCTTTCCCTCCGCCTCGGGCAAAATACAGATTTGCTCCGCAAATCTGTATGTTCCCCTCGCTTCAGTCCAAGCTCACTCGCTGTCCGCTTCTCCGCGCTTCTCCGTTGTCACGCTGCGAAGCGGCCAGACCGCTCGCTCCCTTTCCCTCCGCCTCGGGCAAAATACAGATTTGCTCCGCAAATCTGTATGTTCCCCTCGCTTCAGTCCAAGCTCACTCGCTGTCCGCTTCTCCGCGCTTCTCCTCAATAGCTCTCCACCGTCACGTCCACCTCTTCCGGCAGGCCGTCCACCGTGCTGGTCACGGTGCAGTCCTCCGCCGTCCCCGCCAAATGGATGCGGCTGGCCTTGCACAGCTCCAAAATCGCCAGAAACGTGGCCACCACCTCGGACCGGCTGCGGCTGGTTTTGAACAGCGCCTGAAACCGGGCCACGCCGAACTGAATCAGCCGGTCCAGAATGGACCGGGCCTTGTCCGCCACTGGATAAGGCTCCCGTCCCACGATGCCCTCGAAGGCGGACTCCAGCGGCGGCAGCTTGCTGTCCGTCCGGGCCAGCACCGATCGGATGGCGCTCAGAAGGTCCGCCCGGTCGTGGACATAGCGGTAGGCGTTGTCCGCCTTCACCGGCTCCGGCCGCTTGGGCAGGTAGTCCCGGCCAAACTCGTACCGCCCGCTCAGCTCCCCCGTCACGTCCTTGATCTTCACATAGGTCTCCTGGGACTTGTGCTCCTCCAGGGCGGCCATCAGCTCTTCCATCTCGCTCATGGCCACCTCGTCGTCGATGGACAGCAGCATCCGGGTTTTGATGAACACCAGGTGGGCGGCCATGGTGACGAACTCGCTGGCCACCTCTAAATTCAATTCCTCCCGCTGGGCCATCCAGGCCAGGTACTGGTCCAGCAGCTCGGAGATGTTGATGTCCCGGATCTCAATTTTGTTCTTGCTCAGCAGGCTGAGGATCAGGTCCAGGGGGCCGTCGAAGTCCTCCATATCCTCCTGGCGTGCCTTCACCACCTTGTCCAGGTGGTAGATGGGGGCTTCCATGGCTCCCCTCCCTTCCAGAATAGGAATATTATAGCAAATTCTTTCCGGGAATACAAGGGCGGGCTATCCGTGCCTCCTCATAAATCCTTCCAGAAAAAGTATTGGCTGTGTTCGCCGAACGCTTTCTCCAGTTTGAACAGTTGCTGATAGCCCTCTTTCTCATAAAAACCCGGCGCCTGAAAGCTGTATGTGTTGAGGAAAACATGCTTCAAGCCATCGGCTTTTGCCCTCTTTTCAACGTGGCGCAGAAGCATGCGGCCATAGCCTTTCCCGCGGTACGTTTCCTCGACAAACAGAAATTCTATTTCCAATGTTCCAAAGGAGCTTCCCGCAACAATTCCGGCAATGAGTTCGCCATTCTCCTCAATATGAAAATCGTAATCCCGCAGATTACGCCAGAACTGCCGGTTATACGCTCTAAGCCGTTGATGAACGCGTTCACTGTCTGCTTCCGCGCTGCGCTTGATCATGCCCTCTCCCTCATCATTCGGATCGCTGCCCCGCCGGTGTTTTATTCCCCGGCTTTGATAAACTCAATCAGCTTCTCCACATCGTCGAAGCCGTCATAGTCCCCGGTGATGCCGTCCCGGTGGTAGACGACCCCCCGCTTTTCATTTTCCTCCAGGCAGTCCAGCAGCTTGTCCACCCCATACCGTTTGGCGAACAGGGTGAAGCCGTAGGGCTTCATCTTACCCAGCAGCCCCTTTTTGCAATCCTGTTCGCAGGCATAGCAGTGGGACAGTTCCATTTCTATGGAGCATTTCCTGTTTTCGCACCAGCCGCTGTCAGGGCAGCCCTCCGAGTCGCAGCCGGAGCACTCCTTATGCTCCGCGCACAGACAGCACGCCAGCCCGCACCGGGCGATTCCCAATTCCCGCCTCATCCTGTCCTCCTCACCCGTTCAGCCGCTCCAGCGCCGCCTTTGCCGCCATCTGCTCGGCCTCCTTCTTGGTGCGCCCCGCGCCCTCGCCGATCACCTTCCCATCCACCGACGCCTCCATCTCAAAGCTGCGGCAGTGGTCCGGGCCGCTCTCCCGCACCAGCGCATAGCTCACCGCCGCCCCCGGCGTGCGCTGCACCAGCTCTTGAAGGGCGGTCTTGTAGTCCCGGTCAGCGGCCTTCTCCTGCTCCTTGTCCAGAATCAGCGCCCGGATGATGGGACGCACCGCCTCCATCCCCCCGTCCAGGTAGACGGCGGCCAGCATGGCCTCGGTGGCGTCCGCCAGAATGGAGGGCCGCCTCCGGCCGCCCCCCGCGTCCTCCCCCTTGCCCAGCCGCAGCCAGCGGCCCAGGCCCAGGCTTTTCGCCGCCTCGTGGAGGCTCCCCTCGCACACCAGCGCCGCCCGGGTGCGGGTCAGCTCCCCCTCGGGCATATTGGGGTGCTCGTGGAACAGGTAATCAGCCACCGCCATCCCCAGCACCGAGTCGCCCAAAAACTCCAGCCGCTCGTTGCTGGTCAGCCCCGCGCCCCGGTGCTCGTTGGCGTAGGAGCTGTGGGTCATGGCGTGTTCCAGCAGCCCCCGGTTCTTGAACCGGTAGCCCAGCTTTTCTTCCAGCTCGTTCATATCCATCCTCCACTACGGAAAAAGCCCCGCCAAGGCGGGGCTTTTTCATCGAAAATTGAACGCTCAGAGGTCCAGGTGCTCCTGCATATACTTGTACAGGTCCCCCACCGTGACAATGGATTCGATGTCCTCGCTGTCCATCTCCTCCATGCCAAACTCCTCCTCCAGGGCCATGGACAGGTCCATCAGGTCCACGGAATCCGCGCCCAGGTCGTCCACAAAAGCGGAGTCGGCGGTAATGGAATCGGGCTCCACGCCGAACTGCTCGGCGATCAGCTTGCACAGTTTCTCAAACATCTTTGAAGCAGCTCCTTTTATGTTGCTTTGATCACCTTCATAATAGGGGCTTTGGCCCTGACTGTCAATAGTATTTTTGACAATTTTTTTGCGGTATCAATCCCCATTCCCGTCGCCCGCGGCAGAACGGGCGGGGAGGCGCATGTGGTCCACGTTTTCCGTGATATCCTCGATGATGGCGGAGCGCCTGAACTCCACCGCCTGACGGATGGCGTTCTGGATGGCCCGGCCGTTGGAGGAGCCGTGGGCCTTGATCACCGGCTTGGAGATGCCAAGCAGCGCCGTCCCCCCCACCTCGTTGGAGTCCAGCAGCTTCTTGAAGTCCCGGATGCCGTCCTTCACCAGCAGGGCCGCCAGCTTGCTGACCAGGTTCCGGGTGAACATATTTTTCATCTGGCGGCTCATGAACAGCCCCGTGCCCTCCACCGCCTTGAGGAAGATGTTGCCGGAATAGCCGTCGGCCACAATCACGTCCACGGCCCCCTCCACCGCCTCCCGGGCCTCCACGTTGCCCACGAAGTTGATGCGGCCCTCCTCCTTGGCCCTTTGCAGCAGCTGGTACGCCTCCCGCTGGAGGTCCGTCCCCTTGGACGGCTCCGTGCCGATGTTCAGCAGTCCCACCTTGGGCTCCGGGCGGCCCAGCACCCGCTCCGCGTAATAGCTGCCCATGAAGGCGAACTGGAGCAGAAACTCCGGCGTGCCCTCGGCGGTGGCCCCGCAGTCGATGAGCACCGAGCCGCCCCCCCCGGTGGGCACCACCGGGGCCATGGCCGCCCGGCGGATGCCGCGGATGCGCTTCACCAGCAGGGTGGCCCCGGACAGCAGCGCCCCGGTGGACCCGGCGGACACAAAGGCGTCCCCCTCCCCGTTCTTCAGCAGGTTCAGCCCCACCGTCAGCGAGGAGTCCTTTTTCTCCTTGAACGCCGTGGCGGGGTTGTCGCACATCTCCACCACCTGGTCGGCGTGGGTGATGGACAGGCCCCGGGGCAGCTCCGCCACCCCCTCCTGGTGGAGGGCCTCCAGGACGGCCTCCCCCCGGCCCACCAGGACCACCTCCACGCCGTACTCCCTGATCGCCTGTAAAGCGCCCTGCACAGGCGCCTGGGGGGCGTTGTCCCCTCCCATGGCGTCCACAATGATGCGCATTTTGCCGGCCTCCTTCATAATCTCTCTTTCAGCGCCTCCACAAGGTCCAGCGACCGCGTGGACAGCTGCGCGTTTTTGTTCCGCTTCCCCTTCACCCGGTGGTCCAGGGGCGGCATGATGCCGAAGTTGATGTTCATGGGCTGAAAATCGGCCACGCTCTCATTGCTGACGTAGGCCGCCAGCGCCCCGACGGCGGTCTCCCGGGGGAAGTCCAGCGGCGGCTGTCCAAGCAGCCGCCGGGCCAGCTCCACCCCCGCCAGAAAGCCGGAGGCGGTGGACTCCACATAGCCCTCCACCCCGGTGATCTGCCCGGCGAAGACAATCCGCCCGTTCCCCCGCACCCGGTAATAGCGGTCCAGCAGCCGGGGCGAGTTCAGATAGGTATTGCGGTGCATCACCCCATAGCGCACATACTCCGCGTTTTTCAGCGCCGGGATCATGGAAAACACCCGCTTCTGCTCCCCCCACTTCAAATGGGTCTGGAAGCCCACCAGATTGTACAGCGTGCCCTGGGCGTTGTCCCGGCGCAGCTGCGCCACGGCGTAGGGCTCCCGCCCCGTTTTCGGGTCGGGCAGGCCCTTTGGCTTCAGCGGGCCGAAGGCCAGGGTCTGCACCCCCCGCCGGGCCATCACCTCCACCGGCATACAGCCCTCGAACACGTTTTTGTCCTCAAAGCCGTGGACCTCCGCCTCCTGGGCGGCGCACAGCTCCCGCCAGAAGGCCAGATACTCCTCCTCGGACAGGGCGCAGTTGATATAGTCCGCCGTTCCCCGGCCGTAGCGGGAGGCGAACCAGGCGCGGTCCATGTCGATGCTCTCAAAGGTGACGATGGGGGCCGCCGCGTCGAAGAAGTTCAGATAGCTGTGTTCGGGAAACAGCCCCGCGATGGCCTGGAACAGGGCGTCCGAGGTCAGGGGGCCGGAGGCGATCACCACCTCCCCGTCCGGGATGGCGGTCACCTCCCCCTCCTTCACCGTGATCTTGGGGTGGCTCCGAATCGCGTCCGTGACCGCCTGGGAAAAGCCCTCCCGGTCCACGGCCAGGGCGCCCCCCGCCTCCACCCGGGTTTCATCCGCGCAGCGCAGGATCAGCGAGCCGCACCGGCGCAGCTCCTCCTTGAGCAGGCCCACGGCGTTCTCCAGCTGGTCGGAGCGCAGGGAGTTGGAGCACACCAGCTCGGCGAAGCCGGGGCTGTGGTGGGCGGGGGTCATTTTATGGGGCTTCATCTCCCGCAGCGTGACGGAAATCCCCCGCCGGACCAGCTGCCAGGCGCACTCGCACCCGGCCAGACCCGCGCCGATGACGGTTACATCCATGGGCATCGTCCTTTTTTCTGTTTCACATGAAACATTCGTTCTATTTTTGGGAGCCGTCAGACCGGCCAACCAGGTAGTCTGGCGAAACATCAAAGAAGTCGGCCAAAGCAATCAAATTATCCAACGTTGGTTTCCGCCCGCCACTTTCATGGAGCTGTCCCGCTGAACTACTCCGCCGCCTTTTTGGTAGTTTTTTTGGCCGTTGTGGTCTTTTTCCCCGTGGTTTTTTTTGCGGCGGGCTTTTTCGCCGCCGTGGTCTTAGCGGAGGAGGCGGTTTTTTTCGCAGCAGTCTTTTTCCCGGCGGTTTTCTTGGCGGCGGGCTTCTGCTCGGCGCTCTCCCCCTCCACACCTTCCTCCGTCTTTTTCTTGTACCCGCCCCGTTTGTCCTCGGGCAGGAAGTTGGAGCACTCCGGATTGATGCAGAAGGGCCGCTTGAACCCCCGGCCGGACAGCTTGAACATGGTCTGGCCGCACACCGGGCAGTTGTCCTTCACCGGCACGTCCCAGGTCATGAACTCGCAGCGCTTCTCCTCCACCTTGCTGTTCAGGTATTCGCAGCAGTAGTAGGTGTACTGCTTGTTGGTCTTTTTGCTCACGCCGGTGCGCTTCACCAGCCTGCCCCCGCACCTGGGGCACTTCCCGGGCATCTCCACCACCAGCGGCTTGGTAAACGTGCACTCCGGCCAGCCGGGGCAGGCCAAAAACCGTCCGAACCGGCCAAGCTTCACCACCATCTTCCGGCCGCACAGGTCGCATACCTCCTCCGACTCCTCGTCGGGCACCTTGATGCGCTCGCCGTCCAGCTCGGACTCCGCCTTCTTCAGTTCCGCGTCAAAGCCGCTGTAGAACTCGCCCAGCACCTGCTTCCACGCCACCTCGCCGGCCTCCACCTTGTCCAGGCGGCTCTCCATCTGGGCGGTGAAGTCCGCGTCCACGATGTCGGGGAATTTTTCCTTCATCAGCCCGGTGACCACCTCGCCCAGGGGGGTGGGGCGCAGGTACTTGCCCTCCTTCACCACGTACTGCCGGTCGGTGATGGTGGAGATGGTGGGGGCGTAGGTGGACGGACGGCCCACCCCCCGCTCCTCCAGCGCCTTGATGAGGGTGGCCTCGGTGAACCGGGCGGGGGGCTGGGTGAAGTGCTGGCCGGGGGTGAGGCCGTTCAGCTTCAGCGGCTCCCCCTCCTTCAAATCGGGCAGGGGGGACTGGGGGGCCTCCTCGTCCTCGTCCCGGCTCTCCTCGTACACCGCCGTAAAGCCGCTGAACTTCACTGCGGAGTGGCTGGCCCGGAAGCGGTAGCCCGCCGACTCCGCCTCGATGGTGACGCTGTCGTACACCGCCCCCGCCATCTGGCAGGCCAGGAAGCGGCTCCAGATCAGCTTGTACAGCCGGTACTGGTCGGCGGTGAGGCTCTTCTTCAAATCCTCCGGGGTGAGGTTCACGTCGGAGGGGCGGATGGCCTCGTGGGCGTCCTGGGCGCTGCCCTTGGACTTGAACCGCCGGGTCTTTTCCGGGTAATACTGCCTGCCGTACCGGCTCTCAATGAAGGTTTTGGCCGCCGCCAGCGCCTCCTCCGACAGGCGCAGGGAGTCGGTGCGCATATAGGTGATGAGGCCCACGGTGCCCACGCCCTCGATGTCCACCCCCTCGTACAGCTGCTGGGCGATGGACATGGTGCGCTTGGGGATCATGTTCAGCTTCCGGGAGGCCTCCTGCTGGAGGGTGGAGGTGGTAAAGGGAGGGGCGGGGCTGCGGTGCTTATCCTGCCGCTTCACCCCGGTCACGGCGAAGGGGGCACCCTTCACCGCCTCCGTCACCGCCCGGACCTGCTCCTCGCTTTCCAGCTCCATCCGCTTCTCCCGGCCATAGAACTCCGCTTTAAAGCCGCCCAGATTGGGGGCCACACGGGCCAGGTCGGCGGTAATGGACCAGTACTCCTGGGGGGTGAAGGCGCGGATCTCCTCCTCCCGCTCCACCGCGATCCGGGTGGCCACCGACTGCACCCGCCCCGCGGACAGGCCCCGCCGGATCTTTTTCCAAAGCAGGGGGGAGAGCTGGTAGCCCACAATGCGGTCCAGCACCCGCCGGGCCTGCTGGGCGTCCACCAGGTCCTGGTCGATGGCGCGGGGGTTGGCGATGGACTCCTTGACCACCTTCTGGGTGATCTCGTTGAAGGTGACCCGGCAGGTCTTTTCCTTGGGCACCCCCAGCACGCTCTGGAGGTGCCAGGAGATGGCCTCCCCCTCCCGGTCAGGGTCGGTGGCCAGATAGACCCTGTCGCTGGCCTTGGCGGACTTGCGCAGATCGCGGATCACGTCCGCCTTGTCCTTGATGTTCAGGTACTCCGGCTCAAAGGTGGCCACGTCCACCCCCAGGGTGCTCTTGGGCAGGTCCCGGATGTGCCCCATGGACGCCTTCACCTCAAACTCAGGGCCCAGATACTTTCCAATGGTTTTCGCCTTTGCCGGCGACTCCACGATGACCAAATTCATCTTTGCCATGCTATTCAACTACTCCATTTTCAATTTGACGGCGGCCTGAAACCGCTTGCCGCTTTCCTCCGACACATAGCCCTGGATTTGCAGCAGGGTCATGGCGGACAGCACCCGCCGGGCGGGAATCTGGGTCTGCTCCACCAGGTCGTCCGCTCTGGCCGCGCCCCCGTCCAGCGCCAGCAGCAGCTCCCGCTGGTCGTCGGTCAGCTTATCCTTGCAGTCCCGCCAGCGCAGCGACGGCAGGCCGTCCCGCTCCGTCCTTTGGGGCGGCTCCTTTGTCCTGCGGGGCTCCCGCGGCGGCGGAACCACGGCGGTCCCCTCCAGGCGCTGGGCCTCCGCCTCCGGGGAGCCGAAGGACCCGCCGCCCAGCCGCAGGCGCCCCGGAAAGCGGTCGATGAGCTCCACCAGCACGTCGTCCGCCTCCATCACCAGCTTGGCCTCTCCTCTTTGGATCAGCCGGTTGGTGCCCTCGCTCTGGGGCGCGTCCACCGGCCCCGGTACGGCGAACACCTCCCGGTCCTGCTCCAGGGCGTGGCCCACCGTGGACAGCGTGCCGCCATAGCGGCCGCTCTCCACCGCCACCACCCCCACCGACAGGCCGCTGATGACGCGGTTTCGAACGGGAAAGTTGGCTCCCCGGGGCTCGGTCCCCGGCGGATATTCCGAAATGAGGGCGCCCGCCGCGGCCACGTCCTCATACAGCTCCCGGTGAATTTTGGGATAGACCACGTCGATGCCGCCGCCCAGCACGGACACCACCGGCCCGCCCGCCTTCAGCGCGCCCCGCACCGCCGCCCCGTCGATCCCCTGGGCGATGCCGCTGACAATGACCGCCCCGCTCCGGCTCAGCCCCGCCGACAGCCTGGACGCCGCCCGGACGCCGTAGGGCGTGGCCGTCCTGGTGCCCACGACAGCCACCGCCGCCTCCTCGTCAAAGGCGATGTCCCTGCCCTTCCAGTACAGCACCATGGGCGGCTGGGCGATGGCCCGCAGCCGCTCCGGGTAAGCCGCATCCTGGAGGGTGAGCAGGCGGATGCCCAGCCGTTCGCAGTCCCCCAGCACCCGGTCCGCCCGGTCCAGCGATTTGTCCATCAGCGAACGCACCGTATCCGCCGCAAGCCCGCCCAGAAGAGCATATGCCTCCTCCCCGGCAAAAAACACCTGCTCCGGCGTGCCGAAATGGTTCAGCACCCGCACGGCCTCCTGGCCCGCCAGCCCCCTGCGCTGGGTCAGCCAGATCCAGTGCTTCAAATTGGACATGTCCAGCCTCCCCCCAGCCTTTCGTCGTTCCGGGCCATCTCCCACAGCACCACCGCCGCCGCTGCCGCCGCGTTCAGCGATTCGCACCGCGCCCGCATGGGAATTTTGACGGTCTCCCGGCACAGCTCCAGCGCCCGCCGGGACACTCCCCGGCCCTCGCTGCCCACCACCACCGCCGCCCGGTCCAGCCGGAGGTCCCGCACGTCGGCGGTGTCCTCCCGCAGGGCGGCGGCGTACAGCGGCACCCCGGCCCGGGCCAGCCGCTCCGCCGCCTGATCTATCGTGCCCTCGTACGCGGGCAGGCGGAACGCCGCCCCCATGGTGGCCCGCACCGTCTTCGGGCCCCAGGGGTCCGCGCAGCCGCCGCATAAAATCAGCCCGTCCGCCCCAAAGGCGTCCGCCGTGCGCCACACCGTCCCCACGTTGCCGGGGTCCTGCACCCCGTCCAGCACCAGCCAGCGCCCGCCCTCCAGCCGCTCCGGCAGGGCCAGCCCCCGCCCCCGGCACAGAAAAATCACGCCCTGAGGGCTCTCCGTGTCCGCCATGAACGCCAGCAGGCCGTCCGGCACCTCCACCGTCCGCACCCCGGGCGGCAGCTCCGGCAGGGCGAACCCCTCGGCGCAGACCACCGTCTCCAGCTCCGCGCCCCAGCGCAGGGCCTCCGCCAGCAGCTTGGGCCCCTCGGCGGCGAAAACTCCCTCCTCACGGCGGCAGGACCGGCGGCTGTTCAGCCTCCGCACCCGGACCGAAAGAGGGTTGGTCCGGCTGGTGATGCGCTCCCGTTCCATGCCGCCGCCTCCCCGCGTCCAGATGATATGTCTTTTTATTATAGCCGCTCCGCCGCCGTTTTTCAAGGGATTTATTCCCAATTTCGGAAAAAACCCCGGACGCCGCAGCGTCCGGGGCCTTTTTGCAGGGAATTCGGCGGTCTCCGCGCGGCGGCTTACTCGTCGTCGGTTCCGAAGAACTCGCCCAGGATCTCGTCGCAGTTCATGGCGGGGTCCTGATCGTCCAGGCCCACCAGAGCGGCCAGCTCGGGCATCTCAATGCCCTTGAACTTGGCGTAGCGGGCCAGGAACAGCTTGACCTGCTCCACGGTCACCAGCTCGTCGGGGAGGAACTCGGTCTCGGACACGCCCCAGGCGATGTCGTTGGCCTGACCCCAGCCCACGGCGGGGGCGAACTCGTGGTCGGCGGGCACGTCCGTGAAGGTGGGCATGCCGGCCTCAGGGGAGCCCGCGTCGCGGTACAGGAAGTCCACGAACTCGGCGCGGGTCACGGGGCCGGCCAGAGGCACGGCCGCGTCGTCCAGCTCCACCTCGTCGCCGCCGTCCTCAGCGCCGCCGCCCAGGGGGATGTCGGGGTCGTCGATCTCGGTATCGCCGCCGGTGCCGGGCAGGGCGGGGATGGCCTCGGAATCCATATAGCCGCAGCTCTCGCAGGTGTGGACCCGCTCGCCAGCCACGCCCACCTGGGCAGGCCGGATGACAGCCCACTCACCAAAGTCGTGATTCACGGTCACGTCCATGTTGCCACAGCCGGGGAAGGTGCACATATGGGCGTGGCCATTGTTGCTGGGATAGTAGTCCTCGCTCCAATAGTCATCGCAATCATGGATGGCATCGGCGTCAGTGGTGGTCTGCGTGTAGCCGCAGTCCCCGCAGACGCGGCTCCAGTTCTGCTCAGACTCATTGTAGCTCCAAGCGCCAAACGTGTGGTTGCCGGTGGCGTACTGCTGCTTGCAGTCGGTGCAGAACATGCCGTGAATGGCGTCGTTAACCTCCTGCCACTCATCAGTTTTGCCAGTGTGGTTGCTCGCGTCGACAGGAATTACCAGGTCGTCAGCGGTGACTTCCTTGGTGCCCTTAAACAGCTTGCTGCACACGGTGCAAGTCCAGTGGGCCGCAGTACCAGTCTTAGTGCAGGTGGCGGGCACTTCAGCGATCACGCTCGCAGTGTGGGGCTTCATGGGCACCTCACGGACCTCAAACGCCTTGCACTCATCATAGCGGGAGCACCGATAGACAGCCGCGCCTTTTTCAGTGCAGGTGGCGGGCTTATTGTCGGCATGAGTACCCCAGGATACACTGTAGTCATGGCCCAGGGCGAGGCTTTTCACTTCGCTCCTCACAAAGTCACAATCCGCACAGTTCCACACGATAACCTCCGGCAGGGTGCAGGTAGCGGCATGAGACTTTTCCTCGTCCTTCACCATATTTTTGTGCTCACAATCGGTCTTGATGCTGGGGTCAGAGTCGCCGCAGCGGGTGCAAGTGCCGTTCACATAGTTGTGGCCCAGAGCGTCGATGGTCTGGCTCTGCCTGAGGCCGCACACCGTGCAGGAACGGGTCTCCTTACCCTCAGTAAGGCACTTAGCCTCAATCTCAACCTTCCAATCGCTCATCTTGTGAGCCTCAGGCTCACTAGTGGCAGTACAGTTGGCGCACTGGCGGGCATGGCTGCTGGTGCCAGCCTGGACATAATTGCCAGTGAAGCTGTGGCCGGTTTGCGGGAGGATCGTAGTGCTGACCGTCTTGCCGCAGTCATTGCACTTGACGGTCTCGGAACCATCCGTGGTGCAGGTGGCGGGAACGGTCACGGTCTCAGTGTTGACGTGGTTGTTGGGCGCAAGCGTACCCTTCGGGTCTACCTTATTGCACACACACTTACCGGGAGTTTTGCAGGTCGCGCCATTGTAATGGTGATCGCGGAGCGGCTCCTCATACCCACACTTAGTACATGTCGCAGTATGATACAGCCCAAACCTATTTTCAGTATACGTCATCTGATGGCTATGCGTCTGGGCAAGCACTTCTTTCTCAGCACCGCACTTCGTACACCTGTGGATATCAGTATGCGAAACTTGGCAGTTTATCTCTTCCCATTTACAATGGTCGTACACCCAATTGTGATTGCAAGACTTCGCCGCCGCAGGAGCCGCCGCCAGCGGGGTTTGAGCGGTCTCCACCAGCTCGACTTCCTCAGGCTCATCGGCCTCGTCCCCGGTCTCGGTCTCGGTGGCCTCGGTCTTGTCCTCGGTCTCAACAACCTCGGGCTCGGTAGTCTCGGGCGCGTCCTCCGCGAACGCGGCGGTGGACAGCATGCCAACGCACATCATCAGGGCCAGAACCAGCGCCAGGGCGCGCTTGCCAACGTTTTTCAAATACATCATTTTTTATTCGTCCCTTCTTTGCTGAAAATTACGGATGCAAAGTAATCCGGCGGCTGGGCTGCCATAGGTCCGGCTGAGGCCGTTTCTCCGAAACGGCCTCAGGGGTATACCCCTGACCTTACTTTGTTTCCTCCGCTTGGGTCTCCGGGCCGTTAGGCCCCTGGCTTTGCGTCCCGCCGTTTCCGGCGGTTTGCCATGATCCAGCAGCCGGGCTGACTTAGCATCCTCACGGGGGTTGGGGTTTGCATCCCCATTGCCTCCTTTGTCATGAGAACGCCTTAGTTCCCATAGCTTTGCGTCCCGCGGTTTCCCGCGGTTTGCCTTTTTTTCAGCAACCGGGCGAACTTATCGCCGCCGCGCCGGAGCGCGGCTTCGACTTAGTCCCCATGGCTTTGCGTCCCACGGTTTCCCGTGGTTTGCCAAAATGCGCCCTGCGTGTCACCCTGCCGCCCCCGGCGCGTGGTCCGGCGGCAGGATGCCCCCAGGGCGGGACCGCCTCTCTCATGCGGCTCCCTCCCCTCTCGCGGGCGTCTCCGCCCGCACTGCTCCACTCTCACTATACCATATCTTGTGGGGCGGCGCAAGGGGCGGGCCGCACTTTTTTCACCGCAATCCCAGTTTTTTCCGGGACAACCCCGGCGAAAACCGCCCGGGGAGTCCTCCCCAGGCGGTTTTCCTCCTCTGGGGCCGTGCCGCCCGCCCCGTTTCGCTCAGTACGCCTCGATCTCCTTGATGTTCACCTCGTTCCCGGTGAGGAGCCAGGTGTTTTCGCTCCCGCACAGGGGGCAGACGCGGCCGTGGGCCACGGTGGGGTAGTCCCCCCCGCAGCCGCCGCAGCGGGTGACGGCGGGCAGGGCCTCGACCCGCAGCGCCGCGCCCCGGAACAGCTCCGACCTGGCCGCCGCCCAGTCCCAGCAGTGGGTGAGATAGTCCGGCACCACGCCCGACACCTCCCCCAGCTCCAGCACCACCGCGGACACCCTCTCCAGGCTGTTGTCCGCCGCCACCTTCTCCACGCTGTCCATGATGTGGAACACAATGCCCAGCTCGTGCATGGCCTACGCCTTGTCCTTCCGGGCGGCCCGCCGGATTTTGATCTCCCGCTTCACCATGTTGGGCATGATGGCCTTCATCTTGTCCTCGCTTTTAATCATGGTGGAGCACTCCGGGCGGTCCCGGAACAGGCGGATGGCGCCGAACCCGCACCGGGTGGTGCACAGGCCGCAGCCAATGCACTTGTTGGGGTCCACGATGGACGCGCCGCACCCCAGGCAGCGGGCGGTCTCCGCGCGCACCTGCTCCTCGGTAAAGGCGCGCTTAGCCTCCCGGAAGGAGCGCTTCCAGTCGAAGGAACCGTCCATGCCGGGGATCTGCCGGGCGGCTGTGTCGTACTGCTCCACCTTGATATTATTTTTGTCCAGCTCCACGAAGTACCGGGGGTCCCGGCCGATGGTCATGCTGGTATCCGGCTGGACGAAGCGGTGGAGGGAGACGGCGGCCTCCTTGCCCGCGGCGATGGCGTCGATGGCGAACTTGGGGCCGGTGTACGCGTCCCCGCCCACGAACACGTCGGGCTGGGCGGTCTGATAGGTCTTGGCGTCCGCCTTGGCCCAGCCGCCCCTGGCCAGCTCCACGGCGCTGCCCTCCAGCAGCCCGCCCCACTCCACGCTCTGTCCGATGGACAGCACCACGTGCTCGCAGGGGACGGTGACGGTGTCCCGCTCGTCGTACTGGGGGGCGAAGCGGCCCTGGCTGTCCCACACGCTGGTGCAGCGCATGAACACCACGCCGGACGCCCTGCCGCCCTCGGTCAGGACCTCCTTGGGGCCCCAGCCGCACTGGATGGACACATCCTCGTCCTCCGCCTCGGCGGTCTCCTCCGGGGAGGCGGGCATTTTGTCCCTTGGCTCCAGGCAGAACATCTGAACGCTGTCCGCCCCGCAGCGGCGGGCGGTCCGGGCGGCGTCGATGGCCACGTTGCCGCCGCCCACCACGATGGTTTTGCCGGAAAGCTCCACGCGCTCCTCCGCCTGGACCCGGCGGAGAAACTCCACCGCGGACCACACGCCCTGGGCGGTCTCGCCGGGGATGCCGGGCAGACGGCCCCGCTGGCACCCGATGGCGATATAGAACGCCTCATAGCCCTGGGAGCGCAGGTCGTCCAGGGTCACGTCCCGGCCCACCTCCACGCCGCAGCGGAAGTCCACGCCCAGGGCGCGGATCACGCCGATCTCCGCGTCCAGCACGTCCTTCTCCAGCTTGAAGGAGGGAATGCCGTAGCGCAGCATCCCGCCCAGCTCCGAATTTTTCTCAAACACGGTGGGCTCGTAGCCCTTGAGGGCCAGGTAGAACGCGCAGGACAGCCCCGCCGGACCGCCGCCGACGACGGCGATCTTCTGGGAAAAGGCCCCCTCCACCTTGGGAATCACCTTTTCCGGCACGAAGCGCCGCTGGGCGTTCAGGTCCTGCTGGGCGATGAACTTCTTCACCTCGTCGATGGCCACGGCCTGGTCGATGGTCCCCCGGGTGCAGGCGTCCTCGCACCGGCGGTTGCAGACCCGGCCGCACACCGCCGGGAAGGGGTTCTCCTTTTTGATGAGCTCCAGAGCCTCGGTATATTTCCCCTGGGCCGCCAGCTTCAGATAGCCCTGGACAGAGATGTGGGCGGGGCAGGCGGTCTTGCAGGGGGCGGTGCCCGTCTCGTGGGTGTTGACGCGGTTTTTGTCCCGGTAGTCCACGGACCATTTCTCCGGTCCCCACTTCACCGCGTCGGGCAGCTCCTGCCGGGGGTACCGGATGGGAGCGCCGTCCCTGGCGCACAGCTTCTGGCCCAGCTTGGCCGCCCCGGCGGGACACACCTCCACGCAGCCGCCGCAGGCCACGCACTTGTCCGTCTCCACCTTGGCCACATAGGCGGACCGGCTCATATTGGGGGTGTTGAACAGCTGGGAGGTGCGCAGGGCGTTGCACACGTTGACGTTGCAGTTGCAGATGGCGAAAATCTTCTCCTCGCCGTCGATGTTGGTGATCTGATGGACGTAGCCGTTGGCCTCCGCCTTGCGGAAAATCTCCAGGGCCTCCTCCTTGGTGATATAGCGCCCCCCCTTGTCCGTCTCCACCACATAATCCGCCATGTCCCCCATGGCGATGCACCAGTCCTCCGGGTCGTCGCCGCAGCCCTCGCCCAGCTTTGCGCGGCTCATCCGGCAGGAGCAGGGAGAGGCGGCGTATTTGCCCTCGTATTTGTCCAGCCAGTGGGAGATGCGCTCGATGGAGATGGACTTGCTCTCCATGCCGATGGCCTGCTCCACCGGGATGACGTGCATCCCAATGCCCGCCCCGCCGGGGGGCACCATGGGGGTGATCTTCTCCAGGGGAAGGAAGGTCATCCGCTCAAAGAAGGCGGCCACCTCTGGGTGCTCGTCAATCTGGATCCGGCGCATATTGAAAAACTCCGCGCTGCCCGGAACGAACATGGGCAGGACGTACCGCTTCTCGTGGTTGGGATTCTTGCCGTCCAGATTCTCCCAGTGGTACTCCACCAGGCCGATGCGGCTCATCTCGTCCAGCAGCCGTTGCAGCCTGTCCGGCTCCATGCCGGTGAGCCTCTGAATTTGCGCAAAGGTCTTGGGCCGGCGCACCTTCATCTTGAGGGCCACGTCCGCCATCTCGTCGGTGACCAGCCCCGCCAGTCCCCAGTACTCCGGGTCCTCCCCGGTGACGCCGTGGAGCTTGGCGGGCACCCGGTCGGTAATCATCCGCCCCAGCTTGACGATCTTCTCCCGGGGCTTGTCCGTCTTGGGAAGCTCAAAGGGCAGCCTGCTCTCGTCCAAGGGAAATTTGGTCTCGCTCATGTCGTCTCTCCTCTCTATTCTCCAGGGAGGCCGCTTCTCCAGCGCTCCACCTGCTCCCGCAGCCACCGGGCCCACGCCTCCACCCCCTGGCCGGTCTTGGCGCAGATGGGAAGGACCGCGGCGTTGGGATTGCGCAGCCTGATGTGCTCCCGGCACCTGTCCAGGTCGAAATCAAAGTACGGGGCCACGTCGATTTTGTTGATGAGCACCACGTCGCACACCTGGAACATCAGCGGGTATTTCAGCGGCTTGTCGTCCCCCTCCGGCACCGACAGAATGGCGGCGTTTTTCACCGCCCCCGTGTCGAACTCCGCCGGACACACCAGATTGCCCACGTTTTCCAAAACGGCCAGCTCCACGCCGCCCTCCGCCAGCAGCTGGTCCAGCCCCTGCCGGGTCATGTCCGCGTCCAGGTGGCACATCCCCCCGGTGTGCAGCTGGATGGCCTTCACCCCCGCCGCCGCCATGGCCCGGGCGTCCACGTCCGAGTCGATGTCCGCCTCCATCACGCCGATGCTCAGCTCATCCTTCAGCAGCTCCACCGTCCGCCGGAGGGTGGTGGTTTTGCCCGCGCCGGGGGAGCTCATCAGGTTGAGCAGAAAAACGCCCCGCTCCTTCAGCTCCCGCCGGAGCTGGGCCGCCCGCCTGTCGTTATCGGCAAAGACGCTTTGCTTCACCTCAATGATGCGGACCTGATCCATCGCTGTTCTCTCCTCTCTGGTCCAGCCGGAATAGTATCATAATTTTACCATTTTCCCCTCTCCGCGTCAACTGTCCGCGAGTTTTTCCCAATTTTCGGCCTTATTCACAGTCGTTTCCCCCCTGTTTTGTCCAATGTGCATGGCAAGCGGGGGCGGGCCTGACGGCCCGCCCCCGCTATGTAGTCCGGCTCACCCGCGCCCAAAGGGCCACCAGGACGGCCTGCGCGGCTTCGGCTTTTTCTCCCGGGCGGGCGGCTCCGGGCGGCCCGGCCCGGTCAGGCCGTCCAGGGCCTCTTTGGCCCTCTGATGCCCCTTGTCCGCCGCCTGCCGGTAGAGCGCCCGGGCCCTTTCCGCGTCCCGCTCCACGCCCGCGCCCCGCTCAAAGCACCGGCCAAGCAGGTACATTCCCCGGGCGCTGCCCCGGTCCGCCGCCTCCCGGAAGAGCTCCGCCGCCCGGACCTCGTCCCGGTCCACCCCCCGGCCCCCGGCATAGCACTCCCCCAGGGAGCACGCGCCGTCGCTGTGCCCGCCCTCGCGGGCCTTGGTGTAGAGCTCGACCGCTTTATCCAGGTTTTTTTCCACGCCGTAGCCGTTCTCATAGCACTCGCCCAGCAGGAATTCCGCCCGGTGGAGCCCCTGCTCCGCCGCCTTGGCGAACCATTTGGCCGCCTCGCCGTCGTCCTCCTCCACCGCGATGCCGTGGTAATAGAAGAACCCCAGATTGCACTGGGCCCGGGCGTTGCCCTGTCCGGCGGCCTGACGGTAGAGCTGGAGCGCCTTTTCCTTGTCCTCCTCCACGCCCTCGCCCAGCTCGTAGCACAGGCCCAGAGAACAGGTGCCGGGGGGATAGCCCCCCTCGTGGGCGGCGCGGTACAGCCGGACGGCCTCCGCCATGTCCCGCTCCACGCCGTAGGCGTACTCGTGGCACTCCCCCAGCAGGAATTTGGCCCGGGCGCTGCCCTGGGCCGCCGCCTTGCGGAACCACTTCACCGCCTCCCCGTCGTCCATCTCCACGCCGATGCCCTGGTACAGGCAGTAGCCGTAATTGCACATGGCCCAGACGCTGCCTCCCTGTGCGGCCTCCAGGTAGAGCTCCGCCGCCCGGGCCTTGTCCACCGCCACCCCCTTGCCGTACTCGTAGCAGGTGCCCAGGGCGCAGGTGGAGCCGGCGAAGTGCTGCTCGTGGGCGGCCTGATACAGCTTCACCGCCTGCTCCAGGTCCCGCTCCACGCCAAAGCCGCTCTCATAGCACTCGCCCAGCAATTGCTGGGCCCGGGGCATTCCCGCCTGGGCGGCCTGACGGAACCAGCGGACCGCTTCCCCGCCGTCCGCCTCCACGCCGATCCCCCGGTAGAAGCAGTAGCCCAGATTGCACTGGGCCTGGGTGCTGCCCCGCTCCGCCGCCTGCCGGTACAGCTCCACCGCCTTTTGGAGATCCCGCTCCACCCCGGTGCCCAGCTCGTAGCACAAGCCCAGGGAACAGGTGCCGCCGGGATAGCCCCCCTCGTGGGATTGGCGGTACAGCTCCGCCGCCCGCTTCTCGTCCTTCTCCACCCCGAAGCCGCCGTCGTAGCACTCGCCAAGCAGCTGTTGGGCCCGGGGGTAGTCCTGCTCCGCCGCCAGCCGGAACCAGTGGGCGGCCTTGCCGTCGTCCTGCTCCACGGCGATGCCCTGGTAGTAGCAGTAGCCCAGGTTGCACTGGGCACGGGCCTCCCCGGCCTCGGCGGCTTTTTTGTAAAGCTCCACCGCCCGCTCCCGGTCCGCCTCCACCCCGCGGCCCAGCTCGTAGCACAGGCCCAGGGCGCAGGTTCCGCCGGGATGGCCCTTCTCGTCGGCCTGGGCGTACAGCCGCGCCGCCCGCTCCAGGTCCCGCTCCACGCCGAAGCCGCCCTCATAGCACTGCCCCAGCAGGAACAGCGCCCGGCTGTGCTCCTGGGCGGCGGACTTCTCAAACCAGGCGGCGGCCTGGTCGTTGTCCTCCTCCACGCCGATGCCGCGATAGTAGCAGTAGCCCAGATTGCACTGGGCCCGGGCGTCTCCCTCCTCCGCCGCCTGACGGTACAGCTCCACCGCCCGGTCCAGGTCCTGCTCCACCCCGGAGCCCCACTCGTAGCACAGCCCCAGGGAGCAGGTGCCGGGGGGGTATCCCCCCTCGTGGGCGGCCTGATACAGCTTTGCCGCCTTAAAGTGGTCCGCCTCCACGCCGTAGCCGAAGTCGTAGCAGTCCCCCAGCAGGCCCAGGGCCCTGGGATACCCCTCCTCCGCCGCCAGCTCAAACCAGCGCACGGCCTGCTTGTCGTCCACCTCCACGCCGATGCCCCGGTAATAGCAGTAGCCCAGGTTGCACTGGGCGGGGACGTAGCCCTGCTCCGCCGCCTGCCGGTACAGCTCCACCGCCCGGGCCTTGTCCATCTCCACCCCGGCCCCCAGCTCATAGCACAGGGCATAGGCGCAGGTGGCGGGAGGGTACTCGTCCTCGTGGGCCTGACGGTACAGACGGGCCGCCTTTTCCAGGTCCTTCTCCACCCCAAAGCCCTGCTCGTAGCACTGGGCCAGCAGATAGCGGGCCTTGTCAAAGCCCTGCTCCGCCGCCTGCCGGTACAGCTCCACCGCCCGGGCCTCGTTCTTCTCCACCCCCAGGCCGCGGTCGTAGCACGCCCCCAGGGCGCAGGTGCCCGCGTCATACCCCTGGCTGTGGGCGGCGCGGTAGAGCTCCACCGCCCGGGCCATGTCCTCTTCCACCCCCAGGCCGTGCTCATAGCACTCGCCCAGCAGGGTCTGCGCCCTGGGATACTCCTGCCGCGCCGCCCTGGAGAACCAGCGCGCCGCCTCCTGATAGTCCCGCTCCACGCCGATGCCCCGGTAATAGAAGAACCCCAGATTGCACTGGGCGGGGGCGTGGTCCAGCTCCGCCGCCTCCCGGTACAGCTCCGCCGCCCTGGCCTTGTCCTTCTCCACCCCGGAGCCCAGCTCATAGCACAGCCCCAGCTCGCATTGGGCGGGGGGATAGCCCTGCTCCGCCGCCTGGGCCAGCAGCCGGGCCCCCCGCTCCAGGTCCTTCTCCGTGCCGATGCCCCGCAGGAAGCACAGCCCCAGGCTGCACTGGGCGGCGATGTAGTCCCCCTCCGCCGCCCGGCTGAACCACTGGAAGGCCAGCTTCTCGTCCCGCTGGGCGCCGCCGGTGCCGTTGCAGTAGTTCACCGCCGCCCGGTACTGGGCGTCCAGGTCGCCCTCCTCCGCCGCCTCCAGCAGCTCCCGGAAGCTCTGCTCCTTCTTTGCCGACACATCCGCCATGCTCTGGATCAGGCCGGGATCAATATACACCATAAACGTGCCCTGCCCATCGGGCCGCAGGCCGTCATTCCGCTCTTCCGCCATACGCGCTCGCTCCTTTTTCCTCGTTTCACCCGGCGGCTGCGCGCCGCCCCGCCGCCTCTGCGCGGCGAACGCTGGTATTCTATCATATCCGAAGAAAAAAATCCATATCCAGTGTGAACCCCTTTGCGCCCCGCCCCGGTTTATGGTATACTTTGCCCACAGGCCCGCCCCGCCGGCGGGCCGCCCGCCAAAGGAGGATGCTGAAATGTCCACAAATACCGACAAATCCTACCGAAACCAAATCATGTACTCCGTCTTTGTGCGCAATCACAGCCCGGAGGGCACCTTTGAGGGGGTGCGCCGGGATCTGGAGCGCATCCGCGCCCTGGGAACGGACATCGTCTGGCTGATGCCCATCCACCCCATCGGGGAGGTCAACCGAAAGGGCTCCTCAGGCAGCCCCTACGCCATCCGGGACTACCGGGCGGTGAACCCGGAATACGGCGCCCTGGACGACTTCAAGAGGCTGGTGGACGAAATCCACCGGCTGGGCATGAAGTGCGTCATCGACGTGGTGTACAACCACACCTCTCCCGACTCCGTGCTGGCCCAGGAGCACCCGGACTGGTTCTACCACAGGCCGGAGGGCGGCTTCGGCAACCGGGTGGGCGACTGGTGGGACGTGATCGACCTGGACTACGGCCAGCCCGGCCTGTGGGACTATCAGATCGACACGCTGAAATACTGGGCCGCCCTGGTGGACGGCTTCCGCTGCGACGTGGCCCCCCTGGTCCCCCTGGCGTTCTGGCTGAGGGCCCGGGCCGAGGTTGAAAAGGTCCGGCCCGGCTGCTTCTGGCTGGCCGAGTCGGTGGAGCCTTCCTTCGTCCGGGAGGGCAGGGCCAACGGCCTGTCCGTGCTGTCCGACTCCGAGTGCTATCAGGCCTTCGACGCGTGCTATGACTACGACATCTTCGACGTGTTCCAGGATTATCTGGAGGGAAAGCGCTCCCTGTCCGAATATGCCCAGGCGGTGAACAATCAGGAGGTCATATACCCGGAAAACTATGTCAAGCTGCGCTGTCTGGAAAATCACGACCGGGCCCGGGCGGCCTTCCTCATCCCCAGCGCCCAGGAGCGGCTCAGCTGGACGGCGTTCCTCTACTTCCAGAAGGGGCTCACCCTGCTCTACGCCGGACAGGAGGTACAGTGCGCCCACCGGCCAAGCCTGTTCGACAAGGACGCCGTGGACTGGTCCGCCGGCGAGGACCTCTCGGACACGCTGAAAGCCCTGGCCGCGCTGAAAAAGAATCCCATCCTCACCGGCAGCCGGTATGAGGTGAGAGCCCTGCCCCGGGACATCCTGCTGGCCGTCCACCGAAAGGGCGGCCGCCAGCTGGTGGGCGTCTTCCCTGTGAAGGCCGCCGGAACCGGCTGCCCGGTGCGGGTGGACGCGCCAGACGGCTTCTACCCCAATCTGGCCGCTCCGGCCCAGACGGTGGAGGTATACGGCGGCATGGTGAGCGTCAAATCCGGCCCCATCATTTTTGAGGCCCCGGCGGGCTGACGCCGCCCGCAATTTCCCTGATGCTTCCACCCGAAACTGCGCATAATACCCCAAAAGGGGGCTGCGCGGATGGACATCTTTCAAATACTGGCCATGACGGGCGGGCTGAGCTTATTTCTGTTCGGCATGGACCTGATGGGCGAGGCGCTGGAGCGCAGGGCGGGAGCGGGCCTGCGCTCCCTGCTGGGCCGCCTCACCAGCGGCAGGGCCGCCGGCCTGCTCACCGGGCTGGGGGTCACGGCGGTGATTCAGAGCTCCTCCGCCACCACCGTCATGGTGGTGGGCTTTGTGAACTCCGGGCTGATGAGCCTGAGGCAGGCCGTGAACGTGATTATGGGGGCCAACATCGGCACCACCGTCACGCCCTGGCTGCTCAGCCTGACGGGGCTGGAGAGCGGCAGCATGTTCCTCCGGCTGCTGAAGCCCTCCTCCTTCACCCCCGTGCTGGCCCTGGCGGGCATCCTGCTCTACTCGGCGGGAAAGGGCTCCCCCCGGCGGGACACCGGCGCGGTGCTGCTGGGCTTCGCCACTCTCATGACCGGCATGGAGTCCATGTCCGGCGCCGTCTCCGGCCTGGGGGAATCCCCCGCCTTCCGGCGGCTGTTCCTCCTGTTCCAAAACCCTCTCCTGGGCCTGCTGGCCGGGGCGCTGCTCACCGCCGTCATCCAGTCCAGCTCCGCGTCGGTGGGCGTGCTCCAGGCCCTGGCGGTCACCGGCCAGGTGTCCTACGCCGCCGCCGTCCCCATCATCATGGGGCAGAACATCGGCACCTGCGCCACCACCCTCCTCGCCTCCATCGGCGCGGGCAAAAACGCCAAGCGGGCCGCCCTGGTCCACCTGTCCTTCAACGTCATCGGCTCCGCCGTGTGGCTGACCGCCTTCTGCGCCGCGAGGCGGCTCCTCCCCCCCGCCCTGCTGGACCGGCCCGCCACCCTGGCGGGCATCGCCGCCGCCCACACCGCCTTCAACCTGCTGTGCACCCTGCTGCTGTTCCCCCTGTCCGGGCTGCTGGAGGCGCTGGTGGTCCGGCTGCTCCCCGACGGGCGCAGGCCCGATCTTCCCCCGCGGCTGGACCCCCGCCTGCTGGCCGCGCCCCCCATCGCCCTGGAGCGGTGCTGCGCCGAGGCGGCGGACATGGCCCGCAACGCCGCCCAGGCCCTGAAGGAGGGGCTGGCCCTGGTTGCGGACTACTCCGCCGCAGGGGCGGACTCCATCCGGCGGCGGGAGGCGGACAGCGACCGCTGGGCGGACGAGCTCAGCGCCTATCTGGTGGAGCTCAGCGCCCAGCCCATCAGCGCCCGGGACAGCGCCCAGGCCGCCCGCCTGCTCAAGCTCATCGGCGACTGGGAGCGCATCTCCGACCACGCGGAAAACCTGGCGGAGGCCGCCGGGGAGCTCCACGGAAAGAGCCTTGGCTTCACGGACCAGGCGGGACGGGAGCTGGCGGTGCTGTCCGCCGCGGTGAGCGAGATTCTGGACCTGGCCCTGGCGGCCCAGCTGGAGCGCGACCTCAGGGCGGCCGCCCAGGTGGAGCCCCTGGAGCAGGTGATCGACAGCCTGAAGGACCGCCTGCGCACCAACCACATCCTCCGTCTCCAGCGGGGCGGCTGCGCCGTGGACGCCGGGTTCATCTGGTCCGACCTGCTCACCGACCTGGAGCGCGCCGCCGACCACTGCTCCAACATCGCGGAAACCGTGCTGGACCTGGACCGCCCCCACCAGCTCCGGGAGCCCGGCCCGGACTTCCTGCGGGACCACCGGCGGTTCGCGGACAAATACGCCCTGGACTGAGCGCAAACACAGCGGGAGGGGCACGGCCCCCTCCCGCTGTGTCGTTCCATCCAGGCGGAGGTCAATCCTCCCGCCACTGCTCTGTGTTGTGGTCGGACCACACCACCCGGTTGCGGCCCAGCCGTTTGGCGTCGTACAGCATGGCGTCCGCCGACTTCAGATAGGTCTCCAGCTGCTCCCCCAGCTTGGGCACCACGGTGACGCCGCCGATGCTCACCGTCACCCACTGGCTCACCGGCGAGCTGTGGGGGATATGCAGATCCTCCACCGCCTGCCGGATGGTCTTCATGAACTCGTAGGACGGGCGGGCCTCGCTCCCCACAAACACCGCCACGAACTCCTCCCCGCCGTACCGGGCGAAGAGGTCGGTGGCCCGCCAGAAGAAGGAGGAGACCTTCTGGGCCACGGTGGAAATCACCTTGTCCCCCGCCGGGTGGCCAAAGGTGTCGTTGTACAGCTTGAATTTGTCGATGTCAAACATGCAGATGGTAAAGGGCAGGCCGAACCGCACCGCCTCCTGCCAGCGGGCCGCGCTCTCGCTCTCATACCGCCGCCGGTTGGCCACGCCGGTCAGCTCGTCCACCATGGCCTGCTCCCGGTACTGCATCTGATAGCGGAACAGCTGAATGTGGGTGTTCACCCGGGCCCGGATAATCACCGGGCTGAAGGGCTTGGTCACATAGTCCACCGCCCCAAGCAGCAGTCCCCGTTCCTCGTACTGAATGTCCGCCAGGCTGGTGAGCAGGATCACCGGGATATGCTTGGTCAGCACCGTGGCCTTCAGCTCCCGGAGCAGCATAAAGCCGTCCATCCCCGGCATGACCACATCCAGAAGGATCAGGGAGAAGCCCCCCTCCTTGGCGGCGCTCAGCCCCTCCTCCGCCGTGTGGCACACAGCCAATTCATAGTCGTCCTTTAAAATCGAGCACAGGAACTCGGTCTGAACCGCACTGTCGTCGATCACCAATATTTTGTCCTTATCCATCGGGTCCCGCCCCCATCCTTTCCTCTGTCTCCGTCCGGCCCCGGCCGGACGGGCCAACTCACGCGCCCGCCTTTTCCGAAACCGCGCACAGCTCCCGCCTGCCCTCGGAGATGTCCTGGGCCACATAGACCGCCGTGCGGGGCATATCGTCCTCCCCCGCCCGGGCCAGCACCGCCGTGGCCCGGACCCAGCCCCAGGCGCCGCTGCCCGCGCCGGGCTCCTCCGGCAGCCTGCGGTACTCCACCGCCGCGCAGGGCTTCCACCAGCGCAGGCACTGCCGCAGGTTTTCCACGTTCATCACCCGCAGGTACTCCTCCCGGTCGTCCGGGTGGATGAAGTGGTTGGCGTAGATGCGCATGGCGGAGGTGCAGTTCACCTCGCTGCCCAGCACGTTCTCCACCCGGTGCAGCTGGGTGACCGCCCGGAAGGAGTCCTGCTCCAGGTCCAGATAATAGGTGGAAAAAAACAGGCTGCTCAGGCTGCTGACGATGTAGGCGTGGTCCTCCAGGGCGTGGAGGCGGGCCACAATGCCCTCCCGCTCCTGCCCCTCCCGGAGCACGTCGTGGATGTCCTTGACGCACAGGGTGGCCGTGCTCCCCCCGCCGGCCCGGTCCATCACCGCCTCCATCAGGTTCCAGCGGTATCCGCCCCCCTCCCGGCGGCGGTAGATCAGCGTGGACACCTCCCGCCCGGTCCCGGCGGCGCGGCGCAGCTGCTCCGGCCGGGTAAAGGCCGTGAAGCGCTCCACGTCGTCCGGGTGGACGGCGCCCCCCCGGGCGAACTGCTCCAGCTGCGCGGACAGGGGGCCCTCTCCCGGCTGCCAGCCGGACGGGTCCGACTTCAGCACGTCGCAGCGGTCCTTGTCCAGGTCCACATGAAGGATTTTGCGATAGGTGTACCCGCCGGGCTCCGGCATACACTCCATAATTTTCTCGTAATCTCCGCGCTTATCCAAAGCTCTGCTCCCCTCAGGCGCGGCCGGGAAGACGGTTTCCCTCCGATCCGCGCCAGCTTGATTATGGTGATTGGGTGTCATTATACCATAAAAACATCCTCAAATCAATCGGTGCTTCCACGTCCCCTTAAAAATTTTTTATGGCCCAAATTCTGGAAAGCCGTCCCTTTTCCCGGCATATTCCGACGCCAGCTGCGTCTAGATAGATGAAAGGAGGCGAGAATATGGAGGACGCGGCCATCGTGGCCCTGTTCTGGAATCGGGACGAGTCCGCCATCCAGGAGGCCCAGCGGAAGTACGGCCCCTACTGCCGGAGCATCGCCCAGGGCATTCTGGGAAGCCCTGAGGACGCCGAGGAGTGCGTCAGCGACACCTGGCACCGCGCCTGGAACGCCATGCCGCCCCAGCGGCCGGACAGCCTGCCGGCGTTTCTGGGCCGGATCGTGCGCAACCTGTCCATCAGCCGCTGGAGGCGGGAGCGGGCCCGGAAGCGGTACGCCGGGCTGGACGTGCTGCTGTCCGAGCTGGAGGACTGCCTGCCCGACCCCAAGGGCGTGGAGGAGGCGGTGGAGGGCCGCGAGCTCACCCGCCGGGTGGAGGGCTGGCTGGAGGGGCTGGACCGGGAAGACCGGGCCGTTTTCCTCCTGCGGTACTGGTACGGCCGGGAGGTGCGGGCGCTGGCAAAGGCTTGGGGAATCGGTCCCAACCAGATGGCCAAGCGGCTCCAGCGGCTGCGGAGGGATTTGAAGCGGGACTTGGAACAGGAGGGATACCTATGAATTCGGAAGAACTGTTTGACGCCATCACACAGGTGCGGGACGGACTGGTGGACGAGGCCGCCCAGGCCAAGCCCGCCAAACAGAGCATACATTGGCTGAAAACCGGCGCCATCGCCGCCGCCTTCACCGCCGTGATCGGCCTGGGGGCGGGGGCGCTCACCGGGGCCATTCCCCTGCTGCCCGTGGGCCTCGGCCCCGGCGGAAACGCGGCGGGCTCGGGCCACGACGGGGGAAGCAGCTTCATGCGTTACACCGGGCCGGTTCTGCCCATGACCGCCCTGGAGGGCGGCGCGGGCCTGACGGCGGAGCGGGCGCTGACCTACGACTTCTCCCCCTGGACGCCGGCGTGGCGCTCCAACCAGGAGCTGGCGGAGGAGGAGGTCCGGCTGGGCGCGGCGGACTACCAGGAGGCGCTGGAGTCGTATAACGAGTGCTACGAGGAGGGGGGCCGCTACCAATACTCCCTGGACCTGCTGGTGACCGACTCCTACACCCTGACCAACCCCACCGATGGGGACAAAACCGCCGTCCTGCTCTATCCCTTCGTGAGCAGCTTTGGAAACCTGCCCGATTACCGGCCCGCCCTCACGGCGGACGGGGCGGCGCTGGACACGGCCCTCCACGCCGGGACGTACTCCGGCGGATTTCAGGGGGCCATCGGCGCGGATAACCAGGAGACGGGCTCCCTCAACCTGAAGGACTTCGACAGCTGGGAGGGCTACCGGGACCTGCTGGACGGCGGGGCCTATCAGGCCCAGGCCCTGGACGGCTTCCCCGATCTGTCCGGCATACCGGCGACGGTGTACAAGTTCACCAGCGCCTGGGGGCCGGAGCGGGAGAGCGGCGTAACCAACCCCTCCATCCACGCCGCCTTCTCTCTAGACTATGACAAAACCACCGTGCTGGTTTATGGCTTCAACGGCGGCTGCTTCGATTCGGAGACGGGGACCATGGACCGCAGCTACTCCATCCTTGAGCCCGGCTGGGCGGACTGTGACGAGCCCCGCTATCTGATCGCGCTGGGCGAGCCGGTGCAAGACTGGCGGGTTTTCGCCACCACCAGCGGCGCGCCCGAGGCGAAGGAGGACCTGGAATTCGGCACGCAGGCCGGGGTGACGGTGGAGCGGTACGACACCGACCTGGACAGCGCCCTGCGCGCGGCGGCGGAGCTGATGTACGGCGCGCAGGAATCCCAAGGGAACCCGCAGGATTTCGAGCTGTATTTCGGCCTGATGAAGCTGGATATGACGGCTTGCGGCCCGCTGTCCGGCTCCCCCGCGGAGCGCTACAGCGGCGGGGATCTGGAATCGGCGGACTTCGACTACGCAGACCGGGTGTTCTACCTGGAGGTCCAGGTCACCATCCCCGCCGGGGGCAGCGTCGCCGTGGAGGCCCGCTTCCGCAAGGCCCCCAGCTACGACTACTACTGCGCCCACACGGACAACCAGGGGATATACGGTTACGACATGGCGGTAAAGGCGGGCACGCAGCTGGACTTCACCGCCATGTCCGCCCGGGCGGTGAACACGGAGCGGGCGGCGATTGTCCGGCAGAACTACGGCTTCGACTGGGAGAACGGGGTGGATTCCGTGGTTCTGGACCCGGCGGAGGAGCACTACTATCTGGAGGTCCGCCGGATCGAGGCGGATTGACCCGCAAAAGCGCCCGGCCCGCGGAACGCGGGCCGGGTTCCTTTTTCTTCCACAAATCCACCCTTGATATCCGCCTCCGCTTCCCATATAATGTGGAAAAGGGCCAAAAAAGGAGGATACCGCCATGCTCACCAACATGTTCCAGGACAAGGAGCTCTCCCGGCTGGGGTTCGGAGCCATGCGCCTGCCCCTGCTCCCAGGACAGACCGACCCCGCCGCCATCGACCAGGACCAGGTGGACCAGATGACCGACTACGCCCTGGCCCACGGCGTCAACTATTTCGACACCGCCTATCCCTACCACGGCGGGCAGTCGGAGCGGGCGGTGGGCCGGTCCCTGGCCCGCTATCCCAGGGAGCGCTGGTATCTGGCGGACAAGTACCCCGGCCACCAGCTGGCCGAGCGGTACGACCCCGCCGCCATTTTTGAGCGGCAGCTGGACAAGTGCGGCGTGGATTATTTCGACTTCTACCTGCTGCACAATGTGTACGAAAATTCAATTCAGGTATACATGGACCCCCGTTGGGGCATCCTGGACTATTTCATGGAGCAGAAGCGGCTGGGCCGCATCAGGCACTTGGGCTTTTCCTGCCACGGCGGGCTGGACACGCTGACCGCCTTTTTGGACTACTGCGGGGACAGGATGGAGTTCTGCCAGCTCCAGCTGAACTATCTGGACTGGACCCTCCAACAGGGGCGGGAGAAGTACGAGCTGCTCACCGGCCGGGGCATCCCCGTCTGGGTGATGGAGCCCATCCGGGGCGGAAAGCTGGCCGATCTGCCCCAGGCGCAGGGGGACATCCTGGACCGGCTCCGGCCCGGGGACAGCGCCGCGTCCTGGGCCCTGCGGTTCCTCCAGGGCCTGCCCAACGTGAAGATGATCCTCAGCGGGATGTCCAATCTGGAGCAAATGGCGGACAACGTGAACACCTTCACCCAGGACCGGCCGCTGTCGGAGGAGGAGCGCGCCGCCCTGCTGTCGCTGGCGGAGGGCATGAAGTCCGCCGTCCCCTGCACCGGCTGCCGCTACTGCTGCGACGGCTGCCCCCTGGGGCTGGACATACCCGCCATGATGGCCGCGTGCAGCGAGGCCCGGTACGCCCTGAGCTCCAACCTCCGGATGCGCTTCGACGCCCTGCCCGAGGACAAGCGCCCCGCCGCCTGCGTGGCCTGCGGCCAGTGCGCCCGGGCCTGCCCCCAGGGCATCGACGTTCCGGGGGCCATCCGGGAGCTGGCGCAGGCCTTGGAAAAGATCCCGGACTGGGCCCAGGTGTGCCGGGAGCGGGAGGAGGCCGCCCGGCGGGACCTGGGCTGACGGCCCGCCGGAAAAAGTCCCCAAAAGGGCTTGCGCCCGGCGGAAAAGGATGATACATTTATGGGGTGGAAGGAGACGTGATCGACCATGAAAGACCAGTCCGGCAACCCTCCCGCGCCCAGCGCCAATCCCTGCTATGTCAACCGGGAGCTGTCCTGGCTCCAGTTCAACCAGCGGGTGCTGGAGGAGGCGGAGGACCCCGCCAACCCCCTGTGCGAGCGAATGAACTTCGCCGCCATTTTCCAGAGCAACCTGGACGAATTCTATATGGTCCGGGTGGGAATGCTGCTGGACACCGCCCATCTCAGCGTCACGGACGACAAGACCGGCATGACCTCCGGCCAGCAAACCGCCGCCGTGCTGGACAAAACCAGGGCGCTGCTGGCGGACCGGGACCGCGTCTGCAGAGACCTGCTGCGGGAGCTGGCCGGCCAGGGAGTGGAGCTGTGCCGCTTCAGCGGCCTTCAGGACAAAACCCAGTCCTTCCTGGATAAATATTTTACCTCCAACGTGCTGCCCCTGCTGTCCCCCCAGATCATCGGGCGCAAGCAGCCCTTCCCCTTCCTGCGCAACAAATCCATTTACGCCGTGGCCATGCTGAAAACCAAGAGCGGCGGCGAGCGCATGGGCATCGTCCCCTGCGGGGAGGGCGTGCTCAGCCGCCTGGTCCCCCTGCCCGGGGAGGGCCAGCGCTTTATCCTGGTGGAGGAGCTCATCGCCAGCTTCCTGCCCAAGATCTTCGCCCACTACAGGGTGGAGGGCACGGTGCTCATCCGCCTGGTGCGCAGCGCCGACATTCATATGGACGACGCGCCCTCCGAGATGGGCGACATGCTGGCGGAGGAGTACCGCAAGAGCATGGAGAAGATGATCCGGCAGCGCAAGCGCCTGCGCCCGGTGAAGCTGGAATACCACGGCAAGCTCACCGACACCGTGCGGGACGGCCTTTGCTCCTGCCTGGGGCTGTCCAAAAAGCACCTCTTCGCCAGCGGGGCCCCCCTGGACCTGACCTTCATGGGCTACCTGCGGGACCTGCTCCGGGACCGGGCCGAGCTGTTCTATCCCCGCCGGGTGCCCCAGAACTCCCCCAATGTGGACCCGCTGGCCCCCATGACGGACCAGATCCGGCGGCGGGACCTGATGCTCACCTACCCCTACGAGAGCGTGCGGCCCCTGCTGCGGCTGCTCCAGGAGGCGGGCCAGGACCCGGATGTGGTGTCCATCAAAATGACCCTCTACCGGGTGGCCCACAACAGCAAAATTGTGGAGGCCCTGGTGGACGCCGCCGAAAACGGCAAAGAGGTGGTGGCCCTGGTGGAGCTCCGCGCCCGGTTCGACGAGGAGAACAACATCGGCTGGTCCCGGGTGCTGGAGCGGGCGGGATGCCGGGTGATCTACGGACTGGACGGGCTGAAGGTCCACTCCAAGCTGCTGCTCATCACCCGGAGGCGCCAGGGCCAGGTGGAGTATATCACCCAGGTGGGCACCGGCAACTATAACGAGGACACCGTGCGGCTGTACACCGACTACGCCCTCATGACCGCCGACCCGGCCATCGGCGCGGACGCCGCCCAGGTGTTCAACTGCCTGGCCATGGGCGAGGCGGTGGAGGAGAGCCAAAGCCTGATGGTGGCCCCGGTGTGCCTGAGGAACAAGGTGCTGGCCCTCATCTGCCGGGAGATCGAGCAGGCCAGGGCGGGCCGGCCCGCCTACCTGGGCTTCAAGCTCAACGGGCTCACCGACAAGGTGCTCATCGACAAGCTCATCGAGGCGTCCCAGGCAGGGGTAAGCGTCGATCTGCTGGTGCGGGGCATCTGCTGCCTCACCGGCGGCGTCCCCGGCTTCACGGACAACATCCGCGTGTCCAGCATCGTGGGCCGCTATCTGGAGCACGCCCGGGTCTATCTCTTCGGCGACGGAGAGCGGCGGGAGGTCTATATCTCCTCCGCCGACTTCATGACCCGCAACACCACCCGCCGGGTGGAGGTGGCCGTTCCCGTCCGCGACCCGGACCTGCGCGCCCACCTGGAGCAGATGTTCCAGGACCAGCTGCGGGACACCGCCAAGCGCCGGGTCCAACAGCCGGACGGCCGGTACGCCCGCCTGTCCGGCGGGTCCCCCTTCAACTCCCAGGAGCATTTCTGTGAACAGGCGTATTCCGGCGCCTGGGCCCTGCCGGGGGCCTCCAAGACGGCGAAGGCGCCCGCCCCGGCGGGCCCGAAAAAGCGCCCCGCGCCCCAGCCCGCCAGGTCCGGCCCGCCCCCCCGGAAGCAGCCCGCCATCAGGGTTCAGGCCCGCCGCGCCGGATTGCTGGACCGGCTGCTGGGACGGGATAAGCCCTAGTTTTTTCAGCCGGAACGGCTTAAATTATATGGTTGGAAAGGAAGCGTCATCATGAAACGAATCGGTATGCTCACCAGCGGCGGAGACTGTCAGGCCCTCAACGCCACCATGCGCGGCGTGGCCAAGGGCCTCTACAACATCTACGGCAATCAGGTGGAGATTTTCGGCTTCATCGACGGCTACAAGGGCCTGATGTACGAGGACTACAAAAAGCTCACCCCCATCGACTTCACCGGCCTGCTCACCCGGGGCGGAACCTTCCTGGGCTCCAGCCGCCAACCCTTCAAGCTGATGCGGGAGCCGGACGAAAACGGCCTGGACAAGGTGGAGGCCATGAAGTACACCTACCGCCGCCTGCGGCTGGACTGCCTGGTGGTGCTGGGAGGCAACGGCAGCCAGAAGACCGCCAACCTGCTCAGCGAGGAGGGGCTGAACGTCATCGGCCTGCCCAAGACCATCGACAACGACCTGTGGGGCACCGACACCACCTTCGGCTTCCAGTCCGCCATCGGCCTGGCCACCGACGTGATCGACTGCATCCACACCACCGCCGCCTCCCACAACCGGGTGTTCATGGTGGAGATCATGGGCCACAAGGCGGGCTGGCTGACGCTGAACGCGGGCATGGCCGGCGGCGCGGACATCATCCTCATCCCCGAAATCCCCTACAACATCGACTCCGTGGTGGCCAAGATCAACCAGCGGGCCAACGCCGGCCACGGCTTCACCATCCTGGCGGTGGCCGAGGGGGCCATGTCCAGGAAGGAGGCCGAAATGCCCAAGAAGGAGTACAAAAAGCACATGGCGGAGCTGCTGGAGCAGTATCCCTCCGTGTCCTACGCCATCGCCGACAAGATTCTGAAAAAGACCGGCAAGGAGGTGCGGGTCACCGTACCCGGCCACATGCAGCGGGGCGGCACGCCCTGCGCCTATGACCGGGTGCTGTCCTCCCGGCTGGGGGCCACGGCGGCGCTGATGATCTCCCGGGACGAGTACGGAAGCATGGTGGCCATCCACGACCACGTCATCACCTCCGTCCCCCTGAAGGAGGTGGCGGGCAAGCTCAAGACCATCGACCCCAAGTCGGACATCATCACCGAGGCCCGCCTGCTGGGCATCAGCTTCGGCGACGACTGAGCCGCTTCCGCCGCGCAAAAATGCAAGGAGAGGCCCCGGAGCACAGCGCTCCGGGGCCCTTTTGCTATGTTTTTGGGCTTGTCTGTCCGGCTCAGTCCTCATCGTCCCGCTTCTTGCCGCCGTTCAACACGGTCAGGCCGCCGGCGGACAGGATGGCCGCGCCATACCACAGCACAGAGATGTCGCCGGTCTGGGGAACCTCGGCCAGGGGCACCTCGGGGTCCTCCAGTTCCATTTCCTCCCCGGGCTCCTCGGTCAGAGGCACCTCGGCATCAGGAAGCTCAATTTCACCCTCGGCCTCTCTGGGCTGGTTGTCCAGGGGGATTTCGGGTTCGTCCAGGGGAACTTCGGGTTCGTCGATGATCTGCTGGCTCTCAGACTCCTCGGGGGACTCGGTGGGCTCATCAGTAGGCTCATCGGTAGGCTCATCAGTGGGCTCATCGGTAGGCTCATCAGTAGGCTCATCAGTGGGCTCATCAGTGGGCTCATCGGTAGGCTCATCAGTGGGCTCATCGGTAGGCTCATCAGTGGGCTCATCAGTGGGCTCATCAGTGGGCTCATCGGTAGGCTCATCAGTGGGCTCATCGGTAGGCTCAT
>CANDCH010000015.1 GCA_947383145.1 uncultured bacterium
ATCCTGTTCTTTGGGAGAGGCCGGGGGCGCGGGGGCAGAGCCACCGCAAAACCTATCGGCAGCCGCCGCAGTAGTGCAGACGGTTTTGCCGTTAAAATGGAGCGGACGAAAGCGGGGGGCAGGATTGTCAAATCCTGTTCCCCGTTTTCGGCGGCGAAATGGCAACGGCAAAAATCCAGACGGTCAAGGGGGAAGGGTGGAGATTTTTTGCGAAGCAAAAAATACTACTCGGCCTTGACGGTCTGGATAGTCGGAACGGAGATAGAACGGGGATTGTTTTAGGTTGGGAGATATGCTATACTTGGGGTAAAAGTTCATTTCTCCAAATCGCGAAAGCAGGGTGTGCTAATATGAATATACGCTTGATGAAAATAGCCGCAAGCCTCAAATTGAAAATGAACCGTTGGCACCTCAACCCTCCTATTTCTCTTGAAAAGGTGCAAACTCTTGAAACCAAGTATGGCTTTAGGCTGCCAAATGAATATAGAGATTTTATATCAAAATATTTTGTGAGAACTGGCAAAACCTTGTGAAACAGCGCATTACGCCGCATTTCCTGACAACAGACCACCCCAATTACTACGAATTTACTACCAAGGGATGAGCTTTGATACGACGAAACACCGGGAAATGCGGACATACGGGTATAGCGCCGCCCTTTGAATTGTCCCCTACCCGTCTTTTCTTTTGCTTTCCCGTTTTTTGCGCCAGATGCTCCCCGGCCTGCTCCTCATATGCGTTCAGCCGTTCCCAGTACGCGCCCGGCCCTTCCTGCGTTTCCACCAGGTACATGGATGCCAGGGAGGCGCTGGCCTTCACATGGGTGGAGTCCGTCGCCACCAGCCGCCCGCTGGCAAGCCCCATATCAATACATTGCTGGGCCACTTGCTCAAACAGCCGCCGGAATACCTTCCGAAAGGCCGGCTTCCGCCGCCGAAGCTGGCTGATCGTGCTGTGATCCGGCACCCGTTCGTCCAAATCTATCCCCAGATACCAGCGAAACGCGTTGCTGTCCGCACACCGCTCCTCAATTTGCCGCTCCGATGGAATGCCGTACAAAAAGCCCACCAGCAGGTATTTTACCATTACCACCGGGTCAATGGGTGGACGGCCATACTTCTGGCTGTACAAATGGGCGGTTTCCTCATACACAAATGACAGGTCCAGCGCCTTTTCCAATTTCCGCAAAAAATGGTTTTCCGGCACCAAATCTTCGATTGTTACCATGTGATATTTCATCTGCATCTCTCCGCCCCCTTTACTTCTATTCTACCATGAATTAGTTCAATTTTCAATCCGTTGCGGCCCTTGAAATTCAAGGCTTTGCTGAATTTTTGGCACCGCTCAAAACCGGGGAAAACGGGGGCAGTAGTAACACGCAGATAACACACTCCAGCTCCAAATTTGTGTATCGGCTTTCGATATTCTGTACCAAAATCAAGCGAGGCGGTATGAATATCGCTATACTGTATCGAAAAGGAGCATGGCTATGGTTAGGATTTTACTGTCAACCCGACTTGGCGAACGACGGTTGACCCAAGCGGACCTCGCCAGAATGACGGGGATACGCAAAAACACAATCAGCGAGCTTTACAACGAGATCGCCACCAGGGTTAGCCTGGACCACCTGGACCTGATTTGCGAGGCCCTGGGGTGCGGTCTCACGGACCTATTGGAGATCACCCCCAATGCGGAGCCGCGAGTAAAGACCCGCACAGGCGCACCCCTGCTCGGTAAGGGCGGGCAATAACCAGGCTTGGCCTTTGGCCCGGACGTGAAAGCGTCCGGGCCTTTTTCTGTTTTTCGGGCTGGTTGCCGGTTGCCGTCCCTCGCGCGCGTACACATAGGCGCATTAAGCGCGTTAGGCGGGTGTTTGTCTGTTTAATCCCTTTAACTTCAGTTTCATATAGGATTTACGGCAACCACGGCAACCGCACAGGCTAACGCCCCACGGTTCTATACTTTTCCACGGTTGCCGCATACGGCAACCTGGCGGCAACGTCGGCAACCAAAATCGGGATTTTCGGTTGCCGAAGTCCGAGAACGGCAACCACACGGCAACCGGGCAAAATCCCAGACGTTTGGGATTTTCAAATCTCGGTCCCGTCCGGGAACTTGAAAACGCATACCAGCTCGGCCCCTAGGGCGCTGGCTATTTTTTCGAGGTCCGCGGAAGAAAACTTCCCCGTCTTCATGCGCTGCCCAAAAGCCTGCGGAGATGTCCCCACCCGGCGGGCCAATTCGGACTCGCTGACCTTTGCATACGTCTCTGCCAGCTTGATTTTTGTCGGTATATCCACTCTGTTCACCTCCGTTGCCCATCAGTATAAAGGAAATCATTTCAAATGTCAAACAAAATTTTTCAAATTTACAGAAAAATATTTAATAAAAGTCTTGACATTTGAAAGGTTTTCCTTTATACTACTGCTTGTAGGGAACAAAGGAGCGGCGGGCCACCCGACCAAGGACACCCGCCGCCCCGCCCCAAAGGAGGCACCGGGAAAGCCCGGCACCTCCAGAATAACAGAACGGGCCCAAAAATTCAAGGAGGTACACAAAAATGATGATGTCCGAGTTTATCGAGCGCACCGGGTTCCAGCCCCTCCCCTTCGAGTACGCCAAGATTGAGGAAGCCTACTATAACTTCGACGGTGACAAGGACGCCTTCTGCCGGACCTTCGTCAAGGCCGACGGTGAGAAGAAGGTCTAGCATCGACGGCGGACTTGCTGTCCGGCACAAAGACCTGGAAGCCCGAAGCCGCCCATGCACATAACGCTGCCTCCGCTTCGGGGTCTTGCCGAGGTCCTTTGTTTCCGCAAAGTAGACCCTGGCCCCCGGAAGGAGTATCAGCCGGTCCGGCACCCCGGTCCACCCAGGGCACACCAGTTTCAAGGCGAGGCCGCCTGCCGCTTTTACTCTGTCGCGGAGATATGCTTCCACTGTTTTTTCCATACTTCTCATATTTTCGCCACTTTGTCAACAGACCGATATTTCACGTTGTTGACCGTATGCTCGGTCAGCGGGGCGGCAAGACTTTTTTTCATACCTGCCTCCGATTCCCCTGGGGCGTCACGTCGAAATACGTCCCCATGCGCTCCTTGCAGTAGGCGCAAATCTCCTTTTCAGCCTGTCCCGGCGCGACCTTCCGCAAAGCAAAAGCGCCTGTGCCGCGAAAAGCGTCAGCACAAGCGCCGCATAAGCAAAGGGTCAGTTTCGGGGGTACGGGTTCGATCAGGCCGATGCTGACCGCCAGGGCGTGGTTGATGCCCCGGATATGTTTCTCGTCCAGCCTGCCGATGTAGCCGGACAGCCGCCGCTTGTCCACGGTGCGAATTTGCTCCAACAGGACAAGGGAGGGCTGCGTCAGCCCGCTCCCAGCGTCCAGGTAGTAGTGGGTGGGCAGCTTGGCCTTGATGTTGGCCTTGCTGGTGATGGCGGCGATAATGACGGTAACTTCATTAGTGAGATCGATTTTTTCCCCGGAGTTTAGCCGGTATAGCAAAAAACAACCGCATGACACCGAAGTATCATGCGGTTGCCGCCCGACAAAGAAAACTTCTTTATCAGGCACGCCCTAATGGGCCGGCGGACCTTTTCTGTCTCAAGACATATGACGGGACGCGTTTCTACGGTAAAGGCGCTTTTGCGCTGAACGGCGGCGTAAATGTCCCTGTCAGCCGGGATCTGACGGCGACCGCCTGTCCCATAGCGGAAAGCTGCCGGGGAAGCACGCCCTGCCGCCAGCGGCGCCGACGGGGCGGCTCTCTTTTACCTGCTGTTGGTCCGGGAGCCGGAGGCCAACGCCAAGCTGAAACAGAAAAGCCAGTTCTTTGGTATGCAAACCGTCCAGCACGCCGGTCTCCCGGAGCGTATCGCCGAAGCCCGGAGGGTCCGCCGCGATACGCAGCGTCATTTCAGCGTCCTTCCGCCTGTTTCACACCATCGTCCAAGGCGGACAGGTCCAATTAGACGGCGCCCTCCGGGCAAGCCCCCCTGAGCAGACCGGACAGCGGCCCATACTCGCACACCGCGATCTCTTCTGTCACCTCCTGCCCCCGGACCCGCAGGAAATCCACCACCAGCACCGCCCGCGCCCCGCACTGGGGACACGCCAGCGGCCGCATCCGGCAGGCCCGCCAGCCCACCGGGATGTCCTCCACCCGGTCCAGCGGGCGGCACGCTCCGGCGTAATACTCCGCGGAGGGCTCGTAGCCCTTGTCCTGGTGGACGGGAAGCAGGAACAGCCGGGGAGCGCTGTGAAGCCGCATCCGGCTCCGGCACTCGCCGCACCGGGGCGTCAGCTCCCCCCGGGCGATGAGCTTGCTCCCGGTGAGCCGCTCCCAAAACGTGTAGTCCATCCTCAGCCCTTGGCGTTGGCCTTGGCGGTGTTCAGCAGGGCGCACAGCTGGTCCGCCTTGGAGATCGCCTCCAGCACCCGCTTGTCCTTCATGGACAGGGTGCCCCGGGACACCTGGAGGGTGGTGATGCGCACCTTTGTGCCGTCCAGCCGGAACTCACAGCTCACCCGGGACGTGCCCATACCGAATTTGCCGTCGTTGGTGCACACGTTGGTCACCTTGCTCAGGTCCACAAACTGGAGCTCGGTGGGGTTGCAGCGGTGCACCACTCCCAGCCTGCCGCCCTGGTCGATGTAATACACCGCGTTGTTGGCCTCAAATTTATACTGGTATGTAAAGCCCTGGGCTTTGAAATCCGCCTCCATCGCCGCCGCAAGCTTTTTCATCCGGCTCTCCAGCAGCATGGGAATGGCCACAAGAATGCCCACCACCACAAATACGGCGCCTACAAAAATGCCCTTATTGTCCATAAACACGGTGAAGGCCAGCACCGCCAGCACGGCCGCCACCGCCGCCGGAATCCCCGCCCAGACAGCCAGGTAAGAAACATTGACTTTTTTCATGTGAGTTCTCTCCTTTTATTTCACAAATTGACGCTCAGTTTCCCCGAAACGCGCGGTACTCCTTCTCCAGCTGGAAGGTGTTGATCACCGCGAACACCCCGGCCAGAATAATCAGCCAGCTGCCCAGCCGCCCGGTCTGCATCAGAACGGTGACGCAGCTGAACAGGCCGTAAATCAGCAGGATCACGGAGCACACCCGGCTCTGCTTCAGATGGATGCCCAGCCCCAGGCCCAGCACGATCGCCGCGTCGACAAACATAAACGGATTGGCCAGCACGGCGAATACCGCGGTGACCGCCGCCGAGATGTAGCACAAAATGGCGCTGCCCAAAATGCTTCTCCGCATTTTATCCGGGGCCTGGTTCCGATAGTACTCGCCCTTTGTGATCTCCCGGTCCCCCGCCGCCGCAGACGGCGCGCCGGGCGTCCCCCAGGGCTGGTCCGCCCTCTGCACCGTCCCGCAGGACGGACAATACTTCTGGTCCGGCTGGACCTCTGTTCCGCAGGTTGGACATTTCATGTCTGTTTCCTCCTCAAAGCTTTGATCTCTATCAGCACGCCGGACATCCGGACGGACCGACCATATGCGGCGGAGCCGCCGCCAAATGGCTTCTCCTTTTAAAATATGTGCGCTCCCCAAAAATCGGGGACTTTTATTTTTTTCTCTTGGCCGAACCAAAGCAATCGCTCAGCGGTTAGAGCCCGTCTTTTTCGTTATAGTGCACAATTTTTTGCCGGGATTATTTTAAAAAATAGACAACATCTTGCGCGGATTGCGTGAAAAAATCAACGGTTTGTGCAAAACGCCCCACAGAACCGCCCATCTGTGCTAAACTGTCGGCCATAGGGCGGAATCTGTCTGACCCGCCAAAAAGCGAATGAGGAGGAATCTGTTATGAAACATGGCGTCATTCGGAGGCTGATCGCGTTGAGCGTCGCGTTAGTGCTGTGCGCCGGCACGGCATATGCGGCCTCTTCCGATTTCCAGGATGTGCCGGAGGGCAGCGCCTATGCCGAGGCCGTGGCCCATCTGAGCCAGCTGGGCATCGTGAAGGGACTCAGCGCCCAGTCCTTCGGCCCGGAGCGTACCGTGACCACCGCCGAGCTCGCCACCTTCCTGGGCCGCGCCGCGGGCGTGGAGATCGACCCCGCCGCCGGACAGGAGGGGCTGACCGACGACGGCTGGTCCGCCGGCAGCGTGGCCTGGGCCAAATCCGCCGGACTGCTGGATGAGCAGGCCCAGTACGACCAGCTCACCGCCGGGGAAATCAACGGCATTCTGGGCCGCTTCTGCGCCATGGTGGGCGTGGAGGCCCGGACGGCGGACGGCGCCACCCGCGGCGACCTGGCGGTGGCCCTGGACGCCATCGCCTCCGACAGCTTCCAGCGCCTGAGCGGCGTGAAGTACACCACCGTTGCCACCGCCGAGGACTGGGGCCCCGCCATCGGCAAGGTGATCCTGGACCTGGGCGTGGAGCTGGACCCCGAGAGCGTCACGGCGGACAAATTCAGCGCCGTGTCCGTGCGCACCGTGCCCGGCTTTGACTTCGCCTCCATGAAGCCCACCGCCCCCGCCCCCCAGCCCGCCCAGCGCACCGTCACCGCCGCCTACGTCTGCGACGAAAACGGCGGCAAGGCCGAGTCCGGCACCCACGTGGCCGTGGAAATGAAGATCGGCCCCGAGGAGACCGCCGGTTCTCCCTTCAATTATGACTTCATCAGCGGCCTGAACAGCTATGTGGACACCAGCTATGTGATCTCCCTCACCGCCCCCCTGTCCACCAAGGCGGGCGTGCCTCTGTCCATGGAGCCCACCGACGCCCAGGGCGCCGCCGGCGGCGTCACCCTGCTGGCCGACGACTTCACCGAGGGCACCCACTCCTGGACCGGCGGCGGCAAGGAGATCACCCTGAGCTACGCCTCCTGGCTGCCCCATGAGGACGCCGAAAAGGGCTCCACCCCGCTGATCATCTGGCTCCACGGCGCGGGCGAGGGCGGCACCGACCCCACCGTGTCCATCATCGGCAACAAGGTGGTCAACCTGGCCACCGAGGACATCCAGAAGCTCTTCGGCGACACCGGCGCGGCCATTCTGGCCCCTCAGACCCCCACCATGTGGATGGATCTGGACGGCACCGCCACCTACCGCAACACAGAGAACACCGACAGCGGCCGCTCCTACTACACCGACGCGCTGAAGTCCCTGATCGACCAGTATCTGGCCGACCACCCCGAGATCGACACCGACCGCGTCTATGTGGGCGGCTGCTCCAACGGCGGCTACATGACCGTGAACATGATCGTGGAGTTCCCCGACCTGTTCGCCGCCGCCTACCCCGTGTGCGAGGCCTATGACGCGGCCTGGCTCACCGACGAGATGGTGGAGTCCATCAAGGACCTGCCCATCTGGCTCACCCACGCGAAGAACGACCCCACCGTGGTCATCTACGAGGGGGAGAGCGACCCCGAAAACTACATGGCGTACAACCTGAAGCTGGACGAGAACGGCGATCCCATTCCCAAGGACAACTTCTCCAACAACCTGTACAACCGGCTCACCGCCGCCGGGGCCAAGAACGTCCACTACTCCCTGTTTGACGACGTGCACGACACCACCGGCCTCTATAACGGCGCCGACGGCAAGCCCTATCAGTACATGGGCCACTGGTCCTGGATCTACACCCTGAACAACCAGTGTGTGGAGACCATCGGCGGCGAGGAGGTCACCATTTTCCAGTGGCTGTCCCAGCAGAGCAGGTAACAGCCGCCGGACCGTTTTCCCGCGATAACCCGTCCCTTCCCTCCGCGTCCCGGAGGGGAGGGCTGGTTATAAACCGCGTACCGAAAGGGTGCGCAAAAAGTGAATGAGGAGGAAGAAGAAATGCTGCAAATCAACTGGGATGACGTCGCAAAAGTAGTGAACACAATGATCCCGCATCTTGTGGTCATCGCTGTGGCGCTCATCGCCGCCATCGTGGTCACGGTGGCCGCCATGAAGGCCCCAAAGAACGCCAAGGGCCTGATCCGGGGCAGCGCCTGGGTCGCCGCGCTGCTGGCCATCCTGATCACGGTCAACCTGATCTGCACCGGCCCCATGACCACCTTGCTGACCTCTGTGGCGGGCAAGCCCGTGTCCAAAATCGACGCGGCCACCACCGAGGAGGCCACAGAGCTGGTCACCGAGATCTGCCGGGAGGGCATCACCCTGCTGAAGGATGAGAACAACATCCTGCCCCTTCAGAACAAGAAGATCAATGTGTTTGGCTGGTCCGCCACCAACCCCTGCTACGGCGGCACCGGCTCCGGCGCGCTGAACACCGCCTACCCCACCGTCACCTTCCTGGACGCGCTGAAGGGCGCCAACATTGAGTACAATCAGGAGCTCATCGACTTCTACGCCAATTACCACGACACCTCCCTGCCCGCCGTGAGCATGTGGAACCAGAACTGGACCCTGCCCCAGCCCGGCGCGGCCCTGTACTCCGACGAGCTGATGAACAACGCCAAGTCCTTCTCCGACACCGCCGTGATCTTCATCGCCCGGGTGGGCGGCGAGGGCGCCGACCTGCCCAGCGACATGGTGTCCCTGGTGAACGGCACCTACAAGGCCGACTCCGCCATGAACTATGACGACACCGTAAACGCCGGCAACGACTGGGACCCCGGCGACACCTACCTGAACCTCTCCAACCCCGAAGAGGAGATGGTAAAGCTGGTGTGCGAGAACTTTGACAACGTCATCGTCATCTACAACAGCGCCAACGCCTTCGAGCTGGGCTTCATCGACCAGTATCCCTCCATCAAGGGCGCGCTGTGGTGCCCCGGCACCGGTCAGGCCGGCTTCACCGCCCTGGGCGAAATCCTGGCCGGCGACGTGAATCCCTCCGGGCATCTGGTGGACACCTATGTGTACGACCTCACCGCCATCCCCGCCTTCAACAACATCGGCTATATGCTCTATGACAACATGGAGGAGCACGCCTACAAGAGCGTCAACTTCATGACCCAGCAGGAGGTCACCACCCTGCCCGCCTTCGTCAACTATGTGGAGGGCATCTACGTGGGCTATAAGTTCTATGAGACCGCCGCCGCCGAGGGTCTCATCAACTATGACGAAGTGGTTCAGTACCCCTTCGGCTACGGCCTGAGCTACACCACCTTTAAGCAGGAGATCACCGGCATGTCCGACGACGGCGTGAACATCACCCTGAAGGTCAACGTGACCAATACCGGCTCTGTAGCCGGCAAAGAGGTGGTGCAGGTCTACTTCAACCCGCCCTACACCAACGGCGGCATTGAGAAGGCCTCCGCCAACCTGGTGGAGTTCGCCAAGACCGCCAAGCTGGAGCCCGGCGCCTCCGAGGAAGTGACCATTACCTTCCCCATCGAGCAGATGGCCTCCTACGACTACCTGGGCAAGGGCTGCTATGTGCTGGAGAAGGGCGATTATGTCATCTCCATCAACTCCGACTCCCACACCGTGCTGGACTCCAAGACCTTCAGCCTCGGCGCCGACAAGGTCTATGACGAGAGCGGCAAGCGGGACAGCGACGCCAGCGCCGCCGTCAACCAGTTTGACTTCGCCCAGGGCGAGGTGGAGTACCTCTCCCGCAAGGACGGCTTCGCCAACTACGACGCCGCCACCGCCGCGCCCGCGTCCCACTCCATGCCCGCCGCCGACAAGGCCAACTTCTATAACAACGCCAACTACCTCACCGCCGAGGCGGCCGCCGCGGACGAGGCGCGGATGTTCCCCAACGCCGCCGCTCCCACCACCGGGGCCAGCAACGGCCTGAAGCTCATCGACCTGCGGGGCGCGGCCTACGACGATCCCAAGTGGGACCAGCTGCTGGACCAGCTCACCCTGGAGGAGATGGGCAACCTCATCGCCCTGGGCGGCTTCCAGACCCTTGACCTGCCCTCCATTGAGAAGTACCGCACCAACGACTGCGACGGCCCCGCCTCCATCAACAACAACTTCACCAAGCAGGGCTCTGTGGGCTTCCCCGCCGCCGTGATGATCGCCGCCACCTGGAGCGATGAGCTGGCCACCGCCTTCGGCGAGAGCATCGGCAAGATGGCCGACCAGATGGACACCGCCGGCTGGTACGCCCCCGCCATGAACATCCACCGCACCCCCTTCGCCGGACGTAACTTCGAGTACTACTCCGAGGACGGCGTGCTGTCCGGCTCCATGGCCGCCAACGCCACCATCGGCGCGGAGAAGTACGGCGTATACGCCTACATCAAGCACTTCGCCCTCAACGACCAGGAGACCAACCGCTGCGGAATGCTGTGCACCTGGACCAACGAGCAGGCCATGCGGGAGATCTACCTGAAGCCCTTCGAGATTTCCGTCAAGGAAGGCAAGGCCAAGGCCGTCATGTCCTCCTTCAACTACGTGGGCCCCCGCTGGGCGGGCGGCTGCTACGAGCTCCAGACCCAGGTGCTGCGCAACGAGTGGGGCTTCCAGGGCATGGTGCTCACCGACTACTTCGGCGTGTACGGCTACATGAGCGCCGATCAGGGCGTGCGCAACGGCACCGACTTCTGCCTGGTGAACTATCCCACCGAGACCAGCCAGATGCGCTTCCGCGAGACGCCCGCGGCCCAGCAGGCCATGCGGCAGTCCACCAAGAACATTCTGTACGTCACCGTGAACAGCCGTCAGTACAGCGAGCTGGGCATCCAGCAGTCCACCCAGCCCAACCGCTGGGAGACTTACCTGACCATCGCCAACGTGGCGGTGGGCGTGGTGCTGGTGGCCGCCGAGGCGTTCTTCATCTACAGCTTCCTCAAGAAGAAAAAGAGCGCCGTGTAACCCAAATCGCAGCAAAAGCCCCGCTTTTCGAGCTTCCTCGAAAAGCGGGGCTCCCTTTTTTCTCTGTCACCGGCCCTGGCTGCCGCCCTTTACCCGCAGGCGGTTCAACGCCCGGGCCAGGGTGGCCTGGGCCATCTGATGCTCCTGGCGGCTCTTCTTCTGTAAGAGCGCCTCACGGGCCTGGTCCGCCTCCCGGCGGGCCCGGGCCTCGTCGATCTCCTCCGGGCGCTCGGCGGAGTCCACCAGCACCAGCACATCGTTCTTCTCCACCTTCACCATGCCCGGAGACACCGCCGCCAGCTGCACGGGCTGGCCCGGCGGCTGCCAGCGCAGCGTCCCCGGCTGGACGGCGGCGATCATGGCGCTGTGGTGGGCCAGAATGCCCCGCTCCCCGTCGCTCACCGGGATGGTGAGGCTGGCGCAGGGTCCCTCGTACAGGGTCCTGTCCGCCGCCAGAATGTGCACCGTAAAGACATCCGTCACAGCTGGCCCGCCTCCATCCTGCGGGCCTTCTCCACCACGTCCCGCCAGGTGCCCACGTTGTAGAAGGCCGCCTCCGGGTACTGGTCCAGCTGGCCGTCCACAATGGCCCCAAAGCTCTCCAGAGTGTCCTTCAGGGGCACATACACGCCGGGAATGCCGGTGAACTTCTCCGCCACGTGGGTGGGCTGGGCCAGGAAGCGCTGGATGCGTCGGGCCCGGGCCACCGTGTGCTGATCCTCCTCGCTGAGCTCGTCCATGCCCAGAATGGCGATGATGTCCTGGAGCTCGTTGTACTTCTCCAGAATCTCCTGCACCCGCCGGGCGATGCGGTAGTGCTCCGCCCCCACGATGTCCGCCTCCAAAATCCGGGAGGAGGACTCCAGCGGGTCCACCGCCGGATAGATGCCCTGCTCGGAGATCTTCCGGCTGAGCACCGTGGTGGCGTCCAGATGGGCGAAGGTGGTGGCGGTGGCGGGGTCGGTGAGGTCGTCGGCGGGGACGTACACCGCCTGTACGGAGGTGACGGACCCCTTTTTGGTGGAGGCGATGCGCTCCTGGAGCTCCCCCATCTCGTTGGCCAGGGTGGGCTGGTAGCCCACGGCGGAGGGCATACGCCCCAGCAGGGTGGACACCTCGCTGCCCGCCTGGACAAATCGGAAGATGTTGTCGATGAACAGCAGCACGTCCTTGTGCTCCACGTCCCGGAAGTGCTCCGCCATGGTCAGCCCGGACAGGGCCACCCGCATCCGCACGCCGGGGGACTCGTTCATCTGGCCGAACACCAGGGCGGTCTTGCCGGACACGCCGCTCTCCCGCATCTCCCGCCACAGGTCGTTGCCCTCCCGGGAGCGCTCTCCCACGCCGGTGAAAATGGAATAGCCGCCGTGCTCCATGGCCACGTTGTGGATCAGCTCCTGAATGAGCACCGTCTTGCCCACGCCGGCCCCGCCGAACAGGCCGATCTTCCCCCCCCGGGGGTAGGGCTCCAGCAGGTCGATGACCTTGATGCCCGTCTCCAGAATCTCCACCGCAGGGCTCTGCTCCTCAAAGGTGGGGGGCTTGCGGTAGATGGACCGCACCGGGGTGCCCTCAGGCACGGGCCCCTCCCCGTCGATGGGCTGGCCCAGCACGTTGAACATCCGGCCCAGGGTGGCCGTCCCCACCGGCACCTGGATGGTGTGCCCCGGCACGTCCACCGCCAGCCCCCGGGCCAGCCCCTCGCTGGGGGACAGCATGATGCAGCGCACCGTGTTCTGCCCGATGTGCTGAGCCACCTCCATCACACGGAGCTCGCCGTTCTTCTCCACGGTGAGCTCCTCCCGCAGCCGGGGCAGCTCGCCGGACACGATCTCCACATCCACCACGGGACCGGATATCTGCGCGATGATCCCTCGTTCCAAAGCAATCACGACTCCTTTTTCTGACGTTGTGCCTTCGCTCCGGCGGACACCTCTGTGATGCTCTGGGTGATGGCCGCCTGACGGACCCGGTTGTACTGGAGGGACAGCTCCCCCAGCAGCTTCTCCCCGTTGCGGTTGGCGCTGTCCATGGCGGTCATCCGGGCGTTCTGCTCACAGCAGAAGCTGTCGATGAGGGCGCTGTAGATGAAGCCGGACACATAGCTGGGCATCATGCTGTCCAGCACCGCCTCCACGCTGGGCAGAAACTCAAAGGGCTCGGTCACCGCCCGCTCCGTGGCGGCGGTGTCGGCGAAACAGGTGCGGTGGAAGGGCAGCACCCGGGCGCACCGGGCCTGGAAGGACATGGCGTTGGCCATGTCGGTGTACACCACGAAGATTTTTTTCAGTTCCCCCCGGTCGAAGCGGTCCAGCAGCAGGGCGCTGATCTCCCGGGCCCGGGCCATGGTGGGGTTCTGGGCGGTGTAGAGGAAGCTGTGCTCGATGGGGATGCGCCGCTGGGCAAAAAACCGCCTGCCGTACTCCCCCACCACAAACAGCTTGGTATCCGGGTGTTGGTCCAGCAGCTTCAGCGCCTCCCGGATGGCGTTCTGGTTATAGGCCCCCGCCAGCCCCTTGTCCGCGGTGATCACCAGACAGCCGTAGGCGCCCTCCAGGGGCGGAGCCCCCTTGGCGGGGTAGAAATAGCGGCTGTCCACGTCGCCGACGGTGCGGAAAATGCGCTTGATCTCCCCCCGCAGGGCCTGAAAGTAGGGGCGGGTATTCTCCAGCTCCTGGCGGGCCCGCTGGAGCTTGGTGGAGGCGATGAGGTACATGGCGTTGGTGATCTTCCGGGTCTCCTGCACGCTCTCCATGTGGGCCTTGATCTCCTTTGTCCCCGCCATGTCAGCCGCCCTGCTTTCCGCCGCTCTGGGCCAGATACGCCCTGGCCAGCCGGACAATCTCCTCCCGGTCCTCCTGGGAGAGCAGCCCCGTCCGGTCGATGCGCTGGCACAGGTCCATGGCGTTCTCCTCCACGTAGGCCAGCAGCCCCGCCCGGAAGGCGTCCATTTTCTCCAGGGGCACGTCCTGCATCACGCGGTTCAGGGCGGACACCAGAATAACCACCTGTTGGTGCTGGGAGAAGGGGGCGTACTGGGGCTGGCGCAGCAGCCGCATCAGCCCCTGGCCGTAGGTGAGCTGGCGCTTGGTGGCGTCGTCCAGGTCGCTGGAGAACTGGGTGAACACCTCCATCTCCCGGTACTGGGCCAGCTCCAGCCGGATGGCCCCGGCGGCGGACTTCACCGCCTTGGTCTGGGCGTCGCCGCCCACCCGGGACACGGACAGGCCCACGTTGACGGCGGGCCGCTGGCCGGAGAAGAACAGGTCGCTCTCCAGGAAGATCTGCCCGTCGGTGATGGAGATGATGTTGGTGGGGATATAGGCGGACACGTCCCCCGCCTGGGTCTCCACAATGGGCAGGGCGGTCATGCTGCCGCCCCCCAGCTCGTCGCTGAGGTGGGCGGACCGCTCCAGAAGCCGGGAGTGGAGATAGAACACATCGCCGGGGTAGGCCTCCCGGCCCGGGGAGCGCTCCAGAAGCAGGGACAGGGCCCGGTAGGCCACGGCGTGCTTGGACAGGTCGTCGTACACAATAAGCACGTCCCGGCCCTGGTGCATGAAGTACTCCCCCAGGGCGCACCCGGCGTAGGGCGCGATATACTGGAGGGCGGCGGACGCCCCGGCGGGGGCGCTGATGACGCAGGTATACTCCATGGCCTCCCGGCGGGTGAGGTTCTCCACCAGCTGGGCCACCGAGCTGGTCTTCTGGCCGATGGCCACATAGATGCACACCACGTCCTTCCCCTTCTGGTTCAGGATGGCATCCACCGCCACGGCGGTCTTGCCGGTCTGGCGGTCGCCGATGATGAGCTCCCGCTGGCCCCGTCCGATGGGGAACATGGAGTCGATGGCCAGAAGGCCCGTCTCCATGGGGGCGTTCACCGGCTGGCGGTCCAGGATACCGGGGGCCGGAGCCTCCAGGGGCCGCTGCTCCTGGGGCGGAATGCGGCCCTTGCCGTCCATGGGCACACCCAGGGCGTCCACCACCCGGCCCAGGTAGCCGTCCCCCACCGGGATGCCGGCGGTGCGCAGGGTGCGGCGGACCATGCTGCCCGCGCTGATCTCCTCGCCGTCGCCGAAGAGGATGCAGCTCAGCCCGTCCCGGCGCAGGTCCTGAACCATCCCCCGCACGCCGGAGGAAAATACCAGAATTTCGCCGTACTGAGCGTGGTCCAGCCCGGAGACGGTGGCGATCTCGCTGTCCACAGTGAGCACGGTGCCGATCTCCTCGGGCACGGCGGCCAGCTCCCACTCCTCCACCGCCTGGCGCATCAGGGGGATGATGTCGTTCTCCCCCGGCTGGAGGCGGCGCAGGTAATCCTGGAACTGGCGCACCCGGCCGTCCGGCGTCCAGTCGTACACGTCCGAGCCCACCTGGAGCCGGAAACCGGAGCGCAGGGACTCGTCCCTGGCCCAGTTCAGCGGCACCTCCCGCCGGTAGGTACGGGTGAGAAATTCCCCGAACCGCCGGAGCTGCTCCGGCGTGGGCTCCTGGGCGCTGCGCAGCTGGGCGGTGAGGCGGCTTCTATCGGCTCTCATTCCGCTTTCCTCCCTCTGCCAGATCCAGGAACTGGTCGAAGGGGTCCTGCCGGAGGGCCAGCCGCCGGGTGGCCTCCTCGGCCAGACGGCGCAGCTCCTGCTGGGAGTCCCGCAGGCCCTGCTCCCGGACCCGCTCCGCCTCCACGTGGGCGTGGGCCACAATCTGGTTTGCCTGCTCCTGGGCCTGATCCAGCTGCTCCTGGGCGGACTGCTGGGCGGACTGCTGGGCACGGGCACGGGCCTGGCGGATCTCCTCCCCGGCCCCGTCCAGCTTGGCCTGATACTCCGCCTTCAGCTCCTCCGCCCGGGCCAGCTTGTCCTGCGCCTGCCCGTCCAGCTCTTTGTAGTAGGCCTCCCGCTTGGCCATGAACTCCTTCACCGGCTTGTACAGAAGGAAGTACAGCCCCCCGGCGAGGATGGCCAGATTCATCCAGTGCAGCAGAATCTGCTGCGGGTCAATATTCAGCGGCCACGGCATTTTCCAAACGCCTCCTTTGTTACAGCACGAAGATGATAAGGATGACCACCAGCAAGGCATAGATGATGGCCGTCTCAATGAACACCAGGCCCAGCATCATGGTGGTGCGCACCTTGCCCTCCGCCTCCGGCTGGCGGGCGATGCTCTCGGCGGACTTGGCGGAAACCATGCCCATGCCCACGGCGCCGCCCGCGGCGGCCACGCCCACGGCGATGCCCGCGGCGATGGCCTTCAGGCCGATGGTGGAGCCCTCCTCCGTCTCCGTCTGGGCGGCGGGCTCCCCGGAGGCGGGGCCGGCGGCGGCAAAGGCGGGGGCGGCCAGGGACAGGGCCAGCACCAGCGCGCCGGCCATTACGATCATCTTTTTCAACAGCTTATTCATGGATAAACCTCCAAACTTGATAGTTTCAGGACAGCTCCGGCTTTTCCCCGCCGGAAGCCTTTTTCGCCTTTTTGGGGGACGGCTCGGACACCTCGCCGAAATACATCGCCGTCAGCATGGTGAGCACATAGGTCTGAATCAGCGCGTGGAGCAGGGTGAACAGCACCCCCACCACCACCGGCAGCACAAAGCTGAGGCTGACGTAGTAATAGACCAGCTCGGTGACCAGCAGGCCGCTGAGCAGCGCGCCAAACAGCCGGAAGCTCATGGAGATGGGCAGTGAGAACTCCTTCAGCGTCCTGCCCAGCCCCCGCAGGCCGTTGGCGGCGACGCCGCCGGACAAAATCACCAGATAGGACAGGGTGCCCAGGGCGATGGCGGCGTTCACGTCGGACAGGGGCGCGGGCAGCGTCACCGGGTGGCCGTGGACGGTGACCGCCTGGACGCCCAGCAGCTCAAACAGGGTGCCCACAAAGATATAGGCCCCGGCGGCAAAAATGTAGGCCCCCACAAAGCGGAACCGATGGGGGCTGCTATTTTTCGCCATGCGGTCAAAAAGCCCCACCGCCTCCTCCAGCAGGAGCTGGAGCTTTCCCGGCTGGTACCGAAACCGGGGGACGGCGAACACCCGGATCAGCGCCGCCGCCAGCAGCAGCGCGGCCGTCACCAGCAGCGCGGAAATCAAGCCCGGGTTTACGGCCTTCCCAAACAGGCCGATCTGATTGACGTTGTGCAGCACCGCGTCCCGCATGGCCTCCTGTACGGTCTCCGTCCGCTGGCTGGGACCGGCCAGCAGCGCCCCGCCCAGCAGCGCAAGGACCACGATGGCCCACACAATCAAACCCTTTTTGTGTTGTTTCATACGCATCCCTTTCTCTCGTTTCAGTGCGTCCGCCGCGGCGGGCGTTTCCTCCTCATTTTAGCACTGTCCTCCCCGTTTCTCCACCCTGATTTGAGAGAAAAGCCCACCTCAATTCTCACAAATATTTAGATTTTCTCCCTGTGTTTTTGTCGAAAATCACAGGGAACCCGGTCCTCTCCCCTGCCCCGCTCACGGCTCGCCCGCGGCGATCATATTGGGCCAGCGGGCCTCCATGTAACCGTCCGTGTACTGCCGGTCGATGAACTCCTCGAAGGGGTTGGCCGGCTCCGGCTGGATGGGGCGGGCGCTGTAGCGGAGCATGGCCGCGCTGGTCAGCAGCGCGTTGCACGCCATGAACAGCACCACAATCCAGGTGGCGATCTTGCCCGCCAGCGGGGGCACGGCCTCAATGCCCTTGGACATGAGCGGATAGACCGCCTTGATCCAGACCACCGCCAGCACGCCCCAGAAAAAGCAGAACAGCACGTTGGTGCGCCCGCCGATGTTCAGCGGCATATCGCTGTAGTCCCAGAACACGGTGCCAAACACCAGCTCGGTGAACACGCTGCACATGTACTCGTAGGCCCCGCCGACGACAAACCCGGCGGCGAACACATAGCGGTCGCTCTTCTCCGCCAGCCCCTGGAGGGCCACGGTGAGCACCGCCGCCCCCAGCCCCCACACAAAGCTGAAGGGCCCGTACAGCACGCTGGAGCGGTTCATCCACTGGCCGTCCACCAGCCCGCACCAGAAGGTCTCGATGATATCGCCCAGCAGGGCGGAGATCAGGAACACCCACACCAGCTTGTCCCAGCAAAGGCCCTTGGCGAAGGTATAGGCCTGCGTCCCCTCCGCCCGCTGCATTCCGGGATACGCTTTTTGAAAACGGCTCCAAACCCCGCTGTAGATGCGGGCGGCCAGCTTCCCCTGGCCGCTGTCCGCCTGCCGCGCCTCATACCAGGCGGCGTCCCCGGTGCGCACGGCGTAAAACACGGCGCAGAAATCCAGCGCCGTCAGCCCCAGCGCCGCGATAACGACGATCCGCTTCAGCAGCTCCGGAAGGAGCGCCGCCCCCGCCAGCAGCATGGGATGGACGACGAGATAGACGGCGTAATACACCCCGGCCACCAGAACGGAGGCCAGCAGGCCCTTTCCCGTGCCGGACAGCAGGCGGCTGCGCTCCTGCCGCCACTCGATCTTGGGCCCCACCCGCTGGAAAAAGTGGTCGCCAATGCGCTCCACCACCGAGGAGACCACCATCACCGCCAGGAAGGAAAGCACATGGCGGCCCGCCAGGGTGGGCAGCAGGACGATCAGGAAGTCAAAGGTGAAGCCGTAGGACAGCACCAGCGGCAGGGCCACCACCCCCCGGTTGCAGAACTTCCGGCGGGCGACGGCGTAGTACCCCGCCTCCGCCGCCCAGCCCAGGAAGGAGTAGATCAGAAGAAACAGGCCCAGATCACACGGGCTGTAATACATGGACAGTCACAACCTTTCTTGAGAAAGCGCTGATTCAATGCGCCCGCGGCACCCTGACGGTTGAATCAGTCCTTTCTTGATTCGCGTTTGCTCCCCCTACTTTACCCAATTCCGGCAAAAAAAGCAAGGCCTCCGGGGGAAACATTGACAGGCCGCCGCCCAGGAGATACAATGGGTGGCAGGACGCGGGACCGTATTCCGTCCGCCGGGAGGGACACGCTATGGCTCAAAAGCGCAAAACCATCCTCTATCACTACACCGACTTTCAGGCGCTGGACGGCATTCTGCGCTGCGCCCAGCTGCGGGTGAACAACGTGCTGCGCATGAACGACTCGGCGGAGATGCGCCACTTCATGAACCGGCTGTGCGCCGCCATCGCGGAGCGCCTGGAGGAGGAGGGCCTCGCCGGACAGGCCCGGCAGATTCAGATTCTATTTCATGAGGAGCTGAAAAAGGAGTATTCCGCCTTTGCCGCCTGCTTCTCCTTCCACCGGGACGACGCCGCCCAGTGGGAGCGGTACGGCAACCGGGGCCGGGGGGTGTGCATCGCCTTTCGCCGGGAGTACCTGCAAAAAATCGCCAAGGGCGCTCTGTCCCTCCAGGCGGTCTTTTATCAGGACGATATGGAGGACCACCCCATGGTGGAGGTGTTCTGCGCCCTGGCCCGGTCGGGGGCGGAGCTGTCTCCCGACGGACCTGATGTCAAAAAGGCGCTGCGGGACGCCTGGGCCTGCTCGGTGTCCTTCAAGCACCCCTCCTTCTCCTCGGAGTACGAGATGCGGCTGGTGGTCTCCCCCTTTGAAAAGGCGGAGTTCGGCGTCCGGCCCTGCTACCACGTGTCCCGGGAGCGGATCAAAAAGTATTACCCCCTGGACCTGAGGGCCATGTGCCGGGACATCGGCATTGGCCTGGAGGACCTGGTGGCCGAGATCATCATCGGGCCGGACTCCACCCAGTCCCTGGGCATCTTCCAGGACTACCTGCGGGACAACGGGCTGGAGGCCCTGGCGGACCGGGTCTCCCTGTCCGACTGCCCCCTGCGGGGGCTGGCCCCATAGGACGCCGACGCAAAAGAGACGCCGCGTACGCGGCGTCTCTTTTTGCCTTTGAGCCGGCCGGGAGGCGGCTTATTTCGCCACAACCACCCGCACGGCGCCGCTCATGGGATCGCAGTAGAGGGTCACCGTGTCCGCGAAGTTGCGGCAGGCGTTGAGGCTGGGGAACACCTCGACCGAGCCCACCCCCGGCGTCCACGTATAGCCGCTCTTCGAGGCGGCGGACTCCACCCAGTCCGGCAGAGCGCCCTGCCAGCTTCCCTGCTCCTGAATCCAGCGGACCCAGCTGGGGGCGGGCTCTCCCGTGCTGTGGGAAGTGGCCTCGTTGAAGCAGGCCACCGCGTCGTCCACCTCCAGCACCCCCTTGTTGGTGCGCACAAAGGTCTTGCCGTCCTTGTCAAAGAAGGCGGTGGAGGGCACCTTCTCAATGGGGTTGAGGTAGCTGACCGTGGACTCGCCGTTCCCGTTTGTATACACCGTGCCATAGCCGCTGCGGTGAAGCGTACGCGGGTTGAATTGGCTGGTGGAACCGTCCCCGCCGATGAACAGCAGGCTTCCCTTTGTGGAAGAAAGCCTCCATATTCCCCCCATCGTATTGCTCAGCACGTAGCTTTCCTCCGCCTCAATGCGGCCATAGACCCGCTCATCGCCGGAGTAGGCCGCCAGGATGAGAATATCCACCCGGCCTCCCTCGTCCTTATGGTACTGGGTCACGGCGGGATTGGCCGGCACATCCGCCACGCTCTTCTCAACCAAATTGTAGAGCAGCCCGTCGAAGGTGCGCTCAAACACCCGGACATAAGGGCTCACCTGGAGCTGGTCCAGCATCATGTTCACCTTGTCAAAGCGGGCCTTGGTGTCCGTTCCGGCGACCTTGAACTCCATGGAGCCGCGATAGGCGGAGGAGGCGTACAGGATATTTCCATCGTAAAAGTCAACGTTCGACTCGCTGGGCAGGTCCAGCCGCAGGTTGCAGTTGAGCAGCTCGAACTTGTCCCCGGAGATCACGCCCAGGGCGTTGGAGCCCACCCCCTTGACCCCCTCGGGGGCCACGCCGGCCACCATGCCGCCGGCGGTGAACATCAGGGTGATCTTGTCGCCGATCTTCCGCCCCTTGAACTCGGAGACCGCGTCCGCCATCACGTTGAACTCGTTGCCCGCGGCGGTGATCCGCGTGGGGGCGTCGGGCGTGGGGGCGGCGTTCTCATAGATGCAGGTGAAGCGCACGTCGCACGCCTCCAGCACCTTGGAGATGGGGTCGTAGGTGACGATGTCATAGGGCTTGATGTCGGCCACGGAGATGATCCGGCCGTTTTTGTGGACGGTGAAATCCTTCACGCCGTCGGTGAGGCCCAGGAAGTAGTCCACATTGGGCGACGTGCTGCGCACCATCAGGAATTTCTCCTCAGTGGAGCCCTGGGCGCGGTACAGCCCGGCCACCTTGCCCCCCTCGTCCAGATAAAGGGTGACCACATCCCCGGGCCTGAGCATGGCGGAGTAGTCCTTATAAGTGGTCACGGCGGCGTCGTAGGCGGAGCCGGTGTACACCGGCGTGCTGTCCGACATGGTGAAGCGGCCCTTGCCGCTGAGATAGAGATAGCCGCCCTGCCTGCGCTCCACGGTGGAGGTGATGTAGGAGGAGTCGTCGGGCAGCAGGGTGACAAAGCGGCCCTCCTGATCCAGCAGGGCCCAGCCCCGCAGGCCCAGCAGGGACTGGTCCGCCGGGGCGGCGGCGGGATAGGACGCGGAGGCGTCCCCCTGGGCGGTGATGACCCAGCCGGACTGGTTGTTGATGGTGGCGTCGGTGGCCAGCACCACCGAGTTCTCCACCAGCGTGCCCAGCCGGGACGCGAAGGGCTCCTCGGCACCCTTGGGGGGGGTGGACAGCGTCCGGTAAAACAGCAGGGCGGTCTGCGCCCGGGTGATGGGTCCGGCGGGGCTGGCAACATCCAGATCCTGGTCCAGGCCCAGCCGGGACGCGGCGGCCAGCGCCCCATGGGGCCAGGTGCGGTTGGCCTCCTCGCCGTACCCCAGGATGCGCAGGGCCAGGGTGACGGCCTCCTGATAGGTAACCTCCCGGTCCGGCCCGAACTTGCCGTTGCCCAGGCCCAGCATCAGCCGGGACTTGGAGCCCTCCGGGATCTCGGTGACCGCGGCCAGATTCACATAGCCGCTGGCCCAGTGGCCGCTGCCCATATCGCTGAAAATGGTGCGGTAGGCCTGACTTTTGGCCTGATTGCCCATGCCCAGAATCTCAATGGCCATTTTGCACAGCTGCGCCCGGGTGAGATGCCCGTCGGGGTCGAACTGCCCGCCGCCGGTGCCGCTCACCACCCCCAGGGAGGACAGCACGTCCGCCGCCAGGGCGGTCCGCTGGTCCTGCACGTCCTGGAACCGAACGGCGTGGGCGGGAACCGTCAGGGCCAGCGCCGCCGCCAGAGACAGCGCCAGGGCCAGCGTCCGCTTCAAATTTGTCAATCTCATGGTTCTTCCTCCTTTGCGATCACTCCGCCCGCAGGGCGTCCACCGGCTGGAGGCTGGACGCCTTGATGGCGGGATACAGTCCGAACAGCACACCCAGCGCCACCGAGAAGGCGAACGCCCCTACGGTAATGGTCGCGCTGGGCCACAGCTTCATGCCCTGGAGCAGGAATTTCCCCGCGATGAGGGAGCCCATGCTCCCCAGGCCGATGCCCAGAAGGCCCCCGATGCCGCAGATCACCGCCGACTCGATGAGGAACTGGACGATGATGCTTTTGCGCTCCGCGCCGATGGCCTTGCGGATGCCGATCTCCCGGGTGCGCTCGGTGACGGTGACCAGCATGATGTTCATGATGCCGATGCCGCCCACCAGCAGGGAGATGCCCGCGATGGCCCCCAGCACCAGGGACTGCATCAGGCTCTGCTCCTGGACCTGACTGGACCAGTCGTTGTTGCTGTACACATTGAAAAAGCCGTTCTCTCCCTCGGTGATGAACCCGCCCAGAAACGCCTTCAGCTTGGCGATGGCCAGGGTGGTGGCCTCGGCGCTCTTGGCCTTCACCACGTACTGCTGAATCTGCTGGTTGTCGTTCAGGGTGCGGTTGAAGGTGTAGGGCAGCAAAATCACGTTATCCATGCTGCTCATGCCCTCCACCCCGGAGGGCTCATACCAGCCCACCACCAGGAAGGGCTGGTTGTTGATGAAAATCGTCTCCCCCACCGGGTCCACAAAGTCGAACAGAAGCGTTTTCGCGCCGCCTCCCAGCACGCACACCTTGTTGGTTTTGTCGATGTCCAGGAAGGACAGCTCCCGGCCGCCCCCCAGGGTGTAGTTGTTGCACACCCCGAACTGGTCGGAGCCCAGCTGGATGGAGATCCGCTTCTCCCAGTCGTCCCAGTTCTGGGTGCTAAAGGTCTTGGCCCCGTATTTGATGGTGATCTCCCGCCACACGTCCACCTGGGGGGTCACTCCCATCACCAGGTCCTGCATCCCCAGGCAGTATTCGTACAACAGCTCGGATACGCTGCCGGAGGTCTCGTAATACTGGTAGGCGTACACCTCAATTTTGTTGTCGCCCATGGCCTCGAAGCGCTCCATGCTCCTCTTGTTCATGCCCTGGACCACCGACACCATGATGACCACCGAGGCCACGCCGATGATGATGCCCAGCATGGTGAGGAAGGAGCGCATTTTCTTGGACGCGATGGATTTGAAGGCCATTTTGAACGCCTGCATCAAATTCACAGCCACTCCACCTCCTGATGCTCGTCCTTTACGATTTTTCCGTCGGAAAGCCGCACCACCCGGGGGGCGGTGGCGGCAATGCCGTCGTCGTGGGTGATGAGCAGAACGGTGGTGCCCTCCCGGTAGAGCTGCTGGAGTATGCCCAGCACGTGCCGCCCGGTTTTGGAGTCCAGGGCGCCGGTGGGCTCGTCCGCCATGATGATGGGGGGATGGGTGGCGATGGCCCGGGCGATGGCCACCCGCTGCTGCTGTCCGCCGGACATCTGGCTGGGGCGGTGGTGGGCCCGGTCGTCCATCCCCACCCGGGCCAGGGCGGCCATGGCGATCTCCTCCCGCTCAAAAACGGAGGTGCCCCGGTAGATCAGGGGCAGGATCACGTTGTCCAGGGCGTTCAGGTCCTGGAGCAGGTTGTAGCCCTGGAAGATAAAGCCGATCTCCCGGTTTCGGATCCGGGCCAGCTCCTTGTCCTTGAGGGAGGTGACGTCGGTGCCGTTGAGCACGTACTCCCCCCGGGTGGGCACGTCCAGGCAGCCCAGCACGTTCATCATGGTGGACTTGCCGGAGCCGGACGCCCCCACGATGGCCACGAACTCCCCCTGGTCGATCTGGAGGGACACACCGTCCAGCGCCCGCACCTCGCTCTCCTGTCCCTCGTTGTAAATTTTATACAGATCTCTGATGTCGATGAGCATGGCGCCACCTCAGCCAATCATGATGCCGCCGCCCATGCCGCCGTTCATCTGGTCTGTGGTGTAGTTGATGAACACCATGTCGCCGTCCTCCACGCCGGAGATGATCTCCACCTGCTTGGCGTCGGAGATGCCGGTGACCACCGGCACGGGCCAGTAACCCTCCTCCGGCTTGGGCACGCCGGGCAGCACGCTGTAGTCCAGCTCCAGGGCGTCGTCCGGCCGTTCCTCCCGCTGGACGAACACCACCGCCTGCTTGTTGCCCTCGGCGTCCGCCACCGACTTCACCGCCGTGGTGAGCACCAGTACGCAGCCCTCCGACTCGCTGGTGACAAAGGAGTAGTCCAGCCACGCCCCGGCGTACAGCGAGCCGTCGAAGTTGTCCACCTCCAGGGTGACGGGGTAGGTGGACATGCCCTGGCCCACCTCGCCCTGCATGGCCACATTGGTGACGGTGCCCATGTAGGACCCGCCGTTGTAGTTGGACAGGGTGATCATGTCGCCAAGCTTGACGAAGCCGATGTTGCGGTCGTCCACCTGGATGGTGACCACCATGGTGGTGGTGTTCTGGATGGTCACCACCGCGTCTCCGGCCTTCACCTCGCCGCCCTCCACCAGGGTGCAGGAGATCACGGTGCCGTCGATGGGGGCGGAGGCGTTGAGGGCGTCCACATTGGCCTGGGCCTCCTTCAGGGCCTCCTGGGCGGTGAGAATCTGCTGGTCCAGGGCCTCTGAGCTCATGGAGAGCAGGGCGTCCCCGGCATGGACGTTGGCGTAGTTGAGCAGGTTGCTGCTCAGCAGGGGGCCGCCCGCCTTGGTGGTCAGGGTGCGGGTCTCGTAGTACTGGGTTTTGCCGTCCTCATAGGGGAAGATGGCGGACCCGTCCCCCGCCGACAGCGCCACGGAGGCGTCCATCTCGGCGGTGAGGGTGCCCGGGTTGTCGAAGGCGATGATAGCCTCGAAATAGATGCCGCCCTCCGGGGTGATGAAGCTGACCTTGTTGATCTTCTCCACCACGCCCTCGCCGGTGTACATCACGGCGGGGACGGTGACCATGGCGGTCTGGCCCACCCGGATGTCGTTCTCATAGGCGTAGCTGAAATAGAGGGACAGCTTCAGCCGGGTGTCGTTCACCAGGGTGGCCACGGTGCTGCCCTCCCCCACGTTGTCGCCGGGCTGGAACTCGGTCACCTCCATCAGCTTGCCGGAGAAGGGGGCGGTCAGGGTGAGGTTGGCCAGCTTGTCGGTGAGGGAGTCCATCTGGGCCTGGGCGGTGGCCAGGGCGTCCTGGGCGGTCTGGCTGTACACGGCAAACAGGGGCTGGCCGGCGGTCACCACGTCCCCAGGCGCCACAAGGACCTGCTGCACCGTGCCGTTGGCGGGGATGGTGACGGTGGAGGTCTCCTTGGCGTTGGCGTTTCCGCTGCCCTCCACCATGCTCTGGATGGAGCCTATGTAGGCGGGTTCCGCGTAGATGATCCCAAGGGAGTCGTCCTCCTTGAAAACCAGAACCCACATTCCGAAGATGATGCCGGCCAGAACGGCGGCGGCTACCACAAAAGCTATGATGCGCTTGACCAGCTTCTTCTTTTCCGCCGCGGTGCGCACTCGTTTTTTCTTCTTCTCAGGGGTCTGCTCTGGGGTCTGCTCCGGGGCTTTCACCGGCGCCTCTGGGGTCTGAAGATCGGGCATAATAACGTTCCTCCTGTCTGTCGGGCTTGGCCTGTACATATTCTTTTCCAGTATAACGGCGGACCGCCGGAAAAACAACAACAATCCTGTAACAATTTTGCGTCAAATTTCTTAAAATTTTTTTAACTCCAGCCTGTCCCCCCGCGCCATACTATATAGCTAATACCCTCCATATCCCGGAAGGGTTGCGCAAACGCCCGGATTTTCCGCCGGGAGATTTCCGGGCGCGGCGTCCCCTTCCCCCTTGCAAAACCCGCAGAATATGGTATAATACCCCTACATTTTTAAAAGAAACGAGGGAACAGACATGGAACGCATCACCATCGCCTCCGTCTTCGCCGGCGGCGAGCGCCTGAACGGCCGGACCGTCACCGTCATGGGCTGGGCCAAAACCATCCGGGATATGAAGACCTTCGGGTTTATTGAGCTCAACGACGGCTCCTGCTTCAAAAACCTCCAGATCGTCATGGACGCGGGCGCGCTGGACAATTATAAAGAGATCGCCGGACAGAACGTGGGCGCGTCCCTCATCGTCACCGGCACGGTGGCGCTCACGCCGGAGGCCAAGCAGCCCCTGGAAATCAAGGCCGCCTCCATCGCGGTGGAGGGTCCCTCCTCCCCCGAGTACCCCCTGCAAAAGAAGCGCCACAGCGTGGAGTACCTGCGCACCATCCAGCACCTGCGGCCCCGAACCAACCTGTTCTCCGCCGCCTTCCGGGTGCGCTCCGTGGCCGCCCACGCCGTCCACTGCTTCTTCCAGGACCGGGGCTTCGTCTATATCCACACCCCCATCATCACCGCCTCCGACTGCGAGGGCGCGGGCGAGATGTTCCAGGTGACCACCCTGGACGTGAACAACCCGCCCCGCCTGCCGGACGGCGCCGTGGACTGGTCCAAGGATTTCTTCGGCAAGCGCGCCAACCTCACCGTGTCCGGCCAGCTCAACGCGGAGAACTTCGCCATGGCCTTCGGCAGCGTGTACACCTTCGGCCCCACCTTCCGGGCGGAGAACTCCAACACCCAGCGCCACGCCGCCGAGTTCTGGATGATCGAGCCGGAGATGGCCTTTGCCGACCTGACGGACTATATGGACACCGCCGAGGCCATGATTAAGCACATCATCAACACCGTGATGGACAGGTGCCCCGACGAGATGGACTTTTTCAACTCCTTCGTGGACAAGGGGCTGAAGGAGCGGCTGCGCCACGTGGCGTCCTCCGATTTTGCCCGGGTGAGCTACACCGACGCCATCGAGATTTTGAAGAAGAACAACGACAAGTTCGACTACAAGGCGGAGTGGGGCTGCGACCTCCAGACCGAGCACGAGCGCTATCTCACCGAGCAGGTGTTTCAAAAGCCGGTGTTCGTCACCGACTACCCCAAGGACATCAAGGCGTTTTACATGCGCCTCAACGACGACGGAAAAACCGTCGCCGCCGCCGACTGCCTGGTGCCGGGCATCGGGGAGATCATCGGCGGCTCCCAGCGTGAGGAGCGCCTGGATATGCTGGAGGAGCGCATGGCCCAGCTGGGCCTGAATCCCGCCGACTACTGGTGGTATCTGGACCTGCGGCGCTATGGCTCCTGCCGCCACGCCGGGTTCGGCCTGGGCTTCGAGCGGATGGTGATGTACCTCACCGGCATCAGCAACATCCGGGACGTGGAGCTCCACCCCCGCACCGTGGGCAGCGCGGACTTCTAAAAAACGGGCGGAATCCCGAAAAAAGGAGCGCACACCGCCCCGGCGGTGTGCGCTCTGCCATGATGAGCACGCAAAAGGCCTGACGGGCGGCGCGTCCGTCAGGCGGATGGGAGGACACTATGTCAATCGAAAAAGTCAAAACCTATTTCAGCCAATACGGCATGGCCGGCCGGATCAGGGAGTTCAGCGTATCCAGCGCCACGGTGGAGCTGGCGGCGCAGGCGCTGGACTGCCAGCCCTGCCGGATCGCGAAAACGCTCTCCTTCCTGGCGGACGGCCGCCCTATCCTCATCGTCGCCGCCGGCGACGCCAAAATAGACAACCCCAAATACAAGGCCCAGTTCGGCACGAAGGCGAAAATGCTCGCCCCCCAGGAGGCGGAGGCGCTGGTCGGCCACGCGGTGGGCGGCGTGTGCCCCTTCGCCGTCAACGAGGGCGTCGCGGTCTATCTGGACGAATCCCTCCGGCGGTTCGACACGGTGTTCCCCGCCTGCGGCAGCGGAAACAGCGCCATTGAGCTGTCCATCCCGGAGCTGGAGCGGTATTCGAACTATACCGCCTGGATCGACGTCTGCAAGGGCTGGCGGGAGGGCTGAGCCCGGGCCTACGCCTGCACGTCCACCTGAGGGCCGGAGGCGGGGGCGGCAACGGCCTGGGCCGTGTCCACGGCGGACGCGTACCCCTGTACGGCCGCGTCCAAAGACTTTACGGCGGCGCCCAACTGCTCCGCCTGGGCCCGCAGCTCCATCTTGGTGGCGGTGAGCTGATCCGCCTGCCGGTTGGCGATCTCCGTCTCCCGGAAATAGCCCGACTCCCGGATGGCCCGCATGGCCTGACTCCGGCGGAGCTCCTGCTTGATGCGCTGCGCCTCCCGGCGCTTATTCTCCCGGTCCAGCCGCTTCTGGCGGGCCCGGGCCAGCTGCTCCCGGCTGATCTCCAGTTTCTTTTTGTTGGCCCGGGTCACCGCCTTTTTCAGCTGGGACACGGCGGCCTTGATCTGGTCGGCGTGGTCCGGGTCGGACCTCCGGGCCGCCTCCAGCTGAACGATGCGGCGGCGGGCATATCCGGCCGCGGCGCTGGCCTGGGCCTGGGTCCGGGCGCGGCTGAGGCGGGCATAGGCCTCCAGGGGAGCGTCTCCATATCGGGGCGCGGTCTTGGCCAGCTTGAACTTCTCCCGCTGGGCGTCCGCCTTTTCCTTGGCGTCCCGGATCATCTCCGCCAGGGACGTCCGGCTGTCCTCCTGCTTTTTCAGCGACTGCGCTAGCAGGCTGCTCTGACGTTCCTCCGTCTGGCCCAGCGCGGCCTGCTCCTCCCGGCCCGCGCCGGACACCGGCTGAATCCCCATATTCTTCCCCCCTTTCCATTCCTTTACCTAATATATCGGCTGGACCGGGGGAAAAGGAAAGGGGAAGACCGTTATTTTTTTCCCGGCCGGGGCATGAGCGGCGTGCCCTCGGCGTCCATCCGCCGGAACAGATAGGCCAGGATGGCGGCGGCCGCGGCGGCCAGCGCCACCTCCGCCACGGTCTGGGCGCAGGCCAGGCCGTACAGCGGGAAAAAGAAGTTCAAAATGTACAAAGCGGGGATCTCCAGCACGATCTTGCGCAGGACGGCAAACAGCAGGGCGTACTGCCCCAGGCCGCAGGCCTGGAACACGCCCACCGCCAGAAAATCCAGGCACAGGAAGGGCTGGGCCACGCACATGCACCGCAGGAACCGGGAGCCGTAGGCCACCACGGCCTCGGTCTTCATGAACAGGCCGATAAGGGGACCGGAGGCGAAGAAATAGCACACCGAAACCACGGCCATAAAGGACAGGGATATCCTTTCCGCGAACAGAACGGCCTTTTTCAGCCGGGGGACGTTGCCGCCGCCGTAGTTGTAGCTCACCAGGGGCATCAGGCCCTGGGAAATGCCCATGGCGACGTACATGGGAATCATGTTGATTTTGTAGGCGATGCCCATGGCGGCGATGGCGTCCGGCCCGAAGGCGGCGGTGAAGTTGTTGAGCACCGTCATGCCGGTGACGTTGAGCAGGTTCTGAATGGAGGCGGGCACCCCCACGCCGAACACCCCTCTCACCAGCGCCCTGCGGGGCCGCGCCATGGCGGGCCGGACGCAGACATAGGTGTTTCCCCGCCGGACGAACAGCAGGACAAAAAAGTACAGACAGGCGAAGCAGTTGGACAGGAAGGTGGCCAGCCCCGCCCCCGCCGCCCCCATGCCCAGCCCCCAGGGGAGGATAAAAATGGGGTCCAGCACAATGTTCAGGGCGCAGCCGCTCATGGCGCCGACGCTGGCGTGGAGGGTGGCCCCCTCCGCCCGCACCAGGTAGGCCAGCACCACGTTGAGGATGGCGGGCACCGCCCCCCAGCTCACCGTCCAGCGCATATACTCCAGCGTGGCGGCGCCGGTGGCGCCGTCCGCCCCCAGCACCCCAAGCAGCGGGACGCGGAACACCGTGGCCAGCGCGGAAAACAGCACGCCGCTGAGCAGCGCGCAGTAAAAGCCGAAGGCGGAGCTCCGGCGCACGGTGTCGTAATCCTTCGCCCCCAGGGAGCGGCTCATCATGCTGCTGGAGCCCACGCCGAAGAGGTTGTTCACCGCGTTGAACGCCAGAAGCACCGGCGCGGCCAGCGTGACGGCGGAGTTCTGGATGGGGTCCTCAAGCATCCCCACAAAATAGGTGTCCGCCAGGTTGTACAGCACCATCACCAGCGAGCTGAGGACGGTGGGGACGGACAGGGCCAGCACCGCCCTGGGAATGGGCATCCGTTCAAAGAGCTCGGTTTTCCGCGTATCTTCCATGGGCGTTCCTCAATTTCAGTCGTAGTCGGCGGCCCTGCTTCGGGCTTCATAAAACGGCGCTCGCGCGTACAACGCAAGTTGCGTTTTTCCACCGCGCCGTCTCTATTATAGCATTCCCCAGCGAAGATGGAAAGGTCAATTTTGAACAAAAATGCCCTCCGCCGGATTCCGGCGGAGGGCGCTTTTCGCGATTATGCCCCCAGCACCTTCGCCGCGTTTTCCTCGGCGAACTGCTTGCTGTACAGGTCGTGGTAGTAGCCCCGGGCCCGGAGCAGGGACTGGTGAGTGCCCTGCTCCACAATCCTGCCGTCCTTGACCACCAGGATCATATCCGCCTTGCGGATGGTGGAAAGCCGGTGGGCGATGAGGAAGGAGGTGCGGTTCCGAAGCAGGTGGTCAATGGCGTTTTGGATATACTGCTCGGTCTGGGTGTCAATGGAGGAGGTGGCCTCATCCAGCACAAAGATCCGCGGGTCGGCCAGCACCGCCCGGGCAAAGGAGATCAGCTGCTTTTCGCCGGTGGACAGGCGGTCGCCCTCCTCGCCCACGTCGCTGTCCCAGCCCTTTTCCAGCTTGGCCGCCACCTGGTCCGCCGACACGGCCCGGGCCGCCGCCTCAATCTCGGCGTCGGAGGCGTCCAGCCGCCCGTAGCGGATGTTCTCCCGGACAGACCCGGAAAACAGGTGGGGGCTTTGCAGCACATAGCCGATGTTGGAATGGAGCCAGAGCTGGCTGCGCTCCCGGTAGTCCCGGCCGTCGATGAGAATCTGGCCCTGGGTGGGCTCAAAGAACCGGCAGGCCAGATTGACCAGGGTGGACTTGCCCGCCCCCGTCTCCCCCACGATGGCCACGGTGGTCCCCGCCGGGATTTTCAGATTGAAGTGCTCCAGCACGTTGTCCCCGCCGTCGGGATAGCGGAAGGTCACGTCCCGGAACTCGATCTCCCCTTCCAGCGGCTCCCAGTTCTCCCGCTTGGGGGCGAAGCAGTCGCCGTATTTCTCCACCACCTCCGGCGTGTCGGTGACCTGGGGCTTCTCGTCCAACAGGCCGGTGACCCGCTCGATGGACGCCTGGACGGCGATGAACTCCGCCAGATTGCCCGTCAGGTTCTGGATGGGCTCGAAGATGTTCATGGCGTAGGTGATGAAGGCGGACAGGGTGGCGATCTCCATCACCTGCCCCTCCACCAGCCAGCCCCCCCGCAGCAGCACGATGGCCACCGTCAGGGTGGAGAAGAACAGGGTCGCCGGGATATACACCGCGTTGAGCCTTGCCGCCCGGACGGCGGAGCGGTTCATATTCCCCGTCAGGTCCTTGAAGCCCTTGATGCTCTGCTCCTCGATGACCAGAGTTTTGGTGGTCTTGGCCCCGGTGATGCCCTCGTTGAAGGCCCCGGTGATTTTGGAGTTGATCTTGCGCACCTTCCGGGTCCAGTGGAGGATGCGGGGCTGAAACCAGCCGGTGAGGGCCGCCGCGAAGGGCACCACCAGCATGACCACCAGGGCCAGACGCCAGTTGAGCAGCAGCATGGCGGCGAAGGAGCCCGTCACATAGAACAGGGCGTCGGCGATGTCCATCAGCCCCCAGGCGATGTTGCCGGCGATGCGGTTGGTGTCGTTGGTCACCCGGGTGAGGAGATAGCCCACCGGGGTCACGTTGAAGAAGGACAGGGACAGGGTCTGCAAATGCTCAAACAGGTCCCGGCGCAGGTCGCGGCCCAGATACATCTCAATGTGCATGGCCTGCCTGGTGGTGGCCACCACCAGCACGCTCTGGGCAGCGATGGCCGCCAGATAGCTCAGCGCGAAGGGGGCCAGCCCGTCCAGCGTGCCCGCCTCAATGAAGCTGGCGATGGCGTACTTCTGGAACAGGGGGAAGGACACGTCCACCGCAGCGGACAGCGCCATAAAGGCCACCATTCCGATGAAATACCCCTTGAAGCGGGCCAGAATGGGGACCAGCCGCCTCCAGATGGACCAGTCAAAAGCCTGGGTATACTCTTTCTCATCAAAGGCGGCCATTACGCCTCCCCTCCTTCCTCCACCAGGGCGCGGTCGTCGCTGCTCATCTGGATGTCGTAAATTTCCTTATAGATGCCGGGCCGGGAGATCAGCTCGGCGTGGGTCCCGATGTCCGACACCCGGCCCCCGTCCAGCACCAGGATGCGGTCGGCCTGCATCAGCGTGGTCACCCGGTGGGAGATGAGGATGACGGTGGCCTGGGACATGCGCTCCTTCAGGGCGGCCCGGATCTTGGCGTCCGTCTCGGCGTCCACGGCGGACAGGGAGTCGTCAAACACCATCACCGGCGCGTTTTGCAGCAGCATACGGGCGATGGCCACCCGCTGCTTCTGCCCGCCGGACAGGGTGACTCCCCGCTCCCCCACCACGGTGTCATAGCCGTTTTGCAGATCGGCGATGGCCTCGTCCACGCAGGCGGTCCGGGCGCAGGCGCGCAGCTCCTCCTCCGGGGCGTCCGGCCGGGTGGCGGCGATGTTCTCCCGGATGGTCTGGGAGAACAGGAAAGGCTCCTGGAGCACCAGGCCCACCTGTCGCCGCAGGCTGGCCCGGCTGATGTCCCGGATGTCCACCCCGCCCACGGTGATGGTCCCCTGCCCCTCCCCCAGGTCATAGAGGCGGTCCAGCAGGTGGACCAGGGTGGACTTGCCGGACCCCGTCCCCCCCAGCACGGCGAAGGTGGACCCCCAGGGGATGGTGAAGGACACGTCCCGGAGGACCTCCTGCCCCTCATAGCCGAAGGCGACATGGTCGAACACGATATCTCCGCCCAGCGGCACATCCCCGGCGCCGGGCCGGTCGGCCTCCTCCTCCGCCCGGAGGATGTGGCCCACCCGGTCCATGGACACCCCGGCCTTGCTCATCTCGGACAGCACCCGGCCCAGGGACCGCACCGGCCACGCCATGGCGCTGTTGTAGATGACGAACGCCTGAAAGTCGCCCAGGGTGATGGAGCCTTCCACCGCCGCCACGGTTCCGGCCACGATCACCGCCATGATCTGGAGGCAGACCAGGAACACGCCGGAGGCCCAGTAGACGCTGAGCACCTTGCCCAGCTCCACCCACAGGCTGGAAAAGCGGTTATTTTTCTGGGCGAAGCGGTCGATCTCAAACCGCTCCCGCCCGAAGGCCCGCACCACCCGGACGCCGGTGAGATTCTCCTGGGCGCAGGTGGTCAGCTCGCCCTCCGCCTCGTCGGCGGCCTGAAACCGGGCGGATATCTTGCCGTAAAACACCCCGGAGGCCAGCCCCGTCACCGGGATGAAGGCCAGGGGGATCAGGGCCAGCCTCCAGTTCATCATCAGCATGATGCCGGTGTACAGCGCGATGAGAAACACCGTGCGCAGCACCTCCATCAGCTGGTTGCACACGAAGGTCCGGATCACCTCCACATCGGAGGTGCACCGCTGGATGATGTCGCCGGTGGCGTGGGCGGTGTGCCAGTCAAAGCTGAGGCGCTGGATGTGGCTGTACAGGTTGTCCCGGAGCTTTTTCACAAAGCCCTCGGAGCCCTTGGCCAGGTTGATCCGCATTCCGAAAATGCACACGCCCCGGACGGCGGCGGCCAGCACCACCGCCCCCGCCGCCATCCACAGGGCGGCCCAGGGGTCGCCGCGGAGCCGGTCCAGGGGGAGCAGCGCCCGGAGAAAGCCGGGCAGCTCTGGCTCCTCGCTGCCCAGCACCGAGTCCACGGTGACGCCGATGATCTGCGGAATGACCGCGTTGCACACGGTGTTCATGTATGCCAGCAGGATAGCCCCGGCGAAAAAGCCCCAGCTCCCCTGCAGATGCCGCAGGATGAGGGCGGTTTTGTCCCGCCGGGACAGTTTGGTATTGGATTCCATCGAATTCTCCCTTCCCAGTACAGTGGTTGACAGACGCAAAAAAGCGCCCCTCTGGACAGAGGGGCGCGGCAAACCAACGGTGCGGAAAGGAGAATCCTATCCCCGCCCAAAGGCGCACAAATACCCCAACGGTCCACTCTTTCCATGGAAAAACGCGGCATTGGCCCCAAAGCCCCAAAAATTAGCGGCGGTAATCATCATGGTGTGCGCCTCCTTTCGTCGTGTAATCAGTTCACAGTGTTGCCCAGTATATTCCTTCTCCCCGGCGTTGTCAACCCTTTTTTTCGTCAATGGAGAGGAAATTTTCCGCCTGAGCGCAAAAAAGCGTCCCTCTGGACCAGAGGGACGCCCGCCAAGGGGAAGCCGGATTATTTAAGCCCGCACAGGCACAGATACCCCAGCAGCCCGCTGTTCTCGATTTTGCCCTCATCCTTGTAGAGGAGCTTTACCTCCATGATCTTGTTGAAGTCCATCCTTCAGCGCCTCCTTCCATCCTGGAATGATCTCTCATTTCGGGCTCAGTATACCTCTTGCCGCACAGGTTGTCAACCTCTTTCAACAAAATGAAAGAAATATTTTCCTCCATGCAAAAACAGAGGCGGGCCCAGGCCCGCCTCTGCCAAATTTGAACAAACGCTCACATGATCTTGCGGAACAGCGCCTTGAAGTCCTCCACGGAGGCGGCCTTGGGGTTGCCGGGGGCGCAGGCGTCGGCGGCGGCGGACTGGGCCAGGAACTCCAGGTCCTCCTCCTTCATGGCCTCCAGCCTGGTGGGGATGCCCACATCCACGGAAAGCTGGCGCACCGCGTCGATGGCGGCCTTGCGGTAGGCGGCCTGATCCATCCCGGCGGTGTCCACCCCCATGGCCTCGGCGATATACTTGAACTTGTCGCCGGTGGCGTCCTGGTTGTACTCCATCACGATGGGGAGCATCATGGCGCAGGCCACGCCGTGGGGGGTGTCGTACACCGCGCCCAGGGTGTGGGCCATGGAGTGGGCGATGCCCAAGCCCACGTTGGAGAAGGCCATGCCGGTGACGAACTGGCCCAGGGCCATGGCCTCCCGGCCCTCGGGGTCGTTGTCCACGGCCTTGCGCAGGTTGGCGGAGATAAGCTTGATGGCCTCCAGGTTCAGGCAGTCGGCCAGCTCCCAGGCGGCGGCGGTGGTGTAGCCCTCGATGGCGTGGGTCAGGGCGTCCATGCCGGTGGCGGCGGTGAGCCCCTTAGGCATGGTGGACATCATGTCCGGGTCCACAATGGCGATGTCGGGGATGTCGTTCACGTCCACGCACACGAACTTGCGCTTCTTCTCCACGTCGGTGATGACGTAGTTGATGGTGGCCTCGGCGGCGGTGCCGGCAGTAGTGGGCACCGCGATGGTGAACACGGTGCGGTTCTTGGTGGGGGCCACCCCCTCCAGGGAGCGCACGTCGGCAAACTCGGGGTTGTTGATGATGATGCCGATGGCCTTGCCCGTGTCCATGGAGGAGCCGCCGCCGATGGCGATCATGTAGTCCGCGCCGCTGGCCTTGTAGGCCTCCACGCCGGCCACCACGTTCTCAATGGTGGGGTTGGGCTTGATGTCGGAGTAGACAGAGTAAGCCATGTTGTTGGCGTCCAGCAGGTCGGTGACCTTCTTGGTGATGCCGAACTTCACCAGGTCGGGGTCGGAGGCGATGAACGCCTTTTTCACGCCCTTGGCGGACACGATGCCGGGGATCTCCTGGATGGCGCCCTTGCCGTGGTAGGAAATGCCGTTGAGTACGAAGCGGTTGACAGCCATTGGAAACTACCTCCTGTAATTTTTAAATTTCCTGGTTTTGGGTCCTTACCTTACACTATACCCTCTCCCACCCCCAGCGTCAAGGACGGCATAGGGTAAAATTTGGAGGTTCAGGTGGTATTTTACACTCCCCGAAACGGGAAAGCAGCCCGGCCTCACTGGAGGTCCGGGCTGCTCAGCCGTTCAGGGGAATGAGGATTTTCAGGGTGAAATATCCCTGTCCGGCGTTCACCGTGGTGAAGCCGCCGTACTGGCCCACCGTATGCCGGATGCTCTTCAATCCAAAGCCGTGGTAGCCGTCCCCCGCCTTGGTGGTCAGGGGCAGGCCGTCCCGGAAGGACAGCTCCCCCTCCATGGGGTTGACCACCTGAAGGACCAGAAACTGCCGGTCCCGGCAGATGAGCACGTCGATCATCCGCTTCTCCGGCCCGTCCAGCCCCTGCACCCCCTCGATGGCGTTATCCAGGGCGTTGCCCAGCACGGCGTACAGGTCCACCGGGTCCATAAAGGCAAGCTGCTCCCCGTCGGCCACACAGCCCAGCCGGATGCCGTTGGCCTCGCAGTACAGGCTCTTCTCAGTGAGCACCGTGTCCAGCACCTCGTTGCCCGTCTGGAAAATGGCGTCGTAGATGCGCACCGACTCCTCCGCCTCCCGCAGGTACCGCTCCTGGTTCTCCGCCCCCGCCATGGCGCGGACGGCGGCCAGCTGGTGCTTCATGTCGTGGCACTTCCGGTTGATGATGGCAATGGTCTCCTTGGACAGGCGGTACTGCTCCTTCTGCCGGTGCCACAGCTGGTTCAGGGTGTCCAGTTCCTTTTTCATGGCGCTTTTGGAGAACAGGGTGTACTGAAAATAGAGCATGGTGGCGCAGTAGCACTGGGCCAGCCAGACGCTGGCCGGGTACAGCGCGCCGGCGCCGCTCGCGTCCATGTCGGAGTACATCCGCCAGCACAGCACCTCAAACACCGCCAGGGACAGCAGAGACAGGGTGAGCTGCCGGGGTCCCACCAGGTAGGTCCCCTTGTGGGGCATCCACCGCGCCAGCGTCAGGGTGATAACGACGCAGGCGCCGGCAAACAGCAGTACTCCCAGCCCCACCCAAGCCGAAGAGCTCCACCCCACACGGGGAGAGAGCTGCCAGATGGCCATTATGAGAGACTCCGCCACCAGCTGGTGGGAAATCTGAACCCACACGGCGCCATACAGCGCCCCGGGCAGGGACAGCTCGCCGCACACCAGGAAAAACAGGGCGGAATAGCCGAAGGCCGCCGCCATGGTCCCCCACATGGGAAGGGGGCGGAGCAGCTCCGCCGCGCCGGCCGCCAGCCAGATCAGGGCCAGCGCCAGCATGGCGGCGGCCCGCCCCGCGGGGCGGGGCCGCTTGTCCAGCGGGCGCAGATAGCTGACGCACACCAGCCACAGCGCCAGAGGCCCGCCCTCCAGCAAAAAGCCGTCCATCACGCCCCGCCCCCCACGTAGTTGGTCAGGGCGGTCATAAAGGCCGCGCGGTTCCTCCGGCTGATCTCCAGCTCATGTCCGGCCACCACCGCCACGTCCCGGCGCACCTCGGTGACATGGTACAGATTCACCAGATACCAGTAATTGCACCGCACAAAGTGCCGGTCCCCCAGCTGGCTCTCCGCCTCCTTCATGCTGCCCCGGAGGACATACTCCCCCTGGTCCGTATGGTAGTGGAGCCGCCGGTCCTGTATCTCCACATAGTAAATCTGCCGGGTGTCCAGCCGCACCGCGCCGCCGGGCAGGGTGAGCACAAGCTGAGACGCCGCACGCCGGTCCACCAGGCGCGCCGCCCGGTCCAGCTTGACGGAAAAGGTGTAGTAATCCACCGGCTTGAGCACAAAGTCCAGCGCCCCCACGGAATAGCCCTGGATGGCGTACTGGGCCATATTGGTGATGAACACAATAACCACGTTCTGGTCCGTCCGGCGGATCTGCTCCGCCGCGGCCATGCCGTCCACCTGGGGCATCTCGATGTCCAGAAGTATGATGTCGTATACCGGCCGGTAGTCCGCCAGGAGCTCGCTGCCGTCCCGGAACGCCGCCACCTCCAGCGGCGTCCCCCGCTCGGCCTCGTACCGGGCCAAAAATCCCTCCATCTGCGCCAGGACGGAGGGCTCGTCCTCCACAACCGCAACGCGAAGCAATGTCCGCACCTCCCTAATATCGCCAAAGCGCCGCTGATTATATCATTGACATCAGATTATAGCACACAATCCCCGTCTGGGCAAGCCCAAGCAGACCTTTCGGCAATATTTTCTGTCGAATATTCGGTAAAAGCGCCGAAAACCGCCGCTTTCCCATTGACAACCAAGTTTGTTTCCACTATAATACTAGCCTGTCGCTATTACTAACAATAGGGGGCGCCGCTGCTCCGCCCCGCCTGAGAAAAGGAGGAACTCCCTGTGGAACGGCCCGAATCTGAAAACAAAATGGGCGTCATGCCGGTGAACCGGCTGTTGTTGAATATGGCCATCCCCATCATGATCTCCATGCTGGTCCAGGCCCTTTACAACGTGGTAGACAGCTATTTCGTGTCCAAGGTCAGTCAGGACGCGCTGAACGCGGTGTCCCTGGCCTTCCCGGTGCAGAACCTGATGATCGCCGTCAGCGTGGGCACCGGCGTGGGCGTCAACGCCCTGCTGGCCCGGAGCCTGGGCCAGGGAGACAGGGAAAAGGTGAACCGCTCGGCGGTAAACGGCCTCTTTCTGGCGGCGCTGAGCTGTCTGGCGTTTGTGGCGCTGGGGCTCGCCTGCTCCCGGCTGTTTTACGCCGTCCAGACCGATATCCCCGGCATTGTGGACTACGGCGAGGACTACCTCACCATCGTGTGCGGGCTGAGCATGGGCCTGTTCGGCGCGGTCACCATGGAGCGGCTGCTCCAGGCCACCGGCCGCACCTTTTATACCATGATCGCCCAGGCGGCGGGGGCGCTGACCAATATCATTCTGGACCCCATCCTCATCTTCGGTCTGGGCCCCTTCCCCCGGATGGAGGTGGCGGGGGCCGCCCTGGCCACCGTCATCGGCCAGTTTTTGGGCTGCTGCGTGTCCATTTTCTTCAACGCCACCCGCAACCCGGACATCAAGATCTCCTTCCGGGGCTTCCGCCCCCACGGCCCCACCATCCGGGAGATCTACTCCGTGGGCCTGCCCAGCATTGTGATGCAGTCCATCGGCTCGGTGATGGTGTTCGGCATGAACCAGATTCTCATCGCCTTTACCGACACCGCCACCGCGGTGTTCGGGGTGTACTTCAAGCTCCAGTCCTTCTTCTTCATGCCGGTGTTCGGCCTGTGCAACGGCATGGTGCCCATCGTGGCCTATAACTACGGCGCCCGCAAGCCAGACCGCATCGCCAAGACCATCAAGCTCAGCGTGATGTACGCCACCATTCTCATGGCCGTCGGCTTCGCCGTGTTCCAGATCTTCCCCGCCCCCCTGCTGGACATGTTCCGCTCGGAGGAGGACGCCGCCGGCAACCTGATCGCCATCGGCGTGCCCGCCCTGCGCATCATCTCCTTCAGCTGGCTGCTGGCAGGGTTCGGCATTGTCTCCTCCTCGGTGTTCCAGGCCCTGGACCACGGCGTGCTCAGCCTGATCTCCTCCCTGGTGCGCCAGCTCATCGTCCTGCTGCCCGCGGCCTTCCTCCTGGCCCGGCTGTTCCAGAACCTGGATACGGTGTGGCTGGCCTTCCCCATCGCCGAGCTGTTCTCCTGCACCCTGTGCGCCGTCTTCATGCGCCGGGTGTACAGGCGGGATATCCTGCCCCTCCGGGCCCAGGCGGCGGAGTGAGGCGAATCTTTACGTTTTTTCTCAACTGCCCATTGACAGCGGGCCCCAGGCCGCATATAATAGAGCCGTACAATTGAATAACCCTTATCAAGAGTGGCGGAGGGACCGGCCCGATGAAGCCACGGCAACCTGCTTTGCAAGGTGCCAAGTCCGGCGGAAACGCAAGATGAGGAGAGAACTGAGCCATCCTGTCCCCCGCCGGTTTCCGGCGGGGGATTTTCAGCCTCTTCCAAATTTAGAAAGGAGAAATAATCATGGCAAAGCGACTTTTTACCTCTGAATCGGTGACCGAGGGCCACCCCGACAAAGTGTGCGACCAGATTTCGGACGCCATCCTGGACGCCATCATCGAAAAGGACCCCATGGCCCGGGTGGCCTGTGAGACCACCGTATCCACCGGCCTGGTCCACATCATGGGGGAGATCACCACCTCCTGCTATGTGGACATCCCCAAAATCGCCCGCCAGGTCATCCGGGACATCGGCTACGACCGGGCCAAGTACGGCTTTGACGGGGACTCCTGCGCCGTCATCTCCAACATCGACGAGCAGTCCCCCGACATCGCCCTGGGGGTGGACAAGGCCCTGGAGGCCAAGGAGGGCACCTTGAACGACGGCCTGGACAACGGCGCGGGGGACCAGGGCATGATGTTCGGCTACGCCTGCACCGAGACCCCGGAGCTGATGCCCCTGGCCATCTCCCTGTCCCACAAGCTGGCCCAGCGGCTGACCCAGGTGCGCAAGGAAAAGCTGGTGGATTACCTCCGGCCCGACGGCAAGAGCCAGGTCACCGTGGAGTACGATGAGAACGGCAAGCCCCTGCGGGTGGACACGGTGCTGGTCTCCACCCAGCACGCCCCCGAGGCCACGCTGGAGCAGATCCGCAGGGACATGACCGAGCTGGTCATCAAGCCCACCATCCCGGCGGAGCTGTTTGACGAAAACACCCGCGTCCTGGTCAACCCCACCGGCCGCTTCGTGGTGGGCGGGCCCCAGGGGGACTCCGGCCTCACCGGGCGGAAGATCATCGTGGACACCTACGGCGGCACCGCCCCCCACGGCGGCGGCGCCTTCTCCGGCAAGGACCCCACCAAGGTGGACCGCTCCGCCGCCTACGCCGCCCGCTGGGTGGCCAAGAACGTGGTGGCCGCCGGACTGGCCGGTAAATGCCAGGTTCAGCTGGCCTACGCCATCGGCGTGGCGCGGCCCGTGTCCGTCCGCGTCGATACCTTCGGCACCGGGACCGTGTCCGACGAGGCCCTGGAGGCCGCAGTGGATAAGGTGTTCGACCTGCGCCCCGCCGCTATCATCCGCCGGCTGGACCTGCGCCGGCCCATCTACCGCCAGACCGCCGCCTACGGCCACTTCGGCCGCCCCGAGCTGGATCTGCCCTGGGAAAAGACGGACATGACGGACGCCCTGAAGGCCGCGCTGTAAGTACATTACGATGGGTTCGGACCGCCGCGCTGGCCGCGCGGCGGTCCGTTTTGCCTCCTTACAAATTATTTACAAAGTTCTAAAACATTTTTTATTGCATTATTCGCGCCGGTATACTATACTAAACAAGCTGTGCAAAATAACGCGGGACGGCCCCCCTCCGGGCCGCCGCTTTCAAAGGGTGTTTTTATGAGTGATCTCCGCGTCAGGCTCAAGGCCTTCTCCAAAGCCAACCTCCAGCTGTTTCTGGCCTTATATATCATCTGCCAGCCCCTGCTGGACGTGCTCACCGGCCTGGGGGCGGAGTTTCAGCATCCCGTCACCGCGGGGGTGGTGGTCCGCTCCCTGTTCATGGCGCTGGCCTTTCTGTACTTCGTGTTCGTCAGCGATTTCCCGGGGAAAAAGCGGTGGATGATCTTCATCGGGGCAATATGCGCCTATCTGGTGGTGTTCATGGGCTATATGTTCTCCCTGGGCGGGCTGTCCCTGTGCCTGGCAAACCTCAAGGAGCTGGTCAAGACCTTCTTCATCCCCTTCGCCCTGGCCTTCCTCTGGTCGGTGTATCAGGAATACGGCTATCTGGCCGGAGCCCGGATCATCGGTCTGGCGGGGGCGCTGTACGCCAGCGTCATCCCCATCGCCCTGATCACCCGCACCAGTTTCGTCTCCTACGGCAACGCCGGCATGGGCGCCCGGGGCTGGTTCTACGCCGCCAACGAGGTGGGCTGCGTCATCGCCCTCACCGCCCCCTTCACCATCGCCTGGTGTCTGGAGGTGCTGCCCGCCGCCACCAAAAAAGACTGGTGGAAGGGCGCGCTGGCCGTCTGGTCGCTGATTGCCATCGCCGTCAGCGCCAACTTCCTGGGCACCAAGATCGTGTTCGGCGCCATCGCCCTGTACTGTCTGGCCGCTTTCGTCTGGCAGCTGGTCCGCCTCAAGCAGCAGCCCAGCCGGACCACCCGGATTCAGGCCATTGCCATGGGCGGCACGCTGCTGCTCACCCTGCTCATCTTTTTCATCAACTCCCCCCTGATGACCTACCTGCTGGAGGTCTACTTCAAGCTGTTGTACAACGACCCGGAGCAGACCATGCTGGCCTGGGGCGAGGACATTCAGGCCGCAGCCAAGGGCACCTGGCTCCACACCCTGCTGGAGAACAACGAGGCCCTCCAGCGCATCGACCAGGTCCTCAGCCGCCGTCTGCTCAGTTCCTCCCCCTCCGTCCAGGTGTTCACCGAGGGCGGAATCCCGGCCAAGCTGCTGGGCATCGGCTACGCCACCGCCCCCTCCTACAGCCGGGAGGTCTACTTCATGGTGGAGATGGACCCCCTGGCCATGCTGGTCCGCCACGGCGCGGTGGGCTTCCTGCTGTACTATGTCCCCTACCTGGGCTTCCTGGGCTGGGCGGTGGTTCAATTCTTCAAACGGCCTCTCCAGCGCCTGTCCTCCCTGCCCTGCTGCACCGCCCTGTACTGCACTCTGGTGGGCTTCGGCATCTCCACCATCGCGGGCCATGCCCTGGTGTGTCCGGCGGTGGCCACCTTCGTGCTGGTGGTGGGGCTGGAGCTGTGGGATCTGATTCAGGGGCAGAACCAGCTCCCCAAGGACAGCCGGAACGTCCCGCCCGCCCCGTAAACGCATCCAAATAACGCCGCCGGCCGGCCGACCGGCGGCGTTTTCAGACGCTACGCCAGCCCAAGCAGGCGGGCCGCCGTGGATACAATCAGGCACAGCCCCAGGCCCAGGGCGGTGGGCAGGGCGATGGCCAGCGCCGTCCACCTCACGCTGCCCGTCTCCTTGTAGACCGTCAGGCAGGTGGTGGAGCAGGGCCAGTGGAACAGGGAGAACAGCATGGCGCATACCGCCGTCAGCCAGGTCCAGCCCTGCTGGACGAGCAGCTGCCCCAGCGCCGCCAGATCCTCGAACTCCACCAGGCTTCCGGAGGACAGATAGGCCATCAGCATCACCGGCAGGACGATCTCATTGGCGGGCCAGCCCAGCAGAAATGCCATCAGGATCACCCCATCCAGCCCGAATACCCGGGCGAAGGGGTCCAGCGCGCCGGTGCAATGGGCCAACAGGGACATATCCCCAAAATTCACATTGGCCATAAGCCAGATCACCGCCCCGGCGGGGGCCGCCACCGCCACCGCCCGGCCCAGCACGAACAGGGTGCGGTCCAGCACTGAGCGGACGACAATCTCCCCCACCCGGGGCCTGCGGAAGGGCGGCAGCTCCAGGGCGAAGGAGGAGGGCATCCCCTTGAGCACCGTGGCGGACAACAGCCGGGAGCAGGCCAGCGTCCCCGCCACCCCCAGCACCAGCGTGCCCAGCAGCAGGGCGGCCCCCTCCAGGGAGGCCAGCAGGCCGCTCCGCCCGCCCACAAAGAAGATGGTGATGAGGGCGATGAGGGTGGGGAACTTTCCGTTGCAGGGCACCAGGGAAGAGGTCAGAATGGCAATGAGCCGCTCCCGGGGGCTGTCGATGATGCGGCAGCCGGTGACGCCGCAGGCGTTGCAGCCCATGGACATGCACATGGTCAGGCACTGCTTGCCGCAGGCCCGGCACTTCTGGAAGGCGTGGTCCATGACGAAGGCCACCCTGGGCAGGTAGCCCAGGTCCTCCAGCAGGGTGAACAGGGGGAAGAAAATTGCCATGGGGGGCAGCATCACCGCCACCACCCAGGCGGTCACCCGGTACACCCCGTCCAGCAGGATGCCGGACAGCCACGCCGGGGCCCCCGCCAGCCAGCCCTCCAGCGCCTCCCCAAGCCGGGCGAACAGGGCCGTGAGCAGGGCGGACGGCCCGTTGGCCCCCGCCACCGTCAGCCACACCACCAGGCCGAACAGCAGCAGCATCAGCGGGATGCCGGTGCTCTTGGAGGTAAGCAGGCGGTCCAGCCGCCGCTGGCGGCGCAGCCGGTCCGCCCGCTGGCTGCGCACCGCCTGGGCGGCGTACCGCTCCGCCAGCGTGACCCGCTCCTGGGGCTCCCGCCGGGGGGCGGCGGGAAGCTCCGACTGCGCCAGCCGCGCAATGGCGGCCTTCAGTTCCTCCAGTCCGTTCTGGCGGCCTCCGGCGGCGCCCACCACAGGCACCCCAAGCCGCTGGGACAGGGCGGGCAGGTCCACCTCCACCCCCAGCCGCTCCGCCTCGTCCATCAGGTTGACGCACACCAGCACCCGCCCCGTCAGCTCCAGCACCTGGAGCACCAGGATCAGATTGCGCTCCAGGCAGGTGGCGTCGCACACCACCACCACCCCGTCCGCCTGGCCGCTTTGGATGTAGTCCCGGGCCACCGCCTCCTCCCGGGAGTGGGCCGCGAGAGAGTAAGTACCGGGCAGGTCCACCAGCTGATACTCCCGCCCCTGGTAGGTATACTCCCCCCGGGCCGTGGCCACTGTCTTCCCCGCCCAGTTCCCTGTGTGCTGCCGGAGCCCGGTCAGGGCGTTGAACAGGGTGGACTTGCCCACGTTGGGGTTGCCCGCCAGCGCCACCCGGGTCATGTGGGCACCGCCTGGGCGGGGGTGGCCTGGGTCCGCCGCTCCAGGGCCACGCCGTCGGCGTCCGCCCGGCGCAGGGCGATGAGCGCCCCCCGAATGAGATAGGCGCAGGGGTCTCCAGCGGGGCTTCTCAGCACGCAGGTCACCCGGGTGCCCCGCACCAGCCCCAGGTCGGTGAGCCGCCGGTCCATGGCGGGCCCCGCGTCCACCTGGGTCACATAAGCGCTCTCTCCCTCCCGGAGCGCCGACAAACACAATGCTTCATACATATTGACAGCTCCTTTCCGGCGCGGACCGTCCCGCGGACGGCCCGCAAGCTATCCTATGGCGCGCCGTCCCCCGGTGTGCCTGACGGCGCAAAAAGGGGGAGCGGCTCCCCGGGACCGCTCCCCCTTTTTGCGCTTTTCTATCTTTGTTTTTTTCGCCGGACCCGCCGCACAATCCACACCCCCAGCGCAATCAGCGCCAGCACCGCCGCGATGGCGGCGATAGTGAACTCATTGGGGTTCATCAGCAACTTGACCGGGGACCAGCTGGCCTCCACCAGCTTCCGCCCGTCGGGCTGGGCGTATTTCCCGTCCACCTCTCCCCCCATGGACTGGAGGTAGCGGGCGATGGCGTTCCATTCCTTCACCTCGTTCCCCTGGGCGTCGTGAACGATGTAATCCTCCAGCCGGTCCATGTCGATGGGGTTCCCGGACGCATCCCGGGCGGTGATGGTAAGCAGGCCGAAGGACGAGCTCTCCGCCGCCCCCAGCATCTGCCCGCAGTACAGCCCGGTGACCACCCGGTACAGCTGATCGTCGTTGATGGCCGCGCCCGCGCCGTCCGGGCCCAGCAGGGAGACCGCCGCCGTCTTGTTGAAGAACATCCGGTTGGTGTTGTAGTACGCCCCCACCCCGGAATAGTACAGCCGGGCGGCGGGCATGAGCTGGGACACGGAGGCGTCCACCTCAATGGCGTTTTTCACATCCGCCCCGGTGAGCCACACCGCCACCAGCGGATATCCCGGCACGCCGTCCGCCCCGATGCCCAGGGAGGCGGCGTTGAACACGTCGGACACGGTGAGGTCCCCCACGGCGAAGGACTCCCGGATCACCCCCGACGCGGTGAGGGCCAGATCCACCGGCTCCCCGGTGGCCTCCTCCACCGCCCACTTGTAGGCGTCGGACAGAAGGTTGCCCAGGGTGGACTCGTGGCGGGTGGCGTAAATCTCATCCACGCTCTCAAAGGGGTAGGGATTGCGGGCCAGCACCTGGTCGAAGGTCATGCCGAACCGGCTGAGGTAGTTCTCATCCACCTCTTTTTTATACCCTTCCACCAGACCGGCGATGCCGGGGTCCTCCGCCAGAGCGCCGTCGATGGGGACGAGCGCATAGTCCGTGAGGCTCACCTCGCCGCTGGGCTTGTAGTCCATGGACACCACGCCCAGGTTTTTGGAGTACTCCCCGGCGGACACAATCCAGGTATCGCCCACCCGGATGGGCTGCCCCAGAGTGCTGTGGGTGTGGCCGGACACGATCAGGTTGATGCCGTCCACCTCCCGGGCCAGCTGGTAGTCCTCCCCCTTCCCGCTGCCGTCGGTGCCCGAGTGGGACAGGCAGACCACCAGGGGCTGGACGCCGTTCTCCTCCCAGCACCTGGCCCGGGCCTCGTCCGCCACCCGCTGGGCGGTCTGGACGCGGTCCTGGAGCACCATCCCGGACATGGGGGCGCAGGCGTCCGAGTCCACCCCCATAATGCCGAAAACAGCAAACCACACCCCGCCCCGCTCCAGCAGGACGTAATCAGACACGCCGTAGCGGTCAAAGGCGTCCCCCACCGCCGCGAACTCCCCCTCCCGGCTGGGGAGCAGGTAGTTGGCCTCTACAATGGCGGGCAGGGGGTCCCCGCTGTCCACCGCGGCGTTGAGCATGGAGGCCAGACCGGCGGCGCGGTAGTCGTACTCGTGGTTGCCGAAGGTGGTTACGTCGTAGCCCATGGCCCCCATCACCCGCAACTCCAGGGCGGAGTCCGCGTAGGCGGTCTGGAACAGGGAGCCCATGGAGAAATCGCCGCCGTCCACCAGGATCGCGTCCGGGTGGACGGCCTTCTGGGCGTCGATGGCGGTTTTGAGGCGGGCGTAGCCGCCGTATGACCTCCCCGACTCATCCACGGCGGGGAGAAAATGGGAGTGCATATCGTGGGTGAACAGTACGGTGGCCCGCATGGTGGGCGCACCGGCCAGGGCGGGCAGGACCAGCCCCGCCGCCAGCAGCAGGGCCAACAGCGGCGCGAACAAACGGCGCAACGGTTTCATGGGGATATCCTCCTTGGTGTGCTTGTCTGCCCCTATTCTGCCACAATCCGGGAAAAATAGCAAGGCCCTCCCGGCGGGAGGGCCCCGGCTCCGCCGGATGCGGCGGAGCCGCCTCAGTCCTGGCGGATATGAATATGGTTGTTGATGTGGTTGGCGCAGTAGCAGTAATATCCGTCGCACTTGGAGCAGTAGCGGAACTCCATATTGGGGTCGTCCTGGTCGGTGAGGCCGCACACGGCGCACTTATGGAGGTAGCCGCCGGTCTCCCGCGCCTTCTTTTCCGCCTGACGGCGGGCCCGCTTGAAATTGATCACCTGGGGGTCCGCCCGGCGGCGGACAAAGCCCAGCTTCATGGACCAGAAGGGCCAGGTGAAGATGAAATAGTTGATAAAGCTGGGCACGGCCAGCAAAACCACAATGGGGCCGATCCGCACTCCGTCCAACAGGATGAGGGCCACGTCCAGCAGGGCCAGCCACTTCATCTTGACGGGCAGCACAAACATGAACAGCACCTGCATCTCGCTGTACATGGTGGCGATGACCAGGAAGAAGGACAGATGGATGTAATACATGCTGATGGTCCCCAAAACCATCCCGCCCAGAACGGACCACAGTGCGCCGCACAGGTAGAACAGGCTGAACTTGGCCGTGCCCCACTCCCGCTCCAGCATCCGGCCCGTCCAGTAGATCACATAACAGCCCAGCAACAAATAAAAGGGGTTGCTGCTGGTGGGCACCAGAATAAAGGTGACCAGCCGCCACACCTGGCCCTGGAGAATCGCCGGTCGGTAAAACATCAGCCAGGACACAAGGCTCTTTCTCAGGAGCAGCTCCATCAGCATCTCCGTCAGGCCCACCGCCGCCTGCCCGACGGCAATGTACAGGGCCAGGTTGGGAACGCCGAACCGGGGGTGCTTGGCGCAGAACCGGTCGATAGGGCCGTAGTGGTCGTTTCGGAACATCATCGGAATTCCTCCTCGCGGGCGCCGCCCGCATTCAAATGCGCAGGTATTATTATAGCCGCTTCCAATTGGAAAGTAATCAATAAACTGTAAATAGAAGCGCGGAGCCGTCGCGAGCCGTGCGGATGGAGCGGAGCGAAAGCAAAAGCCCAAGACCCACATAGTGGGGCCGGGTTTTGCTTGAGGCGCAGCGAAGCCGCACGCCGCGAGCAGGCGGAGCGTGACAGCGGAGAAGCGCGGAGCCGTCGCGAGCCGTGCTCATACCATCACCGGGCTGTGGGTCCACTCCGCCCCGCAGCCTCCCGGCTCCCGGCGGCACAGCTCGTAGAAATCGGTGCACCGGGCCTCCAGCTCCAAAAGGGGGAACCCCTTCCCGTGGGCGGGCTTGGTGACAATGGGCAGGGCCGCCCGGTCCTTCATCTCCCGCAGGAGCGCCCGGCCCCGTCCGCCGGCCCCCAGCACCCGGAGATAGGGCGGATGCTCCGGCCTGTCGCTGGCCCGCAGCCCCAGCGCCCCCCACAGCGCCATGCGCCGGATGCGGGCGTGGGCGTACCGCTTAGTCTTGGCCAGGGCATAGACCTCCTCCAGGGTCCGCCCGCCGCGCACCGCCTGGTACAGCCGGGCGTCCAACCCCTCGCCGCTGTCCGGCAGGGCGGCGAAGTCCTCCGGCTCCATGGCCCGCAGCCGGGACAGCGCCCCCCGCTCCCCGGATCGGAGGCTTGCGGGATTGTCCGCGGGCAGCGCTCCGGCCAGCATCCGCTCCCGGAGGAAGGAGGCGGAGGGATACGCCGGGTGGTCCCCTCCATCGTGGCCCGCCCCGGCGCGGAGAACGGCGACGGGCTTGATCGGGCTGTTCAGGGCGTTCAGCGCCCGGATGTACTCTACGCCCAGGTTGTTGTTGGGATGGGACAACAGTCTGGCCAGATCCTCACCCAGCAGCTTCTCCACCGCCGCCTGACGGCAGGCGGCGAAGGGCAGTCCCTCATCCAAAAACCGGCGCAGCCCGGTCCGATACTTCGGGCTGTCCAGGCAGTCCGCCACCTGCCGGAGCTTCTCCACATCGCCGCACTCGCTGCCAAAGGACATGCGGGTCACCACCCCCGTGGCCGCCAGGATCTCCACCGCCCCCCGGGCGAAGGACTCCGCCGACGACACCGCCCACACCGTTGGCAGCTCCAGGACCAGATCCGCGCCCCCCTCCAGGGCGGCCCGGGCCCGGGTCCACTTGTCCAGCACGGCGCAGTCCCCCCGCTGGACAAAGTTGCCGCTCATCACGGCCACCACGGCGCAGTCCCCCAGCATCCGCCGGGTTTCCCGGATGTGGAGGGCGTGCCCGGCGTGAAAGGGGTTGTACTCCGCCACGATGCCCACCGCGTCCATCCCATCCGCCTCCTCATTGAGAAAAACCGCGCCCCTATGGGCCTATCCTCGCACTTCTTTGTTCAAAACGCGAAAAATGCTTGCGGTTTCTCCGCCGGTGTAGTATAATGTGTCCGTTCATACGGCCGCAGAGCGGTCACGGCACGCTTTGCCGCCCCCATTATATACGCGGGAGCCGCCAAAGTAAAGCCCGGACCCTGCGATTTCAGAGGGCCACCGCCACCGGGGCCTGAAACAAAGGAGTGCGGAACATGAAAGTTCTCGTCATCAACGCCGGCAGCTCGTCCTTGAAATACCAGCTGCTGGACACCGGCAGCCGCGAGGTCCTGGCCAAGGGCCTGTGCGAGCGCATCGGCATCGACGGCAAATTCACCTACAAGGCCCCCGGCAAGCCCACCGTGGACGCGGCGGACGTCACCATGCCCACCCATGCCGAGGCCATCCAGGCGGTGCTGGCCGCCCTGGTCAACCCTGAGGGCGGCGTCATCTCCTCCATGGGCGAGATCGACGCGGTGGGCCACCGGGTGGTCCACGGCGCGGAGACCTTCGCCTGCTCCGTTCGGATCGACGGCAAGGTGATGGCCTCCCTGGAGGAGTGCGTCCCCCTGGCCCCCCTCCACAACCCCGCCAACATCACCGGCATCAAGGCGTGCTCCAAAGTCATGGGCCCCGACGTGCCCCAGGTGGCCGTGTTCGACACCGCCTTCCACCAGACCATGCCCCCCGTGGCCTACACCTATCCCCTGCCCTACGAGTACTACGAGCAGGACAAGGTCCGCCGCTACGGCTTCCACGGCACCAGCCACCGCTATGTGGCCCAGCGGGCGGCGGACATGCTGGGCAAGCCCATCGAGACGCTGAAGCTCATCTCCTGCCACCTGGGCAACGGCTCCTCCATCGCCGCCGTTTCCGGCGGAAAGAGCGTGGACACCTCCATGGGCTTCACCCCCCTGGCCGGCCTGCCCATGGGCACCCGGTCCGGCGACCTGGACGCGGGCATCCTGGAGTACCTGATGGGCCGCCACGGCATGGACATCAAGGAGATGGTGTCCGTGCTGAACAAGAAATCCGGCGTGCTGGGCGTGTCCGGCGTGTCCTCCGACTTCCGGGACCTGTGCGCCGCCCGGGACCAGGGCAACGCCCGCGCGGCCCTGGCGCTGGACATGTTCACCTACGGCGTGAAGAAGTACATCGGGGCCTACGCCGCCGCCATGGGCGGGGTGGACGCCATCATCTTTACCGCCGGCGTGGGCGAGAACGACGCCCAGCAGCGCATGGCCATCGCCTCCGGGCTGGAGTTCATGGGCGTGAAGATGGACCCGGACGCCAACAACATCCGGGGCAAGGAGGCCATTATCTCCGCCATCGACTCCAAGGTGAAGGTGCTGCTCATCCCCACCAACGAGGAGCTGATGATCGCCCTGGACACCGCGGAGCTGGCGTAAGAAGCGCGGAGCCGTCGTGAGCAGCGCGGATGGACCGGAGCGAGGACAAAAGCCCAAGGAGGGCCATGGGCCCGGATGGGTTTTGTCCGAGTCGGAGGGAAACCGCGCGTCGCGAACAGGCTTGGCGTGACAACAGGACACAGGAAAGCGGCGGAGTATATTTCCGCCGCTTTTCAATCGTTCCCCATCCCCGGAACAGGCAGCCCACCCGCTCAGGCGCGATGGAACAGCGCGGACGGCGGAAGACACCTGCAAACGCCGGAGCACAGCGCAAATGACAGCACGTCACACAGCAGCCGGCCGCGACCGCCGCCTGCCGGGCTGCGCGCCCCTGGGAATACCAAAGGGGCCGCGGCTCCTCGCAGGGGTCAGGGATTCCTGGCCCGCCACGCCAGATAGCCCTCCAAAATGAGGCTTGCCGCCACCGCGTCCACGTTCTTTTTGTGGGCCTTCATCCTCTTCCCCGACGCGTGGAGGATCTGGTGGGCCTCGATGGTGGTGCGCCGCTCGTCCCACAGCCGCACCGGCATCCCGGCCTTCTCCTCCACCAGGGCGGCAAAGTCCCGGCAGAGCTGGGCCCGGGGCCCCTCGGTGCCGTCCATGTTCCGGGGAAAGCCCATCACCAGCTCCTCCGCCTGCCGCTCCCGGGCAATTCCGGCCAGCTCCTCCGCCACCCGCTCCGGGTTCCGGCCCCGGATCACTGCGGTATATCCCGCCAGCAGCCCGGCGGCGTCGGACACCGCCACCCCTGTCCGGGCGTCGCCGTAGTCGATTGCCATCACGCGCATAGTCATACCCTCCCGTCGCCGCGGGCTCCATCCCCGCATGACACACATTATAAATAAAAAAAGAAGGCTTGACAAGCCCCCCCAGGTGTGATATACTGCCCTCACCTGTGAGCAGGGCTTTCTTTTTGTGCGTATTTTACGGGGTGCGCCCAAAAACCCTGGTTCCCACCGGGACCACAGGGAGGCAATGCGCCGGCCCCCCGCAAGCGTTTGCAATGGGCGTACCGCGCCCATTTCCAGCGCCGGAGCCGGCAAAGGCTTCCGGCGCTTTTTTGCTGGAGGCCAAATTCAAAAGGAGGTGCCGAGAATGGCGAAAGCCGGAAACCGTGTGAAGGTCGTGCTGCGCTGCTCCGAGTGCAAGCAGCGCAACTACAACACCAAGAAGAATAAGCGCAATACCACCGAGCGCCTGGAGCTCAACAAGTACTGCCCCTTCTGCAGGAAGCACACCAAGCACACCGAAACCAAGTAATGGGCGCCGCTCACAAGGAAAGAAGGGTAAACGTTAATGTCTGAACAGGAAAAGCGGGACAACGCGCCGCAGGAGTCCTCCGGCTCCGACAAGAAGGACAAGGCCCCCAAGGAGAAGAAGAAGGAAAAGAAGCCCAACCGCGTCCTGCGCTGGCTGAAGGATCTGAAGGGTGAGCTGAAGAAAGTCACCTGGCCCACCGCCAAGGACACCCTGAAAAACGTGGGCATCGTCATCCTGTGCGTCATCATCGTGGGCGTCTTCATCTGGGTGTTCGACTTCCTGGCCCGCGCGGTGATCGACGCCCTGCTCCAGCTCTTCGGTTAAGCCCCATGGCGGACGAACTGAAGTGGTATGTGGCCCACACCTACTCCGGCTATGAGAACACCGTGGCCGTGTCCATCGAGCAGGCTGTGGAAAACCGCAATATGCACGACCTCATCGCCGAGGTGTCCATCCCCCTGGAGACCGTCACCGAGATCACCGACAACGGCCCCAAAACCGTGGAGCGCAAGGTCTTCCCCGGCTATGTGCTGGTGAAAATGGTCATGACCGACGAGACCTGGCATCTGGTGCGCAACATCCGGGGCGTCACCGGCTTTGTGGGCGCGGCCAACAAGGCCATCCCCCTCACCGAGGAGGAAATCGCCGCCCTGGGCGTGGAAAAGCGCGAGGTGGTGGTGGGCTACGCCGTGGGCGACAGCGTGAAAATCACCGACGGCGCCCTGGCCTCCTTCATCGGCACGGTGGAGGAGCTGGACACCG
>CANDCH010000016.1 GCA_947383145.1 uncultured bacterium
GTTTTTGCGGGGTCCCATTTTGGCAGGCTCCATATCCCTCGCGTCCGGCTGCGCCCAACGCTCGCTCATTCCGCCGCCCCTCCTCTCCCCGCGAAAACGAAAGGGCGTTTTTGCGGGGTCCCATTTTGGCAGGCTCCATATCCCTCGCGTCCGGCTGCGCCGAACGCTCCGCCGCAAAATGAAAACCCCCCGGCTCACGCCGGAGGGCCTTCATTTTTTGAGAAAAGAGAGAGGGAGGAGATTGTCTGGTTTTGTACCTGACACGATCATCATACCAGACCTCACAAGGAAAATGTTGGACGGTCTGAGAACCTTTTGTGAAAAAATGATGAACGCTGTGAAGTTTTTGTGAACGTCCGCCAGAAACCGGCGGAATCAGCGCCTGCCCCGGTAGTTGGAGCCGGTCCGCCGCCCGCCGCCCGCGCGGCTGTAGCGCCTGCGGGCCCTCCGCCGGGGGAGGACCACCGTGGCGAAAATCACCAGGGCGAGGATGAGCGCCGCCCCGGCCGCCGCCAGCGCCTTCACCCACCACTGGGACCAGTAGTACTCGATCTGCTGGACGGTGTAGAGGAACTCCGACCGCTCCACGCCGTAGGCCGCCATCATCTCCAGCGTGCCGTAGGTCTCCCCCTGATACTTCAGGGTGACGGTGCCCAGCTTCTGCCCCGCGGCCACAGGGGCCTCCAGGGACTCCGGCAGGTCGAACACCAGCTCCGCCTGCTTGGGGTCGTAATCCGACGGCATGGTGGCCTCGATTTTGCCCACCGGCTGGGCCAGCACATAGTCTCCCTCGTCGGACAGGGTGACGGGCACCTCCCGGGTCACGTTTTCCGTGTCCTGGTCCAGCAGGGTGATGCGGTGGAAGTTGTCGAACGCCCACTCCAGCAGGCGCTTGGTCTCGGAGAAGGACCAGAAGTGCCGCCCGTTTTCGTCCGTGGTGTCCTCGGTGCCCAGCACCACGCAGTAGAAGGTCCGGCCCAGCTCGTCCACGGCGGCGGAGGCCAGACAGCGGCCCGCCTCGCCGGTGTTGCCCGTTTTGATGCCGATGGCCTTGGAGTATGTATAGCCGATGGCGTAGAAGCTGCTCAGCAGGCCGTTGGAGGAGTAGATCACCCGCTCCGGCTGGAGGTTGGTGGCCGGGAGGGTGTGGGAGGGGGTGCGCACGATGGTGCGGAAGGTCTCGTTCTCCATGGCGGCGCTGGCCATGAGGTAGATGTCGTAGGCGGTGGTGTAGTGCTCCGGGTCGTGGAGGCCGTGGGGGTTCATAAAATGGGTGTCCTCCATGCCCAGCTGGGCCGCCTTGGCGTTCATCCGGGCCACAAACTCCGCCGAGGTGCCCGCCACCGCCTCGGACAGGATGTTGCACGCCTCGTTGCCGGAGGGCAGCAGGTCGCAGTACAGCAGGTCCAGCACGGACAGGGTTTCCCCCGCCTTGATGCCCGCCGTGGAGCTGTCCCAGGGCAGGTCCACCGCCTGGGGGGAGGCGGTGACCATCGTATCCAGGGAGATTTCCCCCGCTGCCACCGCGTCCAGCACCACCAGGGAGGTCATGATCTTGGTGATGGAGGCGGGATACATCCGCTGATAGCCGTTGTGGGCGTACAGCACCTCCCGGTTGTCGCCGTCCACCAGGATGGCGGCGCGGCAGTTGGGCCGGGGGTCCTCCAGGGCCCGGGCGGGGCAGGCCAGGGACAGCGCCAGCGCCCCCGCCAGAAGCAGGGAAAGAATTCGATATTTTTTCATAGGAATCTCCCGTCACTTGTGATATAATATCTGCACGTGCCCGGGCGGGCCCGCCGCGGGCGCAAAAAAGCGGTACACAACAATTATAGCAGAAAGTATTTCCCAGCGCAACAGGGGAAAATCAGGAACCGCCCGGAGGAAGGCCCGCCGTCCGCCCGAAGCGCCGCGGAAGCGGGGAGAGGGATTTTTGAAATGCGAAAAGGAACCGTCTGCCTCATTATTATGACGCTGTGCACCGTGGTTTTCGCCCTGTGGGTCCTGGCTCCGCCGGCGCCGAAGCCGCGCATGGTTGCGCTCACCTTTGACGACGGCCCCCACCAGGTCCATACTGCGGAGCTTTTGGATATTTTAGAGGAAAACGACGCTGCCGCCACCTTTTTTGAGGTGGGGGAGATCGTGGGCGAATACCCGGAGCTTCTGGCCAGGGCCGTTTCCATCGGCTGTGAAATTGGAAGTCACTCGTATGCCCACGGGAACCTGGCCGAGATGGATGAGGAGGCCATGCTGGCCGATCTGGCCGCCGCGGACGAGCAGTTTATCCGCGCCATCGGGCAGGCCCCCGTTTTGCTGCGGCCTCCTTGGGGTGATTACGACCAGCGCCTGGTCGAGAAATCGGGAAAGGCCATTGTCACGTGGTCCCTGGACACCCGCGATTGGGAATCCAGGGACGCGCGGGCCGTTGTGGACTATGTCAAGGGCCAGGGCGGGCTGGCGGGACAGGTGATCCTAATGCACAGCACGCATGCCAGCAGTGTGGAGGCCGCCGGGGAGCTGGTCCCGTGGCTGAAGGAGCAGGGCTATCAACTGGTGACCGTGTCCCAGCTGATAGAGGACTGCTACGGGGAAACGCCCGCTCCGGGCGGCGTGTATACCTATTTATTTTTTAAATAGATCGGAGGGAGGCGTAATATGGGGCGGACCGACCGGCGCCTTCTGGCGCTGATTCTGGCGGCGGGGGCGGCCATGCTCCTGTGCTTTGCCCTGGAGCTGGGCACGGCGGCCCCGCTGGACCCCGTTCCCCGGACGGCTCCCGCCGCCGCGGCCCCGGCGGACCGGGCGGCGCTGGTGGATGTCAACGCCGCCGGACTGGAGGAGCTCATGACCCTCCCCGGCATCGGGGCGGTCCGGGCCCAGGCCATTCTGGACGACCGGGCGGAAAACGGGCCCTACCGGTATCCGGAGGACCTGATCCGGGTGAAGGGGATCGGCCCGGGGATATTGGAAAACCTTTTGGATCAGATCACCACAGGAGGGGATGACTATGCCCAAAATATTGGTCGTTGACGACGAGCGGGTTATGGTGAAGGGTATCAAATTCAACTTGGAGAACGAGGGCTATCAGGTGGAGACCGGCTCGGACGGCGAGGAGGCGGTGGACAAGGCCCGCACCGGCCAGTTCGACCTCATCATACTGGACCTGATGATGCCCAAGATCGACGGGCTCCAGGCGTGCATGAAAATCCGGGAGTTTTCCAACGTGCCCGTCATCATGCTCACCGCTAAGGGGGAGGACGCGGACAAGATCATCGGCTTCGAGTGCGGCGCGGACGACTACATCACCAAGCCCTTCAACATTCTGGAGCTGAAGGCCCGCATCCGGGCCCTGCTGCGCCGGGCGGGGGCGGCGGCCCAACAACAGCGGGAGGCCGACCGCCTCGCCCAGGGGGCCATCACCCTGGACCTGGCGGAGCGGGCCGCCTGGCGGGACGGGGAGCCGGTGGAGCTCACCGCCAAGGAGTTCGACCTGATGGTGCTGCTGATGCAGAACCCAGGCCGGGTGTACAGCCGGGAAAACCTTTTGAACCTGGTGTGGGGCTACGAGTATATCGGGGAGTTCCGCACGGTGGACGTGCACATCCGCCGCCTGCGGGAAAAGCTGGAGCCCGACCCCGCCAACCCGGAGCACATTCTGACCAAGTGGGGCGTGGGCTATTACCTGGCAAACAATGGATAGGGGCAGGCAGCGGGAGCGGGAGAGCCGTGTTCCCTTTTTCCGCAGAATCCAGGTCAAGTACGCCCTCACCTATCTGCTGGTGGTGGCGGCCATCCTCATCGTGATGAACACCTACCCCGTGCTCATGGCGGAGAACATGGTGTTCACCTCCAAGCAGAACACCCTCACCCGGCAGGCCCTGGTCATCGGGTCCACCCTGGCCGTGTCCGAGACGCTGACCAGGGAGGGCGTGGAGCAGACCATGGCCCTGCTGGAGGAGGCCCAGGGCACCCGGGTGCTGGTCACCGACGCCGCCGCCCGCATTTTGTACGACAGCTCCACCCTGGACAACCGCCTGGGGGATTACGCCCTCATGGGGGAGGTGGCCGCTGCCCTGCGGGGGCAGGACGCCTCCCGCTGCGAATACCGGGAGGGGGCCATCCGCACCAGGGCGGCGGTGCCCATCCTGTACCACGGCACCACCCTGGGGGCGGTGTACCTCTACGAGTACGACACGGAGCAGGCCCAGGTGCTGCTGTCCATTTTGTCCAACCTGCGGTATATCTCCATGGTGGTGTGCGCGGTGGCCCTGGTGCTGGTGGTGCTGCTGTCCAAGACCCTCACCCGGAACACCGTGCGGCTGCTGTCCGCCATCCGCCACGTGCGGGAGGGCGAGTACAGCCACCGGGTGGAGTCCCTGGGCCGGGACGAGATGGCCCAGCTGGCCGACGAGTTCAACCAGCTCACCGGCCGGCTCCAGACCACCGAGGAGGCCCGGAGGCGGTTCGTGTCCGACGCCTCCCACGAGCTCAAGACCCCCCTGGCCTCCATCCGCCTGCTCACCGACTCCATTTTGCAGAACGACCCGGTGGACATGGCCATCGTCCGGGAGTTCGTGTCCGACATCGGGGAGGAGGCCGACCGCCTCACCCGCATCAGCGAGCACCTGCTGGCCCTCACCCGGCTGGACGCCGGGGAGGAGCGCTCCCCCGAGCCGGTGGAGCTGGGACGGGTGGCGGAAAAGGTGGTTCACCTGCTCTCCCCGGTGGCCCGCCGGGCCCAGGTGGAGCTGAAGTGCGCCCTGGAGCCCGCCTGCGCCCTGCTGGCCACCGAGGACGACATCTATCAGGTGGCCTTCAACCTCGTGGAGAACGCCATCAAATACAATCTGCCCGGGGGCCGGGTGGACGTGGGGGTGTGCCGCCGGGGGGACAAGGTGGCCCTCACCGTCACCGACACCGGCCTGGGCATCCCGGCGGAGGACCTGCCCCGCATCTTCGACCGGTTCTACCGGGTGGACAAGGCCCGCTCCCGCGCGGCGGGGGGCACCGGCCTGGGGCTGTCCATCGCCCGGGACACCGCCCGCCTCCACGGCGGGGACGTCGCCGCGGGGCCCAACCCCGCCGGCCGGGGCACCCGGTTCGAGGCGGAATTTCCCGCCCTGCGAGAGGAGGCCGCGCCATGAAAAAAACGCCGGTCCGGCTGCTGGCGGCGGCGCTGCTGCTGGCCCTGGCTTTTGGATGCGCGCCCCGGCCCCAGGAGGAGGAGGCGGGCCTGCGCCTGTGGTTCCCGGTGGACCCCGCCCTGGGAGGGCTGTCCGCCGCCCTGGACGCCTGCCCCTACGCGGGGGAGGAGCACTCCGTTCCCGCCCTGCTGGACGCCCTGGCCGCCGGCCCTCCGGCGGAGGCGCAGGAGCTGTGCCGCGCCATCCCCGCCGGCGCCCGGGTGCTCAGCTGGTCGCTGGAGAACCGGGTGGTCAATGTGGAGCTGTCCGCCGCTTACGCCGAACTGGTGGGGGTGGAGCTCACCCTGGCCGACTACTGCATCGCCCTCACCCTGGCCCAGCTGCCGGGGGTGGACGGGGTTCGGGTCACCGTCAGCGGCGGGGGCCAGTCCTACCGGGACCGGCAGGCCCTCTATCCGGAGGACGTGCTGTTCTCCGGCGCGGAGGAGACGCCGGTGGAGGCGACCGCGGCCCTCTACTTCCGCAGGGAGGGGGGAAATACCCTGGGCTATGAGCTGCGCAAGTTCCGGCTGACGGAGGACAGCGTCCCCGCCAAGGCGGTGCTGGCCGCCCTCATCGCCGGGCCGGAGGACCAGGGGCTGCTCCCCCTGCTGCCGCCGGACCTCACCGTTCGCTCCGCCTGGGTGGAGGCGGGCGCCTGCACCGCCGACCTGTCCGGCCGGCTGCTGGACCTGCCCGAGGAGGAGCGGGCGCTGGCGCTGAAATCCATTGTGGACACGCTGTGCAGCCTGGACACGGTGGAGCGGGTGCAGATTCTCATCGACGGGGAGCCCGCCGGAACCTTCGGCGGGGCAGACCCGACCGGGCCGCCGTCCTGACGCCGCCCTGTGACACGACCATAAAAAAGGAGAGATCAGACCATGAATTTTGACACCAGCTGCCTCCACGCGGGCTACCGCCCCGGCAACGGGGAGCCCCGGAACATCCCCATCATCCAGTCCACCACCTTCCGCTACGAGACCAGCGGGGACATGGGAAAGCTGTTCGACCTGGAGGCCGAGGGCTACTTCTACACCCGGCTGCAAAACCCCACCAGCGACGCGGTGGCCGCCCGGCTGTGCGCCCTGGAGGGGGGCAGCGCGGCCATGCTGCTGTCCTCGGGACAGGCGGCCAACTTCTTCGCCGTGTTCAACATCGCCTCCGCCGGGGACCACGTCGTGGCCTCCTCCGCCATCTACGGCGGCACCTACAACCTCTTCGCCGTCACCATGAGGCGGATGGGCATCGCGTTCACCTTCGTGGACCCGGACTGCTCCGAGGAGGAACTCAGCGCCGCCTTCCGGCCCGAGACGAAGGCCCTGTTCGGCGAGACCATCGCCAACCCGGCCCTGACGGTGCTGGACATCGAGAAGTTCGCCCGGGCCGCCCACGCCCACGGCGTGCCCCTCATCGTGGACAACACCTTCGCCACCCCCGCCCTGTGCCGCCCCTTTGAATGGGGGGCGGACATCGTCACCCACTCCACCACCAAGTACCTGGACGGCCACGCCGCCGCCGTGGGCGGAGCCATCGTGGACTCCGGCAGGTTCGACTGGACCGCCCACAAGGACAAGTTCCCCGGCCTCACCGCCCCCGACGAGAGCTATCACGGCGTGACCTATACCCAGCGCTTCGGCCTGGGCGGGGCCTACATCACCAAGGCGGTGGTGCAGCTCATGCGGGATTTCGGCGCCACCCCCGCCCCCATGAACGCGTGGCTGCTGGGCATGGGCATGGAGACCCTCCCCCTGCGCATGGCGAAGCACTGCGCCAACGCCCAGGCCATAGCGGAATGGCTCCAGAGGCACGAAAAAGTGGCCTGGGTGCGGTATGCCGGCCTGCGGGGCGACAAATACTATGATCTGGCCCAAAAATACCTGCCCCGGGGCTGCTGCGGGGTGGTGTCCTTCGGGGTGAAGGGAGGCCGCGCCGCCGCGGAGCGGTTCATGGCGGGGCTGGGGCTGGCCTCCATCGCCACCCACGTGGCCGACGCCAAGACCTGCGTCCTTCACCCCGCCTCCGCCACCCACCGGCAGATGAACGACGCGGAGCTGGCCGCCGCCGGGGTGTCTCCCGACCTGGTGCGCCTGTCAGTGGGCATTGAGGACTTGGACGACCTGATCGCGGACCTCTCCCAGGCCTTGGACCGGGTGTAACCTTTTCCGGCAAAAACGGAGCGGCCCAGCCGCTCCGTTTTTTCTTAAGAATTCATAAAAGGGCTTGACTTTCCACCTTGTGGAAGGTGTAGGATAGCCTCAGCGAGGGAGGGAAAACGATGAAGATCAATCATGTGGAGCAGCTGGTGGGCATCACCAAGGGCAATATCCGCTTCTATGAGAAGGAGGGGCTGCTCACCCCCGGGCGCAACAACGAAAACGGCTACCGGGACTACAGCGACGCCGACGTGGCGTGGCTGAAAAAAATCAAGCTGCTGCGGATGCTGGACATGCCCATCGAGGAGATCCTGCGGCTGAAAGCCGGATCGCTGACCTTGGAGGACGCCATGGGGCGGCACATCATCCAGCTCCAGCGCAGGCAGGCCAACCTGGCGGCGGCCCAGGGCGTGTGCGCCCAGATCCGGGACAGCCGCAGTCAGCTGGACGGGCTGGACGCCGACGGGGTGCTGGCATCCATGGAGCGGCAGGAACAGGAGGGGACAAAATTCATGAACGTGGGAAAGCAGGATAAGCTGACCCGGTATGTCAGTCCCGTGGGGGCGGCCATCGTGGTGCTGGCCATGATGGCGGCGTTCATCGCCCTCATCATATGGGGGTTTACCGTAGCGCCGGAGGACGCGCCCCCTATCGGATTGGTCATCGGGCTGGCGGCTATCCCGGTGGTGGTCATCATCGGGGTGCTGGCGGCGCTGTACCGGCGCATCAAGCAGATCAGAGGGGGGGAAGAGGATGCTGCTGCTCAATATTGACCATATCCCCGGCCGGGAGATCGAGGCGCTGTCCATCGTAAAAGGCTCGGTGGTCCAGTGCAAGAGCTTCGGCAAGGACTTTATGGCGTTCATGAACACCTTTGTGGGCGGCGAGATCGAGAGCTACACCGATATGCTCACCGAGGCCCGCCAGCTGGCCACCAAGCGGATGGTGGACGAGGCGGAAAAGCTGGGCGCGGACGCGGTGCTCAACATCCGGTATGCCTCGGCCTCCATCATGCAGGGGGCGGCGGAGATCACCGTGTACGGCACCGCCGTGCGCGAGAAGCGCTGAGCCGTCGTGAGCAGCGCGGATGGAACGGAGCGAGGACAAAAGCCCAGCCGCCGCAAAGCGGGGCGGGTTTTGTCCGAGTCGGAGCGAAGCCGCGCGTCGCGAACAGGTGAAGCGTGACAATGAAGGGGGTAACTTTTATGGATAAAAAACGTTTTTGGCCCTTCCTGCTGGTGATTCCACTGGTCACCGCCTCCGCAGTCGGCTGGTTTACCCTGCCGGAGGAGCTGGTGATGCAGACCGGCGTGGACGGCCAGCCCAGCAACATCATGCCCAAGCTGGTTGGGCTGCTCATCCCCGTGGCGGTGGGCCTGCTCGGGGCGGGCATCGCCTCCAGCGAGGGCAGGGAAAAGCATCTGGCCGGCTTCATCACCCTGGCGGTGGCGGCAGTCATCACCGGACTTGCCTTTTTCATGAACCTTTGACCCGGTGCAACCTTAAACCATAAACCAGATCTGTGCTGTAAAGGAGAGAACGCTATGCTTCGCATTGAACACTATTCCAAAACCTACCCCGGCGGCAAGAAGGCGGTGGACGATTTGACCCTCCACGTGCGCCCCGGCGAGATCTACGGCTTCATCGGCCACAACGGGGCGGGCAAGACCACCACCCTCCGGGCGGTGGCGGGGGTGATGGACTTCACCGAGGGGACCATCGCCATCGACGGCCATGACATCAAAAAGGACCCGGTGGGGGCCAAGCGGGTCACCGCCTTTTTGCCCGACAACCCGGACCTGTACGAGTTCATGAAGGGCATCGACTACCTGAACTTCATCGCCGACCTGTACGACATCCCGGCGGACCAGCGGACGGCGGACATCGGCAAATACGGGGACGCCTTCGAGCTCACCGGCAGCCTGGGCTCCCCCATCGGCAGCTACTCCCACGGGATGCGGCAGAAGCTGGCCCTCATCTCCGCCTTCATCCGCCGCCCCAGGCTGCTGATTCTTGACGAGCCCTTCGTGGGCCTGGACCCCTCCGCCTCCCACCTCATGAAGGGGTATCTGGCCGACCTGTGCCGGGGCGGCTCTGCGGTGTTCTTCTCCACCCACGTGCTGGAGGTGGCGGAAAAGCTGTGCCACCAGATCGCCATCATCAAGGACGGGCGGCTGGTGAAGTGCGGCCCGACGGAGGCGCTGGTGGGCGACTCCTCCCTGGAGGACGTGTTCCTGGAGCTGGAGGGAGAAAAATGAAGAAGTTCTTCGCTCTGCTCAAGGTGAGCGTCCAGTCCATGCTGCTCTCCTCCACCAATTCCCGGGGAAACAGCCGGAAAAAAGCGGCCACCGGCGTGGGGGCCATGGTGCTCATCGCCTTTCTGGGCCTGTACATGTCGGGATTTTACAGCTTTATGCTCATGGATGTGCTGGCCCCCATACACATGGAGTCGCTGGTGTTCATTTTTATGGGCATGGGGGCGCTGGTGGGGGGCCTGATGTTCACCGCCTTCGCCGTGAAGGGCGTGGTGTTCGGCGGGCGGGACAACGACCTGCTGCTGTCCATGCCCGTCAGCACCACCGCGCTGATGGCCAGCCGGGTTATGGCAATCTATCTGGAGAACCTGCTGTTCTCCCTGTTCGTGCTGGCCCCGGCCGGGGCGGTGTGCGCCTTTATGACCCAGAGCGGCGTGGGGCACAGCGTCCTGTTCTGGGCGCGGCTGCTCCTCGCGGTGTTCGCCCTGCCCCTGTTGGACACGGCCCTGTCCGTGCTGCTGGGGGCGCTGGTGGCCTTTTTGTCCGCCAAGGTGTCCAGGGGCGCCCTGGGGCAGAATATCGTCATGGCCCTCTACCTGGCGGCGGTATTCTGGTTCTCCTTCAACCTGAACGGCATGATCGAGGAGCTGGCCGCCAACGCCATGGGAGTGAAGGAGTCCCTGTCCTGGGCCGCCCCCATGCTGTGGATGGCGGACGGCATCATGGGGGACTGGGGCAGACTGCTGGCCTTCGCCGCCTGCTGCATCGTCCCCTTTGCCCTGGTGGTGTTCGGCCTGGGAAAGGTGTACCGTCAGGCGGTCACCGCCTTTGCCGCCCGGTCCGCCCGCAGCGACTACAAGCTGTCCGCCCAGGCCGCGTCGGGGCAGACAAAAGCCCTGCTGATGAAGGAGGCCCGCCGGTTCTTCGGCACCCCCATGTACTTCTGGAACTCCGGCCTGGGCCTCATCATGCTGCTGGCGGCGGGGGTGGCGGCGCTGGTGATGCGGGACGACCTGCGGATGTACTTGGACCTGCTGGAGGGCGTCCCCGTCATGCCGCTGGCGGCGCTGGTCATGGGCTTCTGCCTGTCCATGACGGTGATCGCCGCGCCCTCCGTCAGCCTGGAGGGCAAATACCTGTGGATTTTGCGGGAGGCCCCGGTGGGGGAGAGCGCCCTGATCTGGATCAAGACCGGCTTCCAGCTGCTGCTCAGCGTCCCCTGCACCGTGATCGCCGGGGTGTGCCTGGCCATCGCCCTGGGGCTGTCCCTCCCGGACGGGGCGGCGATGCTGCTGGCGATGCTGCTGTTCGGCCTGGGCCACGCCGCCTTCGGGATGCTCATCGGCCTCACCTTCCCCAAGCTGGACGCGGTGAACGAGACGGTGGTGGTCAAGCAGTCGCTGGCCGTCTGCCTGGGGATGTTTGTCCCCATGGGGGCGCTGGGGATGTGCGCCCTGCTGTACTGGCTGGGCGGTATGGTGAGCGGCGCGCTGGCGCTGGCCCTGCCCATCGCCCTGCTTGCGGCCTGGGGGGCGGCGTGCGCCCTGATTCTGCTCAAAAAGGGCCCCGCCATGCTGCGCTCGCTGTGATAAAACGGGAAAGCCCCCGGCGCTTCCGCGCCGGGGGCTTTCCGCCTGCCGGGAGGGAGAAACGCCCTCACCACTCCCAGCGCAGGTCCTCCCGGGCCGCGCCGTAGTCCTCCAGAAACGCCCGGAGGTCCTTTTCGTCCCGGATGAGCATGATCTCGGTGAATTTTCCGGTTTTCTCGTCCTTGAAACCCGCCACCTGCTCTCCTGTGCAGACGCTGGACCGGACCGCCGGGACCTTTCCCGTCCAATCGTAAGCGGGCGCTTTTTTCTTCCTTCGGAACAGCACCCTGTCACACCCCTCTCACGTGATCCAGGACGGTTTTCGGCGTACGGCCCGGAATGAGCCGCGCGCCGTCGCTGTACCCCTCCTCCCGGCCCGACAGAGCCTGGATGAGAAAGCCCCGCAGCTCCCGGACCCGCTGGGCGCGGTCCGGGTCCCGGACGGCGTTGCGGGTCTCGCGGGGGTCCCGCGCCAGGTCGAAATACAGCTCCTCTCCCGTCTGGGAGTACCAGATGAGCTTGTCCGTTTTGGTGACGATGAAGTGCATGGAGTCCTGCCCCAGGGCGTGCTCGCCGTGGAGCCAGGGCCGGTCGAGCCGCCCAAGCAGGCTGGTCCCGTCCACCGTGTCCGGCACGGGGGCTCCCGCCAGCTCCAACAGGGTGGGCATCACGTCCCGAAGCTCCGCCAGGTCCGTTCGCACCCCCCGGCCCACCAGCTCCCGGGGGCCGGACAGGAACAGGGGAACCCGGACGCTGCCCTGATAGGGCTTGGCCTTCTGGAAAAACAGGTGGTCGCCCAGCATCTCCCCGTGGTCGGAGACGAACAGGATCACCGTATGGTCCGTCAGGCCCTCCTCCGTCAGGGCGGAGACAATCCGCCCGATCTGGTGGTCCAGGTGGGTGATGGAGGCGTAATAGCCCGCCCGGAGCTGGTGGATGTAATCCGGGTCCAGCGGGGCGGTCTGGGCGTGATAGCTGTGGCGGTCCGCCTCCGCCCGGCCGGTCCAGTTCCAGTCCCCCCGCCAGGGCGGGGCCAGCTCCCGCCGGTCATAGAGGTCGAAATAGTGCCGGGGCGGGTCCAGGGGCGGGTGGGGCCGCACGAAGCTGGCCATGAGGAAGAAGGGCATGGACCGGTCCCGGCGGCGGAGGAAGTCCAGGCACTCCGACGCCGCCCAGTTGGTGGGGTGGTATTTCTCCTCGTATATCCAGGGCCGGGCGATCCAGCTGTTGCAGTCCAGCCCGGTGTCCGTGGGGTCGGCGGCAGAGCCCAGCTCCCCCTTCAGCCACCAGTAGTAGTCGTCCGCCCGCCGCTGGTCCTCGCAGGCGGGGGTGTCCGGGCGGCGGTAGGCGTGGAGGTAGCCGTCGTGGAGGCGCACGTCGTGGAAGCCCAGGTTGTTCCGCAGGGGGTGGACGTGCATTTTGCCCACGCACTGGGTGTAGTACCCCGCCTTGGCCAGCTCCCCCGCCAGGGTGTGGGTGTAATTCCAGGGCACCAGGTCCTCATACCCCACCCGTCCGGCGTGGTCCTGGCTCATGCCGGTGTACAGGCAGGCCCGGGCGGGGACGCAGGTGGGGCAGGCGGAGTAGGCGTTGGGAAAGCGCACCCCCTCCGCCGCCAGGGCGTCCAGGTAGGGCGTTTTCACGTCTGGGTGGCCGGCGATGCCCAGGCAGTCCCCCCGGAACTGGTCGGCCATGAGCAGGATCAGGTTGGGCCGTGTGTCCATAGCTGTTCGCTCCCTTCCGGCGGACGGCCGGGGCCGCCGCGCCGCGTGTTCCCCTCCATTCTACCAGAACGGCCCCCGGTGTCAAGGGGAAAAGCGGCCTCAATCTTCTCTTGCAAATCCCCTCCGATGCCACTATAATATGGGTTGACTGCAATTCCCATTCCGGCGGGCGCGCCGCGCCGCTGAAGAGAGGTCCTGGCCGTGAAACGAAGACGCATCCCGCTCTCCCCCAACCGAACCCTCGCCCTGGGCTTTTTGACCATCATTCTGGCGGGCGCGCTGCTGCTCATGCTCCCCTTCGCCAATCGGAGCGGGCGGGGATTGTCCTTTCTGGACAGCCTGTTCACCGCCACCTCCGCCACCTGCGTCACCGGCCTGGTGGTGGCGGACACCTGGACCCAGTTCAATCTGCTGGGTCAGGCCATTCTGTTGGTTCTCATCCAGGTGGGCGGGCTGGGATACATGACCATGATGCTCCAGGCGTCCCTGCTGATGGGCAGAAAGCTGGGCCTGCGCCAGCGCTCGGTGATGCTGGAGAGCGCCGGCGCCCAGCGCCTGAGCGACGTGCTCACCCTGCTGCGCTACATTCTGGGGGGCACCGCCCTCATCGAGGGGGCGGGGGCGGCCCTGCTGGCCGTCCGGTTCGTCCCGGAGCTGGGCTTGGCCCGGGGCCTGTGGTACGCCGTCTTTCACAGCGTGTCCGCCTTCTGCAACGCGGGCTTCGACCTGATGGGCTTCCGGGAGCCCTACAGCTCCCTCACCCACTATGTGTTCGACCCCCTGGTGAACCTCACCGCCTGCGCCCTGATTCTGCTGGGGGGGCTGGGCTTCCTGGTGTGGCGGGACGTGCGGGAGAACGGCCTGCGCTTCCGGCGGTACTCCCTCCACTCCAAGCTGATGCTCACCGCCACCCTGCTTCTGACGGCGGGGGGTACGGCGCTGTTCTGGCTGGCGGAGCGGGACAACCTGCTGGCGGGCATGAATCCGGGCCAGCAAGCGCTGGTGTCCCTGTTCCAGGCGGTGTCCCCCCGGACCGCCGGCTTCAACACCGTGGACCTGGCCAAGCTCACCAGCGGCGGCGGCCTGCTCACCATCGCCCTGATGTTCGTCGGCGCGGGCCCCGGCTCCACCGGCGGCGGCGTGAAGGTGACCACCGTGGCGGTGTGCCTGCTCACCCTGGGGGCCTACATCCGGGGCAGGCGGGAGGTGGGGGCCTTCAACCGGCGGCTGGACGAGGAGCAGATTCACCGGGCGGCGGCGGGGGTCACGCTGTATATGACCCTGGCCATGGCGGGGGGCTTCCTGCTGCTGGCCGTGCAGCCCTTCCCCCTCCAGGACGCGCTGTTCGAGGTGTTCTCCGCCCTGAGCACCGTGGGCCTGTCCACCGGCATCACCCGGGACCTGCTTCCGGTCAACCGGGCCATCCTCATCGTGATGATGTACTGCGGCCGCATCGGCAGCCTGTCCATGCTGATGGCCCTGGCGGAGCGCACGCCCCCCCGGGTGAAGGACCCGGTGGAGCACATCACCATCGGATAAACGGGGAAACAGTATTAGGAAAGGTGTGTTTCATGATGGCAGCCACATTTCTGGTGATCGGCCTGGGCCGGTTTGGCAGCAATCTGGCCCTGCGGCTGATGGACGCGGGCAACGAGGTGATGGTGCTGGACAGCGACGAGGAGCTGGTCAACCGCATCGCCCCCCACGTCACCCAGGCCAAGATCGGCGACTGCATGGACGAGGAGGTGCTCCGCGCCCTGGACCCGGCCAGCTTTGACTTCTGCTTCGTGTGCATCAGCGAGAACTTCCAGTCCTCCCTGGAGACCACCTCCCTGCTCAAGGAGCTGGGGGCCCCCATGGTGGTCGCCAAGGCCGACCGCGACCTTCACGCCAAGCTGCTGCTGAAAATTGGCGCGGACGAGGTGGTGTTCCCCGAGCGGGACATGGCCCAGCGCACCGCCATGCGGTTCAGCGTCAACGGGGCGCTGGAGTACATCGAGCTGGCCCCGGGCTACGCCATCGTGGAGCTGGACGTGCCCGACCACTGGGCGGGCCAGACCATCATCGACCTGGACATCCGCAAGCGCTGGAACGTGAACGTCATCGGCCGGAAGGAGGCGGGCGCCGTCCTGCCCATCGACGCCTCCTTCATCTTCGCGGCGGACACCCACATTCTGGTGGCGGGCCGCCCGGACGACGTGGAAAAAATGACGCAGTAGCCCCGCCGCCCGCTTGACACAGGGCGGGCAGGCTCATATAATAGAGAAGAATCGGCAGTTTTTCAGCCAATTCACCCATTATTTGGAATTTCAGCGGGGAGGTGGCGGCATGGGCGGCGCGCTGGGTATGCTGGACCGCTTGCTGGACCGCCACACCGCGGCCTGCGCCGTTCTGGCCCTGTTCATCCTCACCTGGTGCGGCGCGGGCAATCCCGCCATCGTGTGCCTGCTGGGCCTGCTGCTGTGCGCGGAGGGCTTCACCCAGCGCTCCGCCCAGGCGGATCTGTGGGTGCTGCTCCCCCTGGCGGGCTACATTTTGGCCGGGATGCTCTCCTCCCTGGCCGCCTACGGCAGCGTTGCCGCCGGCTTCTCCGCCGCCCAGGCCGTTTTGCCGGTGCTCTATCTGCTCATGGCCTGCCTGAGCCGGGAGGACCTGGACCTGCTGAAAAAAGCCTGCGCCGCCTGGACGGGCCTGACCGCCGCGGCCAGCCTGCTTCAATATACCTTCACAACCGCCGTGCACGGCGGTTCCGCCCGATCGGGCGGAATTCTTGTTAATCCCAACGCCATGGGCATTTTCCTGGTGGTGGGCTGGTTCGCCCTGCTCCACGCCGGCGCCAGGTCCGCCGGGGACCGCTCCCGCCGGACCGCCCTGCTCCTCCGGCTGGAGCCCCTCGTGCTGGCCGCGCTGGCCCTGACCCTGTCCATGGGCAGCTTTGCCGCCATGGCGGCGGGGGTGCTGTGGCTGGCCGTCTCGGAGCTGCGGCGCGGCGCTCCCCGGCAGGCCTTTTGGCCCGTCTGCCGCCTGCTGGCCCAGGCCTCCCTGGGGGTGGGCTCCGGCGTGCTCCTGCTCCTGGCCGCCTCCCGGACGGACGCCCCCTGGCTGGCCCTTCCGGCGCTGGGCTGCATTCTGGCCCTGGCCGCCTGCTGGCCCGCGTTCCTCCGCTTTCTGGAGGACCTGCCCGCCATGGCCGCCCTGCTGGCCGCCCTGGGCCTTCTGGTGGCCGCCGCCGCCGTGTTCCTCCGGCCCAGCTCCATCGCCACCTTTGCCGAGCGCCTGGAGATGATGGCCAGCGCCGCCCAATACCTCGCCGCCCGCCCCCTGGTGGGGGTGGGGCCCTACCGCTGGCGGCTGCTGGACCTGGCCGACGGCGGGACCTACTTCAACACCTGGCACATCCATAACGCCCTGCTCCACGTGGGGGTGGAGCTGGGCCTGCCCGCCATGGCCCTGCTGGCCGCCGCTGTGCTCCGGGGGCTTTTGAAGCGGAATTCCCCCGGGGAGCGGGCGGGTTTTTTCGCCTTTCTCGTCCACAACCTGATGGACACCAGCTTCTTCTACACCGGCGTGGCCGCTCTGGCCCTGATTGCCGCCGGGGAGCCCCAGGCCGGGGGCCGGAAGCTGAGCGGCCTGCCCCTGAAGCTGTGCTTCGGGGCGTCCGCCGCCGTGTTCGCCGCCGGCCTGTGCCACGCCCTGTTGGGATAATCCGCGCAGGCGCGCGTTCCAAATATAATCCGGGCAGGAGCCCATCCAGAAGACGCATGGGAAGGAAGGGATTCTCACATGAAGCACCAGCAAAAGCGCAGGCGCTATCTCCTCAGCGGGGCAATCCTGGCGCTGCTGACCCTGCTGGCCCTGGCCACCGTGGCCTTTGCCGACGCCAGAAGCGGCTCTTACGTGCTGACCATCACCAAAGAGGTGGACCTGAACAATCTCCCCGCGGGCATGACGGCGGCGGACATCGTCGGCAAGTCCTTCACCTTTGACGTGGAGGGCGCCCACGGGCTCGACGGAAACGGGGCGCCGTTCAGGGACAAGGCCATCATCACCATCGGCGGCGACGGCAGGGGTACGGCCACGATAGACCTGGGCACCCCCGGAATCGTCAGCGTCATTGAGATGACGGGCCACGACGACCAGCTCCACGACAAGAACATCGGCCTGCTGGACACCTCCTACGAGAGCACCATGACGGTGAACAACCACTACGCGCAGGTCAACCTGAGCAAGGAGGGCGGCTGGATCAAGCTCACCACGCCCCCGGCAAAGGACGGCCTCCCCGCGGTCACCCGCACCTATAAGCTCACCGGCCCCGGCGTCACGCAGACAAAGACGGTCACGGACGGCGGGACCATCCTCTTTGACCAACTGCCCCCCGGGGTCTATACCATCGAGGCCCAGAAGGCCCCCGAGGGCTTCTCCCTCCACCTGAGCAATCCCAGCATCCCGGTGGCGGCGGGGCAGGCCGGCGAGGTCGCCATGGGGGACAATTCCGGCAGGCTCACCGTCACGGCGGGCGGCACGGCGGGGGACGGCCAGACCCACGATTTCACCGTGAAGGGCGACTGGCAGACCCAGAATTATGAGAACTCCTTCTCCCTGCCCTCCGGGGAGAGCTTCACCCTGGAGCACCTGAAGAAGGGCGCCTATACGGTGGAGGAGCGGGCCTATGAGGGAACGCCTGCGTTTACTGTCTCCGCGACGCAGAAAAAGGTGATCAGCACCGTAACCGGTCAAGCATATACGCATACGCCCGGATCGCTGAAAACCTACACGACCAAGGGTGATCCCGCAGAAGGGGATTATATTGTTCTATCAATCTCTAAGATAAAGGGGCCAACCGCGGCTAGAAAGGTTAAAATCCAGATAAAAGGCGATAATGCCAACGACTCCAAGATTTATACGATTGATCGCAAGGCGCCGTTGGATGGAAATAAAAATTTCCAGATAATTTCAACTTCAGATTTTAAAAATATTGAGCTTTCGGATTGGAGCAAAAACTGGACTGTATTGGGTGGGACATCTAGTACTCGTTTGCCAGCCGGGAAATTTATGTTTAATTTTACCCCAAAAGCCGAGACAGGGGATATCAAAAGCTGTACTCTGGGTTGGACTGTATATCGACCCTTTGTTAACAGTATTGAGAGCGTGCTGGGAGACGCTAAAGATGTCGAAGTGGATGATCGCGGCTGGATGGAGATCACCAAGCCGTCGGACGCCCATTCCGGGGCCGCCACGTACACCTACACCATCACCAACAAGAGCACGAAAAAGGTGGCCGCCACCGTTGTGCTGGGCGGAGGAACCCTGACCAAGCAGGTGACCGGTCTGCCGGCGGGCACCTATACTGTGACGCAGGAGATTGAAACCCAGGATATCCGCGAGGCCTTCACCATGTCCGCGGAGGACCCCCAGCGGACCAACGAGGCCAACAAGACCCTCACCGCCGACATCAAGTGCGCGGACAGCGCCATCATCCTGGGCAAGCCCGCCTGCGCCCCCGGCGTGGACGACGGCGGCCGGGAGTACCACTTCCGGGTCACCGGGCCCAGCCTCCCCACGGAGGGCGTGATCGTTGAACTCACGGACGGCCAGGAGAACTCGCTGCGGGAGCTTCTCGCGGAAATCAACTATCCTCTGAACGGCAATGCATACATACCGGGCAAGTACCAGGTGACCGCCCTGGACGGCCACTATCTCACCGGCTTCACCCTGCGGTACAGCGACAGCTGCACCCTGGCCGTGGTGGGCGGCGGCGCCACCGTGAGGATCACCAACACCTACGGCGGCACCCAGGGCTTCTACCGGGTGGTCCACGAGTACTACCACGACAGCGTGGCCCCCGGCAACCTGGACGGCGTCAGCGCCATCACCAGCAGCGACGCGGAGGCTCTGGGCAAGACGCACACCGCCGATGAGGTAACCAAGGTGGTCAGCTTCGGCCCCCACGTGTACGACTATGTGAACGCCGCCTATGGGCATTACGGCGAATTTGTGGACAAACCGGCCCAGAACGCCGCCGGAGACCTGCCCGGCGGGGACGCGGACGCCCCCCAGAGCCCGGGGGACTCCGTCGCGCCGCCGGAGAATCCCGAACTGCCGCCGGTTACGCCCCCGGAGGGTTCCGGCACGACGCCGGAGAATCCCCCGCAGACGCCTGAGGTTCCCGATGAGCAGGGCGGGGCGGACCCCGCCAGCCTGATCTCCGCCCACGACCTGGACGGGGAAGACGGCCAGATCCCCGGCGGCGGCTCGGACGATACCCAGAATCCCGGCGGCGGCTCGGACGATGCTCAGACTCCCGGCGACGGCTCGGGCGATACCCAGAATCCCGGCGGCGGCTCGGGCGATGCGCAGGCTCCCGGCGGCGGCTCGGACGATACGCAGAATCCCGGCGGCGGCTCGGACGATACCCAGAATCCTGACAGCGGCTCGGACGATACCCAGGCCCCCGGCGGCTCCGATGAGGGCCAGATCCCCGACGGGGCGCAGAACCCGGAGAGCGGCGGGAAGGACGCCTCCGGCGTGCCTCAGACCGCGCGCGAGTTCCAGGACACCGGCAAGTATGAGGCGGACCCCGGTATGACCGGCGCCGCGGCCACCGAGGAGGGCAGCCAGATCATCATCCTGCGCTATGTGCGCCGGAACATCAGCCAGACCGGCTCCTATCACGTGGTCCACCGCTACTATTACCGCACCGCCCAGGGCGACAAGCTGGAGGGTACGGTTTTGGGCGAAAACCCCGCCGGACTGCCCATCGACAACTCCATCAAATACACCGCCGGTGGGGTGCAGAAGCTGACCCAGTACACTCCGGCAGGGGGCGTGTCCCACACCTACGCCTATGACGGGGCGGTGTACGGCGATTTCGCCGGGTCCACGGAAGACGGCTATGTGCCGGACTCCACCAAGGACTGCGCCTTCGCCACGGCGGACGGCAAAGAGGCCATCGTCCTGCGGTACTACCGCACGGAGGCCTCGTACAACGTGGTCCACGAGTACTACCTGCGCACCCCCGCCGAAGGCGGGGCGGCAGCGGCGGCGGAGATGGACGGCGTCATGCCGCTGGACGCCGCCGGTGAGACCGAGGGCGGAGACGGCGACAGTGAAGAGAACGGCTCCGAGGATACCGGCGGCGAGGGCGAAGGCGCCTATCTCTATACGCTGGAGGGCCGGAGCGGCATCACCGAATACCCCGCCGTGCTGAACGACACCTACACCGAGGCCCGGGTGGACCGCGTTCCCGGCTACGGCTCCCACCAGTACACCCCTTACGCCTATGCCTACGGCAGGCGCGGCGGAGACGGCGGCTACTCGGCCATTGACGGCATGAACAGCGCCACGGGCACTCAGGTGGGCGATGAGATTATCATCATTCGCTATTACCGGGAGACGGGAGGCGGTAAACCCACTCCGCCGCCCACGACGCCCACCGATCCGGGGACCAATCCCACCCCCACGCCTGGACCCACTCCCACGCCGGGTCCGACTCCCACGCCGGGTCCGACTCCCACGCCTGGACCCACTCCCACGCCTGGGCCCACCCCCACGCCGGGTCCGACCCCCACGCCTGGACCCACTCCCACGCCGGGTCCGACTCCCACGCCTGGACCCACTCCCACGCCGGGTCCGACTCCCACGCCGAGACCCACCCCCACGCCGGGTCCCACTCCCACGCCTGGACCCGATACGACCCCCGGCCCCGACACCACGCCTGGGCCTGACACAACCCCCGGTCCCGACACCACGCCGGGTCCCGAGCTGCCTGTCGAACTGCCCGATCCCAACGACCCGGACAGCCCGGATGAGATCACCATCGTGGAGGACGGCGTGCCCACCACCTACTACAAGGTGTGGGACCCTGAGGCGGACGAGTATATCTGGGTCCCGGAGAACGAGCTTCCCCTGTGGTATCTGGACATACCCGACACCGGCGACCACAGCAGGCCCCTCCTGTGGGTCCTCCTGTCCGCGGGCTCCGCCGCCGGACTGGGCGCGCTTTGGCTGGCGGACTTCCGCAGAAGGAGGCGCGAGCCCTGAGCGGTCCGGCAAAGCCCTAAATAAGAAAGGACCTCCCGCGAGACGCGGGAGGTCCTTTTTGTATCTCTTACTGCGGCGCCGGTGGGGCGAACCCCGCCAGCTCCGCGTCCAGAGCGGCGTAAAACTGCCCCAGGTGCGTCCCGTCCACCAGCGCGTGGTTCACCAGCAGTGTGACGGGCATGAGCGTCCGCCCGCCCGCCTCGCGGTACCGGCCCCAGGTGATCCGGGGATTGCTGTCCGCCGGACTGGGCACGGGCTGGCGCAGGGCGGTGTACCCCACCCAGGGCAGAGTGGACACAAACAGCAGGCTCAGGGCGTCCTCCCCGTCGTCCAGGTCCCCATGGGTCCGTGCCTCCTCCTGGGCGGCCAGCGCGGCGGGCAGGTATTCCTCAAAGGGCCGCGCCCCGTTCAGGCGGCAGTAGCTGTATGTCCCGTCCGCCCGCAGCACCGTGTGGGAGGTGTCGCAGAAGGGAAATTCCACCGGCCTGCCCTCCAGAATGCGCTGGCGCAGCTGGGGCACGGCGTTGGCGGCCCGGCCAGCGCAGTACAGAAAGCTGAGAAAAAAGGGCGTCCCCGCCTCCCGGCACGCCGCCAGGAAGCGGGTGATATCCACTTCCGCCGTCACCCCGGCGTAGGGGTCCGGCATGGCGTTAAAATACTCAAAATGCGCCCGGCGGGGATAGCTCTCCCAGTCTATGATCTGAAATTCCATGTTCCGTCCCCCTAGCAAAGGGGCTCCAGCGTCCGGGAGATGCGCTCAATGGTTCCCACCAGCACCTCTTCCTCCACGTCCTGGTTGTTCAGGTAGGCGTGGTAAGCCCCCTGGATGCAGTAGGACAGCAGAATGCCCGTCTGCGTGTTTCCGCGCTGCTCCGGGTATTTTTCGTACACCATCTCCTTGATCCCCCGCTCCAGGGCGTCGGCCAGCCGGGTCCGCTCATAGGAGGAGAACAGGCCGTCGATCAGCGCGCGGTTGGCGGACACCGCCTGAAAAATGGCCCGGGTCAGGTCTCCGGGGTCCTTCATGGACCATTCCCGCTGGTGGGAGATGGTGCCCAGCACAAAGGAGATAGCCTCCGCCTGCATGGCGTCGGACAGGGCGTAAACGTCCTCATAGTGGGCGTAAAAGGTGGATTTGTTGATCTGGGCCAGGCGGCACAGCTCCTTTACCGAAACCTTTTCCACCGGCCGCTGGGCCCGGAGCTCCGTAAACGCCCTTTTGATGGCGGCCTCTGTCTTCTGTACGCGAATATCCATATCTGCGCCCTCCTATTGAACCATTTTGTCGAAAGGTCGCTTATCCGCCTGATGCCGACGACTGTCGGTGGACACGGCCGCGTCCGTTCTTTAGAATCATTATAGCAATTTCGGCCATTTTTGTCCACCTTTTTTGAAGGGAGTTCTACCATGGATCATTACGGCTTTTACACGGGCAGGGTTTTTGACGCCTATCAATATCTGGGCGGCCACCTGGATGGGGCGGGCGCGGTGTTCCGCACCTTCGCCCCCGCCGCCGGGCGGGTGTCCGTCATCGGCGAATTCAGCGGCTGGCGGGAGATTCCCATGGGCCGGGAGCACGACGGGAACTTTTGGTCCTGCCGTGTGGAGGGCGCGGCGGCGGGCATGATGTACAAGTACCGCGTTTACGGCCAGGGCGGGGGCTTCACCGACCACTGCGACCCCTACGGCTTCGGCATGGAGCTGCGGCCCAACTGCGCCTCCATCCTCCGGGACCTCCACAGCTACCGCTTCTCCGACGGGGCGTGGATGAGCGCCCGCACCGACCGCAAAAACGGGCCGCTGAACATCTACGAGCTCCACCTGGGCTCCTTTCGGAAGCCCGGTTCCGAGGCGGACAGCTGGTACAGCTATGAGGAGCTGATTCCCATCCTCCTCCCCTATTTGAAGGAGCAGGGGTATAACTACGTGGAGGCGCTGCCGCTGACGGAGTATCCCTGCGATGAGTCCTGGGGCTATCAGGTCACGGGGTTCTTCAGCCCCACCGCCCGGTACGGCACGGCGGACCAGCTGAAGGCCTTCATTGACGCCTGCCACCGGGAGGGCGTGGGCGTCCTCATGGACTTCGTCCCCGTTCATTTCGCGGTGGACGGCTACGCCCTGGCCAAATACGACGGAACCGCCCTGTACGAATACCCCCACTCCGCCGTGGGGGAGAGCGAGTGGGGAAGCTGCAACTTCATGCACTCCCGGGGGGAGGTGCGCAGCTTCCTCCAGTCCGCCGCCCACTACTGGCTGGAGGAGTTCCACTTTGACGGCCTGCGGATGGACGCCATCAGCCGGGCCATCTACTGGCAGGGGGACCCGGCCCGGGGGGTCAACGGCAGCGCCGTGGACTTCTTGCGGGAGATGAACCGGGGCCTGAAGGCCCTGCATCCCTCCGCCATTCTGGCGGCGGAGGACTCCACCTCCTTCCCCGGCGTCACCGCGCCGGCGGACCGGGGCGGGCTGGGCTTTGACTATAAGTGGGACATGGGCTGGATGAACGACACCCTGGACTACTTCCGCACCCCGCCGGAGTACCGCGCCGGCGCCTACCACCGGCTCACCTTCTCCATGATGTACTACTATGACGCCAACTACCTCCTCCCCCTGTCCCACGACGAGGTGGTGCACGGAAAGGCCAGCGTCTTTCAGAAAATGGCCGGGGAATATGAGGACAAGCACCGTCAGCTCCGGGCGTTTTATATGTATATGTACGCTCATCCCGGGAAAAAGCTCAATTTCATGGGCAACGAGTTTGCCCAGGTGCGGGAGTGGGACGAGAAGCGCCAGCAGGACTGGGACCTGCTTTCCTATCCCCTCCACGACGGCTTTCACCGCTTCATGGCCCGCCTGAACCGGCTGTATCTGGACTGCCCCGCCCTGTGGGCCGGGGACTATGACCGGGAGGGCTTCCGGTGGATCGACTGCCACCAGGAGGAGAAGTGCGTGTACGCCCTTGAGCGCGCGGGCGGCGGGGAGCGTCTGGCCGCTGTGTTCAACTTCTCCGGCCGGGAGCAGGCCTTCCTCCTCAGGATGGAGGGGGTCAAGGCCCTCCGCCTCCTGTTGGACAGCGGTCCCCGGGAGGACCGGGGCCCGTCGGCGGATCTCCCCCTGCCGCCGGAGGGGGTCCGGCTGACTCTGCCGCCCTATTCCGGGTTCTACTACCTGGCCGTATGCGGTGAATGAAACTGAAATAAGGATAAATCCGCGCTTTTTCAACTGTGTTGGCGGTATCGCGCGAAAACACCCCCGCGGGTCCCGCCCGCGGGGGCGTTTTTATGGGCGTCAGGCTGGCTTTGCCTCCAGATGGGCCGCCTTCAGCGCCTTGTGAAGGGCCACCCCCAGGATGGGGGCGAAAATCACCGCCACGATGCCGTTAAAGGCGGAGGAGGGCAGCTTGCCCAGGGTGGCGATCCAGGCCGCATCCGGGGCAAGGCCCTTCACCAGCAGGCCGTTGTAGAGGAAGCACTTTATCATGTATACCGCGATGTAGCTCACTGCCGCCGCGGCGCTGGCCACGGCCTCGTTCACGTAATTGCTCTTTCCCTTGAATCCTTTGAAATACACCGCCCCGGCCACCACGCCGTACAGCCCCTTGGTGACGAAGGTGATGGGCGCCTCCATGATGCGCAGGGGGTCGAACAGGTCGAAGACGGCGGAGCCCATCCCCGCCGCCAAACCGCCCCACCAGGGGCCCAGCAGCAGCCCGGACAGGGCGCACATCACGTTGCCCAGGTGGAAGCGGTTGGTGCCTAACGGGGAGGGAATTTGGATATCGGGTATCTTGGAGCCTACCGCTACCAGCGCCGCCATGGCCGCGGCCATGCACAGCATGGTCAAAGCCCGTCTGTTTTTTGATACGTTCATGGTTGACAACTCCTTTCGGGCCTTGACGGCCCCTGGTCTTGGTGCTATTATAGGGCAAACTGGCATGGTTTCCAGCCCCAGTTTCAAACTTTTTTATGTGGTCAGTTTGAGGTGATTTCGATGGACGGCTCATTCCCCCTCCCCATTTTCGGCGGAGAAACGCCCCTGTACGACCAGCTCTACCGCCATATCGCCGGGGCCATCCAGTCCGGCGCGCTGCCCACCGGGGCCAGACTGCCCTCCAAGCGGCGGCTGTGCGCCCTGGCCGGGGTGAGCATGAGCACCGTGGAGGCCGCCTACTCCCTCCTCGCCGCGGAGGGCTATGTGCTGGCAAAGCCCCGCAGCGGCTACGTGTGCGCCCACCTGCTCCCCGCCGGCCCCGGCCTGTCCGGCCCCGCGCCGGCGCCCGCCCCCGGCCCGCCCCCGGAGCCCCCCCGCTGGGCCTGCGACTGCTCCACCTCGGCGGTGGACACGTCGGTGTTCCCCTTCTCCTCCTGGGCGCGGATCACCAAGGAGGCGGTGTATGAAAACCCCGGCCTTTTGCAGCGGGGCCATCCCCAGGGGGACCAGCCCCTGCGGGCGGCGCTGGCCCAGCTGCTGGCCCAGTACCGGGGGGTGCGCTGCGCCCCGGAGCAGGTGGTGGTGGGGGCGGGTGCGGACCACCTGCTGTCCCTGCTGCTCCAGCTCCTCCCGGAGCACAGGGCGGTGGCCCTGGAGGACCCGGGTTACCCCGCCGCCTACGCCGCCGCCGCCCTCCACGGGCGGGAGGCGGTCCCCATTCCGGTGGACGGGGAGGGAATGGACCCGGACGCCCTGGCGGCGTCGGAGGCCGGTTTAGCCTATGTCACTCCCTCCCACCAGTTTCCCCTGGGGGTGACCATGCCCGCCGGACGGCGAAGCCGCCTCCTCCACTGGGCGGCCTCCGCCCCGGGCCGCTTGCTCATTGAGGACGACTACGACAGCGAGTTCCGCTGGTCCTCCCGCCCTATCCCCGCCATGCAGGGGCTGGACCGGGCGGGACGGGTGGTGTATATGGGCACCTTCTCCCGGTCCATCGCCCCCGCCATCCGGGCGGCCTACATGATTCTCCCCCCGGCCCTGCTGGAGCGGTACCGGAGCACCTTCTCCCACGGGGCCTGCGCCGTCTCCCGGTTCGAGCAGGAGAGCCTGCGGCGCTTCATCGCCCAGGGGCTGTACGGGCGGCACCTGCGGCGCGCCGGCAACCTGTACCGCAGGAAGTGCGCCCAGTTCACCCAGGCGCTGTCCGCCATCCCCGGCGCGTCCATCTCCGGGGCGGAGGCGGGGCTCCACTTTCTCCTCACCCTGCCCCGGCTCACGGAGGGGGAGCTGGTGGAGCGGGCGGCGGCGCGGTCCGTCCGGGTCCACCCGCTGAGCAGGTACTGCCACGCCGCCCCGCCCAGGCCGTCCACAGTGGTGCTTGGCTTTGCCGGACTGAGCGAGGAGGAACTGGCCCAGGCGGCGGAGCTGCTGAAAGAGGCGTGGGGCTGAAAAATTTTGAAAACCCCCTTGACTCTGCCGTTACGTCAGGGGTTACAGTGTGCTTCAGGAGGTGGAAGAAATGCGTTATTCCATAAGTCAGGCGGCGCGGCTGGCGGGCGTCAGCGTGCGCACGCTGCGCTGGTACGGCGAAATCGGCCTGCTGAGGCCCACCGAGGTCACCCCGGCCGGGTATCGTTTTTATGACGACGAGGCCATGGCGGCGCTTCAGCAGATCCTGTTTTACCGGGAGCTGGGTGTGCCCCTGGAGCAGATCGGGCGCATTCTTTCCGCCCCGGACTGTGACCGGACCGAGGCGCTGAAAAAGCACCGGAACCTGTTGCTGATGAAGCGGCAGAGACTGGACGACATGCTTCGGCTGGTCAACGAGACGATTGGAGGGAATATCATGTACGACGAGAGACCCAGGCCCACCCAGGCGGACTGGGAGGCGGTCAAACACCAATACGCCCAGGAGGCGGCGGAGCGCTGGGGCAACACCGAGGCGTTCCTGGAGAGCCGGGAGAAGCACAAAGACTACACCCCGGAAAAGGAGGCCCAGATTCAGGCGGAGATGGAGGAGATTTTCGCCGCCTTCGGGGCCTGCGGGGACCCGGAGGGGGAGGAGGCCCAGGCCCTGGTGAAGCGCTGGCAGGAGCACATCACCAAATATCATTACAACTGCACCGACGGCATTCTGGCCTGCCTGGGCCAGATGTACGCCGCCGACCCCCGGTTCCAGGAGAATCTGGAGCGGTACGGCTCCGGCGCCGCCCAAAAGATGAGCGCCGCCATCGCCAGATTCGTGGGGAAATGACCGGGCGCGGACCGCGCATAGCGCAAAAGAAGGGCCCCTCCCAACAATTTTGTGAGGGCTGGCGCGTTTCGCTTTCCGCAAACGCTGGAGCGCATTCCATGCTTCCCCGTCAATGATGGCGGGGTGCGCGGCCTTCCGCCGCCTAGATTTTACAGGTTAGCCGAAAGGCCGGCACTTCCTTACGGAGTGCCGGCCTTGGGAGGGGGTCCTTCTTTGCGCGTAACGGGTCAGTCCACGATGCCCAGCGCCACGTCCAGGCCCAGCTGTTCCAGGGCCTTGTCCAGCCAAGGGCGGTTCACCGTCTTGCAGAGGGTGGAGCCGTCCTCGTTGAGCATATCCATCTGCGCCTCGGTGAGCTCGCTGAGGGGGACGTCCTTGCCGTCGATGGGCACCAGGTTGTTCCAGGCGTTCTCACCCATCATGGAGCAGGCGCCGTCCTCCGTCAGGAAGAACTCGGCCCAGCCGTAGTCCTCCACAGTGCCGCCCAGAACCACATAGCCCTTGTTGCCGGTTTTGGGGTCGGTGCGCTCGTAGACATAGGGAGTGTCGGCGTCCATTTTGTCGGTGACGTCGATTTTCTCGCCGTCGGCGTCGAATATCAGCCGCCCGTTCTCCAGGGAGATGGGGCCGGCCTCCTCGCCGCCCGCGAGGTTGATGTACGCTTCGCCGCCGTCCGCCTCGATCACCGTCGAGCCGCCCGCCACAAAATTGTACACCTGGGCGGGCAGGCCCGCCGCGATGGACAGCACGCAACCCACCGCCAGCGCCGCCGCCAGCGCCAGCGCCTTTACGGAGGGCCCGCGGCCCTTCCGCGTGTTTTTGTTTTCCAGCATTTCCATGATTTCCTCCTTTTTCCGGTCACTCAGCGTGACCTGCTCCATCATGTGCCAATAGTTCCTCATCGCCGCTCAGCTCCTTTCTCAGCATGGCCCGGGCCCGGGCCATGCGCGTCTGGACCGCCGTGCGGGAGACGCCCAGCACCTGCGCGATCTCCCCCTGGTCATAGCCCTCCCAGTAGTAGAGGTGGATTACCGCCCGGTATTTGGGGGGCAGGGACATCACCGCGTCCCACAGCTCCCGGTCGGACTGGTCCCGGAAGGGAACGCTCTCGTCCAGTTCCCCCACGTTCCGCCGCCAGAAGGACCGCAGCTGGCTTTTGCACAGGTTGGCGGCGCAGGTGAGCAGCCAGCTCTTTTCCCGCCCCGGCAGGAGGGCGGTTCCGCCCTCCGCCAGCTTGAGGAATACGGTCTGGCACACGTCCTCCCCGTCGGCGCGGCTGCCCAGATAGCTGTACGCCAGCCGGAACACGTCGTCGCCGTACCGGCGGAACAGGTCCGCCAGCGCCTGTGGGTCCATGACAATCACCTTCTTTTCGGTATCGGAGAAGATGCGGGGGCGTCCCCTCGCGTCCATCCGCGCTGCTCGCGGCGGCTCCGCGCTTCTGGGGTGTCACGCTGCGCCTGCTCGCGACGCGCGGCTTCCCTTTGCCTCGGGGCAAATCCGGCAGGCGCCGCCTGCCTGGGTTTTGCCCCTCGCGCCGGTCCATCCGCGCTGCTCGCGGCGGCTCCGCGCTTCTTGTTTTGTGATCACGCCCATAAAACGATTGAGGGGCCCCGATTATCACGGCCCCCTCAAAATTTTTGCGAAAAAAGCGGCCCGCCGGGTTCCACGGCGGACCGCCCCATGTTCTATTGCGCCGTCTCCCGGCTGTAGAAATACCGCTCCCGGTCCGCCGTGTGGGCGCGCAGGTAGTCCGCCCAGCGGCCATAGGCGTTGAAGGCGAAGTGGCACCCGTCGTTGGACAGCTCGGCGGGCAGCTGGCCGTCCTCCCCGGCGTAGACCTCCGCCACGTTCAGCAGCGCAACCTTTTTCTCCGCCGCCACCCGGACGATGGCCTCGTTGAACCGGGCCAGATTGGCGTTGGTGATATAGCCCGCCAGCTTGTTTTGGCGGCACATGGCGTCGTTCAGCGGGGGCATGATCTGGAGGTACACCACCGCGTCCGGCTGGGCGGCGGCGGCCTGGTCCACCAGCTCCGCCAGACTGGCCTCGTAGCTCTCCGGCGGGAAGCCCAGCTCGTTGACGCCGATCATGATATAGACGGATTCATACTGCTTTTGCCCCAGCGCGCCCAGCAGGGAGTACTTCTCCCCCTCGATCTCAAAGGGCCGGTACTCCCCGTCCACCGCCTTGAATACGCTCATGCCCCGGGCCCAGAAGAAGTCCCCGTGCTTCAGCCCGCTGAACAGCTGGAGGCCCTCCGTGCGGGAGTCCCCCAGAAACGCGGCGGTGTCGAAGAAGCTGTCGTCCTCCACCGGCTCCGTCTCCTCCAGGGGCGCGCCGAACTCGTAGGGGTCCCAGGGGGGCGGGGTTGGGGTGGGCTCCGGCGTGGGGGTGGGCTCCGGCGTGGGCTCCGGCGAAGGGGTGGGGACGGGCTCCGGCGGAACGGAGGGCTCCGCCGTCTCCGGCGCGGGGGAGGGAACGGGCGCGTCCCGCCCGCCGGCGGTTTCGCAGCCCGCCAGCAGGGCCGCCAAGCCCAGCGTACACAGAACGATAGAACATTTACGGCGCATTACGGCAGGAACTCCTTTGTTTATACTGACGGGCCGGGGAAGCCCTGGCCGCTGAGGCCTATGGTAGCACGAACCACGGCGGAGGTCAAGGAACGAAAAGGTCACAGAGCCGTATCAAAATGGCAACAGGGGTCAGGGACGCTTTCGCCGCCGGAGCAGGGACAGCGCCGCCGACACCAGCAGCAGCCCCAGCGCCAGACAGCCCGCGATGCCCATGGTGCGGAAAAACCGCTCCAGAAACTGGTCCGTGTTCCCCCGGAGGCCGAAGTCCATAGCCTGATAGATGGTCAGCCCCGGCACCAGGGGGAACATCCCCACAATGAGGTAGGAGGCGGCGGGACACCGCCGCACCCGGGCCATCCGCTCCGACCAGGCGGACACCGCCGCCGCCGCCAGCACGCTGGCCGCGAAGGGGTTGTCCGCGGCGGCCATAGCCGCCAGATACACCGCCCAGCCCAGGGCGCCCCCCAGGCCGCACAGCAGCATCCCCACCCCCTGGGCGTTGTAAGGAACGCAGAAGCCCAGGCAGGCCGTGAACGCGAACAGGCAGTACAGCAGGGGGGCGTACGCCACGGGCGCGGCGCTGGGGGGCGGCGTCAGCCCCTGGAACAGGGCCATGGCCGTCCCCGCCCCCAGGGCGATGGCCCCCGCCGACAGCACCGCCCGGGCAAAGGTGGCCAGCCCCGCCACCAGGTCCCCGGTGAGCAGGTCGCTCATGAAGTTGGTGAACACCAGCCCGGGCACCAGCACCATGATGCTCCCCGCCACCGTGATCTCCAGGCTGATGGGGGCCCCCAGCGCCCCCAGGCCGCAGGCCGACGCCCCCAGCACAAAGGCGGACGCCACCGTGGCGAGGAAGGGGTTGGCCCCCGCCCGGTCCAGAAGGGTGAGGCACACGCCGCAGGCCAGCCCCGACAGCCCCGCCGCCGCGGCCTCCGCCCAGCCGCCGGAGAAGAACAGCCCGAAGAAAAACGCCCCCACAAAGTAGCCCAGCAGGCACAGCGCCGCCGGATACCGCCGCAGGCCCGCCGCCGTCTCCCGGCACAGGCGGAGGATGTCCGCCGGGTCCTCCGGCGGGTCCGCGCACAGGCGGCGGGACAGGTCGTTGAACCGCTCGATGCCCTCAATGTCCACCGAGGAGGGCGGCACCCGCCGCATCACCGTGTGGCTCCGGCCGGAGGGGCCGGGGGCGCTCACCCACACGCAGTTGGGGATGGCGAACACCTCCCCCTCCAGCCCGTAGGCCGCCAGCAGGCGGCGCACCGTGTCCTCCGCCCGGGGAATCTCCGCGCCGCAGCGCAGCAGCTGCCGCGCCATCTCGCAGCAGCCTTGCAGCAGCAGATCGTGCTCCATAAACGGCCCTCCTGACCGGCCTTTCCCCTTGACAAAGCGGGAGAAAGGAGTATACTAAGCATAGTGGGGCGCCGCTACGGACGGTCAGCCTCCCTCTAGATCAACACAGTTACGTTGACCGCTTGGGTGCCTTCCAAGCGGTCAACACGCTTTTGGGGCCGTCAGAATCATCAGCAGGAGCACTGCGATGAACCATGCCGCGAAGCGAAGGGCCTTCGCCCCGCGCCCGTCTCCCATCTGCACCACCTCCCTTCACAGCGAGGTGAGGGAGGCCGCTGACCGCCGTTTATATGTAACGGCGCCTTATGTTCCACTATACCATATCAAAACAGAAAACGCAAGGACTGGGGAGGCCTGCCGGGGCTTCCAGTTTTTTTTCCAAAAAATTTCGGTTAAGCCTTGCAAATTTTTGCCGATAGAGTATAATGAACGATGTATAACTGTGACGGCGGAGGCGTCAGCCAATCAATCCGATGGAGGGAGGGCCGAATGCCCGGTCACGCCCCTACGGGGGAACAACGAAGCCAATCCTGGCGTTACATCAAGCATCGCGAGACCCAAATCACGAAAACAGGAGGAACAGAGACATGAAGAAACGACTTTTGTCGGCGTTTTTGGCCCTGGCCATGGTGCTGACATTGCTGCCCGTCACCGCGTTCGCGGCGGATTGGACCACTCAGAGCGGAAATAACCTGCCCAGCACCGCCACGTATCCCACGTCCGCCACAGATCCGACCACCAAGGATTACTATGTGAAAAAGGACGGCAAGGTGACCAGCACCGTCACCGTCACCCGTTGCACTGCCACCAACCCGACGGACGGCCGGGATTACGGCAAGTGGTACTGGCAGGACAACAAGGGCGGCAACTCTCAGGCCCCCAAGTACATGGAGGTACAGAGCGGCATCGTCACCGGCACCAGCGGCAGCGGCCAGTGGTATGCCGACGTGGCCGACTACACCAACAGCACGACCACCGGCGACAAGGTGAGGGGCGCATTCACCTCGCTGAGCGCCACGCTCGCTCTGGGCAGCTATACGGACAGCAGCCTGACGCTGGCCATCACCAACTCCACCGATTCTCTCACCATCCCCGGCACCCTCACCAACCTCAAGATCACCGCCCCCTTCCAGGCGACTCCCGGCGGCGTGGCGGGCAAGGGCCAGGTGGGCGCGATCACCGTTGACCGCAGCACCCAGGTACAGGGCGGCACTAACACCGGCCTGACCATCACCGCCGACAATATTGCGTTTGGAGCCATCAATCTTGACGGCCGGGCCAACACCCTGAATTTCACCGACTGCACGGTGGGCGCCATCACGCTGGACGGCGAGACCACCACCACCGTGGGCGGCGTCAATCCCAACTCCTGGGGCGCTCAGACCGTCAAAGCTGACCGCACCACCATCATCAGCATCGACATTACCAACAGCACCGGCGGCGGCGTCACCCTGAAGGACTCCACCTGCGGCGATGTGGACTTCACCAGCGACGGCGGCACCATCGCCGTGAGCGGCCTGTCCGATGTGGGCGAGATCACCGTGACCCCGCGGACCAAGACCGGCCAGTACGCCCCGGTGACCATCTCCGGCGGCTCCGTGGACGGCGTCACCCAGGGCACGTGCGTGGCTGGCGACAACGGCAACCTGATGCGCGTCACCGTCACTGGTTCCAGCACGGATTTCGGCGAGATTCAGACCGGCATCAACGGCCAGGTGTCCATTACCGACGCCAACGGCACTTCCGTGACGGTGGACAAGGGCAGCCTGAGCATCGCCGGTTCCGGCGTGGATATCACCGGGGCTGTGACTCTGGGCGCGGACGCCGCGACCTCCCTGACCATGAGCGCCCAGCGGAGCACCTTCGGCAGCATCGTGGCCGCCAACGGCGCGAATCTGGACATCAAGGGCTGGAACGGCAAGCGGCAGCTTGACGGCGGCAACAACTATGGCATCCTGTCTCTGGGCACTTACGCCGGCAAGAAGGTCACCGGCGGCACCTTTGCCAAGGCCACTGCTTTTGGCGGTATCGCTTGCCTGAAGTGGCTGGACACCGCCAACCTCCAGTTCTTTGTGGACAACGGCACCGATTATGACCTGTACGGCAAGACCGAGCTGGCCCGGGCCATCTCCGACATTGGGACCGCTAACGCCAAGGTCACAGGCAAGATCACTGTTCTGGGCATGGGCGGCGCCAACAAGCAGGACCTTGTCCTGAAGAACGGCCAGAATGATCTGGCTAAGATCGGCTATGACGACGACACCCCCATGGCCCTGCCTGAGAAGATCAACAACATGACCATCGCCAGCTGGTTTGTTGAGGAGAACCGCAACACCTCCTTCCCCTCCGGCACCAGCGTCAATGTGCCCTTTACCACTGGTCAGGACCTGACCCTGAACTGCACTGCCACCAGCACCGGGGTGACCAAGCTCACCAAGGCCTCTGTGACCTCCGTGGCGTCCACCGATGGCGCGCCCGTGGTGAACCAGAATGTCACCGTCACCCTGAGCGGCAACACCATTAATGTCACCGGCGCGATCAGCCCCAACGCGGGCGGCCTTGCCGTCGTGCGCGTGGACCTGGAGACCGACACGGTGGATGAGAACGGCGCCTACATTGTTCTTGAGGGAGTCCGGCTGGACTACGATGTGACCGCCAAGAAGATCTCCTTCAACCCCATCCTGCCTGAGAGCGTGGTGGATAAAGGGGCGCTGGTGCAGGACGGTCTGCTGGTGCTGAACAACGGCACTGGCGAGAAGTACAATGTCACCTGCAGCCTGTCCGAGTCCGCCAGCACTTTGGGGATTGCTCCGGACGATACTGTTGACAACAGCATTGTGGTCACCTTCGGCGGCAAGCTGTCCAGCTGGAGCGCCAAGCAGAAGGAAGCCCTGACCACCCTGCTTGCCGGTGCGAACACCGAGTTCACCTACGGCGCGAACCAGGCGATGCAGCAGGCCATTAACGCGGTGCAGGCCACCATCACCAGCAACGACACCGTGAAGAACTGGATCAAGAGCGCCCAGACCACGATTTGGCGTCAGGGCTTTAAGAGCCCCGACATTACCCAGAATACCAATTATGGCTATATGCCGAATCTGGCCCCCAATACGGGCAACTTTGACACGGCCAATTCCACCAGCGCCACTACTATTCGCGAGGACTTTGACAAGGCCTATATTGTGCCCTACCTGGTGGTCAATGTCACCGACTACGACCCCGCCGGCACCATGACCGCCACCCTGACTCCTTACTACCGGGTGGATGTGAGCAAGTCCGCCGCTTATAATGCCGATAAGGCCTACACGGTGCAGCAGGGCCGGGCCCTTAAGCTCACCGGCGACATTACCAGTTCCACCGCGGCGAACCAGATGGCCGTGAAGTTTAACCTGGGCGCTAATTTTGCCACCCAGAAGATGCATCAGGACGGAAAGTATGTTTACACCGGCGTTGGCGGAAAGTGGACCATCAGCCACATCGGCGCCAACGGCACTCTGGGCACCGTGGAGATTAACGCCAACCCCGGCTTGGTATCCATCGCGAGCGTGGCAATTGCAAACGGTCCCACCGTGATCGCCGGCCGTTCTCCCTCTCTGGCTGCCCTCAACTGCACCTATGACACCCTCCAGGCGGCCATCGACGACACCGCGCGGGGCACTACCATCCAGACCAGCGATGGCGTTACCAGCTTCCAGGGCGAGACCATGGATACCGTGGTGATCGACGGCAAGTATACTGGCAGCTGCGCCATTAACATGACCGGCATTTCCCGCAAGGTGTATGTGTCTGCCGAAGGTCAGCAGGACGTGACCAGCAGCGCCAAGGACGTGAGCGTACAGGTGGCGGGAGGCTATCGCTATCTCGTGGAGCTGAAGAAGGACAACGTGGCCGCCGGCACCGTGGCCATCTCGGTCACCTCCACCGGCAGCGGCACCGCCTCCGCCAGCAGCAGCATCGCCAAGGTTGGCGAGACCGTCACGATCACCGCCACGCCTGCGGGCGGCCAGCAGGTTGCTTCCATTACCGCCAAGACCAATACCGGCGCCAACGTGGGCGTGACCAGCACCGGCGTGGCCAATCAGTACAAGTTCACCGTGCCTCAGAACGCCACCAGCGTCACCGTGACGGCCAGCTTCGGCAAGGCCACCGCGGCCAACCTGACCATCACCAACTCCAACTATGGCGTGGCGGCCACCAGCTCCACCCAGGTTTACGCCGGGCAGGAGGTCACCATCACCACCACGCCGTTCACCGGCTACCGCGCCACCGGCGTCACCGTGTCCACCAACGCCGGTACGCTGAGCGCCACCCGCACGGCCAACAACGTGTACAAGTTCACCGTGCCCGCCAACGCCACCTATGTCACCGTGACCCCGACCTTCGCGGCTGACACCGGCCTGCCCTTCGTGGACGTGCCCGCCAACGATTTCTATCTGGACGCGGTGAAGTTTGTGTACCAGAACAACCTGATGATGGGCATCACGGACACCACCTTCGGCGGCGGACGCACCATCACCCGCGGCCAGATCGTGACCATTCTGTACCGTCTGTCCAACAGCCCCGCCTCCTCCAATACCAGCAGCTTCCAGGATGTGCCCGCCAACGAGTACTACGCTCCGGCCGTCACCTGGGCTTCCAATAACGGCATTGTGAACGGGCGGAACAGCACCACCTTCGCTCCCAACGACGCCATCACCCGTCAGGAGCTGGCCGCGATTCTGTACCGCTACACCAGCTTCCGCGGCCTGACCAACAACAAGCTGGCCAATCTGGGCGGCTACACCGACCAGGGTCAGGTGGACAGCTACGCCGTCACTCCCATGCAGTGGTGCGTGGGCAACGGCATCATCAACGGCACCAGCAACACCACCCTGACCCCGCGGGGCACCGCCCAGCGCTATCAGGCGGCGATCATGCTGATGCGGTACTGCCAGAGCTTCCTGGGTATGTGATCTGGGGAAACCCGGCAGCTGAAAGCAATAAAAACGACCGGCCGGTTATCCGGCCGGTCGTTTTTATGTCCGCGCAAAATCTGAGGACTTTCTTAAGATTGCGAATCAAGCTTGCAAACCCGGCGCGGCTGATATATGATAGAGGTGTTAATCCATATGGAAGGGCTGCGGTACATGAACAAGGATTTTTTGAAGAAGATTTTTTTTCAGTCGCTCACCGGCTTTCTCTCTCTGGCGCTGGCCATCCTGTTGTTTTTCTGCATTCATCGGATGGATGAGCTCCGGGAGAGCTTTCGGTGGCTGATGGGAGTGCTGACGCCCTTTATCTACGGCGGCACCATGGCCTATCTGCTCAAGACGCCCTGCGCGTTTCTGGAGGAAAAAATCGAGGCCGCGCTGCCGGAAAGGCACAAAAAGCGGGCCAATGTTCTGGCGGTGGTGGCGGTGCTGCTGCTGAGCGTGCTGGTGATCTATCTGCTGCTGAACATGGTGCTCCCGGAGATGTGGGAGAGCATAGTGGCGCTGGCCGTGGCGGTGCCGCCGAAAGTGGATGAGTTTGTCCAATGGGTGTTGAAGCATCTGGAGGGCAACGAAATGCTGCAAAACTATGTGAATAACGCCTTTATCAGCGTGGAAAACTGGCTGAGGAATTGGGCGACCACCGACCTGCTGCCCACCATGCAGGGCATGATGGACGGGGTGGTGACCACGGTGAGCTCGGTGTTCTCCGTGATGAAGAACATCGTGCTGGGTCTTATCATCTGCATCTATCTGCTGGCGGGGCGGAAAAAATTCGCCAAACACGGCAAGGCGCTGGCGTACTCCGTGCTGAAGCCCCAGCGGGCGGACGCGCTGCTCAGGGAGCTGGCCTTCGTGGACAAGACCTTTGTGGGCTTTTTTGGCGGGAAGATTTTGGACAGCGCCATTGTGGGGCTGATCTGTTACGTATTCTGTTTGGTCATGACCTTTGTGGCGGGATTTCAAAACGCGGTTCTCATCAGCGTCATCATCGGTGTGACCAATGTGATCCCCTACTTCGGGCCCTTCATCGGGGCGGTCCCCGCCGCTCTACTGATTTTGATATCCAGCCCCAGGAACTGCCTCATTTTTCTGATTTTTATCATTATTTTGCAACAGTTTGACGGCAACGTGCTGGGGCCCAAGCTGTTGGCGGACAGCGTGGGCCTCACCGGCTTCTGGGTGCTCTTTGGAATCACGCTGTTTGAAGGGCTGTTTGGATTTGTGGGCATTTTGGTGGGAGTGCCTGTTTTCGCCGTCATTTACGATCTGGTCCGCCGCTGGATCGTGGCCGGACTGAAAAAGCACGATAAGCTGGACGTTCTGGAATAGCGCCAAAAGCTGAAAAAAGCCGCCTGGACTTTGTCCAGGCGGCTTTCCAGCTGTCTCAGCGGTATTGAACGGCCTTTTTCAGATTGAATCGCTTGGTCTGATCCTCCAGTAAGTGGACCTGATCAAACAGCTCCGTGCTGACGGCGGCGGACTCCTCGCTGCTGGCGGAGTTGGTCTGCACCACGGAGGAGATCTGGCCGATGCCCTCAGACACCTGGGCCAGGGATTCGGCCTCCTCATGGATGGCCTCGGCGATGGTTTCGATGGCCTTATTGGATTGGACCACCAGCTCCATTGCCTTTTTCAGCGAGCCGGACACCTCGCCCACGATATCGGTTCCCCGGCGGGTGGCCTGGATCGAATTCTCAATGAGGCCCTTGGTCGCTTTGGCGGCCTCGTCGGACTTGGAGGCCAGACTGCGCACCTCGTCGGCCACCACGGCAAAGCCCTTGCCCGCGGCGCCGGCCCGGGCGGCCTCCACCGCGGCGTTCAGCGCCAAAATATTGGTCTGGAAGGCGATGTCCTCAATGGTGGCGATGATGCGGCCAATCTGCTGGGAGGCGTCGGAGATGTTCTCCATGGCGGCCACCATAGCCTCCATTTGACGGCTGCTGAGGGTGACCTGCTCGTTGGTAAGGCGGGCGCTGTCCTGGGCGTCGGCGGCGGCCTGCGCGTTGCGTCCGGCGCTCTTGGACAGGTCGTCCACGGTGGCGTACAGCTGCTCCACCGCGCTGGCCTGCTCCGTGGCGCCCTGCGCCAGGGCCTGCGCGCCGCTGGACAGCTGCTCCGCATGGCTGCTCACCCTCTGCTCGGCCTGGTTGATGTTATCCAGCGCGTCAGACAAGGCGGTGGTGAAGGAACCCAGCGACGTTTCAATGGACTGGAAGTCGCCGATGTAGGGGATGGAAACGGACACGTCGAAATTACCCCGGGCCAGCTCGCCCATGATGCGGTTGATATCCTCCACATACTGGCGGATGCGGCCCACCGAGCTCTCCAGGGTTTGGGCCAGCTGGCCCAGCTCATTTTTGGAGGTGTAGTCCAGATTCAGAGCCAGATCGCCGTCCTGGAGGGGCTTGGCCCTCTCCGTGATGAGCAGAAGGGGCTGAATGACGTGGCGCATGACAAACACCACCAGGCTGATCAGGGCCACCAGGTTGAGGATCAGGCAGACGACGGTGAGGGTGTGCATGAGGGCGATGGTGCTGTTCATGCGCTGGGCGCATTCGCTGCTCAGAGCGGTGCCCCGCGCCACCACCTGGTCCAGCAGGCCCACAAGGGTGGTCAGGTTGGCCTGGATGGTCTCCTGATAGTATTGCTGGGCGCTGGCGCGGCTGGTGGAGAACATATCCAGCGCGGTGCCCGCGGAGGCGTGGAGCTCACGGTGCAGCGGCTCGATCTCGGCGCGCAGCCGGTCGATCTCCGCGTCCTGCAGGCCGGTCTCGCTGTACAGCCACTTGCCCAGCACGCAGCCGGTGTGGTCCATGCTGCCGGTGAACTCCGTCCCGGCGTACAGGGCGTTGCTCAGGTTGGCCGACCATTTGTAGTGGGCCACCTCCGCCTTCTGCGCGCTGTCCAGCAGGGCGCTGGCCTGGACGTTGTCGGCCTGGGTGCCCTCAATGCGCAGAATATTCATGGTGGTCACGCAGCTGAACAGTGCCACGGCGATAATGGCACAGATGACACGTATGTTGACAGATCGTTTGATGCTTTTGCCCATAGTTACAGGTCCCCTTTCGGTTATTTGGTTGGATGTGCTCAATGGGGTGTGGTGCCATAAATCACCTCAATTGCGGCCGGGATTAATGGATGGCGTGGCCTGCGGCCAGAAGGGCATAACGTTCTCTTCTATTATATACCAACGCCGGACCGATTGCAACAGGAAGAACGGGAGACAGACGCAGGGAGGATTTTCCAGACAAAAAGGACGGGCCCATTATTCATGTTCTCACGGCCTTGGATATCCCGCAAGGTGTTTAGGAAGCACTGATTAAATGCGCCGCCTGCGGCGTCTTGCGGAAATTTTACGCCATAATTTTGTTGCGATTTCTTGAAATAAACACAATTATTCCTGCAAAATCGCGCCGCATTCTGGCGCAAAATTTCTTCGCAGTCTGCTCTTGACGATTTAATCAGTCCTTCCTTTACTTGCTGATAGAGGGTATGGAACCGCTGGCCGGAGAACGCTGCCGCAGATTTGCCAGCGCCCACCCGCCGGAGATGCCCGGACAGGGGCAGGCCGCACGTCTGGCCTGCCGCTCCAGCTTCCGCTTTTCCTGCTCGATCACCCGCACCAGTATGGCCGTCCTTCTCTTTCTGCCGGTCATACTGATCCGCTCCCCTTTCGGCGGCGTTGTCCCGCTCGCTCCCCCAAGTGGGGAGGGGAGGAGCCGCGTAGTGATTGAGCTTTCACGCTTTGCGTGGAAGCGAAAGATACGCAGCTTGCTCCGACGAGAGGTCTTGGCGCAATTATCACTCTCGGACGGTCATTCAGTTGTCAGGGGCAAAAAAGAAGCCGGTACACAGACGCACCAAACCCCAGCGGGAGCTTTCCTCTCGCTGAGGTTCTTGTGTGGTTGTCTATGTACCGGCTCAAAAGCCGTATTCAGTCAGCCCATCAAATGGGAGCTTAAGTTTAACATATGGAACGGGTGTTTGTCAATACATTTTTATCTGTTGACTTTGATAAAGCGGATTTTTCAATATCTCCGCATCGTCACTGATAAACGCTTTTGCGGCGTCCTGGTCGCCCTGGAGCCGCCACATAAACCACGCTGTTGCATAGCCATCGGCACTGTATAACATCTCGCCGTGATTTGTATTTTGCCGAACTGCCATAACCTTGGGGACGGATAATCCATTATACATTTCAATAAGTTTTTCGACGGAAATCACATCGTTTTCTGTTCCGGCTAACAGAAACATCGGAACAGCCGTTTTTGTGGAGGTATAGGTCATACCGATTGCGTTTGCAATCTCTTCCTCTGTGGGGGAGATGCTGACAGCACATTTGAAAAGCTCACTGTGCGCTAAATTCTGAACTGCGTTGAAAACGCCGACGCCGCCCTGAGAATGGCCGGTAATGCCGATATTTTCAACATCGACTTTTTGATAGAAAACACTGTCTGGGTCATTGTTCTGCTCCAGCAGCCACGCCAAGGTCGCGTCAGCGGAGGTCCCAGTGCAGGTGCTGGGGTCCTCGTTGCCCAGCACAATAAAGCCCCAGGAGGCCAAGTGCTTGAATAGAGCCTTATATTTGGAGGCATACACCCCTGTGCCGTTGACGAACACCACCACGGGATAGGTGTCCTCTCCCTGCTCCAATTCGGCAGGGTAGAATGCCTCAAACATTTTCCAATCCCCAGGAGCCTCCGCTTCGGTGTACTTCACTTCATGAACGCCCATGGATAAATATTTGGCCTCAATCTCTCCGCCTGTGTCCACTGTCTGTATGTAGTTGTTTGGAACAAAGGGCCGTGTTGACAGCCAGAACAGAAGTGCCACAATCAGCACAATCAGAACCAGGAAAATAATCCCCGCAACTTTTAGAATTTTCAATACCGGCCTCATAATATATCAAACCTCATTTCACCGGCATATATTTGTCAAGATATTCCTCGACGGTTTCCATCCACTGCCTGTAGAGCGCATGGTCATTCTGTAATCCGTGGCCGGAGTGCGGTAGTTCAAAATACCTGTAATCCACACCGTTTTCTTCCAGCGCCGCCTTCAGTCGAAGGGATGCCTTGAAAGGCTGCACCCGGTCGTAAGTCCCATAGGCGACGACGGTGGGCGGGGCGTCGGTTGTAATCCACCCGGCGGCGGAGATGGGCTTCATTTTCTCCAGATAGGAGCCGTCCTTGATCTCCTCCACCGAGAGCATCTCGCCCAGCATGGCGCTGAAAATGCCCGCCGCGCCCTGATAGCTCTCCTCTGTCTCCCGGTCAAAGCCGTAGTTGTCCCAATCCTCCCGGTGGAAGCAGGACGGCCCCACCGCGCCGAAGGTCATTTTCACGGGAACAGGCGACTGACCGGCATCCCGGTAGGCGTAGATCATGGCCAGGGCGTGACCCGCCGAGCCGCCGGAGATGGCCATGCTGTCGATATGGTAGCCCTCCTTTTCCGCCGCCTCAATTACCTTGGGGATGGCGTCCCTGATTTCCTCCGATTGGGTCAGCACGCTTGCGCCGTTGGTAGCGCCGCCCTCCAGCTCCGCGAACAGGGTGTAGTTGATCCCCGCCGCCACATAGCCCTTTTTGCACAGCCAGGAGAGCATCTTCACATCCCCGCTCTTGTCCCCGGCGGTGAAGCCACCGGCGTGGAGGTAGACCACCAGGCCGTAGCTCCCCTTGCCGCCGTCCTTGGGCAGGTAGAGGTCGAATTTGTTGGCCTCCCCGTCCCCGTAGGGCAGGTCGATCAGGCGCGTCCCCAACTCGTCGCTCCACGCCAAGCTGTATTCCTTCGCCCACCCGGGCTGGATTGCAAATTTAGAAGCAACCCCAGCCCCAAAGGCCAGCAAAAATACCAGGACGCCCATCCAGATTGGCACAGCCTTCACCCTCTTTTCCTTCACAGCTTTGCTCATAAGAAATCCCCCCCAAACAGCGTCCCGCCGAGCAGCAGGTTCATAAAAGCCCGCACCGCCAGCCGCCCCAGAACAAAGGCCACGACAGCGATGACAAGCAGTATCAACAGCCGTTTTTGCGTCAATGTCATGTGAAAATCCCTCCTTGACAGACTTGTTGTTGTATGCTATGATTTGTAACAATCGTAACAGCAAGATAAGTGTAACAGCGGAAAATAACCTTGTCAATGGGGGCAGAAAAAATGGAACAAAAGCCGAAAAATGTTTCACCGTTCAGCAACGAGAGCCGCAACGCCTATGTGGTGGAGCATCTTACCAGCTCTATGCTGGAGCTGCTGAAAGAAAAGCCGGTCAGTGAAATCTCTATCAGTGAATTGTGCGGCATGGCCGGAGTGGGGCGGACATCCTTTTACCGCAATTACGGAGAAAAGGAAGATATTATCAAAGCATACGTTGAGCATTTATTTCAAGATTGGGTGGACAAATTTAAAGAAACTCCTGGCCTCCCGGTGAAAGAAGTGGTGCGAATTGTGTTTTCCCATTTTGAGGCAAACCGGGAGTTTTACACCCTGCTAAACGAGAGAGGATTGGTTTATCTTCTCAAAGACGTCATTTTAAATTTGTGCGGCTTTAACCCAGAGCAGGAAATGCCCGCCGCATATTCCTCCGCCTATGTTGCGTTCTTTTTGTATGGTTGGATCGAGGTTTGGTTCCGGCGGGGAATGAAAGACACAACGGAGGAATTGATAGCCTATCTTCCGCAATAAAAAGTTCATTAAAAAAGCGGAATTTCTGTTTTTTCAAAGAAACTCCGTTAAAATCTATTGATAAATCAGTTCAGCAAAGATGATTTTCCACCTGGGCCTTGCAACAATTCATCAGCCCTGCCAAGCGCATTTGGTTATCTGCTTTAAGCCGTTCTGTAATGTCCTCTTGCGCTTCCATCTGCTTTACAAGCGGAGAAAACATATCTTACGCCTGTTGATTGATGTCAGACAAGCGGCCATCCGGCTTCCCGCTGAATAGCAAGGCGTTGTAAAGAGCTTTCCTGTGTTTTTGCAGATACTGCCGACTGCGCTTGCCCCAGATACCAACAGGGCGCTGTTCTTCTTCGAGGAGTTCCAAACGGGGCAGGTAATAGTCCCCCACCGGCTCGTACCAAGGACCGTTACTTTCATTGAAAATGCACTTATCCATTATGTAAATCCTCCAAAGGCTGCATTTCCCTGCAACTCAATCACATTCGGCTGACTTACACAGCTATTGGGTTTGGCCTCTTTATGGATAAGCTTCCAACGGAGAGAAAAATGCGAAAAAACTATTGACAATCAGGGCTCACTGTGGTAACATAAAACCCGTCGCAAGGCAAGAGTGACAAAAACAGATGCGAGATGCGCGAGTGGTGGAATTGGTAGACTCGCTGGCTTCAGGTGCCAGTGCTCGCAAGGGCGTGCGGGTTCGACTCCCGCCTCGCGCACCAAACCCATATAATCCGAACCTGTTTCCGATAGGGGACGGGTTCGGATTATTGGTTTTCTTTGAGCGGTATGAGCGCACCCACTTCCGAAACGGGGTGGAACGCAAGCCCACCTCCAAGCCGAGAGGCCCACGGAAGAAGGAGCGGGCCCCATAAACGCAAACAGGGCGGGCGCAGCCGTTTCACGGTGCGCCCGCCCTGTTTGTCCTTACCCTCTGTTGTCCTCCTGCCCATCGACTTCCCGCCGCTGTTTCCATTCGGCAAACTCCCGCTGGCCCTCCTCGCTCTCGTAGAAAGCGAGGATATCCGGCATGAGACAGCGGACGGTGGCCTCAATTTTGTGCTGGGGAATGCCGGTATGATTGATTGGCTTTTTCCGTCTGCTCAAGTGCTGCCTCCATTTCTTCCATATTCAATTTTCAAGGTGCAAGTGGGTTTATAATTCCCGTTTTTGTCGGTAGCGGCAAGCTGTATATTGGGAACAGGGGCCTTGTCTTTCACAAGCAGCACCGTTACCGTCGTTTGGCCTGCGTAGTCCAGGGCGCTGACAAAAAAGCGGTCCTTGACAAACCGTCTCATTTCGCCTATACTATTTGCCAGTACAGGCAGGGAAGGGAAGCAGTACCCCTCTCCCTCCGCTTCAGAGAGCGGCCGGTGGGTGGAAGGCCGCGCGGAGGCAGGGCGAAGTGGTCCCGGAGCCGCGGCGCTGAACACAGGGGAGCCTCCGATTCGACCGGCGGGAGCGGAGATTTCTCAAGTAAGCGACGCCGTCCGCCCGCGTTAAGGGCTTCGAGCGCCCCGTCAAGGGGAATTCGGGTGGTAACACGGACAATGCGTTCGCCCCGGGCCATGTGGCTTGGGGCGTTTTTTGTTGGGAGGAGGTCGACCATGTTCAAGGTCAAAATCACTTATGACAAAACCGATTTGATGGCGCTGTTCCGTGTCTCCCGCTGGCCCCGTGGCCGAGGGAGGTGGCATTCAATTTTTCAAAAACTTGGGCTGACTGTGGGAGCCCTTTTGACCGCGCTCGCCATCGCTGCCGGGCTCAGGGCCTGCACATACGAAATATCCTCCGTTTTTTCCGGCGGGAGCTATGCGCTGAATGCCTTCGATGGCTTTAGCATTATTATTACCGCCGCCATGGGGCTTTCGCTGATATTTCCAAACAGCGATTGGTTCTGGAGATGGGCTGTCTGGAAAAACTACAAGGAAAAGGGAACCGAGTTAGAGTTCTGCTTTTCGGAGGACGGCTTTACCGTCACCGTGCTCACGTGCCGCAGTGATTTTTCCTATGACGGCATTGCGAAGCTATACGAGGACAGGAATTCCTACGTGCTTATTTTACCTGGCGGAACTGGCTATGTGCTGCGAAAAAGCTCATTTGTTGATGGAGATCCAGCTATTTTCGGCCCCTGGCTGTCAGAAAAAACAGGAAAACAAATCATTCAAGCCTAATTTGGCATCACGAAAGGATAGTGAGTAGAGATGAACAGAGAACTGCCCAAGGTCTACGAGCCCCAGGAGGTGGAGGGCCGCGTTTACGCCGCCTGGGAGGAAAACGGCTGCTTCCGGGGCGTCCGGGACCCCGAAAAGAAGCCCTTCACCATCGTCATGCCCCCCCCCAACGTCACCGGCCAGCTCCACATCGGCCACGCCATGGACGACGCCATGCAGGACATGCTGATCCGCTACAAGCGGATGCAGGGCTATGCCGCGCTGTACCTCCCCGGCACCGACCACGCGGGCATCGCCACCCAGATCAAGGTGGAGGAGGAACTGCGGGAGAAGGAGGGCCTCACCCGCCACGACCTGGGCCGGGAGAAATTCCTGGAGCGGGTGTGGGACTGGAAGCACAAGTACGGCAGCCGCATCGTGGAGCAGCAGAAAAAGCTGGGCGTGTCCTGCGACTGGGAGCGCTCCCGCTTCACCATGGACGAGGGGCTCAGCAAGGCGGTGCGCCACGTGTTCGTCTCCCTTTACGATAAGGGGCTCATCTACAAGGGCTCCCGCATCGTCAACTGGTGCCCCCACTGCGTCACCGCCCTGTCCGACGCCGAGGTGGAGTATCAGGACAAGCCGGGGCGCCTGTGGCACATCAAATACCCTATCGTGGGGGAGCCGGGGCGGTACGTCGTGGTGGCCACCACCCGGCCCGAGACCATGCTGGGGGACACCGGCGTGGCCGTCCACCCCGGCGACCAGCGGTATCAGGACCTGATCGGCAAGAAGTGCCTGCTTCCCCTGATGGACCGGGAGATTCCCATTGTGGCCGACGAGTACGTGGACCTGGAGTTCGGCACCGGCTGCGTGAAGATGACCCCCGCCCACGATCCCAACGACTTCGAGGTGGGCCTGCGCCACAACCTGGACACCATCCGGGTGCTGGACGACCACGGCATGGTCAACGAGAACGGCGGCAAGTATCAGGGGCTGGACCGCTACGAGGCCCGGAAGGCCGTGGTGGCCGACCTGGAGGAGCTGGGCCTGCTGGAGAAAATTGAGGACCACCAGCACAACGTGGGCACCTGCTACCGCTGCCACAACGACGTGGAGCCCATCATCTCCGCCCAGTGGTTCGTGAAGATGGAGCCCCTGGCCAAGGAGGCCCTGCGGGTGGTCAACGAAGGGGAGACCAAATTTGTCCCCGAGCGGTTCGCCAAGACCTACACCAACTGGATGGAAAACGTCCACGACTGGTGCATCTCCCGCCAGCTGTGGTGGGGCCACCAGATCCCCGTGTGGTACTGCGCCCACTGCGGCAAAATGACCGTGGACGGGGAGGACCCCAGCGAGTGCGCCCACTGCGGTTCCAAAGACATCCAGCGGGACCCGGACGTGCTGGACACCTGGTTCTCCTCCGCCCTGTGGCCCTTCTCCACCCTGGGCTGGCCGGAGGACACCGAGGATTTCCGGTACTTTTATCCCACCGACGTGCTGGTGACGGGCTATGACATCATTTTCTTCTGGGTGGCCCGAATGATCTTCTCCGGCTGCGCCCACACCGGGAAGGCCCCCTTCCACACCGTGCTCATCCACGGTCTGGTGCGGGACGACAAGGGCCGCAAGATGTCCAAGTCCCTGGGCAACGGCATCGACCCGCTGGAGATGGCGGAAAAGTACGGCGCGGACGCCCTGCGCTTCAACCTCATCACCGGCAACGCCCCCGGCAACGACACCCGCTTCTTCGTGGAGAAGTGCGAGGCCATGCGCAACTTCGCCAACAAGATCTGGAACGCCAGCCGGTTCGTCATGATGAACCTGACCATCCAGGCGTGCGTCCTGCCCGAGAAATTGGAGCGGGAGGACCAGTGGATTCTCTCCCGGCTGAACCGGGTGATCCGGGAGGTTACCGAGAACATGGACGCCTACGAGCTGGGGGTGGCCTCCGCCAAGGTGTACGACTTCATCTGGAGCGACTACTGCGACTGGTATATCGAGCTGACCAAGGCCCGCCTCCAGGGGGAGGACGCCGCCGCCAAGGAGCAGGCCCAGCAGGTGCTGGTGTACGTGCTCACCGAGACGCTGAAGCTCCTCCACCCCTTCATGCCCTTTATCACCGAGGAGATCTGGCAGGCCCTGCCCCACGCCCCCGGCCTGGAGGGCGGCTTCCTGATGCTCCAGAAGTGGCCGGAGTACGCCGAAGCCCTGGACTTCCCGGAGGCGGAGGCCTCCATGGAGTCCGTCATGGATGTGATCCGGGCCGTCCGGGCCCGCCGGGCCGAGATGAACGTGCCCCCCTCCAAAAAGGCGGCGCTGACCATCGTCACCTCCAAAGGGGATGTGTTCAGCGCGGGCCGCGGCTTCCTCACCCGGCTGGCCTGGGCCTCCTCCATCGAGGTGCGCCCGGACGAGCCCGCCGATCTCACCGGGCTGGTGGCCGACGTGACCCACGACGCCAAGGTGTATATGCCCCTGGCGGAGCTGGTGGACATCGAGAAGGAAAAGGCCCGCCTGACCAAGGATTTGGGCAAGAAGCAGGGGGAGCTCAAGGGGCTGGAGGGCAAGCTGTCCAACCCCGGCTTCCTGAACAAGGCTCCCGCTGAGGTGGTTGCCGCCGAGAAAGAGCGGGCGGAGAAGCTGAAAACCTTCATCGCGAAGATCGAGGAACAGCTGAAAGCGCTGTAACGGGCGTGAAAGGTCCCGGACGCTGAATAATATGTAATTTTTTCCAGCTGTCATTGCCGCTTCGGCAAATTATGACCCATACAATCCGATATAATGAGCGCGATACGGGAAAACGCCCGTACCGCGCTCATTTTTTTGCGAAGAGGGGACAAGCCATGCCCATCACCGTTACCGGCCGGGACAGCGCGCTGACCATCGCCCTGTCCGGCGAAATCGACCACCACGGGGCCAGGGAGATGATGCGCCAGCTGGAGGAGGCCATTGACGAGCGGGCCCCCGCCCGCCTGGTGCTGGACCTGTCCGGGGTCACCTTCATGGACAGCTCGGGCATCGCGGTGCTGCTGAAGGCGCTGCGCCAGATGGGGCACACCGGCGGCTCCCTGCGGGTGGTCAACATCCCCGCTCAGGCCCGCCGGGTGCTGGACGCCGCCGGAGTGGGGCGGCTCATTTCCTTAGACTGAGGAGGGCTACATAGGATGAAAGCAATAGACCAGGTGACCATCACCTTCAGCTCCCGCTCCGCCAACGAGGGCTTTGCCCGGGCGGCGGCGGCCTGCTTCGCCGCCCAGCTGGACCCCACCCTGGACGAGGTGGCGGACATCAAAACCGCCGTGTCCGAGGCGGTGACCAACGCCATCGTCCACGCCTACCCGGACTGCCTGGGGCAGATCACCCTGCGCCTGCGGCTGTACGACGGGGGCGTGCTGGAAATTCAGGTGAAGGATGCCGGGGTGGGCATCCCCGACGTGGATCAGGCCCGGACCCCGCTGTTTACCACCGGCGGGGAGGAGCGCTCCGGCATGGGCTTCACCATCATGGAGAGCTTTATGGACGGCCTGAAGGTGCGCTCCCAGCCGGGGCGGGGCACCGCCGTCACCATGCGCAAGCGGATTGCCCGCCGGGCGGGCGCCACGAAGTGAGGGGGCTGGACGCCCCCGCCCTGCTGGAGGCCGCGCAGGCCGGGGACAACGACGCCTGCGAGCGGCTCCTCCTGGACAACAGCGGCCTGATCTGGTCGGTGGCCCGGCGGTACTACGGCCGGGGGGTGGACCCGGAGGACCTGTACCAGCTGGGCTGCCTGGGCTTTCTGAAGGCCATCCGGGGGTTCGACCTGGCCTACGGCACCCAGTTCTCCACCTACGCCGTGCCCAAAATCGCCGGGGAGATCCGGCGGTTTCTGCGGGACGACGGGGCGGTGAAGGTGAGCCGGAGCGCCAAGGAGCGGGCCATGGCCCTGCGCCAGCGGCGGCAGGAGCTGACCCAGCGGCT
>CANDCH010000017.1 GCA_947383145.1 uncultured bacterium
GGTTTCGGCTGGTGGAGACTACAGAACTCGAATCTGTGACCTCTTGCGTGTGAAGCAAGCGCTCTACCGGCTGAGCTAAGCCTCCATATTGGTGACCCGGACGGGAATCGAACCCGTGTTACCGCCGTGAAAGGGCGGTGTCTTAGCCGCTTGACCACCGGGCCGTGGCGCCCGAGGCGGGCAGGGTCAGAGCGGGGCCCGAAGAAGCGGCCATCGCCGCTTCTTCGGGATGGTAGCGGCGACTGGATTCGAACCGGTGACAACTCGGGTATGAACCGAGTGCTCTAGCCAACTGAGCTACGCCGCCATTTTGTCCTACTGATGCCGCCCTGACAGGGGCAAGTGATAGTGTACCCCATTTTCTCGGAAATGTCAACCTTTTTTTCGCGGGTTTTTGAAAAAATCCGGGGACCGCCCTTTGGCGGCCCCCGCGGTGTAGTCAAAACGGCTCAGCCGTCAAAATGGTGGAGCCGGTAGTAGCCTAATTCCCGGAATGTCCGAACCAGCTCCGCCTGGTCCGCGCTGGGCTCCCGCACCAGCTCGCCCCCGGCGGTGAGGCAGGCGCCGTAGTTGTGGATCACCGGCAGCTCCCTGCGGATGCCCTCCACCGCCTGCATATAGGCGTCCCCGTCCCAGCCCAGCCGTTCAAACAGCACATTCATCAGGAAGCAGGGGGAGATGTCCGGTCCCCGGCCCGTCATCTGGGTGCCCAGCGCCGCCTTGGCGGCGTCGTTGGCCCAGATCAGGTAGCTGGTGGACCAGTAGTCGTAAAAGCTGTCCTTGGAGCCCTGACTCAGATCGACGCCAAGACCCTGGTATACGCTGTTGCCGTTGCCCAGCCAGGGCTTGTGGTCGCCGAAGAGCACCAGAACAATGGGCTTGTCCGACGCCCGGAAGGCGTCCACCATCACCTTGAGGTGCTCCTGGGTGTTTTTCACCGACCCCAGGTAGTTGGATAAAATATACCGGGAGGCCTCGTCCAGCTCCTGATTTCCAATGAAATCCTCCGCCTCACCCCACCAGCACTCGTCGCCGCCGTAAGGCCCGTGGCCCTGATAGGACACGGAGAAGGAGAACAGCGGCGCGTCCCCCTCCAGCTGCTCCAGGATGGAGGCGGTGAGGGTGGGCATAAAGGTGTAGTCCCAGGCGGTGGGCTCGCCGGTGAGGGCGTAGTAGCAGTCCTCGGTGAAGCGGTAGGCGTCAAAGCCCAGGTAAGCGTTGACGTTCTGCCGGTTATAGAACCAGTTGTAGCTGGGGTGGTCGCCGGTGGCCCGGTAGCCCTGGCTCTTCAAGTACCACACGTAGGAGGAGGTGTCCGTCCGGAAGTCGTAATCCTCCCCGCCCGCGCCGGTGAGGAAGGCCCGCTCGGTGTTGACGGTGCCCCCGGCGAAGATGTTGGTGAGCAGGCGGCCGGAATAGCTCTCCTCCTCCAGGGCGTGATAGTAGGCGTACACGTCTTCGCTGAGCTCCACCTCCTCCAGGTCGGAGAAGTCGCTGAAGGCCTCCAGCATGATCCCCACGATGTTCACCTTTTTGTCCTCCGGGATGTCCCCGTCCTCATACTGTGCCAGCAGCCGGGCGGCCTCCTGGGCGTCGTAGCCCTCCGGCGGGCGGGGCAGGGCGGATTTGACGCTGTGGAGGAAGGGGTAGAGCAGCCCCCGGGACACATACTGTTGGGTGGTGGACCACTGGTTGATGTGCTCCAGATTGGCGTTGGCCTGATAGACCCGGTCGCTGCCGTACACCGGGGCCAGGGCCAGGGCGCAGGCCAGGGACAGTCCCGCCGCCAGCGCCCGCCCGCAGCCCCTGGGCCGTCCCCGGGCCAGCAGGGCCAGCAGGAGAATGGAGACCAGCGCGCCCGCCAGGGCGATTGCCAGCTTGCCGAAGAGGAACAGCCGGTACTTGCCCGCCATGTTGCCCGCCTCTCCCAGCAGCAGCAGGTCGGCGGCCACCACGGGGTCGTCCCGGAAGAACAGCTTATAGGTGTTGCCCGCCGACAGCCCCAGCACCGGCAGGGCGGCGAGGGCGTAGGCCAGCCACGCCCGCCCGGTGAGCCCGTAGAGCAGGGCGGCCAGCACCACCGGCGGCAGCAGGTTGAGGGCCAGCAGGCCGGGGTGGGCCAGGTAGTCCCAGAACAGCTCCCAGCCGTACTGCCCCGGCGCCATCACCAGGGACAGCATTCCCAGGACCAGGGCCGCACCCCCCAGCAGCAGGGCGTTCCACACCCAGAACGCCGCCCGGCGTCCCTTGGACAGCCCGTCCCCCGGGCGTGGCTGAAATAAGAAGCAGGAGAATAGACGTTTCATCGCAGGGCCTCCCATATCAGATGTACAATACCGGCGGCGGGGATTCCCGCCGCCGGTATTGTATCACAGTTCAGCCCGCCGCGCACGGGCACAGTGGGTGTTTTAACGGAAAGTTAAGAAACTCAGTAGGCCAGCTTTTCCTCCAGCCAGCTCTTCAGCTGGCTGATGGGCACCCGGACCTGATCCATGGTGTCCCGGTCCCGGATGGTGACGGCGTGATCCGCCTCGGTTTTGCCGTCCCCCACGGTGGCGAAGTCCACGGTGACGCAGTAGGGGGTGCCGATCTCGTCCTGGCGGCGGTAGCGCTTGCCGATGGAGCCTGCGTCGTCGAAGTCCGCCATGAAGTACTTGGACAGCTCTGCCTGGATCTCCCGGGCCTTGTCGGACAGCTTCTTGGACAGAGGGAGCACCGCGCACTTGAAGGGGGCCAGGGCGGGGTGGAGGCGCAGCACGGTGCGCACGTCGTTCTTCTCCGCGTCCACCACCTCCTCGTCGTAGGCGTTGCACAGGAAGGCCAGCAGCATCCGCTCCACCCCCAGGGAGGGCTCGATGACATAGGGGACGTAGTGCTCGTTGGTCTCCTGGTCGAAGTAGGTCAGGTCCTTGCCGGAGGTGTTCTGGTGGGCGGTGAGGTCGAAGTCGGTGCGGCTGGCCACCCCCCACAGCTCGCCCCAGTCGGTGAAGGGGAAGGCGAACTCGAAGTCGGTGGTGGCGTTGGAGTAGTGGCTGAGCTCCTCGGGGTCGTGGTCCCGGAGGCGCAGGTTCTCGTCCCGGATGCCCAGGTCCAGCAGCCACTGGTGGCAGAAGTTTTTCCAATACTTGAACCACTCCAGCTCGGTGTCCGGCTTGCAGAAGAACTCCAGCTCCATCTGCTCGAACTCCCGGGTGCGGAAGATGAAGTTGCCCGGGGTGATCTCGTTGCGGAAGGACTTGCCGATCTGGCCGATGCCGAAGGGCAGCTTCCGCCGGGTGGTGCGCTGGACGTTGACGAAGTTGGTGAAGATGCCCTGGGCGGTTTCGGGCCGCAGGTAGACGGTGTTCTTGGCGTCCTCGGTGACCCCCTGGAAGGTCTTGAACATCAGGTTGAACTGGCGGATGTCCGTCCAGTTGAATTTGCCGCAGGTGGGACAGGGGATCTGGTGCTCGTCGATGAAGGCCTTCATCTCGGCCTGGCTCATGGCGTCCACGCTGCGGTCCAGCTGGAAGCCGTTCTCCTGGCACCAGTCCTCGATGACCTTGTCGGCGCGGAAGCGCTCGTGGCACTCCTTGCAGTCCATCAGCGGGTCGGAGAAGCCGCCCACGTGGCCGGAGGCCACCCAGACCTGGGGGTTCATGAGGATGGCGGCGTCCAGCCCCACGTTGTAGGGGTTCTCCTGGACGAACTTCTTCCACCAGGCCTTTTTCACGTTGTTTTTCAGCTCCACCCCCAGCGGGCCGTAGTCCCAGGTGTTGGCCAGCCCGCCGTAGATCTCAGACCCGGCGAAGATGAAGCCCCGGGCTTTGCACAAGGCCACGATTTTTTCCATGGATTTTTCGCTGTTTTTCATAACATTACACTCCTTATCAGATAATTGACATAGATTATTCCCGGTTCAGATAACGGTAGAGCCGCCAGTTGATGAAGACACCTGAGAAATAGGCGTAGGCCAGAACGATGCAGTTCCAGACTGTGTACCAGGGTTCCGGCATCCGGTCCATGATGAGATATTCCATCAAAAGGGTGGGAATGCCAAACACGCCGATGAACAGTCCGATCAGGCGTACCGTATAGCCACAATGCCGGTCAAATTCTTTTCCCGTGTACGTTGGTTTGCCGGCCAGGTACTGAACGGAGCGCTTCCCGTGCAGAAACGTCAGCCCCAAAAAGGACAGCCAGATAAACCAAGGCGCTTTGGGCCGGCCCTTCTTCATGCAGACACCTCCCAAAAAACGAAAACGCCCCGAGCCGGTATGGCTCAGGGCGAACAGTTGTCACGCTCCGCAAGGGTCTGGACGCTCGGTCGCTTTCCCTTCGACTCGGGCCGGTCTGCGCCCGGGTCTCGCCTTCGGCTCGGTCGGCGGTAATCGCTTGCCGCCGGCAAGCACCGCCCCTCGCTCCGGTCCAAGCTCCCTCGCGGCCCCTTGCTCCGCGCTTCTTCTTGTCCGCGGTTCCACCTGAATTCACGCCTGCGGCGTGCGCTCCTGCCCGGTAACGGCGGGGGCCGCCGGGCCATTTCCTGCCCGGACTCGGGAGGGCCTTCCCGCCGCGCCTTCGGGGGACTCGCACCGCCCGTCCCCTCTCTGAAAGCCCCGTGCGCGGGGTACTGTTCTCCGTCACTGCTTTGGTGGAAGCCACTTTATCACCTTTTCCCCGGCCTGTCAAGGGGTGGAACGGGAAAAGGGGGCTCAGCCCTCTTTTTTGGGGCGGATCAGGTGGATCAGGCCCAGGATCAGGAACACCGCGCCGATGACAATCAGCGCCGCCGCCCCCGCCATCAGGTACATCTGGGTGCGGCCCTCGCTCCGGGTGGTCACGCCCTCCACGAAGGTGAAATCCCCGCCCAGCACCCACATGACCGCCCCCAGCGCGGCCATGCCGGCGCCCTCCAGAAGCTCCTTGAGGGCGTTTTTTCGCGCCGTGGCGCGGTTTTGCTTGTCGTCCATGCCAATACGCCTCCTTTTGGCCGCGTCCCCGGACGGGGCGCGTTTTCGAGAAGCATAGCATGGGCGGGCGGAAAAGTCAAGGCGGGCGCCGGTGAAAATTCAGCGGTCTTTTATACTTTTTTCATTTCCTTTTCCAAAGGGGTGTGCTATAATATACCGTATGAAAAACTGCTCAGGAGGGGACCGCCATGCAAAACCGCATCACCGTCACCGTGGGTGGACTGAAATACACGCTGTTGGCCGCAGAGGACGAGAGCTATGTCCACCGGGTGGCCGCCTATGTGAACGAGAAGCTGAAGGAGACGGCCAAGGCGGGGGGCGCGTCCCAGATGGACTGCGCCGTGCTCACCGCCATCAACATCGCCGACGACCGCTTCAAGGAGCAGGAGGCGTCGGTGGACCTGCGGCGGCAGATCAAGGACCTGCTGGAGGAGAACGCCAAGCTGAAGCTGGAGCTGAGCGAGGCCAAGCGGGAGATATTCAAATTGCAGCAGAAGCGGTAAGCGCGAGCTTAGGCGCGCCGCCCCGGATGGACCGGAGCGAGGATGAAAAACCAGGATTTGCGGAGCAAATCTGTTTTTTATCCGAGTCGAAGGGAAGCCGGGGCGGGCCGCGCGCCCAAAGCGAGCGTGATAAGGGAGCGCGAGCTTAGGCGCGCCGCCCCGGATGGACCGGAGCGAGGATGAAAAACCAGGATTTGCGGAGCAAATCTGTTTTTTATCCGAGTCGAAGGGAAGCCGAGGCGGGCCGCGCGCCCAACGCGAGCGTGATATCGTCGGGGCAAGTTCCGCATCGCTCGTTTTCGCCTGCGGCGAAAGCTTGTTCGCTCCACTGCCCCTCCTCTCCCCGCAAAGCCTGACGGGCGGCTTTGCGGGGGCCCGATAAGAGCCGCTCCCGCGGTACGATAAACAGCCAAGAAATGAGAGAACGACTATGGAAATACTATCCCCCGCCGGCAGCCCGGAGGCGCTGCGCGCGGCGGTGTGCGCCGGGGCGGACGCGGTCTACCTGGGCTTCGGACAATTCAACGCCCGCCGGGGGGCGAAAAATTTTACCCGGGATGAGTTTGCCGCGGCGGCGGCCTACTGCCGCCTGCGGGGGGTGAAGGTATACCTCACCCTGAACACCCTGTGCGCCGACCGGGAGATGGAGGCGGCGGTAGACTGCGCCGTGCAGGCGTCCCAGCTGGGGGCGGACGCGGCGCTGGTCCAGGACATGGGGCTGGTGCGGGCCCTGCGGCAGGCCGCCCCCGACCTGCCCCTCCACGCCTCCACCCAGATGACCATCCACAGTCTGGACGGGGTGAAGCAGGCCGCCGACCTGGGCATGACCCGGGCGGTGCTGGCCCGGGAGCTGTCCCGCCGGGACATCGCCTATATCTGCGAAAAATCCCCCATCGAGATCGAGGTGTTCGTCCACGGCGCGCTTTGCATGTGCTACTCCGGGCAGTGCTTCATGTCCTCCGTCATCGGCGGGCGCAGCGGCAACCGGGGCATGTGCGCCCAGCCCTGCCGCCTGCCCTACGGCTGGGGAGAGGAGCTGGCGGGGGGCCATCCCCTCTCCCTGAAGGACATGTCCCTGGCGGGCCATCTGCGGGAGCTGCGGGACATGGGGGTGGCCAGCGCCAAGATCGAGGGCCGGATGAAGCGGCCCGAATACGTCTATATTGTGACCAAGGTGTACGCCGACGCCCTGCGGGAGGGCCGGGAGCCCACCCCCGAGGAGCTGTCCCGGCTGGAGCAGGCCTTCTCCCGCCAGGGCTTCACCGACGGCTATTTCATGGAGCGCAAGGGCCCGGATATGTTCGGCGTTCGGGAGGAGGCCAGAAACCCCAGGGAGCTGTTCGCCCAGGCCAAGGCCGCCTATGAGAAGGGGGAGGGCCCCGGCGTCCCCGTGAAGCTGTACGCCATGGTCCGGGCGGGGGAGCCCGTGCAGGTGGGGGTGGAGGACGGCCAGGGCCGGGTGGTCACCGCCGCAGGCCGCCCCCCGGAGGCCGCCCGGCGGCGGGCCGTCTCCCGGGCGGAGGTGGAGGCCCAGCTGGCCAAGACCGGCGGCACGCCCTACCGGGCGGTGGACGCCCGGGCCCTGGTGGAGGACGGGCTGGCGGTGCCCCTGTCGGCGCTGAACGCCCTGCGGCGGCAGGTGCTGGACGGCCTGTCCGCCCAGCGCTCCGCCCTGCCCCGGCGCCGCCACGGCGCGTATAAGCTGGGCGCCCGGTATGAGAACTACCGGGGGGAGCCGGATATCTATCTCTCCCTGCGGCGGGCGTCCCAGATGACCTTCGAGCTGGTGAAGGCCAAGCCGGACCTCATCACCCTGCCGGTGGAGGAGGCCGCCGCCCACCCGGATGAGGTGAAGGGGGCCATTGAGCGGGGGGTGCCGGTGGCGGCGGTGCTGCCCCGGATCTGCTTCGACCGGGAGCTGCCCGCCCTGCGGGAGCAGCTGGAGGCCTGCCGGGAGGCGGGGATCAGCGATGTATACGTGGGAAATCTGGGCCTGATCCCTCTGTGCAGAGAGCTGGGCTTTGCCCTGCGGGGGGACTTCGGGCTCCAGGTGTTCAACAGCCAGGGGGTGAAGGAGTACAAGCGGATGGGGTTTCAGTCCCTCACCGCCTCCTTTGAGCTGAAGCTGGCCCAGATCCGGGACCTGTCCAAGGCGGTGGACCTGGAGATTATCGCCTACGGCCGCCTGCCCCTGATGATTACGGAGAACTGCGCCATTCAGAACCAGTCGGGCAGATGCGTGTGCTCCAACGTGAACCTGCTCACCGACCGCAAGGGAGTCCGCTTCCCGGTGGAACGCGCCTGGGGCTGCCGCAACGAGGTGCTCAACGCCAACAAGGTATTTCTGGCGGACAAGGCGGCGGACTGGAAGAAGGCGGGGCTGCGGGCGGTGCGGCTGCTGTTCACCACGGAGAACGGGGTGGAGTGCGCCCAGGTGCTGGAGGCCTACCGGGGCAAGGGAAATTACGTCCCCAACAACTTCACCCGGGGGCTGTACTACCGGGATGTAGAATAATGAAAGAAGCGCGAGGACAGCCGCGCGCGGCAATGAAGCGGAGGTACTATGGATATCATATTAGCATCCAATTCCCCCCGGCGGCGGGAGCTGCTGGGCAGGATGGGCCTGCGGGGCTTCCGGGTGGTGGCCCCCAACGTGGACGAGGGGGTGGAGGGCAACCTCCACCCCGCCCAGATTGTGGAGGAGCTGTCCCTGCGCAAGGCCCGGGCGGCGGCGGAGAAGGCGGACCCGGACGACCTCATCATCGCCGCCGACACGGTGGTGGCGCTGGAGGGGGCGGTGCTGGGCAAGCCCGCCGGCGAGCGGGACGCCTTTTCCATGCTGTCCGCTCTGTCCGGCAACCGGCACGACGTGTACACCGGAGTGACGGTGCTCCGGGGGGACCGGGTGGTGACGGAGCACGAGGCCACGGCGGTGACCTTCCGGGAGGTGGACCCGGAGGAGATTCTGGGCTATATCGCCACCGGCGAGCCCATGGACAAGGCCGGGGCCTACGGCATCCAGGGCCTGGGGGCGCTGCTGGTGTCGGGCATCCAGGGGGACTACTGCAATGTGATGGGCCTGCCGGTGTTCCGGCTGGGCCGCATTCTGTCCCGGTTCGGCGTGGATTTGCTGCGAAGCGCGGAGCCGTCGTGAGCAGCGCGGATGGAGCGGAGCGAAAGCAAAAGCCAAGCGTCCGCGGAGCGGGAAGGGGTTTTGCTTGAGACGGAGCGAAGCCGCGCGTGGCGAACAGGCGGAGCGTGACAACATCGAAGCGCGGAGCCGTCGTGAGCAGCGCGGATGGAGCGGAGCGAAAGCAAAAGCCAAGCGTCCGCGGAGCGGGAAGGGGTTTTGCTTGAGACGGAGCGAAGCCGCGCGTGGCGAACAGGCGGAGCGTGACAACATCAAAGCGCGGAGCCGTCGTGAGCGCGGGGCGGCAGATCAGAAAATAGGAGAACAGATCATCTATGAGAGGCTTTTTCCGAAATAACGGCGGGCTGCTGCTGGTGGCGGCGGCCCTTTTGGCGGGGGTGCTGGCCCTGGGGTCTCAGATTCTGGGCTTTGATCCCCTCACCAGCGCCATGGAGGTGCTGGCCACCCCCTTCCGGGCGGCGTCCGCCGCCGTGACGGACTGGACCCAGGAGCGGTATGAGCGCGCCTTTCGGTTTGACGAGCAGGCGGCCCAGATCGAGGCCCTCCAGCGCCGGGTGGCGGAGCTGGAGCGGGACGCCAACGCCGGACAGGACGCCCAGCGGGAGAACGAGCGCCTGCGGGACCTGCTGGGCCTGCGGGAGGAGCGGCCCGAGCTCCAGTACCGGGACGCGGCGGTGGTCCGGCGGTCGTCGTCCAACTGGGCGTCCAACCTGACCATCGACCGGGGGACCTCCGGCGGCGTGGAGGCGGGGGACTGCGTCATCGACCAGTACGGCCACCTCATCGGCGTGGTCACCGAGGCGGACCCCAACTCCTCCCTGGTCACCACCATCCTGGACCCCACCCTGGAGCTGGGGGGCCGGGTGGCCCGCGCGGACGAGGACGCCATTCTGGAGGGAGACTTCACCCTGATGCTGGAGGGGCTGCTGCGGCTGTCCTTCCTGTCGGAGGAGGCTCAGCTGGTCACCGGCGACCAGGTGACCACCTCCGGCCTGGGGGGGCTGTACCCGGCGGGGCTGGCGGTGGGCACGGTGCGCACCCTCTACGTGGAGGAGGACGGCGTGAGCCGCTACGCCCAGGTGGAGCCCGCCGCGGACATCGCCGGGGCGCGGTACGTGTACGTGATTGTGGATTACGGAGAGTAGAAGCGCGAGGATAGCCGCGGGGCCAATCCGAGCGTGACCGTGACAATGAAGAAGCCCGGGGACAAATACGGGCGCATTGGCGTGATGGATTTTGAATAGATGATGCGCATCCTCCCGGCGTGCGTGTTGTTCATTAGAAAGAGAAGGTGAACCCATGGCGGAGCTGACCCCCATGATGAAGCAGTACTGGAAGGTGAAGGAACAGCACCCGGACTGCCTGCTGTTCTTCCGGCTGGGCGATTTTTACGAGATGTTCCACGAGGACGCCAAGCTGGGGGCGGAGGAGCTGGGGCTGACCCTCACCACCCGGGACCGGGGCAAGCCGGAGGCGGAGCGCACCCCCATGTGCGGCGTGCCCTACCACTCCGCCCAGAGCTATATCGCCCGGCTCATCAAGCGGGGGTACAAGGTGGCCATCTGCGAGCAGATGGAGGACCCCGCCGCGGCCAAGGGGCTGGTGGACCGGGACGTGATCCGCATCGTCACCCCCGGCACCGCCATGGACGACGAGATGCTGGACGAGAGCCGGAACAACTATATCTGCGCCGTCTATGAGGACAGCGCCGGGGCCGCCCTGGCCCGGTGCGACCTGTCCACCGGGGAGTTCAAGGCGGTCCCCTTTCAGGGGAAGGACTTCCGCACCCACCTGCTCAACGCCCTGTCGGCCAGCCCCCCCAGCGAGGCCATCCTGTCCGACGCCGCCGCCTGCGACCGGGAGCTTGACGCCTTTCTCCGGGACCGGCTGGGCTGCCTGTGCCAGCCCCGGCCGGAGGCCTGCTTCCGGCCCGCCCAGGCGGGGTCGGCGCTGTGCGCCTGCCGCCTGTGGCAGGAGGGGGCGCCCTTCCCGGAGGAGGACGGCCCCCGGCTGTGCCTCCAGGCCGCCGGGGCGCTGGCGGCCTATCTGGCGGAGACCCAGAAGACCGACCTGGGCCACCTGGGCCCGCTGGTGCTGGACGGGGAGCGGGCCCAGCGCTTTCTGGAGCTGGACCTCACCGCCCGGCGGACCCTGGAGCTCACCGAGACCATCCGGGGGGGCGAGAAGCGGGGCTCCCTGCTGTGGGTGCTGGACAAGACCCGCACCCCCATGGGCCACCGGCTCATCCGGTCCTGGATGGAGCAGCCCCTCTGCGACCCCGCGGGAATCCGCGTCCGGCAGGACCAGGTGGCCGCGCTGACGGCGGACGGGGTGGTGCGGGAGGAGCTGTCCCGCACCCTGCGCCAGGTGCCCGACCTGGAGCGGCTCATCGGCAAGGTGGTGTACGGCTCCGCCAACGCCCGGGACATGCTCACCCTGGCGGAGGGGCTGGCCGTCCTGCCCCAGCTGGCCGGTCAGGCCGCCCCCATGGCCCAGGCCGCCCCCCGGCGCTTTGACTTTCTCAAGGAGTTCACCGGCCTGACCGGCCTCCAGGCCCTGCTCAGTCAGGCCATCCGGGACGACGAGGACGGCCACCGCCTGCCCTTCACCATCCGGGAGGGGGACTTTATCCGCCGGGGCTACGACCCGGAGGTGGACCGCCTCCGGGACATTCTGGACCACGGCGCGGACCTGGTGGCCGCGCTGGAGGGCCGGGAGAAGGAGCGCACCGGCATCAAGAGCCTGAAGGTGCGCTACAACAAGGTGTTCGGCTACTACATCGAGGTGTCCAAGAGCTATTACAGCATGGTGCCCGAGGACTACGTCCGCAAGCAGACCCTGGTCAACTGCGAGCGGTTTTTCACCCAGGAGCTGAAGGACCTGGAGCACGAGATTCTCTCCGCCCAGAGCCGGGTGACGGCGCTGGAGTACGACCTGTTCTGCAAGCTGCGGGACGCCGCCTCCCAGCGGGTGCGGCAGGTGCAGGACGTGGCCCGGGGGGTGGCCTATCTGGACGTGCTGGCCTCCTTCGCGTCGGCGGCGGTGAGCAACGGCTACGTCCGCCCGGAGGTGGACGGGGGCGGCGTTATCGACATACGGGAGGGCCGCCACCCGGTGGTGGAGCGGATGCTGAAGGACGCCCTGTTTGTCCCCAACGACACCCACATGGACGGCGGGGACCACCGCCTGTCCATCATCACCGGGCCCAACATGGCGGGCAAGTCCACCTATATGCGCCAGGTGGCCCTGATTGTGCTCATGGCCCAGATGGGCTCCTTCGTCCCCGCCAAGTCCGCCCGCATCGGGGTGGTGGACCGGGTGTTCACCCGCATCGGCGCCTCCGACGACCTGTCGGCGGGCCAGTCCACCTTCATGGTGGAGATGACCGAGGTGGCCCAGATGCTGAAAAACGCCACCCCGCGCTCCCTGCTGATTCTGGACGAGATCGGCCGGGGCACCTCCACCTATGACGGCATGTCCATCGCCCGGGCGGTGCTGGAATACTGCGCGGACCGGGGCCGTCTGGGGGCCAAGACCCTGTTTGCCACCCACTACCATGAGCTCACCGAGGTGGAGCGGGCCATCGAGGGGGTGCGCAACTACCACATTGCCGCCAAGAAGCGGGGGGACGGCATTGTGTTCCTGCGGAAGATCGTCCCCGGCGGGGCGGACCAGAGCTACGGCGTGGAGGTGGCCAGGCTGGCGGGGGTGCCGGACCGGGTGGTGGACCGGGCCCGGGAGATTCTGGCCGAGCTGGAGGCCCAGGGCCATGCCGCCCCGGCGCCCCGGCCCCGGGAGGAGGCGGACGCCCAGGTGTCCCTGGGGGACATGGCCGGGGCGGCGGTGCTGGAGGACCTGCGGTCGGTGTCGGTGGAGACCCTCACCCCCATCGAGGCCATGAACCTGCTCTATCAGCTGAAGAGCCGTCTGTGACGAACGCCGCCCTTCCCCGGCCGGGGGAGGGCGGCGTTTTGCGGTTTGGCGCGCCGGGGTTTTTCCGCGGACTGCCGGGAATTCGGGCGCAAGCGTACGGTTTGCGCGGTGGACGCCGTTCCCTTTGCCGTCTATAATGGGGAGGAACAAACGAAAGGAGTGGAAGCTATGAGCTTGGGAGCAAATCTGTGCCGGGCCCGGAAAAAGAGCGGACTGTCCCAGGAGGCGGTGGCGGAGAAGCTGGGGGTGAGCCGCCAGACCGTCTCCAAATGGGAGACGGACGAGACCCTGCCCGACATCCGTCAGGCCAAACGGATGGCGTCGCTGTACAGGCTGTCGTTGGACGAGCTGATCGACTTTGACCTGGAGGTGCGGGAGATTCAGGAGGCCATCCAGCGCACCAGCGGCGAAACGACGGAGAAAATCGACTGGACGAAGGCCTGGGGGAAGCGGTACCCCGTGCTGCTGTCCTACCCCGAGCGGGTGGACCCCGCCCCCTACGCCCAGGGGCTGGCGGAGCTGCTGGACCGGCTCAAGGGGGAGTCTGGCTACGGCGAGCTGGACGCCTTTCTGGTGCTCAAGGACATTCTGGCCAAGGTGTGGCAGGCGCGGAAACAGGGCTCCTGACCCTCACGCCCGCCGGAACTGCTTTTCCAGCTGCCTGCGGGTGAGCTCAACGGCCACCGGCCGGCCGTGGGGGCAGTACTTCACCGCCCCGGACACCACCAGCCGGGCCACCTCCTCCAGCTCCTCCCGGCCGCTGCGCCAGCCCCCCTTGATGGCCGCCTTGCAGGCCATGGTGTGGAGCAGCTCGTCCCGGGCGGCGGCGGGGTCCGCCGTCCCCGCCTCCCGCAGGCGGCGGGCCAGCTGGCACAGGGCGGACTCAATGTCCCCGGCGTCCAGGTAGTCCGGCGCGGACCGCACCGCCAGAGCGCCGCCGCCGAACTCCTCCACCTCGAAGCCGAACCGGGCAAGCAGCTCCGCCTGCTCCAGCAGGACCGCCCGCTCCTCCGGGGCGGGGGCGAAGGTCACGGGGGTGAGCAGCTCCTGGACCATGGGCCGGTAGTCCGCCGCCTTGAGGCGGTCGAAATTGGCCCGCTCGTGGGCGGCGTGCTTGTCGATGAGCAGGACCTTGTCCCCCTGCTCCACCAGGATGTAGGTGCGGAACAGCTCCCCCCGGACCACCCAGGGCTCCTCCTCCTGGGGGGCGGGGGGGTCCTGCGCCGGGGCGGGCGGCTCAGGGACGGGGGCGGATTCCTGTTTCGGAGCCGGGACGGGCGCCTGCGCCGGGGCGGGTTTTTCCTCCGCCCGCATTTGGGCCGTCTTTTTTTCCGGAATCGCTACAGGCCGCTCCTTCCCGGCCCATGCCGCGCCGGAGGGAGCGTCCGCCGCCTCCTTCACGGGAGGCGTCTCCTTTTTCTCCGGCAGGGGGTCCACCCACTGAAAGGGGGAGCCCTCCTTTTTTCGCGCCGGAGGGGGGGCCGGGGCCTCCGCCGGGGCGCCGGGGCGGCGCGGGGAGGCGGCTCCCCCCGGCAGTCCCGCCCCGGTCAGGGGCTGAAACCGGGCGGAGGGCATGAACCGGGCCCCGGCGGGCTCTGACGCGCCGTCCCGGAGGGTGAGGGGAGACGCCGCGCTCTTTTGGAGGGGCAGGGCGGTCTGGTTGGGGGTGACGGTGTCCGCGGGCTTCACCCCCGGCAGCACCGCCTGGGGGCGGGAGCGGTCCCGGTCCAGGGCGGACAGCACCCCGTAGTACACGGTGGAGAACACCTGCTGTTCCCGCTGGAATTTCACCTCGGTTTTGGCGGGGTGGACGTTCACATCCACCTCGGAGGGCTTCACGGCGAGGTGGATGACACAGCCGGGAAATTTGCCCACCATCTTCTGATTTTTGTAGGCCTCCTCCACCGCCGCCGTCATGATCCGGCTCTTCACATACCGGCCGTTGACGAAGAAGTGCTGATAGCTCCGGCTTCCCCGGCAGCAAGCGGGCAGGGAGGCGAAGCCCTCGGCGGTCATGCCCTCCCCGGACCCCTTCACGGGCAGGAAGCCCAGGGCGATGTCCCGGCCCATGACGGCGTAGACGGCGCTTTTCAGCTGGCCGTCGCCGGGGGTGAGCAGCTCCTGCTTTCCGTCCCGGATGAACTTTACGCTCAGCTCCGGGTGGGACAGGGCGGTGCGCTGGACGGCGGCGAACACCGCCGCCCCCTCGGCGGCGTCCTTTTTCATGAACTTCAGCCGGGCGGGGGTGTTGAAAAACAGGTCCCGCACGGCGATGGCGGTGCCCTGGGGGCAGCCCGCCTCCTCCTGGGCGGTCACGGTCCCGGCCTCCACCGTCAGGGACGCGCCCAGCGCCTGGTCCTGGGTGCGGGTGAGCAGCTCCACCCGGGACACGGCGGAGATGGCCGCCAGGGCCTCCCCCCGGAAGCCCAGGGTGCCGATGGCCTCCAGGTCGAGCTCGGTGGAGATTTTGGAGGTGGCGTGGCGGAGGAAGGCGGTGGCCGCCTGATCCGCCGGGATGCCGCAGCCGTCGTCCGTCACCCGGATGAGGGTCATGCCCCCGTGAGCGATCTCCACGGTGACGGCGGAGGCCCCGGCGTCGATGGCGTTCTCCATCAGCTCCTTCACCACGCTGGCGGGCCGCTCCACCACCTCTCCGGCGGCGATCAAATCGGCCACATGGGGGTCTAATTGTTTAATCATCGCCATATTATACCTCGAGTAATATGGTCACCGGGCCGTCGTTCTGGGAGAACACCTGCATGTCCGCCCCGAACTCCCCGTGCTCCACCCGGAAGCCCCGCTCCCGGCACTGGGCCATGAACCGCTCGTAGAGGGGAACGGCCACATCCGGCTTGGCGGCGTGGGAGAACCCCGGCCGGCGGGAGGAGGTGTCGGCGTACAGGGTGAACTGGCTCACCACCAGCAGGGCCCCGCCCACCGCCTCCAGGTTTCGGTTCATCTTCCCGTTTTCGTCCTCGAAAACCCGCAGGTTGCAGATTTTCTCCGCCAGCTTGTCCGCCTGGGCGGCGGTATCCTCCGGGCCCACCCCCAGCAGCACCAGAAAGCCCGTCTCAATGGCCCCGTTGATTTTGTTGTCGATCTCCACCCGGGCGTTTTTCGCCCGGGTCACTACGGCCCGCATTGCGCAGCCCTCCTTATCGTTTGTCTCGGTTTTCGTCAAAATTTTGTTTCAGTACCCGCTCCTGCGGGGCCGCGGAAGCGGTAAAACGAACCTGACCGCATCTCCCGCCTGAGTTCACAATTCCGTTCCACGAACCGGGCCAGCCCCGGCCCGCACACAAAAATGCCCAGTTCCCGGCCCAACTCCTCCGCGATGTTGGGGAACGGCTTCCCCAACATCCCATCCCAGAAATCCGGCCGGGAAAACATCCCGCCCAGCCGGTCCATCAGCGCGTCAATCTCCGCAATTTTTGGTGGTTTGCAGACGCCGTTCTCTTTTTCCAACTCAATTTGACAGATGCATTTTCCATCCGCGCCCCAAGTCAGGGTGAGCAGTTCCCGGCCCTGGGGAGTGTATGTCTCAGGAAACTGCTCCAGGCCGGGGTGCTCCCGGCGGCGTTGCTCCAGCAGCACCCGTTCCTCCCTGGCGGTGTACCGCCCATACTCCGCCACCAGCACCGAGGCCTTCCGGTGTTTGGACATTGCCGCCGCCTCGTAGTCCATGGCGTACAAGCTGTAATCGTTAACCCGCGAAACGGCATGGCTGTATTCAATCACCCATTCAAGGGACTGCTTCCCGTGTGTCTGGTCAAACGCCGCAGAATCCATCCCCGCCGCGGCCCACACTTCTATCAGGGACGCCCGCTGCTTTTCCTCCCGCTGGAATTCCCGGACATAGGAGCGCACACACAGGCCGGGCCGGTCCGTGAAAATATGGAGCACATGTTGGAACAGCATAGCGCATCCCCCCAGACTGCTGAAAGCCCGCCCCCGTCACGGCTTATTTTCCCACGCAGAACCGCTCAAAAATCCGGGCGGTGACGTCCTCCCGGACGGTGCGGCCTGTCAGCTCCCCAAGGGCGGACATGGCCTCCTCCACGTCGGCCACCACCGCGTCGGGGGGCATCCCGGCCTGGAGGGCCTCCGCCCCCCGCCGGAGGGCCTCCAGGGCCCGGTTCGCCGCCTCCGCCTGCCGGGCGTTGGTGAGCAGGGCCCCGGCCTGGCCGGCCGGGGGCTCGGGGAACAGCGCCGCCACCGCCGCCTCCAGCTTGTCCAGCCCCTCCCCGGTTTTGGCGGACAGCTCCACCGAAGCGGCCAGGGTGGATTTTAATGCGGCGGGTCCGCCGTCGCCGCCGGTGACGCAGCCCACCGCCCGGCTGTTTTTGACCAGATCCTTTTTCGCGGCGATGAAGATCCATGGCTTCCCGGTCCGTTCCACCGCGCGCAGGAGCGCTATATCCTCCGGGGTGACGGGGGCGGAGGAATCCACCACCGCCAAAATCAGCTCCGACCCCTCCATGGCCGCCCTGGAGCGCTCTACCCCCAGCCGCTCCACCGCGTCCTCCGTGTCCCGCAGGCCCGCCGTGTCGATGAGCCGCAGGAGGGTCCCGCCGAAATTCACCCGCTCCTCCACGGTGTCCCGTGTGGTGCCGGGGATATCGGCGACGATGGCCCGCTCCCGGCCCAGCAGGGCGTTGAACAGGGTGGATTTGCCCGCGTTGGGCCGCCCCACGATGGCGCAGGGGACTCCCTCGTTCAAAAGCCGTCCCCTCTCATAGGTCGCGGCCAGCTTGTCCAGCTCTGCCGCGGCGGCGGACAGCGCCGCGGAAAGCTCCTCCGCCTCAAAGGGCGCGATGTCCTCGTCGGGGTAGTCCAGCACGGCGTGGAAGTGGGCGCACAGGCCGGCCAGCCGGTCGTAAACGCCGTCCGCCGCGCGGGCCAGCGCGCCCCCCAGCTGGCCCGCGGCCTGCCGCACCGCCGCCGGGGTCTCGGCGTGGATCAGGTCGGCCACCGCCTCGGTGCGGGTGAGGTCCAGCTTGCCGTTGAGAAAGGCCCGCCGGGTGAACTCGCCGGGGAGGGCCTGCCGCGCCCCGGCGGCGAAGAGGGCCTCCAGCCCCAGGGCGAGGGCGGCGGGGGAGCCGTGGCATTGGAGCTCGGCGGCGTCCTCGCCGGTGTAGCTGCGGGGGGCCCGGGAGACGGTGCACAGGCAGCGGTCGATGACCGCCCCCTCCCGGTCGTGGAGCGCCCCGTATACCAGGACCCGTTCGGGACGCCCGGACATGGGCCCGCCCCGGAAGGGAGCGAACACCCGGTCCACGGCGGCCAGGGCCCCCGGCCCGGACAGGCGGAGGATGCCCACGGCGGAGGGGAGCGGGGGGGTGGCGATGGCGGCGATGGTGTCGTTCATACTCGGCCTCCCTCAAATTTCTTGACGCAGGTTTACGATATCACGGACCGGCGGGCGGTCCGATGCCGCGGGCGGCGGGGCCGCTCCGGGTCACAGGGCGGCGCGGATGCGGCCGGCCATGTCCGCGTACTCCTCCGGGGAGAGGGTCTCCCGCTTGGGGTCCATCTGGAACACGCCGCCCCACTCAAAGCCGTCCCGGTACTTGGGCACCAGGTGGAAGTGGAGGTGCCGCCCGGTGTCGCCGTAGGCGCCGTAATTCACCTTGTCCGGGTGGAACACGGCGTGGACGGCCTTGGCGGCCCGGGCCACGTCGGCGAAAAAAGCGTTCCGCTCCTCCTCCGTCAGGTCTGTCAGCTCGCCCACGTGGTCCCGGTAGGCCACGATGCACCGGCCGGGGTGGCTCTGCTCCTTGAACAGAATGAGGCTGCTGACGCTGAGCTCGCAGATGAAAACGCCGAAGGCGTCCAACAGCTCCCCCCGTTCCTCCCGCATACAGTAGGCGCAATTTTGATCTTTCATGGCGATCCGCTCCTTTTCGTAGGTCCGGCGGGTGGCCCCGCCGGGGTATGCACTGAGTATAGCACAGACCGGGGGCGGAGCACAAGGCCGGAACGGACCATGCTCCGCCGGGGCCTTTTGTGAAAATCCACAAAATCCACCGCGCTCAATTATAAAATCTGCATAGGTCAGAACGCAGTTTGATGCCAAAACCGTGCAGTTTGCGCAAAAATCCGCACAGGTGGGAAAAGTGTGCTATGCTGGCCTCATCAAAAAAACGGGACCGGGCGGACCCGCCGGACCCGCCATGAAAGGAGCGGCGTCAGCATTGAAGCATGAAAACATTGTCAAGCAGATGACCCTGGAGGAGAAGTGCTACCTCCTGTCGGGCAAGGACTTCTGGCAGACCCGGAGCGTGGAGCGGCTGGGCGTGCCCAACATGACGTTGTCCGACGGCCCCCACGGCATCCGCAAGCAGGCCGGGGAGGGGGACCAGCTGGGGCTGAATCCGTCCCTGCCCGCCACCTGCTTCCCCACGGCGGCCACCGTGGCCAACTCCTGGGACCCGGCGCTGGGGGAGGAGATCGGCCGCCATCTGGGGGCGGAGGCCGCCTCCCAGGGGGTGGGCGTGGTACTGGGCCCGGGGCTCAACGTGAAGCGCTCTCCCCTGTGCGGGCGCAACTTTGAGTACTTCTCCGAGGACCCCTTCCTGGCGGGCAAAATGGCCGCCAGCTATATCCGGGGCATCCAGAAAAACGGCGTGGCGGCCTGCCCCAAGCACTTCGCCGCCAACTCCCAGGAGCTGCGGCGGATGGCCTCCGACTCCGTGATGGACGAGCGCACCCTGCGGGAGCTCTACCTCACCGGCTTTGAGATCGCGGTGAAGGAGGGCGGGGCCAAGGCCATCATGTCCTCCTACAACCGGATCAACGGCGCCTACGCCAACGAGAATGAGCACCTTTTGCAGGAAATTCTCCGGGGCCAGTGGGGCTTCGACGGCTTTGTGGTGTCCGACTGGGGCGGCTCCAACGACCACGTGGAGGGGGTCCGCGCGGGGTCCCATCTGGAGATGCCCACCACCGGGGGCGACTCCGACCTGGAGCTCATCGACGCGGTGAAGACCGGCAGGCTCAGCGAGGAGCTGCTGGACCGGCGGGTGGATGAGCTGCTGGACGTGATTCTCTCCGTGACGAAGGCGGTGCAGCCCCTGGAGGGCAAGCCCTTTGACACCGACGCCCACCACGCCATGGCGGCGAAGGCCTCGGAGGAGTCCATTGTGCTGCTGAAGAACGAGGACGGTATTCTGCCCCTGAAAAAGGGCGCGAAGGTGGCGGTGATCGGCGAGTTCGCCCAGAAGGCCCGGTATCAGGGGGCGGGCTCCTCGGTGGTCAACCCCACCAAGCTGGACCACGCCATGGACGTGATCGGGAACTTCGGCCTGGACGTGGCGGGCTTCGAGCCGGGCTATCCCCGCTCCGGCAAGGGGAACCCCGAGATGCAGGCCAAGGCGGTGGAGCTGGCGAAGCGGGCGGACGTGGTGCTGCTGTACATCGGCCTGGACGAGATCAGCGAGGCGGAGGGCCTGGACCGCTCCCACATGAAGCTGGCCCAGAGCCAGGTGGAGCTGATTGAGGCCGTCAGCGCCGCCAACCCCAACGTGGTGGCGGTGATGTCCGCCGGGTCCGCGGTGGAGATGCCCTGGCTGCCCCGTGTGAAGGCCCTGGTCCACGGCTACCTGTGCGGTCAGGCGGGCGCCAGCTCCGTCCTCAAGGCCGTCATGGGCGAGATCAATCCCTCCGGCAAGCTGGCGGAGAGCTACCCCGTCCGTTACGAGGATGTGTCCTCCGCCCCCTATTTCCCCTCCAAGGAGCGCAACGCCGAGTACCGGGAGGGCCTGTTCGTGGGCTACCGCTACTTCGAGACGGCGAATGTCCCCGTTCTGTTCCCCTTCGGCTTCGGCCTGAGCTACACCACCTTCGAATATTCCGAGTTGAAGGTGAGCGAAAAGGAGGCCAGCTTCACCCTGAAAAACACCGGGAACATGGACGGGGCCGAGGTGGCCCAGCTGTACGTGTCCAAGCCGGACGGGGACGTGTTCCGCCCCGCCAAGGAGCTGAAGGGCTTCGCCAAGGTGTTCCTGAAGGCGGGCGAGTCCAAGCGGGTGACCATCCCCCTGGACGACAAGGCGTTCCGCTACTTCAACGTGGACACCAACCAGTTCGAGATCGAGGGCGGCGAGTGGACGGTGATGATCGGCGCGTCCTGCGCGGACATCAAGCTGAGCGGCGCCGTCAGCGTCCAGGGCTCCGGGGCCAGGTCCCCCTATGACAAGGCCAGGTTCGCCAAGTACTTTTCCGGCGACATCAAGAATATCTCCGACGGGGAATTCGAGACCCTGCTGGGCCGTCCCATCCCGGACGGCCACTGGAGCGGCACCCTGGACATGAACGACGCCATCTGCCAGCTCTACTACGCCAAGAGCTGGATCGCCCGGAAGGTGTACGGCATCATGACCAATATGCTCAATAAGAGCATTGCCAAGGGCGAGCCGGATTTGAACATCACCTTTATCTACAACATGCCCTTCCGGGGCATCGCCAAGATGGCGGGGGGCATGTGCACCATGGAGATGGCGGAGGGCATCCTCACCATCTGCAACGGGCACTTCTTCAAGGGCCTGGGCCGGGTGATCGGCGGGTTCTTCCGCTCCGGCAAGAAGCGCAAGGCGGCGGACGCCATCCATTGATTTGTGAAAAGAGGAGGAAAAATCATGAAATTCTGGACTGATTTCGCGGAAAAGCACCCCAGCGCGGCCAAGTGGATTCGGGAGGGCGGCCTGTTCGTCATCGTCAGCAACCTCATCACCGTGATGAAGTATTTCATCCTCCAGTTCCTGCCCATGGCCTTCACCAGCCTGTCCAACGTGGACTTCGGCTGGCCCGGCATCCCCGTCACCCTGTTCGGCGAGACCTTCAAGTGGAACATCTTCGGCTACGACGTGGCCCACGGCGGCCTGGGCTACTTCATCGCCTACATGATCGCCATGGCCATCGGCGAGATCATCAACTTCCCCATCCAGAAGAACTTCGTTTTCCGCAGCAAGGGCAACCTGGGCAAGCAGATCGCCTGGTACGTGGTGGCCTTCATCATCATCAACTGCATCGTCAACTCCATCAACTGCGTGTGGGTGGCGGTGGCCGGCAAGTTCGTCCCCGACTTCATCTATAACATCGGCACCGTGGTCCTCAACGGCGGCATCTCCATGGTCATCTTCTTCTTCGTGAACAAGATCATCTTCCCCGAGGGGGAGGCAAAAAAGGCGGCGTGACCTCCGCCGGACCAGACAGCGGAACAGGCCTCCGCCGGCGTCGCCGGCGGGGGCCTGTTTTGATCAGTCCTGGTCCTGCTCGTATTCCAGTACGTCTCCGGTTCGGGCGTCGATTTTGTACTCGTACTCCACCCCGCCGGAGCGGAACTCCACCTCGTATACCACCCGGCCGCCGTCCCGGTCCATCGTGGCCTTGGTGAACACCGCGTCCCCGGCGGCCAGCCCCGCATGGCTGAGGGCTGCGGCTTTGGCCTTGTCAATGCCGATGTTGGAGCCGGGGGCCTGGGCGGAGGGCTGGAAGGCCTCGGCGTTTTTGGAATAGACCCGGCCGGTGGCGGCTGTGATCTCGTACTCGTACTCGTGGGTGGAGGTGTGGAACTCAAGGTCGTAGACCAGCTGGCCGTCCTCGTAACCCTGTTCGGCTTTGGTGAAAACGGCCTGACCGGCGTCCACCCCGGCGTCGGCCAGGGCCGCGGCTTTGGCCTCCTCCAGGGTGAGCTGGGCGGCGCTCTCCTGGGCGGGGGGCTGGCTGGCGGCGGAGGGCGCGGCGGGGGCGCTCTCCTGAGCGGGGGGCTGGGAGGCCTCCGGCGCGGCGGAGGCGTATACATAGGTCTCAGAGGCCTTGCTGTAGACGGCCCCGGTGTTGGCGTTGATCTCGTAGGCGTAGCTGGTGTCTCCCGCGCGGAACCTGAACTCATACACCCAAATGCCGTTGCTGTCCGCCAGGGCCTCCCGGCTGACGTCGGCCTCCCCGTCGGACAGCCCCGCGTCGGCCAGAGCCAGCGCCCGGGCCTCGTCGATGGTCAGGGAGGGGACCATCCCCATCAGCGCGCCGGAATCTTCGGGCCCGTCCTCCGGGGCGGGGCTCGCCGTGGAGAGGGACGGAGGGGCGGGGGTTCCGGCGGGACCCTGCCCCGGCAGGACCAGCGCGATGTAAGCCGCGACGGCCCCCAGGGTGGCCAGGGCCGCGGCGGCGCAGATGACGGTGATGCGGGCCTTCTGGGGCGTCTCAAAAAGGCGTTTGAGGCCGGACATGGCGTTCACTCCTTTATGTTCAAGGGGGTTCCAAAGGAGCGGACGCTTCCTTGGAAACCGGGGCGGGCCCGCCGCTTGCGCACGGCGGGCCGCCGCATATATTATACCTGGTTTCCCCCGGAATGGCAAGGAGGGAAAGAATGGAACAGGCCCCGCTTTCACGGAAAGCGGGGCCTGCCTTGTCTGGGGGTAGCGTTCTGCGAGACAGGAAACAGGGGTGTTACAGCTTTTTTTGAGCGCCCACCTGGGCCAGGTCCTCTAAAATGTCCTCCAGGCTCATGCCTGCCTCCGCGCCCACGGTTCCTGTGACCGCGCCCTCGGCGATGGGGCAGTCGGCCATGACCAGCTTCCGGCCCTCCATGGACTCAATGACCATCTCGGCGGTCATGACGGCGCTGCCCATGTCCATGAGCAGAATCACGCCGTCCTCGGAGTAGACCTGGTCGATGGCGCTGGAGATTTTCTCAAAGCTGGTGCCGAAGGAGCCGTCCTCCAGCCCCCCGGCGGCGGCGATGGGCACGGACCTGGCCATCATCCGGGCCAGGTCGGCCACCCCCTCCGCCAGCTTGGCGCTGTGGGACACGATGACGAAGCCAACCATGTCACACCTCGTTTGCCACAATCTCCAGCACCATGGTGAAGGAGGTGGCGCCGGGGTCCTGGTGGCCGATGGACCGTTCGCCCAGGTAGCTGGCCCTGCCCTTGGTGGCGGCGATGGTCTTGGTGAACTCCACGCCCTCCCAGGCGGCGGCCACCCCGGCGGCAAAGGCCGCCCTGGCGTCGGAGGTCTCCGCCCACTTGGCCTCCATGGCCTCCTTGGCGGGGATCATGGCGTCCAGCATGGTCTTCTCGCCCTTGGTGGACCGCCCCCGCTGCATGATGCCCTCGATGGCCTGCTGGAGCCCCGCCAGGAAGCCGGGGACGGTGATCTCGGCCCGGCCCTTGAGCGCGCCGCCCAGCTTCATGAAGCCGGTGCCGTACAGGGGGCCGGAGGCCCCGCCCACGGTGGAGACCAGGGTCATGCCCACGGTCTTGAGCACGTCGCCGGGTTCCTTGCCCGCCATGCCGTCCAGCTTTTTCTCCACCTCGGCGAAGCCCCGGGCCAGATTGATGCCGTGGTCGCCGTCGCCGATGACGTTGTCCAGCTCGGTGAGAAACGCCTTTTCTTCCTCGATTTTGGCCGCGATCTTGTGGATGACGGCGATGAGTTTATCCGTGTTCATAAATGGTCAGCCCGCTTTCCTTGTGAAATATCCCGCTTACGCCTTGAAGCCCGGGGTGTCCGCCTTGGCGTCCAGAAGGCCCTTGAGCTGATCGTCCAGCTTCAGCAGGGAGATGGAGAAGCCCGCCATCTCAATGGAGGTCATATACTCGCCCACAAAGGTCTTGTAGACCTTCACGCCCTTGTCCGCCAGCACGTCGGCCACGCGGTTGTTGATGATGAACAGCTCCATGAGGGGGGTGGCCCCGGAGGAGTTGATCATCACGGCCACCTCGCCGCCGGTGAAGTCCAGGTCGCCCAGAATCTGCTCCAGGAGCATATCCACGATCTCGTCGGCGGGGCGCAGCTTCTCCCGGTGGGTGCCCGGCTCGCCGTGGATGCCGATGCCCACCTCCATCTCGTCCTCGCTGAGCTCGAAGCCGGGCTTGCCCGCGGCGGGGACGGTGCACGGCTCGATGGCCGCGCCCATGGTGCGCACATTGTCGATGACCTTCTGGGCCACGGCCTGGACGGCGTCCAGGTCCGCGCCGGTCTCCGCCATGGCCCCGGCGATCTTGTGGACGAACACGGTGCCCGCCACGCCCCGGCGGCCCACGGTGTACAGGCTGTCCTTCACGGCCACGTCGTCGTTGACGACGACCTGGGCCACCTTGATGCCCTCGTCCCGGGCCATGTCGGCGGCCATCTCAAAGTTCATCACGTCGCCGGTGTAGTTCTTGACGACCATCAGCACGCCCGCGTCGGTGGCGATGGCCTTGATGCCCTCGTAGACCTGATCGGGGGTGGGAGAGGTGAACACGGCCCCGGCCACCGCCGCGTCCAGCATGCCCTCGCCCACATAGCCGCCGTGGGCGGGCTCGTGGCCGCTGCCGCCGCCGCTGATCAGGGCAACCTTGCCCTCCTTCTTGCTGGCGCGGACCACCACGTTGCCGCAGTCCAGCTTGCGCACGTACTGGGGATAAGCCTTGACCATGCCCTGGATCATCTGATCCTCTACCTTGTCTACCGCGTTGATGAACTTCTTCATGTTGAAAACACTCCTTTGATTGAGATGTCAAGATTTTTCGGGGCAAGAGCGGGAAAAAGCGTTGCGGGAAGGGAAGAGAGGCGCTATAATCATGTGTTGAACAGCCGTCCGGGGGCGCCGGACGGGCAGAAGAGGAGGGGTTGCTTTGGACCAGCGGTTTTACGACGCGGTGCTGGCCTCGCCGGTGATCGCGGCGGTAAAGGACATGGAGCAGCTGGAGGACTGCCTGACTCTGGACAACATCCAGGTGGTATTCCTGCTGTTCGGGGATCTGTGCTCCATCGGGGAGGTGGCGGCCCGGGCCAAGGACGCGGGCAAGATTGTGCTGGTCCACGTGGACCTGATTGCGGGGCTGTCCTCCAGCCAGGAGATCGCCGTGGACTTTCTGCGCCGGAACACCCGGGTGGACGGCATCATCACCACCAAGCCCAACTTTATCCGCCGGGCAAGGGAGCTGAAGCTGTTCACCGTCATGCGCCTGTTCGTCATCGACTCCATGGCGCTGGCGGGGATCAGCAAGCTGGAGAGCGTCAAGCCCGATTTCATCGAGGTGCTCCCCGGGGTCATGCCCAAGACCATCCGCAAAATCGCCCAGACCACCCGCATCCCGCTGCTGGCGGGGGGGCTCATCGCGGACAAGGAGGACGTGGTGGCGGCGCTGTCCGCCGGGGCCATGGCGGTGTCCGCCACCAGCCGGGAGGTCTGGCGGATGTAGCCCCGGCGACGGAAAAAGCCGCCCAGGCGCGGGACGGACCCCCGCCCTCCCGTCAGGAGGGGCGGGGTCTTTCCATGCCTGTACGGCTTTTCAGGGACGGGCGCGGGGCGTCACTTGCCCTCGCAGTTCATGTCGTCCAGGCTGCAGCTGGTGTCCTCGTCCTTGGTGACGGCGTTCATGTCGGTGATGGAGAAGCTCTGCTCCTCCTGACCCTCCAGGCAGTTCATATCGTTCAGGGCGCAGCTGCGGTCGTCGTCGCTGGTGATGCCGTTCATGTTGGTGATGCCCAGGCTGCTCTTGATCTTGGGGTCCTTCTGTTCCATGGTTTGGTCCCTCCTTCACTCACGGTTGTTGGCACGTCAATGACGCCGGCGGAGCCGAAACCGCTCCCCCGGGTGGTGCGTCAGCAATGCGAACGGATTGCTTTCATGGTAAAGTATAGCCCAACCTGCCCAAAAATACAAGTGGACAAGGGGGAGCTTTTGACAAATCCGCTATTTTGTTGGAGGCAGAGCGGCTGGCGGCCGGGTTTTTTGTGAAAAAGACCGGCCCGCCGGAGAAGTTTTGGAAAAGGAGGAATTTTTTGGCCCCGCCGGTTGAAAAGTTCACAAAATTCTGGTATTGTGGGACAGGAAAGGCCGTCCGGGCGCGCCCGGACCAAATTTTGATCCCGAATATTCAGGAGGAATGTATCATGGCGCATATGATTGGCAAGGAGCTGGAGCCCTTTTCCGTCATGGGCTACCACCAGGGGGCGTTCAGGCCCTTCACCGAGAAGAGCCTGCTGGGCCATTGGTCGGTGCTGTTTTTCTATCCCGCCGACTTCACCTTTGTCTGCCCCACCGAGCTGAAGGACCTGGCGGAGCAGTACGCCGGCTTCCAGGCGGAGGGCTGCGAAATCTACTCTGTCAGCGAGGATACCCATTTCGTCCACAAGGCGTGGGCGGACGCCTCCGACACCATCAAGGGCGTCCCCTACCCCATGCTGGGCGACCCGGCGGGAGTGCTGGCCCGCCAGTTCGGCGTGCTGCTGGAGGAGGAGGGTCAGGCCCTGCGGGGAACCTTCCTGCTGAACCCGGAGGGGAAGATCGCGCTGTACGAGATCCACGACCTGGGTATCGGCCGCAGCGCCCAGGAGCTGCTGCGCAAGCTCCAGGCGGCCAAGTTCGTCCATGAGCACGGCGACCAGGTGTGCCCCGCCCACTGGCATCCCGGCGAGGAGACCCTCACCCCCAGCCTGGACCTGGTGGGGCTGCTGTAAATGGTTACTGCGGCTGCTCGCGTCATTGCCGCCGCGGCTTATGCGGCCGTGGCGGTTGTGACCGTCATCAGCGGATTGAAAAGGGGCGCCGATAAAGGCTGGATGATTGTCGAGGCCGTTTCCTATCTGACGGTCGGGGCTTTGTTTCTGCTTGCTCCGGTGGAATATATCATCCTCCCGGCGGTGCTGGGCATGGTTCTATCGTTCATTCCGATGCTGCGCGGTGTGAAAAAGCGCGGACAATAGAAAAAGGAGGAGTCCTTTATGCCGCTCCAACCCGAGAACTATCCCGCAAAAAGTCCCCTGATCGCCCCTGAGCTGGAGGGGCAGCTCAAAACGCTGCTGGACAAGCTGTCCGCCCCCGTGACGCTGGTGTGCCTGCTGGGAGAGGACGGCAAGAGCGCCGAGCTGGCCGCCTTTGTGAACCACATCGCGGGGCTGTCCCCTCAATTGTCCCGCAGGTTTCTGGCCCCCGGCGAGGACCCCGCCGCGGACGGGGCGCTGGACGCCTCCCTCCTGCCCGCCACGGGCGTTTACGCGGGAGAGGCCTTCGGCCGCATGGTGTTCCACGGCGTCCCCGGCGGCAAGGAGATCACCGGCTTCGCCGCCGCCCTGCTCAACGCCGGGAACGCCGCCAAGCCCCTGGACAAGCCCACCCTGAAGGATATCGCCAAGATCAAGAGGCCGGTGGATATCCGGGTGTGCGTCTCCCTGGCCTGCCACCACTGCGCCCAGCTGGTGATGAACGCCCAGCGGGCGGCCTGGGAGAACCCGCTTGTCACCGCCCACATGATTGACGCCAACCTGTACCCCGAGCTGGTGGAGCGGTATCAGATCCAGCGGGTGCCGCTGACGGTGCTCAACGGGGAGAAGACAATCCCCGGCGGGAAGACCATGGCTGAGCTGACCACGCTGCTGGCGAGGCTGTGATCCCGCGGGAGGATGCCAAAAGGCTCCGCCGGCAGGATTTTAGTCCTCGCCGGCGGGATTTTTTGGCGATTGTTTCAAAATGAAAGGCAAAATTTTGTGAGAATTGTCGAAAATTACATAGGATTGCCAAATATTGTTGCTTTTCTTTTGCATATATGCTAAATTAAGGAATAGAAATGTATTGGATGGACATGACTCCCGACGGGGCAACTGAATACCATGAACCTTTGAGACGAGCGCTGCAGGGTCTGGACAGTGGGAAACCGCTGGCTTTGGTCCTGCGCTCTTTTTTTACCCAAGGCGGGAGGCATGCCCGCCGCGGCCGCGATGTATAGGGGGAATGTATCAGAATGTGCTGTAACACGAAGCAGAAAATCGCCCGGGCGCTGCGCCAGCTGATGAGCGAGCGCCCCCTGAGCAAGATCACCGTGCAGGACCTGATGGAGCGGACCCAGATGAAGCGGCAGAGCTTCTACTACCATTTCCAGGACATCTACGACGTGCTGGGATGGATCTGTGAGCAGCAGCTGGGCGCCCCCCTCCGGGAGGACCCGGAGATGGACTTTGAGGAGTGGTGCCTGCGGCTGGTGGAGCTGATGGGGGAGGACCGGGGGTTTTACCGCAGGGTGTTTTTGGCGGGCAGCCCGGGGATCGTGCGGGATTTCTGCGAGGGGCTGGTAAGGCCCCGGATGGCCCGGCTGCTTTTCCTGACGGACGACCCCCGGCGGCTCCCCAAGGAGCAGGGATTCGTGGTGGACTTCTGCACCAAGGCCATCACCAGCTATTTTATCGAGCTGTGCGCCTCCCGCAAGGAGCTGGATTGGGCGGAGATCCGCCTTTGCCTCCACAGCCTGATGAGCGTGGTCCGTCCGGCGGAGGAGCTGTGCCTCCGCGTGCAGGCGGGCTGAGCGGCTGGAAGCGCTTGACAGAGGTGGACAGTTTGTACAAAATCGGCGGCGGCGCCAGATGGGATTTATAAAATTCATACAAACCCCGCAGGTTGTCGAATGATTTTTTCTATGATCTTTGCTATAATAGCTGTCAGCAAAAGCGTTCCTGGAACCGGGCGGAGCCGAAGGCCCGGGACGGGGACCGGCAGGAGCGAACGGCCTGCTTTCACAATAACGGAGCTGAACGACAATTTAAAAGGAGGAACACGAGTATGGCTAAGTACGTAATGGCGCTGGACGCGGGCACCACCAGCAACCGCTGCATCCTGTTCAATGAGAAGGGCGAGATGTGCAGCGTGGCCCAGAAGGAGTTCACCCAGTTCTTCCCCAAGCCCGGCTGGGTCGAGCACGACGCCGAGGAAATCTGGTCCACCCAGCTGGAAGTGGCCCAGGAGGCCATGAAGAATCTGGGCGTCACCGCCGCGGACATCGCCGCCATCGGCATCACCAACCAGCGTGAGACCACCATCGTGTGGGACAAGAACACCGGCGAGCCCATCCATCACGCCATCGTCTGGCAGTGCCGCCGTACCTCCGAGTACTGCGACTCCCTGAAGGAGAAGGGCCTGGTGGACAAGATCCGCTCCAAGACCGGCCTGGTCATCGACGCCTACTTCTCCGGCACCAAGGTCCGCTGGCTTCTGGAGAACGTGCCCGGCGCCCGGGAGAAGGCCGAGAAGGGCGAGTTGCTCTTCGGCACGGTGGAGACCTGGCTGATCTGGAAGCTGACCAAGGGCCGCGTCCATGTCACCGATTACTCCAACGCCTCCCGCACCATGCTCTTCAACATCAACGAGCTGAAGTGGGACGACGAGATCCTGGCCGAGTTGAACATCCCCAAGTCCATGCTGCCCGAGGCCAAGCCCTCCAGCTGCGTGTACGGCGAGGCTGATCCCCAGTTCTTCGGCGGCCCCATCAAGATCGGCGGCGCGGCGGGCGACCAGCAGGCCGCTCTGTTCGGCCAGACCTGCTTCACCCCTGGCGAGGCCAAGAACACCTACGGCACCGGCTGCTTCCTTCTGATGAACACCGGCGAGAAGCCCGTGTTCTCCAACAACGGCCTGGTCACCACCATCGCCTGGGGCCTGGACGGCAAGGTCAACTACGCCCTTGAGGGCTCCATCTTCGTGGCCGGCGCGTCCATCCAGTGGCTGCGTGACGAGATGCGCCTGGTGGACTCCTCTCCCGACTCCGAGTACATGGCCCGCAAGGTGAAGGACACCAACGGCTGCTACGTGGTTCCCGCGTTCACCGGCCTGGGCGCGCCCCACTGGGATCAGTACGCCCGGGGCACCATCGTGGGCATCACCCGCGGCGTGAACAAGTACCACATCATCCGCGCCACCCTGGAGTCCATGGCCTATCAGGTCAACGACGTGCTCCAGGCCATGAAGGCCGACTCCGGCATCAATCTGGCCGCCCTGAAGGTGGACGGCGGCGCCTCCGCCAACAACCTGCTGATGCAGATGCAGGCCGACATCAGCGGCGCCCCCGTCAACCGCCCGATGTGCGTGGAGACCACCGCCATGGGCGCGGCCTATCTGGCCGGTCTGGCCGTGGGCTACTGGTCCAACAAGGAGGACGTCATCAAGAACTGGGCCATCGACCGCACCTTCGAGCCCGCCATCGACGAGGCCGACCGCGCCGCCCGCTGCAAGGGCTGGAGCAAGGCCGTCAAGTGCTCCTACGGCTGGGCCAAGGAGGACTAAAGGTCCCGCCTGCGGCCTGACCGCCGCGCATCCGTTTTTCGCCGTCTGTCTCCTGGGGCGGGGCCGGACCGGCCCCGCCTGGGGATAGCGTATAAAAGAGGAGGGTTTTGTCAATGTTAGTGAAGTTTTTAGCTGAGTTCTTCGGCACGATGCTGCTCATCATCCTGGGCGACGGCGTGGTCGCCAACGTCACCCTGAACAAGTCCGGCATGAAGGGCGCCGGGTCCATCCAGATCACCCTGGCCTGGGGCCTCGCGGTGATGCTGCCCGCGTTCATCTTTGGCGCGGCCTCCGGCGCGCACTTCAACCCCGCCCTGACCATCGCCCTGGCGGTGGACGGCAGCCTGGGCTGGGCCGACGTGCCCGTGTACATCATCGCCCAGTTCGCCGGCGCCATCATCGGCGCGTGCATCGTCTACCTGATGTTCAAGGATCAGTTTGACGCCACCGACGACCCCGGCACCAAGCTGGGCGTGTTCTCCACCGGCCCGTCCGTTCCCAACCTGCCCCTGAACATCTTCTGTGAGGCCGTGGCCACCTTCGTGCTGGTCTTCGCCATCAAGGGCATCCCCGGCACCGTGGCCGGCGGCGTGAGCAACCTGTTCGTGTTCGGCATCATCGTGTCCATCGGCATGTCCCTGGGCGGCCTGACCGGCTATGCCCTGAACCCCGCCCGTGACATCGGTCCCCGTATCGCCCACTCCTTCCTGCCCATCAAGGGCAAGGGCGACTCCAACTGGGGCTATGCCATCGTCCCCCTGGTGGGCCCGATCATCGGCGCCGTCGTGGCCGTCCTGCTCTACATGGGCCTGGGCGCCGCCGGCGTGTGGGCGTAAGTCCAGCCGTCTGACAAGGCAGCCGCATAGAAAACCTGCGGGCCAAATAATCCCCTGGTCTCTCATGCGGAGTGAATGAGATGCTGTGAGCCGGGCAGCCCAGACCCCTCGAAAGGGGGGCCGGACCGGGCTGCCCGGCTTACTCTGTCAAAAATGGTAGAAAAAGGAGTGAACCTGTATGGTTGATATCGTCATCATCGGCGCGGGCGTATCCGGCTGCGCCATCGCCCGGGAGCTGTCCAGGTACAAGGCGGACGTGCTGGTGCTGGAGCGGGAGGAGGACGTGTGCTGCGGCACCACCAAGGCCAACAGCGCCATCGTCCACGCGGGCTACGACGCCGCGAACGGGTCCCTCATGGCCAAGCTGAACGTGGCGGGCAGCCTGCTCATGCCCGAGCTGGCCCGGGAGCTGGACTTCGCCTATGAGCAGAACGGCTCTCTGGTGGTCATGATGAGCGAGGAGGACCGCCCCGCCCTGAACAAGCTGTACGCCAACGGCGTGGCCAACGGCGTGGAGGGCCTGCGCATTGTGGAGCGGAACGAGCTGGTGGAGATGGAGCCCAATATCAGCGACGAGGCCGTGGCGGCGCTGTACGCCCCCACCGGCGGCATCGTGTGCCCCTTCGGGCTCACCTTCGCCCTGGCGGAGAACGCCGCCCACAACGGCGTCAAATTCCAGTTCGACAGCGAGGTAACCAATATTGAGAAGATTGACGGCGGCTGGAGGGTGTCCACCGTCAAGGGCGACGTGGAGGCCAGGGTGGTGGTCAACGCCGCCGGGCTGTACTCCGACAAGCTGCACAACATGGTGGCGGATGACCAGATGACCATCGTCCCCCGCCGGGGCGACTACTTCCTGCTGGACCACACCACTCAGGGTTTTGTCAGCAACACCATCTTCCAGCTCCCAGGCAAGTACGGCAAGGGCGTGCTGGTGGCCCCCACCGTCCACGGCAACACCATCGTGGGCCCCACCGCCATCGACATTGAGGACAAGGAGGGCGTCAACACCACCCAGGCGGGCCTGGACGATGTGCGGGCCAAGTGCGGCATGGCGGTGAAGAACGTGCCCCTGCGCCAGACCATCACCAGCTTCGCGGGCCTGCGGGCCCATGAGGCCCGCCATGAGTTCTTCATCGGCGAGATCAAGCCCGGCTTTGTGGACTGCGCCGCTATCGAGTCCCCCGGCCTGTCCTCCTCCCCCGCCATCGGCCGGATGGTGGCCGGCATCGTGAAGAACATCCTGGGCCTGGAGGTGGACCTGTCCTTCGATCCCCGCCGGAAGGGCATTCTAGACCCCAAGGCGCTGGACGACGAGGCCCACGCCGCCCTCATCAAGGAGAATCCCGCCTATGGCACCGTCATCTGCCGCTGCGAGACGGTCACCGAGGGCGAGATCATCGACGCCATCCGCCGCACCCCCGGCGCCCGGAGCCTGGACGGCGTGAAGCGCCGGGTCCGGGCCGGTATGGGCCGGTGCCAGGGCGGCTTCTGCTCCCCCAGGGTGATGGAGATCCTGGCCCGGGAGCTGGGCGTGGACCAGAGCGCCATCACCAAGGCGGGCGCGGGGTCCGAGCTGATTGTGGGCGTCAACAAGGACGCCATCTAAAGGAGGGGCTGAAACCATGAGAGAATACGAACTTGTCATCATCGGCGGCGGCCCCGCGGGGCTGGCCGCGGCGGTGGCCGCCCACGAGGCGGGCCTGCGCGACATCCTCATCCTGGAGCGGGACAACGAGCTGGGCGGCATTCTGAACCAGTGCATCCACAACGGCTTCGGCCTGCACACCTTCAAGGAGGAGCTCACCGGCCCGGAGTACGCCGGACGGTTTATTGAGCAGGTGAAGGAGCTGGGCATCCCCTATAAGCTGAACACCATGGTGCTGGACCTGGCGGAGGATAAGACCGTCACCGCCATGAACCGGGAGGACGGCCTGTTCCAGCTTCACCCCAAGGCGGTCATCCTGGCCATGGGCTGCCGGGAGCGTCCCCGGGGCGCGCTGAACATCCCCGGCTACCGTCCCGCCGGCATCTACACCGCGGGCACCGCCCAGCGGCTGGTGAACATGGAGGGCTATATGCCCGGCCGCAAGGTGGTCATCCTGGGCTCCGGCGACATCGGCCTCATCATGGCCCGCCGCATGACCCTGGAGGGGGCCCAGGTCCAGGTGGTGGCCGAGCTCATGCCCTACTCCGGCGGCCTGAAGCGGAACATCGTCCAGTGCCTGGACGATTACGGCATCCCCCTGAAGCTGAGCCACACCGTGGTGGACATCGAGGGCAAGAAGCGCGTCGAGGCCATCACCATCGCCCAGGTGGACGAGAAAAACCGGCCCATCCCCGGCACCGAGGAGCGCTATGAGTGCGACACCCTGCTGTTGTCCTGCGGCCTGATCCCGGAGAACGAGCTGAGCCGGTCCGCCGGGGTGGAACTCAACCCCGTCACCAACGGCCCCACCGTCAACGAGAGCCTGGAGACCAGCATTCCCGGCGTGTTCGCCGCGGGCAACGTGCTCCACGTCCACGACCTGGTGGACTACGTCTCCGAGGAGGCGGGGGCCGCCGGACGCCACGCCGCCGGCTACATCGCCGCGGGCTGCAAGGCCGAGGACCACAAGGCCCTGCCCGTCAAGTGCGAGAACGGCGTGCGCTACACCGTGCCCGTGGCCATCCGGCCCGACGCGGCGGGGGACACCGTCACCCTGCGCTTCCGGGTGGGCAATGTGTATCAGAACAAGAAGGTGGCGGTCTACGCGGGGGACGCCTGCATCTTCAGCCGCAAGCGCCCGGTGCTGGCCCCCGGCGAGATGGAGACGGTGGTCCTCAAGACCGCCCTGCTGAAGGACCATCCCGAGGCGGACGGCATCACCGTGACTCTGGAGGAGGCGTAAGAAGATGGAAGAGAAGAATCTGATCTGCATCAACTGCCCGCTGGGCTGCCCGCTCACCGTGACCATGGAGGGCGGCGAGGTCAAAAAGGTGGAGGGCAACACCTGCCCCCGGGGCGAGGCCTACGCCAAGAAGGAGCTGACCAATCCCACCCGCATCGTCACCAGCACGGTGAAGGTGAAGGGCGGCAGGCTGGCCATGGCCTCCGTCAAGACCGCCAACGACATCCCCAAGGGCAAGATTTTCGACTGCGTGAAGGCCATCCAGAACATTGAGCTGGAGGCCCCCGTGACCATCGGCCAGGTGGTGCTGGCCGACGTGTGCGGCACCGGGGTGGACATTGTGGCCACCAAGAACGTGCCCGCCAAGGGCTGAACCCTCCCAAAGGCCAAAACGCCCCCGCCGGAATCCGGCGGGGGCGTTCGTGGTGTGTTGACGCTCTGATTGGGCGCGTGGCCGGGCCGCTTTTCCTCCGTCTCAGGCAAAACACGCGCCGTCAGACGGCGCTGGGCTTTTACCCCCGCTGCGGTCCAAACTTCCCCATGCGCCTGTCATCGCGCTATGGCTTCCATCTCGTCCAAAAGGGAGGAGAACAGGTCCAGGGCGTCCTGAATGGGCCGGGGGCTGGTCATGTCCACCCCGGCGTCCCGCAGCAGGTCGATGGGGTCCCGGGAGCTGCCGCCGGACAGGAAGCCCAGCATATCCTTCACGGCGGGCGCTCCCTCCCGCAGGATGCGGCGGGACAGGGCGATGGCGGCGGAGTAGCCGGTGGCGTACTGGTACACGTAGTAATTGTAGTAAAAGTGGGGGATACGGGCCCATTCCAGGGCGATGCGGCCGTCCGTCTCCATGTCCGGGCCGAAATATTTGGCGTTGAGGGCCTTATATTCGGCGCACAAGAGCTCCGCGGTGAGGGGCGTGCCCTGGGCGTTCAGCTCGCCCATGCGCAGCTCGAACTCGGCGAACATGGTCTGACGGTACAGCGTGCCCCTAAACTGCTCCAAGAAGTGGTTGAGGAGCCATGCCCGCTCCGTTTTGTCCGCGGTTTTGGCCAGCAGGTGCTCCATGAGCAGGGCCTCGTTACAGGTGGAGGCCACCTCCGCCACAAAGATCACATAGTCCCGGTAGACGGGGGGCTGGGCCCTGTTGCTGAAATAGGTGTGCATGGCGTGGCCCAGCTCGTGGGCCAGGGTGAACATGCCGTCCAGGTCGTCCTTGTAGTTGAGCAGGATGAAGGGGTGGGCCAGCGCGCCGCACATATAGCCCCCGGACCGCTTGCCCACGTTTTCGTACACGTCGATCCAGCGGTTTTCAAAGGCCTCCCGGATTACGGCCCGGTATTCCTCCCCCATGGGGGCCAGGGCGTCGTACACCGTAGCCTTGGCCTCCTCGAAGGGGATGGTTTTGGACGCGCCGGACACCATGGGGGCGTAGATATCGTACATATGCAGCTCGTCCACCCCCAGCAGCTTTTTCCGCAGGCGGACGTAGCGGTGGAGCTTGTCCAGGTTGGCGTTCACCGTGTCCACCAGGTTGCGGTACACCGCCGGAGGCACCCGGTTGGAGGCCGTGGCGGCGTCCAGGGGGGAGGCGTACCTCCGGGCGGAGGAGAAGAAACGGCGCTTCTTCGCCTCCGCATCCAGAAGGGCGGCGGCGGTGTTTTGGAACTGCCCCAGAGTGTCGTAATAGGTCTCATAGGCGGAGCGGCGCAGGGCCCGGTCCTCGCTCATCTCGTAGGGGACGAAGGAGGCGTTGGACAGGGGCAGGCGGTTCCCCTGGCCGTCCTCCGCGTCGGGGAAGGTGAGATCGGCGTTGGAGAACTTGGAGAAGATGTCGTCGGGGGCCTGGGCCATCTCCCCGGCGGCGGCCAGCAGCTTTTCTTCCCCGTCGGACAGGGTGTGCTCTTTTTTGTCCTGAAGAACGGCAAAGAACCGGCGGTACAGCTCCAGCCCCGGCTCGCCGGCGTAGAATTCCTCCAGCGTCTCCGGGGTGATTTTCAGCAGCTCCGGCGTGTCGAAGGCGGTGGCGGAGTTCAGCTCCACCCACAGGCTCACGGCCCTGCCCGCCAGGGTCTGGTATTGGGCCGCCCGGGTGTCCTCGTCCTGGCGCAGGCTGGCGTATTGGTGGAGCCGGGCCGTCCGCTCCACCGCCTGGTCGCACAGGGTGAGGTAGCCGTAGAGGGTCTGGGCGCTCTCGGCCAGGCGGCCCTGATAGGCGGAAAGGGATTGGACCAGCTCCTGGGTCTGCCGGAACTCGGCCTCCCAGGCCTGGTCGGAGGAAAAGATATCGGCGGTGTTCCAGGTATATTCCACCGGGATCTCGCCGCGCTGGGGGATTTTTTTTAGGTCCGCCATGGTGTGAACAGCCTCCTGTCAAGTCAAAGTGGGGATATCATATCACACGCGGGGCGGTTTTACAAGGGCGGGGCCGCTTCAACCGGCCTCCCAGCGGGCCGCCAGCTGGTCCAGAGAGCCGAAGTCGTAGCCCCGGGCGCGGCATTCCTCAATGAACCGGCCCAGAATTTTTTGGGAGGTGGAGGAGTTGTTGTGCAGCAGGATGACTGAGCCGCCCCGGAGGCGGCTCAGCAGCGTGTCCAGGGCCTCCTCCTCAGAGGGCTGGTTGTCCACGTCCCAGTCGGCGTAGGTGGTCCCCCAGAAGATGGTGCGGTAGCCCAGCTTCTCATTCCAGCGCAGCAGGCGCCGGCTGAACCGGCCCTCCGGCAGGCGGCAGTACTTGTCCAGCGGCTTTCCCACGGTCTGCTCGTAGAGGAGTTCCACCTGGGTCAGCTGCTCCTCCCATTCGTGAAAGCTGTGGATGTCCGCCGGGTCCGGGTGGTTCATGGTGTGGCTGCCGATGATGTGCCCGCTGTCCGCCAGGGCGCGGACGGCGTCCGGATTTCTCTTTACAAAGTTGCCCAGTAGGAAGAAAGCCGCGGGTACGTCGTACTCCTCCAGCGTGTCCAGAATGTCCAGGGTGGAGGAGCCGATTTCGTATCCGCAGTCAAAGGTGAGGTACAGGGTGGAGTCGTCGCTGGTGTAATAGGCGCGGTGCTTGGCGGCTTCCTCGGGCGGCAGGGCACCGCGGACAAAGCCCGCAGTATCATATGTGTTATACCAGTTTTTTACGGCGGTATCCGCCAGCCAGACCCAGCGGGCGGACCCCAGCAGGATGCCGGCGATGAGGAGGGCGTCGATAAAATGCCGCCGCCAGAAGTCCCCGCGCGGGCGCTCCGGCGAACCTGCGGGATTGTTGGCGCGTTTTCCCATAAAATGACCGCCTTTCCCCCAAATGGCCGTTTTTTTCAATAAATACGCACATTATAGCATCGGAGTCCTTCCCTGTCAAGCGGGAGGGCGGGCGGAAAACCGCCCCGCCGGGGGAGGATAGCTCCCGGCGGGGCGGCTGACTGCCGGTCCCGGGCGGCGCTCCGGGCCGTTTGGACGGACGGCCTGGGCGCCGCTCACGGCGGCTGCGCGCGCTATTCCTTGGGCATAATCAGGGCGGCGATGATATACACCCACAGGGACAGTCCCGCGAAGGCCACGAGCAGAACGGTGGCCACACGCACAACCGTGGGATCGACATTGAAATAACGGGCAATGCCTCCGCATACGCCGCAGATCATGGCGTCGGGGCCCGTGGTTCGGTACAGATATTTCATAAAACACAGCTCCTTTCAAGTATAGCGTCCTGTACATCGCGGGGAAGCGCCCCGCATGGAAACGAAGCGTTTCAAAAGGCTCACAGGGGCCCCGGAAGGCCTCCGCAGGGACAGCGCCCCGGAGAGGGCGGGAAATCGGGCGGAAACCGGCACAGCTCCGGCCCGGAGGGGCAGCAAAAGCGCCTTCCCCGCCCTCCGGCGGCCCCCAGGGCGATGCCCGCCCCGGGGACAAGGGGACCCCGAATGTCCCCGATGAAGATCCGGCGCATCTCAAACGCCCCTTTGTCAGCGGCGCTCCAGCGACACATCGCCGCTGACGCTGCTCATGGAGTAGACGGGGCCGGTCCCGTCGCCGTAGACGTGGACCCCGTCGATATAGTTCATGGGGAATTCGCAGTCCAGCTCGCCGCTCACCGTCTTCATCCGCAGGGAGAAGGGCCCCGCGTCGGGAATGCGGGCCTCCACGTCCCCCGACTTGGAGGACAGCTCCATGGCCTGGGGCAGGGCGCGGAGATCCGCGCTCACATCGCCGCTCATGGTGGAGGCCCGGAGCCGGGATACCAGGCCATCCAGCTCGATGTCGCCGCTGGCGGATTTCAGCACGGCGTCCTGAAATTCCCCCTCCAGGGAGATGTCGCCGCTCATGGTGTCGGCCCTGAGGGCGGCGCAGGTCCCCTTCAGGGTCAAATCGCCGCTGGCGGAGTGGAAGTCCAGCTGGCCGCAGGACTCCAGGCGCACGTTCAGGTCGCTGCTGGCGGTTTTGACGGAGAGCCGGTCCACGTCCAGCTCGCCCCGGTCGAAGTCCACGTCGCCGGTGCCGGTGGTGACGGAGATGCTCTCCCAATGGCGGCGGGGCAGGTAGAGCTCCACGTCGGCGGAGGCGAAGCCCCGGCGGGAGAAGAAGGAGGAGCTGGCGGTGCGGCCCTCCCGGATGGTGAGCACCCCGTCGGCGGAGCAGGTCACGTCCAGGTCGTCCACGTCGCCGTCAATGATCACCCCGGCGTCGGGGGCCTCGGACACGTGGATGGTCACGTCCCCCGTGTTGGTGAACACTTCAATGCCCCGCAGGTCCTTCAGGGCGGTGACGGAGTAGGAGCCGTCGTCATTGCCTTCCATGGAGGCGTCCTGGCCGGAGAAGCGGGGGCCGTGCACCTCCCAGCCGTCCTGGCATCCGCCCTTACACTCGCCCCACTGGGTGAAGAAGCCGCCCTTGGCCTTGTCGTAGCCGAAGCCGTAGATCACGTCCTTGCGCTCCTTGGGGCCCGCCCCGGCGAAGAACCGGCCCTCGCCGGAGTCCAGCTCGGCCTCGAACTCCCAGCCCCTTTCCTCGGGAGGCGTGGGCGGGGTGGGCGGCGTAGGGGGCGTGGGCGGCGTAGGAGGCGTCGGAGGTGTGGGCGGGACGGGCGCGCCGTCCGGACCGGCGTTGAAGTGGAACTTCACCCGGCCCTTGTCCCGCTCCACGGTGGTGCGGCGCTGGAAGGCCTCCTTGGCCTGCTGGAGGGCGCTCTTGGCCTGGTCGATGGCCGCGTTGCAGGCCTCCTGAACTCCGGCCAGGATGGCGTCCAGGTCGCTTTGGGGGATCTGGCCGCTGTAGTTATAATGCACGCCGCCGCGCCCGTCGGCCCGGGCCCGTTTCTCATCGGCCTCAGCCTGCTCCTCGTCGGCGCGAGCCCGTTCCTCGTCCGCGGCCGGGTCCCCGGTGTTGATGATGATGGGCTTGCCGTCCTTGCCCTGGATGGTGACGCCGCTGCCGTCCGGCTCTATGGAGATTTTCAGGTCCGGATCCGGCTCCACCCCCAGGTAGGCAAGCAGCTCGTCCACGTCGCCCAGGCCGTCCATGGCCTGCTGGAACGCCTTCTCCTCCGGCACGCCCGCGCCGGTCATCTCCAGAAAGCGGCGGTACAGGTTGTCGGACAGCTCCTCGATCAGCTCGTCCTTCTCTTTGGAAGCGGGGGCGGCGTTCAGCTGGGCGGCCACCGCCGCGCTCAGCCTCAGTCTGATGTCATCCATTCTTTTGACCCTCCTCAATCGAAATCAGCGCGTCCAGCAGGGCGCGGGTGTTTTCCCATTCCTGGCGGCCCTCCGCCCAGCGCGCGCGGCCCGCCTCGGTGATGGAGTAGTACCGCCGCCGGGCCCCCGGCCCGTCGTCCCCCCAGTAGGAGGCGATGAGGCCGGACTGCTCCAGCCGCTTGAAGGCGGTGTATAGGGTGGCCTCCTTGAAGCCATACTCCCCCTTGGTGCACTCTAAGATATTTTTGTTGATCTCATAACCGTAGTTGTCCCCGCGCATCAATTGTGCTAAAATGATGGTGTCCGTGTGGCCGCGCAGGGTGTCCGCTGAAATCGACATGGCGTCCTCCCTTCCCGTTGTGGCTGCTGTCCGGGCATCTGAGATACCCGGTATATTAAGATACCTCGTGAGCCGAAGTAACTTTGTGAGCTTAATATAGCACGAGATACCTCGCCTGTCAAGGTATTTTTGAAAATTTTTTGCCGGGGCTATTTTATGCCCCGGCAAGGCAAGGAGATGTGTCAAAATGAGCGAATGCACCCATGACTGCTCCTCCTGCGGCGAGAGCTGCGGGGAGCGCACCAGCCCCCAGGATTTCCGCAAGCCGGCCAACGCCCGCTCCCACATCAAAAAGGTGATCGCCGTGGTCAGCGGCAAGGGGGGCGTGGGGAAATCCGCCGTCACCTGCACCCTGGCCGCCGCCATGGCCAAGCTGGGCAGGCGGGTGGGCGTGCTGGACGCGGACATCACCGGCCCGTCGGTGCCCCAGGCGTTCAATATCCACAGCCGGGCCCTGGGGGACGGGGACGGCATCCTCCCCGCCGTCACCGAGGGCGGCGTCAAGCTGATGAGCCTGAACCTGCTCATCGAGCACGAGACCGACCCGGTGGTGTGGCGGGGGCCGGTGATCGCCGGGGCGGTGGAGCAGTTCTGGACCGACGTGGTGTGGGGCGAGCTGGATTACCTGTTTGTGGACATGCCCCCCGGAACCGGCGACGTGCCCCTGACGGTGTTCCAGTCCCTGCCGGTGGACGGCGTCGTTGTGGTCACCGCCCCCCAGGCCCTGGTGGGCATGATCGTCACCAAGGCGGTGCGGATGGCGGAGATGATGCAGGTGCCCGTGCTGGGCCTGGTGGAGAACTACTCCTTCTTCCGCTGTCCGGACTGCGGCGGAGCGCACCCGGTGTTCGGGCCCAGCGCCATCGACGCCCTGGCGCAGGAGCTGTCCCTGCCGGTGCTGGCCAAGCTGCCCATTGACCCGGGGCTGGCCCAGGCCGTGGACCAGGGCCGGGTGGAGGGCTATCAGCCCAACCCCATGGCGGAGGTGGCCCGCCGCCTGGACCAGGAATCATAAGAGAAAGCGCCCGGAGCGGTGAAGCTCCGGGCGCTTCTTGTCTGGAAATTATTTGGAAAAAGTCCTTGAAAAACGCGTTCCGGAAGCCGTTTTAACCCGTTTGACCGAAGGTTGTTCTTGCCAAACCGGGGCAGGTCTGCTACAATGGGAAAAATTCGACAAAATTCGACAGCATTCGACGGCGTGCGGGGAAGCCATTCCCAGGAGAGGACAGGGCGGAACTGCATAGCATATAGTATCGTCGAGCGGGCGCAGGGGGACGGGGCAATCCGTGCCGGCCCAGAGGGAGGAACAGCATGGACGATCCCAAATTGGACCGGGGGACGGCCCGGACCGCGGCGGAGCTGCGGCTTCAGCTGGCCCAGATGACCATTGTCAGCCAGGTGCTGGGGAGCGGGGCCCGGGACAAGCGGAGCCGGGACTATCTGGCCCTGATGGACCAGAGCATCTGCCGGATGCTGCGCATTGTGGAGCGGATGGAGTTCTCCGACCGGCTGAGCGGGGCGTCCGAGGCCCGGCAGGAGCCGGAATTCGTGGACCTGAGCGGGCTGACCCGGGAGCTGGGAGAGCGGATGGCCGGACTGCTGGCCTATACCGGGGTGGAGCTGACGGTGGAGACGCCGGAGCGGCTGGGCGCCCGGGCGCACCGGTGGATGATCCGCCAGATGCTGATGGAGCTGGTGTCCAACGGGGCCAAGGCGGGAAAGCACGTGAAGCTCACCCTGGCACGCCAGGGGGACCGGGCGGTGTTCACCGTGGAGGACGACGGGCCGGGCATCCCTCCCGAGCGGCTGGCCCATCTGTTTTTCAGCGAGGAGGAGGCCGTGCCCGACTGGCGGCGGGGGGGCGTGGGCATCGCCATCGCCCGGCGGGCAGCCACCCTCCACGGCGGAACCCTGGTGGCCGACTGCGCCGGGGGCCGAGGCCTGCGGGCGGTGGCCTCCATCCGGCTGGGGCCGGTGAACGGGGCGGTGCTGGAGAGCGCACGGCTGGGCTGGGACGCGGGGGGCTTCAGCGACGAGCTGGTGATCCTCAGCGACCTGCTGCCCAGGGAGGCCTTCGGGCCGGACAGCGAATGAGACGGGCCGGGAGGCGGGCAGGCGTCTCCCGGCCTTTCACACCCGCCCGCCCGCGCGGGAGATGGCCTCCGCCACGGCGGCCAGCACCTCCCCGTGGGTCTGGTCGAAGAGGTGGGTGTAGATGCGCTGGGTGATGGCGGGGCTGCTGTGGCCCATGGCCCGGCTGATCTGATACATAGGCACCCGGGCGCTGTTGGCCATGCTGGCGAAGGTGTGGCGCAGGCCGTGGAAGGTGATGGGGTCCAGCTTCCGCGCCGCCACAAACCCGGCCAGGTCGGAGGTCATCCGGTTGGGATGATAGGGGAGGCCGTCCTCCCCCAGCACCAGAAAGTCCCCGGGGGCGCAGGCCAGACCCTCCCGGAGGCGGTCCGCCCGGAGATCCCGGAGGAGCTCCAGAAGGCTGGGCAGGGCGGCGATGGACAGGGTGCGGAAGCTGCCCGCAGTTTTGGGGGGCTTCTCCACCACCTGGGAGCGCACCGTGGTCCGGGCCCACCGCACGGTGAGCTGGCCGGCGTGGAGGTCCACGTCCCGCCAGCGCAGGCCCAGAATTTCCCCCCGGCGCAGGCCCAGAGAGCAGGCCAGCCGCACCGGCAGCTCCAGCGGATGGCCCGCCACCGCCCGGAGCAGCCGGTCCAGCCGGTCCGGGGTGTAGTAGGCTGCCTCCACCGGCACAGCGGGGGGCGGGGTGGCCCGCTGGATGGGGTTGGAGGGCACCACCCCCTGGCGGTAGGCGGATTTCAGGGCAGTGTGGAGCAGCACGTGGTGCTTGCGGATGGTGTTGGCGGACAGCCCCTTTTCCTCCGCCAACCAGCGGTAATAGCCGTTGACCAGCTCCGGGGTCAGGTCGGCCAGCCGCACCCCGCCCAGGGCGGGGCGGACGTGGTTGGCGATGATGCCGTCATAGCCGCCGATGGTGGTGGCCGCCCGGGAGGGCTCGATGTCCCGCAGCATCCACAGGTCCAGCCACTGGGCCAGGGTGACGTCCGCCCCGGCGGGCGGGGCGGGCCGGGGCAGGGGGAAGCCCACCTGGGGCGGCGGGGCGATGGGGCGCAGGACCAGGCGCTTGGGGCGGAGACGGGGGTTGGACATGATAACAGCTCCTTTTCTCTGGTTTCGCGGCGGGGCCGCGGGCTGGAAATAACGGCGGGTTATTTCCAGCTGGTTTGATTATATCGGAAACGGCGCTGGAATGGTGCGGTTTGCGTTTTTTCCATGGGGGGATTCGTATGCGCGGCGGTGGGAAAGGGCCTTGACTTTTCCGCCGATTGGCAATACAATATGGAAAACCTGTCAACAGGATATGGAGAAAACCCACTTTATAATAAAGGATGAGAGCGATATGGCACAGGACAAAAGCAAGCAGGTGAGCCAGATCACCGATATGGACGTGGACTTCGCCCAGTGGTACACCGACGTGTGCACCAAGGCGGAGCTCATCGGCTACGCCAAGACCAAGGGGATGTTCATTCTCCGGCCCTATGGCTACGCCATCTGGGAGAATATCCAGGCGTACCTGGACCGGCGCTTCAAGGAGACGGGCCACCAGAACGTGGCCATGCCCATGCTCATCCCCGAGTCCCTGCTTCAGAAGGAGAAGGACCACATCGAGGGCTTCGCCCCCGAGTGCGCCTGGGTCACCTACGGCGGCAGCGAGAAGCTGGACGAGCGGATGTGCATCCGGCCCACCTCCGAGACCCTGTTCTGCGACCACTGGGCCGACGTGGTCCACTCCTGGCGGGACCTGCCCATGCTGTACAACCAGTGGTGCTCCGTGCTGCGCTGGGAAAAGACCACCCGGCCCTTCCTGCGCCACCGGGAGTTCCTCTGGCAGGAGGGCCACACCCTCCACGCCACCGCCGAGGAGGCCATTGAGGAGACCGAGCGGATGCACCGTATCTACGCCGAGCTGTGCGAGGATGTGCTGGCCATGCCGGTGGTGATGGGCATGAAAACCGACAAGGAGAAGTTCGCCGGGGCGGAGCGCACCTACACCATCGAGTGCATGATGCACGACAAGAAGGCCCTCCAGAACGGCACCAGCCACTACTTCGGGGACGGCTTCGCCCGGGCTTTTGACATCTCCTTCGCGGATAAGAACAACCAGCAGGCCGCCCCCTTTGAGACCTCCTGGGGCATCACCACCCGCACCATCGGCGGCGTCATCATGACCCACGGCGACAACCGGGGGCTGGTGCTGCCCCCCAGGGTGGCCCCCGTCCAGGTCATCGTCATCCCCGTGGCCCAGCACAAGGAGGGCGTGATCGCCGCCAACGAGGCCGTGATGGACCGGCTGCAAAAGGCGGGCTTCCGGGTGAAGATGGACGCCAGCGACAACTCCCCCGGCTGGAAGTTCGCCGAGTACGAGATGAAGGGCGTGCCCCTG
>CANDCH010000018.1 GCA_947383145.1 uncultured bacterium
AAAGCCCAAGGCCCGCGCAGCGGGACTGGGTTTTGTCCGCGTCGGAGGGAAGCCGCGCCGCCCCCCACGGCGCGCTTCAAACTTTGCACTTTCTTTACCCTTCCTTTGCGATGTTTGGGCACCTGTCTGTCAAACTGAGCCTGTAAGCAAAAAAGGAGGCTTTTGTATGGCAGTGATACAAACGGCGGGCCTGTCCAAGCGCTACAAGGACAAATGGGCCGTGGATCACCTGGACCTGCGGGTGGAACAGGGGGACATCTACGGCTTCATCGGCCGCAACGGCGCTGGCAAGTCCACCACCCTGAAGCTCCTGTGCGGGCTGGCCCAGCCCACAGAAGGCGAGGCGCTGATTTTTGACAGGCCCCTCCGGGACCAGGTGGCCCGGAGGCGGGTGGGGGCCCTCATCGAGCAGGCGGGGCTGTATCCCGACCAGAGCGGCCGGGAGAACCTGCGCCTGTACGCCGGCCTGCTGGGGCTGGACAGCCCGGAGCGGCAGGTGGACGAGATTCTGGAGACCGTGGGCCTGTCCCCGAAGGAGAAAAAGCCGGTGCGCCACTACTCCATGGGCATGAAGCAGCGTTTGGGCGTGGGGCTGGCTCTGCTGGGCGGGCCGGACCTGCTGCTGCTGGACGAGCCCATCAACGGCCTGGACCCGGAGGGCATCCGGGAGATGCGGGAGCTGCTGCTGCGGCTCAACCGGGAGCGTGGGCTCACCCTGCTCATCAGCTCCCACATCCTGGGGGAGCTGAGCAAAATCGCCACCCGGTACGGCATCATCCAGGAGGGGAAGCTGGTGGAGCAGATTTCCGCCGCCGAGCTGGAGCAGAAGTGCACCGACTACCTCCACCTGCGCGCGGACCAGCCCCGGAAGGCCGCCGCCCTGCTGGAAAAGGAGTTCTGCCTCCTGCACTGGGAGATGCGCCCCGAGGGAGAGATCCGCATTTACGAGAATGTGGACGCCAGGGCGGTGGGGCAGGCCCTGGCCAAGGCTGGCATCGCCGTGGAGGAGATGGGCCTGCACCGGCAGGACCTGGAGGACTATTTTCTGGAGCGAATGGGGGGTGCGGACCATGTTTAACCTGCTGAAAATGGACCTGCGGCGGCTGTTCCGCAGCCGGAGCTTTTACATCATCCTGGGCGTGACGGCGGCGCTGATTACCCTGATGGTGGGCACGATATCCGCCGTCTCCGTTCAGGAAAATCTGGACGCCCTCCAGGACACCGGCATGGTGGTGACCGACGGCTCCAGCGAAGATTTGCAGGAACATCTCCGGGGCATGACCCGGCTGGACTTCGCCCACGAGTGCCTGGGCAGCGGATTCCTGCTCCTGCTGACCGGAATTGGAGTCACACTGTTCGTCCACAGCGATTTCTCCAGCGGTTACATCAAAAATATCTGCTTCGCCCGCCCCCGCCGGTGGGAGTATGTGCTGTCCAAGCTCCTGCTGACGGGCGTGTACAGCGGGATCGTGACGGTCCTGGGCATCCTGCTCTCCTTGGCGTCCCCCCTCCTGTTCGGGATTCGCCTGGACGCCAGCCCCATCGCGGAAATTTTGCGGTATGCCTTCTGGCTCTGGCTGCCCAGCTGGGCCTTCGGGCTGATGGGACTGGGCCTGGTGCTGCTCACCCGGGGCTCCACCCTGGGTATCATCCTGGCGGTGGTGTCCGGCGGCGGCCTGACGGCGGCCATCCTGCAAAACCTGTGCCAGCGGTTCGGCTGGCCCGACCTATGGCAGTATCTGCTCAGCTCTGTGGTGCAGACCCAGTGCGTACCCATACCGGACGGGGGACAAATTGCCATGATCCTTTGCTGCTCCGCCGGCTGGGCCCTGGTCTACGCCGCCGGGAGCTTGATTACCATGGAAAAACGGGATATCTGAGCGAATTTCCCCGCCCCATGGGCGGGGAAATTGACAAAAGGAGGAATTCCCATGCTGCCCGCCCTGATCCTGACCCTGGCCGCCCTGGGCCTGTCCCTGACCCGCCTGCTGGCCTACCGCCGCCAGCTGGAGGACATGGCCCGGGTGCTGGAAGAGACCCCGGCGGAGAGCAATCTGCATCTGACGGTGAATATGTCCGGCACAGCGCCCCGGCGGCTGTGCCGGGCGGTGAACCGGCGCCTGGAGGAAGGGCGGCGGCTCCGGGTGGAGGCGCTGAGCAGCGAGCGGGATCTGAAGCATACCATGGCCTGCATCTCCCATGACATCCGCACCCCCCTGGCCGGGGCCATGGGCTATCTGCAGCTGCTGGAGGGAGAGCCGGACCGGCAGGGGGAATACCTGGGCATCGTGGCAAAGCGGCTGGGGGAGCTGGAGGGACTTCTGGACGAGCTGTTTTTGTATACCCGGCTGCTCAGCGAGCCCCAGCCGCTGGAGTGCGGGAAAATGGCGGCCCTGCCGCCCCTGTGGGAGGCGCTGGCGGAATTTTATCCCCGGCTGGAGGCGGCGGGAATCGTGCCGGAGCTGCGCTTTGGCCGGGAGGATATGACGGTCCGGGCCAACCCGGAGGCGTTGGGCCGGGTGTACCGGAACCTGATCGCCAACGCCCTGCGCCACGGCGGCGGGGGGCTGGCCGTCTCCGGGCGGGATGGAGCACTCTGCTTTTCAAACCCCCTGGGCCACGGCCCTCGGCCCGACCCGGACCGCCTGTTTGACCGCTTCTACCAGGGCAGTCCCGCCCGGGGAAAGGGCGGGGCCGGTTTGGGCCTCGCCATTGTGCGGGAGCTGATGGAACGCATGGGCGGGCAGGCCTCCGCGCGGATTGCGGACGGCGCCCTGGAAATCAGGCTGGTGTTTTCACAGGAGGCCTGACGGCGCCGCTACCCCCGTGTCCAAAGATACGGGGCAGTTCTCTACTATCCGGCCCAATATTTTCTATCGCCGCCTTTATCTTCTCCCTGGCCCGTATGACCGGGCGCCTGATTGACTGCGGCCTGCAACTTGGATTTACCAAGCCCGAAGAATAGCGCCTGCTCCTCATTTCCTGCTTTCGCCACAATTCCTTTTTCACAATTTTACGGCCTGTCTGGTTCATCGCCAGACAGGCCGTTTTTCGACAGGCTGGGACGGACCAATGGTCCGTCCTTTTTTGCCCCGTCATCCGTTCTGAGACAGGTCCGTGCCGAAATATTTCAGGGACAGCTCGGTGAGCGTCCCCTCCTCCGCCATCTCCGCCAGGGCCTGGTCGATGGCCGCGCGAAGGGCGTCGCTGTCCGCCCCCTTGCGCATGGGGATGGCCACCTGGGTGGCCTCCGGGTCCAGGCAGGCGATCTTGACGGGGGCGTCCGGGTGCTGGGCTATGTAGTCGTAGTAGCTCGCCTCGGCGTTGAGGGTGGCGTCGATCCGCCCGGTGGTGAGCAGCTCGATGGTCTGGATGAAGTCGTCCACCCCGGTGACCTGTGCGCCGTATTTCTCCGCCACGCCGGCGTAGGTGCTGTGGAGGGTGTTGGCGGTCTGTTTGCCGTCCAGGTCCTCCATGGTCTGGATGGAGTCGTCGTCCGCCCGGACGATGACGGCGGTGCGGTTGTAGGCGTAGGGCACGGAGAAGTCGTACTTCTCCCGGCGGCTGTCGTCGATGTCCACGCCGTTGACGATGATATCATACCGTCCGGCCTCCAGTCCGGCCAGAAGGCCGTTGAACTCTCCCTCCACAAAGCTCACGCTCACGCCCAGCTTGTCCGCGACGGCCTGGGCCACCTCCACGTCGTAGCCCACCAGCCGGTCCTCCCCGTCGTGGTAGCCCCAGGGGGACCAGGTGCCCTCCAGCGCCACCACAATCTCCCCCTTGGCCTGGATGGCGGCCAGCAGGTCGCCCCCCATGTCCGTGGCCTGGGGCTTCTCCGCGGCGCAGCCCGCCAGGGCGGCCAGACACAGGGCCCCGGCGGCAAACACCGCTCCAACTCGTCTCCAATTCATGGTAAAAACTCCTTATCATTGTGATTTCAGCGTCAATCCATATGCTTTTCCAAAAACGCGTCCACCGCGGACCAGTACCGCTCCGGGTCCTCCCAGGAGGCCTCCCCGTGGGCCGCGCCGGGGATGGACAGCCGCTCCTTGTCCGGGCTGGCGCAGGCCTCGTACACCACGTCCAGCATCCAGTAGGGCACAAAGGTGTCCTCCTCCCCGTGGATGAACAGGATGGGCAGCTTCGTTTTCCTGAGCTGCTCCACCGCCGACGCCTCCTTAAAGCCGAATCCCGCCCGGATCTGGGCGACCAGGGAGGCGGCGTCCAGCACCGGGAAGGCGGGCAGGCCGAACATCTCCTTGAGCTGGCCCTCAAACTCGTCCCACACGGAGGAATAGCCGCAGTCCTCAATGACGCACTTCACATGGAGGGACAGGTCCGCCTCCCCGGCGGTCATCATCACCGTGGCCCCGCCCATGGAGACGCCGAACAGCACGATCTCCGCCTGGGGGTCCTGCTCCACAATCGTATCCACCCAGGCCACGATGTCCCGCCGCTCCGGCCAGCCCATTCCGGCGTAGCGGCCCCCGCTCAGCTCGTGGGCCCGGGCGGCGGGGGCCAGGACGTTGTAACCCATCCCGTAAAAATGGGCGGCGAACCGGCCCCCGTACTGGGGGATGCTGCCGTAACCGTGGCAGATCACGGCATATTTGTGGCTCTCCCCCTCCTGGGGCAGGTAAAGGGCGTGGAGCTTCAGCCCGTCATGGCTCTCCAGCCAGCGGTCCTCGCTGCCCTCGGCGAACCACGCGCTGTCCCCCTCCAGGGTAACGGCTTCCGGGTCGCTGCGGCTGATCATACCGCCCGCCTCTGGGTCCAGGGCGAAGCGGAACAGGTAGTTTCCCGCGAAGGCCAGCCCTCCGGCTGTGAGCAGGAGCACCGCCGCCAGCGCGACGGCAATGATTTTTTTCACTTTTTTCATCTATGTACCGCCTCTCACTCCGATTGCCCGCCGGGCTGGAGAAAGGCCCGGGTGCGGGCCTCCCGGGGGCGCTCAAAGACCTCCCGGGTGGGGCCGGCCTCCACCACCGCGCCGTCCTCCATGAACACCACCTGATTGGACACGGTGCGGGCAAAGCCCAGCTCATGGGTGACCACCAGCATGGTCACGCCGTCCTCCGCCAGCCGCCGCATGACGGCCAGCACCTCCCCCGTCAGTTCCGGGTCCAGGGCGGAGGTGGGCTCGTCGAAGTAGATGATCTCCGGGTCCGCCGCCATGGCCCTGGCGATGGCCACCCGCTGCTGCTGCCCGCCGGACAGCTGGCTGGGGTAGTGGTCCATCCGGCCGGACATCCCCACCCGGTCCAGCGCCCTGCGGCCCAGCTCCACCGCCTGGGCTTTCGGCATTTTCCGGGCCACGATCAGCCCCTCCGTCACGTTTTCCAGGGCGGTTTTGTTAAGAAACAGGTTGTAGCTCTGGAACACAAAGGCGGTCTTCCTCCGCAGCCGCAAAACGTCCCGCCTGGGCACATGGCCCAGCCGGAACTCCTCTCCGTCAAAAGCGAGGGTTCCTCCGTCCGCGGTCTCCAGAAAGTTGACGCACCGCAGGAGGGTGGTCTTCCCCGAGCCGCTGGGGCCCAGGATTACCGCCACGTCCCCCCGGTTCACGGTGAGGTCCACCCCCTTGAGCACCTCCAGCGCTCCAAAGGATTTTCTGATGCCCTTTACCTCCAGCATGGCTCAGCCCTCCTGTCTCTGGTACGCGCCCAGCCGCCGCTCCCCCACGCCCTGGAGCCAGGTGAGCGCCGTGGAGAGCAGAAGGTACACCAGCCCCACCTCGATATACAGCACCAGGGGCTCGTACACCACCGCGTTGATCTGCTCGGCGGCCCGGAACATCTCCACCACGGTGATGTTGGAGGCCAGGGAGGTGTCCTTCACCATGGCGATGAGGGAGTTGGACAAGGAGGGGAAGGCGGTGCGCATGGCCTGGGGCAGAATGATGCGGCGCATGGTCTGTAAGTAGCTCATCCCGGCGCAGTACCCCGCCTCCAGCTGTCCGGCGGGAACGGCCTCCAGCGCCGCCCGGACGGTCTCGGCGCAGTAGGCCCCCTCGTTGAGAGAAAACACCACGACGGCGGCGGGAAAGGGGTCCAGGGTGATCCCCACCCTGGGCAGGCCGTAGAACACCACAAACAGCTGCACCAGCAGGGGGGTGCCCCGGAACACCCAGATGTAAAACCGGCACAGCTGGGTAACCGCCGGCACCCGGGCGAACTGGGCCAGCGCCGCCGCCACGGCGATGACCATGGCCAGGGAAAAGGCGATGACGGTCAGCGGGATGGTGGCCGTCAGGCCGGGTATGAGAATTTTGGGGAAGGAGTCCAGCACGATCCCCAGCAGGCGTTCGTCCATGAATACAAGCCGTTCCTTTCTGAAATGTGGAGATTTCTGGGAAAATGCCTCAAAATCCTTGCGGCAATAAATTCTACCATATTCCTAGGAAAAAAGCAAGGGGCGGAGTTTGCTCCGCCCCTTGCCGCGCGTATTTTGTTATTCCGCATAGTAGTTGATGAGGCATCCGGCCAGGATAATGTCCCGCTCCTCCCTCGTCAAACCGGGCAGGGAGAGGGTCACGGACCGGGCGGAGGGACCGTCGGGCCCGCTCTGGATCAAGGTGGCGCCGATCTCCCCGCCGTCCCCCTCCAGAAGGGCGCGGATGCCGGGAATGTACAGGGAATCCCCCGGCTGGAGATTCCAGTCCTTCAAATCCTCCGCGACAAAGGGCAGCATCCCCCAGTTCACCACGTTGGAGCGGTAGCGCTTGGTGGCGTACTCCGCCGCCAGATTGGCGCAGCCCCCCAGCACCCGCTGGCAGGAGGCGGCCTGCTCCCGGGCGGAGCCGTCGCCGGGCTTGAGTGCCATGACGAAGGAGCCCAGCCCCGTGGACGCGGGGTCGGACTCGCCCAGGGCCTCCCGCACCTCGGGGGCGCCGGGATTGGTCCGGCGGAGCTTTTCCAGCGCCTGGACGGCCTTGGCCCGGGGGACGTACCCGGGGTCCTTCCGGCTCAGCGCGAACTCGGCCAGCCGCAGGGGGTTGGAACGGTAGGAGGAGGTCTCCCCGGAGGGGATGAGCTCGTCCGTGGTGGTCACCGGGTCGTAGATGGCGGCGCAGCAGGTGAGCCGCAGGTCGTCCGGCAGGGGAATCTGCTCCGGCCAGTCGGCGATGTTGGGGCCGAACACCAGCTCCGTGTCCGGCTGGGGATTGCCCACGCCGAAGTATACCCGGGACTTGTAGGCGGAATCGTCATAGCTCCACTGCTCGTCCGCCCGGTCGGCGGGCACGTCGGGAAGCTCGTCCGCCCCGGTGAGAACGCCCCCCATCCGGGCGGTGGCGGCGATGGACCGGGCGTCCATGAGGGCCACATAGGAGATCTGCCCCTCCCCGGGCTTGGAGCCCTCCCGGTTGGGAAAGTTGCGGGTGGAGTGCCGGATGGAGAAGGCCCCGTTGGCGGGCACATCCCCGGCCCCGAAGCAGGGCCCGCAGAAGCAGGAGCGGATGGACGCCCCCGCCGCCATGAGCTGGGCGATGTATCCCTGCCTGGTCAGCTCCAGGCTGATGGGCATGGAGCCGGGGTAGCAGGACAGCCAGAACGCGCCGGAGCCGGTGGAGCAGCCCTTTAAAATCTCAGCGGCCCGCTTCAGGTTCTGGTAGGTGCCGCCGGAGCAGCCCGCGATCACCCCCTGGTCCACCATAAATTGGCCGTTGACGATTTTATGGACCAGGGAGGGGGCGTTTTTCACCCCCAGCCGCTCCGCCGCGTCCACGTCCGCCTGGTGGAGCAGGTCGGTCATGTTGGCCTTGAACTCCTTGATGGTATAGGCGTTGGAGGGGTGGAAGGGCAGGGCGATCATGGGCTCCACCTTGTCCAGCTCCACAGTGACCACGCCGTCGTAGTATGCGCCCTCCGCCGGAGACAGCTCCCGGAAGCTGTCCCCCCGGCCCAGCAGGGTCAGGGCGGCCTTGGTCTGCCCATCGGTCTGCCACACGGAGGACAGGCAGGTGGTCTCGGTGGTCATCACGTCGATGCCCGCCCGGTAGTCCATGGACAGGGAGGCCACGCCGGGGCCGAAAAACTCCAGGACGGCGTTTTTCACCGCGCCGCTCTTGAAGGTGGCGCCCACCAGGGCCAGGGCCACGTCCTGGGGGCCCACGCCGGGCCGGGGCGCGCCGGTGAGGTAGACCGCCACAATCCGCGGATAGGCGATGTCGTAGGTTTTGCGCAGCAGCTGGCGGGCCAGCTCGGGGCCGCCCTCGCCAATGGCCATGCAGCCGTAAGCCCCGTACCGGGTGTGGGAGTCGGAGCCCAGGATCATGCCGCCGGGGGCGGCGTACCGCTCCCGCATATAGGAATGGATGACAGCCTGGTGGGCGGGGACAAACTCGCCGCCGTACTTTTTGGCGGCGGACAGGCCGAACACGTGGTCGTCCTCGTTGATGGTCCCCCCCACGGCGCACAGGGAGTTATGGCAGTTGGTGAGCACATAGGGCAGAGGAAACGCTTTCATGCCGGAAGCCCGCGCGGTCTGGATGATGCCCACATAGGTGATGTCGTGGGACGCCATGGCGTCGAAACGGATGGCCAGACGGCCCGGTTCGCGCGAGCTGTTGTGGGCCGCGAGGATGGCGCAGGCCATAGAGCCCTCCCTGCCCTCCCCTGCCTGGTCTGGGACAAAGCGGCCGCCCTGCCATCGGGCGGGAGTGTTTTGAATCGTAATCATATTGAAATTCCTCCCGTGGAGCGATTTGCTTTAGTGTAGCAAATCGCATGAGAAAAAGCAAGGCGGCCGGTGGAATTTCCATCAGGCAAACTGCACAAGAAAATTGGGACGGACATGTTAAGGAAGAACTGATTAAATCGGCAAGAGCAGATTGCGAAGAAATTTTGCGCCAGAATGCGGCGCGATTTTGCAGGAATAATTGTGTTTATTTCAAGAAATCGCAACAAAATTATGGCGCAAAATTTCCGCAAGATGCCGCAGACGCATTTAATCAGTGCTTCCTTAAGAATAAACGCAAAAAAGTATAACAATACATGTTATCTGTTCGTGCGAAAACCGGCGGAACAGTATTGCTCACGATAAGCGCGCTCAGCGTCATGGGGTTAGACGCTTGCCGCCTCATCCACATCCCACAGCTCCTCCGCCCCGCCCGTCTCCACCAGCCGCAGCCGGTCCTGGTGGAGGCGAATTACCCCGCCGCCGCCCCGGTCGCCGGCGAGGGCCAGCAGCTCCGGGAACAGGTCCCGCGGAAACACCGCCGGGGACCCCCGCTCCCCTCGCCAGCCCAGGGAACAGACGGCGTCCGGGTGGGCGATAAAATCCGCCAGCAGCCGCTTCACGCTCTCCCGGCGCAGCCAGGGCTGGTCGCACACACAGAACATCACGCCGTCCATATCCATCAGGGCGGACAGCCCCAGCCGGACAGAGGCGGACTGACCCTGGGCCGCCTCTGGGTTAGGGACAGGCACATACCCCCGCTCCCCGGCCAGGGCCAGAATCTCCGGGTAACAGCTCACCACGCAGGCTTGCTCAAACAGCTCCGCCGGGACGGCCCCCAGGGCCCGCTCGATCATGGGCACGCCCTCCACCGGATGGAGCAGCTTGTTTCCCCCAAACCGCCGCCCTGCCCCGGAAGCCATCAGCACCGCGCCGATTTTCACCGCCAGAATTGGGCGGACCCCCGGCGGACAAAGCGTCCCCGGCGCTCCGCCGTCACCTGTCCGTCCTCCACGGCCGTCTCCCCGGACAGCAGGACCCGTTCCACCCGGCCCCTGGTCTCGAAGCCCTCGTAAGGGGTGTAGTCTACCGCCTGACGCTGGCCGGCGGCGGTAATGCGGCCCTTATATTCCGGGTCGAATATGACAAGATCGGCGTCGCTGCCCACCGCCAGCGCCCCCTTCCGGGGGTACATGCCGAACAGCCTGGCGGGCTGCTCGGACAGCAGCTTCATAAATTGGTGGGCGGACATACGCCCGGACGCCACCCCCGCCGTGTACATGAGGACGGGCCGGTGCTCCACGCCGGGGATGCCGCTGGGGATTTTGGAGAAGTCCTCCCTGCCCAGCTCCTTCACGCCCCGGAAGTGGAAGGAGCAGTGGTCGGTGCCGATGGTGTCGATGATCCCGGCCTCCAGCCCCGCCCACAGGGCCTCCACATCCTCCCGCCCACGCAAGGGCGGCGAAAGGACAAATTTCGCGCCCTCAAAGCCGGGGAGACGGTACATGCCCTCGTCCAGCAGCAGGTACTGCGGGCAGGTCTCCGCGTATACCTTCTGGCCCCGCTCCCGGGCGGCCCGCACCAGCTCCAGCCCCCGTTTGGTGGACAGGTGGACAATGTTCACCGGATATCCCGCCAGCTCACCGACGGTCAGCCAGCGGTCCACAGCCTCCGCCTCCACAGCCGCCGGACGGGACAGGGGATGGGCGGCGGGCCCCAGATTTCCCGCGGCCCTCTGGGCGGCGACGCCCGCCGCCACCAGATCGCCGTTCTCGCAGTGACAGCCCACGATGCCGCCCCGCTCCCCCACGGCCCGGACCACCTCCAGCGCCGTGCCGTCGGACACCCGCAGGTTGTCGTAGGCGAAGTACACCTTGTAGGAGGTCACCCCCGCACGCTCCATGTCCGCCAGCTCCGCCCGAATGGCCGGATTCCAGTCCTTGATGGTCATGTGGAAGCCATAATGACAGGAGGCAATCCCGTCCGCACGACTGTGCCATGCGTCCAGAGCAGAGGCCAGGGAGGCCCCCCGCTCCGGCTCGGCAAAGTCCAGCACGGTGGTGGCGCCCCCGGCCAGCGCCGCCAGGGTGCCGGAGGCCCAATCGTCCGCCGTCTCGTTGGGCCTTCCCTTGTTCATCTCGAAGTGGGTGTGGGTGTCGATAAAGCCGGGGAACACCAGCTTTCCCGACGCGTCCAGCACCCGGCTGTCCCCCACAGAAAGGCCTGGGCCGATCTGGGCGATTTTCTCCCCCTCCACCCGCAGATCGGCCCTGATGGGACCGTCCGGGCAGATGAGAACGCCGTTTTGGATCAGGATGGACATGATATTTCCTCCTCCCTGGGGACGCTGGAGCTTTGCCCCAAAGTTCTTTTTGATTCTTTTTCTTTCAAGAAAAAGAACGTCCGGCCGGCGAGGCCAACCCTACATACGGATAACTGTTCCCGTCTTCCCCGCCACGCCGTCCCGGGCCTTCTCCAGCAGGGTGATGAGGGCGGAGCGCCCCGGGGCGGACCGGGCGAACTCCACCGCCGCCTGCACCTTGGGCAGCATGGAGCCGGGGGCGAAGTGGCCCTGGGCCATATACCCCTCCGCCTCCTCCGGGGTGAGGGTGTCCAGCCATTTCTGGTTGGGCTTGCCGAAGTTGACGGCAGCCTTCTCCACGGCGGTGAGGATGATGAGGGTGTCGGCGTTGAGCTGTTGGGCCAGCACGCAGGATGCGAAGTCCTTGTCAATGACCGCCGCCGCGCCCTTCAGGTGGTGCCCCTCGGTTCGGAACACGGGGATGCCGCCGCCCCCGCAGGCCACGACGACAAGCCCGGCCTCCACCATGTCCCGGATGGACTGGATCTCCACGATGGCCTGGGGCCGGGGAGAGGCCACCACCCGCCGCCAGCCCCGCCCGGCGTCCTCGATCACCTGATAGTCCCGCTCGGCCACCAGCTTGTCCGCTTCTTCTCGGGTCATGAAGGCCCCGATGGGCTTGGTGGGGTGGGCGAAAGCCGGGTCGGCGGGGTCCACCTCCACCTGGGTGAGCACCGTGGCCACCCCCTTCCGGATGCCCCGGTCCAGCAGCTCCTCCCGCAGGGCGTTTTGCAGATCGTAGCCGATGTAGCCCTGGCTCATGGCCACGCACACCGACAGGGGGCAGGGGATGTATTTCTCCGGCTCGGACCGGGTGAGCTCCGCCATGGCCTTCTGGATCATGCCCACCTGGGGGCCGTTGCCGTGGGAGAGGATGACCTGGTGGCCGTCCTCGATGAGGTCGGCGATGGCCTTGGCCGTCTGTTTGACGGCAACCATCTGCTCGGGGAGATTGCTGCCCAGGGCGTTGCCGCCCAGGGCGATGACGATGCGCTTTCCCATTGATAATACCTCCAACCAGTCGAAAATACAAGACAGGCCCGCCCTTTCCGGACGGGCCTGTGTTTGTGTTACTTTTTCTTGAAAGAAAAAGTAACCAAAAAGAACTTTTAATTCGCTACCAACTGTTCTGGTATATAAAAGTTGATGCCCGGTAACATGAGTTTTCTTTTATTGGAAAAGAAACTTTTTCTTATTTTTGAAACCAACGGGCAGCATTGCGCTCTTCCAAAGCCTTCAGCGTGGCCTGGGGGTCCTTCACCTTGGCCAGGAAAATCATGGCGGCGATGATGTAGGGCTTGAAGCTGGCCTCCTTGTACAGCGGGGTGCGGTAGCGGTCGAACACGCTGGCCTCCACCTCGCCGTCCACGCAGGACACGCCGTTGATGTCGGCGGGCAGGCAGTGCAGGTACAGGGCCTTGCCGTCCCGGGTGGCCTTCATCAGCTCCTCGGTGCAGCACCAGTCCTTGTGCTGGGCGTTCTGGGCCAGCAGCTCCTTCTCCAGGGCCTTGATGCCGTCGGAATCGCCCTTGGCGTACAGGCCGGTGCGCTTCTCCATGGCGGCGAAGGGGGCCCAGCTCTTGGGGTAGACGATGTCCGCATCCTTAAACGCCTCGGCCATGGAGTGGGTCTTGGTGAAGGTGCCGCCGGTGGCCGCGGCGTTCTTCCTGGCCACCTCCTCCACCTCGGGCATAACCTCGTAGCCCTCGGGGTGGGCCAGCACCACGTCCATGCCGAACCGGGTCATCAGGCCGATGACGCCCTGGGGCACGCTGAGGGGCTTGCCGTAGCTGGGGGAGTAGGCCCAGGTCATGGCGACTTTTTTGCCCTTGAGATTCTCCACGCCGCCGAACTCGTGGATGATGTGGAGCATATCCGCCATGCACTGGGTGGGGTGGTCGATGTCGCACTGGAGGTTGACCAGGGTGGGCTTCTGCTCCAGCACGCCGTCCTTGTGGCCCTGGGTGACGGCCTCCACCACCTCCTTCTGGTAGGTGTGGCCCTTGCCGATGTACATATCGTCCCGGATGCCGATGACATCCGCCATGAAGGAGATCATGTTGGCGGTCTCCCGGACGGTTTCGCCGTGGGCGATCTGGCTCTTGCCCTCGTCCAAGTCCTGGACCTCCAGCCCCAGCAGGTTGCAGGCGGAGGCGAAGGAGAACCGGGTGCGGGTGGAGTTGTCCCGGAACAGGGAGATGCCCAAACCGCTTTCAAAGATCTTGGTGGAGATGTTGTGCTCCCGCATGTAGCGCAGGGCGTCGGCTACGGTGAACACGGCCTCCAGCTCGTCGGCGGTCTTGTCCCAGGTGAGGAAGAAGTCGCCCTCGTACATCTCCTTGAAATTCAGGGCGTTCAGCTTATCGATATATTTTTGCAGGGTGGCGTCCATGATTTTATTCTCCTTTTCAAATTTTGTGTGTAGGGCGGGACGACTCGGCCCGCCGCATATTCATTTTTTTGAGACGGCGCGCCGGGGTCGTCGCGCCCTACAGGCAATCATTTAATGTCGTTATCGGTTTTGCCCGCCCGGAACTGGGACACGTCGGCGGTCTTGTTCTCCTCCCTGTAGAGGCCGGGGACGGCGGCGTACAGCGCGGCGCAGCGCACCAGGTCGTCCTTCCAGGTGATCTCGTTGGGGGCGTGGGCCTGGCTCTCCGCGCCGGGGCCGAAGCCCACGCAGGGGATGCCGTACCGGCCCTGGATGGACACGCAGTTGGTGGAGAAGGTCCACTTGTCCGTCAGGGGGCGGCCGGTGCGCAGGTGCATGGCGTCCTTGGCCTGGTCCGCGTCGGCGTGGCCGATGCGCTCCTGGCCCCAAAGGGCGTGGTGGGCGTCCACCAGGGCCTGGACATGGGCCGCGCCGGCCTTGTTGATCCAGGTGGGGAAGAAGCACTCCGTCTCATAGACGGTTCCCGTCCAGGCGGGACGGTCGTACATGTACATGGAGACCTTCACGTCGTCCCCGTATTTCTTCACGCTGGGCAGCTGGCGGATTTCCTCCAGGCAGGAGTCCCAGGTCTCCCCGGCGGTCATGCGCCGGTCGATGGAAATGGAGCAGCTGTCCGCCACGGCGCAGCGGCTGGGGGAGGTGTAGAAAATCTGGCTGGTGGTGCAGGTGCCCCGGCCCAGGAACTGGGCGTCCTCATAATGCTCGGGGTTGAACGCGGGATTCAGCATCTTCACCAGGCCCTTGACGGCGTTGGAGGGGCCGTCGCCGTTTTCGTTCAGGGCCCGGACGTCCTGGAGGATGTCGGCCATCTTGTAGATGGCGTTGTCGCCCCGGTGGGGGGCGGAGCCGTGGCAGGAAACGCCCTTCACGTCCACCCGGATTTCCATGCGGCCCCGGTGGCCCCGGTAGATGCCGCCGTCGGTGGGCTCGGTGGAGATGACAAACTCCACCTGCTCCTTGCGGATTCCGTTGGCGGGGAAGAACTTGTTGACGATGTACTGCCAGCACATGCCGTCGCAGTCCTCCTCCTGGACGGAGCCCACCACCATGATCCGGTAGCCCTCGGGGATGAGCCCCAGGTCCTTCATGATCTTGGCCCCATACACGGCGGAGGCCATGCCGCCCTCCTGGTCGGAACCGCCCCGGCCATAGATGACGGCGTCGTCCTCCCAGCCCTCGTAGGGGTCGGCGGTCCAGTTGTCCCGGTTGCCGATGCCCACGGTGTCGATGTGGGAGTCGATGGCGATGATCTTGTCGCCCCGGCCCATCCAGCCGATGATATTGCCCAGGCCGTCCACCTCGACCTTGTCGAAGTTCAGCTTCTCCATCTCCGCCTTGATGCAGGCGACGACCTCTTTTTCCTCGCAGCTCTCGCTGGGGTGGGAGATCATGGCGCGCAGGAACGCGCTCATATCCTTGCGGTAACCTTCGGCAGCTGCTAAGATTTTTTCCTTGTCCATGAGAAAACCCTCCATATTGATTGATATGTATTTTTGGCTCAATGCCGGTTAAATGGTGGGATATTCGCCACCCCACACAATTCTCTTGTACTTGTCCGGGTCGGTGTCCCCCTCGGTGGAGAACAGCAGCACCTTGGAGCTCCCATCCAGCCCCAGGGCCTCCCGGAGCGCTTGATACTGTTCATCCTCCATGATGGCGGAGACGGCCCCCATGCCCACGGCGCCGGACTCGCCGGAGGTCACCGCCGGGTCGCCCTTGATGGGGGCGGCCAGCATCCGCATCCCTTTCGCGGCCACCCAGTCGGGGCAGGAGAGGAAGGCGTCCGCATGGTTGCGCAGGATGTCCCAGCCGATGGTGTTGGGCTCGCCGCAGGCCAGCCCCGCCATGATGGTCTGGAGGTCGCCCCCCACCATCCTAGGCTTGCCGTCCCCGGCTTTCGCCCCCTGGTAGAGACAGTCGGCGATCTGGGCCTCCATGACGATGAACTTGGGCGGGTTATCGGGGAACCGGTTGGCAAAGTACCCCACCACCGCCCCGGCCAGGGAGCCCACGCCCGCCTGGACGAACACATGGGTGGGACGCTCTCCCAGCTGCTCCGCCGCCTCCCCGGCCATGGTGCCGTAGCCCTGCATGATCCAGGCGGGAATCTCCTCGTAGCCCTCCCAGGCGGTGTCCTGGACCACCACGCCGTGCTCGGTCCGGGCGGCCTCCGCCGCGGCCATGCGCACGCAGTCGTCGTAGTTGACCTCTTCGATGGCGACCTGGGCCCCCTCTTTGGCGATGTTGTCAAAGCGGCTCTTGGCGCTGCCCTTGGGCATATGGACCACGGCCTTCTGGCCCAGCCTGTTGGCCGCCCAGGCCACCCCCCGGCCGTGGTTTCCATCGGTGGCGGTAAAGAAGGTGGCCTGTCCGAACTCCTCCCTCAGCTTCTCCCCGGTGAGGTAGTTGTAGTCCACCTGGGACACGTCCCGGCCCAGCTGCTGTGCGATGTACCGCCCCATGGCGAAGGAGCCGCCCAGCACCTTGAAGGCGTTGAGACCGAAGCGGTAGCTCTCGTCCTTCACGGACAGGGAGCCCAGCCCCAGGCGGCCGGCCATGCCGGGGAGCTTCGCCAAAGGGGTGACGGCGTACTGGGGGAAGGAGCGGTGGAACGCCTGGGCCTTGGCCACGTTCTGGAGGGACATGATCTCCAGCCGCCGGTCGCCGCTGGCGGGCATGTTGTTCAGGACCCATTGGATGGGCTGGTTCATAAACGCATAACCTCCTAAATGTTATTTAGTATGGCTAACTTTTTATTTGCATCTTCATCATACCACGCTCCCACCAATTGTCAAGCGAAATCTAAAAAAAATTTAGGCTATCATAAAAAACGTCATATTGCATAAACGGCCCCCTGTCTTTTTGCCGAAGGACACAAAAATACCCCGTGACCGCTGTCATGGGGTATTTTCAGGACTCATACTCCCAGCCCAGCGCCAGGAGGCCGTCCCGGAACTCCGCCCGGAGGCCGGGGCCGTACACCGCCCGCAGGCCCTGGGCCAGCCTTTCCTCAAAACCCGGCTCCCCCCGGCGCAGGTCCAGCAAAATCCGGCCCTGATGCAGAATCATGATCCGGGGCGCGTAGGTGTAGGCCAGCTCCGGGGCGTGGACGGCCGCCAGACAGCCAGCCCGCCGCTCCTCCACATACCGGCCCAGCCGGTGGAGGAACAAGTGCTGCCGGGACAGGTCCAGGGAGGACACCGGCTCGTCCAGCAGCAGGCACCCGGCGTCCTGCATCATGGCCCGGGCCAGGTAGGCCATCCGCTGCTCTCCGCCGCTGAGCTGGTCCATGGGACGGCCGATGAGATGGCCGCAGTCCAAACCGCGCAAAAGCGCCTCCGCCCGGCGCAGCTCCCCCTCCCCCGGCCGGGAGAAGGCCCCCAGATAGGCGGTGGCCCCCATGGACACAAAGTCCTCCGCCCGGTAGCGGAAGCCCCCGTCGTACCGCTGGGGGACATAGGCCAGCTGTTTGGCCCGGTCCGCCGGGGAAAGCCGGTCCAGGGACTCTCCATCCGCCGTGAGCGCGCCCCCCTGCCGGGGGAGGAAGCCCAGGATCGCCTTGAGCAGGGTGGTCTTGCCCGCCCCGTTGAGACCCAGCACCGCCGTCACCTCGCCGGGGCGCAGGGCAAAGCTGATCCCGTCCAGCACCAGCCGCCCGCCCCGGTACACCGTCAGGTTTTCCACGTTCAGCACGGCCGCTCCCCCCTGTTCCGATGGATTAAGAAGCCCGCCAGACACACTGCCCCGATGAGGGAGGTGAGGATGCTGATGGGGATCTCCGAGGGCAGCAGGCTCCGGGCCAGGGTGTCCGCCAGCAGGAGCAGGGCCGCGCCGCACAGGATGGACTGAAAAAAGTTGGCCTCGAAGTCGTCCCCCAGCACCGTGCGCACCAGATGGGGCACGATGAGCCCCACCCAGGACACGATGCCGCTCACCGACACGCTGGCCGCCGTCAACACCGTGGCGCAGACCACGCAGATCAGCCGCACCGGCCCCACCGCCACCCCCAGGGAGGCGGCCTCCTCGTCCCCCAGGGTGAGCACCTTGAGGCGGTAGCGCAAAAGCACCAGAACTGCCCCGGCGGTCAGAATCAGCGGCGCGATGGCCCGCAGCTTGTCCCAGCTGGCCAGGTGGAAGCTGCCCATGAGCCAGTAGTCGATGACCGCCAGCTCCTGGGCGGGGTCGGCCATGTATTTCAGGGCCATAATGGCGGCGTTGGCCAGCGCCCCCAGGATGATGCCTGAGATGATGAGGTTGAAGTAGCGGTTCCCCCCGATGGCCCGGGCCAGCAGCAGGGACAGGGCCACCGCCAGCAGCCCGCCCGCGAAGGAGAACGCCTGCGACGCCGCCATGGACCCGCCGAAGAACAAAATGGCGCAGATGGCACCCACGGAGGCCCCCCCGCTCACCCCCAGCACGTCGGGGGACACCAGGGGGTTGCGGAACAGGCCCTGGTACACGAACCCCGCCAGAGACAGCGCCGCCCCGCACAGAGCGGCGACACAGTTGCGGGCCACCCGGATGTTCCAGAATACGGTTTCCCGCATGGCGCCCGCCGCCTGTCCGGACAGGATCTCCCACAAATCAGACAGGCTCAGGGGATACCGCCCCCACAGGCAGGACAGCAGAAAGGAGGCCGCCAGCAGCAGCCACAATCCCAGCCAGGATCGTTTTCTCATGCCGGCGGCCCCCCTTTCGTCGAAGCAAAGTCCGCTCAGCTTCGTTTCCGCCTTCGGCGAAAACTGCGCCCGCTCCCTTGCTTCTCCTCTCCCCACGAAGCCAAAGGGCGGCTTCGCGGGGCCCCCATTTTTTCGTGTTTCAAATTCCGCTCTAAACCCCAAGCTGTTCCTCCGTGACCTCCAGCCCAAAATAGGTCTGGTAGAAATCTTGGGCCTCCTTCACGTAGTCCTCCCGGCTCACCAGCTCCGGGTGGAGAATGTGGGCCATCCACAGCAGGCCCAGGATGGAGGAGGGCTGGGGGTAGTCCCACGCCTCGATCTCCGACGGGACGGTGTACAGCCTGTCCCCCTTCACCGCCCTCAGGCCTGAAAGGGCGGCGTCGTTCCGAATATCGTCCAAGCTATACTCCGCGTAGGATACGGAGAAGATCACCTCCGGGTCCCAGGCGGCCAGCTGCTCGGCGGACACGTCCGCCCAGGCCCGGCCCTCAATGTCCTGGGAGACGCAGGTCCCCCCGGCCATCTCAACCATCTCCCGCTGGTACATCCCGCCCGCGCAGGTGCGCAGCCAGGACGCCTCTCCCGCCAGATAGACGGCGGGTCTTTCCGCATCCTCGGTCAGGGCGGCGACCCGCTCCGCCACACTGTCATAGTACGCGGTGAGCGCTCCGGCCTTCTCCTCACAGCCGCACAGCGTCCCCAGCATGGCGATGAGCCCGTTGAACGCCTCATAGGTCTCCGGCTCCACCACCGCCGTGGGGATGCCCAGACCCGCCAGGGTCTCGGCGGCCTCCAGCTGTTTTTTTGGCAGCAGCACCAGGTCCGGCTCCAGGGCGGCGATGGCCTCGATGTTGGTCTCCTTGCCGGAGCCCACCCCGGGCAGGTCCAGGAATTCCGGCGCGCACAGCTTATACAGTTCCCGGCTTTTGGCCTTCATCTCGATGCCCACGATCTTGTCCTTCTGCCCCAGAGTGAGCAGGGAGGCGGTGACCAGATAGTAGCAGGAGACGATTTTCTCCGCCGGGGCATCTAACGTGACCTCCCGGCCCGCCTGGTCGGCGACGGTGATGGGGCCGGATTGAGCGGGCTGTGTTTCGGCGGGCTGGGACTGGGCCGGCTCCGCAGAGGCGGGAACAGAGGGCGCGGCGGAGGGCGGGGCGCTCTCTGCCGGACCGGCGGCGCAGCCGGACAGCAGCTGAAGCAACAGAGCGGACAGCAGGATCAGGCTCAAACAGCGTTTTTTCACGGGATATCAACCTTTCTTGGGCTTTCTGTAGAAGGTGTTTTCCATGGGCAGACTGGCGCGCAGCACGTGGTCCATGGCGTAGTAGGCCCCCTGGACGGCGGGGGCGGTGGGGATGGTGGCGATCTCCCCAATGCCCTTGGCCCCGTAGGCGAAGGGGAGCAGCTCCTCCTTTTCCACATAGATGGCGTGAATGTCGGGGATCTGGTCCGCCCGCATCAGGCCCAGGGCGCCGAATTTGGCCTGAGGCACGCAGTCCTTCAGGGGAAAGTCCTCGGTGAGGGCGTAGCCCAGCCCCATGAGCACTCCGCCCTCGATCTGCCCCTGGATGGAAGCAGGGTTGACCACCTTGCCCGAGTCGTGGGCGGCCCACACCTCCTTCACCCTGCCATCGTCATCCAGCACCGCCACGTGGGTGGCGAAGCCGTAGGCCACATGGCTCTTGGGGTTGGGCTTGTCGGAGCCCAGCTTGTCGGTGGGGTCGAAGAACTCGGCGAAAAACTCTTTGCCCTCCAGTGCGGACAAATCGCCGCTGATCTCATCCAGAGCGGTTTTCAGCTTCGCCGCCGCCATCCGCACCGCCTCGCCGGTGATGAGGGTCTGGCGGGAGCCGGAGGTGGTGCCCGAGTCGGGGGCCAGCTCGGAATTGCTGCCCATGCTGCGCATGTTCTCCAGAGAAAGCCCCGTGGCCTCCGACAGGATTTGCAAAAACACGGTGGAGCAGCCCTGGCCGATGTCGGAGGCGGCGGAGTACAGCTTGACCACGCCCCCCTCCACCACCAGCTTGCAGCGGCCCTTGTCGGGCAGGCCTACGCCTACGCCCGCGTTCTTCATGGCGCAGGCGATGCCCGCCCGGCCGGGGTTGGCCTCAAAGGCGTCCCTGACGGCCAGCAGGGTTTCCTTCAAGGCCGTGGAACAGTCGGCGATCTGGCCGTTGGGGAGCACTTTTCCCGGCTCGATGGCGTTGCGCCAGCGAATCTCCCAGGAGGAGATGCCCACCCGCTCCGCCAGCAGGTTGATGGTGGACTCCAGGGCGAATTCGCTCTGGCACACCCCGAAGCCCCGGAAGGCCCCGGCGGGGGGATTGTTGGTGTAGTACCCGTACCCCCGGATATCGGTGTTCTGGTAGCAATAGGGGCCAACAGAATGGGTGCAGGCCCGCTCCAGCACCGGCCCGCACAGGGAGGCGTAGGCCCCGGTGTCAAAGTAGATATCGCAGTCCAGGGCGGTGAACACCCCGTTCTCATCGCAGCCCAGGGTAAAGACGCCCTCCATGGCGTGGCGCTTGGGGTGGAAATTGATGGACTCCTGCCGGGTCAATTTGACTTTCACCGGGCGGCTGACCTTGAGGGCCGCCAGCGCCGCCAGGTGCTGCACCGACACATCCTCCTTCCCGCCGAAGCCGCCCCCCACCAGCTTGTTCTCCACCACGATCCGCTCGGGCTCCCAGCCCAGCATAATGGCGATCTCCTTCCGGGTGTCGTACACCCCCTGGTCGGTGGAGTACACCTTCACCCCGTTTTTGTAGGGGAAGGCCACGGCGCACTCCGGCTCCAGAAAGGCGTGCTCGGTGAAGGGGGTTTTATAGCGCTGGGTGACCACGTATTTGGAGTTGGCCAGGGCCGTTTTCGCGTCCCCCCGGGTGACATGGCGGGACTGGCACAGGTTCCCCTGGTCGTGGACCAGGGGCGCGTTTGACCCCATCGCTTCGTGGATATTTCGCACCGGCTCCAAAGGCTCGTACTGGATTTTCACCGACGCCTTGGCCTGCTTGAGAATATATTCGCTCTCGGCGACGACGAGACAAATGGCGTCCCCCACACAGCGGGTCACGTCCCCCTTGGCGATCATCACGTCCCAGTCCTGCTGGATGTGGCCCACCTTGTTGTGGGGCACATCCTCCGCCGTCAGCACCGCCAGCACCCCCGGCAGGGCCAGGGCAGGGGCGGCGTCGATGTCCAAAATCCGGGCTCTGGGGTATTGGGACCGAACAGCGGAGGCATATACCATGCCGTCCATGTATACGTCGTCGGGGTATTCCCCATAGCCCAGCACCTTGGGGCGCACATCGGTGCGGAAGGCCCGGTCCCCCACCCCGAACGCGTCCCCCTTTTCCAGCTCCGGGTCGATTTTGGCCTCCCCCCGGAGGATGGCCCCCGCCAGGGAGATGCCCTCGATGATCTTCTTATAGCCCGTACAGCGGCACACGTTGCCCCGGATGGCCTTCTTGATCTCCGCCTCGGTGGGGGCGGGGTTGGCGTCCAGCAGGGCCTTGCCCGCCATCACCATGCCGGGGATGCAGAAGCCGCACTGCACCGCCCCCACCTTGCCGAAGGCATAGACAAAAGCCTCCTTCTCCGCCACGGTCAGCCCTTCCACGGTGAGGATGGTCCTGCCCGCCGCCTTTTTGGTGGTGAGGATACAGGCCCGCATGGCCCGCCCGTCCACCACGACGGTGCAGGTGCCGCAGGCCCCCTCGCTGCATCCGTCCTTGCAGGAGGTGAGGCGCAGGTCGTCCCGGAGATAGCGCAGAAGGGGTTTGTCCTCCGCCGTCTCCCGGACCACGCCGTTGACGGTAAAGGTGTAGGTTTCACTCATCATATCACCCTCTCATGGTGTGTAGGGGCACACGGTGTGCGCCCCTACAGGGCGTCCCCCTCCCGCCGGAGGGGAACTCCCATATCAAATTATCCCAGCAGATACGGGTAATTCCCGTACACCGTGCCGATCAGGCGGCGCAGGGGGTCGTACAGCCCGCAGGCGGGGTCGGACACGTCATATTCCTTGACCTCCCCGGCGAAGCGCACCAGGGTCCTGGAACCCTCCAGCCGCAGGAAGCCCTGGTTCTCGCTGTTCTCGAAGTCCTCCCGGCTCCAGAACAGGGTGAACTTGTCCCGGTAGGGAGCGCTGTCGTAGGGGCAGAACACGGCGCAGTTGCCGCACTCGTTGCACATGCCGTCCACGTGGACAATCTGCCGCTGGCGCAGCCCCTCCACACGGACGGGCACGTTGGCCCGGTTGGGGCACACCTCGGTACAGGTCTCGCACACGGTGGCGCAGCCCAGGCAGCGGATCTCCCCGCAGGAGGCGCAGTCGGTGCACACGTCGCCCCGCTTGGCCAGCGGGGCGGCGTAGTCCGGGTTCACGTTCTTGTCCGCGAAGGCGTCCACGTCGAAATCCTGGATGGCCTTTGCGGCCCTCATGGCCCCCGCGATGGCCTCCACCACCGTACCGGGGCCGCTCTGCCCGTCGCCCGCCACGTAAACGCCCTTGACGCTGGACTCCATCGTATCCGAGTTTACCACAGCCCGGCCCCGTCTGTCCACCTCCAGGCCGTTGGCGGTATACAGGGCGGTGTCCACCTTCTCGCCCACGGCGGCGATCACGGCGCCGGCGGGTACTTCCACTGTTTTTCCCGTGTCCACCGGGGCGCGCCGGCCGGAGGCGTCGGGGGCGCCCAGCTCCATCACCCGACAGGTGAGGATTCCATCCTTCACGCCCACGGGGGAGAGCAGCTCCCGGAACTCCACGCCATCGGCCACCGCCAGCTCCAGCTCCTCCTGGTCGGCGGGCATGTACCGCTTGGTGCGGCGGTACACCAAAGAAACCTTCTTCACCCCGGGGACGCGCTTGGCCGCCCGGGCGGCGTCCATGGCGGTGTTTCCGCCGCCGATGACCGCCACGTTCTCCCCCAGCTTCAGCGTCTCGGGGGCCTTCTTCGCCGCCTCCAGGAAGGAGATGACATTCATCTCCCCGCCGTACTCCAGCCCGGCGGAGCCGGGGCTCCAGGCCCCCGTGGCCAGAATGACATGGGTGTAGATATTGCGCAGAGCCCTGATGTCGTCGATGCGGGTATTCAGGCACACCTTCACCCCCATGGCCTCCATCAGGCGTACGTCGTTGTCAACAAGCTCATGGGAGATGCGGAATTCTGGGATGACGTGGCGGACGATGCCGCCCAGGGACTCCCGGGCCTCGAACAGGGTCACGTCCACCCCGGCCCGGCCCAGGAAGAAGGCCGCCGCCATGCCCGCCGGACCGCCGCCCACTACGGCCACCCTCTTGCCGCTGACCGGATTTCCCGGTTTCAGCTTGGGCAGGAGGGAGGCGAAGCCGCCCTTTGCCGCCTTCAGCTTCTGGCCGCGGATATAAACGCTCTCGTCGTAGGCTCCGCGCATACATTTGTCCTGACAGCGGTGGGAGCAGATGGCGCCGGTGATAAAGGGCAGGGGGTTGCGCCGGGTGATGATCTCCAGCGCCTCCTCATATTTTCCGGCGTTCACCGCCATGAGATAGGCGGGGATATCCTGTTCAATGGGACACCCGGAGCGGCAGGGAGCCTGGAAGCAGTCGATGAGAGGCACCTTCTTGTCCGTCTTGCGGCTGGGAATGGGCTTGACGGGCTTGGTCCAGTGGCCGTCCGCCGGGATGGCCTCCGCCAGCGCCGCTACTCTCGCCTGGTCCACCCCCCGCCAGGGCCCATAGCCGATATCCGCCAGCAGGCCGCCGATCTGGCTCAGCCGCTGGTAGCCGCCGGGCTTCAGGATGGTGGTGGCCATGGTGACGGGCCAGATGCCCGCGTCGAACAGGTTCCAGATGGAGGCGGCGTCCGCCCCGCCGGAGTAGGAGATGCGCAGCTTCCCGCCGAACTCGCGGGCCAGCATCCCCGCCAGGGAGAGGGACAGGGGGTACAGGGCGCGGCCGGACATGTACATCTCCTGGCTGGACAGCTCGTTTGCCGCCACATCCACCGGGAAGGTGTTGGTGATCTTCACGCCGAAGGCCAGACCCTTTTCATCGCACAGCTTCTGGAGCCGCCGGAACATGGGGATGGCGTCCGCCCACTGGAGGTCCTCCTTGAAATGGTGGTCGTCGAACACAATATAATCATAGCCCAGGCCGTCCAGGGTGTTCCGGGCAAACTCGTAGCCCAGCAGGGTGGGGTTGCACTTGATATAGGTGTTCAGGCACTTCTCGGTGATGAGATAGGTGGCGATGCGCTCGATCTCGTCGGGAGGGCAGCCGTGAAGGGTGGACTCGGTGATGGAGGCGGACACCTTGGGGGAGACAGATTTCACATAGTCCTCGTCCACGCGCTCAAACCGGCCCAGGCTGGCCAGGGACCAGTCCAGGCACTCCTTCCACACCTCAGAGCCGGAGGCGTCCTTCATGCCTTCGATGTATCGGTCGATCTTCTCGCTTTTGATGCCCGCCAGGTCGTAGCCCACCGACATGTTGAACACAAAACCGTCCGGGTCCCCCAGCCCCAGCTCCCTCGCCAGCAGCTTGCAGGCCCACCAGGCCTTGACGTACTCGGCATAGGCCTGGGGCACCGTCAGCTCGGTGGACCACTCGCAGTTATAGCACTCGTCCCCGGCGGTGATGCAGGGCTTGCTGACACACCTGGACAGCTCCTCGCCGTCCATGATCTGGACGGTTTTCAGCTCGAAAAACCGGGCTCCGGCGGCGTAGGCGGCGATGATGTTCTGGGCCAGCTGGGTGTGAGGTCCCGCGGCGGGACCGTAGGGGGATTCGATCCTCTCCTCAAAGATGGGCAGGGCCCTGCCGTCCTGATGGCGCGCCAGCTTGGACACGCCGAAGATACTGCCCTGGGTCTTGTACTCGGTGAGCACCCAGTCCATCAGCTGGGCGAAGGGCATGGGCCGCATGATGTCGCTCATTGCAATGACCTCCATAATGATTTGACGCTGGGGACGCTGTCCCCAGACCCCTGCCAGGGGCTTTGCCCCTGGACTCCACCCGCTTTTTTGTAAAAAAGCGGGGCAAAAAACTTTTATCGCGAAACTCCGTTTCGCTTTTGCTTTTTATAAATATTTCGGAAGCAAAGCGAAGCTTTGCGCTTAAAATTCTTTTTGGTTCTTTTTCTTTCAAGAAAAAGAACGCCCGGCCGGCGAGGCCTCAGTAGCTCCGATGGTTCAGCTCGCCCCACAGCTTTTTGGACTGCTCCAGGGTCCAGGCGTTGATGGCGTCCTCGTCAATGCCCACGAACTCCCGATCCCTGTAGAGGACCTTCCCGTTGATAATGGTGGTGCGGCAGTTCTTGCCCATCATGCCGAACAGCATATGGCCGTCGATGTTGTCCGCGCCGAAGGGGGTGAAGGGCTTGTAGTCCATGACGATGACGTCCGCCGCCGCGCCGGGCTCCAGCACCCCCAGGGGCTTCTGGAAGTACCGGGCGCAGATGGCGGGGTTGTTCCGGAACAGCATCCCCATGGCCTCGCACCAGCCCGCGTTGGGGTCGCAGGCGTTGTGGCGCTGCATGGGCAGCAGGACCTTCAGGGACTCCAGCATGTCGTGGGTGTAGGCGTCGGTGCCCAGGCCGATGAGGATGCCCTTCTCGAACAGCTTCAGCACCGGGGAGCAGCCCACTGCGTTGCCCATGTTGGACTCCGGGTTGTGGCACACCATGGTGTTGGTCTCTTTGATGATGTCCATCTCCGCCGGGGAGATGTGGATGCAGTGGCCCAGCATGGTCTTTTCCCCCAGAATGCCGTTGTACAGCAGGCGGTTGACGGGCCGGCAGCCGTAGTTGTTCAGGCTGTCGTACACGTCGTTCATGCCCTCGGCCACGTGGATGTGGAAGCCGGTCATGCCGTCGTTGGCCTTGACCATCTCCTCAAAGGTCCTGTCGGAGATGGTGAACAGGGCGTGGCCGCCGAACATGGCCTTGATCATGTCGCTGTTTTCCTGCTTGGCCCAGCGGGCGAAGTCGGCGTTCTCCCGGATGGACTGGGCGCATTTCTCCGCCCCGTCCCGCTCGGACACCTCGTAGCACAGGCAGGCCCGCATCCCCAGCTCCTGGCACACGTCCTTGATGGCGAACAGGGAGCCGGGAATCTCGCCGAAGGAGGCGTGGTGGTCGAAAATGGTGGTCACGCCGTCCCGGATGCAGTCCAGCACGGTGGCGTAGGCGCAGGCCCGGGTGCCGTCCAGGGTGAGGTGGCGGTCGATGTTCCACCATTGGCCGTCCAGCACCTCAAAGAAGTTGGCGGGGCTGTAGCCGTCGATGGCCAGGCCCCGGGCCAGGCCGCTGTAGATGTGGGTGTGGACGTTGATGAGGCCGGGCATGATGACGCCGCCCCTGGCGTCCACGAACTCCGCCTCCGGGTACTTGGCCCGCATGGCCTCCAGGGCGCCGGTCTCCTTGACGGTTTCGCCGTCCAGCGCCACCGCGCCGTTTTCCAGATAGGGGTTGGTCTCGCTCCGGGTGATGAGCCTTCCGTTGCCAATGAGCAGCATAGTCTTTCCTCCCGTTTATCATCAAAATAGTTTTTTGCTCAAACTTTTTTCTTGCAATGTGAGAATTCTGTGCTATACTAATAGATATCTTGAACGTTAACGAGGTGATTTCCATTTGGACGCGTCTATGATCCAATTCCTGTTCCGGCTGGCCAAGGCCCTGGCCGCCCAGTTCGGCCCCAGCTGCGAGGTGGTCATCCACGACCTCCAGTCCAACGACCCGGACAGCTCCATCGTGGCCATCGAGAACGGCCACGTCTCCGGTCGCAAGGTGGGGGACGGTCCCTCCCACGTGGTGCTGGAGGCGCTGAACAGCGGCGGCATCCCGGAGGACCGGCTGAGCTATCTCACCAAGATCGCCGACGGCAAGACCTTAAAGTCCACCACCGTCTACATCCGGGACGAGGGGCAGGCGCCCATCGGCATCTTCTCCATCAACTACGACATCACCCTGATGCTGGCCATGGAGGAGAACCTGCGGCAGTTCACCGCCCCCGCCCTCCAGCAGGCGGAGCACGCCCCCGAGCCCATCGCCCAGAACGTCTCCGACCTGTTGGACGAGCTCATCGAGCAGAGCGTACGCCGGGTGGGCAAGCCGGCGGCCCTCATGACCAAGGAGGAGAAGGTGAAGGCCATCGGGTTCCTCAACGACACCGGGGCCTTTCTCATCACCAAGTCCGGGGCCAGGGTGTGCAAATACTTCGGCATCTCCAAGTATACCCTATACAGCTACATGGAGGAGGCCAAGGGCGGAAAGGAATAAAATAACGGACCTGGGCCGGGCCGGCGGGGACACCGGCCCGGTTTTTTTGCGTTTACGCCTGGGGTTTTACGGCCTGGTCCCAGGGCAGGAGCAGGTTCAGCAGGATGGCCGTGATGGCGGTGACCACGATGGGGGAGGAGCCGAACACGGTGTGGACCCAGGCGGGGAAGCCGGGGCCCTGGAGGGAGCCCGCCACCTGGGTGATGCCCACGCCCAGGGCCACGGACAGCCCCACCACCGCGCTGGAGCGCATGGAGAAGTGGTCCGAGGTGATCATCCGGATGCCCGTCATGGTGATGGTGGCGAACACGGAGATGGTGGCCCCGCCGATGACCGCCTGGGGGATGGTGGTGAGGAGGGCGGACAGCTTGGGCACCAGGCCCGCCACCAGCAGCACCAGGGAGGCAAAGGCGAACACCGCCTTGTTGATGACCCGGTTGACGGTGACAATGCCCACGTTCTGGCTGTAGGTGGCGGCGGGCAGGCCCCCGAACAGGGCCCCTAGAATGGACACCGCGCCCTGGGCGATGATGCCGCCGGACAGTTCCTTGTCGGTGGGCATACGGTCCATGCCGCCCATGGTGGTGGAGGACAGGTCGCCGATGGTCTGCACGGCGTTGATGACATACACCACCGCCAGGGAGATGCAGGCGCTGGCCTCAAATTTTACGCCGAAATGGAGGGGAGCCGCCAGCTGGAACCAGCCCGCCGGGGCCACGGCGGAGAAGTCCACCATGCCCAGGCACAGGGCCAGCACGTAGCCCACAATCATGCCCCAGAGGATGGCCCCCAACTTCAAAACCCCCTTGCCGAAGTTCTGTAGAACCACCACCACCGCCAGGGTCACCAGCGCCACCGCCCAGTTCTTCAGACCGCCGAACTCGGCGCTGCCCGCGCCGCCCGCCATGTATTTCACCGCCGTGGGATACAGGGACAGGCCGATGGTGAAGATGACGGTGCCGGTGATGAGGGGCGGGAACAGCTTCCGGATCTGCCTGACGAAGACGCCGAACAGGATGGCCACGCAGCCTCCCACAATCTCCGCGCCCAGAATGGTGGGCAGGTCGAACTGTCCGCCGATGGCCAGCAGGGTGGGCACATAGGCGAAGCTGATGCCCATGACCACCGGCAGGCCGGAGCCGACGCGGTGTTTGATGGTGTACAGCTGGAGCAGGGTGGCCAGGGCGGTGACGATGAGGGACACCTGGATCAGCAGGGTGCGGTCTCCATCGGACAGGCCGCAGGTGTTGGCCACCATGATGGCGGGGGTGATGACCCCCACGATAGCGGCCACCACATGCTGGAGTCCCAGCGGGATGAGCTGGCCGGGAGCGGGGATGCCCTCCAAGGAGAACACAGACCCTGGGGCCTGAGCTGGCTTTTCTGTCACAAGAATTCCTCCTTACTTTTTTTGAGCTATAAAAAATTTATTTCATAATTCGAGTATAGCCCATTTGCCTCGGAATTTCAAGGAAGAAAACCGCGCCGGGCCGCCAAAATCCGGCCTTTGTTTTTGTATAGTTTTCACAAAAAGTTTGTCGTGCAAACAAAAAGTCAGGAACAAGAATGCCGCCGGGCCCTCCGCCCCGCAGGCGGTACGGCTCGGCGGCATCCAGCCTTGATGAAACGGATATTATTTGACGGCCACGGCCTCAATCTCAAACAGCGCCCCCTTGGGCAGGGCGGCCGCCTGGACGCAGGAGCGGGCGGGGGCCTCGCCGGGGAAATACTTGGCATAGATGGCGTTGATGGCGGAAAAATCGTTGATATCCGCCAGAAATACGGTGGTTTTTACCACGTCTCCACAGGTCATGCCGGCGGCGGCCAGCACAGCGGACAGGTTGTCCAGGGCTTGGGCCGCCTGGGCCTCCACACCCTGGGGCAGCTCGCCGGTGGCGGGGATCAGGCCCAGCTGGCCGGAGGTGTACAGGGTGTCCCCCGCCAGCTTGGCGTGGCAGTAGGGGCCCACGGCGGCGGGTGCGCTGGGGGCGGTGATGGTCTGGTTCATGGGAAATCCTCCTTTTAAGGTTAATACAACCATTATAGCGGGAAAATCTAAAAAATCAATCGTTGTGCTAAAATATTTTTTGGCTTCATGGCTCATCCACATAATTGACCACGCGCGGGCAAAGCGGCATAGCTCGCCCCGTTTTTCGGTGTGACCTGGAGCGTCTTCACCTCGGACAGCCTACCAATGCAATCTGAATCTCGCTGGTCGTCTTTTCGACGTTTCCGATATTTCGCAAAGGCTGCCAGGGCGGGACGCCGCTGGCCAACGCCGTGGGAGCAAAGGCGTCTGGCCTACAGTAATTCCCATGGGGAAACCCAGGAAAAAGACGGTGTGGCAACCGCCACACCGTCTTTTTCCAAACAATTTCAGCTTACAAGCTCCATGCCTCTTTTTCTTTTTGGGGGTTGACGCATATTTACAGGTTTGCCAACAGCTTTGATATCGGGCCGCTTTAGAAGGAACGTCTGCACTGCTCGTGTATCTGTCCTCCTATCCCCCACTCAAGGTATCTCAAGCTGGGATTTTTATCAGATTCTCTTCATTCAGAAGCGGACATCATCCGTCCGCCTCAGCGTCGTACATTCGGCTTCCGCCTGAGGCGCCCGGCCGGTCGCCTCCGCCGCCCATGCCGGAGCGGAACTGATTATGTACCTGGCGCATCTCCGCGTGGGCGGCGGCCAGCGCGTCCTCCGTCCGGCGCAGCAGGTCCGCACAGTACTCGTTGGTCTCCCGGCAGGTCTTTTTCGCCTCCTCGTCGGCGTGGGCCAGCACCTCCCGGGCCTTCTGCCGGGCCTGGGTCATCACCAGGGCCTCGCTCACCATCTGGTTCGCCTCAATCTCCGCCCGCTTTTTGATCTCCTCCGCCTCCCGCTTGGCGGCGGCCAGGTACTCGTTCCGGGCGTTGAGAATTTTCCGGGCCTCCGCCAAATCCACAGGGAGCTGCTTCTTGGCGTCCTCAATGAGATCCAACGCTTTGTCCCGCTCGATCACGCATTTATCCCCGCTGAAAGCGGCGTTTTTCGCCTCGTCAATCATATCGAACAGCATATCCAGCAGTTCGTCCACAGCCGTCGCCATGGGTCATCTCTCCTTTTTCGTGTGTGAAATCCGCTCCCCGCCCGCCACCTTGGCGCGCACCCGGTCAATGATCTGCCGGGGCACAAAGTCGGACAGGTCAGCCCCATACCGGGCCAGCTCCTTCACCACCGTGGAGCTGAGGAAAGCGTATTTGGGCCGCGTGTAGAGAAACACCGTGTCCAGCTTGGGGTACAGCTTGGCGTTGAGCATGGCCATCTGAATCTCCGACTCGTAATCGGACACCGCCCGCAGCCCCTTCACCAGCACCCGGGCCCGGTTGCGCTTGGCGTACTCCGCCACCAGCTCCTGGGAGCAGTCCGTCCGCACGTTGGGCAGGTCCTCGGTCACCGCCTGGATGAGCTCCACCCGCTCCTGGGGGGAAAACAGCCCGGAGGGCTTGGCGGAATTCACGCTGACGCACACGATCAGCTCGTCGAAAATGGCGGCGGCCCGCTTGATGATGTCCAGATGGCCCAGGGTCACCGGATCGAAGCTGCCGGGATAGATGGCGCGTCTCATGGGCTCGTCCTCCTGCGGTACAGGGTGAATTTGATCTTGCCGTAGCGGTATTCCCGCCCCCGTTCGTAAGGAGCCGGAAGCTCCGGCAAATGGCGGTCCGCCGGACTTTCGCACACTATTATACCATTTCCCACCACAATGTCAATCGCCGCGATGCGCTCCAGCGCCCGCTCCAGGTTTCCCGAGGCATAGGGCGGGTCCAGAAAAACCAGGCCGTACTTCTCCCCCGCCCGGCTGAGGAAGGCGGCGAAATCCTTGCCGTGGCAGGCGGCGCGGTCCTCGAAGCCGCAGGTCCTGAGGTTGCGCCGGACGGTGTTCAGAGCGGCGGGGGCGCTGTCCACAAAGTCGCAGAAGGACGCTCCCCGGCTCAGCGCCTCGATGCCCAGCTGGCCCGTGCCGGCGAACAGGTCCAGCACCCGCCGTCCCTCGATGTCGAACTGGATGGCGCTGAACAGCCCCTCCTTCACCCGGCCGGTGGTGGGCCGGGTGTCCAGCCCGGGCAGCTCCTCCAAGCGCCGCCCCTTGGCAAGTCCCGTAATGACTCTCATGGCGTCTCATCCTTTCGCTCCTGGTTTTCCGCCGGGTGGAAGTGCCGGAACACCGCCTGGGCGGTATTATTCGGCACCACGGCGGCCAATTCCTCCAGCGAGGCCCCCTTGACGGCCTTCACGCTCTTGAACGCCTTCAAAAGCTGGGCCTTCCGGGCGGGCCCCACGCCGGGGACGCCGTCCAAAGCGGACCCCTTCAGATGCCCCGCCTGCTGCTGGCGGTGGAACTCGATGGCGAAGCGGTGGGTCTCCTCCTGGATGCGGCCCACCATGGCAAACAGGGCCTGGTTGGCCTGTATGCCGATCTCCCGGCCGTCCCCGGCCACCAGGGCGCGGGTGCGGTGGCGGCCGTCCTTTATCATGCCGTACACCGGGATGTCCCCCAGCCCCAGCTTGGCCAGCGCCTCCCAGGCCGCCTTCACCTGGCCCGCGCCGCCGTCCATCAGCAACAGGTCGGGCCTGTCCGCGAATCGTTCGTCCCCGTTCAGGTACCGCCGGAACCGGCGCTCCACAACCTGCTCCATGGAGGCGTAGTCGTCGGCGTGGGGCATATCCTTCAGCTTGAAATGGCGGTAATCCCGCTTCAGCGGCCTGCCGTCGATGTGGACCGTCATGGAGGCCACAATATCCGAGCTGCCCGTATTGGATATGTCGAAGGCCTCGATGCGGCGGGGCGGCTCCGCCAGCCCAAGCAGCGCCCCCAGCGCCTCGGTGAGCTTGGAGCGGCGCTCCTCCGCCGTGGTGGCCCGGAGGACCTCCTCCGCGGCGTTCTCATTTGCCAGCCGCACCAGCTCCATCTTGGCCCCCCGCTGGGGGGTGAGCACCTCCACCTTCCGCCCCACCGCCTCGGTGAGCATACGGGCCAGCTCCACCCGCTCGTCGATGTCGCAGGGCAGGAGAATCTGCCGGGGAAGCTGCCCCCGCCCGCCGTAATACTGGGCCGCCAGGGTGGAAACCGTGGCCTGCTCGTCCTCCATGGGGACGGACAGCAGCTCCCAGTCCTTGGCCGCCAGCTCGCCGCCCATATAGTGGAGCACCACAAAGCAGCTCTTGGCCTCTCCCCGGTGATAGCCTACCACGTCGGTGTCCGCCAGCGACCCGGCCACCGCCTTCTGCCGCTTGCCCAGAAGCTGGATGGACCGGACGCGGTCCCGGAGCTGGGCGGCCTTCTCAAACCGCAGCTCCTCCGCCGCCAGCTCCATCTCGGCGGTGAGCTCGTCCACCACCTCGTCCAGGCGCCCCTCCAGCAGCCGCACCGCCTGGTCGATGGAGCGGCTGTACTGGGTCTGGTCCATCTCCTCCCGGCAGTAGCCGTCGCACATCCCCATGTGAAAATTGAGGCAGGGCCGCTCCTTCCCGATGTCCCTGGGGAACTTCCGGCGGCAGGCGGGCAGGCGGAGCGCCTCCCGCAGCGCGTCGATAATCCCCTGGCTGGCGAACCGGGAGCCGTAGGGCCCAAAATACCGGGCCCCGTCGTCCTCCGCCCTGGAGGCCAGGGAAAACCGGGGATACTCCCCGCCGGACAGGCGGATATAGGGGAAGCCCTTGCTGTCCTTGAGCAGAATGTTGTACCGGGGCTGGTGCCGCTTGATGAGGGCGCACTCCAGCACCAGCGCCTCAAACTCGGACTGGACCACAATGACGTCAAAGTGGTCGATCTGGCTCACCATGGCCCTGGTCTTTTCGTTGTGGCGGGACTGGTCCTGAAAATACTGGCTCACCCGGTTTTTCAGCGCCTTGGCCTTGCCCACATAGATGACCTCGCTGGCTGCGTTCTGCATGATATAAACCCCAGGCTTTAAGGGCAAAGCATGGGCCTTATCTCTCAACTCCTCGAATGTCATTGAGGCCGCCTCCTTATACGCCTATCGCCGCGCTTCCCTGTCACGCTCCGATTGGGCGCATTACGGGGCGGCTTCGCTCCGGCTCGGAGAAAACCCAGCCCCGCTTCGCGGGCCTTGGGCTTCTCTCCTCGCTCCGTTCCATCCGCCCCTATGCGCCTGCCCTCGCGCTTCTTACAAAAAAAGCGCCGCATATGCGGCGCTTTTCTCGTTCGGGTTGAGTGTTCACTCGGAAAACTCGGAATTAATCAGCTCCACCAGGGCGTTGACCGCAGCCTCCTCATCGGGGCCGTCGGCAATGAGGTTGATGGTCGTACCCTTCACAATGCCCAGGGACAAGACACCCAACAGGCTTTTGGCGTTCACCCGGCGGTCGTCGTCCTTTTCCACCCAGATGGAGCTCTTGAACTCGTTGGCCTTCTGGATAAAAAACGTGGCCGGGCGGGCGTGCAGACCGACCTGGTTGTTTACCGTAGTCTCTTTCATGAACATGAGCGATTCCCTCCATCAATAAAACTCGGCTCCTGGTGCATCCGGTCCGCACCGGACCTGCTCCGAATCTTTAAATACCTCTGATAGGATATCAAATTTAGCCCGCATCGTCAAGAGCATTTTCAACAAAAATCACACCGCGCCTTCATGAAAACCGCCCAGAAATCACCACCGGAGCCCGCTTTTCCAGCGCCGCCGCGGCCGGAAGGGGCGGAAACGCGGTCCGACGCGTCATTTCAGCGTGGCGACCGTCACCCCGTCTTCCCCTTCTCCATAGACCCCGGGGCGGTATTCCTTCACATAGCGGCTCTTTTTCAGGTGCTCCCGCACCGCTTTCCGCAGCGCCCCGGTGCCCTTGCCGTGGATGATGGTCACCGTCTCCAGCTTGCCCATGAGGGCGTTGTCCAGAAACAGGTCCACCGCCCCCAGGGCCTCGTCCACCATCATCCCCCGCAGGTCCAGCTCGGCCTTGGCGGCTGCCGCCCGGAAGGGCCGGGACACCGATGCGGCCCGCGCCTTGTCCCTGGCGCTCTGCTTTTTCCGGGCCGTCACGTCCTCCAGCACCCGCACCTCGCTCTGCCTGGCCTTCAGCTTTAAAATGCCCGCCTGGAGCTGGAGGGTGCCGTCCTTGTTGACCCCCACCACCTCCGCCTGGGCGCCCATTTTGATCAGCTCCACCGTGTCGCCCAGGACCGCGTCCCGTGTGGGGGGCGGAGGCGGCAGATCCTCCCTTTTCCCGCCCAGGGCGGCGTCCGCCTCGTTCAGCTTCCGGCGCAGCTCCGACCGCTGCTCGTTGTCGTCCACCCAGTCCTTCGCCTGCTCTTGACGGCGGCGCATTTCGTTCAGCTCTTTAAACGTTTGATCCGCGGCGTCCCGGGCCTGCTCAAGGATGGCGCGGGCCTCCGCCTGGGCTTTCTCAACGGCCTTTTGCCGCTCCTCCTCAAGCCGGGCCCGGTACTGCTCCGCCTGGGCGCGAGCCTCCTCCATCTCCCGGCGGAGCTGGGCGGCCTTTTCCCGCTCCTTCTCCATGGCCTGACGCTGGAGATCCAGCTGGCTGAGCACATCCTCAAAGCGCACATTCTCTGCGTCGATGCGGTCGGCGGCCTTTTGAATGATATAATCCGGCAGGCCCAGCCGCCGGGAGATGGCGAAGGCGTTGGATTTGCCGGGGATGCCGATGAGCACCCGGTAGGTGGGGGCCAGGGTCTCCACGTCGAACTCGCAGGAGGCGTTTTCCACCCCCTTGGTGGTCATGGCGTACACCTTCAGCTCGGCATAGTGGGTGGTGGCGGCCACAGCGGCGCCCATGGCCCGGGCGGACTCGATGACGGCCGCCGCCAGGGCCGCGCCCTCCACCGGGTCGGTGCCCGCCCCCAGCTCGTCGAACAAAATCAGCGTCTCGCTGTCCGCCTGCTCCAGAATGGCCACAATGTTGGTCATGTGGGAGGAGAAGGTGGACAGGGACTGGTCGATGGACTGCTCGTCGCCGATATCCGCCAGCACGGCGGAGCATACCTTCACCGCGGACCCGTCCGCCGCCGGGATGTGCAGGCCGCACTGGGCCATCAAAGTCAGCAGGCCCAGGGTTTTCAGGGTGACGGTCTTTCCGCCGGTGTTGGGGCCGGTGATCACCAGGGTGTCAAACCTTCCGCCCAGGGCCAGGTCGTTGCGCACGGCGGTCTTGGGGTCCAGCAGGGGGTGCCGGGCCCGCTTCAGCTCGATATGGTTCCCCAGGACCGGCTCCATGGCCCCCATGGCGGAGGACAGCCTGGCCCGGGCGAAAATGCAGTCCAGCGCTACCAGGGTCTGGTAGTCGTCCTCGATGTCCGTCTTGAACCCGGCGCAGTCGGCGGACAGCTCCGCCAGAATGCGCTCGATCTCCTTCTGCTCCTTGGCCTGGAGCTCCCGCAGCTCGTTGTTGGCGTTCACCACCCCCATGGGCTCGATGAAGAAGGTGCCGCCGGAGCCGGACACGTCGTGGACCAGGCCGGGAACGTCGTTTTTGTGCTCGCTCTTCACGGGCACCACGTAGCGGCCCCCCCGCATGGTAATGATGGCGTCCTGGAGATACTTGGACTGGTTGGAGGAGATGAGCCGGTTGAGCACATCCCGCACCTTGCCCGCCGCCGCCCGGATGTGCCGCCGGATGTCGGACAGCTCCGGGGAGGCCGCGTCGGCGATCTCGTCCTCGCCGAGGATGGAGCCGGTGATCTTGTCCTCCAGAAAGCGGTTGGCGGTGAGGCTCTCAAAATAGCCGTCCAGCACCGTTTTCACCTCGCCGTTTCCCGCGCCGTACTCCCGGACGTTCCGGGCGCACCGCAGCACCTGGGCGATGTCCAGCAGCTCCCGGGTGTTCAGCGCGCCCCCCCGGTCCGCCCGCTGGAGGGCCGCCGCCACCGGACGGACCCCGGACAGGGACGGCGTGCCGTGCTTCACCAGCAGGTCAAAGGCGGCGGAGGTCTGCTTTTGCAGGCGGCTCACGTCGCTTTGCACGCCCAGGGGACGCAGGGCCAGACACCGCTCCCTGCCCTCCTCGGTCGCCGCCTCCTCCGCCAGCAGGGCCAGCACCCGGGGCAGCTCCAGCGTCTCTATGGATTTTTCAAATAATGGCGTCATGATCGTTTCCTCGTTTTATGAAATAGTATTTGGCCCAGCGTCCACAGCCCGTCCAGCCCCACGGCGGTCAGGGGGAACGCCAGGGCGTACATCAGCAGCCGGTAGCGCACCTGGACCTCAATGAACAGGTGCACCCCGAAATAGGCCAGCGCCGCCAGCGCCAGCAGCTGGGCAGCCTCCCGGCTCCGGGCCCTGCCGCGGAGCGCGCACACGCCCCCCGCCGCGGCCAGCATAAAGCACCATACGTAGCAGCCGGAGGACGCCCGCTGGACCACGCGGACCGCCTGTTCCGCCCCGCCGGACAGGCCGGAGCGGTCCAGCGCCTGGACCACGTTTTCCGTCGCCGTCCACTCCAGCGTCTCGCAGCGGCCCCACAGCTTCTCAATCTTGTCCCATGCCAGCTTTGCCAACCGGTCCGGCGGGACGGACAGCCGCTGGGCGATCAGCGCCCGGGCCTCCGCCCTGGGGTCCCCGCCGCCGAACACCCGCTCCGCATCCCGCTTGCTGTAGCCGCCGCAGGTCTCCTCGTTCAGCCCGCACACAAACTTCCACTCCGGGCAGCTGTTGGTCAAACCGTACTCGTTCAGCCCGGACAGCCGCACCCCCTGGCCGAACCCCCACATCAGCGCGGCGTACGCCGCCGCCAGCAGGGCAAACCGGGCCAGAGCGCTCCCGGCGGCCCGCAGGCCGCCCCCCCGCTCCCGCAGCAGTTCCAGCACCAGCAGGCACAGCGCCGCCGCCAGCGCCACCGCCGCCGCGGGCCGGAAGGCGTTGCCCAGGGCCAGCGCGGCCCCCGCCGCCCCCGCCAGGGCCAGACGCCCTTTCAGTCCCGCCGCCGGGACGGTATACAGCCACAGGGCCAGCAGGAGCAGCAGGTCGGACAGGTGCTGGTTGGTGAGCACCGGCGCCAGCAGCCAGGTTCCCGGATAGAGGGTATACAGCAGCGCCGCCCCCCGGGCCCCTCCCTCGGAGGCAAACCGCCTTGCCAGACCGTATACCAGCGCCCCGGTGAGGGCGGAGGCCAGAACGTTCACCAGCTTGAAAAACAGCACGTCCGCCCCGAACAGCTCCATGGGAACCGCCATGTACGCCACAAACCAGCTCTGGTAGGGCCAGCGCACGAAATATTCCAGCGCCGTCAGGGGCACGGGCCCCTGGGCCAGCCATTGGGCGGTCTCATAGAGCATTTTAAAATCGCTGACCGGCTGGGTGTCCACCAGCACGGCAAACGCCCCCTTCAACGCCAGCGTGCCCGCAAACAGCAGCAGCGCAAACCGCCGTCCCCGGTCCGCCCGGGCCCGACGGCACGCCAGCCCCAGCCCCGCCAGCAGCAGGCCGGGCAGCGTTATGCAGACCGCCGCCGTCCGGGGCGCGGCCTCCTCCAGCAGCGCCTTCAGGCTCACGGCCGCAATCACCGCCGCCATGAGGGCAAAGCACCCGAAGGTCAGCCCCAGCAGCAGCCGCTCCGCGAGGCCCCAGCCCCGCGCCCCGCCCAGTCCCGTTCCTTCCTTCATCGCATACATCTCCGATCCTGCGCGCCGGGGTCAGCCCTTCGGCCTCAGCTGCTTATAGAAGTCCAGCGTGCGGAACCCCCGCTCCAGCCGGGTCATCAGATATGCCTCCGACGCCTGGGACAGCCGCCGCAGCCCCTCCCCGTCCAGCCGGAAGGACAGCAGCCGCTTGCGCGGACCCCAGACAATGTGCCGCAGGGCGGCCAGCGCCGCCGTGGTCAGCGGCATGGACACCCCGTCCCCCAGCCCGTCCCGGCAGGCGGCGCAGTGCAGCGTCCCCTCCCCCAGGTGGATGCAGGGGTCCCGGGGCTGCTCCCGGCCGCACACCCCGCACCGCTCGATCTGGGGCTCGTACCCCGCCAGCGCCATGGCCCGCCACTCAAAGGCGGCCTTCACCTGCTCCAGGGGCAGGTTCAGCTTGTCCAGGGCGTGGAGGCAGTTCAGCGTCACCGCCAGCAGGCCGGGCTCCGGCTGGCCCTCCTCCGCCAGGGCCTCGGCGGCCTCCGCGAAATAGCTGGCCAGCGCCATTCGCTCCAGGCCGGCCCGGGCGCCCTCAAACAGCCGGTCGGACGCGGCCTCCTTCACCGACCACATCCCCCGGAACTCATACAGGGTGAACTCCCCCCAGGCCAGCAGCTGGCAGGAGGCGGCGATGGGGCTGTCCTTTTTCCGGCAGCCCCGGGCGGACACCGTGATTTTGCCCGCCTCCTGGGTGAGCAGGGTGAGGATCTTATCCGATTCCTTGTAATTCACCTCGCGCAGAACGAGGCCGTTGGTGGTCAGGTGCATAACACCGCTCCTATGTACGCCCCGGCGGACCGCCGGAGCGCGGAAATTCAGTAGAGCCGCTCCGGGCCTCCCGGAACGTTGCCGGAGCGGCTGGGCCGGGGCGGGGCCAGCGGGCCGGACACTTCCTCCAGCCCCGCCGGCCTGTCCGAAACGTCCGGCCCCCGGCTCATCAGCCAGGCCTCCGGCATTCCGGTGGTCCAGAACAGGTCCCAAAAAGGCTTGTGCTCCATTCGCCATCCCTCCATGGGATTAGCATGGACGCAGCGGCGGCGAATATGTCAGGGAAATTCTGCGTGCGTCCGGCGGCTCACTCCTCCGTATAGCCGAAGTTCTGGATGGCGGCGGGGTTGTCCCGCCAGTTCTCCTTCACCTTCACCCAGGTCTCCAGGTACACCTTGGCCCCCATGAAGGCCTCCATGTCCTGCCGGGCCTGGGTGCTGATTTTTTTCAGCATGGCCCCGCCCCTGCCGATGACGATGCCCTTATGGGACGCCTTTTCGCAGTATATGGTCACGTGGCAGTCGATGATACCGCCGTCCCGCTGGGAGAATTTCGTCACCTCCACCGCCGTGCCGTGGGGGATCTCCTGGCTCAGCTCCCGCAGCAGCTTCTCCCGGACGATCTCCGCCATGATCTGCCGCTCCGGCTGGTCGGTCACCGCCCCGTCTGGGAACAGCTGGGGCCCCTCGGGCAGCCAGCTCCCCAGCACCTCCAGCAGCTCCTCCACGCCCTCGCCGGTTTTCGCCGAGATTGGCACCACCGCGTCCCACTCGTGGGCCGCGCCGTAGGCCGCCATAACGGAGAGCAGCTTCTCCTTCTCCACCGCGTCGATCTTGTTGATGACCAGGGCGGCGGGGGCGCCCAGCGCCTTGATGCGGGCGATGAACTCCTCCTCCGGGGCGCCGATGCGGTCCACCGGCTCCACCAGCAGCATCACCCCGTCCACGTCGGCCACCGACTGCCGCGCCACCTTCACCATGTAGTCCCCCAGCCGGGTGCGGGCCCGGTGCAGCCCCGGCGTGTCCACAAACACGAACTGGCTGTCCCCCCGGTTGAGGACGGCGCAGATGCGGTTCCGGGTGGTCTGGGGCTTGGGGGAGACGATGGCCACCTTCTCCCCCACCAGGGCGTTGGTCAGGGTGGACTTGCCCACGTTGGGCCGTCCGCAGATGGTGATGATGCCGCTTTTCTTGATATCCATAGGTGATCCTCAACTTTCTTGAGCATTTTAGTAAGTATGCTTAATTTTCCCCGTGGTAGTCCAGGTGCTCCCACTTCGCCTGCTCGTCGAAGAAATCCTCCCCTGGGGGAAACTCCTTGTAGTACACCTGGGTCAGCTCCCCGCCGATCCGGTCCTCCACCTTGATCCCGTAGAGAAACACCGTCAACTCTTCCTCGGTGAGTATCGTATCCTCCGGCTCCCACCACCACGTCTCGATCCGCCGGACGCACACCAGTTTCCCGCCCTCCCAGCGGTGAAAGGTGGTCACGCCGTCCCCAGCGCCGCTGTTCCGGGCCCAGCCGTCGATGACCTCCGTCTCCGGGTTACAGCGGGGTGAGGATATCTCAGCGTACTCCGGCACCTCCACAAACCGCTCCCTGTCCTCGTCCCAGACCCAGAGATACCAATAGTTGGGCTGGTTCCCTATGAAGTACATACAACTGAAATCCATGTGCCCGTCGAAATTGGCGTCCACCACCTCATGGGTTCCGAATGCCATATCCTCCACTGAAATGTCCATGGTCTGGAGGGGCGCGTCCATATCCCGCGGGTTCCAGACGGACAGCGTGGTGTGGTAGCCGCCGAACTCCGTGTCCCTGTCCTGCCCGCCCTTCTCCACCGTCACCAGCAGGGTGCCCAGCTTTCCCCCGGTGGGCACCAGGAAGGCGTCGTGGGTGTCGTCAATGGGCTGCTGTGCCAGCAGCTCTTCCGGGGTGAGCTCCCCCGGCGGGGCGCTCACCAGCCCACTAGGCAAGGAAGAGGGCTCCGTCGGTAAACTCTGCGCCGGGGACGGCTCGGGCGGAGCGCCTGTCCCCCCGCAGGCGCACAGCAGCAGCGCCAGCGCCACTGCCAGCAAAATAGTGCGTATTTTCATGTAGGTTCCTTTCTTTCCAGCCCCAAACCCCTCATAATGTCCTCCTCCCGGGCGCGCATTTGGGCTTTCATCGGCCCCTCGTCCAGGTGGTCGTAGCCCAGCAGGTGCAGCGCGGAGTGAACGGCTAAGTACGCCAGCTCCCGGCGGTTGGAGTGGCCGTATTCCCTGGCCTGGGCCTTCGCCCGTTCCAGGGAGATGCACATATCCCCCAGGGGGACCAGCCCGGTGGCCGGGTCGGCGTCCTCCTCCGACGGCTTGTCCCCCGGCCTCAGGCCGAACATGGGGAAGGACAGCACGTCGGTGGGGGCGTCCACCCCCCGCATGTCCAGGTTGACCTTGTGGATGCCCGCGTCGTTGGTCACCAGCACATTCACCTCGCAGGGCAGGTCCACCCCCTCCGCGTCCAGGGCGGCGCGGATCACCCGGCGCAGGAAGGAGCGCAGGCCCTCGTCCACCCCCGGCACGTCGGCGGAGATGATAATTTTGTGTTTCGCCATCACCGGTTTACCTCCCGCCTGTCGGTGCGGCCCATGAGCCAGTCCACAGAGACATCGTAAAAATCCGCGATTTTGAGCAGAGTATCATAGTGGGTTTTGGCACCGTCCCTTTCAAGGCGCTGATAGGTTCTTACCGGCATATCCAGTTCTTTCGCCACCTTATCCTGGGTCAAGTCCAATTCGCTTCGCAATATCTTTAGTCTATCATTAAAGATCATCTATGTCACCTCTTGACTAACAACTATTGACGTGCTATAATTTGTCGCGTAACTAATTATGATATCCGGGAGGAGCGTATAAAATGGAACAAGACATCCCCGTGATTGTTGAAGCGTTATACCGCTATTTCGTCACCCAGCCCGACCCGCGATTTTGGCCGGACTATTTCAAAAAGGACCCCATTCAGGGCCACGGATTATGGTCCTTCTATCAAGGCCTGCGGCTGGGGATGCGGCTTTCAGCCGCTTGTTTAAATCAGCTATAACCCAAAGCCGAACGGCCCGCCCCTCAGGCGCGGCCCGTGGACCCCGCCATTTCCAGCGTCCTGACACAAGCGGCAGCACAAACAGGGGCACACCAGCCGAAAGCCCCACGCGCCGGAAGGGTCCCCGCCAGCTTCCCGTACAGGGCGCTCCCGCAAAAGGGGGTACATAGGGGCACAGCCCCTATGCGCGCTCTTTGGTTACTTTCTCTCGCGCGAGAGAAAGTAACCCGCCGGAGGCGGCCCTCCTACTTCCGCTTGACCGCCCGCCGCTTCTCGTCGTCCTCATAGGCCTTGATGATCCGCTGGACGATGACGTGGCGCACCACATCCGCCCCGGTGAGCTGGCAGATGGAGATGTCCTCCACCCCTTTGAGCACCCGCATGGCCTCCTTGAGGCCGGACACCTTGTCCGCCGGGAGGTCGATCTGGGTGGCGTCGCCGGTGATGACGATCTTGGAGCCGAACCCCAGCCGGGTGAGAAACATCTTCATCTGCTCCCGGCTGGTGTTCTGGGCCTCGTCCAGAATGATGAACGAGTCGTCCAGCGTCCGGCCCCGCATATAGGCCAGGGGAGCCACCTCAATGTTCCCCCGCTCCAGGTACTTCTGATAGGTCTCCGCCCCCAGCATGTCGAACAGCGCGTCGTACAGCGGCCGCAGATAGGGGTCCACCTTGCTTTGCAGGTCCCCCGGCAGGAAGCCCAGCCGCTCCCCCGCCTCCACGGCGGGCCGGGTAAGGATGATGCGGTTGATCTGCTTCTCCCGGAAAGCGGCCACCGCCGCCGCCACCGCCAGATAGGTTTTCCCCGTGCCCGCCGGGCCCACGCCGATGGTGACGGTGCTGTTCTTGACGGCGTCCACATACTTCTGCTGGCCGATGGTCTTGGCCTTGATGGGCTTGCCCTTGGCGGTGA
>CANDCH010000019.1 GCA_947383145.1 uncultured bacterium
GTTGAGCAAAAGTCCGCGTGGGATTGATGTGGTATCTTTAACTTTGGGAAACTCCCCGTTCCCACTTGCTGACTGTGGACTCGGTGACAAACAACTGTCCGGCCAGCTCCTTTTGCGTCAGCCCCGCCTCCAGCCGCTTTTTCCTGAGGTATGCCCCAAAGGACTTTTTGTCGTCTGTCTCGCCCATGGGCGGTCACTCCCTTTCAACTTTTTGTGGGTTCACCTTACTCTGACGCCGGGAAAAAGTCAAGCCTTCCGGGCAAAAAAGCAACTCGACCGTCAGGAAAGCCGGGGGATTTCGGCGGTTTATCCGCTTGAAACCCCGGATAAGCGTGTGATATGATGGTTCGGAGATTCTGTGGCGGGCGGGGAGGGACGGATATGGCGGCGCAAAACGATTTTTCCCAGGGGAGCGTTCCCCGCAATATCATGGAGCTGGCCGTTCCCATGACGGCGGCGCAGCTGGTAAACGTGCTGTACAGCGTGGTGGACCGGGTCTATCTGGGCCACCTGCCGGAGAGCGGGAGTCTGGCCCTGACTGGGCTTGGGATCACCATGCCCATCGTGTCCATCCTGATGGGCTTCGCCAACCTGTGCGGCACCGGCGGCGCGCCGCTGTGCTCCATCAGCCGGGGCAGGGGGGATGTCCGGGAGGCGGAGCGGGTGATGGGCAACGCCTTTGTGCTGCTTCTCATTCTGGGCGCGGCGGTCACCGCCGTTTTCCTGGCGCTGAAGCGGCCCATCCTCTACCTGTTCGGGGCCAGCCCGGACACCTTTCCCTATGCCGACGGCTACATGAGCGTCTACCTGTGCGGCACCCTGTTTGTCATGATCAGCCTGGGGATGAACCCCTTTATCAACGCCCAGGGCTTTGGGCGGATTGGAATGATGACCGTGCTGCTGGGGGCGGCGGTGAACCTCGCGCTGGACCCGGTGCTGATTTTTGCGCTCCACATGGGGGCGCGGGGGGCGGCGCTGGCCACGGTGTTCGCCCAGGCGCTGTCGGCGGCGTGGGTGCTGCGGTTCCTCACGGGGAGGCGGGCCATTGTGCGCCTGCGCCGGGAGGATCTGCGGCTGGACAGGAGCCGGACGGGAAAAATTGTCTCCCTGGGCCTATCCGGCTTTTTTGTGAACATGACCAACAGCCTGGTGCAGGTGGTGTGCAACGCCACCCTTCAGCGGTGCGGCGGAGACCTGTACGTGGGCGTGATGACCATCATCAATTCCCTCCGGGAGGTGTTCATCATGCCGGTGCAGGGGCTGACCAACGGCGCCCAGCCGGTGGCGGGGTATAACTACGGCGCCCGACTGTACAGCCGGGTGCGGCGGTCCGTCCGGTTCAGCGTGGGGGTGACGGTGGCCTATTCGGCCCTGTTCTGGGCCGCCGCCATGCTCTGCCCCGGGGCGCTCATCCGCATATTCGAAAGCGGTCCGGCCGTTTTAGAGGCGGGCGTTCCCGCCATGCGGATCTATTTTGCCATGTTCCTGTTCATGTCGCTGCAAATCGCGGGGCAGGGAGTGTTTGTGAGCCTGGGAAAGTCCAGGCAGGCGGTGTTTTTCTCTTTGCTGCGCAAGGCCGCCGTCAACGCGCCGCTGACGGTGCTTCTGGCCATGAGGATGGGGGCGTCGGGGGTGTTTCTGGCGGAGGCCGTCTCCCAGCTGGTTGGCGGTCTGGCCTGCTTTACCACCATGTACGTCACCGTGTACCGCCCCCTGGAGCGTATGGCGGACGGAGAGGGCTGACGGCGGGCAATGCCAGAATTTACATGGGAAAAGATTGCTGAAAAGGGTAAAGCTCCGGCGTTTTACGGACGAATGATAGAATTGCAGGGCGGCGGGCCCATGGCCCGCCGCCCTGTAATTTACCCGCAAGACGGACAGAAAGGAAGGGTTTCCACCATGATGAAACGACTTGCCGCCTGGGCCGCGGCGCTCTGCCTGACGCTCTCCGCCCTCACCACCGCCGGCGCCGCCGCCTGCTTTCCCCGGTACGCCGGGAACAGCGGCTCCATCGCCGCGGCGCTGGACGCCGTAGGGGCGGACGCCTCCTATGCCAACCGTGCCAAAATCGCCCAGGCCAACGGCATCGGCGGATATCGAGGGACCGCCGCCCAGAACACCCGGATGCTGGAGCTGCTGAAGGCGGGGACGCTCATTGACCCCGCCGCCCCGGACAGCCCGTATTTCCCCGTGTACGGCGGGGATTCGCCCTCCATTGCGGCGGCGCTGGACACGCTGGGCGTGGAGTCCGGCTTTGCCTACCGCGCCCGGATCGCCGCCGCCAACGGCGTGGCGGATTACTCCGGCACGGCGGCCCAGAACACCGGCCTGCTGGCGCTGCTGAAGCAGGGCAGGCTGGTCAGGCCGGAGGGCTCCGCCGCCCCCGCGGCCTCCGGCGGCCCCTTGGATTCCAAGGGGCCGGCCGGCGCCAACCTGGGCCGGGTGTCCTTCCTCCGGCAGGACAAGGACACCTGCAAGGCCACGTCGGCGGCGATGGCGGTGAACCTTCTCCTGGGCTGGGATCGGTACCGGACCAGGGACATGATCTATAGCGGCGTACTGTGCCGGAGCCTGGACGGGGAGCTGTACACCGGCTCCGACGGGAACGCCTATCGGGCCGCCTACAAGACAGACGGCTATGTGGGCAGCCTGAAGGCGCTGGAGAACGCCGTGGAGGCCGCCGTGTCCCAGGGCCTGCCCATCGTGGCCGCGGTGCACTCCGCCGCCAGCCGCCACCACTGGATTGTGGTGGTGGGACGGGACGGCCAGGGGGGCTATCTGGCGGTGGACCCGGCGAGAAGCGGCTCCGGGTCCATGGCCTCCCAGGCCAGGAGCATGGCCTCCATGGGCTATTCCTTCGGCCTTGCCGACTACGCCCAGCCCCATTACGGCTACATCAGCTTCCAGCGGCGCTGAATCCGCCGCGCCGGAGGTGAAAACGACAGCGCGCCGCGAACATAGCGGCGCGCTGTTTTTTGAACGGGGGCTATGGCTCCGACAGGGACGCGTCCTGGAGCCGGTCGAAGGCCTCCATGCACTGGTCCACCGTGGCGCCGCCCAGCAGGCGGCGCACAATTTGGCAGGTGTTGCCCCACTGCTCCACCTTCATCCCGGCGTTGGAGCCCAGAACATATACCCCCTCCTCAATCCGGGCGTTCAGGGGCCGCAGGGAAGGGACGCATTCCACCGACACGTTTTTGGACGGGGAAATCACCCGGTTGGTCTCCGAATAGACCCGAAGCGCCCGGTCGGATACCATCACGTCCAGCACCTTCAAGGCGTCGCCGGCGTGCTCCGCGCCGGCGCTCACGGCAAGGCCCGTCATGGGCATCACCGGCATCTGGCCCAGGCTGCTCGGAAATCCGATGACCTGCATTTCGAAATCCGTTTTGCCGTAGGCGGTCTCGGTGTTGGCCGCCCCCCAGTAGGCCATGACGATGGGGGTTTTCCCGGCCAGAAAATCCGGCCGCTCCGCCTCGATGGCCTCGCTGACCAGGGCCCTTTCCGCGTCAATATAGCCCCGGTCGACGAGCTCCTGGAGAAATTCAAAGCCGGGGCGAAGATAGTCGCTGTACCGGGCCTCGCCGCGGTTGAGGGCGGCGATCTCCGCCTCCGTGTTCCCGCCGTTGTAGAGCTCCGCGTAGGCCTGGGCGAACACAAAGGCCTCCAGCCACCACCGGTTGGCCCCCACGGGGGTGTCAATCCCATTCTCCTGAAACACCCGGCAGCACTCCAAAAACTGCTCCGGGGTCTCCGGCAGGTCCAGCTCATACCGGCGGAACAGCTCCACGTTGACAAACAGGCCGTAGGCCACCACCTCCTGGGGGATGGCCACCAGCTTTCCGTCCACCGTGTTGGCGGTTCGGATGATGTCCCGCAGGTTTTTGGCGCTGTCCAGCCCGGACAGGTCCATCAGCCTCCCCTCCGCGCCCAGCGCCAGAATGGCGTCCGGATTGAGCAGGTAGAGGTCGTCCATGTTGTTTCGCGCCCGGTCCAGGGTGACGTCGTCATAGGTCTTGTCCTGGTGATCCTCCGCTGTATAGGTGGTGTAGGCCACGGATACGCCCAGGGCGTCCTCCGCCATGGCCACCGTCAGGTCCAGCGCGCTGCGGGCCACGTTTTCCGCGCTGGGGTCCGTTTTTTCCATGGGGCTGAACAGGTTTACCACCTGCTTGCCCACCTCCTTGGAGGGAAGAAGGTTTTGGCTTCCCCCCGTGTCTGTACAGGCGGTCGCCGCCAGCAGCGCGGCCCCCGCCAAACAGGCGGCGGCCCATCTGAACAGGCCGGAACGCCTAAGCATTTTCATGGTCCGTTCGGTCCTTTCCTTTTATGCTGTGCCGGATTACTCTTTTCAGCAGCTCCACGTCCAGCGGCTTGGCCACGTGGGCGGTCATCCCGGCGTCCAGCGCCGCCTTTTCATCCTCGGCAAAGGCGTTGGCCGTCATGGCGATGATGGGGACGCCCCCCGCGTCCGCCCGGTCCAGGGCGCGGATGGCCCGGGACGCGTCGTGGCCGTTCATGACGGGCATCTGCACGTCCATCAGGATGGCGTCGAATTCGCCGGGCTGAGACCGCCGGAAGCGCTCCACGGCCAGCCGGCCGTTCTCCACGATCTCGCAGGAGGCCCCCTCCAGCTCCAGCAGGTCGGCCAGAATTTCGGCGTTGATCTCGTTGTCCTCCGCGGCGAGGAAGCGCAGCCCCTCCAGGCTGTCCGGCCGCTCGGGCTCCGGCGCGTCGGAGGGGGCGCCGCCCCACAGCTCCTCCATCTTTTCCCGGAAGGCGGAGAGGAAAAATGGCTTTACCAGCATGGCGGTGCGCTCCATTTGGAGCGCCTGTTCCAGGCCGGAGACGCCGTACTCCGCCAGGAGCAGGAGGGGCGCCGGCTGGGGCAGGGCCTCCCGCAGGGCCCGCGCCGTCCCGGGGCCGTCCCAATCCAGCAGGGCCAGCTGATAGTCCTCCCCGCGCCGGAGCCGGTCCAGGGCCTCCTCCAAGCCGGCCACGGCGTCCACCTGGAGGCCGGTGTCCGCCGTGAGCGTCCGGATGGACTCCCGGCCCTCCGGGTCCCCGTCCACCGCCAGCACCCGGGAGATGCCCCGGTCCGCCCAGAACTGCCGGTCCGCGTGGCCCTCCTGAATGCGCAACTCCAGCTCCACCCGGAAGGTGGAGCCTTTGTCCACCTGGCTGGTCACGTCGATGGTGCCGCCCATGAGCTCTACAATGCTCTTGGTGATTGCCATGCCCAGGCCGGTGCCCTGCACCTTGTTGGTGGTGCTGTTTTCCGCCCGGGTGAAGGCGTCGAAAATAGTCTCCAGATACTCCGGCGTCATGCCGTAGCCGTCGTCCTCCACCTCGATGCGGATGTGCTCGTACTGGCTGGAGCGCTGCTTGAGGCCGATGATGCGCAGCCAGATGTGGCCGCCCTCCGGGGTGTACTTCACGGCGTTGGACAGAAGGTTGATGAGGATCTGGTTGATGCGGGTCTCGTCCCCCACCAGGTACTCGTGGCGGATGCCGGCCACCTCCACGTGGAATTCCTGCCGCTTGGCCTGGGCCATGGGCTGGATAATGGCGTCCACGGAGGAGACCACGCCGCTCAGAGCGAACTGGTCGAAGGTGAGCACCACCTTCCCGCTCTCGATTTTGGACACGTCCAGGATGTCGTTGATGAGGCTGAGCAGGTGCTGGCCGGAGGCGGTGATCTTTTTGGTGTATTCCCGCACCTTGGCGGGGTCCCCGGCGTCCTTGGCCAACAGGGTGGTGAAGCCCAGCACCGCGTTCATGGGCGTGCGGATGTCGTGGGACATATTGGACAGGAAGGTGGTCTTGGAGGTGCTGGCAATCTGGGCGGCCTGGAGGGCCTGGGCCAGCTGCTGGCTGTGGTGCCTGCGCTCCTCCTCCCGCTCCTTTCTGACCCGCTCCTGCTGCCGCCAGCTGAGATAGTACAGAAGAACGCACAGGAAAAACGCGGCCAGCATGGCGGCGACCACCATGGCGATGTTTTGGTTGACCGTCCGGCCCTCCTGCTGGATGGCCTCCACAGGCACATAGCCCACCAGGAAGACAGTTCCGCCGTTGACCGGCCACATATAGCTGAGGGCGTTGGCGCCCCGTATGTCGTGGTAGAAGAGGATATTCTGCCCGCTGTCCAGGCATTGGGCCACCTCCGCCCGGATGTCCGGGTCGCGGATGTTGTTGGCCCGGTAAAAGTCGTCCAGGTTCAGGTGGCCGGCGCTGCGCTGGCCCATCCCCTTGGGCTTCAAAACGAAGCGCTCGCTCTGGGCGTCCATGATGTACAGCATGGCCTGCTTGTTATAGAACCCCTCCGGGGGCAGGGCGCGGTCGATGGTGTCGTAGACATACTCGACATAGAGGGTGCCGATTTCCCGCCCGTCCCGTTCCACGGGGCACTTCATGGTATAGGCCCAGGTGCCCATATAATTCAGATAGGACCGGGAGACCGGCATTCCGGCCGCCGTTCCCCCGGAGGAGAAGTCCAGGCCCTCTTCCGTGAAGGCCTCTCCATTATTTGACACGCCCTGGGTTTTCCCCGACAGGATCAGCGACAGCTTGACGACGGTGCGGTTGCTCTCATAGGCGCGGATAAAGGCCTCCGGGTCCTCCGCCCGGGCGGCCTCCCGGGCGATCAGGGACTGGAAGTCCGCCTCGCTGTTTAAAATGGCCTCAATGGTGCACTGGATCAGGTCCAGGCTTTCGCTGAGGTTTTGAATGGCGGCTGAGGACATCTCCTGGGATGTCTTCAGGGCCAATGCGTATATGACGGCGCCAAAGACGCAAAAAACCAGCAAAATGGAGAGGAGCAGGTGAATGCCTCTCCGCCGTTCCCGCTTGACCGGTTTCTCGTTCATTGTTTCGATCTCCATTCCGCGCCCGGGAGGGCAGCTCCAGAACGATGGTGAGAAAAAGGACTTCAGAGCCTGTATCCACAGGCCCGCACGGCCCGAGGACGGGCCTTTTCCATCAGATTTTCCGGCGGTTTTGTGAGATAAGCGCAATGACTCCCCCGAAATCCCGCTTGCCTGAGGGGAGATCTCCGGTCCTGCCGCCTGTAAACGCGGGCCCGCAGCCGGGGCTGTTTCTTGATTATACCATTTTCCTCATTTTAGTGTCAATACCGCTTGGGTAAGTCCGGCGGGGCCGCCCCAGGCCGCGGGGCGCTCCCCGGGCCTGACACAGTATATTCGGCGGCGCCGCGCGTGGCGAATCGCGGCCGCCTGAGACAAGGGCCGGCGCCAAGCCGCGCCGGCCCCGCTTGAAACGCGCTCCCCATGTCACCGCTCCGCCGGACGGCTCCCCTGTCCCGGCGGCAGGCCCCGCTCCGCCTCCCCGTCGGTGATGAACTCGGTCATGACGTGGCGGTAGCGCTTGGGCAGATGTGTGGACTGGCATTTTGGGTTGAGCCGCCCTTCAATGGCGATGGCCTGGTAATAGCGCCGCCACATGGCCCGGAACGCCCGCTCCCTGCCGCCGGCGGGGGCCATGCGGAAGTCTTCGGCGGGCAGGAGCCTCCAGCGGCCCCGGTCGGAGAGAAATATTTCATGGTGGGTCCGGTCGTACAGGGCCAGCCGCTCCCCGGAGTACCGGGCGGCAAAGTGGGGGGCCAGCAGGGGCAGCACCCGGTTTTTGGGCTCGATTTCCCCGGCCAGGACGCCGTCCAGCTCGGAAAAGCGGACGAAGCCCTTCAGATGGTCCCACTCGGTCCACATTTTGGTCAGGGCCAGATTCACTCTGGCCATCACCGGGTCGCTCAGGTCGAGCCGCACCCGGTCTCCCTCCCGCAGCCCCCGGCGGATGAGCGCCAGCAGGTCCAGCTCCTTCTGGGGCAGGCAGGTGAGGAACCCGCGGGCGATGAGCGCTTGAAACGCGGGGGAGACCCGCTTGGCCAGGGCGGCGTAGAGCCGCCGGGCCCGCCCTTCGTCCGCGGCCAGCTCCCGCTCCTCCCAGAGGGAGGCGCCGCCGCCGGTGAGCAGGAATTCCACGGGCTCCGTCTGACGCTCCAGGGCGTCCCAGACGCAGGTCAAAAAGCCGGCGAAGGTGCCGTCGTAGCGGTAGGCCGTCATGCCGTTCCCCCCTCCCCGCCGAAGAGGGACAGCTGCTCCCAGCTCTCCCCGGCGCCAAGGGCGGCCTGCTCCAGCCCCGTCAGGCGGCGGTAGACGCTGTCGGGGCCGCACCGCAGGCCGGGCAGCATTCTGCCCGAACAGGTGACAAAATACTGAGCCCGCTTCATCACCACGCCCAGCCGCTTCAGCCCCTCGAAGGAGAGGGGGCCGTACCGGCGGGCGGCGACGATTTTTTTCGCCCCGCGGATGCCGATGCCGGGGACCCGCAGGATTGCCTCGTAGTCCGCCCGGTTCACCTCCACCGGGAAAAACTCCGGGTGGCGCAGGGCCCAGTCGCTTTTGGGGTCCAGGGCCGCGTCAAAGTTGGGGCGGCTCTCGTCCAGAATCTCCTCGGCGGTGAAGCCGTAGAACCGCAGCAGCCAGTCCGCCTGGTACAGCCGGTGCTCCCGCAGGAGGGGCGGCTTGAAGCCTGCGGGGGTGGGCAGGCCCTTGTGGTCGGACACCGGCATATAGGCGGAGAAAAACACCCGCTTCAAGCGGTATTTCCGGTACAGCCCCTCCGTCAGAGTCAGGATATGCCGGTCGCTCTCCGGGGTGGCGCCCACAATCATCTGGGTGGACTGCCCCGCCGGGGCGAACCGGGGGGCGTGGCGGTAGAGCTTCAATTCCGCCGTGGACTGGGCCGCTCCGTCCCGAATCTGGGCCATGGGCCTAAAAATGGCGGACCTGCTCTTGTCGGGGGCCAGCAGGCGCAGGGAGGATTCCGAGGGCAGCTCGATATTGACGCTCAGCCGGTCGGCCAGCAGCCCCAGCTCATAGGTGAGGCCGGGGTCCGCCCCGGGAATGGCCTTGGCGTGGATGTAGCCGTTGAAGCGGTATTCCCCGCGCAGCAGGCGGAGGGTTTCAATCATCCGCTCGGTGGTAAAATCGGGGCTTTTCAGCACCGCCGAGGACAAGAACAGCCCCTCAATGTAATTGCGCCGGTAGAACTGGATGGTCAGCTCCGCCAGCTCCCGGGGGGTGAAGGCGGTGCGGGGCACGTCGTTGGAGCGGCGGTTGACGCAGTAGGCGCAGTCGTAGCAGCAGTGGTTGGTGTAGAGCACCTTCAGCAGGGAGACGCACCGGCCGTCGGCGGAAAAGGTGTGGCAGCAGCCTGAATTTGTGGCGGTGCCGATGGTTCCCGGCCGCGCCCCCCGCACCACCCCGCTGGAGGTGCAGGCGGCGTCATATTTGGCGGCGTCGGCCAAAATGGCCAGCTTATCCATAACTTCCATGGGGGTTCCTCTCCTTCGGCGGCCGGCCGAAATCAAATATTTGTACTAGTATTATAGTACATCTGCTCTGGTTGTCAAGCCCTAAAATAATCCCGCCGCTTCTTGACCTGGGCGCGCCGGATGGGGTACAATAGAGTCAACGCGGCTGAAAAAACGCGCCGGGCTGAAAAGGAGCGGTGTCACGATGACAGAATTTCAATTGGATATCCACACCCACACCATCGCCAGCGGCCACGCCTACGGCACCATTCGGGAGATGGCCGCGGCGGCGGCGGAGCGGGGGCTGGCCCTGCTCGGCATGAGCGAGCACGGGCCGGGAATGCCGGGAACCTGCGATCCCTTCTATTTTCTCAACCTGTCCGCCATTCCCCGCCGGCTGTCCGGGGTGGAGATCGTGCACGGGTGCGAGGCGAATGTGTGCAACGGCATGGGGGGCTTCCAGCTGCCCCAGCGGTGCGTTGACCGGCTGGACTACATCATCGCGGGGGTCCATCTGCCCTGGTATCAGGACGAGGGCGCGGAGAAAAACACCGATAACGTGATCGCCTGCATGAAGCACGAAAAAGTGTTTTTTGTCTCCCACCCGGACAGCGACAGGGCGCCGCTGCAATATGAGCGGCTGGTGGAGGCGGCCAAGGAATACCATGTGGCGCTGGAGGTGAACAACAGCTCCCTGCTTCATCCGGAGCGCCGCCCGGGCTGCGTGAAGAACTACAAGGAGATGCTGGCGCTGTGCGGGCGGCGCCGGGCCCCCGTCATTGTCAGCTCCGACGCCCACGACCCCAGCGCGGTGGGCGGATTTGAGGCCGCCCGCGCCCTGCTTGACGGGATTGGTTTCGACGAGGAGCTGATTCTCAACACGGACGTGGAGAAATTCAAGCGCTTCATCGGATTGTGACCGAAAACGAAGCAAAACCGCCGGACAGCAGCGGCGCTGTCCGGCGGTTTTATGTACTCCTGAGGTCAGCTCATGAAGAGGTTCGTCATGGGAATGCCGATCACCAGCACCAGCGCCAGCTCCAGCAGGACGATGACGGCGCAGTATTTGTAGATATCCTTGGCGTCCAGCCAGTCCTTGTTGCCGAACATCATGGCGGCGAAGGGGGAGGCGGCGGGGGTCACCATGGCGCAGCTGAGCACGAAGAAGATGGACAGGGTGACGATGGGGGCGGCGTTGATGCCGTTGGTCATGCAGAAGTTCAGGATGACCGGCTGCATGATCATGCCCACCACCAGGGAGTTGCACAGGTTGGTCAGAACCATCAGCAGCACCATCATGGCGATGACGAAGGTCACCGTGTTCATGCCGGAGAAGATGGGGGTCAGCACCACGTTCAGGAAGGCGGAGATGCCCGTGTTTTCCGCGGTGAGCACATTGCCGATCAGGATGGCCGTCAGGCAGATGAAGAAGGAAGGCCAGGCAAACTGGGTGGTCATCACCTTGCCGAACTTCAGCACCGGCTCGCCCTGGATGAGAACGGCGGAGAGAATGGCCACAAACCCCACGCACAGGCCCAGGGAGTTGGCGCTGAGGAACGCCATGCCGGGGAGGGAGGGAACCCAGCTGGGCAGCAGCATGAACAGAACGTATACGCAGAAGGCGCCGGACAGGAGCTTCTGCCGGAGGGTCATGGGCGGCAGGGGGTTCTTGTTCAGGTCGGCCACCTTGAGCTCCTTCAGCTTGGATACGTCGGGGCGGAAAACGAATTTGCAGAAGAGGATGGTGGCGGCCAGGATGATGACGGCCAGGAGGAGGGTGCAGGTCAGGTACATGGCGTCGTTGAGCACCACGTCGCTGCCGGCGGCGGCGGAGATGTTGCGGTAGTTGGCCAGCAGGGCCAGGCCGTTGCTGGCATAGGGCGGCACCGGGAAGCCAAGCAGGGCGCCGAACACCACCAGAATGACCATCAGCTTGACATATTTGTCATTCCGGGACATGCCAAGCTGTTGGAACACCCCGTACATGATGGGCCAGAACAGGAAGATGGGGGCGAAGGGCGCGGCCATCACGAAGGACATGACGCAGCAGCCCAGGGAGATCACAAAGGTGAACACCCAGGGCCGGCCCTCCATGACCTTGCGGGTGAGGAACCAGCGGCCGATGTACAGGGTGATCTTCTCCTCCACCAGCGCGCCGGTGAAAATCATCATGAACATCATCTGGACGACCACGGGGGCGCCGAAGGCGGCGGACAGCACCCCGGCCATGGGGGCGTAGCTGCTCACGCCGATGGCGAAGATGCACAGGATGCTGGACCAGAGGGGGTCCACGGTGGTCCACAGGTAGAGGGTGCCGATGAAGATGCCCAGCACCTCCATGCCGGTGGGGGTGACCTCCGGCAGGGAGATGGGCAGAAGATGGAACAGCAGCATGATGGCGATGCCGATGGCGGAGTGGATCATGGGCATCAGGCCGGACTTCTTTTTGTCAGCCATACGGATAAGCTCCTTCTCTTTTTCTCAGATATGGTTGGTATCGTCCAGGGGGCAGGCTGTTCCTCCGGTTATGCACCTCCCACCTTGACCGCCGCGGCCGGCTGCCGGTCGTTCAGAGTGATGCCGTAGCGCAGCGCCAAGCTCTTTTTGCGTGTGATGTCCAGCTCCATGAACCGGCAGGGGGCGGCGGAACGCTCGTTCTCCTCCCGCAGCTGGTTGAGCCGCTCCAGGCTGCCGGGGATCTCGGGGGACCAGAAGCCCAGCAGGGTGGGGGTATCCGATTCCAGCACGCTTGTGCGGAAGTCGTTCATCTCGCTGATATACCGCTCGGCGGCGGTGGCGGCGGCGGCGCCGTCGCTGACGGCGGTGGCCACCTGGCGCAGGTATTTCTGCCGCACGTCCCCCGCGGCGAACACGCCCCCGATGCCCAGGTCCATATCGTCCCCGGTGTGGAGCCAGCCGCGCTCGTCCGTGGGGACCTGCTCCCCCAGGAAGCCGGTCTCGGGAACCATGCCGCAGAAGAAGAACACGCCCTGACAGGGGAAGTCGGTGATCTCCCCGGTTTTGGCGTTTTTCACATGGATGCCCTCCACGTTGTCCCTGCCGTAAATGTCCGCCAGGGAGCTGTTCCAGAGGAAATGCATTTTAGGCTCGGCGAACGCCCGCTCCTGGGCCACCTTGTTGCAGTCCAGAACGCCCTCATCGTGGATGACGACCACCGTGACCTTGGAGGCGAACTTGCAGATGTAGAGCCCCTCCTCGATGCCCTGGTCGCCGCTGCCCACCACCACGACCTCCTGATCCTGGAAGAACTCCGCGTCGCAGGTGGCGCAGTAGGCCACGCCCATGCCGGTGAACTCCGCCTCGCCGGGGATGTTCAGCTTGCGGGCGGTGGTTCCGGTGGCGATGATAACCGCCGGGGCCTCGTACTGGTGGCGGCGGGTCTTCACCACCTTCAGCTCTCCCGAGACGTCCAGGGACTTGGCCGCCTCCTTGCGGATTTCCACGCCGAACTTCTCCGCGTGGGCGCGCATCCGCTCCATCAGGGCGGGGCCCGTGGTCTCGGCCACCGAGGGATAGTTCACGATTTCACGGGTGGTAAAGGCCCGGCCGCCCACATTATCCTTTTCCAGCACCAGCGTTTTCAGCCGCGCCCGCCCGCCGTAGATTCCGGCGGCCAGTCCGGCGGGCCCGCCGCCGATAATCACCAGGTCAAAGCGCTCCATCGCTGTCTCTGCCATAAAATCAGCCTCCTATGATAAAAATGGTAAATAGTGAAATTGACAATGCGCGGGAGTTAATGTTATAATTTTAACATGTTATGACCCCTCCGATCTATACAAAATGCTTATGAGGCATTCGCAAAACAAATGGCAGATTTGGGCGAAACAACGTTATAATAAAAGGGACATGCTCAGGCGTTTTGTAAAAATTGATCAAATGACAAAAGGAGGAATGCGTATGGAGACCTTGAACCGGGTGGCCTTCCAGGAGATCGTGGAGGGGGACGGCGAGCCCTGCCTCGTCATCTTCTCCCGGAAATCCTGCCATGTCTGTCAGGCCGTTCACGGCAAGCTGGACAATCTGGAGGGGGAGTACCCCGACGTCCCCTTCTATGAGGTGGATGTGGAGGCGGACCCTGAGCTCCAGAACAAATTCAGCCTGAAGGGCGTGCCCCATGTGCTTCTGTTCAAGGACGGCGAGGTGCTGGCCCGCCTGACTGGAAACCACGATGAGGACGAGTACGCCGACAAGATTGAGGAATTCCTGTAACCAAGATGTCAATACGCTAAATTTAAGGAGGAAATTGTTATGGCCAGACCTACCGTATTCCCCACCGGCACCACGATCTATAATCCGGACAAGTGCTGGAGCGGCTACACCCTCTTTACCGCGCCGGCCAAGGGCGTGACCCTGATCGACATGAACGGCAAGGTCGTGCGCTGGTGGAAGGACTTCCAGGGCTTCCCCTGCAAAATGGTCCCCGGCGGCAAGGTGTTCGGCTCCCTGGGCTCCCGCGACGCCCAGGTGGCCTACCAGGATCAGAACGACGTCACCGAAATCGACTGGGACGGCAACGTGCTCTGGTCCTTCGACCACAACCAGTTTGTGGACGACGAGGACACCGGCCCCCGCTGGGTGGCCCGCCAGCACCACGACTTCCAGATCGAGGGCAACCCCGTGGGCTACTACGTCCCCGGCCAGGACCCCAAGGACGACTTCGGCAAAATGCTCATCCTGACCCACAACGACGTGAACAAGCCCAAGGTGTCTCCCCAGCTGCTGCTTGAGGACGTGCTGCTGGAGGTGGACCGGGAGGGGAACGTCCTGTGGAGCTGGAACCTGATGGACCACTTCCGCGAGTTCAACCTGAGCGAGACCCAGAAGAACACCATCTTCCGCGACCCCAACACCCAGCAGACCGGCCCCGACGGCCAGGGCGACATCTTCCACATCAACTGCGCCAGCTATCTGGGCCCCAACAAGTGGTTCGACCAGGGCGACGAGCGGTTCAACCCGGAGAACATCATCATGGACTCCCGGGAAGCCAACATCATGTTCATCGTCTCCAAGAAGAACGGGAAGGTGGTCTGGTCCATCGGCCCCGACTACACCGCCAGCCGCGAGCTGCGGATCATGGGCCCCATCATCGGCATGCACCACTCCCACATGATTCCCAAGGGCCTGCCCGGCGAGGGCAATATCATGGTGTTTGACAACGGCGGCTGGGCCGGCTACGGCGCTCCCTCCCAGGTGTCCACCATGGGCATCAAGTCCGAGCGGCGCGACTACTCCCGGGTGATGGAGATCAATCCCCTGACCCTGAAGATCGAGTGGTCCTTCACCCCCGGCGACCTGGGCTTCAAGACCCCGTTCACCGCTACTTATTTCTACTCCCCCCTGACCTCCAACGCCCAGCGCCTGCCCAACGGCAACACCGTTATCACCGAGGGCACCACCGGCCGCATCATTGAGGTCACCGCGGACAAGGAGCTGGTCTGGGAGTACAACTATCCCGACGTGGGCCCCGCGCTGCTCTACCGCGCCTACCGCGTCCCCTATGAGTGGGTGCCCCAGCTGCCCAAGCCCCAGGAGGTCCCCGTCGCCAAGCTGGACAACGCCAAATTCCAGGTTCCCGGCGCCAGCGACCCCACCGTTACCGACGAAACCGGGGTCACCGTGGCCGGCACCAAGGGCTTCGGCACCATGGGCCACTTCTGCGTGGATAAGCTGTAAAAAGACAGGGAAGCCTGCAAGAGAAGAGATTGGCCCGGGGCGGCCGGGAGGCCGCCCCGGAGCCTCTTTCAGATATGCGCGGCGGATTGAGGGAGGTACTGTACTGCGATGCGCTTGGAGCAATTGACCTACGTTGTGACCATTGCGGACTGCCGCTCTATTTCAAAGGCGGCGAAAAAGCTGTACGTCACTCAGCCGGCCCTGAGCAACGCCCTGCGGGACCTGGAGAAGGAGCTGAACTTTCCAATTTTCTACCGGAACGCCCAGGGGGTTTCCCTCACGGAAAAAGGGGAGGAGCTGTACCGCATCGCCCAATCCATCCAGAGCGACCTGGAGCAGATACACCGGCTGTCCGCGAAGGGGCGTCACGCCGATAAAATCAACATCGCCGCCGCGCCGCTGGTGTGCTGCTACGCCTTCTTTGAGGCCATGGACTCGATCCGGATCGCTTTCCCGGGGCTGGATCTGTCCATTGTGGAGCTGCGCCCCAGGCAGATGTCGCAGGCCTTGGGCGGCGGCGCGGTGGACATCGCCCTGTGCGGCTACCGCGTCTCCCGGCGCAAGGAGTTCGCCCAGGCCATGAGCCAGCTGGGGCTGGAGCGGGAGTCCCTGGCCCGGTGGCCCTTCGCCGTGTTTCTGCCGGCCCAGAGCCCCCTGGCCCAGGAGAGAATTCTCTCCCTGGAGCAGATCCGGGAGCTGCCCATCATCTGTTTTCAGGACTACGAGACCAGCGGGGCCCAGGCCTATAACATCCAGGCCGCCTGCACCTTTACCAGCCGGGCCAGCATCAAGGACGCCGTCTCCCACGGCAGGGGGTGCGCCCTGCTTCCCATCTCCATGGCCCTGGACGATGTGTATTTCGAGTGCGACAAAATCAAGGTCGTTCCCCTGAAGGAGACCTCCCTCATCCACGTGGATTTGGTGTACCGCCGGTCCAAAACCATGACGGAGGAGGAGACGGCCATTCTGGAGATTATCAGAAGCTATATCCGAAAGGCGGACGCCCGCCTGGCCCGGCAGTTTCTCCGGGGACAAAAATACGCCGTGGGCAGCAACATCTGGCTGCCCTACTAAAACCGAAGAGGAGGTATGAACATGGGTTATACCCTGAACCGCCAGCAGGCGGACGCCCTGCTGGCCGCGCTTCGCAAGGACTACACGGTTTACGCCCCCAAGCGCTTCCGCAATCAGGGACGCTATTCCGACACCGATATTATCCGCTACGCTGAGGTGGAGCGGTTTGAGGACATCGTGTGGCAGACCAAATCCGATTACCCTGCCAAGGAGGTGCTCACCCCCATCCAGCAAGCCATTTTTTACTTCACCGAGGACGAGTACCGGGAGAGCAAGGGGCCCAGGAAGCCCATTCTCATTCTGGCCCGGCCCTGCGACATCAACGCCCAGCACGTTCAGGCCAGAATTTACGCCGGAAACGGCGGCTACACCGACCTGTACTATGAGCGGATGCGGGAGCTGGTCAAGTTTGCCATGATGGAGTGCGGCGGCGGGGACGACACCTGCTTCTGCGTGTCCATGGGCACCAACAAGACCGACGACTATTCCCTGGCCATGAAGTTCTCCGACGACGGGGTGCAGGTCCAGGTGACGGACGGCGCCTTCGCCCCCTATTTCGGGGACCTGCCCCAGGCCGACTACACCCCCGCCTTCGTCGAGGAGAACGAGCTGAAGGTGACGGTGCCCGACCTGGACGACAAGGAAGTGCGCAAGGCCTTGAAGAGCCACCCCATGTGGCAGGAGTTCAACGCCCGCTGCATCTCCTGCGGCGCGTGCACCGTGGCCTGCTCCACCTGCACCTGCTTTACCACCCGCGACGTGATCTACGGCGACAACCCCGAGGTGGGCGAACGCCGCCGGGTCACCTCCTCCTGCCAGATCGCCGGCTTCGACCAGATGGCGGGACAGCGGGAGTTCCGCTCCACCGCAGCGGACCGGATGCGCTACAAGGTGCTCCACAAGTTCCACGACTACAAGGCCCGTTTTGGGGACAGCCACATGTGCGTCGGCTGCGGCCGCTGCACCCACCGCTGCCCGGAGCTGATCTCCATCTCCGCTACCGTCAACAAGGTCAGCGCGGCTGTGGACGAGATCAAGGCCGGTCTGGCCAAGCAGTAAGGAAGGAGGCGCGTGATTATGATGAACCCTGTACAGCCCAAGCCCTGCACGATTTTAGACGTACATAAGGAGAGCGCCCACGAGTGGACCTTCCGGGTGGAGACCGACGCGAAGGTGGCCCACGGCCAGTTCATGCAGCTGTCCGTTCCCAAGATCGGCGAGTGCCCCATCTCGGTGTCCGCCCAGGGGGACGGCTGGCTGGAGTTTACCATCCGCAGCGTGGGCAAGGTGACCAACGTCATTTTTGAGAAGACCGCCGGAGACACCCTGTTCCTCCGGGGCCCCTACGGCAAGGGCTGGCCTGTGGACCAGTTCCGGGGCAAGCACCTTGTGGTCATCACCGGCGGAACCGGTCTGGCCCCCGTGCGCTCCATGCTGAATCTGTTCGCGGCGGAGTCCGGCGCGGTGAAGAGCGTCCACCTGATCTCCGGCTTCAAGAACGAGGAGGGCGTTGTGTTCCACAAGGAGCTGGAGGCCTGGAAGGAGAAATTCTCCACCATCTACGCGCTGGACAACGACGCCAAGGAGGGCTGGCGCACCGGCATGGTGACCGCCTTTGTCAAGGAGATTCCCTGGGATTCCTTCGGCGGCGATTACGCCGTTGTGGTGGTGGGTCCGCCCCCCATGATGAAGTTCACCGGCCTGGAGCTGCTGAAGAACGGGGTGGACGAGGAGAAAATCTGGATGAGCTTCGAGCGGAAGATGTCCTGCGCCGTGGGCAAGTGCGGCCACTGCCGCATCGACGAAACCTATGTCTGCCTGGACGGGCCGGTGTTCCCCTATACCGTGGCCCGGGACCTGGTGGACTGAGAAAGGAGCGCGTGAACGATGAACCATGACATCAACGTGAAAAAGCTGCGGCTGAACTGCTTCCGCCAGTCCAAGGTTCCCGGCGAGTTCATGCTCCAGATGCGCGTCCCCGGCGGCACGGTGGACGCCAAGTACCTGTCCGTCATCCAGCACATCGCCGAGACCTGGGGCGACGGCGCGTTCCATTTCGGCACCCGCCAGACCTTTGACATCACCGGCATCAAGTATGAGAACATCCCGGCCGTCAACGAGTACCTGGAGCAGTATATCCGGGAGGTGGACGCGGAGCTGTGCGGGGTGGATATGGACACCGTGGCCCACGAGCCCCACCCCTGGGACCCCAAGTCCGGCTACCCCACCATCGGCGCCCGGAACATCAGCGGCTGCATCGGCAACTACCACTGCATCTGCGGCAACATCAACACCTTTGAGCTGGCGCGGAAGATCGAGGGCATTATCTTCCCCAGCCACTATCACATCAAGATCAACATCTCCGGCTGCCCCAACGACTGCAACAAGGCCCACCTGTGCGATTTCGGCATCATCGGCGTGTCCAAGATGACCTATCACGCCCAGCGCTGCATCGGCTGCGCCGCCTGCGTCCGGGCCTGTGAGCACGGGGCCACCCGGGTGCTGTCCCTCAACGAGGGCATCGCCAAGATCGACAAGGACCCCTGCTGCTGCGTGGGCTGCGGCGAGTGTGTGCGGGCGTGCCCCACCAGCGCGTGGACCCGGAGCGAGGAGCCGCTGTACCGGGTGATCCTGGGCGGCCGCACCGGCCGTCAGACCCCCCGGACGGGCAAGATGTTCCTGAACTGGGCCAGCGAGGACGTGGTGCTTGGCGTGCTGAAGAACTGGCAGAAGTTCTCCGCGTGGGTGATGGACTATAAGCCCGAGTACCTCCACGGCGGCCACCTGATCGACCGCGCGGGCTACAAGAAGTTCAAGGAGATTGTCCTGGAGGGTGTGGAGCTCAACCCCGAGTGCCTTGTGGCGGAGGATATCTTCTGGCACGAGACCGAGTACCGCTCCAACTTCAACGTGAAGCCCATCGAGCTGCACCATACCGCCGGACCCCGGGCGTAAGCGGGCGTTTTTGCAGGGGAAAAGGGCGTCCCGGCTCTCACCGGGGCGCCCTTACTGCCGGGAGGGGTACGATGAAACGATTGAGTCTGATTCTTACGGCGCTGCTGCTCCTGCTGGCCGGCTGCGGCGGGAGCGGGGCGCCCGGCGGGGAAAGCGCTGCCCCCGCGCCCTCCGGGCCGGAGGCCGTGACGTTCACCGACGATCTGGGCCGGGAGGTGTCGCTGGCCCGGCCCGCCCGGGTGGCGGCTCTGATCGGCAGCTTTGCCGACGTCTGGTGTCTGGCGGGGGGGCGGGATACGCTGGCCGCCGCGGCCAACGACGCCTGGACCTCCTTTGACCTGGAGCTGGACGAAGCGGTGGCCGACCTGGGGGCGGTGAAGGAGCCCAATTTGGAGGTGCTGCTGGCCGCGGAGCCTGATTTTGTCATCGGCAGCGTGTCCACGGCGGCGGACCTGGAGCTGGAGCCCGCGCTGACCCAGGCGGGTATTCCCGTGGCCTATTTTGACGTGGACGGCTTTGAGGACTATCTGCGGATGCTGGAGATCTGCACACGGCTCACCGAAAAGCCGGAAAATTACACCCGCTATGGGACGGAGGTGGCCGCCCGGGTGGAGGCGGCCATTGCCCGGCAGGACGGCAGCGCGCCCCGGGTGCTGTGTATGCGGGCCACCGGCTCCTCCTGCAAGGTCAAGGGCAGCGAGGGCACCGTGCTGGGCGAGATGCTGGCGGCGCTGGGGTGCGTCAACGTGGCCGACAGCGACGCCTCCCTTTTGGAGGAGCTGAGCCTGGAGGCCATCATCGCCGCGGACCCGGATTATATTTTTGCGGCTCTTCAGGGCGCGGACCCCAGCAAAGCTCTGGCGGCGCTGGAGGCCGGACTGCTGTCCAATCCCGCCTGGGAAACCCTGACGGCGGTGAAGGAGGGGCGGTTCTACACCATGGAGCACGCCCTCTACAATCTGAAGCCCAACGCGCGATGGGGAGAAGCCTATGAAAAGCTTGCGGACATCCTCTACCCCGGGGAACAATAGAATTCTGGCCTGGGCCGCTCTGGGCGCGCTGTGCGCGGCCTGCGCGGTTCTCAGCCTGTGCCTGGGGCCGGTGCCCGTGGGCCTGGGGGATACCCTGGGGGCGCTGCTGGGGCGGGGCGAGGGGCCCCAGGCCCACATCGTCCTCTATTCCCGGCTGCCCCGGACCTGCGGCTGCCTGCTGGCGGGAATGGCCCTGGCGGTGTCCGGAACGGTGATCCAGGGGGTGCTGGGCAATCCCATGGCGGCGCCCAACATCATTGGAGTCAACGCGGGGGCGGGGCTTATGACGGCCCTGCTGGGGGCGGCGGCCCCCGCGGCGGCGTCCGCCGCCCCGCTGGCCGCTTTTTTGGGGGCGCTGCTGGGTGTGATGCTGGTGCTGGGCATCGCGGAGCGCACCGGGGCCTCCAAGCTCACCCTCATCCTGGCGGGGATGGCGGTGTCCGCCGTCTTTTCCGCGGGCATCGACGCGGTGGTGACGTTTGTGCCCGACGCCCTGCTGGGCTATTCGGACTTCCGCATCGGCAGTCTGGCCGGATTGACCATGGCACGGCTGGCCCCCGCCGCCTGGGTGATCCTGCCGGTCTTTGGGCTGGTGCTGTCCCTGGCGGGGGAGATGGATATCCTGATGCTGGGCCGGGACGTGTCCCAGAGCCTGGGCCTGCGGGTGAAGCCCATGCGGCTGCTGCTGCTGGGGCTGGCCGCGGCCCTGGCGGGGGCGGCGGTGAGCTTCTGCGGCCTGCTGGGCTTTGTGGGGCTCATCGTGCCCCATATCATGCGCCGCCTGCTGGGGGAGGAGAGCCGGGGGCTTGTGCTGGGCTCCGCGCTGGGAGGGGCGGCCATGCTCACCGGCTGCGACCTGCTGGGGCGGCTGCTGTTCGCCCCCTTTGAGCTGCCCGTGGGCATCGTGCTGTCCTTTGTGGGGGGCCCCTTCTTCATCGTCCTGCTGCTGCGGCAGAGAGGAGGGCGGATTCATGATTGAGCTGCGGGAGCTGTCGGTGGGCTATGGGCGCAGCGCGGTGGCGCGAGGGGTGTCCATGGAGCTGGAGCCGGGAAAGGTGATTGCCCTGCTGGGCCCCAACGGCTGCGGGAAGAGCACCCTGCTGAGAACAATTCTGTGCCTCCAGCCCAAGCTGGCGGGGGAGATTCTGGTGGACGGGACGCCCTCGGAGCGGCTTACCCCCCGGCAGCTGGCCCAAAAGGCCGCCTATCTGGCCCAGTCCCGCGCGACCCCCAACATCACCGCCCGTCGCATGGTGCTCCACGGCCGGTTTCCCTACCTCTCCTACCCCCGGCGCTACCGGCGGGAGGACTATGAGATGGTGGAAAAGGCCCTTCGGTGGGCGGACGCGGAGGGCATTGCGGACCGCTTCATGGGGGAGCTCAGCGGGGGCCAGCGGCAGAAGGTCTATCTGGCCATGGCCCTGGCGCAGGACACCCAGACCATTCTGATGGACGAGCCCACCACCTTTCTGGACGTGGCCCGCCAGCTGGAGGTCATGGCCACCGCCCGCCGCCTGGCGCGGGAGGGGAGAGCGGTGCTCATGGTGCTCCACGACCTGTGCCTCGCCCTGCGCTGGGCGGACAAGGTCGCCGTTTTGGCGGAGGGCGGACTGCTGTTTCAGGGGACGCCGGAGGAGGCGGTGGAGGCGGAGATCTTAAACCGGGTCTTCGGCGTCCGGCTGTCCCGGGTGATGACGGAGTCCGGCTGGCAGTATTATTATGGGTAGAGAGGGGGAGGCGCGTATGGCGTACTTTCCGTTTTTTGTGGAACTGGACCGCCAGGAGGGCTTGATTGTGGGCGGCTCCACGGTGGCGCTGCGAAAAATTGAAAAGCTGCTGCCCTATGGGCCCCGGCTGACGGTATGCGCCCCCGATATCTGCGGGGAAATCCGGGCGGTGTCCGGCCTGCGGCTGGTGGAGCGGGCCTTTTCCCCGGAGCTTTTGGAGGGGAAGGCGTTCGTGATCGCCGCCACGGGCGACCGGCAGGCGAACCGCCGGATCTCCCAGCTGTGCCGGGAGGAACGGATTCCCGTGAATGTGGTGGACGACCGGGACTGCTGTTCGTTTTTGTTCCCCGCCCTGGTGAAGCGGGGCGGGCTCAGCATAGGCGTATCCACCGGAGGGGCCAGCCCCACCGGCGCGATCTACTGGAAAAAGCGGATCGACGACATGATTCCGGAGCGTTTTGGGGACATTCTGGCCCACCTGGACGGCGTCCGGGACGCGGCCAAGGAGACGCTTCACGGGGAAGCGGCCCGGAGCGGGTTTTTCGCCGCGCTGTTTGCCGCCGACATGGAGCGGGGCGGGCCGCTGGACCGGGAGGAGACCCAGGCGCTGCTGGAGCGGCGCCGGAGGGAGGAGGAGAACGGTGGATAAACAGGGAAAGGTCTATCTGGTGGGGGCGGGCTGCGGGGAGGCCGACCTCATCACCCTGCGGGGGCTGCGGCTGCTGCGGGAGTGCGGCGCGGTGGTTTATGACGACCTCATTGACAGGTCGCTTCTGCGGGAGGCCCCGGCCTGTGCCGAGATCATCTACATGGGCAAACGGCAGGGCAGGCACTCGGCCAGCCAGGAGGAGATCTGCGCCAAGCTGGTCCAGCTGGCCCGGGCCGGAAAGACGGTGGTCCGGCTGAAGGGGGGAGACCCCTTTGTGTTTGGACGGGGCGGGGAGGAGCTGCTGGCCCTGGGGCGGGCGGGCGTCCCCTGCGAGGTGGTTCCCGGGATCAGCTCCGCCCTGGCCGTTCCGGCGCTGGCGGGCATACCCGTGACCCACCGGGGGCTGAGCCGGAGCGTCCACATTGTCACCGCCCATACCGCGGATACCCCGGACGGCCTGCCCGGCGGATTTGACCGGCTGGCGGCCCTGTCCGGGACGCTGGTGTTCCTCATGGGGCTGTCCCGGCTGGAGGAGATCACCCGGCGGCTGGCGGCGGCGGGCAAGCCGGGGGACACCCCTGCGGCTGTCCTGTCCGGCGGCAGCGCCCCTCACCCGGCCCAGGTGCGGGGAACGCTGGCGGATGTGGCGGAAAAGGCCCGCGCGGCGGGCGTACAGCCCCCGGCGGTCATTGTGGTGGGCGAGACGGCGGGGCTGGAGCTGCCCGTGCCCGCCGCCCCCCCGCTGAGGGGGGTGACCGTGGGCCTTTCCGGCTCGGGGCCCATGATCAAAAAGCTGAGGGACGCCTTGGAACCCCTGGGGGCCAGAACCTTTACGGCCCAGCGCTCCATCCTCCGGGAGCTGCCCCTCTCCATAGAGCTGGGCAGCCTGTGCGGCGGCGCGCCCCGCTGGCTGGTATTCACCAGCGCCAACGGCGTGAGGGAGTTTTTCCGGCGGCTGAGGGCGGAGCGGGTGGACCTGCGGCGGCTGGGTCAGTGCCGCTTTGCGGTCATCGGCGCGGCCACGGGGGAGGCCCTGGCGGGACAGGGCTTCCAGGCCGACCTTGTGCCGGAGCGCTACACCACCGCCGCGCTGGCCCAGGCCCTGCTGGAGGCGGCCGCGCCCCGGGAGGAAATTGTGCTGCTGCGCTCCCGGCAGGGCTCTGCCGAGCTGTTCCAGACCCTTTCGGCGGCCCGGACGGTGCGGGACATTCACCTTTACGACGCCGAACCCGCCCCGCCGGCGGCGGGGGACGCGGAGCTGCTGGCCCAGGCGGATTATCTGGCGTTTACCAGCGCCGGAGGGGTGAAGCTGTTTTTGGAGCGGCACGGCGGCCTGCCCGGGCGGGCGGAGTGCGTCTGCATTGGGGAGGTGACCGCCGCCGCGCTGGCCAGAAGCTGCGGGGTGACCCCGGTGGTCGCCGGAGACACCAGCGCGGCGGGGATTGCGGCGGCCATTCTCGCGCGGCGCCGTCCGCCCGTATAGTCGCCTGAAAACCGGCAAACGGTTTCAAGATGGGAAAAGCGGAGGCGTCCCGGCCGGGACGCCTCCGCTTTTCCCGCGGCCTGCCGTAAATCGGAGAATTTTGCCGGCAATTTGGTTGACAACTGGCCGCCAAAATATTACAATGAATTCCCCCCATAATGATTTACTTTACATAATATTCCATGACAGTGTGAAAGGATGGCGGTACGATGAAACCAGCAAGACGATTGATCTCAGGGGCGCTCAGTATGGTCATGGCGTTCTCTCTGGGCGCGGCGGCGCTGCCCGCGGCCTATGCCGCCCCCGCGTCCCCGGCGGGACAGACCCAGGCCCTTACCGGCTCCATCGGGCTGACCCTCCGCTTCGACCTGCCTCAGACGGCGGCGAACGCGGCGGGGCGGGGCATCAGGCTCCGGGTGGACGGCCCGGGGGGCGCGGCGGTGGCGGCCCTGCCCGGCGGAACCCTGGACTCCAACACCCTGGGCGCGGCGGCCAGCGTCCTGGTGAAGAACGTGGACGGGGCGGAGCTGACCTCCGAGACCCGCGTGGGCTATTACGAGGTGGAGCTGTCCGGCCTGCCCGCCGGAGGGGCGCAGTATGAGCTGACCCTCACCGGGACGGGGTACAAAACCTTCACCCAAACCGTCGTTCTGGACGGCTACAGCCGGCACATCATCGTGGGCACCGGGGACGGCACCTTCTCCCTGGGCGACCTGAACGGCGACGGCGCGGTGGACGACCGGGACCTGGTGGCCATGGACAGCAGGCTGGGTCAGGCGGCGGACAGGCCGGAGCTGGCGGTTTTTGACCTGAACGGCGACGGGAAGCTGGACGTGACCGACCTGGCGTATGTCAACCACAGCCGGGGAATCACCGGGGAGGCCCTGCTTCTGGACGCCGCCGCCATTGTGGCCCCTGTTGTGGACACGGCGGGGCTCGCCGCCGCCGGACAGGTTGAGGACCTGTTCCGGGACGGGGGCGTTGTGACGCTGTCCCCGGCGGCGGGAGCCGGCGGGCTGTCCATCCCCATCGAGCTGCCCCGGCCAGTGGAGATGAGCGAGATTCAGATCACCTGCCCCGAGGGCGGCGGCGCCATCCGGGCGGGCGCGGCCGTGGCGGAACTGGAGGACGGCTCCACCCTCCGCGTGCCCTTTGACGTCTCCCTCCCGGAGGGAGTGCACGCCATTGGCCGGACGGCGGGCCAGCGGCTGATTTCCATTGATCTGGGCAGAAAGGCGGCGGTGAAGAAGGTCACCATCCAGGTGACCGCCACCGACGGCCCGGAGGGCTTCGCCACGGTGACCAAGATTGAGTTTCTGAAGGATATCGTGCCGGACAACCCCAAGAACGACGCCGACCAGGCGAAGGGCCTGGGGGCCGCGCCGGGGGACGGCCAGGTGACGCTGGCCTGGAACGCGGTGCGCAATGTGACGGGCTACACGGTGGCCTATGGCGAGAGCGCCGCCGCCCTCACCAAGACCGTCTCCGTGAACACCAACCGGGCCGTGATCTCCGGCCTGGAGAATATGAAGACCTACTATTTCCAGGTCGCCGCCGTCAACGGCGGATGGAGGGGAACGCCCTCCGAGATCGTGTCCGGCACGCCGGAGCCGGGCCGCGTTCCCGGCGCGCCCTCCAACATCCGGGTGACCCCCTCCGACCAGTCCCTGCGGGTGAGCTGGGGTTCCACCAAGGACGCCGTTTACTATCAGGTGTTCTACCGGACGGCGGGCCAGAGCGCCTTCCAGCAGTCCGGCGGCAATCTGAGCGGCACCTCCGCCGTTATCACCGGCCTCACCAACGGCACGGCCTATGAGGTGGCGGTGAAGGCGGGCAACGGGAAGGGCGTGGGCCCCTACTCCGCCACCGCCTCGGGCACGCCCAGGCGGGAGGAGCTGGCGATGCCCAGCCTGCCTGAGGATGACCGCATCGACAACAGCCATGTCGTGGATGTGGCGATGTCCGACCCCGGCAATGTGGACCGGAACCTCTGCCCCAACTTCACCCCCATGCAGGTGGTGGACGGAGACGCGGCCACCTACTGGATCGCCCGGGCCTTCTGGGAGGGCATGGCCTTCACCTATACCTTCGACGAGCCCCAGGACATGAACTATGTGGTATGGGTGCCCTATCTCCAGGGCAATTACAAGTATATGATGGCCCGCTACAGCATCACGGCCATGGATGAGGCGGGCAATGTGCTGGCCTCCGGTACTTATCCCGCCCCAGCCATGACGGACAAGAATTATCTGGTCCTGCCCTTCCCCATGGTGAAGGGCGTGAAGAAGCTGACCGTCAGCCTGGCGCAGGTGGAGGGACGCAGCGCGGTGAACATCGCGGAGATGGCGTTCTACAAGGGGGACCCCCTGGCGGAGGATATCGCGGCCCTGTTCACCGACGGGTCCTTTACCGCCCTCAAGCCAGGCGTGAGCGCGGAGACGGTGGCCGCCCTGTCCCGGCGGCTGGACGCCAAGCCCGGCTTCTACATGGACCCGGAGCGCCTGCGGGACGAGCTGGCCCTGGCCCAGGGTCTGGCCGAGGGCAGGCGGGATGTTCTGGGCGTGGTTCAGAACGGCGTACAGAGCCGGAGCGGCGGGCAGGACCGTCCCTATGGCCAGAGCGCCAGCGACCTCCAGCCCTTGGGCGTATCCGCCAAGGCGGGGGCGGTGGTGGCGGTGTACGCCAATATCCCCGGCGGAGAGCAGGTCACGGTGGTGCCCACCCAGTTTTTCGGGGAGTCCGGCGTGTGGCGGGGCAGTCCCGTCCAGCTGGTGAACGGCCGCAACTATATCACCGTGCCTCAGATCGGCTCCCTCACCGACGAGCGGGGCGGGCCCCTCTACCTGACCTATGCCGGGGACCATCCCGAGAAGATCACCCTCCAGGTCCGGGGGGATCGGAATGTGTTCCCCGTGCCCGTGCTGGAGCTGTCCGGCTGGTATGACATGGGGGAGGCCGCCCGCCGGGAGGCCATCCGGGACTATGTGACCCGGCTCCAGAGCCATGTGTCCGCCCTGGGCGGCGGAAATCTGGCGGTGAATGTGCGCAACGCCACCGAGATATCCACCCCCAGCGTGCTGCTGTCCATCCCCGCCGACCGGGCGCTGGCCGGACTGCAGGGGGTCGGCGGCTCCGTGGAGCAGATGGTGGAGACCATGTACCAGAATGTGCTGGCCTGGGAAGAGGAGCTCTTTGTGGCCAACAAGGTCCAGGGCATCATCGACTCCGGCACCCAGCTGAGCGGATACCGCTATCCCATGACCACCCGCCAGAATATCCGGTATATGCGGATGTTCGCCGGTGCCTTTATGTACGCCGCCGGAAACCACGTGGGCGTGGGCTATGGCTCCACCTCCGGGCTGATGTCCGGCAAGCCCTCCTCCGCGGTGGGCGGGGACCGGGCCAACGGCCTGTTTGGCTGGGGCATCGCCCATGAGATCGGCCACAATATGGATAAGCTGGGCAAGGCGGAGATCACCAACAACATCTATTCCCTGGCCATCCAGGCCTGGGACGGCGGCTCCATGGCATGGCCCACCCGCCTGACCCTCAGCAATATCTGGCCCGCCGTCTTTGAAAAGACCGCCGCGGGCCGCCCCGGCTCCGCCGGAAACGTGTTCGTCCAGCTGGCGATGTACTGGCAGCTCCACCTGGCCTACGATCAGGCGGACCGGCCCCTGGACTTCTTCAACCGCTTCTTCCGGGCCTGGAAGGCGGGGGAGGCCGGCGGCCGCACCTACGACGAGCGGGTGGCCCTCATCGCGGCCAAAACCGCGGGGCGGAATCTGACCGGGTTCTTTATTCGCTGGGGCCTGACCCTCAGCCAGGACGTGAAGGACCAGCTGGCCCAGTACGCCCCGGAGCCCCGGGCCATCTGGTATCTCAACGACGGCGCCTACGCCTACCGTCTGGACGGCGGCGGGGCCTTTGACGGGACCGTGGAGATTTCCGCCTCCGTCAGTGAAAAGGACGGCAAGGTGACCCTGACCATCTCCGGCGGCAATGAGGCCGTGCTGGGCTATGAGGTGCTGCGGGACGGAAAGCCCGTGGGCTTTGCGGCGGAAAACGCCGGCGGAGAGACGGCCTTTACCGACGATTTGGGCGCGGCCAACAATCTGACCTACTCCTACTCGGTGATACCCGTGGACAAGCTGGGGAACGTGGGAGAGGAAACTGGCCCCGTGGAGGTGCTGGTGGCCTATGACAAGGCCATCGACGCCGGACTGTACACCGTGACCCGGGAGGGCGGCGCGGTGATTATCACCATGCGGCAGGGCGCGGTTCCCGTCACCGGCGTGAAGATCACCGGCACGGCGCTCAGCGGCAGCTATACGGTGGAGCTGAAGGAGGACGCCGCCGCCCCGGCATGGCGCGCCGTCAAGGAGGGAACGCTGTCCGGCGAGTCCGCCGTTGGGTACTTCGCCAAGCCCGGGGCGGAGCCGGGGGACACCCGCATCTGGACCTATGACGCGGCGGCGCTGCGGATCACGGGGGCGCCGGAGGGGGCCTCGGTGGTCCCGCTGGACTACCCCGGCGACCGGGTGGACTTCTATGAGGACGCCTGCGTGGGCGTGCTCAAGGAGGACTATCGGTACGCGGAGGGAGAGGACGGCGTGATTCCCGCAGGTACGGTGGTGATTCTGGGCTCCTACCGGGGGGACCCGGTGTACAACACCGTGGAGATTCAGGCCCGCTACAGCACCACCCCGGAGGCCGGGGAGGCCGCTGAGGCCGGGGCCACCTATCAGGAGCGGCCCATGAACGGAGAGGTCCTGCTTTTCGCGGAAATTCCCGCGGACGGCGCGGTGAGCGACACCAGCGACGGCTTCTGGATCTTTATCCCCGATTGGGAGGCGGAGGACGCCCTCCTGCGGGAGCTGCTCAAGGAGGAGGAGATTCCCGGCCAGGAGGAGGAGATTCTCCACAGTCCGGCGGAAATCCGGGCGGTGTTCTACCGCAACGACGACCCCAACAGCAGCGGCAGCCGCCGGGAGACCAGCCGTACGGTGTGGATCAGCTTCCCGGAGCGGGCCACCCTGCCCCAGGTGGAGCTGACCGGCGCCCAATAAGGAGGAGACATGATGAAACGGATTCTTTCCCTGTTGCTGGCGTCCGCGCTGGCCGCCGGGCTTCTGGTATGCCCCGCGGCGGCGGCCTCCGCCCCCTGGGTGCGGATCGACGGCCGGGGCACCGGCAGCCAGACGGTGAGTGTGCAGGGCCTGTCCGGCAGCTATAACGGCGTGCAGCTCACCCTGAACCTGAATAAGGCCCCCGGCAGCTTCCAGTTCGACCAGGCCCTGTCCGGCGGGGGCAGCTACGCGACCTACAGCCCCGACGGCAACAGCATCACCCTCTATGTGACCTCCCGGGGCCCCCTGAATCAGGGGGGGGTCATCTCCCTGGGGTCCCTGCTGGGGGACGGGGCCTTCACGGTGCAGTCTGTCACCGGGATGAAGCTGTTGGAGATAAACCCGGACGGGGCGGCGGAGTCCGTCTTTGACCGGGTGAGCCTCAGCGGCGGCTCCGGCTCCGGTTCCGGCGGCGGCAGCTGGACCCCGGACGGCGGCACGGGCTCCGGCGGCGGGACGGGCGGCACAAATACCGGCACGGGCTCCGGCGGCGGAAATACCGGCGGCGGAACGGCCCCTCTTCCCTTCGCCGACGTGAGGGAGGGGGACTGGTACCGGGAGGCGGTGGACTACGTCTACCGCACGGGGCTGATGAACGGCACCGGGCCCAACGCCTTCAATCCCGGCGGCACCACCACCCGGGGCATGATCGTCACCATCCTCCACCGGCTGGAGGGCTCCCCGGCGGCGTGGGGCGCGGCCTTCCCGGACGTGCCCTCCGGGCAGTACTACTCCCAGGCGGTGGCGTGGGCCTCCGCCAACGGCATTGTCAACGGCTATGACAACGGCCTGTTCGGCCCCAACGACAGCATCACCCGGGAGCAGATGGCGGCGATTCTCTACCGCTACGCCGCCCATAAGGGCTACAATGTCAGCGCCCGGGCGGACCTGTCCGCTTACCCCGACGCGTGGCGGGTCAGCGGCTACGCCCTGGACGCCATGTCCTGGGCCAACCAGGCCGGACTGATTACCGGCTCTGGAAACAGCCTGCTTCCCGGAGGGGACGCCATCCGGGCCCAGGCTGCGGCCATCCTGATGCGCTTCTGCAAAAATGTGGCCGGACTGCCCTGAGGGCGGAGAAAACAGCAAGAAAGGACCGTCTGCTTCGGCAGACGGTCCTTTTTCACAGCATTTTCACGGTGCCGGAGGAGACGGCGTGCTCCTGCCCGTCGTCCCCCGCAACCAGCAGGGCGAAGCGGCCGTCCACCCCGGCGGCGGCGCCGGTCCCTCCGTCGAAGCTGACCCGCCGCCCCAGGGTGACGCAGTGAGCGCGGTACCGCTCCAGGTAAGCCGCCCGTTCCGCCGGGAAATCCCGGTTGAGCCGGTCCAGCGCCTCCAGCAGGCAGACGGCCAGCCGGTTGGGCTCCACGGGGTAGCCCTCCAGCGCCAGCGAGGTGGCAATGCCGCCCAGCCCCTGAGCCTGGAAGGTTTCGGCGGTCTGGCTCATATTGATCCCCATGCCCGCCACCACGTAGTCCGGCTCGCCGCTCTCCCCCAGAAAGGACAGCTCGGTGAGGATGCCGCACAGCTTTTTGCCGTTGAGATAGAGGTCGTTGAGCCATTTGATGCCCGCCGGGGCCCCGCAGGCCCGCTCCACCGCGTCCCGGGCGGCAACCCCCACCCAGCCGGTGAGGGTGAGCAGGTCCTCCAGCTTCGTCAGGCGGGGCCGCAGCAGCACCGACAGATACAGCCCCTCCCCCTTGGGGGACTGGAAGGAGCGCCCATGGGTGCCCCGGCCCCCGCTCTGTTCCTCCGCCAGCAGAGCGCAGCCGGTGGGCGCGCCCGCCGCGGCCTGGGCCTTCAGCCGGGTGTTGGTGGAGTCCACCAGGGGCTCCACCGTGACCTTTCCGGCGAAGAGGTTGTTTTGGCTCAGCTGGGCGGAGATATAGGGGGCGGACAGGGCGGGGGGCGGCCCCGCCAGCCGGTACCCCTTCCGGGTGGAGGACTGGATGGGCCAGCCATCCCGGCGCAGGGCCTCGATTTCCTTCCACACCGCGGCCCGGGTGACGCCCAGGGCGCGGCTCATCTCCTGCCCGGAGAGATAGTCCCGGCTTCCCGCCAGCAGCGCGGCCACCTGATCCCGTTCCATCGCGCCGCCCTCAGTTCTGGGCCAGGCTGTCCATCAGCGGGAAGGAGATGGTGTACTCCGCCCCGTTGCGCAGGACCGTGCAGGTCAGCTCGCCGTCCGCCCCGGTGCGGTAGAGCACCCGCCGCAGCTCCACCAGGGAGGTGACGGGCCTGCCGTTGGCGGTGAGAATGAGGTCGCCCTTTTTCAGCCCCGCTTCCCTGGGGGCGTCGGCGGTCACCTTGTCTACCAGAATTCCCTTCCGGCCGTCCACCTGGAAGGCCCCGCACTGGATGCCCATGGCGGGCCTCCAGGTCTTGCCGGTGGCCAGAATGTGGTTGAGGAAGGGGACCGCGTCGGAGATAGGGATGGCCAGACCCATCCCCTCCAGCACCACCGCGCCGTCGATGGTCTCGCTGTCCTCCCAGACCATGCCGGTGATTTTGGCGCAGGTGATGCCCACCACCTGGCCGTACTCGTTGAGCAGGGCCCCGCCGGAGTTGCCCGGATTCAGGGGGTTGGACACCTGAATCAGACCCAGGGCGCTGCCAGACCGGTCCTCGTCCCGGTCCAGGGCGGACACGATGCCCACCGACATGGAGCCCAGCAGGTAGCCCATGGGATTGCCCACGGCGTACACCCAGTCCCCCACCGCCAGCAGGTCGGAGTCCCCCAGCCGGGCGGGGGTGAGCTGGACGCCCTTGGGGTCAAACTTCAGCACGGCAAGGTCAAACTCCTCGTCAAAGCCGACAACCTGGGCGCTGAACAATTGGCCGGAGCCGTCCAGCAGGGAGATATCAATTTTAACCGCCTCGTCGATGATATGGTAGTTTGTGACCACATAGCCGGTCTCTTCCACCACCACGCCGGTGCCCACGCTGCCCTCGAAGGGGTTGGAATGGGTGGTCTCCACGCACACCAGGGTGGGAAGCGCGGCCTGATAGAGCTCCCGGCCGGTGAGGACGGAGCCCGCGGGAAGGATGGACAGCTCCACCGACGGGTCCGGGTCGCCCCAAGGCAGGTCGCCGGGGGTCCAGCCGGAGGGGGTTTCGTCCAGGTGGCGGCTGACCCAGGGGCGCAGGTCGTCCGGCAGGCCGGGGGAGGCTTGGGCGAGCATGCCGGCGATGGCGTTCACCGCCCAGAAGCTGATTCCGCCCAGCAGGGCCAGCACCAGCACGACGGACAGCGCTGGGATCAGCCAGCGCCGGAGCGTGCGCCGGGGCCTGCGGCCGGAGCCGCCGGGCTGCGCGGCGGGCACGGGGGGCGGCTGAACGCCGGGGCCCTTGGGCCAGCGGGGGGACAGGTAGTTGTCCATGGGGGTTCCTCCCATCAAAAAACATTGGGTCTGCGCAAGCGCCGCCCCGCCTTTGGCGGGGGCCCTGGAGAACATCACGGCAGAGAATTGCGGTTCAGGCTCTGGTCATTGTAAAAATAAACTTGGTCACGCCGTCCTCGCTGACACAGGTGATGTTCTCCTTGTGGCTGTTGAGGATGGTCTTGACGATATACAGCCCCAGGCCCACCCCGTCCCGGTCGGCGGAGCGGGAGTGGTCGGTCTTGTGAAAACGGTCGAAAATAAGGGACTGCTCCGCCTTGGGGATGGTCTCTCCCTGATTGCTGATGGTGATGGTGGCCTTGGGACCCTTCGCGGTGACGGACAGGCCCAGCACGCCCCCCTCCCTGGAGAACTTGATGGCGTTGTCCAGCAGGTTGTAGCACACCTGGGTGATGGCGTCCTGGTCCCCCCACACGGGGATGGGTTCGTCTTCGGGGAGCTGCGCGTCCACCTCCAGGCGCTTGGCGTTCACCTTGCCCTCCAGCGTGACCAGGGCGCGCACCAGGGTCTCACAGATGTCAAACTGTTGCTGGGCCGCCCGCTCGTCGGACTGGAGCCGGGACAGGTCCAGCATGGACCGCACCAGCCGGGACAGCCGCCGGGTCTCCGAGGAGATGATCTGGAGGTAGTGCCGCTCCTCCTCTGGGGGGATGGTGCCGTCCAGAATGCCGTCGGCGAAGCCGGCGATGGTGGTCATGGGGGTTTTGAGCTCGTGGGAGACGTTGGCGATGAATTCGGAGCGCCGCTGTTCGCTGTTGGAGAGGGACTCCGCCATGGCGTTGAAGGCCTCGGCCAGTTCGCCCACCTCGTCCCGGCGGCTGCCCACGTTCACCCGCACATCCAGCTGGCCCAGGCCGAACTGCCGGGCGGCGGCGGCGATCTCCTTGATGGGCTGGGACTGGCGCATGCTGGTGACGGAGCTGATGATGGCGGCGATGAGGATGACCGCCAGGGTGGTGACCAGCAGGATGGCGAACAGGTCCCGCCACACCCCGCTGATGTTGGACGCGGAGCAGGACACCAGCACCAGCCCCTGGAGATAGTCCGTGCCGTTGACGGCGGTGGTGATGGGCAGGCCCACCAGATACCTGGGCTCGCCGTACAGCCCGTCCAGAGTGGTCATCCCGGTGAAAGAGCCGTTTACAATGGTCTCCACCATATGCCGGCTCAGAGGGGCGTACTGGAGGTCGGTCAGGGCTGCGTCGCCGCTGGCGGCGTAGACGATCACCCCCTCCCCGGTGGCCACGATCACATGGGAGTCGGACACCAGGGCCACCGAGCTGAGATAGTTCTGGAAGGCCTTGGTCTGCCAGACCACGCTGCCCCCGGTGTTCACCGAGTCGGAGGTGAACTGGGCGATATACTTGGCGTTGCGCTCCAGGGTGTCCTTTTTTTCCCGGATGGTGTACTGGTAGCTCAGGGTGGCGAAGGACGCCCCCAGCATGAGGAAGGACAGCAGCACCATGCCCACCATGGTGGCGAACTGCCGGCCGTACATGGTTTTCAAGCGGAAGTCACCTCAAACTTATAGCCCACGCCCCACACGGTTTTCAGCGACCACTGCTCAGAGACCCCCTCCAGCTTTTCCCGCAGGCGCTTGATGTGCACGTCCACCGTGCGGGAGTCGCCGAAGTAGTCGAAGCCCCACACCTCGTCCAGCAGCTGGTTGCGGGTGAACACCCGGTTGGGGGAGGAGGCCAGGTG
>CANDCH010000020.1 GCA_947383145.1 uncultured bacterium
GTAGCCGTACAGCACCCCCGCCCGCATGGAGTCCACCGTGTTGCGCCCCAGGGGGCTGTCCACCTGGGCCATGGATATCTGGGGCAGCTGGGCCCCGTACCGGGACAGGGCCTCCAGGGCGATGTCCGCCCCGGGCATGATGGCGCAGCCCTCAAAGGCGTTGGCGCTGAGGTAGGAGAAGGCGACGGCGGTGCGGGAGTTGATGACGATGGCGGGGGAGGGATAAAGGGCGGCGGCGGCCACGCAGGAGGCCACGATGTCGCTGCCCAGCTGGTTGTGGACCTCCGCCTTGATGTTGAGCCCTGTTTTCAGCCCCGGCCCCACCACCAGGGGGGGCTTGCCGGTGAGCCGCCGGAGGGTCCGGGCATAGACGCCGGTGACGGGGGGAACCACGCTGGACAGAATGGCCCCGTCCACCCCGCGCAGGTCGGCCTGATAGAGGGCGAACACCCCCATCAGATCAATGGCGCAGCGGTCGTCGGTCATTTTGGCGTCCGTCTCCAGCTCCGACTGGAAGGAAAGCGTCCCCTCCCCGGTGAACAGGGCGGCGGTGGTGCGGATGTTGCCGATGTCGATGGCTAAAATCATGTCCTCTCTCCCCTTCTCGCTATCCATTCAGTATGTCCACAGCCCGCCGGTATTTGCTTCGATAAAGCTCCCTGCCCCGGGGCGACAGCTTTTGAAAGCTCCGCTCCAGCTTTTCCTTCACGAATTTCTTCCCTTCCTCAAACTCCATGCCCCGCTCCCGCCAGGCCAGATACAGCAGGCCGGGCAGACTGTCAAAGTGAGAGGCCGCGTCCGCGTCCGCCACGCACAGCTCCTCCACGCTCTCCCGGTCCAGGGGCACGCTGCCCCGGTGGCTGCGAATGCAGTTTTGCACCAGCGCAATCTTTTCCGGCTCATAGTCCCATTGGGACAGGATGCCTTGGGCCATCTCCGCCCCGTGAATATGGTGGCTGGGATACAGGCTGTAATCGGTGACAGACGCGATGTCGTGGAGCCATGCCGCAATCATCACAACCTCCTCGTCCGCCCCATACCGCTCCGCCAAAAAAGCCCCGTTTCTGACCACTGCCTCAATATGATCGTACACGCCCATCCCAAATTGGTTGGAGGGCCGCTCACAGCGGCGCCGGAGCTCCCCCCGCAAATAATTCAAAATATCGTTTCTCATCTCTATTACCCCTTATGCAGCCTATTTTATCACGGGACGCCGCTCATTGCAAGGAGGCAGTGGAACGGCCGGAACGTCTCCGTTCCGGCCGTTCGCTCAAATATTTGCGCGGATGGCCTCGCCCATCCGTTTCGTTCCGACGGCGCTCTCCCCCGGCCTTGCGATGTCGGCGGTGCGCCAGCCCTCCGCCAGGGCCCGGTCCACCGCCCCCTCGATGGCGTCCGCCTCGTCGGCCAGCCGGAAGGAGTAGCGGAACATCATGGCGGCGGACAGGATGGCGGCGATGGGATTGGCCTTGTCCTGGCCCGCGATGTCCGGGGCCGAGCCGTGGATGGGCTCGTACAGCGCGGGCGCGCCGTCCCCCATGGAGGCGGAGGGCAGCAGGCCGATGGACCCGGTGATCATGGACGCCTCGTCGGACAGGATGTCGCCGAACATGTTCTCCGTCACCACCACGTCGAACTGCCCCGGGTCCCGGACCAGCTGCATGGCGCAGTTGTCCACCAGCACGTCCTCATACCGCACGTCGGAGTATTCCTCCGCCAGCCGGTGCATGACGGTCCGCCACAGCCGGGAGGTCTCCAGCACGTTGGCCTTGTCCACGCTGGACACCTTTTTGCGGCGCAGCCGCGCCATCTCGAAGGCCCTGCGGCCGATGCGCTCGATCTCCAGCTCGGAGTAGGCCATCAGGTCGGTGGCCTCCAGCCCCCGGTCCTCGGTCTGGTATTTGTCCCGTTTGCCGAAATAGATACCCCCGGTGAGCTCCCGGACCACCAGCAGGTCGATGCCCTTCTCCGCCGTCTCCCGTTTCAGCGGGCAGGCCTCCGCCAGGGCGGGGCGCAGGGCGGCGGGGCGCAGGTTGGCGTACAGCCCCAGGTCCTTCCGGATGGCCAGCAGGGCGGTCTCGGGGCGCTCCGCGGCGGGCCGGTCGCTGCCCCACTTGGGGCCGCCCACCGCCCCCAGCAGCACCGCGTCGCAGGCTTTGCACAGCTCCGCCGTGCCCTCGGGGTAGCTCACCCCCACCGCGTCGGTGGCGCAGCCCCCCATGAGCACGTCCACATATTCAAAAGTATGGCCGAACTTCTCCCCGATTTTGTCGATCACTTTCACCGTCTCGCCGACGATCTCCGGGCCGATGCCGTCCCCCCGGATCAGCGCGATTTTATAACGCATTGTCTGTTCCTCCCCGCTTTTTCACTGGTACAGCTCATCCGCCGCGGCTGTCAGCTCTTCCTCCGTCAGCTCGCTCTCCTCAAAAAAGGCCTGTCCATTCTTGACCCCCATGCGGACCTTGCAGGGCCCGTCCAGGTAATAGCCGAAGTAATCATAATCGGAGGGCTCCGCCGATTGGACCAGCTCCGCCAGCTGGTCCGCCGCCAAACGGTCCAAGTCCTCCTCGCCGCCGCCCACGGCGGGACCAGTGGGGCCGGAATACGCGTACAGATACCGAACCTCCCCGTTCTCCCCTCTGGCTTCAAGATTGAACTGATATTGATTCTCCAGGTCCCTGGTTTCATAGGCCGGCGCCCCAAACAGAGTCCGCAGCCGCCCGTAGGTCAGGGCGAAGCCCTCCTCGCCAAAGGGGGGAAGCCCCCGGATCTTTCCGCCGTTGGGGCAGCCCGCCCGCTCCGCCTCCTCCCTGCTCAGGGCCCGAAACTGGAAGCGGCCCGTCATTTCGCCACCCCTCTCGCCTTCAGGGACTTCAGAAGCCCGCCGTGCTCGATGATCCCGTTGACAAACGCCGGGAAGGGCGCGGCCTGGAAGCTGATCCCCGTGGTCTCGTTGACAATCGCGCCGGCGGCAAAATCCACGCTGACGCTGTCCCCGGGGGCGATGCCGTCCACCGCCTCGGGGCATTCCAGGATGGGGAAGCCGATGTTGATGGCGTTGCGGTAGAAAATGCGGGCAAAGCTCTTGGCGATGACGCACCGCACCCCGCAGGCCTTGATGGCCAGGGGGGCGTGCTCCCGGCTGGAGCCGCAGCCGAAGTTGGCGCCGCCCACCACGATGTCCCCCGCCTCCACGGTGGAGGCGAAACCGGCGTCGATGTCCTCCATACAGTGGGCGGCCAGGGATTTCTCGTCGGGGGCGTTGAGATACCGGGCGGGGATGATCACGTCGGTGTCCACATTGTCGCCGTATTTGTAAATCTTCATCAGTTGTCCTCCTTATTTCAAGGTCAAGGGCCTTCTCAGCTTGTCGAAAAAGTCTTTTCGACAAGCTGCCTGCGATTTTTTGAACGAAGAAACGTTCAAAAAATCGGCTGATTGCACGTGAAAGACACCCCTCCTGGATTTCTTTCACACGGTCTTCCTTCCCGAGGCCAGTAAGGCGCGCACCTTATCGACAGTCTGTCTTTTTCTTTCTGACGGAAAGAAAAAGACGTAAAAAGAAAGACTTTAAGCTTTTTCTAATAAAACGAATACTATGAACACTTTTTCGCAGAACCAGCGCACATCAATTGGGCAAATTTGAATGGGCGCAGTCTGAAGCTCTTTTTCGCTTCCTTTTCTCTCGAGGAAAAGGAACAAAACGGCATTCAGAGGCTGGCGGGGTCGGTCACAACCCCGGTGACCGCGCTTGCCGCCGCCACGGAGGGGCTGGCCAGGATAATCATGGAGCTGGTGGGGCCCATGCGGCCCACAAAATTGCGGTTGGTGGTGGAGACGGCCCACTCGCCGTCGCTGAGCACCCCCATGTGCCCGCCCAGGCAGGGCCCGCAGGTGGGGGTGGACACCACCGCGCCCGCCTGGATGAAGTCGGCCACCAGGCCCTCCGCCATGGCGTCCAGATAGATCTGCTGGGTGGCGGGTATGACGATGCAGCGCACCCCGTCCGCCACCGTCCTGCCCCGGAGCACCGCGGCGGCCTCCCGCAGGTCCTTCAGCCGACCGTTGGTGCACGAGCCGATGACTACCTGCTGGATGGGCTTGCCCGCCGCCTCGTCCACCGTCCTGGTGTTGGAGGGCAGGTGGGGGAAGGCCACCGTGGGCCGCAGGGCGGACAGGTCGATGGTCACTTCCCGGGCGTATTCGGCGTCCGGGTCTGCCTCAAACGAGGTGAATTCCCGGTCCACACGGCCCCTCAGGTAGTCCAGCGTCCTGCCGTCCACCGGGAAAATACCGTTCTTGGCCCCGGCTTCGATGGCCATGTTGCAGATGGTGAACCGGTCGTCCATCTCCAGGGAGGACACGCCCTCCCCCGCGAACTCCAGGGACTGGTACAGCGCCCCGTCCACCCCGATTCTGCCGATGAGGTGGAGGATCACGTCCTTGCCGCTGACATAGGGCCCCAGTTTTCCCACCAGATTCACCCTGATGGCGGAGGGAACCTTGAACCAGGCCAGACCGGTGGCCATGCCCGCCGCCATGTCGGTGGAGCCCACGCCGGTGGAAAAGGCCCCCAGCGCCCCGTAGGTGCAGGTGTGGGAGTCCGCCCCGATGATCACCTCCCCGGGGGCGGCAAGGCCCTGCTCCGGCAGGAGGGCGTGCTCGATCCCCATCCGGCCCACGTCGTAGAAGTGGGTGATGCCGTGCTCCCTGGCAAACTCCCGGCAGACCGCGCACAACTGGGCGGACTTGATGTCCTTGCAGGGGGTGGAATGGTCCAGCACGATGGCGATTTTTTCCCGGTCAAAGACGGCGGACAGCCCCGCCTTTTTGAACTCCGTGACGGCCACCGGGGTGGTGATGTCGTTGCCCAGCACCAGGTCCAGCTTCCCCTCGATCAGCTGTCCGGCCTCCGCCCGGGCCAGCCCCGCCGCCCGGGCCAGAATCTTCTGGGTCATGGTCATGCCCATGAAAAGCCCCTCCTCGCAAAATATTGTGCATTCATTATGCCAGAACTTTTCCCGGGAAAATGCTAAGCATGATACAATCTCTCCAAGAAAATCACGTCCGGCGGAGGAGGTGCGGCGTATGGCGGTTTGGGACCTTTTGGCGGAGGGGCGGCGGCCCCGGAAATACCGGGCGGGCCAGCTGGTCTACCTCCAGGGCGCCCGCCCGGACCGCTTCTATTATCTGATCTCCGGGTCGGTGCGCAGCTTCATCAGCACCGGGGACGGAGAGGAGCGGGTGCTGGCCGTCCACCGGGCCGGGGACCTGATGGGAGAGGCGTCCTTTTTCGACGGCTGCCCCCGGGTGACCTCCGCCATGGCGTTGGAGGACTGCCTCATTCTGGCTGTGGACCGGGTCCAGCTGGACGCCGCGTTCCAGCGCCACCCGGAGCTGGCCCTGCCCATGCTCCAATATCTGGCGCGGACGGTGCGGCTGCTGTCCGCCCATGTGGAGTCCTCGGCCCTGCCCGCCCGGCAGCGGGTGGCACGTTGGCTGCTGGCCCAGGTCCCCGCCGGAGGCGGAACGCTGAAAGCCACCCACGAGGAGATCGGCCAGGCGGTGGGCCTGTCCCGGGTGACGGTGAGCCGGGTGCTGGGGGAGCTGTCCGCCCTGGGGCTGGCGTCGCTGTCCTACCGCTCGGTGGCCGTGCCGGACCGGGCGGGGCTGGAGGCGCTGGCCTTCCCTCCTGAGCCATAGAGAAAGCCCTGGGATTGCTCCCAGGGCTTTGCTGTGCGGTTTGTTTGGGTTACGCCGCCGTGTCCAGCTCTTCGTCCTTGGACTGGGCAGGGGTGTACTCTTCGCCGAAGAACTCGGCAATGACCTGGTCGCAGTTGAGCACGGCCTCGTCGTCCTCGCCGGTGAGGGTGGTCAGGCCGGACACGTCCACGGCGTTGCCGCCGAACGCGCTGGCGAAGTTGCCCAGGAACTCCCGGACGTCGCCCACGGAAACCAGCTCGTCGGGATCAAACGTGCCGTCCTCATAGGCCTCGGCGACGCCGTTCTGCTCCGCCCAGGCCAGGGCCTGCACGAACTGATGATCCTCGGGCACGTCGGTGAAGGTGCACACGCCGTCGCTGGCGGGCTCGCCCTCGTGACGCCACAGGTAGTCGATGAACTCCGCGCGGGTCACAGGGCCCGCGGCCAGAGGCACGGCCTGATCGTCAATCTCGGTGTCGCCGCCGTCGTCGGGGATATCGGGGCCGTCGGGAGTGGTGGGGGGCACAGGGACAGCCTCCCACTGAGCTACGAACTTGACCTCTCCCGTCACCTTTCCGTCCTCGCCAATACCGTCTACGGCCACCCAGCCGAGGAAGTTAAAGCCTTCACGGGTGGGATTCTCAGCGGGAGCAACGGTCTCCACCGGGATAAAGCCCTTTTCGACGCCGTCCTTAGCCTCAAAAGCGGCATACAATTCGGCGGCGTCCTCATCCAGGTAATAGGACACGCCGAAATACTGGTTGTGGGCGGCTTTCAGGAAGAAATCAGCAGTGGAAGCAGTATCCTGAGTAGTATACGCTTCATTAACACCCCAGCGCTGGCCGTCCTTGTCCAAGTACCAGCCTGTGATGGGCTTGCCGTCCTTGCCGGTCACATTCATGGATTCGGCCGCAGAGAGCACAATGCTCGCCCCCTGCTTGGCGATATCGTCACCGCGGTTCTTGGCGGTGTTGTTGTAGATTTTGCTATCGCCATCCACAGAGACTTCGGAGAGCCCGCGCACCGATATGCCACCGCCCTGGCCCTTCGTTCCATCCGCGGTGTTGCCGGTAATCACAGTGTTCTCAATGCTGATATTGGATTGATTAGCGTAAATACCTCCGCCCTCACCAATATCACTGTCCGCATGGTTGCCGGAAATCTCGGCATTGCTGATCTCTGCCCTGTCAAAGTTGACATGGACTCCGCCGCCGTAGGTGGATGTCGCGGTATTGCTTGTGATCTTTCCGCCGTTGATATCCACCGCGACATAGCCGTTCTTGTTGCTGTTCGCCCCTTTGGCATAGGAGCCGACTCCTCCGCCAGCTTTTGCAGTATTCCCAGAAATCTCACCGTCGTTCATGATAAACTGGGCCTTATCACCGGCCTGCTTGGCAATAGTGGTGTTGACATAAACACCGCCGCCTGTATCGCCGCCGTTGTTGTTAGTGATTTCACCATCGTTCATCGTGAACTGGCCGTTTGCGACGGCCACACCGCCGCCGTTCTTGGCCGCCGTGTTATTGTCGATGGCACCGCCCTTCATCTCGAAGGAACCGCCCTTGTCAACATTGACGCCGCCGCCGAACTGTAATGATGTGTTCTGAGAAATCAGACTGTCCTCACCGCTCATCGTGAAAGACGAATCTTTCCCGGTAACGTAAACGCCGCCCGCTCCCTCCTCGTTCATAGTTATTGTCTTATTGCCGGAAATTGTGCCGCCCTTCATCTCGAAGGAACCGCCATTCGCAACTTGCACACCGCCACCGCCCCTATAGGCAGAATTGCCGGAAATCGTACCGCCCTCCAGCGTAAAGGAGCCGCCGTCAACATGGACGCCGCCGCCGGCCTGCAGCCCTTTACCGCCAGTGATGGCGCCGTCGCCGGCTTCGCTGGTGTCGTTGACGGTCAGATCGCCCTCGACCTTGACCACAGTGTTGTATCCATTTTTGGCCATTTCAACGCTGAGGTCATTCCCCTGCAAGTCAATGGAAACCTTTTCACTCTCTCCAATTGCCAGGGTGTTCTTCAGAGTGAGATCTTGATCCAGATAATATTCTTCCACACCAGTATCGGCATTTTTTGCCGCTTCTCGTTTTTCGGCAATCCAACCACCGTTCTCATCCAGAGCAGTGCTGAGTTCAACCGCCGCGAACGCAGGGGCGATCATGCTGCCGCACAGCGCCAGGGACACCGCCACGGCCAAGGTCTTTTTAACAAATTTCATTTTCTTTCCTTCCTTTGCGATTCAGTTTCGGATGCAAAGTATCCGGCAGCCGGGCTGTCATAGCGCCGTAGCGCCGTAGACCCCAATTGGCTTTGCGTCCCGCGGTTTCCCGCGGTTTGCTGAATGCAACCCGGCGAGCGTTGCGCAGCACGCCCTGCGCGTTAGCCCCGTAGCTTTGCGTCCCATTGTTTCCAATGGTTTGCCTAAATCGCAGCCCGGCGAGCATCGCGCAGCACGCCCTGCGCATTAGCCCCGTGGCTTTGCGTCCCACGGTTTCCCGCGGTTTGCCGCCGCCCGTTCCGCTGTCCCGCGGCCCCCGGCGTCAGGGCTGCGGGCGGGTTCCACGGCGGATCGTCTTTCATGCCGTTTCCCTCCTTACTGCAAACGCGGATGATTCGTGCGCATGCGCACGAATCAAGCCCCATGGGGCTTGATCGTATTTTATCACACTAGCTTGGCAGATGCAACCCAATTGTGAAAAAATGTTAAAAAAAGAGAAAGCCCGGGCGTTTTGCCCAGGCTTTTCCCGCCTTCACAATATGATGCAGATCAACCCCCCGGACCCCTCGTTGATGATCCGCTGGAGGGTCTCCCGCAGCTTCTCCCGGGCCTCCTCGGGCATCCGTTTCAGCTTGCCGTTCAGGTCCTCCCCCACCAGCTCGTGGAAGGACCGGCCAAAGATGTTGGAGTCCCAGATCTTCCCCGTGTCCCCCTCGAACTGCCGCAGCAGGTAGTCCACCATCTCCTCCGACTGCTTTTCCGTCCCCATGATGGGGGACACCTCCGCCCGGATGTCCGCCCGCATCATGTGGATGGACGGCGCGGACGCCTTGAGCCGCACGCCGTACCGCCCGCCCTGCTTGACGATCTCCGGCTCCTCCAGGGTCATCTCCTCCGGGTCGGGCATGACGATGCCGTACCCTGTGGCCGCCACCTGGGCCAGCGCCCCCTCCACCTTCTCATAGCTGCGCTTCATGGCGGCCATCTGGGTGAGCTGGTCGATGAGGTCGCCGTCGTCCCGGATCTCCAGGCCGCACCGCTCGGACACGGTGGAGTAGAAAAGCCCCCGGGGCAGCTCCAGCGTGGCGGTGACCACCCCGCTGCCCATGTCCATCCGGTCCAGCGACGCGGAGCTCACCTCCTCCCGGTCCCCCATGGCCAGCACCGCGCCCTCCGCGTCCCGCAGGCGCGCGAGGTCCGCCGTCTCCTCCCGGATCATGGCGTACAGCCCGCTCTTGATGGGGTGGTCGAAGGGCAGGACATCCACCCAGGGCGGGAGAAACAGGTCCATCTGCTTCAACGGAAATTCGTGGAGCACCGCCCGGATGATCTCGCTCACCGCCCCCTCGTCCAGGGTGAGGCAGTTGGCGGCCAGACACGTCACGTCGTACCGCTCGGCGATGTCCGCCTGGAGCGTCTGGGCCCGCTCGCCGTAGGGCTGGGCGGAGTTGAGCAGCACCATGAAGGGCTTGCCCAGACTCTTCAGCTCGCTGATAACCCGTTCCTCCGCCTCCAGATAGTCCTCCCGGGGGATGTCGGTGACCGAGCCATCGGTGGTGACCACAATTCCGATGGTGGAATGGTCGGTGATCACCTTCTGAGTTCCGTACTCCGCCGCCTGGGTCATGGGTATCTCGTGGTCGAACCAGGGCGTGGTGACCATACGGGGCTGCTCGCCGTCCATCTGTCCCAGGGCGCTGGGCACCATGTAGCCCACGCAGTCGATGAGCCGCACGGAGAACACCCCGCCGTCCTCCATGGTCATCTCCACCGCGTCCTCGGGGACAAATTTGGGCTCGGCGGTCATCACCACCCGGCCGGAGCCGCTCTGGGGCAGCTCATCCCGGGCCCGGTCCCGGAGAAAGCCGTTCTCAATCTTGGGCAGCACCAGGGTCTCCATAAACCGCTTGATAAAGGTGGACTTCCCGGTGCGCACGGGGCCCACCACCCCGATATAGATATCGCCCTGGGTGCGCTGGGCGATATCCTCATACAGTTTGTTTTCCAAAGCTGAACCCTCCTCACGCATACTCAGTTCCATTTGTATGGGGATAAGCCCGGAAGTATGACACCCGTATTTTGCGGCCCCGGGAGACAGCGGGCGGGCCCGCCGGCATCATCAACGCGGACAGGGCGGACGCAGCCGTTTTCTCTGCGTCCGCCCTGCCGTTTTTCGCGCGTCTCCTGGCTCCGTCCGGCGGACGGCCCCGCTGAGCCTTCGCGCCCCGGTAGAATCGCGGCGGCGCGGGTATAACGCCGCCCGCCTCAATATTTCAGGTTCCCTGCCAGACCGCCCACCGCCCAAGCCGCCCGGTCCGCCTGATCCGGCCGGTTGAAGACGGAAAAGCTGAACCGGATGGTGCCGGTGTCCTGGGTGCCCGCCGTGCGGTGGGCCAGCGGAGCGCAGTGCAGCCCCGCGCGCACCGCGATGCCCCGGCGCGCCAGCGCCTCTCCCGCCTCCTCGCAGTCCATTCCCCGGACGACGGCGGAGCACAGGCCGCTCTGGTCCCAGCCCCGGAACACCGTCACCCCCGGAATCCGCTCCAGCGCGTCCATCAGGCGGCGGGCCAGCGCCCGCTCCCGGGCGTGAATGGCGGAAACCCCCGTCCGGCTGACAAACCTCATCCCCGCCAGCAGGCCCGCCGCCCCGCATACGTTGTGGGTGCCCGCCTCCAGCCGGTCGGGCAGAAAGTCCGGCATATCCTGCCGGACGGACAGGCTGCCCGTCCCGCCGTAGAGCAGCGGCTGGGCCTGGCCGCCGCACAGCAGCAGGCCGGTGCCCTGGGGACCGTACAGGCCCTTATGTCCCGGCATGGCCACAAAGGCCGCCCCCCAGCCCTCCAGATCCACGCCCAGCACCCCGGCGGACTGGGACGCGTCCACAATCAGGGGCACGCCCCGCTCCCGGCACAGGGCCGCGACGCGGTCCACCGGCTGGATGAAGCCAAACACATTGGACACGTGGTTGCAGATCACCGCGTCCACCCCCGGCGTAACCTCCCGCTCAAAGGCGGCGTACACCCCGTCCTGGTCGAACAGGGGCCCCGCCGCCACCCGCACCGTCACGCCGGGAATGGCGTGAAGGGGCCGGGTGACCGCGTTGTGCTCGTAGCCGGAGATCACCGCCGTCCCTCCCGGCCGGACCAGGGAGCGGATGGCGATATTCAGGCCGTGGGTGGCGTTGGAGGTGAGCACCACCCGCTCCGGGTCGTCCACGTGGAAGAGCATCGCCGCCTGCTCCCGCATTTGGTACATCAGGTCCGCCGCAGCCATCCCCGGCGCGTGGCCCCCCCGGCCCGGGCTGGCCAGATGGGTCATGGCCCAGGCCGCCGCCCGCGGGACCTGAGGCGGCTTTTCCAGCGTGGTGGCCGCGCTGTCCAGATAGATCATGATTTCACCTCGCTGTACTCCCCGTCCGCCGTCTGGAGAAACACCTGCTTGGGGGCCATGCCCTCCCGGCGGAGAATGGTCAGCGCGTCGGTAAGCCGCCGCTCCGGGATGCGCACACAGTAGCCGCAGCCCTCCTTGGAGATGAGCTTGGGCGCGCGCTGGACCCAGCCGGAGATGCCCATCCGCTCCAGCACCTGGGCGGTGCGCTGGGCATAGGTGAGCGAGCGGCAGATGATGAGATAATAGACCATGGGCCCACCATTCCCTTCCTCAAATAGCTTGAGAGACGCAAAGCGCTCCTCTCAAGGACATTGTATGCCTTGAGAGGAGCGCAGGTTCACTGCCGCTTTTCTTCCAGGAGCGCCACGGCGTGGGCGGCGATTCCCGCCCCCATCCCGGTGAAGCCCAGGCCCTCCTCGGTGGTGGCCTTGACGCTCACCCTGAGGGGGTCGATCCCCATGGCGGAGGCCAGCCGCCGCCGCATCAGGGGAATATGGGGGGCCAGCTTGGGCCGCTGAGCCAGCACCGTGGCGTCCACGTTTCCGATCCGATACCCGTTTTCATCCAGCGCCTGGGATACCCGGCCCAGCAGCGCCAGACTGTCCGCCCCCTCGTAGGCGGGGTCGCTGTCCGGAAACAGCCCGCCGATGTCCCCCAGAGCCGCCGCCCCCAGCAGGGCGTCCATCACCGCATGGGCCAGCACGTCGGCGTCGGAATGGCCCAGCAGGCCCTTTTCAAAGGGGATATCCACCCCGCCCAGGATGAGCCTCCGCCCCTCCGTCAGGCGGTGTACGTCATAGCCATGCCCGATTCTCATGGGACGGCCGCCTCCTCCGCCAGAATCTCGCCGATGAGCAGGTCGGTGGGGGTGGTGAGCTTGATGTTCCGCTCGTCCCCCGGGGTGAGCGCCACCTTCATCCCCAGCCGCTCCACGGCGGCGCAGTCGTCGGTAAGCTCCGCGCCGTCGTCCAGCGCCTTTTGCAGCGCCGCCCGGATCAGGTCCCCGTCAAACACCTGGGGCGTCTGGACGGCGTACAGCTCCGAGCGGTCCGGGGTGCGTTCCACCAGGCCGTCCCTGGCGATCTTCACGGTGTCCTTCACCGGCACGGCGGGGGCCGCCGCACCGCCTGCCGCGGCCTGGGCCACCGCGTCCTCAATCACCCGGACGGTGACAAAGGGGCGGGCCCCGTCATGGATGGCGATGAGCTTCGCCTTGGGGCTGCACTCCAGCGTGCCCAGCCGGGCGGACTGGGTGCGGGTGTCCCCGCCCCGGATCACCTTGGACACCTTGGACAGGCCGTAGTCCTGGCACAGCCGGGCCGCGTCCGGCACCAGCTCCGTCCGGGTGACCACCACCACCTCGGAGATGCTGGGGGCCTCCTGAAAGGCCGTCAGGGCACGCACAAGAACGGGCACGCCGCCCACCTCCGCCAGCACTTTGTCGAAGCCCATCCGGGTGGACGACCCCGCCGCCACCACCACCGCCGAGCAGCTGGGCCCGGCCTCCTTTTTCCGTCTGCGGAATAATCCCATCGCTCTCACAAGCTCCATTCCACCGTATGGCATACTGCGCAAAAAGGAGCCTTACGGCCCCTCTCGCTCACAACTAATGGCTCAGCACCTTGTCCACGCTGCTCTCCACCGTCTCATAGGGCAGGCTCTGGGCCAGCACCAGCTCGGAGATGAGAATCTGTTTGGCAGTGTGGAGCATTTTCCGCTCCCCGTTGGACAGGCCCCGCTGGTCCTCCCGCTGGCGCAGGCCCTTCACCACCCGGGCCACCTCCAGCAGGTCGCCGCTCTTCAGGCGGACCATGTTCTCCCGGTAGCGGCGGTTCCAATTCTGGGTCATGTCAACCTCGATGCCCTCCATCTCGGACATGAGCTCCTCCGCCTTCTGACCGGACACCACCGGGCGCATCCCAATCTCCCCGGTGTTGTCGGTGGGGACCATGACCACCATGCTGCCCACCGACAGCTTCAGCATATAGTACTCCTGGAACTGCCCCGCCACCTTGCGCCGCACAATGGAATCGATCACACCCGCCCCGTGCATGGGATGCACTACCTTATCTCCGATCTGAAACAAATCTCTCACCCCCAGAATATGTATATCTTTCCATAAATATTATACCCTTTTTTCCCCGTCAAAGCAACCGCTTTGTTGAAAATTTTTCACAAAAAATCGGCGTCACAGGGGGATTTTGCGGCAATTTTATACCAAAGAACACCATTTTTGTCAATCCCTGAGTCTCAGGGCGGAAAAAAGCCGCGGCAGCCTCAAGCCGCCGCGGCGTATCGCCCTCGATATTTGCCGGTTGTGCGCTTACTTGTAGAACGCGTGGTTTCCAATGGTGGTCACATAGGTTCTGGTCCGGGAGGCGTAGCTGCGCAGCCCCGCCGCGTTGAAGAACAGGGCGTCAGGGGTCACCTGCGCGCCGTCCAGCACCAGCTTGGCCGCCACCACCGACTCCCAGTTGGGCTCACGGTAAATGGAGCCGCTGGCGGCCGGGGTGAATTGATTCTTCTGAAACAGCACATCCTCAATGTTGTCGGGGAACCGGGGGTTTTTCACCCGGTTCATCACCACGTTGCCCACCGCGATTTTGCCCTCCAGGGACTGGTTGCCGCTCTCGGCGTTGATGATCCGGGACAGCCAGTACATGGTGTCCCCGTCATAGGTCTCGTCGCCGGGGGACAGATAGGGCTCCGCGCCCTCCTGGCGGCTCAGCAGCACCAGGTCGTTCTCCCCGTCGTAGCCCACGGTCAGGTTGAACACCTGGGCCAGCTGGCGCACGGGGACGGCCACCGCGCCGTTCAGGTCGATCAGGCCGCCGCAGGCGTACAGATAGCGGCCGTTGGCCACGAAGTAGCGGTCTCCCACGGCGGCCTGGAGGTCCAGGTCGGCGGTGACCACATCGGCGGGCACCACGGTCTGGGCCGGGTTCGTGACGGCATCCGGGTTCTGAGCGCCGTCAAGGCCTCCCAGGGCGGGGTCCAGAACCTCAGAGCTCACGGGATTCTCCCCCAGAGCGGGGTCCAGAGCCTCAGAGTTCACGGGATTCTCCCCCAGGGCGGGGTCCAGAACCTCAGAGCTCACGGGATTCTCCCCCAGGGCGGGGTCCAGAACCTCAGAATTCACGGGGTTCTCCCCCAGGGCGGGGTCCAGAGCCTCAGAGCTCACGGGATTCTCCCCCAGAGAGGGGTCCAGGGGCTGGAGCCCCTCAGCAAGCTGCCCCTCGGGATACAGCGGAATCACCTGGGTGACGGTGGAGGCGCTGACGCGGACCACTCCGTTTTCCTCCTCCACCATGGCCTCCGGGTCCAGCATGGAGACGAAGGAGCGCACCGTAACGTAGCACACGCCGTCCCGGATCTCATATTCTACGGTATCTACGGGCTCACCGTCCAGGCGGACGGCGCTGTGCACCTCCTCAATCTCCGGGCTCACCACAGGGGTCTCCTCCGAAATTTCGTCGGAGGGCGCGGCCAGCGCGGGCAGGACAAAGCTCACGACAGCGAGGGCGGCCAGCATCAGGCTGGTTGCTCGTGTTTTCATGAAATCTCTCCTTATTACAATTTGTTCTCAAATTGTAACCACATTGTAACTTATTCAAAACCATTTTGCAACCTTTTGAATCCGTCATAATAGCCGAACCTCCCTTCCTGGGAGGTTCGGCTATTATGTATATTATACAGTTTCGACGGTTTTCCGGCCAAAGTGTCTGGAATTTTTTAGGAGCTTATTCGTAAAACCAGTGGCAGCCGATGGTAGTCACATAGGTGCGGTTCTCCATGGTCCAGTGGTTGTCGGTGAGCTCCGGCGCCAGAAAATACAGGCTGTTTCCCGCCGCCCTGGCCCCGTCCAGCACCAGCATGGCCGCAAGCACGCTCTCCTGGGTGGGCTCGTCATAGACGGAGCCGTTGGCCACCGGCGCGAACTGCACCCCCCACTGCCGGTCAAAAATCACATCGTGGATGGTGTCGGGGAATTCGCCGCTGGCCACCCGATTGAGCACCACCGTGCCCACCGCCAGCTTGCCCAGCAGGGGCTCCCCCCGGCTCTCGGCGGAGATGATCCGGCTCATCCAGTAGAGGTCCTCCTGGCTGTAGGGGGCGGGGTCCGGCGTCCCGTTCCCCGGGGTGAGGGTCACGCCCCGCTCCCGGTCCCAGTCCACCCGGCCCCCCAGGGCTCTGGCCAGCACCCGGACAGGCACCAGGGTGGAGCCCTCCTCCAAGCGCACTCCGCCGGGGATGTACATTGCCCGCCCGTTTACCCTCAGCCACTGATCGCCCGGCCGGGCGGTGAGGGTCACGTCCTCTGTCCAAACCTGGGCGGCCCCATCCTCCCAGGCCACCTGGGCGCCGGGAACCAGCGCCTGGGACACCGCCCGCAGGGAGACATAGGTGGTGTCCTCCACCAGACGGGCCCCCGCCTGATCCCAGAGATTTTCCCCGTTGACGGTGAGCGCCTCCGCCGCGGACGCGGGCAGAACCAGCGCCGCCGCCAGCGTCATGCCCAGAAGGGTCTGCCTTAGTTTCATATTGTTTCACTCCTTGGAATGGATATGGGTATATTGTAACCGTTTTGTAACCATTCGGCAAGCCAAAATGGTTTCCACTACAGGCAGATTCTTCCAGAATTTCAGGGGCCTCCGCCTTGCGGCGGAGGCCCCTGGGGGATTTTATTATAATAAGGAAAGCCCTCTCACTGGGCGGACTTCAGCGCCCGGGCCAGCTGGTCGGGGCAGGAGGTGGGCTTCATGCCGCAGCGGATGCCCTCCATCCGGGCGATGGCGTCCTCCACGGTCATCCCCTTCAGCAGGGCGGCGACCCCCTGGAGGTTGCCGTGACAGCCCCCCGCCACCCGGACGGCCTGAATCACGCCGTCCTCCACGTCGATCTCCATGTGCCGGGAGCACACCCCTTTGGGGTCGTATTGAATGGTCTCCATCTGTGTCTCTTCCTTTCTGATGTGTTGATCAGCCGTCCGCCGGGGGCCAGTCCTCTCCCCGGCGCAGGGCGTCCAGCTGGGCGGAGTCCTTATATTCCAGGCTCCGCTCCCCCGCCAGCCCCTCCACATGGTGGGTCAGCTCATGGCGCAGGGTGGCGCGCAGCTCGTCCACCCACACCTGCCGGGGCTCGTCAAACAGCAACGCCGCGAAGGAGCCGTAATAGATGTTGACATACCGCCCCATCTCGTCCCAGCAGTATTCGCCCATGATGTAGACGTCCTCCCCGGCGTCCGGGTCGGGCAGGGCCTCCTCCAGCAGCAGAATGCCGCCGTTGAGCTCCCGGAACAGCGCCTGGGGCAGCTCGCCGCACAGCTCGTCCAAAATGTCGTTCACCTGGTCGATGGATAGGATCATGTCGGCCTCCTCACAGCACAATCAGCCCATACCGCTCCGACAGCCGGTCCAGGTCCTCCCGGCCCAGGCCGCCGGTGCCGTCGTAGAACGCCCGGCCCTGATAGACCCGCAGGGCCTCCTCCAGCAGCTCGGGCACGTCGGAGCAAAGGCACAGCGCGTCCCGGACGGCATACTGGTGCTGGGCGAAGATGTCCACGTCGTCCTGACTCTGGATGACGATCTTCACCGCGCCCACCGGGTCGTCCTCAGCGGCGATAATGTCCTCCAGCAGGTCGGGGCCGCACTCCAGCTCCTCCCCCACGTCGATGGTGGGGCTGATGAAGCAGGGGTCCGTCCCGGTGGCGCAGGGGATGGCGTCCGGGTCCCGGGGAGCGGCTTCGTAGGGAAAGAGCGCCGCCCGCTCCCCGTCCACGCGGAACAGCGGTATCCCGGCATACGCCGCCAGCTCGGCCAGCAGCGCCCCGGCGGACTCCTCCGGGCATTGGAGGCCAAAGCCCGCCGCCCCCATGCCCTCGCACACGAACAGCGCCGCCAGCACATGGACCCGGGCGGGGGACCGGCCCTCACCGTCGCAGGTCCAGCTCACCCAGACGGGGCCGCAGTCCAGCTTTTTCGCCGCAAGCAGGCCGGCGCGGCACTCGGCCATGGACGCCATGCCCCGCAGGTGAACGGGACCCCTCCCCGGCTCCAGCCGGACGCGGCAGGCCGCCGCCAGCTCCTCAAAGCCGCACGCCCCCAGGGGGGGCACGTCCAGCCCCAGGGAGTCCACCGTCTGCCGGAATATGGGTACGGAAGCTTCCATAGGCGGCCTCACAACTCCTTTTCAAGCTTGTGGTTTTTAGGAAGAACTGATTAAATCGGCAAGAGCAGATTGCGAAGAAATTTTGCGCCAGAATGCGGCGCGATTTTGCAGGAATAATTGTGTTTATTTCAAGAAATCGCAACAAAATTATGGCGCAAAATTTCCGCAAGATGCCGCAGACGCATTTATTCAGTGCTTTCTTTATTATAGCAAATCCGAAGAAGGATGGCAAGAGGCTTTCCGGGGCGGCCCCGGCAATTATCCATTTACAAATTCGGGCGGAATTGGTATAATGCTGTCAAAGCCTGTCCGCCTGCGCGGACGCCCCTGGAGGAGGAAACCGCCATGAAACTCAAGCGTATTGCCTGCCTGTCCTGCGCCCTGCTGCTTCTGGCCCTCACCGCCTGCGTGGCGGGGGACCCGGAGCCTCCCGCCACCCCCACCCCGGAGCCCACCCCATCGGCGGAGCCCCTGCCCACGCCGGAGCCCACCCCGACGCCCACGCCGGAGCCCGCCTTCTACCATCCCCTTACCGGCCTGCCCTGCGAGGAGGACCTGTCCCATAAACGGCCGGTGGCCGTGATGCTCAACAACCTGCGCACCGCCCTGCCCCAGCAGGGCAACAGCCAGGCGGACATCATTTATGAGCTGGTGGCGGAGGGCGGCATCACCCGAATGCTGGCGGTATACCTGGAGCCGGAGCAGTTGGGGCTGGTGGGTTCGGTGCGCTCCGCCCGCCAGTACTACTGGGAGATCGCCCAGGGGCACGACGCGGTGTACATACACGCCGGGGGCAGCCCGGAGTTCTACAGCACCAAGGACAGCCGGGGCCTGTTCACCGTGGACGGCGTCCGGGGCTACTACTCCGGCAAGGACGCCGGGATGTTCTGGCGGGACCGGGACCGGGTGACCGGGCACCATTACGATTTTGAGCACTCCCTGCTCACCTCCGGCGAGGCCATCGCCAACATGCTGGCACAAAAGGAGCTCACGGAGCACAGCCAGGGCTATTCCTATGAGATGGCCTTCGCGGACGGAGGCGCCCCCGCCGGGGGGACGGACGCCCTCACCGTCACCGTTCCCTTCGGGTCCAAGACCAGCGTGTTCCGCTATGACGCGGAGAGCGGCCTCTACCTGGTGGAGGAGTACGGAGAGCCCTACGTGGACGGCAACGACGGCGGCCAGGTGGCGGTGTCCAACCTGATCGTGCTCCAGACCACCTACGTGGTGCAGGACGACGCGGGCCGGGTGAAGGTGGGGCTCCAGTCCGGCAAGGGCTGGTTCGCCTGCTGCGGCCAGATGATTCCCATCACCTGGGAGAAGGGCGGGCCCAACGACCAGTTCCGCTACTTCACCGAGACCGGCTCCCCTCTGACCCTGGGCCGGGGCCGGAGCTATGTGTGCGTCATCCCCACCGGCCAGACCCCCGCGGCGGAGTGACCCCGGCCGGAGCCTTTCGCTCCCGCCTGACTGCGGACCGTGCAGGCGCAGCAGCGCCTGCGGCGCCTGCGCCCAAAAGGAGAGGTGATCCCAGTGGACGGACCGTTTATCTTCGATCTGAGCATGGTTTTACTGGTCCCCGGCATCATGATTGTGTGCGGACTGCTGTTTATGTACAAGCCGCCCCGCGATATCAACGGCGCGTTTGGCTATCGCACCGCCATGTCCATGAAAAATCAGGATACCTGGCGGTTCGCCCATCGCTTCTGTGGAAAAATCTGGTTCTGGCTTGGGCTGCTTTTGGCGCCTCTGTCCGCCGTCCCCTTGCTGCGCATGTCTGGCCGGGACCATGGAACGCTGGCGGCTGTTACAATCTGCATACAGTTTTTACAGCTTGTGCTCTTCATATGCTCCATAATTCCCACGGAGTTCGCCCTCAGAAAAGTGTTTGACAAAAATGGGCGGCGGAAAAATTCCTGAGCGCGCTTTGGGCGAAAAATTTCCAGCATAGCGGACCTTGACCGGCGCAAACTAAGCCTGCGGCTATAAAAACGGGCGGAATTCGAAGAACTCCCCCGCTCAAAGGAGGTTTGTACCGTGTTCCTGGACAAGATCGCCCTGGCCCTGTCCATCGTGGGCGGGCTGAACTGGGGGTGCATCGGGCTGTTCAATTTCGACCTGGTGGCCTTCATCTCCGGCGGCTCCGGCACCTGGCTGGCCCGGATCATCTACACCGTGGTGGGCCTCGCGGCGCTGTGGTGCCTGACGCTGCTCTTCCGCACGGAGGAGAACCGAACCAGGCACAGCCACGCCTGACCCCAGACGCAGAAATTCCCGGCGCGGAAGCGCCGGGAATTTTTTATCGCAGCTCTGTTCGGAATTTTCCGCCGTTCACCAGGATCATCCCATAGCCCACCCGGGCGTGGACCCCTCCGGCGGTGCCGGGATTGAACATCCACACCCCCCGGTCAGGCATGTTCAGCGCGTCGTGGGTGTGGCCGAAGCAGGCCACGTCCACCCCCTTCTCCCGCGCCGACCGGGCCAGCTGGTCCGTGCCGCTCTTCACCCAATAGCGGTGGCCGTGGGTCAGCAAAAATTTCACGCCCCCCGCCTCCACAATGAGCTCGTCCGGGGCGCTGTCCCAGTCGCAGTTGCCCCGCACCAGCTCCATGGGCAGGTCCGGGTATGCGTCCATCAGCGCCACGCCGTCCCGATAGTGGTCGCCCAGAAAAAACACCCGCTGGGGGCGCTCCTTTTCCACCGCCTCCATCATGGGGCCCAGCCGCCCATGGGAATCTGAAAACACTAAAATCTTCATATTGTTCACCATTCCCTCCGTCTCACATATACTGAACTGAACGGAGGGATTACCTATGCCGAATTTTGACGAACTGCTCAAGGGAAAAGAGGCGGGACGCCTCATGAAGGACCCCGCCAAGCTGGAACAGCTCCGGGACGCGCCGGAAACCCAGCGGGTCTTCGCCCTGCTCAGCCAGAGCGCCGGAGACCTGGAGTCCGCCGCCCAGCGGGCCGCTCAGGGGGACTCCGCCCAGCTGGTGGGGGCCATCCGCCAGCTCATGCGGGACCCGGAGGGGGCGAAGCTCATCCAGAAGATGAAGGAAAACTTACAGTAAGGCCATCACAGAGGAGGGGACGGCATGGGCGAACTGGAGGAAAAACTGGAAAGCATCCTGGGCAACCCCCAGGCTATGGCCCAGATCATGTCCCTGGCCCAGTCCCTGAACCAGGGCGGGCAGGGTCAGACGGCGCCCGGCCCGGAGCAGGAGCCGCCCCAGCCTCAGGAGCAGGCCCAGGCGGCCCCCCAGAGTGGGGACGGCTCACAGCCTGCCCCCGCCGCCGCGGAGGCGGCCGGGTCCGGCGGCGGGCTGGCGGGATTGCTGGGCGGGCTGGGTTCCCTGGACCCGGGAATGCTCTCCGCCGCCGCGGGCCTCATGGGCCAGTTCGCCGGGGGCGGCGACGACAAGCGCATCGCCCTGCTCAACGCCCTGCGGCCCTTTGTGAAGGAACAGCGGTACGCCAAGCTGGACAAGGCGATCCAAATCGCCAAGCTGTCCCGGCTGATCCGCTCGGGGCTGGAGCTGTTCCGCGCCCGCAAGGAGGACAGCCATGTATAACCGGTATCTGGACGGCGGAAGCTTCGTCCTCCTGGACCCGGAGCCCCAGGGGCAAGGCCCCCGCCCGCAGCCCCACCAGGACCAGGGCCGCCCGTCCCAGCCCCATTCGGAGGGACCGCGCCGCCCCCCGGAGCCCTTCCGCTCCAAAAACGACCTGGTGGGAGAGGTAACCCGGGGTCTGAGCCAGCTGTTGGACGGAGTCCTGAAGCACCTCTCCCTGGAAAAGTTCGATACCGGGGATATTTTGCTGGTGCTCATCATTCTGTTTCTCTATCTGGAGGACGGAGACAATTTAGAGCTGGTTATCACCCTGGCTCTGCTGCTCCTGCTTGGGCTGGACGGCGAAGAAGCGCGAGGATAGGCCCCTCACTCCCCCGGCCGGTGGAGCACCGTGCCGTCAGGCAGCGTGAACACGCCGCCTGTCTGGTCCAGGGGGCTCACCACATCCCGGGAGCTCATGACGTACACCACCTCCTCGGCCTTTTCCATCTCGGCGGCCACCAGCAGCCCGCTGTCCACCGACACCCAATAGCGTTCCGTATACCCCCCCGGCGTGTTCGCCTCCACGTATACGCAGGGCTGGCCGTCCCGCTCCTCATAGCCCGCGCCGGTCAGGTCCCGCTTGTCCAGGTCCAGCACATCCTCATAGGTGGGCAGGCGCTGGCTCAGGTCGGCGGACCGCCGGTCCGCGGGGCCGGAATACACCTGGGGGCCGCCGTCGTACCACAGCCAGAGGGTGTCCTCTCCCACCACGGCGTGCTCCACCGCGCCGGAGCTCAGGGCGGCGTCGGACTGGACCCAGCCGCCATCCGCCCACACCTGGACGGCCACCGACCCCACAGGCTCCCCGGCGGCAAAATACTCCACCGCCACCGTGCGCCGGTAGCTCTCGTACCGCTCCAGGTCGGCGATGAGGCTCTGTACCGTCCGGGGGACGACCTCCACCACCACGCCGCCGGACCGTCCGCTCTCCTGTCCCACCGGGTCCGCGCTCTGGAGGGCGTCCGGATCGGGCAGCTCCAGCCGGGGGGTGGGGGCGAACAGGTTGAGGAAAAAGCTGTACAGCACCGCCGCCAGCACCACCGCGATGATGAGCACCGCCATCACCGTGCGCTTTTTCTCCTCCATCTCAGCTCAGGAAGGGCTCCGGCGGCCGGGGCCTCCTGCCGAAATGGTACAGGATGCCGTCCGCAATGCGGGGACAGGCCCGCCCGTCCCCATAGGGGTTGGCGGCGTGGGCCATTTGGGCGTAGGCGGCGGGGTCGTCCAGCAGCTGGTCCGCCAGCTGGACGATGCGGCCATAGTCCACCCCGGCCAGCTTCGCCGTCCCGGCCTCCACGGCCTCGGGCCGCTCGGTCTCGCGGCGCAGGACAAGCACCGGCTTGCCCAGGGCGGGGGCCTCCTCCTGGAGCCCGCCGGAGTCGGTGAGCACCAGATAGCTGCGGGCCATCAGGTTGTGCATCTCCTCCACGTCCAGCGGCGCGATGAGACGGACATTTTCCATCCCGTCCAAATGCCGGTGGGCGCACTTCTGCACCACCGGGCTCAGGTGCACCGGGTAGACCAGCTCCACATCCGGGTGGGTGCGGGCGATTTGGGCCAGGGCGGACATGATGTCCTCCATGGGCTGGCCGTAGTTCTCCCGGCGGTGGCAGGTGACCAGCACCACCTTTTTGTTTCGGTAGTCCAGCCGGTTCAGCACATCCTCCCCAAAGCGAAACTCCTCCGCCACCGTGGTCTGAAGGGCGTCGATCACCGTGTTTCCGGTGACAAACACCCCCTCGGTAACGCCCTCCGCCTCCAGGTTCCGGCGGTTGGCCGGGGTGGGACAGAAGTGCAGTTCAGCCAGCCGCCCCACCATGGAGCGGTTCATCTCCTCCGGAAAGGGGGAGTAGCGGTCCCAGGTGCGCAGGCCCGCCTCCACGTGGCCCACGGCGATCTGCTGGTAGAAGGCGGCCAGCGCCCCGGCAAAGGTGGTGGAGGTGTCCCCGTGGACCAGCACCAGGTCGGGCCGCACCTCGTGGAACACCTTTTCCAGGCCAAGCAGGCACTTGGAGGTGATGGTGGACAGGGTCTGGCTGGCCTCCATGATGTCCAGGTCAAACTGGGGCTTCAGCTTGAAAATGTCCAGCACCGAGTCCAGCATCTGCCGGTGCTGGGCGGTGACGCAGCACAGGCTGTCAATTTCCGGCCTGCGCTCCAGCTCCTTCACCAGCGGGGCCATTTTGATGGCCTCCGGCCGGGTGCCGAATATGGTCATCACCTTCAGCTTATCCATGGCTGTCCTCCTCCTTCTCCTCTGCCCGGTCCGGGGCGTCCTCCTGCGGCGCGCTGTGGGGGCCGTTGGGCAGAAACACCCGCCACGCGATCACCGCCGCCGCCCCCATGGCAAGCAGGAACACCATGGCCTTCACCGCGTTGGCGGCGGTGAGCACCACGGCGGACAGGCCCAGAATGGCGGAGATGACATAGAGCACGCCCACCGCCTGCTTCTGGGAGAAGCCCATGTCGATGAGCCGGTGGTGGACGTGGCCCCGGTCGGGCTTCATGGGGCTCTGCCCGTGGGACACCCGGCGCACCACGGCGAAGCAAACGTCGAAGATGGGCAGGCCCAGCATCAAGAAGGGCACCACGAAGGAGATGATGGTGTACTGCTTGAACATTCCCTCCACCGACACGGTGGCCATAATAAAGCCCAGGAAGGTGGCCCCGGTGTCCCCCATGAAGATCTTGGCCGGGTTGAAGTTATAGGGCAGAAAGCCCACGCACGCCCCCGCCAGCGCCGCCATCATCACGGCCACGTCCACCTCGCTCACCAGCAGGGCGATGACCAGCATGGTGGCCGCGCTGATGGTGGACACCCCGCAGGCCAGGCCGTCCAGCCCGTCGATGAGGTTGACGGCGTTGGTGATGGCCACGATCCAGATCACCGTGAAGGGGATGGACAGCGCCCCCAGCTCCCAGAAGGGGTCGGGGCTGAAGATGTTAGGGTTGGACAGCACCTCAATTTTGTTGCCCGACAGCACGGCGATGAGGGCCGCGCCGATCTGGACCAGAAACTTTGGCTTGGCGGGCAGGGCGTAGATGTCGTCAAAAATGCCCAGCACCACGATGACCACCGCCCCCAGCAGCATCCCCTGCTTTTCCCCGTCCAGGGGGACGAACAGCAGCATGGCGGCCAAAAAGCCCAGAAAAATGGCCAGCCCCCCCATCCGGGGGATGGGGTGGTCGTGCATCCGCCGCCCGTCACGGGGCACGTCCACCGCCCCCACCTTCACCGACAGCGCCTTGACCAGCGGCGTGGAGGCAAAGGCCGCCGCCGCCGCCAGTCCCAGGGCCAGCAGCACGGTCCAGATCTCCTGGGAGGTCATGATCTTACTCAAATTGCTCAACGGAATTTCGCTCCTTTGCGGGGCGGTCCGCCGCCCCTCTGTCTGTCTGACGGGGCGCGCCCGCCCCAAACGGCCTCACCGGGGCAGGAAGCCCACCTTTTTATACACCTTGCGCAGGGTCTTGTTGGCAATGTACTCCGCCTTCTCCGCCCCCGCCCGGTAGACCCCCTCCAGGTACGCCTTGTCCGCCAGCAGCCGCTGGGTCTCCTCCCGGATGGGCCGCAGGGTCTCAATGACCGCCTCGCCCACGGCGGGCTTGAATTTGCCGTAGCCCTGACCGTCGAACTCCCCCTCGGTCTCCTCATAGCTTTTGCCGGTGGCGGAGGCGTAGATCTGCATCAGGTTGGACACGCCGGGCTTGTGCTCCGGGTCGTAGCGGACACAATGCTCGGTGTCGCTGTCGGTGACGGCCCGCTTGAACTTCCGGGCGATGTCCTCCGGCCTCTCCATGAGGAACACGCAGCCCTCGGGCTGGGACTTGGACATTTTGCTGTCCGGGGTGGACAGGCTCATGATCCGGGCCCCCACCTTGGCGATGTAGGGCTGGGGCACCTTGAGCACCTCGCCGTATACGCCGTTGAAGCGGTTGGCAATGTCCCGGCAGATCTCCACGTGCTGCTTCTGGTCCTCTCCCACGGGGACGAAGTCCGGCTGATAGAGCAGGATGTCCGCCGCCATCAGCACCGGGTAGGTGAACAGCCCCGCGTTGATGTTGTCGGCGTTCCGGGCGGATTTGTCCTTGAACTGGGTCATGCGGGACAGCTCGCCGAACATGGCGTAGCAGTCCAGCACCCAGCCCAGCTGGCTGTGGGCGGGGACATGGGACTGGATGAACAGCACACACTTTTCCGGGTCCAGCCCGCAGGCGATGTACTGGGCGATGAGGGTCAGGGTGCGCTTTCTCAGCTCGGCGGGGTCCTGGCGGACGGTGATGGTGTGCAGGTCCGCCAGGAAGAAATAGCAGTCGAACTCGTCGATCATCTCCGGCCAGTGGCGCAGGGGCCCCAGGTAGTTGCCCAGATGGAGCTCCCCGCTGGGCTGTATGCCGGAGAGCATGACCTTTTTCGCTTCGTTTTCCATTGCGCTCCCGTCCTTACCCGGCGTCCGCCGTGAGATATTCGGAGAGGTCCACCGGCTGGGCGTCCGACCACAGCCGCTCCAGGCCGTAGAACTCCCGGCCCTCCTCGGTGAAGATGTGCACCACCACGCTGGAGTAGTCCATCAGCGTCCACTGGCCGCCCCGGTGGCCCTCGATGTGGTGGGGCTCCTCCCCGGCCTTGGACAGGGCCTCCTCCACCGCCTCCGCCAGCGCCCGCACCTGGGTGTTGGAGCTGCCGCTGCAAATGATGAAATAGTCCGCCAGGGTGGTCTGGTCCGCGGTGCGCAGCACCCGGATATCCTTGCCCTTCTTATCGTCCAGCGCCTTCACGGCGATGCCGGTCATTTCCCGCTCGTTCAGCATAGAATCGTCTCCTTTTCGGTTAATCTGAGGTGTGGCCCCAGTCCATCCCGGCCGTGTCCCCGCCGGAGTCCGGGGCGGCGGCGCCCTCCCCCTGGGGCAGCAGCCAGCCGGGGATGGTCTCGATGGGGTCCGGGGTCTGGCTCTCCGGCGGCTGTCCGCCGGTCTCCGCCGGAACGGGGTCGCTGACGGAGGGCTCCCCGCCCGTCCCGGGGGCGCTGGCGGAGGGCTCTCCGCTCTCCACCGGGCCGCTCTCCTCCGGCGCGGGGGTGTCCACCACCGGCGGATATGCCAGGGACGGCTCCGCCAGCCGCCCGGTGCTGGAGCGCAGTCCGCCGCTCCCGTTGGGGCTCATCAGGTCCAGCTGCCGGATAGTCACCTGCTCCACATAGGGGTTCAGCTTCTCGTTGATGAGGGTGAGCAGCTCGCTCTGGAGGGGGTAGACGAAGCTGCGGCTCTGCCTGCCCGTGCCATAGCTGCCCAGGGCGTTGGGCATGGTGCAGAACTCCACGTCGTCCACCTCCAGCCCGCCGAACACCGCCGACTGGGCGAACCACAGCATCCCCTCCACGTCCAGGTCGCTCTCCACCCGGCTGTTGAACAGGTCGATGAGCTGGCCGATGCGGAACAGGTTCTGAATCTGGAGGGTCTGCTTCAGCACCGCCTTGAGGAAGGCGTGCTGGACGTTCAGCCGTTCCAGGTCGCCCACGGCGGTCACCGAGCTGCCCGGCTTGATGGGCACGCCGGGGTTGTTGTGCCGCCAGCGGACGATCTGCATGGCGTCCCGGCCCATCATCTGCCGGTAGCCCTGCTCCTGATAGATCTCCAGGTCCTGGGTGGGATCATAGTACTCCATGTGGTAGGGATTGTCAAACCAGACGCCGCCGATGGCGTCCACCATCTCCCCCACCAGCTCCCAGTCGATGCGCACATAGAAGTCGGGGGTGAAGCCCACCAGCTCGGAAACCTCGGTTTTCAGCGCCCGCACCCCGCTGTCGCCCTGGCCGTAGACGTTGTACACGGCGTTGAGCTTCTTCGCGTCGATGCCGGGCTTGGCGCTGGAGTTGATGAGGGTGTCCCGGGGCAGGGACATGACGGTGGCCCGCTGGTTGGTCACGTCGTAGGTGGCCACCATCATGGTGTCGGTGAGGCCGGAGGCCACGTCCGAGCCGAAAATCAGCACGGTGAAAATGTCCTCGCTCTTCCGCTCGCCGCCCACCTTGGGCTCCACCGCCTCAAAGCCGAGGGTGGGCTCCGGGGTGGCGTCTGGGGGCAGGGACTCATTGGTGAGTCCGGCGGACTGCCCCGGCCCCGGCGGAGTGGGCAGGCTGGGTCTCTTCACCCAGCGGTTGTACAGCACCACCACCGACGCGGCAATGACCATCACCGCCGCCAGCGCGATCATCACAATCATGATCCGCTTCTCTTTTTTCCGGCGCAGCTGGGCGGCGGTCAGCATGGGGGGGATTTTTTTCTCCAGCCGTTTTCCCGGCCCCCCGTGCCCTTCCTCAGTTATCTTTCTGGACTGGTCGCTCATGCTTGACTTCCCTTCCCATAGTATTCAAAGGCCGCCTTTGTATCGTGATGAAGCTCCTTGTCCCGCCGGAGCATCTCCTGGACGGACAGGGAGGTTCCCATGGCCACCGCCCCGTCCAGGTCGGAATAGGCCAGCCGGCGCAGCTCTCCCACCTCGGGAAAGTCCCGGTTGGGCTCCATATAATCGGCGATGTACAGCAGCTTTTCCTCCAGGCTCATCCCCGCCCGGGCGGTGGTGTGGTAGAGGATGGCGTCATAGATATCGTCAAAGCCAAAGACGTGCTTGGCCAGGGCCGCGCCGCTCTTGGCGTGGAGCAGCTTGTCGGTGGCCCGCTCCAGGGGGCACAGCGCCACGCCGTACCGCTCGCAGATGTCCAGGTGCTCCTGGACGGCGAGGTATTTGGTGCAGTCGTGGAGGATGGCGGCCCGGCGCATCCGGTTCTCGTCCGCGCCCCACCGCCGCGCCAGCCGGGCGGCCTCCTCCTCGCAGCCCCGGATGTGGGCCAGCCGCTTGGCGTACACCATGGAGTAGGACACGCACCGCAGCTCGTCCAGGCTCAGGCGCCTGAGGTCGGCGTGGGTCCCGTATAGTTTTTCCCGCAAAATGGCGCCGTACACCGCCTCGGGCAAATATTCCCGGCCCTCTCCCCGGGCCAGCAGCTCCCGCAGGCGGGTGGACGAGATGTCCACCAGGCCGGGGACGGCGATGGTGCAGATCCGTGCGGCGGGATAGGTCCTCCGCAGGTATTCCCGCTGGGGGGCGAACACCGCCTCGCCGTCCGCCTCGGTCCGGCCGAAGGCGCACACCCCAGCCAGACGGAGGATGCGCTCCGGCTCCCGCCACTGATGGAGGGTGAGGAACATATCCGTCCCCATCAGCAGCCACAGCTGGTCTCCCGGCCAGCGGGCGGCGGCCTGCTCCAGGGTGTCGGCGGTATAGCTGGCCCCCCGACGGAGAATTTCCGCGTCCCATACCTCGGTGCGCTCCGGCATGAGCAGCTGGTCGGCGGCGATGGCCGTCAGCTTGAGCCGCTGGTCCGGGCCGGGGCTGCCTGGGGCCAGCGCCTTGTGGGGCGGTATGCCCGCCGGGACGAATACCAGCCTGTCCAGCTCCAGCGCGGACATGGCCGCCCGCGCCGCCGCCAGATGCCCCAGGTGGGGGGGATTGAAGCTGCCGCCGTAAATGCCGATTTTCAACGGGACCACCCTCTTCTGAAAAATGTGGGGGATGCCTATTTTACCAGCTTGATTCTCTTGTCCTTGGGCTTGCCGTGGGTCTCCCGGTAGAGCACAAACCTGCTTCCGATCACCTGGACCACCTGGCTCCGGGTGGCCTTTGCCAGCTCCTCCGCCCCCTCCCGGGGGGAGAGGGGGCTGTTCTCCAGCACCCTGCCCTTGATGAGCTCCCGGGCCTCCAGGGCGTCGTCCGCCTGCCTGGTCAGGTTGGGCCCGATGCCGTCCTTGCCGATGTGCACAATCGCGTCCAGGCCGTTGGCCATAGAGCGCAGCTGTGAGCGCTGTTTGCTTGTCAAATCCATGTCATTCTCCTAAATCAGGTTGATTTTCCTCAATCAGTTCCACGCCTTTTCTGTGAAACATCCGGCACACCCACGCCCCGGCGGCCGCGAGAAGAAACAGGTCCCTCACGCTGCCCAGAAGGCTCCAGCCGATGGACGCGTCCTCTCTGACGGCGCAGTCGAACAGCAGCTGCCCCGCCGTCCAGCACAGGCAGAACGCCGCCAGCGCCCAGCCCATCCTCCGGCTCTCCCGCAAAACCCCTTGGCCGTCCCTCTCCCGGAGCCTTTTCGACGCCCGGGAGATCAGCACGCAGCTTGCGGCGATCAGCGCGAACGCCGCAAGCGCCAGCATCAGGGAGAAGCACAGGGGGACGGTCAATTCCTCCAGGAGGCTCACCGCTTCAAATATTCCTCCAGCTTCCCCTGAAACGCCTCCAGGGCCTTGCCCCGGTGGGAGACGGCGTTCTTCTCCTCCGGGGAGAGCTGGGCGAAGGTCTTTTTCAGCTTGGGCAGGAAGAACACCGGGTCGTAGCCGAAGCCGCCCTCCCCCATGGGGGCGAAGGCGATAGTGCCGGGGCACTCCCCCCGGGCGGTGAGCACGTCGCCGTTGGGGAAGCAGCAGGTGATGACAGACACGAATTTCGCCGTCCGGGGCCGTCCCGTGGGCATGGAGGACAGCAGCAGCCGGTAGCGCCCCGCGTCGTCCAGCCCCTCGCCGCCGTACCGGGCGGAGTACACGCCGGGGGCCCCGTTCAGCGCGTCCACGCACAGCCCGGAGTCGTCGGCGATGGCGGGCAGGCCTGAGGCCTCCATCACCGCCTGGGCCTTGAGCCGGGAGTTCTCCTCAAAGGTGCTCCCCGTCTCCTCCACGTCCACGTCAACCCCCGCGTCCGCCTGGAGGCACACCTCCACCCCCATGCCGGACAGGATATCGTTCATTTCCCTGAGCTTTTTCTCGTTTTTGCTGGCCAATACCAGTTTCATATCTCACAGCTCCCACGGGTCCTTGGACCCAAATTCTTTTTTCCGCTTCTCCTCTTTTTCCCGGGTCCGGCGCGCCTCCCACTGCTTTTTTGCCTCGTCCAGCCTGCCGGACGCCTCGTCCAGCTTCCGCTCCACCAGGTCCAGCACGCCCTCCGCCTTCTCCGGCACGGGCAGGATGATCCGACGGCAGTCCGGGCAGTAGAACGATTTCGGCGCCCTCCCCAGCAGGCCCACCGTCAGCGGGATTCCCTCCCATTCGCCGTCCTCCACCCATTTGAGCCCGGAGGGGATGGTCCCCTCCTTCATTTCCCCGCCGCAGAACGGGCACTCCATGGCGCTCCCCCCTTCATCCATTCTTTTTATTATACACGGGCCGCTGGAAAAATTCATTACCGGAGTGTAAATATTGTCAAAACGCGCCTCAGATCAGCGCCTCCACAAAGGCGGCGGCGTCGAAGGGCTGAAGGTCGTCCACGCCCTCCCCCACTCCGGCGAACTTGACGGGCACCCCCAGCTCCTTCGCGATGGCGACGACGATCCCCCCCTTGGCGGTGCCGTCCAGCTTGGTGAGCACAATGCCCGTCACCCCGGCGGTTTTGGAGAACTCCTTGGCCTGGATCAGGCCGTTCTGGCCGGTGGTGGCGTCCAGCACCAGCAGGGTCTCCCGGCTGGAATCGGGGCACTCCCGGTCGATCACCCGGGAGATTTTGTTCAGCTCGCTCATGAGGTTGGCCTTGTTTTGCAGCCGCCCGGCGGTATCCACCAGCACCACGTCGGCCTTCCGGGCCTTGGCGGCGGACAGCGCGTCGTACACCACGGCGGCGGGGTCCGCTCCCTCGTGCTGCTTGACGATGTCCACTCCCGCCCGGTCCGCCCAGATGGTGAGCTGCTCGGCGGCGGCGGCCCGGAAGGTGTCCC
>CANDCH010000021.1 GCA_947383145.1 uncultured bacterium
TCGCACAGGCGGCACCCCACGCACAGATAGGCGTTCATGGGGGTCTGCTCGGGGTCGCACAGGGAGCCGTAGGCCGCCGCCCGCATCAGCTTATGGGGCTGGATGCGGTGGCCCAGCATACCCCGGGGGCACACCTCGGAGCACAGGGAACACTGCATACAGGCGGTGGCCGCCCGGCGGGTGGAGTCGGCAACGGGCCGCTCCAGGCTGGCCAGCAGGGGGTGCCCGGCGGGCACCACAATAAGGCCCTTGGTGGTCTTGGTCACGGCGCTGTCCACGGGGACGATTTTTCCCATCATGGGCCCGCCGTTGATCACCCTGTAGTCGGGGACGGCGGGGCCGCCCGCCAGGGCCAGGGCCTGGGCCACGGTGATGCCCAGGGGAACCTTTACGGTCTTGGGCGCGCGCACCGCGCCGGTGAGGGTGACGTATTTCTCCACCACCGGCTTCCCCTCAGCGGCGTCCAGCACGTTGAGGGCGGTCTCCACGTTGGCCACCACCACCCCAACATTCAGGGGAATGCCCCCCTCGGGGACAATCCGGCCGGTGACCTCGTAGACGATCACCTGCTCATCCCCGGCGGGGTAGAAAGCACCCAGCGGATGGATGCCCAGCCGGGGGTGCTTTGGCAGCTCCCGGCTCAGGGACTGGACCGCGGCGTGATAGTGCTCCTTCAGCGCCACCACGCCCTTTTCCGCCCCCACATGGTCCACCATCAGCTCCAGGGCGGCGAGCAGGCGCTCCGCCCGGAGGTCCATCAGCTGCTGGTCCACCCGGAGCAGGGGCTCGCACTCCGCCCCGTTGATGATAACCGTATCCGCCTTGGCGTTGAGCTTCACGTGGGTGGGGAAGCCGGCGCCGCCGGCCCCCACCACCCCCGCGCGCTGGACCAGGGCGGTCAAATGTTCAGACATAAGGCGCACCCCTTCCGGTTACCGCACGTCCAGGCCCCCGACCAGCACGCATCTGCGCCGCCGGGCAAAGGACTTGGCCGTGGTCAGCCCCTCTCCGGTGGGACCGGCGATGGTAAACGTGGTGCAGCCCTCGCCGCCCACGCCGATGCCGGCATAGGAGGGGCCGTTTTTCACGAAAATAGTGGTCTGGATCAGCTTGGCCATCTTGGTCAGCTTATCCACGTTCCGGGAGTGCATCATGGCGGTGTGGCGGTTGCCGTGCTCCACCCGGATGGCCATGTCGATGGCGGCGTCCACGTCGCTCACCCGCACGATGGGCAGGATGGGCATCATCAGCTCCACCTGCACAAAGGGGTGATCCTCAGTGGTCTCCATCATGATAACCTTCACCTCGGGACCCACGCTGACGCCCACCTGTTCCAGGATGTAGCGGGCGCTCTTGCCTACAAAGTCGGTGACGGGGTGCTTGCCGTCCTCTTTGACCACCAGCTTCACCAGCCTGTCGATGAGGGCGGGGTCCTTCACCTCGTAAGCGCCGGACTTCTTCATGTTGAACATGAGGTAGTCGGCGATGGAATCCACCGCGATGACCTCCTTCTCCGCGATGCAGGGAAGGTTGTTGTCAAAGCTGCACCCGTCCACGATGTCCTGGGCGGCCTTCTCAATGTTGGCGGTCTCGTCCACCACCACGGGGGGATTGCCCGCCCCCGCGCCGATGGCCTTCTTGCCGCTGGACAGCACCGTTTTCACGATGGCGGGGCCGCCGGTGGCCACCAGCATCCGCACCTTGGGGTGGCTCATCATGGCGTTGGTGTTCTCAATGGAGGGCTCCGCCACCGTGACCACCAGGTTGGCGGGCGCGCCCGCCCGGGCCAGGGCCTTGTTAATGAGCTGAATCAGGTGCAGGGACACCATTTTGGCCCGGGGATGGGGGCTGAACACCACGGAATTGCCCGCCGCCAGCATCCCGATGGAGTTGCAGATGACGGTCTCGGTGGGGTTGGTGGTGGGGGTGATGGCCCCGATGACGCCGAAGGGGGAGTACTCCACCAGGGTGAGGCCGTCGTCGCCGCTCATGGCGTCGGTGGTCAGGTCCTCAATGCCGGGGGACTTGGTGGCGGCCAGCCGGTTTTTCACCAGCTTGTACTCGTAGGCCCCCATGCCGGTCTCCTCCACCGCCAGACGGGAGATATAGTCCAGGTTCTCCTCCTCCAGCACCACGTCCCGGATGGCCTGGACATACTTGGCCCGGTCGTGCATGGAGCAGTTCAGATACGCCTTCTGGGCGGCGGCGGCGGCCTCCGCGGCGTCGTTCATGCTCTCAAACACGCCCCAGTCGCCCCCGGCGGCGGCGCAGTTGGGCTCCGTGCCGCCCATATCCACCCGGCTGAGCACCTGCTTGACAATGCTGGCCACCACTTGTTCATCAAAATTCATTGCGCGGTCCCTCCTTCAATCTGCATTGCGTAGCGCGCGATCTCCATATCCTGCTCCACGGTGCCGCCGGACACGCCGATCCCTCCGGCCACCCTGCCCTCCACCAGATAGGGGAAGCCGCCGCCGAACAGCACAATCCGGCCCGGATTGGCGTTTTCAATGCCGTACAGGGGCCCGTCGGGCCGGGCGGCCGCGCCCAGCTCGTGGGTGGGCATCTGGAAGGCGTAGGCGGTGTACGCCTTGCCCGCCGACACCTCCACGCTGCCCACCAGGGCCCCCTCCATCCGCTGGAGGAGCATCAGATTGCCCCCGGCGTCCACGGCGGAAAACACCACAGGCACCCCCAGCTCCCTGGACTTCTCCACGGCCCGGGCCGCCATGCGGTGGAGGATGTCCAGGCTCATGGGGGGAAAGCCGCTTCCGGCCTGCCGCGCCATGGCCTGCTTCACCATGTCCGTCACCTTCTCCCGCATCTGGGTCAGATCCTCCTGGAGCCGGGCCATGGCGTACACCGCGTCGGACAGGCGGTTGAGATAACGCGCCAGCACCTCCCGGACAGGGAGCTCCACAATCCGCCGCTCCGCCCGCCGGACGATGGTCCGGGCCACGTGGAGGGCCGCCGAGGCGGGGTCCACGCCGGGGATGACGAAGTGGGTCTGCCTGCCGGTGGTCTCGGTGCAGGTGTCCACCACTCCCTCCAGGAAAGCCACATCCTCCTCTGAGATGTTCCCCTTGAGGGCGGCGGCGGTCTCCGGGGAGTCGCTGGCCAGCTCCGCGCCCAGGGCGAACAGCCGCCCCTGGATTTTGCGCACCGCGGTCCGGATAAACTCGTTGTCCGTCTGGGCGTAGGCCAGCCCCAGCATGGAATTGGCCTCGTCCACGGTGCCGTAGCACTCCACCCGGGGGTCGGACTTGCTCACCCGGCCCCCGCCCACCAGGCTGGTCTGCCCCTTGTCGCCGGTCTTTGTGTAGAGGTTTGCCATCAGCCCACCTCCACCGTGTCCACAATGCCCACAATGGCCTTGTCGATGGGGGCCGAGGCGTTCTGGAACACATACCGGGCGGAGCTGCCCTGGCTCACCAGGACGATTTCCCCGGTGCCCGCGCCCACGGAGTCCACGGCCACCTCGGTGGTGCCGTCCCGCTCCAGGCGCTCGGTGAGCTTCTCCACAACGAGCAGCTTCATGCCGATCAGATTCTCATTTTTGCTGGTGGAGACCACGGTGCCGATCACTCTGCCTAAATACATTGCTTACGCTCCACCTTTCTCACGCTTCAAATTGAATGGACACGCCCCGCCTGCGGGCCTCGTCGGAGGCCAGGGCGGTGACGATGACCCCCTTCGGCACGGCGATCACCGCGCCCTGGGGGGCGGTATTCACATCCTTCACGCTGAGGATTTTCCCCGCCAGCGCGGGCCGGATCACGTTCCCGGCCGGAGCCTGGGCGGCGGGTCTCACCGCCTTGGCGGGCAAAAAGCTGACGACGGCGCGGCGCACGGCGTCCGCCATGCCATCCGCCGGAGCCAGCCGCGCCCCGTAGGCCCGGAGCTTCTCCAGGTTCCCGTGAAGGGCGTCCCGCAGGGCGGGCGTCATGCGGTAGCCCAGCTCCTTCCGCTTCGGGTTGTCCGGGCAGGCGCCGTCCACCGCCATCACCACGTTTTTCCCCTTCATGAGGGCGCTGAGGATCATGGCGGCGGCGGGGGTATCCGACATGCAGCCGGCCAGATGGGCGGCTGTGTTTACCGTCAGGGCGGGCACCAGCACGGTGTCAAACCCGGCGGCAATCTTTTCGGGGGGCTGCCCCGCCGACTCCACCCACAGCGTTTCCGGAGCCAGGGCGGAGCGCACGGCATCCTCTCCCGTCACGTGCATGGCGCTGCGGGTCATGAGCACGTGGTAGGTGAATCCCTCGTCCCGCAGCTCCTTCAGGCCCGCCAGGGCGGCGGGCACGCCGATGGCCGCGCCGGTGACGACCACCAGCGCCCGCTTCTGCCGGTCAATCAGCTTTTGGATCACCCGCTCCGCCAGCTCGTCCGCCAGCAGCGTCAGGGCCAGCTCTCTGCGTTCCTGTTCAGTCAATCTTCAATCACCGCCTTATTCGGTGCAGTTCATGGCGATGCCCAGCGGCGTCACCAGCAGCGGCGCCGCCGGCTTCACCACAGGGACCCCCAGGTATTTTTGGAACACGGCCTCAAATTCGGTGAAGCAGCACGCGCCCCCCACCACATAGACCGGCTCCGCCGGATATTTTTCCAGGCAGCGCTTGACGATGGCGGCCATTTTCTCCACCACCGGCCTGACGACCGGAAACACGCTGTGCTCCTGGGCCGGGTCCCGCTTCATCCGCTCGGCCTCCTGGGTGGAACACCCGTGGAAGCCCGCCAGCACCAGGGTCATGTGGGCGCCGCCGGTGGGCTCGTCGTCCACATAGGCCACCTGGCCGTCCCGCAGAATGCTGATGCCGGTGGTCCCTCCGCCCACGTCAACCACTGCCCCGTCCGTAATTCCCAACACGGAGGCCGCCGCCGTGGGCTCATCCACCGTGCTGGTGAGCCGGAAGCCCGCCGCCTCCACCACGTTGCCGATGGCTTTCACGCTGCCGGAGGCCACCCCCGGCGGAATGGCGCACCCCGCCGCGTCCAGGACCGCGCCCAGCTGCTCCTCCAGCTGAGCTTTTAACCGGGTTACGGTGCGCACCGCGCCCATGTAGTCCACCACCACCCCGTCCCGCACCACGGTGGAGGGGTAGGTGATCCCGGCCACGGGCCGGTTCTCCCGGTCCACCACGGCCAGCACGATGTTGGCGGTGCCCAGGTCCACGCCGGTGCGCAAGGGGCCCGTCCAGGGGTTGTTCCGGTGCTCCTCAATGAGGCGCTCAAACTCCGTCAGCGTGGCGTTGCACGCCTCCATGTCATGGCTCATATCCGCTCTCCATCCTCAAAGGTCCGCTCAGTCCGCGATGATGTAGGCCCGGTCGCCGTTCTTCACGCCGAAGGCGTTGGCCTCGTCCAGGTCGATGTGCATCTCGGGGGCGAACTGCTCCGACACCCGAATGAGCACGTTGTGGAACACGCCTCCCCGCAGGCCGCGAATCTCCACCTTCACCATCTGTTTGTCCCGCACACCCATGCGCCGGGCGTCCTCGGGGGGCAGGTGGATGTGGCGCAGGGCGGCGATGGCGCCCGTGTCCTTCTCAATGGTCCCCTTGGGGCCCACGATGGTCACGCCGGGAGTACCCTCCAGCCTGCCGGACTCCCGGATGGGGGGGCGCACGCCCAGGGCGAAGCCGTCCGTCACAGACAGCTCCACCTGGGACTCGCTCCGCAGGGGGCCGAGCACGCGCACGCGGCTCAGCTCCCCGCGGGGCCCATGGAGGGTGACGGTTTCCTCGCAGGCATACTGGCCCGGCTGGCCCAGTTCCTTCTTGAAGGTCAACTCGCTGTCCCGGCCAAACAGGATGTCCATATCCTTCCGATCCAGATGGATGTGCCGGTTGGACACGCCGATGGGCACCGAGCGCTGGAATTTCTCCAGCTCTTCGAGAACCAGCCGGGTGACCAGCTGCACGAACATCTCATAGGTCTGTTGGCTTTTCTCCACGGTTCATACCACCTTACGCCAGGTCCTTGGGCAGAATCTTCTCCACGTCGGTGTGGGGCCTGGGGATCACGTGGACGGACACCACCTCGCCCACCTTTTCGGCGGCGGCGGAGCCGGCGTCCACAGACGCCTTGACGGCGCCCACGTCCCCCCGGACCATGACGGTGACCAGGCCGGAGCCGATCTTTTCATAGCCGATGAGGGACACGTTGGCGGACTTGGTCATGGCGTCGGCGGCCTCGATGGCGCCCACCAGGCCCTTGGTCTCCACCATGCCGAGTGCTTCACCCATACTCATAGTTACCTCCTAAATGACGGCCGTCCCGCGGCCGTGGGTTATTGTTTGCGCTTCGCGCCCCGCTTGGCGGGGGTCTTGCGGGCCGCCTTGGGCCTGACCGGAGCCTCCTCCGCAGGGGGCTCCGCCGCCTGTTCCGGCTCCGCCGGGGATTCCTCCGCGGGGGGCTCAGGGACGGGTTCCTCCGCCGCCGGAGCCTCCTCAACGGGGGACTCGGGGGCGGGTTCCGCCGCCAGGGCCTCTTCCACGGGGGGCGCGGGGGCGGATTCCTCTGCCGCCGGAGCCTCCTCAACGGGGGGCGCGGGGGCGGATTCCTCCGCCGCCGGGGCGGGCGCTTCCTCTTCCGGCTCATCGGGACCCGCGGGAGGCTCCGGGGGGGCGGGGGGCTTCGGGTCCGCGGGCGGCTCCGGGGGCTCGCGGCCCACGGTGTCGTCTGTCCAGACCAGCGAATCCAACGCCCGGGCCGGGCGTGCGATCACCTTTGTGCTCACCACCCGGCACACCTTGCCGGCGGCGATCTTGGCGGCGTCCACCGCCGCCTTGACCGCGCCCACGTCCCCCTGGATCTTCACGGTGGTCCAGCCGCCGCCCTTTGTCAGCTCATATCCGATGAGCTCCACGTTGGCGGACTTCACCGCGGCGTCGGCGGCGGTAATGCCGCCCAGCAGCCCCTGGGTCTCGATGAGCCCTAAACTTTTCTGCATACACGTACCTCCTAATCCAGAGGTTTCAGCGGCAATTTCTTCACCAGCCGCGCCGCGTTGGCCCCCAGGGCCCGCACCTGGCCGGCCTGACGGGCGGGAACGCGGTAAAGGGGCCGGTCTTGGTCCAGCTTGGCGTAGTGCAACACCGCGAACTGCCGGTCCAGTCCCAGTCCCACCTCCAGCCGGGAGGCCTGGGCGGCTTCCCAGGCCAGGTTCAACGCGTCCGCGCCCTCCTTTGTCCCCTGCTCCCAGGGGATGCCCTCCTCCTCCATGCCGTAGGTCAGCTGCCGCAGGGCTGACGGCGGGGCGTCGGGGCTCATGAGGACGCGGATGCTGGGCTTGGTCATTTCAATGGGCATGGCCATGGGTCAGGCCCTCCCTTCCAGCACAGACAGCACCAGGCCGGTGGCCACCGCGTTCCGGGGACCCTCGGAGCCCCGGATATTGCCCCGCCCCGCCACCACCTTGTACTGGGACAGGGCGTCGGTGACCATCTGGGGCACCTCGAAGTCCAGGGCGGAGCCGCCCACCAGCACCACGAACCGGATGTCCCGGACGCTGCCCGTGGGGCTCACCCGGGTGAGGGCCCGGATGGCGTTGGTGACGAACACCTTCTGCTTGGCCTGACGGCGGATGAGGCGGATTTTTTCCATGGACCAGTCCCCCTCCAGGGGGAGCATTTTGCCCTCCTTGAGGATGACCACCTTTGCGAAAATATTGGGGTCCAGCGGGGTGGGGAAGAATTCCACGGTGCCGTTTTCATGGCGGATGTGGAACAGGCTCTCCACCTTGGCCATGGGGTACTTCTTCACGTCTTCCGCCGTGTCAAAGCTGTCCAGGCCCATCTCCGACTGGATGAGGAGGGTGACCATGTTGCCCGCCCCAGCCAGATGGATGGAGTGGATGGTCCCGTCCTCGCTGATGATGGACGCGTCGGTGGACCCCGCGCCCATGTCCAGGATGGCCAACGGCTTGTTGGTGCCGGGGGTGGTGAGGGCGCCCCGGATGGCCATGTCGGCCTCCACGCCCCCCACCTCCACGGGCACATTGATCTGTTCGCCGAACTCCCTGGCGATGGCCTCCATCTGAAGGCGGTCGGCCTTCACCATGGCGGCGATGCCCACGGCGTTCTCCTGGGAGAACTCGTTGGCCAGACCCCCCTGAACCTTTTGCGGGGTGAAGGTATCCACCGCCAGCAGGTCCTGAATATGGATGTCCCGGGGGTGCTGCTTGGTGAGGTTCGCCATCACCTGGCGCACCTTCTCCAGCATACCCCCCGCGTTGGTGCCCGGCTCGCCCCGGACGTCCTCCAGGGCGGGGATGGACTCCACCGCCTTCATGATCTTGTCGGCCCCGTCGTCCACGTCCACCTTCACGGTGCGCGTGGCGCCCCTCAGCTCCATGGCGCCGGCGGGGATTTTGCGCTCCTTCACGTCGCCGCTGGGGGTCTTGATCACCACCGCCGAGCGGTTCCCGATGAGGGCCCGGGCGATGGGCACCACCTGCCGGGTCTCGTCCGAGGACAGCCCGAACAGGGTGGCGATGCCGTAGGGGTTGGACAGCACCTCCACCACGCCGCCCACCCCGGCCACCTCCACCGCCGAGCGCATGCCCAGGGGGACCTTGTCCACCAGGGCCACCTCGTCCACAATGGGAATCTTGCGGTGCAGACGGTTGTGGATGAGCACGCCGTCGTCCCGCTGGACGATGGCGGCGGTAACCTGCCTGGTGCCGCTGGAGCCCTGGTTGATGAGCCGCGCGGCCTCCTCAAAGTCCACGGCGGCGGGGACGACGGCGATGTAATCCTTGCCGCCGGGGGCGTCCTCCAGCTCGGTGACCAGAACGGTCTCCCCCACCCCCACGCCCATGCCGCCGGGGGTGGAGGGGTTGTGGCCGATCATGGTGGACTCGGTGATGATGGTCTCGGTGATGGTCTCCATGGCCACGTCGCCGATCACCGGGGCAGCCTCGTTGAGGCGCACCTCGGACAGGTCCTTCACCTCCAGCCCCGCCTGCTCCAGGGCGCTGGTGAGGGAGTGAAAGACGCCGTTGATGTTCTGCCGGGTCCCCTTGATGCCTGTGGTGGGCACCGTGCCGCTGGCCAGAAATTCCAGCCTGCCGCCGTCCAGCCGGGCAAGGGCGGTTTCCGTTGTCGCGTTGCCGATGTCGATGCCTGCGACGATCCTCATGTGCGGCGCCTCCTCACTTTTACGTGGCGAATTAGAACTTCTTCAGACGGTCGCGCTTCTCATAGACCTCGGCGGCCTCCCGCACCAGGGCGGCGGCGGTCTTGGCGCCGTACTTGCCGTCCAGCTCGCCCGCGATGTCCAGCAGCTCCTGCTTGGTGGAGCGGTAGGGGCGCAGGGCGTTGTAGATTTCCAGCAGGCGCTCGTCGGGAACGGCGATGAGTTCGGCGGCGCGGCGCAGGTTGCCCGCGAAGGCCTCCCGGTTGACGGACTCCGCCACCTGAGCCTGGTACTCCAGGGTCTCAGGGGCGATGCGCATGTCGTCGGAGGTCAGCTCGCCGGAGAGCACCTTCTCATAGCTCAGGCTGCCGAAGGGCTTGCCGGTGGGGGTTTTCAGCTTGTCGGCTTCCTTCTCGGCCAGAGGATAGTTGGCGGCGGTCATCCTGCCGCCCGCGGGGGCAGCGGGAGCGGAGACGCCCTTGTTCATGGCGCTCATGACCTGCTCCACGATCTGTCTCATTAAAGCTTCCTGATCCATATTCCTGCCTCCCTTTACTTAAACGAAACGGTGACGGCCTGGGGCTTCTTGTCCCGGTCGCAGTGCTCGGTCTCCTTGATGTGGAGCAGAGCGGCGATGGCCTGATAGGTGGGGCGGGCCATCTGGTCGTTGCGCACGGTCACGGGGGTGGGGGCCTCGCCCTTGGCGTATTTGGCGGCGTTCTTGCCGATCTGACGGAAGGTGTCCATCTCAATCAGCGGGGCCTGAGAGAACAGCTCCAGGTTGCTCAGGGGGGGCAGGTCCTTCTGGTGGATGACCGTGGTTCCCTTGGACTGGATGCCGATGCCGATGCCGGAGCCGGAGTACTCGGCGGCGTCATGGGCGATGAAGGACACATCGGAGGTGCGGTACACCCGGATCAGGCGCCACTTCATGCCCTCCTCCTCGATGCCCGCGATGATCTCCCGCAGCACCTTGCTGTGGGGCTGGTGGATGATGGTCTCGTGCTGGTACACGCCGAAGGCGGGGGCCAGACCGATCACCACCTCGTCGGGGGCCACGCCCCGGGCGGCCTCGCCGGAGTCGGTGAGGCTCATCTCACCGGCGGACAGGGTGCTGGCGGCAGGGGCGGCCTTGGCGGCGGGAGCGGCCGAAGCGGAGCTCATCTCCTTGAGGACCTCTTCGATCACACTGCGCAGCATTTTCTCGTCAAAATTCATAGTTCGACCCTCCCTCTCATCAAATGTCTTCCGGCCGGATGGCGTTGGGGATGTTCTTGATCTGCTCCCAGCGCTCCTCGCTGAGCTGATAGCCGGTCATGGGTCCGTGGTAGTCGTTGGGGGCGTTCACGCCGGAGTAGACGTGGAAATCCTTGTCAAAGATGGAGGCTGTGTGCAGGTAATCGCCGGCCACCTTCTGGCGGAGCATGTTGTAGATATTCTGGGCCACGTCGGGGAAGCCGGCCTTGTCCAGCGCCTTGACGAAGTCCACGCCGGTGACCTTCCGGGCCATCATGGCCTCGATGGCCTTCAGGTCCTCGTTGACGTTGCGGTTGGGCATGTCCTCGGAGCCCCGGGCATAGGTGGCGGCCTCCACCTCCTCGTCGGTGATGGGGGGCAGGCCCAGCTCCCGGAACATCCCCTGGAGGGCGCGGGCGGCCTTGTTGCGGGCCTTGATGACGTCCTCTTCCTTGACGGGCTGCAAACCGCCGTCGATGCGCATATCCCGCTGGATGATGTTCCAGTCGTCATAGTCGTCGGCGTCCCAGTTGGAGCCCGCGAACATGTTGTCATAGTTGGGGGTGGCGGAGTAGCCGGAGCAGATGTAGTCGGTGCCGGAGAAGAGCTGGGGCACGCTGCGGGCCACCCGGCGCAGGTCGGAGTGGGTGAAGGTCTGGTCGTTGGAGGTGGTGGACTCCAGGTCCAGCAGCATGGCGATCAGGTTCTCCGCGGCGATGGCGCGGATGCCGCCGGGCACGCCCGCGGGCACGCCCACGCAGGACACGGAGCCGTTCTGGGTGCCCTGCACGCCGGCGCCCTTGGTGACGGCCAGGCAGCGGGCCTCCAGGTACAGCATGGACTTGCCCTCGGCGTAGCCCATCTGGACCTCGGAGCCGGTGCCGGAGGTGAAGCGCATCTTCAGGCCCCGGCTGGCGTAGCAGCTGGCCAGGAACGCCTTGGAGTAGGGGGTGTCGTCGCCGTCCATGAACACGGGCTCGGTGCCGTACACGGAAATGGTCTCGGCGTAGGTGGTGAAGCCCCGCATGCCCAGCTGAAGCTCGGTGGCCTCCTCCAGGGCGCACTGGGTCATGATGCCGGGACGGCCGGCCTGGGCGCCCACGAACAGGGCCATGGCGTTGAAGGGGGCGTAACGGGCGATGCCCACGGTGGTCTCCATCTCGGCGAAGCCGCGCACGGCGGCCTCGGCGGCGTCGGCGGCGATCTGCACGGGGTTGTCCTTCACGTTGGTGACGTGGCACTGGTTGGCGGGCATCAGGCGGGCGCGCATTTTGGTCATGCCCATCATGATCTCCACGATGGTGAGCTTGCCCACGATCTCCGTCAGCTTGGCGGGGGTGACGGACAGGGTGATGTCCAGGATCTCGTCCCGGGACACGTTGATGTCCACGATCTTGCGGGCGATGTCCAGGGAGTCCATCGCCATGGCCTTCTCCGCGTTGCCCAGCCGGATGGCGTGGTCGGCGATGAAGGTGTCCAGCATGTCGAAGTCGGCCCGGGTCTTGCCGTCCATCTCCACGATTCTTCCGTTCTCAATTTTGATGCTGGGCTTGGGGTCGAAGGGGCTGTTCATGGCGATCAGACCCACCTCGGGCCACTCCTGCACATACCCGTCCTGATTGACCGGGCGGGCCGCCAGAGCTTCAAAACGCTTTGATTTCATAGCTTACGCTCCTTCCCGGCTTCCGTTAAATAATGTAGGGGGTGGTGGTGGACTTCAGCTCCTCGTCGGGGGCCAGGGTCTTGAGCAGCTGCAGGCCCACGTCCCGGGCAGCGATGATGGCCTGCTTCACGGCGCCGGAGTCGCCGGAGAAGAAGTAGTTCACCTCGTTGGAGTAGCTGGTGCCGCCGTTGCCGGGGGTGGCGATGAGGATGGCGTCGATGGTGGCCGCCTTGGAGGCGGTGTCCGCCAGCACCACGCCGATGCCCGCGGGGGCGCCCACGGTGATGCCGAAGGCCTTGCCCAGGGGAGCGCCCCAGACCTTGTTCAGCACATAGCTGGCCCGGGCGCTGTACTGGAACTCCAGGTGGCCGGCGCTGTTGCCGTACACGTCGCCGAAGGTGCGGTCCAGCTCGCGCAGGCAGACCTCCACGGCCCGACGGACGTCGGACACGTCCTCCGCGCCGAAAATGATGAGGGAGCCGTGGCCCGCGCCGCCCTCGGTGTCACGGGGGCACTCCACCAGCAGGCACTCGCTGTTGGTGGCCTTCACGGCCTCGTCGGCGGCGAAGATCTGGGGACCCGCGCCCACGCGGTCGGAGATGATGCCGATGGCGCGGTACTTGGGGTCGATTTTCAACTTCTCGTGAACCTGGTGGTCCAGGTTGGCGATCACCAGACCGATGGTGTGGCCGCCGGCGACGCCGACGAACTCGGTCAGGTTGCACTTGGCGGGCTCGCAGGCGCACTTCTCGGGGGCGGGCTCGGAGGCGCCGATCTTCTTCATGACCTCGTCCATGACCTTGCTGACCAATTCATCCATGTGTTTTACCTCCATATAGACGTAATGTTAGTTATGTGGAAACTGTCGCGGGGAAGGTCCGGCGGATTCGCAGTCTCACTCCATGTGGGGCAGGATTTTCTCCACGTCGGTGTGGGGGCGGGGAATGACGTGGACGGACACCACCTCGCCCACCTTCTCGGCGGCCACGGAACCCGCGTCCACGGACGCCTTCACCGCGCCCACGTCGCCGCGGACCATCACGGTGACCAGGCCGGAGCCGATCTTCTCATACCCCACCAGTGCCACGTTCGCGGACTTCACCATGGCGTCGGCCGCCTCAATCGCGCCGACCAGGCCCTTCGTCTCAACCATACCCAGAGCTTCCTTCTGCATATTGCTGCCTCCTTCATTTATTCATGGCCTGCGGCGCGCCCTGCGCAAACCCCGCGCGGCAGCGGCATACGCACGCCTATCACGTTACATTATACCTGGACCGGCCCCTCTTTTTCTTGACGGCAGCAAGTACTTTTTTGTCCATTCCGTCCGGGTAAAATTTTTACCCTTCCGCCTTTTTCAACATTTCCGCCAAAATTTTGTTTCAAAAACGGCGCGGGACCCGCCCCGCGGCAGCGTGCCGCGGAACGGGTCTCCCATCCGAAAGTTTTCAATTTCTTACTTTTTCTGGTTTTCATTGCGGAATTTCGCGGGTTTTATCCCACGATCTGCGCCAGCAGCTTCTCCACCTGAGCCCCGTCCACGGGGCGGGGGTTGCTGGCGGTGGTGGCGTCCGCCAGGGCGGCGGCCGTCAGCTCCTCCCGCAGCGCCTTCACCCGGTCCGGGTCCACCCCCTGGGCCTTCAGCGTGGCGGGTATGCCGATCTTTCGGTTCAGCTTCTCCACCTCGTGGATCAGGTTGGTCACCCCCAGCCGCACGTTGGGGGCGGGCAGGTCCAGCACCTTGGCCATGCGCTGGTACTTCCGGGCCGCCACGCAGTACTCCCCCTTGTGGACGGTGGACAGGTCGGCGTTGAAGGCCAGGATTTTGGGCAGGAGGATGGCATTGATCCGCCCGTGGGCGATGTGGAGCTTGCCGCCGACGGCGTGGGCCATGCCGTGGTTCAGCCCCAGCCCCGCCGAGTTGAAGGCCAGCCCCGCCATGCAGGAGGCGTTGTGCATTTTCTCCCGGGCCAGCAGGTCGGTCCCGTCGGCCACCGCCAGGGGCAGGAAGCGGAACACCAGGGACACCGCCTTCTCGCACAGGGCGTCGGAAAAGTCGTTGCAGCCGGTGGACACGTAGGCCTCCAGGGCGTGGGTGAGCACGTCCATCCCCGCGTCGGCGGTGACGGAGGGGGGCGCGGACACGGTGAGCGCCGGGTCCAGAATGGCCACCATGGGCCGCAGGGCCCGGCTGCTCAGGGGGTATTTCAGCCCCTTCTCCCGGTCGGTGATCACGGCGTAGTCCGTCACCTCGGAGCCGGTGCCGCTGGTGGTGGGGACGGCGAAGCACTCCATCCTGTCCGTATCCACGCCCAGCGCCTGCTTGGCCACCTCCCGGATGGCCTTGGCCGCGTCGATGGTGGAGCCGCCGCCCACGGCGATCACCGCCTGGGCCCCGCAGTCCCGGAACGCCTCCACCCCAGCCGTCACCACCTCGATGGGCGGGTCGGGCACCACGCCGTCAAACACGCTGACGGCGCACCGGGTAAGGAAGGAGGCCACCCGGTCCGGCACCCCCAGCTGGTTCATGAAGCGGTCGGTGACGATGAGCACCCGCTTGTCCTCCACCCGGCGCAGGCGCTCCAGCGCGCCCTGGCCGAAGTAAACCCTGGTACTGAAGCTGAATTCCTGCATAAATGGCCTCCATTCGCCCTATTGGGGCGGCCTCCCGTCCCCCTTGGAAAGGGCCGGGCCCCGGCTGAGCCGGTGCCGCTCCCGGTATTCCGTGGGGATGAGCCCCACCTTTTTCTTGAACGCCTTGCCGAAGTAGTTGGTCTCGCTGTAGGACAGCTCGTAGGCAATGTTGATGACGGGCATATCCGTGTCGGCAAGCATGGTTTTGGCGGCGCTGATCTTGCCGTCCATCATGTAGGTGATGAAGTTCACCCCGGTGATCCGCTTGAAGAACTTGCTGAAGTAGCTGGAGCTCATGTTGGCGTACTCCGCCGCCTCGTCCAGGCCGATGCCCTCCTTGATGTTGCGGTCCACATAGTTGAGCACCCGCTGCTCGTCGCTGACGCGGTAGCCCCGGTCCTCGTCCACCGCGTCGAAAATCACGCCCCACATCTTCTCAAGCACCAGAAAGGAGTCGTGCTTGCGCCCCTGCTGGTCGAACCGGAGGCGGAACCGCTCCATGATGGTGGACAGCTTCAGCTGGGCGGAGGGCCCCAGGGGCGCCCCCAGCCGCGCCAGCCCCTCGCCGAAGGACAGGACGCTGAACCGGATCACATCTATATCATCCGTTTCCCGGTACAGAGAATCAAGGTAATTCCTTGTGGTGTTGATGCATTTTTTGTAGCTGAAGGCCTGCATGTGCTCGGCGGACTGCTTGAGATACCGCTCCCGGTGCTCCTTTTCCCACTCCCCCGCCGGCTTGGCGCTCCACTGGATCATCACCTCCGCCGCCGCCGTCAGCCACTCCGGGCGGTAGGGCTTGAGCAGGTAGTCCTGCACCCCCAGCCGCCACACATTGGCCACAATGTCGCTGCGCCGCCCGGTGGAGGTGACCAGAATGGGCATATCCGGGGCCAGTTCCTTGGCGGCGGCGATCACGCTGCAATAGTCCGCGTCAAACCAGGGCACGTCCGCGATAAACAGGCGCACCGGCCCCTCCCCGATCCGCTCCAGAGCCTGCCCGGGAAACGCGGCGGCCACGATCTCCGCCTGGGGCAGGCCCGTGGACAGGATCGCCCGCATATTCTCCCGCTCCATGCGGTTTTCATTTAAAATCAGGACACGGCACATCCGGCGGCGCCTCCTTTCCCACTACCGCCACTTCAAGGGCAGCCGCAGGCGGAAGGCGAACCCGGCCTGACCGTCCCCCCTGTGGCCGATGGACAGGTCGCACCGCTTGCCGATCACCCGCTTCAGGCTCCGGTTCAGGTCCCGGAGGGAGCCGCGGTCCTTGGCCAGATAGGCGTCCGCCCGGTTCTCCATCTCCTCCGGGGCGGCGCTCTCGCTGTTGGCCTGCACGTACACAATCAGGTCCTTCCCGCTCTCCTCGGCAAATATGTCGATCCGCCGCCGGTCCTCTTCGCTTTTGAAGGACTGGAGGCTGATCTCCACCAGCGGGCCCAGAATCAGGAACGGGCAGTTGACGCCCCAGTACTGCCGGGGGACGGACACGCTGTAGTCCAGCGTCTCCCCCCACCAGGCCTTCTGGATGCGGAGAAACGCCTCGATATAGTTCAGCTCCTCCCCCAGGATGGACAGCTTGCGGTCGGCGTCGCTGGTGTAGCGGATGATGTCCGCGAAGTCCAGGGCCACCGCCCCGGTGCGGTCCGCCCCCTCCTGATAGGCCAGCTGGGTGATGAGGTTCATGATAAAAAAGAACTGGTCTCCGCCCTCCTGCTGGAGCAGGGCGCCGCGCTCCTGCCGCCGCACCGGCAGGTCCAGGTCGGCTGGGCCCGTCCGCTCCTCGCCCGGCTCCGGCTCGCCCTGGCCGCGGCGGTCCTGCATGGCGTACAGGAACATATCCCGCACCACCTGCACCGACGCAAGCAGCTTGTCATAGGTCATCTCCCGCACGCGGCGGTAGGACTCCGCCATGGCCTCGTTCTTCCGCCAGCTGCCCCGGGGAACGATGTACTCCAGCTCCCGCTCCTCCGCGTCCGTCAGCCGCACCTGCCCGCCCATCACCGAGCCCAGGTAGTTGTCGTTGAGAATCAGCGGCACGGCAAAGTCCACCAGATCCGCGTGACAGCGGTAGATATAGGGCTGCCCGGTGATGGCGGAGTGGAGCCCGCCGTGGGCGTCGCACTGCTCGCACATCTCAGAGAAGCCCTGGAGCTGGCGGCCCAGGGCGCAGTGATCGGTGAAGCCGCTGTATTTGGTGATGGGCCGTCCCTTGTAATCCACCGTGACAAAGGCCAGCCCCATGGCCTTGGAGCAGCGGTCCTGGATGGACTGGAGCTGCTCAATATTGACCTGCTCGGATATTTTTTTGAACGCTTCCACAGCTTTTCGCCCCCGATCACGCACAATGACGCCGCATTCCCCCAGATTTGCCAGTTTACCATTTCATTATAGCAAAAAATCACCCGTTCACAACGGCTTTTTTTGCAGCTGAGCGGTAATATTTTGACATCGGGCCCAGTTTTTGACTACCCATCGAAATTGACAAAACGGCGCTTCCCCGCCGTCCGGGGGCCGAAACGCAAACGGCGGCGGGCCTCATGGCCGCGCCGCCGCATCCTGTTCATCCTTTCGCTCTGCCTGCGCCTCCTCCGGGGTCTCCGGCAGGTCCTTTGCCTCCAGCGGGCGGTGGGGTCCATGGCCCTTCAGCCCAAGGCGTCCCCCCTTGCGCCCCATTCGGATGGCGTTCTGAATGCCCCCCGCCTTATAGGACACCGCCGCCCCGACGGTGAGCCCGCCCACCAGCACGCCCCCCGCGATGCCCAGCACCGGGTTCATGGCCAGCACGCCGCCGAACATCAGGTTCAGCGCCACCGCTCCCAAGGACACGATGCTCAGCAGCCGGGCGTTGCGGTTGATGTTGTTGTTGACAATGGAGGTGTAGGTGTCCAGGTCCTTGACCACGGTATTCTTGATGAGCTCATACCGCTCCTCCAAAAACTGAAACTCCAGCGCCACCTGCCCCTGGAGGACATAGCTGTTCTGCATCTGCATGGGGAAGTACCCCTTGTCGATGCGGGTGATGATCTCCTTCACCGAGATGATCTGGTCCCCGTACCCGGTGTATTTCCGGCGAAAGTCCAGAATCTGATAGGTGCCGCTGTTGTCAATGTGGCTGTCCAGGCCGTTTTCCAGCAGCTTCATGTCCTCCACCCCCCGCTCCACCAGGGCGGACAGGTCGGCAATTTTGAACTGCAGGGCGTACATCAGCACCTGACCCAGGTATTTGGCGGGCTTTTCCTCCAAAAACTCCCGGAACAGCCCCTGGCCGCTCTCCTCAATCGCCAGGTTGCTCCCCATCTGCCTCAGGCGCAGCTCCCCGGGCAGGTCCCCGCCGCCGTAGGTCAGCTCCAGCGTCAGGCTGTCCTCGTCCCCGAAAATGCGCTGGCGGGCCACCGGCTCCTCAATCGGGCCGTAAAAAATGCAGTATTCGCTGCCGTCGGGCCCCGCCCCCTCCGGATGGCGGCCCCGGTTCATCTTCCGCAAAAAAGTAAGCTCTCCCATCAAGGGCACCTCCATGGAGCGCGCCGGCAAGGCGCGTAATTCCCCATTTACGATGATACGGCAAAAAAGCTCCGTCCGCAAGGGATTTTTTTGACCGCTCAGGGTCCAACGGCGGCGTCTTGACGCGCACAGGGGGAGGAGCGCCGCTCCTCCCCCGCAGTTCGTCAGATTGAAACCTCCGCGTCCAGGAATTTTTCACAGATGCGCGCAAACCGCTCCGCGTCCTCCGGCCCGATGACGTCGATCACCGCTTGGGCCAGAGCCAGCGGCCGCTGGTGGACCGCCAGAAAATCCGGCAGGCGCCGGGGCGCGAAACGCAGGACCAGCGCCCGCCCGTCCCGCTCCTTCACCAGGTAGCCCTGGGCGCACAGGGAGTCAACGGTGCGGTTGGCCAGGCTTTTCAGCATATTGGTCCGCTTCAGGATGAACCGAAGGGGCACCCGGCCCACGCCGTCCGCCCGGTATTGGTCGTAGACCAGCTTCATGACCACCGCCTCGTTGTAGGTCAGCTCCCGGGTCATCCGGGAGTCCTTGAAAAAGCCGTTGATACCGATCCAGGCGGACAGAAGCCGCTCCCGCAAATCGCCGTTCTCCATCGCGGCCCGCTCAGGAGGCCGGGGCCAGCCGGTAGGTATAGGCCGGCTCCCCGTAGTGCTCGTTGCCCACCCACAGGGCGGTGCGGTGGGTCAGGTCGTAGACCACGCTGTGGACCGTGACGGTGTCCCCGTCCGGGTTCCAGCTCCGCCGCCCCACCTGGGAGAGCAGCTCCATGGCGGCCTCCTCATCCTCCAAAATCCCCTGGGCCTCCTCCAGGGCGGCGGTGAGGCGCTCATAGCGGTCCAGACCCTTCATGGACTCCTCCGGCTCCCCGTCGTAGTAGCCGGGGGTGAGGATGTAGTTGGTCACCGCCTGCCAGGGCGCGCCGCCGGACCAGATCACGTTCAGCTCCCGCTTCGTCCCGTCGGTGTCGGCGCTGTCGGTGGCGTTCACCCACTCCAGCACCGCGCTGCGGCCGGAGGCGTCGGCGATCATGTAGTGAAAGGTGCTGTTGGCGGAGTCGTGGAGGTCATAGGCAGAGATGAGCTCCACCGCCTCCTCCACGGTGGAGGCGTAGTCCAGGACCATGCGGAGCATGGTGGTGGAGGTGAGGTCGGGCTTTTCCGTCCGCTGGTCGGTGGGGGGCGTGTTCCCCTCCGGGCCCTGGAAGCTCATGTAGATGCCGCAGGCCAGCCCCGCGTCGTTGACGCCGTCCAGGGGCACATAGGGCGCGGCCAGCATGAGCACCTTGTCCATCAGCCCCTGGGGGACGCTGTCCTGGGCGATGCCGATGAACTGGAGGTCCACGGTGGACACGGAGGCGTGCCGGCCGTGCCCCGGATTGGTGTAGACGATGCAGGTGTTGGTGCGGGAGAAATCATAGTTTCGGGCGAACAGCCGGTCCCCCGCCGGGGTGGCGGCGGTGAAGGAGGAGCAGGCGATGTCGCTCTCCCCGATGTTCATGGGGATCAGCCCCTTGGTGATGCGCTGGGTGATGAAGCTGATGAGCTCCTTGTCGGTGGACGCGCCGCCCTGCTCCAGAAACTCGTCGAAGTAATAGCCGCCGGGCACCTCCATCTGGTACACCGCGCCGTCCTTGCGGGCGCCGTCCGGGGCGTTGAGCTGCTTGATGGACAGCAGGGCGCCCAGCTCGTTGTGCCAGAGGGCGTATACCCCGGCGCCCAGCGCGAGGATCAGGCCCAGCAGCGAGAACAGCACAATTTTCAGTACCCGCAGGCCGGGCGAGGCTTTTTTCGTATCCATAAGACGTAACTCCTTTCAAAAGCCTTTGGATGGCTTCAGGCGCGGCGGAGCGCGCCGCCGCATATGTTCACTTTGTGAACTTTACGGAGTATAGCATATCCAAGCCCCCTTTGCAAGGCCCGGCGGAGGATTCCTTCCCGTTTTTTTGCACAAAAAAGCGCTCAGCCCGCCGGAAAGCCTCCGGCAGGCCGAGCGCTCCACTGGGCCCTTAGAACCTGTATTCACAACCTCAAGCCGCCGGCGGTTTTTTTCCCGTCGTACTTCGCTGTGAATTCTTGAGGAGCCACTGATTAAATGCGTCTGCGGCGCTTTGCGGATCTTTTTCGCCACAGCTTCGTTGTGATTTCTTGAAATAAACGCAATTATTCCTGCGAAATCACGCCTCGCTGTGACAAAAAATCTCTCGCAAACCGCTCTTGCCGATTTAATCAGTGGCTCCTTGAAATAAACGCAATTATTCCCGCGAAATTCCGTTTTGCCTGAATGGGAAAGCCCTCGTCCCTCCGGCGGTTTCGCCTGTGAACGCAGGTTCTCATTCCTATGTCCGGCCGTCCTCAGATCACCCGCATCCGAATGATACCAGGCACCTTGCGGATGTCCTCGATCACCTTCTCGTCCACCTTGGAGCCCGCGTCCACCATGGTATAAGCGTACTCGCCCTTGGATTTGTTGGTCATGTTCTCCACGTTCACCCCGTCCTTGGAGAGCTGCGTGGTGATCTGGGCGATGACGGCGGGGACGTTGCGGTGGATGACGCACAGCCGCTGCACCCCGGACCGCTCCATGACGACGTTGGGGAAGTTGACGGAGTTCTTGATGTTGCCGTTCTCCAGGAAGTCCCTCAGCTGGTTGGCCGCCATGACGGCGCAGTTGTCCTCGCTCTCGGGGGTAGAGGCCCCCAGATGGGGGGTGGCCACCACGCCGGGGACCAGGGTAATTTCGTTGTCCGGGAAGTCGGTGACATACCGGGACACCTTGCCGGACCGGAGGGCGGCGGCGATATCGGCGTTATTCACCAGCCCGCCCCGGGCCAGGTTGATAATCCGCACCCCGTCCTTCATCCTGGCGATGGAGGCGGCGTTGACGGTATCCTTGGTGGCGTCCATATAGGGCAGGTGGAGGGTGAGGTAGTCGGCGTTGGCCAGCACCGTGTCCAGCTCCTTCACCACCTTGATGTGGCGGTCCAGCCGCAGGGCGGCGTCCACGGACAGGTAGGGGTCGTAGCCGTACACATCCATGCCCAGGCTGAGGCCGATGTTGGCCACCAGCGCGCCGATGGCCCCCAGGCCCACCACGCCCAGAGTCTTGCGGTACACCTCCGGGCCCACAAAGGCGGACTTGCCCTTCTCCACCGCGGCGGCCACGTCCACGCCGGGGGTGCGGGCCTGCTCCTTCACCCACTCCACGCCGCCGATCACGTCCCGGGAGGTCAGGAACATGGCGCACATCACCAGCTCCTTCACCGCGTTGGCGTTGGCGCCGGGGGTGTTGAACACCACGATGCCCGCCTCGGAGCAGCGGGCAATGGGAATATTGTTCACCCCGGCCCCCGCCCGGGCGATGGCCCAGAGCTTCTCGTTGAACGCGTAGTCGTGGAGCTTGGCGGAGCGCACCAGAATGGCGTCCTCATTCTCCACCCCGTCGCCGATGGTATAGCTCCCGGCGGGCAGGCGCTCCAGACCCACCGCCGAGATTTTGTTCATGGTTTTGATATGAAACATGGTTTGTTCACCTCATACATTTTCTAATTGGGCGTCGCAATAGAACAGGATATCCTTTTTGTGTTCTTGGGAAGTTCCCTCATATACGCGGGTGTCCAGTCCGCCGATCTCGAACCCCATTTTCAAGTAAAACCGGCACGCGCCGAGATTGTTGTCCTGCCCCTGGGTGTAAAGCCCCCGGTAGCCCCGCTGAACGGCGATCCTCTTGGACTTCCCGATCAGCAGGGCGCCCACGCCTCTCCCCCGGTATCCGGCGTCCACCTTCAAATCATACAGATACATATACTTGAAAAACGCTTGCTGGAGAATGGCCAGCCCCACGCATTTCCCGCCGTCATACGCGCCCACAAAGACGGAATTCCCGGACATCTCCTCAAAGTCATAGTTCTCGTCGGGGAAACACATCTGGGTGACGTTCTCCTTGGGGAACAGAAGCTCCGTATGATCCCACTTCCCATTCTGATAGGAGGGGAGCAGAAGCCCAAACAGCGGAAAGGGCTGGTTTTTGATCTTAATATCGTCCTTGTGGTCTGCCTCAATGATTTTTACCGTTATCATCCGTATTCCTCCGGCCAGGGGACCGTCCGGATCAGCAGCAGTCCCAGTTATAGCACACCCGGGAGAAATCCCGGCGGCGCAGGGCCTCTCGGCTGATGAAGAAGTTGCACACGCCGCAGTCCCCCCACAGCACCAGGTCGCCGCCCCCCTGTTCCTTCGGGAGCATATCGCTGTCCAGCTGGAACAGGAGCACATCCAGGCCGGCGGTCTCGTTCCCATCGCCAGCGCGGGGGTCCTCCTGAGTGAAGTAGGGGTAGCCGCCCAGCTGGTGATAGGGGGCCTTCTCCGGCGGCGCGGGAAATTCGCCGTCGATTTTCGTCGCCCGGTAATAGTCCCACTGGCTCTTGAAGTCCGTGCCATGAAGTTCATTCCACCTTGCGAGGAACTGCTTCCAGGCCCGGAAGTCTTGGCTGTTGATATGCTGGACTGCCGCCGGGGCAAAACGGACGCCGTAGACGCCAAACAGGGGCGTATAGTATCTCGCGTCCCCCTCCGGCCTGGGGGCTTCCGCCTTCTTCGCCAGCACCTCCGCCTCCGTTACCCCGGGGTCCGCCGTCTCATGGTACAGCACCCGGAAGCCCTTCTGGGCTGTCGGGTCGTCGAATTCCATGCCGAACACATCGTCCAGGCCAAAGAAAAACTGCAAAAGCCCCCTGTGGGGGAAATCAGGCAGGCCCTCCAGCGCAGAACAATCCACCTGGGCCAGCAGCTCCATGCCCATCCCCCTGGAATCCAGCGGCCACGCCGTATCCCGGGGCAGGTAGGGCGTGCCGCCCACCTTGCTCTCAAAGATGCCCGGCTCTCCGTCCCGCGTCAAGGTAAAGCGCAGGACGGGTTCGGCGTTCCGCTCCACGATCTCCCCGGCAATCTGCCGGGCCAGCGCCAGCCCGCTCATCTCAGTTGGCCTTATCGAACGCCCGGATAAAGTCCGCCAGCTTCTCCACGCCCTCCACGGGCATGGCGTTGTAGATGGACGCCCGCATGCCGCCCACGTTCCGGTGGCCCTTCAGGTTGGTGAAGCCCGCCGCTGCGGCCTCCTGGACGAACTTGGCGTCCAGCTCCTCGCTGACGGAGCGGAAGGTGACGTTCATATCCGACCGGCTGTCCTTCTCCGCCGCGCAGGTAAACAGGCGGGAGCTGTCCAGCGTGTCATAGAGCAGGGCGGCCTTGCCGTGCTTGATCTTCTCCATGCCCTCCACGCCGCCTTTGGCGTCCAGCCACTCCAGCACCAGCCCCAGCATGTAGATGCACCAGCAGGGGGGGGTGTTGTACATGGAGTCCTTGTCGATCATGGTCTTGTAGTTCATCATCAGCGGGGTATAGGGCAGCTCATGGCCCGCCAGGTCCTCCCGGACCACGGCGATGGTGAGCCCCGCCGGGGCCAGATTCTTCTGGGCCCCGCCGAAGATGACGCCGTATTTGGACACGTCCACCGGCCGGGACAGGAAGTTGGAGGACATGTCGCACACGATGGGCACATCCCCGGTGTCGGGCACATACTGCCACTCGGTGCCGTAGATGGTGTTGTTGGCGCAGTAATAGAAGTAGCTGGCCTCAGGGTCCAGCTTCAACTGGTCCTGGGCGGGGATATAGGTGTGGTTCCTGTCCCCGCTGGAGGCGGCCAGGGAAATCTCGCCGTACTTCTTGGCCTCCTTGTAGGCCACGTTGGCGAAGTTGCCGGTGACGGCATAGTCCGCCCTGCCGGTCCTGCCGATCAGGTTCAGGGGGACCATGGAGAACTGGCTGGAGGCGCCGCCCTGCAAAAAAAGCACCTTATAGTTGTCCGGCACCCGGAACAGCCGGATGAAATTGGCCTTGGTGCCGTCAAAAATCTTCTGGAACACCTTGGAGCGGTGGCTCATCTCCATCACGGACATGCCGGAGCCCTGATAGTTGGTGATCTCGCGCCCCGCCCGCTCCAGCACCTCCAAGGGCAGCATGGACGGGCCGGCGGAAAAGTTGTAGACGCGTTCCGTTCCCATGATCTCTTCCTCCTTCAATGGTCCCCGCCGGGTCGTTTTGCAGCCCGCAGGGTCTGGTCTTGCATTTTACCGCTTTAGCGTACCGTTATTATATGTTTTTTCCAGTCCCTCTGTCAATGCCCAGAAAGGCAAAAAAAGCCCCCCCGTATGGGGGGGCTTTGGCTATTCTGATACGAAAAGAAGCCTTTGCGCGGCCGGCGCCATCCCTGCGCCCCGCCTTCGCCGCTCACGACGGCTTGGGCGCCTTTGTTTTCAGCATACGGGTCGCGTTCAGAATGGCGATGACCGCCACCCCCACGTCGGAGAACACCGCCCCCCACATGGTGGTTTTGCCCAGCGCGCCCAGAATTAAAAACAGCGCCTTGACCCCCAGGGCGAACGCGATGTTCTGCTTGACGATCCCCAGGCACTTCCGGGCGATGTCCATGGCCCGGACCAGCTTGGCGGGGTCGTCGTCCATGAGCACCACGTCGGCGGCCTCGATGGCGGCGTCGGAGCCCATGGCTCCCATGGCGATGCCCACGTCGGCGCGGCTGAGCACCGGCGCGTCGTTCACCCCGTCTCCCACATAGGCCAGCACGCCCTTGGGGCCCTTGCGCTTCAACAGCTCCTCCAGACGGTCCACCTTGTCCCCCGGCAGCAGCTGGGCGTGGACCTCGTCCAGACCCAGCCGGGCGGCCGCCGCCTCGCCCACGGCCTTGCTGTCCCCGGTGAGCATGACGGTGCGGATGCCCCGCTGCTTCAACGCCTTGACGGCGGCGGGGGCGGTGGGCTTGAGCTGGTCGCCAACGACGGCGTAGCCCAGATATTTTCCCTCCCGGGCCACGTGGACGATGGTGCCCACGTCCCCGCAGGGCGGGAAGGCCACGCCCTCCCGGCCCATCAGCTTTTTATTGCCCGCCAGCACCCGTCTGCCGTCCACCAGGGCGGACACGCCGTGGCCGGGGATCTCCTGGACATCTGTCACCCGGCCGGGGTCAATCTCCCCGCCCAGTGCCCGCCGCAGGGACTGGGCGATGGGGTGGCCCGAGTGGCGCTCCGCCAGGGCGGCGGCCTCCAGCAGCTCCCCCTCCGCCACGCCGGGGGCGGGGTGCAGCGCCGACACCTCAAATACCCCCTGGGTGAGGGTGCCCGTCTTGTCGAACACCACCGTCTCCGTCTTGGCCAGCAGCTCCAGATAGCTGCCGCCCTTCACCAGGATGCCCTGGGCGGACGCCCCGCCGATGCCCCCGAAGAAGGACAGGGGGATGGAGATCACCAGGGCGCAGGGACAGGAGATCACCAGAAAGGTGAGGGCCCGGTGGACCCACACGGCCCAATCCCCGGTGACCAGGGAGGGGATCACCGCCAGGGCCAGGGCGGCGAACACCACGGCGGGGGTGTAGTACTTGGCGAAACGGGTGATGAAGTTCTCCGCCCTGGCCTTTTTGGAGGCGGCGTTCTCCACCAGGTCCAAAATCTTCGCCACGGTGGACTGGCCGAACTCCTTGGTGACCCGGACCTTCAGCAGCCCGGTGAGGTTGACGCAGCCGGACAGCAGCTCCCCGCCCGGGACCGCGTCCCTGGGGGCGGACTCGCCGGTGAGGGCGGCGGTGTTCAGCGCCGACGCGCCCTCGATCACCACGCCGTCCAGGGGGACCTTCTCGCCGGGGCGGATGACGATGGTCTCGCCCACCGCCACCTCCTCCGGGTCCACCTCCAGAAGCTGCCCGTCCCGCTCCACGTTGGCCACGTCGGGGCGGATGTCCATGAGCTGGGCGATGGAGCGCCGGGATTTGCCCACCGCCACGCTCTGGAACAGCTCGCCCACCTGGTAGAACAGCATAACCCCCACGGCCTCGGCGTACTCCCCCAGCACCAGCGCCCCCACGGTGGCCACGCACATGAGGAAGTTCTCATCAAAGACCTGGCCGCGGCCGATGTTGCGGACGGCTTTCCAGAGGATGTCCCAGCCGATGATGAGGTAGGGGATCAAGTAAAGCGGCCACGTCGCCAGGGAAAAGGCCGCATCCCCCGACGCGCTCACCCGGCTGGTGCTGATGAGCGGGATGCCGAAGGGCAGCCAGATGCTTGTACCGCTGTGCTCCAATACAGTCAGCCCAATCAGCAGCGCCGCCGCCACGAGAATGCGGATGAGCGTCTTTTTTTGCTTTCTGGTCACAACAATCAACTCCTAAAATCGGCGGATGTCCAGTCCGTCGTCGGGGTAAGCTCCATATCGCTCATTTCCGCCTGCGGCGAAAAATCGCTCATTCCGCTGCCCCTCCTCTCCCCACGAAAGCTGAGGGACGCTTTCGCGGGGGCCCCATAAGAGCCGCCGCTTGCGGCGGTTCAACGTTTTTTCAGTATCCCAATGCCCTCCGGCACCCCGCCGGAGATCACCTCCAGCGCCACCGGGGCCAGCCCCAGTCCCTCCAGAAAGGCGCGGTATGTCTCCGGGGTGAAGGCGTGCTCATAGTGGAAGCCCACGCCCTGGTAGATTTTGATCATGGTCCCGTAAGCCGCCCCCGCCTTTCCCTGGAGGTAGGTGGGCAGGATGAGCCGCCCAGCCGGGGCAGTCACCCGCCACAGCTCCCGGACGGCGGGCCCAGGGTCCGGCAGCAGGTGGAGGACGTTGGCGGCGATGACGGCATCAAAACTCCCGTCGGGGTCGGGCAGGGCGGTGATGTCCCGGACGGCGAATTCCACGTTGGACACCCCCCGCTTTGCGGCCTTTTTCCTCGCTCGGGCCAGCATGGCCTCCGACCGGTCGGTGCACAGCACGGAGGCCGCGTGTTCTGCCGCCGCCAGGGAGAACTCCCCCGTCCCGGCGGCGCAGTCCAGCACCCGCGCCCCGTTGGGGACCAGCGCCCCCACCCGGACCTTGGCGGCGGCGTTCACCTTGCGGTTGCTCCACTCCGCCAAGTCATACAATCCGGCGATACGGTCCCAAAAAGTCCGGCTCACAGCACGATCTCGCAGTCCGGCTCCACCTTTTTGCAGCACTTGACCACGTCCTTCATCACCGCGTCCACGTCGTCCGCCTCAATGGTCAGCTTCTGGGTCAAAAAGCTGACGGCGGCGTTGGTGACGCCGGGGAGCTTCTTGATGGCGTCCTCCATTTTGGCGGCGCAGTTGGCGCAGTCCAGGTCGATGAGCTTGAAGGTTTTTTTCATAATAATGACTTCCTTTCCTATCCGTGTCCTATTCACGCCTCGCCTGTTCGCGACGCGCGGCTCGGACGCTATTCGTTGATGTGCTCCATCCCCTGGGCGATGATCTTGCGCACGTGGCCGTCCGCCAGGGAGTAGAACACAGTTTTGCCCTCCCGGCGGAACTTCACCAGCCGGCTGCCCTTCAGCACCCGCAGCTGGTGGGACACCGCCGACTGGGTCAGCCCCAGCAGCTTGGAGATGTCGCACACGCACAGCTCCGCCTCAAACAGGGCGTACAGAATTTTGATCCGGGTGGAGTCGCCAAACACCTTGAACAGCTCCGCCAGGTCATACAGCGTCTCGTCGCCGGGCATCCCGCCCAGCACCGCGTTCACCGCGTCCTCGTGAACCAGGACACAGCCGCAGCGCTCGATATCGTTTATCTCCGCCATGGGCGCCTCCTCTCATTTTGCTAACATATGAACAACTGCTCATATGTTAGCATGGTAAGCCGCGTTTGTCAAGGGGCCGCACAAAAAAATCCGGGACCCAGGCCGGGTCCCGGAACGGTCTCATTCGGAGCACAGCGGCAGCGTGACGGTGAAGGCCGTCCCCTGACCCTGAGCGCTGTGGACGGCGATCTTTCCCCCGCTCCGCTCCACAATGGCGGCGGCGATGGACAGCCCCAAGCCATAGCCGCCGGCCTCCCGGCTCCGGGCGGCGTCCCCCCGGTAAAACCGCTGAAACAGGTGAGTCTGGGCCTTGGCCGGGATAGGCTCCCCGGTGTTGTGGACGGTGAGCGCCGCCCGCTCCCCCTTTTCCAGGACGACCGTCACCGTCCCCCCCGCCTCGCAGTATTTGCAGGCGTTGTCCAGCAGGATGGCGCACAGCCGCCGGAGCTCCTCCCCGTCCCCGGCGGCGGTCACGCCGGGTTCAATCCGGCTGTCCAGGACAAGGCCCGCCTCAAAGGCCACCGGCTCAAAGGACATCACACAGTCCCCGCACAGGGCGGACAGGTCCGCGCGGCCCTGAGAACGGGATTGTCCGGCGGCGTCCTCCCGCGCCAGAAACAGCAGGTCCTCCACCAGCCCCTTCATCCGCAGGCCCTCCGCCCGGAGATGCTCCACCCACCGGCGCTGGCTCTCGATGGTGTCCTCGGGGCGGCTGAGCAAAATGTCCGCGTCGGCCAGCAGAACGGTGAGGGGCGTTTTCAGCTCGTGGGAGGCGTCGGCCACAAACTGCCGCTGGCGCTCCCAGCTCTCCTCCACCGGCCGGACCAGCCACCGGGACAGCGCCGCGCTCACCACGAAAAACCCCGCCAGCGCCGCCCCCAGCACCAGGGCGGCGCTGGCCGCCTGCCGCCGGACGGCGTTCCGCTCCCAGTCCAGGCCGGCGAAAGCGGCCTTCAGCCCCATTCCCCCCGGCTCTATGAGAAAGCGCAGCCCCAGCTCCTCCAGCTCCCCGGTCAGGGTTCCGGCGGCCAGCGCCCCCTCCACCGCCCGGACCACATCCTCCTCGTCCACCCCGGCGTTGTAGCTGATGGCAAGCACCGTCCGCCCGCTCCGGTCCACCGCGGCGAAGAACGCCGGAATCAGGCTGTACAGCTCCTGGTCCCGGGTGAAGCCGTCCCCCGTGCCGGGAGCGAACGGGTCCAGCGCCGCCGTCCCCCGGTCCAGCGCCCAGCGCAGCACCCGGTCCGTCTCCTCCCGGTACTGCCGGACGGCGGAGGCGGTCTGCACCGCCAAGGCCGTCCCCAGCACCGCCGACAGCAGCAGCATGATGATAAGCACAAATTTCCACCGCAGTTTTTTCAGCATGACGCACCCTCCCCGGCCGCGGGCTTTCATTCTTTTCTTTCTATAAAGCGCCTCTATGACAACGGTATCATACCACAGGCAGAGGCGCCAATGCAAACCGGGCAAAATTTCCGCAGGAATTTTGAAAAAAACTCTTTACAAATGGAGGCGGCTGTGCTATCTTATTTGTCAGTAATCATTCCTATTTAGCGCGGAATGCGGAAGGGAGCTCAGCATGAACAACGTCCGAACCAGCAAAAAACGGGACGCTATGCTGGCGCTGCTTCGATCTACCCGGCGCCACCCCGGCGCGGACTGGGTCTACCGGGAGATGAAGTCCCAATATCCCGACCTGAGCCTGGGCACCGTCTACCGCAACCTGAACCACCTGTGCGAGCGGGGGCTTCTCCGCCGGGTGGGCGCGGTGAACGGCCAGGAGCGCTACGACGGGGTGATTGCCCCCCATTCCCACTTTATTTGCAACCGCTGCGGCGCCATTGTGGACCTGCCCGAGCACTCTCCCGGGCCGGACTACCTGGACGGCGTGAGCGTGCAATATGGCTTCCGGGCGGAGAGCTGCGAGTTCATCGTCCGCGGCTTGTGCCGGGACTGTGCGGACGCGCGGCCGGACGCCCAAACTTAAAAACAATATTGGAGGAACATCATCATGAAAAAATGGATCTGCCCTGTGTGCGGTTACGTCTATGAGGGCGAGCAGCCCCCCGCCGAGTGCCCCGTGTGCCACGTCGCCGGCTCCAAGTTCACCGAGCAGGTGGGCGAGATGAAGCTGGCCGCCGAGCATGAGTACGGCATCTACGCCAAGACCGTGAAGAACAACCACAGCATCAGCGAGGAGGACAAGAAGTACATCTTCGAGCAGCTGATGGCCAACTTCAACGGCGAGTGCGGCGAGGTGGGTATGTACCTGTGCATGGCCCGCATCGCCCACCGGCAGGGCTATCCCGAGATCGGCCTGTACTGGGAGAAGGCCGCCTTTGAGGAGGCTGAGCACGCCGCCAAGTTCGCGGAGCTGCTGGGCGAGGACCTGGAGCCCAGCATGACCGCCGACACCGCCAAGAATCTGGCCTGGCGTGTGGACTGCGAGTTCGGCGCCACCCAGGGCAAGTTCGATCTGGCCGCCTGCGCCAAGAAGAACGGCCTGGACGCCATCCACGACACCGTCCACGAGATGGCCCGGGACGAGGCCCGCCACGGCAAGGCGCTCAAGGGCCTGCTGGAGCGGTACTTCAAGTAATCCAAACGCCGCAACGTCAGCACCTTTTTAGGGGAACGGGGGAACCTGTTCCCCTCTTTTTTTCGGAAGTTTAGACGATGGCGGTAACTAAAATCTGGCCCGTCAAGGACAGTCTGGCCCGTGTGGTGGACTACCCGGATGCAGACCGTCCGCGCGGGGTTGTCAAGGCCCCCTTGCCTTTTGCCGGAGCGTGTGATAAAATGGGAC
>CANDCH010000022.1 GCA_947383145.1 uncultured bacterium
CCGCCCAAGCGCCGCCGCGTCTGATCTGGAAGGAGGAAAACCGATATGGCTAAGAATATGCAGCCCTATTTGAAGCGCTGCCGCACGCTGGGCATCTCCCCCGCCGTCATGGGCGTGAACAAGGAGTCCAACCGGAACCCCGGTCCCCAGCGCCGCCCCAAGAAGAGCGAGTACGCGCTCCAGCTCACCGAGAAGCAGAAGGTCAAGTTCATCTACGGCGTGCTGGAGAAGCAGTTCCACGCCTACTATGAGAAGGCCGCCCGCATGAAGGGCAACACCGGCGACGAGCTGATGACCCTGCTGGAGCGCCGGCTGGACAACGTGGTGTTCCGCCTGGGTCTGGCCAACACCCGCCGGGAGGCCCGGCAGCTGGTCAACCACGGCCACTTCACCGTCAACGGCAAGCGGGTGAACATCCCCTCCTACCTGGTGAAGGAGGGCGAGGTCATCGCCGTGTGCGACAAGAGCCGCTCTTCCGCCAAGTTCAAGAAGCTGGTGGAGGACGACCGCTTCGTGGCCGCCCCCAAGTGGTTAGAGAAAAATAAAAACGCGCCGCTGGAGGGCAGAGTCGCCGCCATGCCCCAGCGGGACGACATCGACTTCGACGTGGCCGTTAACCTCATCGTGGAGTTGTACTCCAAGTAATGCCGCTCCCACGGCAACCGGACGCCCCGCCGCGTGACGCGGCGGCGGGTCCGCCCTTTGACGGGCCCGCCCCGCGGGCGACCGGAAGCTTTCGCCAATGTTAAAGGAGGGTAACACACGAATGGTAGAAATCCAGAAGCCGCGCATCGAATGTATCGAGAACGTTGGCGACGAGTCCTACGGCAAGTACGTGGTCGAGCCGCTGGAACGGGGCTACGGCACCACCATCGGCAACTCTCTGCGCCGCATCCTGCTGTCCTCCCTGCCCGGCACGGCGGTCACCGGCATCAAGATCGCCGGGGTGCATCATGAGTTCTCCGTGATCCCCGGGATCAAGGAGGACGTGACGGAGATTGTGCTCAACATCAAGGGCATCATCGCCAAGCTGTACAGCGAAGGGGTCAAAACGGTCTACATTGAGTCCGCCGGCGAGGGAGAGGTCACCGCCGGGGACATCAAGGCGGACAGCGACGTGGAGATTCTCAACCCCGGCCACCACATCGCCACCCTGGGCCCCGAGGCCAGCCTGAATATGGAGCTGACCCTCTCCCAGGGCCGGGGCTACGTCACCGCCGACCGGAATAAGCCCGCTCAGGTCGTCATGGGCCTGATCCCGGTGGACTCCGTCTATACCCCCGTGCGGAAGGTGAACTACTTTGTGGAGAACACCCGGGTGGGCGACGCCACCGATTACGACAAGCTGACTCTGGAGGTCTGGACCAACGGCACCATCTCCGCCCGGGACGCGGTGTCCCTGGGGGCGCGCATCCTGGTGGACCACTTCACCCTGTTCACCGACCTGTCCGAGACCATGGGCTCCAAGGCCACGGTGGTGGAGAAGGCGGAGGCCCAGCGGGATAAGGTGCTGGAGCTGACCATTGAGGAGCTGGACCTGTCCGTGCGGTCCTTCAACTGCCTGAAGCGCGCCAACATCAACACGGTGGAGGACCTGATCTCCAAGACCGAGGACGAGATGATGAAGGTGCGCAATCTGGGCCGCAAGTCCCTGGAGGAAGTCATCAACAAGCTGGCCATGATGGGCTTGTCTCTGGCTAACGACGAGAACCTTTAAAAACCGTCCTTGTGCAGGGGCGCGCACTGTGCGCCCGTATGCGTATGGACTCGGCTGATGGCGGGCGGACAATGTCCGCCCCTACAGCCGGCGAGGGCGGCGCAGAAGTATGTAACGTTCCTCTCTGCGCGCACGGCGCAGGCGCCGTGTCCCGGAAATACCGGGCGCCTGAACGAATTCAACTGACTTCGCCACGCGAGGTCGAAGGAGTGCTTACAAATGGCTAAGAACCGCAAGCTGGGCCGTACCAGCGACCAGCGCCGCGCCATGCTGCGCGCCATGACCACCTATCTGCTGGAGAATGGGCAGATCAAGACCACCTACGCCCGGGCGAAGGAGGTCGCTCCCATCGCCGAGAAGATGATCACCCTGGGCAAGAAGAACGACCTGGCCGCCTACCGCCAGGCCCTGAGCTACCTCACCAAGGAGAGCGTGGCCAACAAGCTCTTCCATGAGATCGCTCCCAAGTATGCCGACCGCAATGGCGGCTACACCCGGGTGCTGAAGATGGGTCCCCGCCGGGGCGACGCCGCCGAGCTGGCTATCATTCAGCTGGTGTGACCGCGAAGGCTCCCGCGCCGGTAGGGCATGGTCGATGAAAAAACCATGCGAAATCTGATAAAAGCCCAGGGCAATCACCGGGCGGCCATGCCAATGTGGCAAAATACAGCAACCCGAAAAGAGCGCGATGCGACCATCGCGCTCTTTTCGTTTTCCGAAGGGAGGGCCGAATCCTGCCGGAAGCCGTTCTATCCGCCATCCGTCCAGGCGATTGAAAAAGGTGTGTCCGGTTTCAGCTCATGCCGGACGCCCCCGGACAGAAGCGCGCCCCCCGCCCGGTTGGTCTCCGCGGCGACCCGCCCGCCGTCCCAAATCAGCCGCACAAAGCCGCCTGTGCCGTCCACCGGGAGGGTGCAGTCCAGGGTGGGGAAATACTCCAGCCGGGGCTCGATCACAAACCCGGCCCCCTCCCGCCGCAGGCCCGCGAAGTACCGCGCAAGCAGGTAGATGGGGCTGGCCGCCCAGGCGTGGCACAGGCTCTTGCCGAACCGGTCGCCGTACATATCGTACTGGTCCGTCCCGGTGAGGTCGGGGTCGAACTCCTCCCAGAAGGTCACCGCACCACGCTCCAGTATATCCTCCTCTTTGTTTGGCCGGTTCTGTCACGCCTGGCACGGGATATCAACCGTATGGGTCCCGGCCTCGTCCGCCGCCGTCACCCGTACCGGGCCGCTGCCGTCCGAGCGGACAATGGCCATGGCCTCGCCGTAATAGGTGGGGGTGCTGTCCTGGGTATAATTGCCGTCCACGTAGGCGTTGGCGCTGCCCAGCCCCTCCAGCGTGCCGCCCTCCACCGACACCCGCAGGGTGTGCTTCTCCATGGGCTTCCACACGCCCTGGCTGTCGGTGTACCGAAGCCAGACAAAGGCCAGCCCCTCCGGGCGCACGGATTTCTCCTCGGGGAGCAGGCGCAGCTCCGTCTCCGCCCCGGCGGTGGACAGGCTGTACCGCCCGATTTCCTTCCCGGCGCCGTCGTAGGAAACCGCCGTCACCTCGCCGTCCTGATACACGGTCCTGAACACCGCGCGGCAGGTGTTTTTCAGCCGCTTCCTGCCCACGGATTTTCCGTTCAGGAATAATTCCACCGCGTACGCCCGGGCGTATACCTCCACCGACGCGGGCATCCCGGTGCAGCCCCGCCAGGACCAGCTCTCCAGGGCCTTGGTGAGCTGCCAGCCGGTGAGCCGGAGCTTCTCGGTCTGATACACCGGGGCGACGGCGATGTAGGGCCCCGCATCCCGCTCGAAGGCCACCAGGGTATAGGCCGCCTCCGCCCGGCGCTTGCCCAGCAGGTCCACCCGGCCGTTGCCGCCGGTCATCCGGCGGCAGGGCTCGCCGTCGAATTTATAGTCGCCGTACTCGGCGCAGCCCTCCCCGGTTTCGCCGATGTAGTCCATGCCAGACCACACGAAGTCGCCGAGAATCCGGGAATGCTTTTTGGCAATCTCCCAGAAGGCGTAGGCGTCCTTGCAGAAGGTCTCGCTGCCCACAATCAGCCGCTTGGGGTATTTGCGCAGGTCCTTCTTGTAGCGGAAGAGGCCGTAGTTATACCCCGCGATGTCCATATTGGCGAAGGCGTCCCTGGTCTTCCAGTCGCAAGGGGGCAGGGTGGCCCCGGTTTTCATGAACCAGTCCCCCATAAGGCAGGCCAGAGTGTTGTAAAACTCGCTGCCCACCGGCTTTTTCTTGGGGTCCTTCTTGGGCTTTTCCGCCCGGGCGGCGGCCTTCTCCGCCTTGTCGTCGCTGTACACGCCCATGCCCATAGAACTGAGGAAGTTGAAGAAAATATTGACGCCGCAGGTGACGGGCCGGGTGGGGTCCGCCTCGTGGAGCCAGCGGGTCATCTCCCCGGTGAGGGCGATGCCCTTGGGCTGGGCGGTCTCCGCCACCTCGTTTCCGATGGAGTACATGATGACGCAGGGGTGGTTGAAATCCTTGTCCGCCATGTCCTTCAAATCCTGCTTCCACCAGTCCATAAAGTGCTCCACATAGTCGTACTTGGTCTTGTGGATGTACCAGTGGTCCACGTACTCGTCCATCATCAGCATACCCAGCTTGTCGCAGGCGTCCAGCAGGGCCTTGGAGCAGGGGTTGTGGGCGGAGCGCAGGGCGTTGTAGCCGCTTTTCTTGAGGATGCGCACCCGCCGCTCCTCCGCCTCCGGGAAGGAGCAGGCGCCCAGCAGGCCGTTGTCGTGGTGGACGCAGGCCCCCCGGAGGATCACCCGCTCCCCGTTGATGGTCAGGCCGTCCTCCCCCCAGGCCAGACCGCGCACGCCAAAGACCTCCTCCACGGCGTCGTCCCCGAAGGAGGCCTGGCAGCGGTACAGGTTGGGGATCTCACAGTCCCACAGCTTCACGTTGGGAATGGTGAAGCGGAACACCGCCCGCCCGTCCTCAGACTGGCCGGAGGCGGAGGCCGCGGGGGCCGTACCGCCCGCCTCGAAAATGTCCACCGACACCGGGCCGGGGCGGGAGGTGCGGACGCTCACCTCCACCTCCCCCGTCCGGAAGTCCAGGGTGCGCACCCGCAGGCCGTTCACCGGGATATGGGCCTCCCCCGCCAGCCACAGCCACACCGGGCGGTAGATTCCCGTGCCGGAATACCACCGGGAATTGGGCTGGCCGGCGTTGCGGGCAATCACCCGCAGTTCGTTCTCCTCTCCATATCGCAGATGGGACGCGAGATCCACGTAAAAATTGGTATACCCGTAGGGCCGGAAGTGGATTTTTTCCCCGTTGAGCCACACCTCCGCGTTGCGGTACACCCCCTCGAACTCCAGCACCAGCGCCTGTCCCCGCCATTCCTCCGGGGCGGTAAAGCGCTTCGCGTACTCGTAGTCCCCCCCGGCGTACCAGCCGGTGTTGTTCTCCCCGGCGCTTTCATTGGTGCGGGGCTCGGCGCGCATGGCGTCGTGGGGCAGGGTGACGGGGTAAGGCTCCCCCGCCCAGGTCAGGGGGCGGCAGAACCAGCCCCTGTTGAAGTCCAGCTTTTTCATATCCGTCTCTCCTTTATTTGGATGGATTCCGTTTCGGCGGGGCAGGGCCGCGGCCCGTTCAGCGCCTCCACCCGTTCCGGGGCGATATTGGCCGCGGTGCAGTCCGCGATGTTGTGGCGCAGGCGCACATCCCGCTCCCCGTTGGGCCGGGGCGTCGTAGTTGGACTCCATCATGGCCCGGAAAGGGGCGTTCAGCCGGTGGCCGGCGCAGAACTGCTCCGCCGCCGCGTCAAACTCCGGGGCGGGCAGCAGCGCGTCACCCGCTTCCATCATCAGCCCCAAAATCAGCTCCAGCTGGGACAGGGCGTTGGCATAGGCGTACAACGCCCATGTTGGCGGGGGTATAGTCGGGGAAAGCGGCGGCCAGGGCGGGACTGTCGCAGCCCGCCCTCCGTTTTGCGGCCGGTTACCGCGCCTGCTTCCGGCGCTCCTGGATGGCCCTCTGCTCCTCGGGCAGGTTCCTCTCCACCGTCCACAGCAGCATCAGCGCGGCGCACACGGCGTAGGCCGCGGTCTCAATCCAGATGTAGCTGACGGCGATGGCGGACTGCACCGCCGGGGACTGGGTGATCAGGGCGTCGGCGGCGGGGTCCCCCGAGGGAGCCGCGTAGCCCGCGCCGCCCAGCATGGCCATGAAGAGGGCGTTGCAGACGGGGGTGGCGGCCACCATCACCGAACTGTAGATGGACATGGTGAGCCCGTCGGTGCGGATGCCGCTTTTGAACTCGATGTGGTCGATCACATCGGCCAGCATGGCCAGGATCAGATAGGCGGCGGGGGCGGAGCCCAGGCACTTCAGCGCCACACCAATGGCCACGGGCACGATGCTTCCACTGCCCAGCCCGGCGATAATGCCCCCGCCGCGCCGATCATCATGCCCGCCATGACCACCAGCCGCTTGCTGAACCGGTTGGCCAGGGGCACCGCCACCGCGGCGGCCAGCGCCATGGGGATGGCCCCCAGCACCGCCAGAATGGTCTGGGCCACGCCCCAGTCGATGGTGCCCGACGCGCCGATGACCCACTGGCAGAAGTAGCTCATGGAGCCGTTTTTCATGGCGCCGCTGCACTGGAAGGCCAGATAGAACAGGACCGCCAGCCACCACCACTTCTCGCTGGCGACGGCCTTGAGCTGCGCCCCCATGGAGACGGTCCTGGGCGCGGCGGCGCCGGTCCGGTCCATGCCCTCCTCGGTGACCCGCTCCCGGGTGAAGCGGAACTGGAGATAGATGGTCAGGGCGGAGAAAACCGCCACCCCCAGCATCACCAGGAACCACATATTCTGGTCTTCCTTCATCACGTTGGACACCAGCACGGGGAAGATCATGGAGCCCACGCCCATGACGCCCAGGCCGGCCACGTTGGTGAAGGAGGCCAGCGCCCCCCGCTGTTGGCTGTTCCGGGTGGAGACCGGCACCAGGGTGGAGTTGGCGGTGTTGTAGATGGGGTAGGCCACCGCGTAATAGAGGTTATAGGCGACGGCGATCCACACCAGCTTCGCCGCCCCCTCAAAGGGGACGATGAACATCAGCACGCTGGACGCGCTGAGGGTGAGGGCGGACAGCAGAATCCAGGGCCGGGCCTTGCCCGCCAGAGCGCGGGTGCGCTTGATGAGCTGGCCCACGATGAGGTTGGCCGCTACGATCAGCAGGGTGGACGCCAGCTGGAGGGCGGACAGGAAGCCGGTGTCCAGCCGCAGCACGTCGGTGAGGTATTTGTTGAGGAAGCTGGTGAAGATGCCGGAGGACAGCAGCGCCCCAAAGGGGCCGATGAAGTAGCCCAGCAGCATCTCCGGCAACTTCACATCCGGGGAGTTGACCAGCGAACCGGTCAGAGGGGTGTTCCAGAAGTCGTTTCCGTTTTGTCTGCTCATATGACTGGCCGTCCTTTCCTGGGGTTCGGGCACTTTACAGCATACCCCGCCGGGAGGCGGGCCGCAAGCCCTTTTTCTGAAAAAGCGGCCGGGAGAACGCCGAACCGTTCCCCCGGCCGCCGGCGTTATGCGGTTATTTCTTCTTCTTCCGCAGTGTGCAGAACGCGCCCGCGATGCCAATCACGGCCGCCGCGCCCAGGCGAACCATGTTGGCGATGGCGCCGGCGGCGGAGGTCAGGTTGGCGGGGGTCTGCACCTCCAGAATCACATCCGCGTTGGAGAGGTAGATGAAGCCCAGGCCCTCGGCGCGGGCGGCCGCCAGGCTGGCCAGGCACAGGGTGAGCAGCACCGGGGCCGCGATTTGCAGCGCCCCCTGCGCCAGCTCCGCCGCGGTGGCGGCGCACAGCCCGCCGCTGATGTACTGGGCGCTGCGCAGAGCCGCGTCCCGCCAGGTATCCACCCGCACGGTGGACACGTTCATGATGGCGCTGTTGGCGTAGGTGTAGAGCTGATATTTCAGGTTCTGCCGGGCCTGCTCCACCAGGGCGGAGTCGTTTTCCACCGCGGCGGGAGAGATGTACGGCCAGACGGCGTCCGCGCCGCCCTCGGCGGCGGGGCTGTTATTCTGGATGGTGTAGGTCTCGCTCCGCAGCTCGGCGATCCACGCGTCCTTCTTGGGGCTGTCCGCCAGCCTGATCTCCACGTCGGTGTTGTAGTTGATGGGGTAGGCGCCCTCCCAGTCCTGGCGGGAGAGGTAGGTGACGGTGTCCGTCCCGGTCCAGTAGCTCAGGTCGGCGGTCTCCGCCGCGTTGGTCACCTTCACGCCGTTCTCCACGGAGAAGGTCTCGGCGTCCAGGGCGCCCACGTTCCAGGTGAGCACCGCGCCATTGGCCTCCGCGTCCATGCCGTCGGCGGCGGTTTTGCCCTGGTGGTCCAGGAAGTTGTTCACGGCGGCGTGGGCGCCGGGGGCGGCGGTGAACAGGTAGTCCCCCGCGTCCAGGATGTAGGTCTTGGCGCTTTTGTAGTCGTAGCTGGCCAGGTACTTGGAGGGGACGGTGATGGTCACCTCGGCGGTTCCGCCCGCCTTCACCTGGGTCTTGGCGGAGTTCAGGAACATGACGGCGGATTTCTCCACGCCGTTCTGCCTGTCGTAGTCCGTATAGGGCTGCTGCACGTAGAGCTGGGCCAGGAAATAGCCGTCCTGATTGCTGTTGCTCTTCAGCTCCACCACAGCGGTGACGTTTCCCCCGGGGGCCTTGTCAACCTCCACGCTCTTGAGGGTCTGGGTGTAGTCCAGGTAGGACAGGCCGTGGCCGAAGGAGTAGAGCACCTCGGCGCTGTAGTCCCAGGCGGAGCCCTGGGTGGCTCCCTTGCCGGAGTTGGCCCTGGAGCCGGGGTTCATGATGGAATCGTAATAGCGGGTCTCATAGTACTTGTAGCCCACGTAGATGCCCTCGGCCTCCACGATGAAGTGGCCGCCGTTGTAGGTATTGCTGCCGCCGAAGGAGCCGGCGGTTTCGTTGCCGATCTCCACGCCAGGATAGCGGGGGTCGTCGCCGCGGGCCACGATGTCGTAGTCGGCGTAATAGCCGCCGCCGAAGTTCATCACGGCGGGGATGGAGGCGTTGTCCGCCACATAGGTGTCGGGCAGGGCCCCGGTGGCGTTCACCTGGCCGGTGAGCACCTTGGCGATGCCGGCGCACTGGTAGTCGTTGATGACGCCGATATAGGCGATGCCGTCCACCTCGTGGGCGCCGCCCTTGGCGATGTCCTTGAGCACCATGGTGTTGCCCGAGTTGATGAGCACGACGACCTTGAAATAAACACAAGCATTCCTGCAAAATCGCGCCGCATTCTGGCGCAAAATTTCTTCGCAATCTGCTTTTGCCGATTTAATCAGTCTTTCCTTAAATTTACAGCGGTCGGCTTGCGCTTGCAAACCGACCGTTTGCGCATAACGCCTTGATTACACGCGTGGCCCGTGGTATCATTTGTACAATCGGACAACGAGGGTCCCATGTGGTTCGAGCTGGACCCCGGCGATATGCTCACCGTGATCTCCGAGGACGGGCCGCACTATCTGGACGTGCTCACCGGGGAAAAGGCCAAGGGCACCCCCTATGAGGCCCAGCCCTTCGGCGAGGCCAGTTCCATGCGGAAATTCAATGGGAAGTACTACTTTATTTATTCTTCGCTTAACAGCCATAACCTGTGCTGGGCGGTGAGTGACAAGCGCACAGGCGGGTTTGAATTTGGGGGCGTGCTGGTGAGCTGCGGCGACATCGGCCTGCCCGGCGTGCCCGATCCCAGCCATGCCAGGATGTGCACCGGGAACACCCACGGCAGCGTCATTGAGATCAACGGCAGGCATTACGTGTTCTACCGCCGCCACTCCAACCGCAAGCAGTCCTCCCGCCAGGCCTGCGCCGAGGAGATCCGCTTTCAGGGAGGCAGGTTTTGTCAGGCGGAGATGACCTCCTGCGGGCTCAATGGGGGACCGCTGGGAGGCAAGGGGCACTACCCGGCCTACATCGCCTGCAATGTCTACGGCAGGAACGGCGCCCGCTTCCTGTCCATGGTAAAGCACCATAAGGGGGCCGACCCCTTTCTCACCCAGAAGGGGGGCGACCGGGAGGAGGGGCCGGACCAGTATATCTCCAACTTCTGCACCGGCTGCACCGTGGGCTTCAAGTATTTCGACCTGCGGGAGTCCAGGGAGATCACCGTCAACCTCCAGGGGTATGGAAACGGCTGTGCCGTCACCGTCCGGACAGAGGAACACGGCGGGGTCATCTGCCGCATCCCGGTGGAGACGTGCACCACGGAAAAGGGTTTTACCGGCAGACTGCCGGAAAATCTGGGCGAAAAAGAGGCCCTGTATTTCAGCGTGGAGGGCAGGGGCGGCGCCTTTGATTTTGTTTCGTTTGACCTGCGGTGAGCATCGTTCGTAGATTGACAAGGGGGGATTTGTTTGCAAAATTATTTAGCCATCGACATCGGCGCGTCGTCGGGCCGGCACATGGTGGGCTGGCGGGAGGGCGGCGAAGTCAAGACAAAAGAGGTCTACCGCTTCCCCAACGGGGTGTCGGAGCGGGACGGCCATCTCACCTGGGACGTGGACGCCCTGCTGGGCCACGTCAAGGAGGGCATTGACAAGGCGCTGGACCAGTTCGGCGCGCCGGACAGCTTCTCTATCGACACCTGGGGGTGCGATTACGTGCTCCTCCAAGAGGCGGCGGCGGTCTGGCCCTGCCACGCCTACCGGGACGGGCGGACGGAATCAGTGATCCCGGCGGTCCACGAAAAGGTGCCCTTTACCGAGCTGTACGCCCATACCGGGTGCCAGTTTCAGCCCTTCAACACGGTGTACCAGCTCTGCGACGACTTGGCGCGGGGCCGCCTGGAGGGGATAACGGACTTTCTCATGGCGCCTGAGTACTTGATGTGGAAGCTCACCGGGGTGAAGGCCAAGGAGTACACCAACGCCACCACCACCGGGCTGGTGAGCGCCCAAACCGGGGAGTTCGACCTGGAACTTGTGGAGAAGCTGGGCTTGCCCGCCCGCCTGTTTCCCAGACTCCAACAGCCGGGGACAGCGGTGGGGGAGTACCAGGGCGTCAAGGCCGTCCTGTGCGCCACCCACGACACCGCCTCCGCCGTGGAGGGGATTCCCATGGACGGGGAGCAGCTTTATATTTCGTCGGGCACGTGGAGCCTGCTGGGCGTGAAAACCCCCAAGCCCCTCACCGACGAAAAGAGCATGGCCGCCAATTACTCCAACGAGGGCGGGGTGGGCTACAACCGCTACCAGAAGAACATCATGGGGATGTGGATCGTCAACCGACTGCGGGACGAGCTGTGCCCGGACAAGCCCTTCCCGGACATCGTGGCCGAGGCGGAGGCCAGCGCCTTCGACGGCGTGGTGGACGCCAACGCCCAGGCGTTTCTGGCCCCGGAGAGCATGAAAGCCGCCTTTGACGGGGCGCTGGACACGAAACCTCAAAGCGTGGGCGACTATTTCCGCTGTGCCTACCGCTCCCTGGCAATCAGCTACCGGGACGCCATCCGGGAGCTGGAAGCCAACACGGGCCGCACCTATGAAAAGCTCTACATCGTGGGCGGCGGGGCGAAGAACGGGTTCCTGAACCGTCTCACCGAGGAAGCCACCGGCAAAACCGTCATCGCCCTGCCCATCGAGGCCACGGCGTTAGGAAATTTGAAAATACAGATGGAGCGATAATACATTCCCGCCCCGGAAGGGGCGGGAATACGGAAAGGGGTTATTTCATGCTGATTGAAACCAAAGCCCGGGTGGGCGTGTTCGCCATCGCGCTGGGGGCCTACCTGCCCCAGTTCCCGTCCCTGGCGCCCGAGTTCGAGGGGCAGTACGCCGATTTCAAGAAAACCCTGCCGGACACCGTGGAGCTCGTCGACGGCGGCATCGTCACCACCAAGGAGCTGGCCCAGGCCGCCGGGGACAAGTTCCGGGCCGCCGACGTGGATCTGGTGATTTTACAGCTGCTGACCTACGCCACGTCCTACAATATGCTGCCCGCCGTGCGGGATCTGGACGTGCCCGTGGTGCTGGTGAACCTCCAGAAGAAGCGGGCCCCGGACTACGCCAACACCGACACCGCCACCTGGCTGGGTGAGCTGTACGCCTGCGGCGCGGTGGGCGAGATGGTGGCCGACCTGGAGCGGGCGGGCAAGCGCCACGCCGTCGTCACCGGGGTGGTGGAGGGGGGCGACCCCCACGCCCAGGCGGAGATCGAGGACTGGTGCCGCGCCGCCCAGGTGCGCCGCCGCTTCCGGGACACCAACCTGGCCCAGATCGGCCGGCCCTATCCCGGCATGATGGACCTGTACATCGACGAGACGAATTTGTACCATCGGATGTGGCTGTATACCAAGCAGTTCGACTGGGAGAAGCTGTGGGCCATCGCGGACGATATCACCGACGAGGAGGCCATCCGGGCAAAAGCCCAGGATATCCTGGACACCTTCGACATTGAGGGCGGCGGCACCGTCGAAAAGGTCTGGGAGATGGCGAAATATGTAGTGGCCTTCGAGCGGTGGGTGAAGGAGGAAAACATCGCCTTCATCGCCTCCCATTACGACGGCTTCGCCCAGGGCAAGGCGGGCGTGCTGGACAGTATGCTCATCCCCGCGTTCTCCATGCTCATCAAGCAGGGGGTGGCCTGCGCGGTGGAGGGCGACATCAAGGTGGCCATGGCCATGTCCATCCTCAAGACCATCTCCGGCATGGGCCAGCTTTCCGAGATGTACTCCATCGACTTCGACGAGGATATCTGCATCATCGGCCACAGCGGCTCCGGGGATGCGGACATCTCGGCGAAAAAACCCACCATGAAGATCGTCCCCGTGTTCCACGGCAAAACCGGCGGCGGGTATCTGACCCAGTTCTACCCCCACCTGGGGCCCGTCACCTATCTGGGCATCACCCAGGACCGGGACGGCCGCTTCAAGTTTGTGGTGGCGGAGGGCGTCAACGAGGAGGGGCCCATCTTTACCTTTGGGGACACCAATATGCGTACCCGCTTCCCCTGCGGGGCCCGGGAGTTTTGCGACAGGTGGAGCGAGGCGGGCCCCACCCACCACATGGCGGCGGCATCCGGGCGGCACATCGACACCATCCTGAAAGTGGCCAAGATTTTCAACGTGCCGGTGGATGTTGTCACCCGGTAGGGCAAAAATGTAGGGGAGGGCCTTGGCCCTCCCGCACAGAACAGGCGAATCCATATAAAATGGGAGGGGCAAGCCCCTCTCCTACGAAAGGTCGATTGAAATGAAGGATATCATGAACGCTCCGTTTTTGATCGAAATGGTGCGTACCTGCACCAATATGTATCACCACGGCTGGGACGAGCGCAACGGCGGCAACATCAGCGTCCTGCTGGATGAATCCGGCGTGGCGGAATACCTGGACGTGAACGCGGTGATCCGGGACATCCCCACCGGGTTCGAGGCCCCCGCCCTGGACGGGAAGTACTTCCTGGTGACGGGCACGGGCAAGTATTTCAAAAACGTGCAGTACGCCCCTGAGGTGAATCTGGGGCTGGTGCGGCTGACGGACGGCGGCAAAAACGCCCAGCTCCTGTGGGGCTTCACCGGCGGCGGCAAGTTCACCTCCGAGTTCCCCGCCCACATGATGAGCCACGCCGCCCGCTTGGCCGTGGACCCGGACAACCGCGTTGTCATGCACTGCCACCCCGCCAACCTGCTGGCCATGACCTACGTGCACGACCTGGACAGCCGGGCCTTCACCCGCACCCTGTGGCAGATGTGCACCGAGTGCATCGTGGTTTTCCCTGACGGGGTGAACGTGCTGCCCTGGATGCTGTGCGGCACCAACGAGATCGGCGAGGCCACGGCGGAGCAGATGAACGCCGCCCGGCTGGTGGTGTGGGCCCAGCACGGCATCTATGGGGCCGGAAAGGATCTGGACGAGACCTTCGGCCTCATCGAGACGGCGGAGAAGGCGGCGGAGATCTATATGAAAATCGCCCACCTGCCCCTGGTGAACACCATCACCGATGACCAGATGCACCTGCTGGAGGGCCGCTTCGGCGTCCGGGCGCGGGAGGGCTGGCTGGACTGAGGCTGGCTCCCCGCGGAGCCGGTCCGGGCAAGCTGTCGCGGCAGGGGGTCAAGGCGCTCCAATCTGACCCCGCGGAACACGCCTGCCCTGTGCCAAGGGCGAGAGGCTGTATTCATAAAGCGCTTGAGCAAGGCGCGGCAATGGGCGCTTTTTCCCCGCGCGGGCCGTTTTTTAAAATGTTTGTTCTCTCTCCCCGGAAACGCCATTGACTTTGGGGCGGAAATGTGATACGATCCCAGCATCGTCAAGTGAATACCGTTTGATAGAGGCGCGGACGCCATGCGTACCGCGGGACCACCGGTCAGGCAGCCGGTCCCGGGGGAGAGGGGCGGCCGCCGAAGGTGCAAGGGCCTGCCTGGGCCCCCATCCTGGGCCGCGGGAGAATATCCCCCGGACTGTCACGAGTTGTGGAGCGCTATCAGCCCGCCGGTATCCGGCGGAGAATTGTCCGTTTCGGGCGCTCTTTTCGGAGCGCCCGTTTTTTTGCGGGAAGCGCTCGGCCAGCCCCGCGGCCAATCCGGGCGTGACAATGAGAACAATAAGGAGAGAGAACCATGAGAACGAGAAGAAACCGCCTGGGCCTGCTCGCGCTGGTCGTGATGCTGGCCCTGGCCCTGACCACCGCCGCCTTCGCCGCGTCCGAGGACCCCACCGACCTCAGCGGCACCACCTACATCGAGTGCCCCGACTGCGGAACCCTGGGCACGGTGCTGTCCGGCGCGGGGGAGGCCGTCCCCTGCGAAACCTGCGCCGGAAGCGAATACCCCGGCTACATCCACTCCCCCAGCCGCTACTACAACACCCCCTGGGCCCTCCTGCCCCCCGTGGTCGCCATCGCCCTGGCCCTCATCACCAAGGAGGTCTACTCCTCCCTGTTCGTGGGCATCCTCATGGGCGGGCTGCTCTACTCCAACTTCTCCTTTGAGGGCACCGTCCTCCACGCCTTCAGCGACGGCATCGTGGCCTCCCTGTCCGACGGCTACAACGTGGGCATCCTCATCTTCCTGGTCATCCTGGGGGCCATCGTCTGCCTCATGAACAAGGCCGGGGGCTCCGCCGCCTTCGGCCGCTGGGCCCAGAGCCATATCCACTCCCGGGTGGGCGCGCAGCTGGCCTCCATCCTGCTGGGCTGCCTCATCTTCATCGACGATTACTTCAACTGCCTCACCGTGGGCTCCGTCATGCGGCCCGTCACCGACAAGCACAACGTCTCCCGGGCCAAGCTGGCCTACCTCATCGACGCCACCGCCGCCCCCGTGTGCATCATCGCCCCCATCTCCTCCTGGGCCGCCGCCGTGGCCGCCTTCGCCGAGGACGGCCAGGGCCTCAACCTTTTCATCCGCGCCATCCCCTACAACTTCTACGCCCTGCTCACCATCGTCATGATGATCGGGCTGGTGGTGATGAAGGTGGACTTCGGCTCCATGGGCAGGCACGAGAAAAACGCCGTGGAGAACGGCGACCTGTTCTCCGGCGCAAACCCCTACGCCATGATGGACGATGAGATCGACGAGTCCAAGGGCTCCGTGCTGGACCTGGTGCTCCCCATCGTGGTGCTGGTGGTCTCCTGCGTCATCGGGATGATTTACTCCGGCGGCTTCTTCTCCGGCGAGGACTTCGTCTCCGCCTTCTCCAACTCCGACGCCTCCGTGGGCCTCATGCTGGGCTCCGCCTTCGGGCTGGTGTTCGCCATCGTCTACTACCTCGCCCGCCGCGCCATGTCCTTCCGGGATATCATGGGCTGCATCCCCGAGGGCTTCAAGGCCATGGTGCCCGCCATCATGATCCTCACCTTCGCATGGTCCCTCAAGGGCATGACCGACTCCCTGGGCGCGAAATTCTTCGTCCGGGACTTCGTGCGCACCGCCTCCGGCATCCAGGTGCTCCTGCCCGTCATCGTGTTCGCCGTGGGCTGCCTGCTGGCCTTCGCCACCGGCACCTCCTGGGGCACCTTCGGCATCCTCATCCCCATTGTCCAGAACGTGTTCTCCATGGACAACCCCCTGGCCATCATCTGCATCTCCGCCTGCATGGCGGGCGCGGTGTGCGGCGACCACTGCTCCCCCATCTCCGACACCACCATCATGGCCTCCGCCGGGGCCCAGTGCGACCACGTCAGCCACGTGTCCACCCAGCTGCCCTACGCCGTCTCCTGCGCGGTGATCGCCGGCGTCACCTACGTCATCGCCGGACTGCTGGCCTTCTTCGGCGGCCCGGGCATCCTCGCCCTGCCCATCGGCGTCGCCATGACGCTCATCTTCCTCTATACCGTTAAAATCATGAAAAAATAAAAACACCCCCCACCCCGCCGAAAGGCGGGGCGGGCCGCGTTTTCCCCCCAAAAATGCACAGAAATGGGCAACGGAGGGCTTTGTTACAGTTGTGTTACACTTGGGCTTGACCCATTGACTTTTGCCCCGCGGGGTTGCTATAATGGCGACAGCCAGAACGGAAGGACGACCGTTGGAGAGGATGGCCTATCCTTAGGCCGCTCCGCCGGAGTCCGAACAAAATGGCAAAAAAAATAAGGAGGAAACAATCCAATGAGAAATTTGAAGAAGTTTCTCGCGCTGATGCTGGCGATGATCATGGCCATGTCCCTGATGATCACCGCCAACGCCACCAGCACCGCTGAGGATTTCGCGGACAGCACCGGGATCACCCCCGAGTTCGCTGAGGCCGTGGACGTCCTCTCCGGCATGCGGGTGTTCAGCGGAGACAACGGCAACTTCAAGCCCGCCGCCAACATCACCCGCGCTGAGATGGCCGCCGTCATCTACCGCCTGGTGAGCGGCGACGTGACCGACGCCAAGGCCGGTCTGTATTCCAACTACTCCCCGTTCAAGGACGTGACCGCCGACAAGTGGTACGCCGGCTACGTGGGCTATTGCTGGAACATGGGCCTGATCAAGGGCCGTGACGCCAACACCTTCGATCCCACCGGCAACGTCACCGGCTACGAGGCCCTGGCCATGCTGTTGCGCGCCGTGGGCTACGACAAGAACGGCGAGTTCACCGGCCCCACCTGGCAGACCAACGTCTCCACCCAGGGCCAGCAGCTGGGCATCCTGCGTGACATCGCCACCACCCAGTACGGCGGCACCCTGCATCTGCCCGCCCGCCGCGACGTGATCGCCTCCATGACCTTCCGCACCGCGGCTTACGTGCCCACCGTGACCTACTCCCCCGCCATGGGCTACAACCAGTACGTGGGCCTGCCCGTCACCGGCGGCGCCGGCACCACCAACGTGGCGCCCCAGTTCAACCCCACTCTGGGCTGGAAGGCCTTCGGCCTGACCCGGGACACCGGCATCGTGGTGGGCAACCAGGACACTGGCGAGTCCGTCACCCGGATGAGCTTCTCCCTGAATCGGACCATCAACGACGCGCCCGCCGAGGATGTGTACGCCTACGGCCTGGTGGACAACGGCTTTGAGGATGTTGCCGCCGGCGACAACGACCAGATCAACGCCATCGTCACCTTCGACGCCAAGACCGGGCTGGACCTGTTCGCCCACCGCACCGAGATCTGGTTCGACGGCCGTCAGACCGAGCTGAACCTGGCCGGTTTCGGCCTGGATGTGCCCATCGACTGGCGCAACAGCAAGCAGCTGAACAACCTGCACACCTACGCCTACTTTGACCGCGCCACCCACACCGACGTGGTGAAGCTGGCCGACGCCAACAAGACCAACCTGACTGTGAACACTACCACCGGGACCACCCTGGGCGGCGCCGCTTCCGCCGCCGGGTTCACCGTGAACGGCGGCACCCGCGTAGTGCAGAACAAGGCTTTCGACCGCTTCCTGGCCCTGGATGCCGCTAATGTTGCCAACCGCAACACGGTTGACACCGTGACCATTCAGGCTCCCGACACCGCGACTGCCCGTCCCGAGTTCGAGAACCTGTACCTGCTGATCTCCAACAGCGCCAACAAGGAGCTGGACGTGGTCATCGCCCTGAACATCCAGGTGTCTGAGATCACCGGCGTGGACAACGTCAACGCCATCAAGACCGTGACCCTGCCCCAGGTGACCACCGTTCCCGAGTTCATTGCTCCCGATAACGAGATCTCCACCAACAACGCCGCCACCATCGAGCAGGGCCAGCTGGTCTCCGGCAGCACCACCACCCTGGGCCAGTATGAGATCGGCGTCCACGTGGACGGCACCGCTCCCATCCAGACCCTGCCCACCGGCGCTTACGTGGGCACCGCCGCTGTCTGGAGCGCTGGCGACCAGCTGAACGCTGGCGTGGCCCCCGGCTACACTCCCAGCTATCCCAGCGCCAGCGCCACCGTGCTGACTGAGGACGCCTGGTTCAAGCTGGTCCCCGTGACCAACACCAAGGACGGCACCGTGGTTTCCTACAACCCCAACACCGGTAAGGTCGTTCTCCAGGACGGCACCGTGCTGGACCGCTCCATCCTGTACAACAGCGTGGTTCCCGGCACCATTCCCCAGGTGGGTGCCACCGAGACCTATCAGAACGCCAACTACCGCTTCTACCTCACTCCCGAGGGCAAGTACCTGGGCGCTGAGCAGATCTACGGCAACACCTTCCTGTACGGCACGTACATGGACTACCAGACCGTGACCAGCTCCTCCACCTTCGAGTACTACCTGACCGGCGTGAAGCTGGACGGCACCGTTGACACCGTGCGCGTGGTCACCCTGAACGGCGCTCCCATCAACGGCACCGACGCCCTGGGCGTGCCCTTCCGTGACACCTACGGCACCAGCTCTGTGGTTACGCCTAATACCAACGCCATCAACGGTCTGGGCACCGGCGTGTACCGCGGCTTCGTGATCGGCGGCACCGGCGCCAACTGGAACTTTGTCAGCATGGATAACATCGGCGTCATCGCTGGTGACAACGTGACTGGCAACACTTGGGATGGCACCACCGGCCCGGTGTACAACAACGTGGAGCCCGAGGTGAACTTCAACGGCGACGACGCCAACCAGGGCAGCAACGATCCCATCTCCATCGGCAGCACGCAGCTGGCGCTGGGCGCGGCCTACGCCGGTGAGATCACCATGACCAACGGCGCGGACACCCAGCAGCTGTACTTCACCGAGAACACCAAGTTCATCGTGGTGTCCGGCTTCGGTACCGACAGCCTGAAGCCCCAGGTGTTCAACGGCCTGACCGCCCTGGTGGGCTCCAGCCGCAGCGTGTCCATCGACCTGGATCTGGCGGTGAACAACACCACTGCGATCACTCCGGGCACCGACGTGCGCATGGCTGGCATTGACGACAACATCAAGCTGTCCCAGATGACTTACATGACCCAGAGCCCCTTCGTGTACGCCCAGAACCAGGTTCTGTCCCGTCAGGCTGACGTGATCATCCTGCCCGCCACCGCCATCAGCCGCACCGAGAGCACCACCCTGCGGTACGTGGGCGACAGCACCCTGACCCTGGTCAACGCCAACGACAACGCCACTCAGTTCACCATGTACAACAATGGCGTGGCTGAGAGCGTGTGGATCAACGGCATGGTCAACGCCGGCGTCACCAACGACCTGGTGGCCAACGACGACACCACCAACCAGGGCGTCAACAGTGCTGATGCCATTAACGACACTGGTCACGACCACTTCTACCGCCTGCTGGATACTGGCCGTACCGCCAATGACGGCAAGCCCATCTACTCCGTGGCGCTGGCGAATGTGGCTTACACCCAGAACATCTACACCGCCTCCACCATGAACGCTCAGACCGGCAACTTCGAGTGCACCCTGTCCGTGACCAACAGCGGCCGGACTCCGGGCGACAAGAACATGCTGCGTGTGGACAGCGCGAACATCACCAACCTGAACGTGCTGAACGCTGGCGGCAACGTGTGGCCCGGCATCAACAGCCTGACCACCCTGAACTACGCCGGCTCCCTGGGCAACTACACCGGCGGCAACGAGCACGGCGGCACCGACACCCTGTATGTCTCCGCCATCGTGGACAACCTGACCGTCCAGCAGATTTACGTCTGCTACGACCAGCACATCACTCCCTGATCTGCTCAGGCTGAACCGCAAGACCTAAAAAAGGGCCCCCCGGATTTGGGGCAACTCCCGTAAGGAAGTTGCCCCAACCGGGGGACCGCAAGTAATAAGTTACCTATTTGGACGGCGTAGTTACGGCTACGCCGTCTTTTTACGCTGGCCTGCAAGGTGTTCCTGGAACAGTTTCTCCATTTCTTCCGGGGACGGAGCGCACCACAGGCCAATGGTGTTATAGTGAATGTCAACCCGCTGATGGCGCTTACCATCTGCCTTGTTGGGCTTGGACACTACGATTTTCTCAATGAACTCGTGGACGATTTCAGGCGTCAACTCCGTCAGCCGGGTCACCTGTCTGGCCCGCTCAATAAAACGCTGTAAATCAGCGGCCTTGTCTGTGGTGGCGTCCAGGCTGGCTTCCATTGCCGGGATTGCCATTTTCAACTGCTTCTGCTCGCTTCATGCGACAAGGACAATGTGGCAAAGCGTTCCTCGGACAACAGGCCCTTGCTCATGTCCTCATAGCTTTTCTGAATAAGCTGGTCGATTTCTGACACCCGCTGCTTGGCCTTGTCCAACTCCCGGCGCTTTGCAGTCAGCTCTCTTTTCTCCTGCAGGCCAAACCGCTCCATCTGCTCCTGGGCAAACCGTTCTTCATAGACCTGGACATACCATAAAAGCCGTTGCAGCCCCTCAAGGACAAGCTGTGCCACCACTTTCTCCCGGATATAGTGAGCGGAACACAGGTCAGTATTCTTGCGGTAGCCGGAACAGAAAAAGTAGGCTTGCTCCCGCTTGTAGTTGTTGGTGGCGCTGTATCCCAGCTTACTGCCGCAGTCGGCGCAGTAGAGCAGGCCGGAAAACATACTCACAGCGCCCGTTCTCGTGGGCCTGCGGCGGTGCTGACGAAGATTCTGAACAAGGGCAAAGGTTTCCCTGTCAATGATGGCGGGATGGGTATTGGGGAACACTTTCCATTCCTCCTGCGGCCTGTCCAACTGCTTTTTCAGCTTGAAAGACTGCCGGTAAGTACGGAAGTTCACCGTATCGCCCACATACTCCTGCCTGTCCAGAATTTCCGCTACCGTGTGCGAACACCACTTGTGCGGATATTCGGGGAGTTTGGTCGGACAATTCACGCCGTTGCTGCGCTGGTACTCGCTGGGGGTCAGCACATTGTCAGCTTTCAGCCGCTTGGCAATTTGAGTAGGCCCCAGGCCGCTAACGCACATCTGAAATATCCGCCTGACGATTGCCGCCGCTGGTTCATCCACGATCCACTTGTTTTTGTCCTCCAGGGCTTTCGTATAGCCGTAGGGTGGGTTGGTGGTGAGCGGTATCCCGGCGTTGCCACGGCTCTGCATAACACGGCGAACCTTGTCGCTGGTATTTTTCGCGTGCCATTCATTGAACAGGTCTTGCATTGGAACAATGTCGCTCACGCCATTGGCTGTGTCGATGTTATCCATGATGGCGATGTACCGCACATTCAGCCGCACAAAATCTTCTTCCAGAAGCTGGCCCACCACAAGGCGGTTCCGGCCCAGCCGGGAATGGTCTTTCACCACAAGATTTGCCACAAGGCCCTGTTCAGCTAGCTCCATGATCTCCATAAAGGCTGGACGGGCGAACGAAACCCCGGAATAGCCGTCATCGTAGAAAAAACGGGGATTAGGCAGGCGGTTATCGCTGGCAAACTTCTCTAAAATGGCCCTTTGATTCTGGATGCTCCCGGAAATACCCTCTTTTTCATCGTCACGGGACAATCTGGCGTATAATGCTGTAATTCTTTGATTATTTGGCTGCTTTTTCTTCAAAATGTGCTCCTTTCCGCAGCCGGATGTGA
>CANDCH010000023.1 GCA_947383145.1 uncultured bacterium
TAGCTGAAATCAGTTTGATTTGATTTAATATAACTTGGTGCGACTTTTCCGCAGTCTTGGCTGCGACTTCCCCGCAGTCTTGACTGCGGTTTTTCCGCACTCTGGGCTGCGGCTTTTCCGCAGTCTTGGCCGCTGAAAAGCCGCGGCCTGGGGGAAGGCTCCGGTGTGGGTTCTGGCGGCGGGGGAGGGACGGCGCGGGTGGTGAAACGCTTGACATAGATTTTTGTGGGGCGGCCCTGCCCCTGCCGGACACGTTCAATCAGCCCAAAACCGTTTTTCCCGTTGTCCAGCTCCACCAGCATCCTGGTGGCCTTGTCGTGGCCGCAGTTCAGATCCTCCTGTATCTCGTCCAGCGTGTAGTAGATATAGACGCGCCCCTGTTCATCGTACCAGCCGTTCTTGGCTGACAGGCTCATGCGGTCCAGCAGCAACCCATACAACAGCTTCGCGTCCATGGACAGGCGTTTGAACCGCTCCCCGGTGACAAGCTGGCGGGGAATACGGTAGAAAGAAAATTGATTGCTCTCGTCGCCGTAGTAATAATCAAAAGATGTTTCTGCGGCCATGTCCCGGCCCTCCTTTCCAGACAAATAAAAAAGGCGCTCCCTTCGGAACGCCTTTCATTTGGGCTTTCGCCCATATTGCCTTTTTCAACAGTATTTTCATGTTCAGTATATCAATGCAGGGAAACGTACCAATAACATATTTCATCGGATAGTTATTTAGGCAGCCTTGTAGAAAAACTCTGCAAGTGAATTTCTCTGGCCGCCATATATCACCATTCTCTGTTTTTTGATTTTTCTTCCTAAATTTCCACTCAAAATCCTATGACTTTTTTATCATAGAAGTGCCCCGCTTGGATATCCATGAGCAAATAGCGAAATTATCAAAAAAACTTTTTTGTTGAGAAGAAAACTTTGTCGTTATACCGGGGGACGGCGTAGCCGGGGATGACGATGTCGCTGTCAATCTCGTTGCCCCAGCAGTCCCATCCGGGTTGGCGGCGGCGGGCGAACAGTTCCAGATAGGGGCCGTCTGACAGCCTCTCAATGATGGCGAACTGTTCTTCCGGCTTGTGACTGTGTTCCTGTTGCGGCGCGAATAACCAGTTTGGCTGTGCGTGAAACTTCACTGGGGCTTTGCCACGGGTGGCAAATAGCGGGATATAAAAAGATATTTGTTACTAACGCATTAAATCCATACAGAATGACGAATGCAAAAAAAGCGCGGGATTTAGGTGAAAATATGGCGGCGCGTTATGGGCTGTGGTAAATGAGGTTATGGGGAATTTGCATTTATTAACAATATTTTAACAAAAATCAGCATTTTGACATTGAACGGTCCGAAGGGCTTGTGGTATAATATCCACCGTATAAATATAACCGTCCGCGCCCGTGAATGGGGCGGGGCGGAGCCGCTCCCCGGCGGGCCTGCGTCCGGGGAGGATAAATTGCGGCGCGTTCCCGCGCCGCCGCTTGGAGGAACACTTCATGAGCGGACGAAGGAACTCATACGGTTACCACGAGTACCGGGGCCGGAGCCGGGGGGGCGGCGGCGCCAGGGCTGTGCTGCTGTTCATCATCGCCCTGCTGGCGGTGCTGCTGGCGGCGGGCACCGCGTTTTACCTGCTGGTGGACATCGAGTATACCGACACCGGCATCAAGATCAATTGGCCCTGGGCCCAGGAGAGCGCCGGCCTGCCCCCCATCGCCTCCGACCCGCTGGAGGTGATCACAACCCCGGAGATCACCGTGGAGCCCACCCTGGAGGTGGAGCCCACCCCCACCCTGGCGCCGGAGCCTCAGTATCCCCACATCGGCGCGGTGACGGTGACCGCCGCCCAGCTGCGGGGCGGCTCCGCCGCCCAGGCGGTGGCGGAGGGCGGGGGAAACGCCCTGGTGGTGGAGATGAAGGACGTGAACGGCAGGCTGGCGTGGCAGTCCCAGACCGAGCTGGCCGCCGCCTTGGGGGCGAACGCCGCCGACAATCTCGCCGCCCAGGCGGTGCGGGAGCTGGCCCAGGACGGCGGGCTGTATCTGGTGGCCCGGGTGCAGTGCTTCCGGGACCCCCTGCTTGCCCGGAACTGGGTGGGTACCCTGATGACCAAGGGGGGCAACCTCTGGCACGACGCCCAGGGGCTGGGCTGGTCCAGCCCGGCCAACCAGCAAGCTGCCGACTACCTGTCCGCCCTGTGCCTGGAGCTGGCGGACATGGGCTTTGATGAGATTCTCTTGGAGCGGGCGGGCTATCCCAATTTTGGGGAGGTTCACGTGCTGGCCACCAGCGGCAACCGCCCGGAGGACCTGACGGCCCCGGTGGCCGCCTTCCTGGAGCGGGTCTCCGGGGAGCTGGCGGAGAAGGGCGTGTGCCTGTCGGTGGCCACCGACGAGACGCTTGCGCCGGAGACCCCGGTGAACAGCGGCCTCACCGCCGATGTGCTGGCCCAAAACGCGGGCCGGGTGTGGCTGAGCGGCAGCGCCGCCGGCCAGCAGTATGCCGCCCTGCTTGCCGGGGCCGGGATGGAGGACCTGGGCACCCGGCTGGTGGTGAAAAACGCCTCCTCCGGGAGCTGGTACAGTTAAGACGGAACCCGCCTGAACCGGGGCGGGGGCCGCCGCACAGAAAGGAGCGTCCATGACCCAAGAACTCCGCGCGCGCAAAACGGTGCCCGCTTATGAGGGCACCCTGCGCAATCACATGATCATGATCCCCCACTGCATTTCCGAATGCTCCGGCATCCGGGTGTTTGGGCGGAGAATCAAGTCCCTGGCCTTTACCACCGACGTGGCCATCATCCGCAATATCAACGCCGACGCCATCATCGCCGTCTACCCCTTCACCCCCCAGCCCGCCATCCACCGCGCGGTGATGCAGGCGGCGGACATGCCGGTATTCGCCGGCGTGGGGGGCGGCGTCACCCGGGGAATGCGGGTGGTGAACCTGGCCAACGACGCCGAGCACGAGGGGGCGTTTGGCGTGGTGGTCAACGCCCCCACCAGCAACGAGGTGGTGCATATGCTCAAGCAGGTGCTGGACATCCCTGTGGTGGTCACGGTGGTGTCCGGCAGGACTGACGTGGCCGCCCGTCTAGAGGCCGGGGCGGATATTTTGAACGTGTCCGGCGCGGCCAAGACGCCCGATATCGTCCGGCGTATCCGGGAGCGGTTTCCGGAGACGCCCATCATCGCCACCGGCGGGCCCACCGACGAGACGATTCTGGAGACCATCCGTGCCGGGGCCAACGCCATTACATACACCCCTCCCACCAACGGCGAGCTGTTCGCCCAGTCCATGGCCCGCTACCGCCGGGAGCTGGACGGGGAGAGCCTGCCGGAGGCAAAGCCCTGACCGAAGCGGGCAGGAGCCCCCGCCGTACAGCGGGGGCTCCTGCTTTTCTGTGTTTCCCGTCCGTATGCCAGATGGGGAAGCGCTTGACAGGCGCGGCGCGCCCCCGCCAGAGGCAGGGGCGCCGCATATGCCGTGGGATGGGGAAGAGCCTGACAGACGCAGCGCGAAGCGCCCCCCGCCGCTAGAGGCGGGGGGCGCTTCATACGTCACACGATGAGGAAAAACTTGACGAGGAACAGGGCGGAAATCACGTAAGTGAGCACGGATACCTCCTTGGCCTTGCCGCTGAACACCTTGATGACGGTGTAGGAGATCAGGCCGATGCCGATGGCGTGGCCGATGGAGCTGGAGATGGGCATGGCGATGAGCATCAGGGCCACGGGCACCATCTGGTCCAGGTCGTCGAACTTCACGTTCTTCAGCCCCTGGAGCATCAGCACGCCCACATAGATGAGGGCGGCGGAGGTGGCGGCGGCGGGGATAATCGCCGCGATGGGGGCGATGAAGGTGCAGGCCAGGAAGATCACGCCGCAGGTCAGGGCGGTGAGCCCGGTACGGCCGCCGGCCTCCACGCCGGAGGCGGACTCCACGAAGGTGGTGACGGTGGAGGTGCCGGTGCAGGCGCCGGCCACGGTGCCGATGGCGTCGGACAGCAGGGCCTCCTTCATGTTGGGCATACGGCCCTGCTGGTCCACCATGCCCGCCCGGGAGGCGGTGCCCACCAGGGTGCCGATGGTGTCAAACATGTCGATCATGCAGAAGGTGATCACCAGGGTGACGACGGTGAACACGCCGATGTCCAGGAAGCCCTGGAAGTTGAACTTAAACAGGGTGGTCTTGGCCATGTCGCCGAAGGGGGGCAGCCAGCTGGCGTCCTTCAGCGCCCCAAAGGGGTTCGTGCCCAGGAAGGCGAAGGAGCCGATCCAGTAGATCACGGAGGCGGCCAGCATCCCGATGAGCACCGCGCTCTTCACGCCCTTCTTGGCCAGCAGTACGATCACGAACAGGCCCACGAACAGGGTGACCACGGACAGCACCATGGTGGGATAGGCGGTGCCCATGGTCTTGCTGGCGGCGGAGGCGGTGAGGGAGCCGAAGAAGTCCTTCATCACAAAGAACTGGTTGAAGTTCTCGTCGGCGATGTAGATGTTGGAGCCGAAGCCGATGTTCATCAGCATCAGGCCGATGGCGGGGGCGATGCCCAGCCGGACGCCCAGGGGGATGGCCTCCACGATCTTCTCCCGCACGTTGAGGACGGACAGGACGATGAACACGATGCCCTCGATGAGGATGATGATCAGCGCCGCCTGGAAGGAGGCCACATAGCTCATGCCGGTGGCCGCCACCACGTTGGCCACCACGATGGCGAAGAAGCTGTTGAGGCCCATGCCGGGGGCCAGGCAGAAGGGCTTGTTGGCCAGGAAGGCCATGCAGAACATGGCGATGGCGGACGCCAGACAGGTGGCCAGGAACACGCCGTTCCAAAGGGGACTGCCCACGTCGTAGTTGGTCAGGATGTTGGGATTCAGGGCGATGATGTAGGCCATCGTCATGAACGTGGTGAGGCCGGCGACGATCTCGGTGCGCACCGTGGTGCCGTTCTCCCTGAGCTTAAAGATTTTTTCCATGAAAAGACTCCCTCTCCAGAATTTCTTTCGGGAAAATCGGAAAAAACAAAAGCGGCCCGGAAAAAGCATTTCCGCGCCTGTTCTGTTTTCGGTAGCGGCCAAATAGGTTGGCGGTAGAGACTCGGGACCCGTCTCGCCCCGATTATACCGAAAGATATGGTGTTACAGCTGTTATAGTATCACACATCCTGCCAAAATTCTACAGCTTTTTCTTTTCTCCAAAAACTTTCATTCAATTTTGACAATGGGCGGCGGGGATAGTATAATAGGGCTGGTACAAATTACAACGGGAGATGAGCTGTTATGACCTATGAAATGACCGTGGCGGGGCTCACCCGCCGGCTGCCCCTGCGGCCCGTCAGCGATGAGCTGATGATCGGGGCGTTTGTGATTTTCGGCGACGTGGAGCTGACCTGCGCCTGCGCCCGGGAGCTGCTGAAAATCGCCCCGGAGTTCGACTACATGGTGGCCCCGGAGGCCAAGGCCATCCCCTTGGCCCATGAGATGGCCCGTCAGAGCGGCCGGAACGACTATTTTCTGGTGCGCAAGGCCCCCAAGCTGTACATGGACGGGGTGTTTGAGGCGGTGGACCGCTCCATCACCACCGTGGGGGAGCAGAAGCTCTACATGGACGGGGCGGACGCCCGGAGGATGAAGGGCAGGCGGGTGCTGATTCTGGACGATGTGATTTCCACCGGCGGGTCGCTGGCGGCGGTGGAGAGCCTGGTGGATCAGGCGGGCGGCAATGTGGTGGGCCGGATGGCCATCCTGGCCGAGGGGGACGCCGCCAGGCGGGACGACATCCTGTTTCTGGAAAGGCTGCCCCTGTTCAACGCCCAGGGCCAGCCGCTGTCGTAAGGGAAAAGCGCCGGAACCAAAGGTTCCGGCGCTTTTTGGACCTTAATAGAACTTCTTGTTGCGGTTCTTCCGGGCCGCCTCGCTCTTCTTGCGGCGCTTGACGCTGGGGCTGTCGTAGAACTCGCGCTTGCGCACCTCAGCCAGCACGCCGGACTTGGCGCAGCTACGCTTAAAGCGCTTCAGCGCGTTCTCCAGAGACTCGCCCTCGCGGACATGAACTTCGGACATTTATGATTTCCCTCCCTCCGAGACATCCGGTTATTTCCAGGATGCTTTAAGGGCCATTGGCTATGGCTTCAACAGGTCTATTATATGTTAAAATCAGCCTTTTGTCAACTGCGAATTTTTTAGAAATACCGCGGTCAGCGCTCCTGGATCAGCTCCACGGATTCCCCCGCGGGTCCCCGGAAAAACGCGGCGCGGATGGGATAGTCCGGGCCCAGCGACTTGTCCGCGGGCTCCATGGTGATCTCCATGCCCGCCCGCCGGACCAGCTCCACCGTGCCGTCCACGTCGTCCGTGCGCAGGGCCACGTGCCGGTGGACGCCGGGGGAAAGGGGCCGGTCCGCGTCGGCGAAGATCTCCAGCAGGCAGTTGCCCAGGTCCACCATGGCGCCGCTGCCGGAGCCCTCCCCCCAGGTCCGCACCAGGGGACAGCCCAGCACCTGGGTATAAAACGCCGTCGTTTTCTCCCACAGCTCCCGCCCGGCGGCCTTCAGGCAGATATGGTGGACCCCTGAAATTCCGTTCATTGGGGCTTTACGATCAGGTTCACCAGCCGGCCCTTTACCACCACGGTGCGCGCCAGGGCCATGCCCTCGGTGAATTTCTGCACCTTGGGGTCTGCCTGGGCGGCGGCGATGATGGCGTCGTTGTCCGCGTCCGCCGGGACCACGATGTTGGAGCGCACCTTGCCGTTTACCTGCACCGCCATCTGGACGGTGTCCGCCGCTGTCTTGCGCTCGTCGTAGGCGGGCCAGGGCTGTTGGCACACGAAGCCCGCGCCGCCCAGCATTTCCCACAGCTCCTCGGCCACGTGGGGGGCGAAGGGGGAGAGGAGGGTGACCAGCGTGCGCATATCCCCCTTGGAGCAGCCGTTCTTCTGGAAGTCGCCCACCAGGGTCATCATGGCGGCGATGGCGGTGTTGAACTTCATGGCCTCAATGTCGTCCGCCACCTTCTTGATGGTCTTGTGGAGGAGCGCCTCGTTGGCCTTGGTGTGCTCCAGGCTGTCCGCGCAGCTCTCCGCCAGGTTCCACACCTTGTCCAGGAAGCGCTTGCAGCCCTTCACGGCGTTGTCCGACCACACCGCAGCCTGCTCGAAGTCGCCGATGAACATGGTGTACAGCCGCAGGGTGTCCGCGCCGTAGGCGGCCACGATGTCGTTGGGGTTGACCACGTTTCCCCGGGATTTGGACATCTTCTCGCCGCCCTCGCCCAGAATCATGCCGTGGCTGGTGCGCTTCTGATAGGGCTCCTTTGTGGGCGCCACCCCGATGTCGTACAGGAACTTGTGCCAGAAGCGGGAGTACAGCAGGTGGAGGGTGGTGTGCTCCATGCCGCCGTTGTACCAGTCCACCGGGGACCAGTAGTCCAGGGCTTCTTTAGAGGCCAGGGCGGTGTCGTTGTGGGGGTCCATATACCGCAGGAAGTACCAGGAGGAGCCCGCCCACTGGGGCATGGTGTCCGTCTCCCGGCGGGCCTCTCCGCCGCAGCGGGGGCAGGTGGTCTTGACCCACTCGGTCATCTTGGACAGGGGGGACTCGCCGTCGTCGGTGGGTTCATAGGACTCCACCTCGGGGAGGAGGAGGGGGAGCTGGTCCTCGGGAAGGGGCTGCCAGCCGCACTTGCCGCAGTACACCATGGGGATGGGCTCGCCCCAGTACCGCTGGCGGGAGAACACCCAGTCCCGCAGCTTGTAGTTCACCTTGGCCTCGCCGATGCCCTGCTCCTCCAGCCATTTGGTGACGGCGGGGATGGCGTCCTTGACGGTGAGGCCGTTGAGGAAGTCGGAGTTGACCAGAACGCCCGTCTCATCCTTGGCGGTGAAGGCGGCCTTCTGTACGTCCTCCCCGCCGGACACCACCTCGATGATCTCACAGCCGAACTTCTTGGCGAACTCCCAGTCCCGGTCGTCGTGGGCGGGGACGGCCATGATGGCGCCGGTGCCGTAGGTGGACAGCACGTAGTCGGAGATGAAGATGGGAATCTCCCGGCCGTTGACGGGGTTGACGCCCCGGACGCCGTCCAGGCATACGCCGGTCTTTTCCTTGTTCAGCTCGGTGCGCTCCAAGTCGGACTTGGAGGCGGCGGCCTTCTGGTAGGCGGCCACCTCGTCCGCGTTATGGAGCTTTCCGGCCTCCAGCCAGCTTTTCACCAGCTCGTGCTCCGGGGAGAGCACCATATAGGTGGCCCCGAAGAGGGTGTCGGGCCGGGTGGTGAACACCACGATATCGTCCCCGGCGGTGCTCTTGAACGTCACCTCCGCGCCGGTGGAGCGGCCGATCCAGTTGCGCTGCTGGATTTTCACCCGCTCGATGAAGTCCAGCTCGTCCAGGTCGTCGATGAGCCGCTGGGCGTACTGGGTGATCCTCAGCATCCACTGGGACTTCTCCTTGCGGACGACGGGGGCGCCGCACCGCTCGCAGACCCCCTCCACCACCTCCTCGTTGGCCAGCACGCACTTGCAGGAGGTGCACCAGTTCACCGGCATGGTGGCCTTGTAGGCCAGGCCCTTTTTGTAGAGCTGGAGGAAAATCCACTGGGTCCACTTGTAGTAGCTTGGGTCGGTGGTGTCCACCACCCGGTCCCAGTCGAAGCCGAAGCCCAGCATTTTCAGCTGGCTGGTGAAGTTTTTGATGTTGTCCTTCGTCACCTTGGCGGGGTGGATGTGGTTCTTGATGGCGTAGTTCTCCGTGGGCAGGCCGAAGGCGTCGAAGCCCATGGGGAACAGCACGTTATACCCGTCCATCCGCTTTTTGCGGGTGACGATGTCCATGGCGGTGTAGGGCCGGGGATGGCCCACGTGTAGCCCCTGGCCGGAGGGGTAGGGGAACTCCACCAGGCCGTAAAACTTGGGCTTGTCGCTGTGGTCCGCGGCGGCGTACACCTTGGCCTCCTCCCAGCGCTTTTGCCACTTGGGTTCGATGGCGGCGAAATCGTATTTCAATGTGAACACTCCCTTGGGTGGTTTTCTCCCCCATTTTCTTGAAAGAAAATGAGGCAAAAAGAGCTTTCGGCCCGCTGACGGAGCGGGCGCATATCATCCCGCGGCCGTCCGGCGGCGGGAATAGGCGCTAGTTTTGATATTATATAGGAAGCAGAGCCGGATTGCAAGGGCTTTGCGGGAAAAAAGACCGCCCGGGAGATCCCGGGCGGCCGCTTGTCTGGTTCTCTGTTACACCCGGTTGGCCTCCACGGCACCGCCGGGCTTCTTCTCGCTGTTGTGGAGCCCCTCGTCTCCGCCGCCCGCCGCGTTCACCGCGCCGTTGATGGTGCGGTCGCCCGCCTGCTTGGCGTGCTTGGCCACCTCGGCCTTGTTTTTGGGACTGCGCATGATGACGGCGGGACCCTGGACGCAGCCGCCCTGGCAGGCCATGCCCTCGATGAAATTCTCGGGCAGCAGGCCCTTGGACATCTTGAGCAGGCCGATCCTGCACTCCTCGATGCCCGAGCAGGGCAGGGTCCGGGCCTCCACGGAGCTGCCCATCTCCTTCAGCGCCTGACCCACCGCCGCGGCCACGCCGCCGCTGGCGGCAAAGCTGCGGCCGAAGCCGCTGGCCTGATCCAGGGGGGCCTCCGGCATTTTGGTCACGTCGATGCCCTTGGCGCTCATCATGGAGTACAGCTCCTCAAAGGTGATCACCAGGTCCACGGAGGAGCGGGTGCGGCCCAGGTGGAACTCCCGCTTCTTGGCCACGCAGGGGCCGATGAAGACCACCCGGGCCAGGGGGTCCCGGTCCTTGAGGTAGCGGCCCAGCATCACCATGGGGGAGGGCGTGGTGGACACCAGGGGCACCTGGTCGGGCATGTGCCGCTCCACAAAGGCCACGTAGGCCGGACAGCAGGAGGAGGTCATGGGCTCGCCGCCCCGCTCGTCAAACTCGGCGGCCTCCGCCTTGGCGGTGAGGTCGGCCCCCAGGGCCACCTCCGCCACGTCGTAGAAGCCCATCTCCTTCAGGGCGGACACCATCTGGCCGGGGGTGCAGTTGAACTGGCCCACAAAGGCGGGGGCCAGGATGGCGTACACGTGCATCCCCCATTTTTCCGCGCCCATCAGCATCTGAATGACGTCCACGATGTAGGATTTGTCCATGATGGCGCCGAAGGGGCACTGCACCACGCACTCGCCGCAGGAGATGCACTTGTTGGCGTCGATGCTGGCCTTGCGGTCGGGGCCCATGGAGATGGCCTTGACAGGGCAGCCCCGCTCGCAGGGGCGCATATTCTTGGTGATGGCGCCGTAGGGGCAGGCGGCCACGCACTTGCCGCACAGCACGCACTTGGAGTGGTCGATGACGGAGCGGTGGTTCTCAATGCGGATGGCGCCCTTGGGGCAGGCCTCCATGCAGCGGTGGGCGATGCAGCCCCGGCAGGACGGGCCCACGCTGATCTCGGTGACGGGGCACTCGTCGCAGGCGATGGGGAGAACCTCCACCAGGTTGGGGTTGGCCCGGTCGCCGCCCATGGCCATCTTCACCCGGCTGGTGACCACGGCCCGCTCCTTGTAGATGCAGCAGCGCATATGGGCCTCGGGGCCGGGGACGATTTCCTCGGGGATGTTCAGCAGGTCGTTGCCCTGGAGCTTGTCGTTCCAGGCCAGCCGTGCCACGGCGGTAAGTACCTTGTCCTTCAGCTCCTGTACTGTGGTTTCGTAATGACGCATGGCGGTTCCTCCTTCTATCCTTTCACAAATTTTGTTAAAAAAATGTCGATTCCAACATTAGAATTATATCCTGTCCGGCTCTCCGCGTCAAGAATAAAGCGGCAGATTTCCGGCGAAAATTCCTGGTGAATCTGGCAGGGCGGGGCCGGGGGAGCCGTCTGGAAAAATTCGGGAGCCTCCGTGGGAAAAAAGCCGGATTTCTCCCCGGTTTCCCTTGACAATTCCAATGCTTTTGTGCTATGTTTTTAGTAATGAAAATGAGGCGGCCGCCGGGCCCCGGGACGTGTGAAGCCCAGCGGCCGGAAGAAGGAGGCGCGGCGGCGGTGGGGCTGTTTCCCAGGTTTGACGAGGTGGAGCGGGAGCGCTCCCCGGACGCCCCGCGCAAAACCGGCCTGCCCCGGCTGTGGCAGCTGATCCGCCGGGATATCTGGGACAATTTCCGGGCGGGCTTTCTGGCGCTGGCGGGGTGTATCCCGTTTATCGCGGGGATGTTTTTCGCGGTGGGCGCCCACGCGGCGCTGCTGGCGCCGCTGGCGGGGTTCATCGGCGGCGCCGCCGCCGGGCCGGAGCTGTGCGCCCTGGCGGACACGCTGCTGCGGGGCCTGCGCGACGACCCGGTCACCGGCTGGGGGGCCTACCGCCGGGCCTGGAGGCGCAGCGCCAGGGCGTCCCTGCTGCCCGGGGCCCTGGGCGGCGCGCTGCTGGGCGTACAGATTTTCCTGCTGCTTCACGCCGGGGCGCTCCAGATGGAGCTGCCCATCGCCGCGGCGCTGGTGCTGGGCATGGCGCTGCTGCTGGGCCTGAACCTGTACCTGTGGCCCCAGCTGGCGCTGATGGAGCTGCCGCTGGGCCGGCTCGTCAAGAACTCCGCCCTGCTGTTCATCGGCCAGCTGCCCCGGACCGCGGCGGCTCTGGCCTTTCTGGGGGCGTACACGGCGCTTTCCCTGCGGTTCTTCTCCTTCGCCCTGAGCCTTCTGCCCGTCACCAATCTCTGGCTGCCCATGCTGCCGGCGCTGTTTTTGATCTATCCCGGCCTGAATCAGGCCTTTCGGATTGAGGAGAAGCTCCGGGACGCGCCCCAGGCCCCGGAGGACCCGTGAGCCGTACCCCCGCGCACCCTCTGTGATGGCATTGGCGGAAAAGCTCCGCCTGTCCATACCAGCGCCTCGGGAGAGGCGCGCAATTTGACGGGCCGTGGACTACTCCATTACAAATAGTTCACGGTACTGAAAAAAGGAGGAAAAAACACCGCTTCGACTTGCGGTGCGGCAGTGTGGAGACCTGTCGCAAGGTTCCCGGGACATACGCGCCCGGGGGCGAGGTGGAGATGGCGGAGGCCGCTCCATCAAAGTCGGGTACTATGGCCGGTTTGTCCCTGAAGAACATCATGAAGATCTATCCCCACAGCGGCGACCAGAAGAAGTCCAAGAAGAAGAAGGGCGAGCCCGAGAAAAAGACCAACCTGCAGGTCACCGAGGAGGGCGTCATCGCCGTTCAGAAGTTCAACCTGGACATCGGAGACAAGGAGTTCATCGTGCTGGTCGGCCCCTCCGGCTGCGGCAAGTCCACCACCCTGCGCATGGTGGCCGGCCTGGAGGAGATCTCCGGCGGCGAGCTGTACATCGACGGCAAGCTGATGAACGACGTCGCCCCGAAGGACCGCGACATCGCCATGGTGTTCCAGAGCTACGCCCTGTATCCCCACATGACCGTGTATGAGAACATGGCCTTCCCCCTGAAGCTGCGCAAGGTTCCCAAGGATGAGATCGACAAGCGGGTGCGCGAGGCGGCTGAGATTCTGGACATCACCCAGTACCTGGACCGCAAGCCCAAGGCCCTGTCCGGCGGCCAGCGCCAGCGCGTGGCCATCGGCCGCGCCATCGTGCGCGAGCCCAAGGTGCTGCTGATGGACGAGCCGCTGTCCAACCTGGACGCCAAGCTCCGCAACCAGATGCGCGCCGAGATCATCAAGCTGCGCCAGAAGATCAACACCACCTTCATGTACGTCACCCATGACCAGACCGAGGCCATGACCCTGGGCGACCGGATCGTCATCATGAAGGACGGCTTCATCCAGCAGATCGGCACCCCGCAGGAGGTGTTCGACCACCCCGCCAACCTGTTTGTCGCCGGGTTCATCGGCACGCCGCAGATGAACTTCTTCGACGCCAAGCTGGTGAAGGATGGAAGCAAGTACAGCGTGGAGGTCAGCGGCATGAAGGTGGAGCTGTCCGACGCCAAGCAGAAGGCTCTGGCCGCCAAGAACGCGGCGTCTCAGGACATCACCCTGGGCGTGCGTCCCAGCCACGTGGCCCTGGCCGACGGCGGCATTCCCGCCACCGTGGACGTGTCCGAGATGATGGGCAGCGAGGTGCATCTCCACGCCAACGCCAACGGCAAGGACGTGGTCATCATCGTTCCCACCGTGGACCTGTCCGGCAACCACAAGGAGACCTTCGGCTACGGCGCGAAGATCAACTTCACCTTCAGCGGCAACGTGTGCCATGTCTTCGACAAGGACGGCAAGAACCTGGAATTCTAAGGCAGCGAATTCAGAAACCCGTAACGCAACGCGAGGGCGCTCAGCCGCAGGGCTTGAGCGCCCTCCGCCCTTGACCGGCGCAGGTGAAAAAGTTCCCTGCATCAAAAGCCCGCCGGCGTCCCATCCTATCCAGGACGGAACGGAAAGGCGGGGGATTTTTTTGCGCTGGCTCTGGTATTTCATCATCTACAGCTTTGCGGGCTTTGTGTTGGAGGTGGCCTTTGCCCGGGCCGTCCGCCACCCGAAACGGGACCGCAAATGCCTGCTGCTGCTTCCGCTGTGCCCGGTGTACGGCCTGGGGGCCTGCCTGATCCTGTGGCTGGCGCCTGTGGCGGACAGCCCCCTCTGGGTGGCGCTGGCGGGAGGACTCGCCGCCACCGGGGCGGAGCTGGTCATGGGGGCGTTCTACCGCTTTGTCCTGGGGGTGGAGTTTTGGGATTACGGGGGAATGCCCGGGAGCCTTGGCGGATTGATCTGTCCGGCTTTCTCCGCCTGCTGGACGGCGCTGGCCCTGGCGCTGGTGTACGCCGTCCACCCGGCGGTATCGGCGCTGGCCGCCGCGATCCCGGCCTGGGCGGGTCCCCCCGCCGCCATCCTGTTGGGCTCTGATATCCTGGTGTCCTGTCTGGCCCTGCGCCGGACGGGCGCCACCGACGTGCTGCGCTGGTACGCCTGAACTTTGCCCTTGCAATCGGAGGGGAAAGGGCATATAATGAAAACAGCCGCGCAGGCGGACATGAACCGAAAAGGGAGTGAGATGCGTCGTGTCAGGCGATCCGTTCAGTCGAAGTCGCACCCCAACCATACGGCGCACCCGCTGAGTCAGCCCGCTCTGCCTCCCCGTGCGCCCGCGCCCGCCGGTTGTCCGGCGGGAACCATCCTATGCGGAGCGGCGGGGGATTTTTCTGCCCTTTTGGGGGCGCCGCCGGTCCGGGAAAGGCGCGTGAGAGCAATGCTGACCATCCATAAAACCGTGGACGGAAAGATGACCCAGCTGGACTCCGTGGAGGACGGCTGCTGGGTCAACCTGGTCTACCCCAGCGAGGACGAGCTGAGGACCGTGGCCGCCACCCTGGCGGTGGAGCCCTCCTTCCTCCGGGCGGCCTTGGACGAGGAGGAGGCCTCCCGCATTGACAGCGAGGACGGCAGCACCCTCATCATCGTGGACACCCCCGCCATGGAGAAGGACGACACCGGCGTGGTGTACTCCACTCTGCCCATGGGCATCATCGTCACGGATAAGCACATCATCACCGTGTGTTTGAAGGAGACCTCGGTGGTGCGGGACCTCCAGGCGGGGCTGGTGAAGGATGTGCGCACCGAGCAGCGCACCCGGTTCATCCTCAACATCCTGCTGTTGGTGGCCAAGCGGTACTTAAACTACTTGAAGCAGATCGACAAGACCTACAACTACATGGAGCGCCAGCTCTACAAATCCCAGCGGAACAAGGAGCTGATCCAGCTTCTGGACCTGGAGAAGTCGCTGGTCTACTTCAACACCTCGCTGAAGGCCAACGAGGTGACCCTGGAAAAGATCCTCCGGGGGCGGATTGTCACCCTCTACGAGGAGGACCATGACCTTCTTGAGGATGTGCTCATCGAGGTGCGGCAGGCCATCGAGATGGCCCAGATCTACTCCGACATCATCTCGGGGATGATGGACGCCTTCGCCTCCGTCATCTCCAACAACCTGAATGTCATCATGAAGCTGCTGGCCTCCGTCACCATTCTCATGACGGTGCCCAATATTGTGTTCAGCTTCTATGGGATGAACGTGGGGTGGCTGCCCTTCGCCGGGAGCTTCTGGCCGCCGTTGCTCATCTCCGCGGCCATCATTGTGGTGGCGGGGATCATCCTGAAAAAGAAGGACCTCCTGTGAGAGAGAAACAGGGCCCGGAGCCGCGAACGCGCTCCGGGCCCTGTTTTGCCCGCTATCCCGCCATGATCCGCGCCAGCAGGAAGGCCAGAACTCCGCACGCCGGGAAGGTGAGGGCCCAGGCCCCCGCCATCTGGCCCATCACCCGACGGTCCGCTCCCCGGCCCGCGCCGCACACGGCGGACACCTTGGCGTGGGTGGTGGAGGCGGGCAGACCCAGGATGGAGCACGCGAGCAGCACCGCTCCCGCCCCCAGGTCCGCCGCCAGACCCTCGGCGGGGGAGAGGGAGGCCAGCTGGGTGCCCACCTTCTCCACGATGGGCTTTCCCCCCAGGGCGGTGCCCAGGGCCATCACGGCGGCGGTGAGCAGGGCGAGGGCCGCCTGGGAGGGGGGGCGCCCTCCGTCCAGCCCGCCGGCCAGCAGGAGCAGGGCCATGAACTTCTGCCCGTCCTGCACCCCGTGGAGCAGGGCGGTGAGGGCGGCGGCGCCCCTCTGCCAGGCGGTGGGGCGGCGGACCCGCCCCTCCAGAGCCCGCCGGAGCAGGCGGCCCGCCAGCACCCCGGCGGGCAGGGACAGCGCCAGGCCCGCCAGCGCCTGCGCCCACGCCCCGGCGCTGAGCCGGACCGCCTCCGGCCCCAGGGCCAGCGCGCCGCCGGACAGCCCCGCCAGCAGGGCGTGGCTCTCGCTGGTGGGCAGCCCGAACCGCCACGCCGCCACCGACCACAGCACGATGGACAGCAGAGCGGCGTTCAGCGCCACCCCGGCGGAGCGGGGATCGGAAAAGACGGCCAGCCGGCCCACGGTGTCCGCCACGGCGGGAAAGCACAGACAGGCCAGCGCCGCCCCGGCAAAGTTGCACGCCGCCGCCGTCCGCACCCCGCGGCGGAAGGACATCGCCCCGGAGCCCACGGCGGTGGCGATGGCGTTGGGCGCGTCGGTCCAGCCGTTGACGAAAATCACCGCCAGCACCAGCAGGCGGGCCAGATGGACGGTCATAGTCATGGCGCTCCCTCCCGGGGCAAGCCTATGGGGGCCGGAAGAAAAATATGCAAAAATTTTTGAAAAATAAAAAGGGTTTTGGAGAGGAACGGGGTATAAGTAATAGACAGCGATTTTTCGCCGTGGGTATATGGGAGGAGAAGGGCATGGAGCACACCATCCGGGAACGCACCGAGGCGCTGGAACGCCAAACCCTGTCGCCTCGGGCGTGTCAGTCCGTGAACTCAAAGGGGCGGGCGGTGGAGATACCGCCCTGTCCCATGCGCACCTGCTTCCAGCGGGATGTGGACCGGGTGGTTCACTGCAAATCCTTCCGGCGGCTGAAGCACAAGACCCAGGTATTTCTCCAGCCGGAGGGGGACCACTACCGCACCCGGATGACCCATACGCTGGAGGTGTCCCGCATCGCCCGGACCATGGCCCGGGGGCTGGGGCTCAACGAGGACCTGGCCGAGGCCGCCGCCCTGGCCCATGACCTGGGCCACACCCCCTTCGGCCACGCGGGGGAGCGCGCCCTGTCCCGGATGGTGGAGGGGGGCTTCCGCCACTACGAGCAGTCCCTGCGGGTGGTGGACCGGCTGGAGAACGAGGGCGCCGGGCTGAACCTGTGCCATGAGGTGCGCTCCGGCATCCTGTGCCACACCTCCGGGCCGCTGGCGGACACGCTGGAGGGCCAGCTGGTGCGGATTGCCGACAAGATCGCCTACATCAACCACGATATTGACGACGCCATGCGGGGCGGGATCATTTTTCCCACCGATATCCCCGTGGGCATCTCACAGGTCCTGGGCTACACCCACGGGGAGCGCATTGAGACGCTGGTCATAGATGTCGTCCGGGCCAGCGGCCGGGGGAGTGTGATCCGCCAGTCGGAGCCGGTGGCCCGGGCCATGGCGGAGCTGAAGGAATTCATGTTCCAGGCGGTGTACTTCAACCCCCTGGCCAAGGGGGAGGAGGGCAAGGCGGAGGACATGATCTGCCTTCTGTACGAATACTATGAGAAGCACACGGACAAGCTGCCCCCGGAGTACCAGGACATCCTGGTGCGGGAGGGGCGGGCCCGGGCGGCGCTGGACTACATCGCCGGCATGACGGACCCCTACGCCGTGGAGCAGTTCAGCAGCCTGTTTATCCCGAAGGGTTGGGTAGTCAAATAGAAGCGCCGCGAAGCGGTCCGGCCGCTTGGCGGCGCGGCGGCGGGCGGGGGAAGCTATGACGGAGTATTTTACGCCGGCACGGGCCGGCGAGGCGGAATTCACCGAGAAGCGCTCCACCTTCATCGGCCACGTCTGGCCGGTGGAGACGGAGGCGGAGGCCCGGGGGCACATTGAGGAGATGAAAAAGAAATACCACGACGCCCGGCACAACTGCTGGTGCTACCTGCTTCGGGACGGTCCGGCGCGGTATTCCGACGACGGGGAGCCCCAGGGCACCGCGGGCCAGCCCATGCTGTCGGTGTTCCAGAAGGAGGGGGTCGTCAATGTTTGCTGCGTGGTGACCCGCTACTTCGGCGGGGTGCTTCTGGGGGCGGGAGGCCTGGTCCGTGCCTACACCCAGAGCGCCAAGGACGCCCTGGATGGGGCGGGCGTCTGCGCCGTGCGCCGCTGGGTGGAGCTGGCGGTGGAGTGCCCCTACGCCTTTTTGGAGCGGGTGAAGCTGGCCTGCTCCGCCCTGGGCGGCGCGGTGGGGGAGATCGAATACGCCGCCGCCGTCACGGTTCACGCCCTGCTCCCCGAGGGAGCGGTGGAGGCGTTTCAGGGGCGGATGATCGAGCTGTCCGCCGGGGAGTTCGCCGCGGTGGAGCTGGGCGAGGTGCTCCGGGCGGTCCCAGTGGAGGGTTAAATTCCCGAAACAGTGATAAATTTGGGCAAATATGGCTATGATCAGGAGGTGGGACCGTGGCAATACCGGAATCCTTTCTGGACGAGCTGAACGGGCGGCTGAGCATTGTGGATGTGGTGTCCGCCTACGTTCCCCTGACGAAAAAAGGCGCGAACTACTGGGGCCTGTGCCCGTTCCACCATGAGAAAACGCCCTCGTTTTCCGTGAACGAGTCCAAGCAGATTTTTCACTGCTTCGGCTGCGGAAAGGGGGGCGGGGCCATCCGCTTTGTGATGGAGATGGACAGCCTGCCCTTCCCGGAGGCGGTGCGCAAGCTGGCGGAGCGGGAGGGAATGCAGGTGCCCGACGACGGCCCGGGCGGCGGAGCCTGGCGGGAGAAGCGCCGGCGGATTCTGGAGCTGAACCGCGAGGCCGCCCGGTTTTACCGCTCCATGCTGGCCAATCCACGGGGGGCGGCGGTGGCTTCTTACATCCGGGACAAGCGGCGCATCAGCCCGAAATTTTCCGCCCGCTTCGGCCTGGGGGCCGCGCCGGAGGGCTGGGACAATCTCATCGCCGCCATGCGGGACAAGGGATATGACAAGACCGACCTCATCGACGCGGGGCTGGCGGTGGCGGGGAAGAACGGCGGCGTGTACGACAAGTACCGCAACCGGCTGATGCTGCCCGTCATCGACCCGCGGGGGGACGTGATCGGATTCACCAGCCGGGTGATGGACGACTCCACCCCCAAATACCTGAATACTCCGGAGACGGCTATATTCAAAAAGCGGTCCATTTTGTACGGCCTCAACTACGCGAAAAACACCAAGCGGCCCAACTTCATCCTGGTGGAGGGCAACATCGACGTCATCACCCTGCACCAGGCGGGCTTTGACAATACGGTGGCCACCATGGGCACCGCCCTCACCGAGGAGCACGCGCGCCTGCTGGGGCGGTACACCCATGAGCTGGTGCTGTGCTATGACAACGACGCCGCCGGGGAGGACGCCACCCAGCGGGCCATCGCCCTGCTGAAAAATTCGGAGATCGCGGTGAAGGTGCTCCGCCTGCCCAAAAAGCAGCTGCCCGACGGCTCCATGGGCAAGCAGGACGCGGACGACTTCATCAAGAGCTTCGGCCCGGGGGCTTTTCAGGGGCTGATGGACCAGAGCGCCAATTCGGCGGAGTACCGCCTGGGGCTGGTCCGCGCCCAGTTTGACCTGAGCCGGGACGACCAGCGGGCGGCGTACCTCCAGGCGGCCGCGGCGGTGGTGGCGGGCCTGCCCAGCCCGGTGGAGCGGGACGTGTACGCGGGCCGGTGCGCGGAGACGGCCCGGGTGTCCAAGGAGGCGGTGCTCCAGGAGGTGGACCGCCTGCGCAGGCGGGACCGCCGTCAGGCCAGGAAGCAGGAGGAGCGGGAAAATCTCGCCCCCGTCCGGCAGCTCCAGCCCAAGAGCCGGGAGCTTCGGTATCGGAACGTGCGGTCCGCCATGGCGGAGGAGGGCGTCCTGAGGGTGGTCCTGCTGGACGGCGAGTATTTCCGGCGGCTGGACGGCCTGACGGAGGAGTGTTTTTCCTCACCCCTGCTGGGCAGGGCGTACGCCCAGCTGCGCCGGCGGTGGGAGGCGGGCAGGGCCGTGTCCCTGGCCGCGCTGGAGGGACAGTTCACCCCGGAGGAGATGGACCAGCTCACCGCCGCCGCCCAGCAGCCCCAGGCCAGAAACACGGCAGGGGAGATGCTGGAGGACTGTAAACAGATCATTCTTGCGGAGCACCGCGAGGCGGCTCTGGGGGACATAACGAGTGCGGAGGGGCTGATGGAGCTCCGGGCGCTGAAACAGAAAAAAGGCTTTGGAGGATGAACGACCATGAGCGAGAAGAAAAAAACGGTGAAAAAGGCGGAGGCGGCCCCCCACACCCAGGCCAGCCCCGAGAAGCTGGAGGCGGCCAAGGCGGAGCTGGCCAAGATGATCGAGGGGGTCCAGAACGGCGAGAAGCTTCTGGAGCTCATCGACACCGGCTATAAAAAGGGCAAGCTGTCCTCCGGGGAGATGATGGAGACGCTGGACTCCATCAGCCTGGAGAGCGACCAGCTGGACAAGGTGTACGACGTGCTGGAAAACCTGGGCATCGACACCGCCGGGGAGGATTTTCCCCTGGAGCTGGACGACGATGTGCTCCCCCCGGTGGCGGAGCTGGAGGAGATCCCCGAGGAGGAGATCGTGGACCCCAACACGCTGGTGGACTCCTTCGCCATCGACGACCCGGTGCGGATGTACCTCAAGGAGATCGGCAAGGTGGACCTGCTCACCCCGGAGCGGGAGATCGAGCTGGCCCAGGCCATGGGGGCGGGGGCGGCGGCCCAGGAGCAGCTGGACGAGCTGTCCAAGTCCGGGGAGGAGCTCCCCGAGGAGGCCCTGAAGGAACTGAAAAAGACCATCAAGCGGGGGGAGCGGGCCAAGCAGCAGCTGGCGGAGGCCAACCTGCGGCTGGTGGTGTCCATCGCCAAGCGGTATGTGGGCCGGGGGATGCTGTTCCTGGACCTGATTCAGGAGGGGAACCTGGGCCTCATCAAGGCGGTGGAGAAGTTTGACTTCACCAAGGGCTTTAAATTCTCCACCTACGCCACCTGGTGGATTCGTCAGGCCATCACCCGCGCCATCGCCGACCAGGCCCGGACCATCCGCATTCCGGTGCATATGGTGGAGACCATCAACAAGGTGATCCGGGTGAACCGGCAGCTGCTCCAGGAGCTGGGCCACGACCCCAGCCCGGAGGAGACCGCCGAGGAGATGGGAATGCCGGTGGAGAAGGTGCGGGAGATTCTCAAAATCGCCCAGGAGCCGGTGTCCCTGGAGACCCCCATCGGCGAGGAGGAGGACAGCCATCTGGGGGACTTCATCCCGGACAACGACGCCTCGGAGCCGTCGGAGGCGGCGTCCTTCACCCTGCTGAAGGAGCAGCTGGTGGACGTGCTGTCCACCCTCACCCCCCGGGAGGAGAAGGTGCT
>CANDCH010000024.1 GCA_947383145.1 uncultured bacterium
TCATCACCCACTGCTGCTCCACCTCGGTGCAGGATGAACTGAGCGGCGGATTTTATCAGGCGGATGCGCTGACAGACTTCCTGGATGAAGTCACCCAACGGTGTAAGTTCAAATACCACTTCTTCGGGCATTACCACATGGACAGGATCATCCAAAAGAAATATGTTCTGCTGTACGAGCAGATCATCCGACTGAAACTGTGAAAAGCGTCCGGCAGGGCGGGAACACAAGATGCTCCCGCCCTGCCGGACGTTTTTCCGTTGTAGCCACAATTCCCGCAGATTGGGCAGTATATCTTCGAACCCGTTGCGCTGCAACGGTTACGGGTCTGCATCTTTTTTCTCTACAGAAGGAATATCATGAACGAATACTACGCCCGCGATATTTCCAAGAAACGCCGGATCGTGAACAAGATGAAAGGCAATTCCGGCGTACCGCTATCTCCGCCCCCTTACGGCTACATCAAAAACCCGGAGGACCCCCGCTTTTGGGTGATCGACCCGGAGGCCGCCGAGGTTGTGCGGCGAATCTATCGAATGGCCCTGGACGGCTATGGGCTGACGGAAACCGCCGCCGCGCTGGAGCGGGATGGGGTGTTCAATCCCACCTACTACTGGCGGAGCAAGGGAACCAGCCGGGGCGGTTCCAAGAGCACCGTGGAGCCCACCAAATGGGGACATCCCACCATCAAGAAAATTCTCACCTTGCAGGAGTATTGCGGGGACGTGATAAACTTCAAATCCTACTCCAAGTCCTACAAGATGAAGAAGCGGATCGAGAACCCGGAGGAGAACCGGGCGATCTTCCTTAACGTCCACGAGGCCATTATAGACCGGGCCACCTGGGAAAAGGTGCAGAGCATGAAAAAGGGGACACGCCGGAGGCGGCCCACCGTCACCCAGGAGCCCAGCGTCTTTTCCGGCGTTCTGAAATGCCCGGAGTGCGGCGGCAACCTCAATTTCCACTTCAACCAGGGCAACCACGATATTAAATTCTTTAGTTGCCAGAACCACAATTCCGGCCTGCGCAAGTGCTCCAAGACCCACTATATCCGGATGGAATTTCTGGAGCGGGTGGTGTTGTACGAGGTGAACCGGCTGGCCTGTTTCGCCAACGAGTACGAGGACGATTTCATCAAGGCCATGATGGGCCGCTCCGCGAAAGTGACGGAGAACGAGCGGGCCAGGAAGCAGCGGGAGCTGGATGGGCTTTTGGCGAGGGACAAAGAGCTGGACGGGCTTTTCGAGAGACTTTATGAGGACAACGTGAGCCAGAAGATCAGCGACGCCCGGTTTGCGAAGATGTCCCAGCGGTACGAGCAGGAGCAGGGGGAGAACGCCAAGCGGATCAAGGCGCTGCGGCTGGAGCTGAAAAAGAGCGAGGGCCAGCGGATGGACATTGACACATTTCTTGCAACTGTCCGGCGGTACACCAACGCCACCGAAATTACCCAGCGCATGGTGGCGGAGCTGATCGACCATATCGACGTGTACCACGCGGAAAAGCAGGACGGCGTTACCACCAGGCACATCACCATCTATTACAACTGTATCGGCGCTTTTTCCGTCCCTGACCGCCGGAAAATTCCGGCCACAGAAATCACGATGGGGACGAGAAAGGGAGTAGCCGTCAGCTACTCCCCAGACAAAACCGCTTGATACGGTTTTGGGCAATAAAAATGCGGAGTGTCCTCAACAGGGTACTCAAACCCTATAAGGACACTCCGCATGGCGCAGCGGGAGGGATTCGAACCCTCGAGCGGTTTCAGCCGCTACACGATTTCCAATCGTGCTCGTTATGACCTCTTCGATACCGCTGCAAATCGGCGACGAAGTCACAGTTCAACTCGCCGCTTGTGATGCGGCGCAACGTAGATTATTATAACAGCTTTTTCGCTGTTGTCAAGTGGATTGCGCACAATTTTCCCGTTTCTTTTTTTTGCCCGCCAGCCAGACGCGCAGCAGGTGCAGCGCCTCCGGAGACAGCAGCAGCAGCGCCGGCAGATTCGCCGCCGCCAACAGGCCGTTGAATACGTCCACCAGCTGCCACACCGCCGTCACATCGCCCACCGCCCCCAGAACGGTGCACGCCGGAAAAATCAGCAGATACAGCCCCTGGGCCCACCGGGAGCCGGTGAGGGTCTCCACGCCCCTGCGGCCGTAATATCCCGAGCCGATGAGAGAGGTGAAGGCAAACAGGATCAGGCTCACCGACACAATCCATTCCCCGGCCTCGCCAAACAGGGAGGCAAATCCGGCCGCCGTCAGCGGCGCGCCCAGCATCCCCTCCGGCACCCCTCCGCCCTCGGCCAGAGGGAGCGTCTGGGCCGGGTCGTACACCCCGGAGGTTAGTATGACCAGGGCGGTGACGGTACAGATCACCATGGTGGCGAAAAACACCTCAAATATGCCCCACATTCCCTGCTCCGCCGGCTCATCCACATCGGCGCAGGCGTGGGCGATGGCGGACATCCCCACCCCCGCCTCGTTGGTGAATACCCCCCGGGCCACGCCGTACCGCAGGGCGCTGCCCATGGCATAGCCTCCCGCCAGCGCCCGGGGGGCGAAGGCGTAGCGGACGATCTGCCGGAAGGCCTCCGGCACTGCCTGCCAATGGGCGGCGATCACAGCCAGCCCGCTCCCCACAAACAGCAGCGCCATCACGGGCACCAGCAGCTCGCACAGCCTGCCGATGCGCCGGATGCCCCCCATCAACACGGCGGCGGCGACGGCGGCCAGGACCACTCCCACCGCCGCCGGACTCGCTCCGCCGGCGGCGGACAGGGCGGAGGCGATGGAGTTGGACTGGGCCAGGTTTCCCCCGGCCAAGGATTCCGCGATGCACAGCAGGGCAAACGCCTTGGCCAGCCCCGGCAGGCGGAGCCCATTGGCGATGTACTGCATGGGCCCGCCCCGCCAGCGGCCGTCGGGGCCCTTTTCCCGGTGGCGCACCGCCAGGATCTTCTCGCCGCACCCCGTCATCATTCCGAGCAGCGCGGATATCCACATCCAGAATACTGCCCCCGGCCCGCCGTAGACGATGGCCGTGGCCACCCCGGCGATGGAGCCGGTGCCGATGGTGGCCGCCAGGGCGGTGGACAGGGCCTGAAGCTGGGTCACCCCCCGGTCCCCCTGCTTGCGCCGCCTCCGGCGGAAGAGGGAGCCCACGGTGGACCGCCACCAGACGGGCAGGCCGAAGATCTGGAAAAATCCAGAGCCAAAGGAGTAGCACAGCCCCACCGCCAAAAACGCCGCCAGCAGCGGCCCGCCCCACAGAAAATCCCCCAGCCACTGGAAAAAAGCCATGTCCGCATCCCCCCTGTTGAGGAACCATATGCGGACATGGCTTCGGTTATGCGGCCCGGGCGGTCACTTCTTCCAGGACTCCTCCTTTGGGAAGGTCTCTTCTTTGTCCGGCGTCTTTCCCCGGTCCGGCCGCCCTGGCCGCTTCCACAGCTTCAGCCGTTTCGTCTGGTCGGGCAGGAAGCCCATGCGGTGCAGGATGGGCAGCAGCGCGGCAAACAGCGCCGCCAGCATGACGGTCTGGATGGGCAGCATGACGGCGTTTTTCACCGCCCGCTCCCCCACCAGGACCCAATAACCCTTTCCGGCGGAGTACCACAGGTATGTCCCCAGGGACTGTAAAAACACATTCTGGACGTTGGTAAACAGCTTGGCCAAGAACACTCGCAGCACCGTCGCCTCCGCGCGGTAGAGGAACAGCGCGTAGGTGAACACCCCCAGCATGGTAGTGAAGACATAAAAGGGGTTATATCCCCCGTCCGGGTTCATGAAATAGCTCACCGTGTCCTCCACGAAGCCGAACAGCAGGGCGTTCACCGGCCCGCCCACCAGGGCGCACAGGGCCCGGGCCAGAAAGCCCCAGGAGATTTTAGTCCCGGTGGCCACGTAGATGGATGGAATCCGGCCCAGCGCCACGCAGGCGGCCACCATCAAGGCGGAGAACACCAGGGTGCGCAGCTTTTTGGCGTCCGCCGCGGCGCACCGCCAGTAGGCGCGGGAGAAGGGTGTTTTGAAAATTTCCATGAAAAAAGACCTCCTTTTTGTCCGGCAGTCCCAAAACGGGTTTGCCGCACAAAGGAGGCCGCCAGCGCGCGGCTCCGCCATGCGGCAGCGGGATGCGGAGCGCACACTGCAAGCCCTGCGGCTTTTCGTCCGGCGGACAACTCCCCGTCCCGCCGGCACTTTTACACGTGCGCCCCTACTCTGCCTATGCCCCATAGTGTACTCCAAAACCGCCGGGACCGCAAGAGGGAAGATCAAAAAAATTCCAAACGGCGTCCCAGCCGCCCAGATTCCGGGCCGGAGCGCCGAATGTGATTGACACGCCTGGAAAGTTTTATTATAATGATGGGCGAGCAAACTCACAGTGAGGAGGACGGCAGGCATGAAGCAGTTTTACGGTGTGAGCCGGCGGGGGAACCTGGACGAGGCGCTCCAGGGTCTCCGCCAGCCGCAGTTCATCATGTTATTTTCCAATCAAGACCAGTTCGAGAGCCATGTGGCCGCGCTGGAGAAGCGTTTTCCGGGGGTGCCCAGCATCGGGTGCATCGGGATGAGCTACCAGCTGGGGGTGGCGGAGAGCGGCGTGGGCGTGGCGGCCTTTTCCGACGGCGTGGCCGCCGCGGCCAACGTGCTGGAGCACGCGTCCACCATGCCGGTGAAGTACATACAGCGGCTGGAGCAGGACATGAAAACGGTGGGCGGCGGCGAGCGGGACACCGTATGCATCGACTTCTGCGCGGGCAACGACGCCTGCGTGCTCACCACCATCTATACCGCCCTGAGCAAGCGGGGCATCTCCCTGATGGGGGGAACCGGCGATCAGGGCAGGGTATCCGCCAACGGGCGGGTTTATGAGGACGCGGTGGCCTACGGCCTGGTGCGCAATCAGAACGGCCGGGTCAAGACCTACAAGGAGAACATCTACCACCAGCTGGGGGATTACCGCTTCGTGGCCTCCAACACCGACCGGGCCAACTATATGCTGGGGGCGCTGAACGGCAAAAGCGCCAAGCAGGTGTATAAGGACATCCTCCACGTCACCGACGAGGAGATTCTCACCCGCACCTTCCAAAACCCCTTCGGAAAGCTGAACGGAGACGACACCTGCATTATCTCCATCAAGGAGGTCAACGGCAGCGCCCTGTCCTGCTTCCGCCAGGTCAACGACTCCGACGTGCTCATGCTGTTGGAGTTGGGGGACTACCGGGCCATCGTGCAGGACACCATCCGCCGGATCTGCGCCGATTTTCCCCGGCGGTCGGCGGTCTTTTCGGTGAACTGCCTGTTCCGTTACAAGCTGTTCACCCAGCAGGGGTATATGCAGGACTATCTGCGGGACATGGCGGCGCTGGGCAGCCATGCCGGCTTTGTGGGCTATGGAGAGCACTATAACAACCGGTTTGTCAATCAATCCATGACCTGCGTGGTCTTTGAGTAAAGGAGGCGCCGCTATGCTGTTGAAAAAGAGGGAGCGTCAGTCCGCCCGGGCCCGGGAGGAAAAAAGCCTGTACCCGGTGCTGCATGTGGCGGGCAGCTTGAAGGAGTACCAGCGGGAGCTGGTGAAAAAGGAGGTCTCCTCCCTGTGGGAGCTGAGCCGGGTGGGCGACGCCTTTTCCAATGTGCTCCGGGAGGGGGACCAGTTCCAGGTCAAGCTCCAGGAGCTGGGCGAGTCCTTTGCCAGCATCAACGAGACGTCGGGGCAGTTCGGCCAGGTCCGGGAGGAGATCGGCCGGTCGGTGGACGAGGCCCGGGGGCTGATGGGGGACCTGGGGCAGGTCTCCGCGCAGGTGCAGCAGTCCTTTGACGCCATGGCGGAGACCTTTACCCAGCTGGAATCCGCCATCCGGGGCATCCAGCAGTCCATGGGCAAGATTGTGTCCATCGCGGAGCAGACCAATATTCTGGCCATCAACGCCTCCATCGAGGCCGCCCGGGCCGGACAGGAGGGCCGGGGCTTCGCGGTGGTGGCCACCCAGGTGAAGAAGCTGGCGGAGGAGATCAAGCAGCTGGCGGGAGAGGTGGACAGCGGGGTTAGCGACGTGGAGGGCCGGGCCGGCGAGCTGAGCCGGAGCATCTCCAGCGCGGAGCAGACCCTGGGAGAGGGCACCGCCATTGTGGGCCGGACAGAGGACAGCTTTGGGCAGATCAACACCGCGGCGGAGGGCGCCGTCACGGTGCAGGATGGGATTTCCGGCGTGATCCAGGCGTCCCAGCAGGAGCTGCAGCAGCTGTGCCAGTTTTTTGACAAGATCAAGGACCAGTACCAGGAGGTGGTCAGGCACATTGATTACGCCAGCCGCCTGGGCACCACCAAGAGCGCCATGTTTGAGGACATGGACAACATGATCTCCCAGATTCCGCCGCTGGTCCGGGACCTGGAGAGCAGCGACTGAACAAAACGGAGAGACCCGCCCCGAGGGGAGAGGCAGCGTAAGAACGCCGCCTCTCCCTCGCTTTTTTGCCGCCGGGGCGGCGTCCGGTCCCCGCTCCGGCTGACCTTCCATGGGGGCGGCCCGCCGCCCTGCGCCCGGCATCCGCCCCGGCCGCGCAGTCTTTTCGACGCGTTTCACATGAAGCCATATATGAAAAAATAGCCTGATTTTACATATGGTGGAATTTTTGAAAACAATTGCCGTTCTTCGTTATTATATACAAATTTCAATGCTGAAATCCGGCGGTTTAAACGAAGTTCTCACAGATATGCCAAGATGTGTTGCGACATGCACATAAAGCGCTCTGCAACACATTTGGGCATATTTTTGAATTCACCGTCCATTTACAGCGCCGGGTAAAAAGCGGTATCATCTGGCTATGAAAGCGCCGCCGCCCGCGGCGCGGAGAAACGAAGCAGAGGAGTGGTGTTATATGAAAAAAATCCCCCGCATTGCGGCGCTGGTCCTGGCCCTGACGCTGCTGTTGTCCCTGTGCGGCTGCGGCGCGGCGGACGGCAAGACCCACCTCAAATTCCAGATCTGGGACGTGGCCCAGCGCGAAAGCATGCAGGCCATCTGCGACGCCTACACCGCAAAGCACCCGGATGTGGTCATTGAGGTGCAGGTCACCAACTGGAACGAGTATTGGACCAAGATGGAGGCCGCCGCCGAGTCCAATACCATGCCGGACATCTTCTGGATGCACACCAACCAGATCCTGTACTATTCCGACTTCGGTATGCTGGCGGACGTCACCGAGCTCTACGACGACGTGGAGCAGGGCTACTACGAGAACCATTTCTCCGAGATCTCCATCGGCAACGCCCAGGGCACCGACGGCCGGATGTACGGCGTGCCCAAGGACAAGGACAACATCTTCCTGGTGTATAACAAGGAAATGTTCGACGCCGCCGGGGTGGCCTACCCTGACGCGGACTGGACCTGGGACGACCTGGTGAGCGCCTCCCAGACCATTTACGACAAAACGGGCAACTACGGCTACATGGCCTATCACGACGACCAGATGGGCTACTGGAGCTTTGTCTATCAGGCCGGCGGTTACATCCTCAACGAGGACTTCACCCGGGCGGGCTTCGACCAGCCCGGCACCAAAAAGGGCATGGAGTTCTATGTGGGCCTCCAGAATTACGACTGGTGCCCCAAGCAGGCCTATTTCGCCGAGAACGCCCCCGGCACCGCCTTCTTCTCCGGCATCGGCGCCATGTACATCGAGGGCAACTGGGAGCTGATGAACAAGTGCGTCAGCTTCCCCAACATGCACGGCAAGTGGGACATCGCCCCCATGCCCAAGTGCCCCGACCCGGTGAGCGGCGATGGCCGGGCCACCATCTCCAACGGCCTGTGCTACTCCACCGCCGCCCACGGCAGGACGAAGGATATCGCCCTGGACGTGATCAAGTTCTTCGGCACCGAGGAGGCCCAGCTGCTGGCCAGCTCCTACGGCGCGGCCATCTCCGCCTACAACGGCACCGAGCAGCCCTACTTCGACGCCTTTGAGAAGGCGGGCTACGACATCGACGTGGGCATCGTCATGGACCAGTTCGAGTACGGTGTGCAGAACGTGAACAACTCCGCCAAGCCCAAGTGGAAAAGCCCCGTGCTGGACGAGCTGAACAAGGTGTACGCGGGACAGCAGAGCCTGGATTCCGCCCTGGCCAAGATGCAGGAGATCGTGGACACCGAGACCGCCAAGAAGCTGGCGGGCGACTGAGAGGAGGGTCAACCGTGAAAAAGAACAAGCTGTCCCCGGCGGCCCGCCGGGAGGAAAACTGGGGCTGGATCATGGTGGCCCCCACCATCATCGGCCTGCTGGTGCTGAACATCTGGCCCTTCATCCAGACCATCTACACCAGCTTCTGCGAGCATCTGGGCTTCGGCCGCTACAAGTTCATCGGCCTGGCCAACTATGTCGAGATGTTCCAGACCCCCGAGTTCTGGAAGGCCACCTGGAACACCATCCTGTTCTGTATCCTCACCGTCCCCGTGGGCCTGTTTCTGTCCCTGCTGGTGGCCATGCTCCTGAACGCCAAGATCAAGTTCAAGGGCGGCTTCCGCACCATCTTCTTCCTGCCCATGGTGTGCGCCCCCGCCGCCGTCACCATGGTGTGGCGCTGGATCTTCAACGCCGACTACGGCATTCTCAACCAGCTTTTCGGCACCGATATCAAGTGGATCACCGATCCCAACGTGGTCATGATCTCCTGCGCCATCGTGGCCATCTGGAGCAACATCGGCTATGACGCGGTGCTGCTGCTGGCGGGCTTGCAGAACATTCCCAAGACCCTCTACGAGGCCAACAGCATCGACGGCGCGGGCCCGGTGAAGCAGTTCTTCACCATCACCCTGCCCATGGTGTCTCCCACCCTGTTTGTGGTGATGATCATGCGCCTGATGGCCTCCGTCAAGGTGTACGACCTGATTTACATGATGGTGGAGGAGACCAACCCCGCCGTCACCAGCGTGCAGAGCCTGATGTACCTGTTCTACCGGGAGTCCTTCGTGGCGGGCAGCCGCGGCATGGGCTCGGCCATCGTGCTCTGGACCGTCCTGCTCATCGGCCTGGTGACTGTGATCCAGTTCTACGGCCAGAAGAAGTGGGTCAACTATGACGTCTAAGGAGGGACACGGATATGAATAATTCTTTGAAAACCTCCAAGACTGTGAACACTGTGCTCACCTACGTGTTCCTCATCCTGGGCGCGCTGATCATGATTCTCCCCTTCGTGTGGATGATCCTCACCAGCTCCAAGACCGTGCCGGAGAGCAATCAGATTCCGGTGACCATCCTCCCCAAGCAGATCATGCTGGACAACTTCGTGGAGGCGGTCAAGAGCCTGCCCTTTGTGAACCTGTACCTGAACACCGGCCTGATGATCTTCTTCCGGGTGATCTGCGCCGTGCTGTTCAGCTCCATGGCGGGCTACGCCTTCGCGAAGCTGGAGTTCCGGGGCAAGGGCCTGCTGTTCGGCGTCGTGCTGGTGCAGATGTCCCTGCCCAGCCAGATCTTCATCATCCCCCAGTACCAGATGGTAGCCAAGATGGGCCTTGCCAACACCATCTTCGCCCTGGTGTTCCCCGGCCTGGTGAGCGCCTTCGGCGTGTTCTTCCTGCGCCAGACCTACATGGGCATCCCCAAGGAGATCGGCGAGGCCGCCTATCTGGACGGCTGCACCCAGTGGCAGACCTTCTATAAGGTCATGTTCCCCCTGACGGGCACCTCCGTGGCCGCGCTGACCATCTTCACCGCCGTGTTCGCCTACTCCGACCTGATGTGGCCCCTGGTGGTGAACTCCGACCTGAACATGATGACCCTCAGCTCCGGCCTGGCCACCCTGCGGGGCCAGTTCTCCACCAACTTCCCGGTGCTGATGGCGGGCTCCCTGCTGGCCATGCTGCCCATGGTCATCCTGTATCTCATCTTCCAGAAGCAGTTTATCGAGGGCATCGCCTCCACCGGAGGCAAATAGGCCCGCTCCTCTCCTCTCCCTTCGGAACAGTCCCGGGCGTGGCCGTCCGGGACTGTTCCCACATCAATGACCAATTTTCCCGCCGGGAACGGCCGCGGATTTGTGGGTAATTTTTTCCCTCCGCTCTTGCCTCCCGGTGAAAAATCCCGTACAATCACACCGAAATACTTTTACTAGGGGGGTATCCCTATGATCGTACTCGATCAGGAAAACAAGGTTTTCACCCTGCACACCCGGAACGCCACCTATCAGATGAAGGCGGACCGCAGCCGCGTGCTGCTCCACACCTACTACGGCCCCCGCATCGGCGGCGGAGACCTGTCCCGGCTCATCCAGTACGCCGACCGGGGCTTCTCCCCCAACCCCAGCGAGGCGGGGAGCAACCGGACCTATTCCCTGGACACCCTGCCCCAGGAGTATTCCTCCTGCGGCGTGGGGGATTTCCGCCTGCCCTCCATCGAGTTCGAGCCCGCGGACGGCAGCCGTCTGGCCGACCTGCGGTACGCCGGCTATGAGCTGAAAAAGGGCAAATACGGCCTGCCCGGCCTGCCCGCCTTTTTCGGCGGGGACGAGTGGGAGACCCTGGTGATCCACCTCATGGATTCCACCTGCAAAACGTCGGTCAAGCTGTTCTACGGCGTGCTGGAGGAGTGCGACCTCATCACCCGGGCGGTCCAGGTGGTGAACGAGGGGAGCCGCCCCGTCCAGCTGCGGCGGTGCGCCTCCCTGTGTCTGGACTTCCAGCGGGGGGATATGGATTTTATCACCTTTGACGGCTGCCACGCCCAGGAGCGGGGGCTGAACCGCTCCCCCCTGCGCCCCGGCGTCCAGAGCGTGGAAAGCGTCCGGGGCACCTCCAGCCACCACCACAACCCCTTCGTCATCCTGTGCGAGTCCGGCGCCAACGAGGACTGCGGGACCTGCTACGGGGCCATGCTGGTGTACAGCGGCAACTTCCTGGCGGCGGCGGAGCGCACCCAGCTGGAGAACAACCGCCTGCTGCTTGGCATCAACCCCTACCACTTCTGCTACACCCTGGCCCCCGGCCAGACGTTCACCGCCCCGGAGGCGGCGCTGGTTTGCTCCCCCAGCGGCTTTGGCCAGATGAGCCGCCAGTTCCACCGGGCCATCCGGGAGCACCTGATCCACGACCTCTACGAGGGGAAGCGCCGCCCGGTGCTCATCAACAACTGGGAGGCCACCGAGTTCCACTTCGACGCGGCCAAGCTGGTGAGCATCGCCGCCGCCGCCGCCCCCCTGGGCATCGAGCTGTTCGTCATGGACGACGGCTGGTTCGGCGTCCGGGACAGCGATAGCAGCGGCCTGGGGGATTGGTCTGTCAACGAGAGAAAGCTCCCCGGGGGGCTGGAGGCCCTGGTGCCCAAAATCCAGGAGCTGGGCATGTCCTTCGGCATCTGGATCGAGCCGGAGATGGTCAGCGAGGACAGCGACCTCTACCGCGCCCGCCCCGACTGGGCCCTGCGGGCCCCCGGCCGGCCCTTCACCCGGGGCAGGAGCCAGCTGGTGCTGGATTTCTCCCGGAAGGAGGTCCGGGATTATGTCTATGGCGCCATCAAGCAGGTGCTGGGCAGCGCCGGTATCACCTACGTCAAGTGGGACATGAACCGCAGCCTCACCGACGTGTGGTCCGCCTCCCTGGCCTCCAGCCGCCAGGGAGAGCTGTTCCACCGCTTCGTGCTGGGGGTGTACGACATTCTGGACCGGATGCGCCGGGACTTCCCCCACATCCTCATCGAGGGCTGCTGCGGCGGCGGCGGGCGGTTCGACGCCGGAATGCTCTACTATACCCCCCAGATCTGGTGCAGCGACAACACCGACGCCATCGACCGCCTGCGCATCCAGTACGGCACCTCCTTCGCCTATCCCGTCTGCGCCATGGGGTCCCATGTCTCCGCCGTGCCCAACCAGCAGACCGGCCGCTCCGTCTCCATGGAGACCCGGGGGGTGGTTGCCATGGCGGGCACCTTCGGCTATGAGATGGACCTGAACCACACCACCGAGGAGGAGAGGGAGACCATCCGGCGGCAGACGGCGTTTTTCAAGGAGCATTACGACCTGATTCAGCGGGGGGACTACTACCGGCTCAGCGACCCCTGCGCCGCGCCCTACGCGGCCTGGGAGCAGGCGGCCCCCGGCGGCGGGGAGGCCCTGGTCTCCCTGGTGTACGGCTCCAACCACGCCGCGGCTCCCTTCCGCACCCTGCGCCTGAAGGGGCTGAACCCGGACGCCCTCTACCGGGTGAACGGCGGAGAGCTGTGGCGGGGCGACGTGCTCATGGCGGCGGGCTTCCCCCTGCCCATGCCCACCGGGGACTATCAGTCCCTCCAGCTCTATCTGAAGGCGGAATAGCCCGCGCGGCACGAAGCAAGGGCCGGTCACGGTTGTGACCGGCCCTTGTTTTGCAGGCGCCACTCCCGGGGGGAGACGCCGTACCGCTTTTTGAACGCCCGGGAGAAGTGAAGCTGGTTGGGGTAGCCGCAGGCGGCGGCGATCTCCCCAATGGGGGCCTTGGTGCCCTTCATCTGGTCCGCCGCCTTGGACAGCCGCAGGCGGATCAGGAACTCCTGGGGCGGGCAGCCCATGCTCTCCTTGAACAGCTTGCTGAAATAGCTCCGGTTGAGCTTGCAGGCGTCCGCCACCTCCTCCACCGTCAGCTCCCGCTGATAGTTGTACTCCATAAAGTTGACCGCCTCCTGAATGTAAAAGTCCTGGAGACGGGCGCCCCACACCTCCTGCCGGGTGGCGGAGGACTGGATCAGCGCGTCCAGAAACAGGCACAGGTGGCCGATGAGGTTCAGGGTGGACACCTTGGCGTGGTTGGCGATGTACAGCATGGTCTCCTCCACCGGCTGGGCCATGGCGGGGGACTGGGCGCGGTAGACGGGCTGGGCGGCGCTCAGCCCGGCGGCGTTGAGGTACTGGGCCGCCCGCAGGCCGTCGAACTCCAGCCACACGTATTTCCAGGGCTTGTGCCGGTCGGCGCAGTAGGTGTTCACCAGCCCCGGACAGATGAGAAAGCCCTGGCCCGCCTCCAGGTCATACCGCCGGGTGACGCCGTCCGGGCCGTCGGCGTCCAGATATCCCCGGCCGGAGATCACGTAGTGGAACAGGTAGTGGTTGCGCACAAAGGGCCCGAAGGAGTGCAGCGGAGCGCACTGCTCCCAGCCAAACTGAAACAGCCGCAGGTCCAGAAAATTCTCGTTTGGAAACACGGAGAAGGAGTAGTCATGCATGACTGGACGCCCCCCATTCAGCCGCACACATACCGGATCAGGTCCTCGAAGCCGCCGTGGGGCCAGGCGTCCACATTCTTCCCCTCCCGGTTGATGAGGCAGGCGGTGATGAGGAATATCCCCATTCCCAGCTCCGCAGCCGCCGTGTCCTCCGTCATGTCGTTGCCCACCATGAGGCACTCCTCCGGCCGCAGGGACAGCTTGTCCAGAATGTCCCGGTAGTAGTTCACATTGGGCTTGCAGAAGCGGCAGTTTTCGTAGGTGGTGACCAGCCGGAAGTCCTCCGGCTCCAGCCCCGTCCAGCTCAGACGGCTCCGGGTGCCCGCGGCGGGAAAGATGGGGTTGGTGGCCAGCACCGCCTCCCGGCCCGACGCCTTCACCGCCCGGACCGCCCGGGCGGCCCAGGGGTCGAAGCCGCAGAACTGTCTGGCCTGCTGGAACTCGCTGGCGTAAAATTCCTCAAACAGGGGCTGGTCGGCCAGCGCCGCCTCCCCGAAGATCTGGGCGAACCTGTCCCAGAAGGCGGCCTCGTTGCTCCGGCTTCCGTCGTTTTTCACCATGGCGGCGGTGCCCGCCCAGACGGCCTCCACCAGCTTGTCCGGGTCGTAGCCCCGGGGGGCCAGCTTCCGGCACAGCAGGGCGAAGTAGCCGTTGGTAAACATATCCATATCCATGGGCAGCAGGGTGCCGTCCAGGTCGAACAGTACGGTTTTGATCTCCATGTGGCGTTCTCTCCCGTTTCAGAATTACCCTCAGTATACAGGAAAATCCCCCCGAGGGCAAGAAAAAAATGCCGGACGGCCGACAGGCGCGGACGGCGGGCGGCGGGCGCGAAAAAAGGATTGCCATTTCCCCGCAACCAGTATATAATGATGAAATAGCGTTTTAATCCTGACGACCCAAGCATATCCGTGAGGAGGAACCGAATTATGAAAGACCTGCTCCAGCTTTTGGAGGACGACTCCACCCTGACCCGCGCCCAGCTGGCCGCCATGACCGGCATGACGGAGGACGAGGTGTCGGCGGCGGTGGCACAATATGAGAAGGACCACATTATTCTGGGCTACAAAACCATTGTGGACTGGGACCGCACCCAGCAGGAGTCGGTAACCGCCCTGATTGAGGTGAGCGTCACTCCCCAGCGGGGAGAGGGCTTCGACCGGGTGGCCCAGCGCATCTACCAGTACGACGAGGTGGAGTCCCTCTACCTCATGTCCGGCGGCGCCTACGATATGACCGTCACCATCTCCGGGCGCACCCTGAAGGAGGTGGCCCAGTTCGTGGGGGAGAAGCTGGCCCCCATCGAGGGGGTCACCGGCACCGCCACCCACTTCATTTTGAAGAAATACAAGGAGAAGCACCTGATCTTCCCCGTGCAGGAGGTTCAGGAGGAAAGGTTCGTGTTTGAATGATGGACTACAGCAAAATCATGTGCCGGCGGGTGCAGGACATCCAGCCCTCCGGCATCCGAAAATACTTTGACCTGCTCCAGGGCATGGAGGGGGGCATCTCTCTGGGCATCGGGGAGCCGGACTTCCAGACCCCCTGGCACATCCGGGACGCGGGTATCTTCTCCCTGGAGAAGGGCTTCACCAAGTACACCCCCAACGCCGGCCTCAGCGACCTGCGCTCCGCCATCTCCCGGTACTTAAAGCGCCGTTTTCAGCTGGAATACGCCCCGGTGGGCCAGATTCTGGTCACCGTTGGCGGCAGCGAGGGGCTGGACCTCACCTTCCGCGCCCTGCTGGAGCCGGGGGACGAGGTGATTATCCCCACCCCCTCCTTCGTGTGCTACGGCCCGCTGGTGTCCATGATGCACGGCACGCCGGTACTGGTGGAGACCCGGGCGGAGAACGACTTCCGCCTCACCCCCCACGAGCTGAAGGCCGCCATTACGCCCCGCACCAAGGCGGTGGTGCTCCCCTTCCCCAACAACCCCACCGGGGGCGTCATGGGCCGGGGGGACCTGGAGGCGCTGGCCAGCGTCCTGCGGGGCACCGACATCATGGTGGTCTCCGACGAGATTTACGCCGAGCTCACCTACGGCGGGCGGCACGCGTCCATGGCCAGCATCCCGGACATGTACGAGCGCACCGTGGTGGTCAACGGCTTCTCCAAGGCCTACTCCATGACGGGCTGGCGGCTGGGCTACGTGTGCGGCCCCAGGCCCATCATCGCCGCCATGACCAAGCTCCACCAGTACGCCATCATGTCCGCCCCCACCACCAGCCAGTACGCCGCCATCGAGGCCCTGGAGCACGGCGACGGCGACATCGAGGCCATGCGGGACGAGTACGACGGCCGCCGCCGGTTCCTGGTGGACGGCTTCCGCAAGCTGGGGCTGGACTGCTTCGAGCCCCTGGGGGCGTTTTACACCTTCCCCTGCATCAAGTCCACGGGGCTGACCAGCGAGCAGTTCTGCGACCGCTTCCTGGCGGAGGAGCGGGTGGCGGTGATCCCCGGCTCCGCCTTTGGACCCGGCGGCGAGGGGTATGTGCGGGCCAATTACGCCGCTTCCATGCGGGACCTGGCCGAGGTGCTGGTCCGGCTGGAGCGGTTTTTGGGGACGCTGTAGGGGCGCGCAATGTGCGCCCGCCCAAACCGGGCGCTCTCCCAAAGACCGGGCGCGCAGTGCGCGCCCCTATACAGACGTTGGAAAGGAAGAAATCCATGAACATTGTTTGTTTGGATATGGAGGGCGTCCTGGTCCCCGAGATCTGGATCGCTTTTTCTCAGGCCAGCGGCATCCCGGAGCTCTCCCGCACCACCCGGGACGAGCCGGACTACGACAAGCTGATGCGCTGGCGGCTGGGGATTCTCAGGGAGCGCGGCCTGGGCCTCCGGGAGATTCAGAAGACCATCGCCAAAATTGACCCCCTCCCCGGGGCAAAGGAGTTTCTGGACGAGCTGCGCGCCCTCACCCAGGTGGTGATTCTGAGCGACACCTTCGAGCAGTTCGCCAAGCCCCTCATGGCCAAGCTGGGCTGGCCCACCCTGTTCTGCAATACGTTGGAAGTGGCGGAAAGCGGGGAGATCACCGGCTACAAAATGCGCTGCGCCCAGTCCAAGCTCACCACGGTGAAGGCCCTCCAGACCTGTGGGTTCGACACCATCGCCGCCGGGGACAGCTTCAACGACCTGGGCATGATCCAGGCGGGCAAGGCGGGCTTCCTGTTCCGATCCACCGAACAGATCAAAGCGGACTACCCGGACATTCCCGCCTTTGAGGCGTTCGACGATCTGCTCCGCGCCATCAAGGGAGTACTCTAATGCTTGACAGGGTGAAAAAATCTCTGCTGTTTGCCTTCTTTTGCAGCGTCGGAGCCACCCTAGGATGCCTTATCATGGGGGTTTACCGGGAGCCGACGGAGCTTCTCCGCTTCTTTGCCATCGAGATCCCCATCGCGTTTGCGTTCCATATCCTGCTCACCCTGCTCCTGGAAAAGCTCAGAAGCAGGAAATCATAACGCATATCTTCCGTGGAAAAGAGGTTTTCGCCATGAAAGCTGATTTCACCAGCCTCCCCTTCAAGCCCGCCGACATTCTCCTGCCCCGGGACTGCGACTACGACAAATGGGCGGTGGTGGCCTGCGACCAGTACACCTCCCAGCCCGAATACTGGGAGCGGGTGGAGGAGCGGGTGGGCCGCGCCCCTTCCGCCCTGCGGCTCATCCTGCCCGAGAGCAGCCTGGACGGCCCCCAGGTGGAGATGGACATCACCGACATCAACGCCACCATGGCGGCCTACCTCCGGGAGGGGCGGTTCAAGACCCTGCCCAACGCCATGGCGTACGTGGAGCGGACCCTCTCCAACGGAAAAATCCGCCGGGGACTGGTGGGCATGGCGGACCTCACCGCCTACGACTACGAGCCGGGCTCCGACGCCCTCATCAGGGCCACGGAGGGGGTGGTGATGTCCCGCATCCCGCCCCGCATCGCCGTGCGCAAAAACGCCCCCATCGAGCTGCCCCACGCCATGCTGCTGGCCGACGACCCGGACCGCACCATCATCGAGCCCCTGTCCGCCCAGACGGACGCCATGGAGCTGCTGTACGATTTCGACCTGATGGAGCGGGGGGGACATGTGAAGGGCTGGCGGCTCACCGAAGACCAGCTGTCCCAGGTGGCCGGGGCCCTGTCCGCCCTGGCGGACCCCGCCGCCTTCAACGCGCGGCACGGCACGGAAAACCAGCCCGTCATGCTCTTTGCCGTGGGGGATGGCAACCACTCCCTGGCCACCGCCAAGGAGTGCTATGAGCGGCAGAAGCGGCTGATCCCCCCGGAGCGGTGGGACGGCCTGCCCGCCCGGCACACCCTGTGCGAGCTGGTGAACCTCCACGACGCCAGCCTGGAGTTCGAACCAATTCACCGGGTGGTGTTCCACACCGACCCCCAGGCCCTGCTGGACGCCCTGGTAAAGGCCTATCCCGGCGCCCGCCGGAGCAGGGCGCCCGCGGGGGACGGACTGCCCCTGCGCTGGCTGTGCGCCGGGGAGGAGGGGGTGGTGACGGTGCCCGCCTCCGCCGCCCGCCTGCCGGTGGGGGCCCTCCAGAGCTTCCTGGACGGCTGGCTCATGGACCACCCCGGCCGGGTGGACTACATCCACGGCGAGGAGGTAGCCCGGGAGTTTGCCCTCCGGCCCGGCAACATCGCCTTTCTCCTGCGGCCCATGGCCAAGGAGGACCTGTTCCCCGCCGTCATCCACGGGGGGGCGCTCCCCCGGAAGACTTTCTCCATGGGCGAGGCCCACGACAAGCGGTTCTATCTGGAGGGGCGGAAAATACGGTAAAAAAGCGCCCTCCCGGCCAACTGGCCGGGAGGGCGCTTCGCGCCGGACTCACAGGATGCTGTCGTCATAATCGTCGAACTCGGCGGGCTGGAAGCGGCGGTCGGCACGCTTCTCCTCCACCTTGTCCGCGATGGCGTCAAACAGGTCCATAATCTGATCCCAGAACGCCACGATGGTGCACACCACCGCGGCGGCCGCCATGACAGTGGCCACGATCTTCAGAATAAAGCGGGCGGTTTTCATTTTCATTCCTCCTCGTCACTCAGCGTCCCGGAGGGACGCGCACAGGTGGGCTACCACCGCGCAGGCCACCGCCGCCGCTGTCAGGGCGACCGCCGTGGTCCTCAAAATAAAGCTGGCAGTTTTCATAGGCTGTCCCTCCTCATATGGATATTCCTAGTGTACACGAATCTGGCGGAAATTACAACAGGTATTTTTGGAAGACGCTGATTGATGTGATTACCTTCTGTATTTCTTGATGTCCTGGCACCCGTTATGATATCATAAAAGCGCATGATGGCGCCTTGTTTAGCGACTTGGTGTTTTTGTGCATCTTGACCGTCTCAGTGTTAGCAGCACTGGGGCGGTTCTTTTTGTTTGTTGGAGGTGGGACAGCACTCCCACACCTCCAACAAGGGCGACAGCTTCCTAACTCCAAATTTTAGCGGAAACGGTGGTTTATTCCGCTCTGCTTCATGACGGCGTTGGCGGTGTGGTGGGACTTGATTTTCCTGTCCACGGTGAAATGCCGCCCGGAGATAGGGCTGTACCAAATATCATGGTCTCCCTTACCATGTCGGACAAAGGTACACCCGTGGGCCGTTGGTCCCGGCGAAGTCCGCCGCCTTGTTCACCACTACGGCTCCACGCCCCTTGAAGAACTCGTACAGCTCCAGGTCCGCCTGGGCGTAAATGGGGTTGCTGAGCATTTGAGAAATGAAGCCCCGGCTCAATTCCTTTTCATACACCAGTATGCCCTCCTGGGCGAAGTACCGGGCGATGTCCCCGAACGACGTGGACGGCTCGGCGTACATCTCGAACATCAGCCGGGCGATATTCGCCGTGTCGGGGTCCGGGATCATCATTTTCGTGCGGATGCCCTGGATGGTGGTGGGCTCCAGCTTGAAGCCGTAGGGGGCCGCGTCGCTCATGTGGAAGCCCCTTTGACACCGGGAGTACGACAGCCACGAGACGTACAGCGGCTACACCGCCTCCACCGCCCGGGAGGTCAGCAACAACGTGGCCCCGGTGATCCAGTGCGCCCAGGAGAGCGGGACGGACCTGGGGACCATGGCGGAGGGCTTCTCCATCGACTACAGCGCCAGCGACGCGGACGGGGATGCGGTGTCCATCACCGAATCCGTGGACGGGAAGCCCCTGCGGCAGTTCACGGCGGGGGCGGGCCAGACCTACACCGCCCAGGTCACCGGGGAAACCTTCATGAAGCTGCTCAACGGGGCGCACACCCTGACCCTCGCCGCCAGCGACGGCAAGGCGGAGGCGGCGCATACCCTGAGCTTCGCCAAGCTGGTCACAGCGGCCAGCGTCACCCTGGCCGAGCCCATGGAGGCGGACGACCAGATCACCCTTTGCGTGCTGTCCGTCACCGGGCATATCCCGGCGGACGCGGCGTACTCTGTGAAGGTGACCAACAACGCCAGAGACGAGGCCCCCGTGTGGGAGGACTGCACGGAGGAGACCCGGAACGGGGGCAACCACATCTTTGCCAACCAGACCGCTGCCAACGGCTTCGCGTTCAATTTCAGGCTGGACGTGAAGCGGGGGGAGAGCGGCCAGGGCGGCTACATCAATTCCGTACAGGGAGGATTCCAATAATGGGTTTAAACATTATCCGAAAAGACAGCGTGAAAGAGCTGCGCATGGCGGCGGCGGGGGTGGCCCCGCCCAGAGACTGGAGCGACGTGGACCAGGTGCGCGCGGCCAAGCGGCAGGAGCTGGGGGCGGCCTGCTCCGCCGCCATCTACGCCGGGGTGGACGTGGGGGAAGCCCACTACAGCCTCACCGAGCACGACCAGACGGAGCTCATGGCCCAGTATACTCTGGTCAAGGAGGGGGCGGCGGCGGTGCCCTAGGTGGTCTGGTCCAGCCCCAAGGTGATGGCGCTGGAGACCAGAGCCTCGTTACCCTCAGCGTCCATCCGTCCTCCGGTGCTCTCGGGGGTAAAGCCCTTTCGGGCCAGGATGTTGTTCACTGCGTCGTGAGCGTCTTTGGCGGCGGTGAGGTAGTAGTCGCCATCTACCACAACATAGGTTTTGGCATTCTCGGAATCATAGACGGCAAACTGGCGCTCGCTGACCACGATTTTCAGCGTTTCGCTCTGGCCCGCGCTAGAGTCTGTTTTAAAACCATCAAATCAACCAAACGAGGATACAGGCGAGGCAG
>CANDCH010000025.1 GCA_947383145.1 uncultured bacterium
CGTTGAACATGATGAAGCTGTCGTAGCCGTTGTGGCGGGCCACCCGCTCCACCGACTTCAGGGTGGGGTCCAGGTCCCCGGGAGCGGCGGTGGAGGGATTCACGCCGACGCAGATGAGAGGGCGCTCCCCCCGGGTGCCCAGGATATAACGATACTCTCCGTAATCGTTGGGGACATAGAGCCATTTTGTAATATCATAGCTGGGGGAGGGGGACAGGGCGGCCTCCAGCGCGTCGTCGAACCGCGCCAGCTCCAGCAAGGCGGTCTCTCCCTTTGGAATGTGCATCATATCACCTCAGGGGACAGTTTAACACAAAAACCGGGGCGGTGAAAGAGGATTTTGCCGGAAGAGCCTGTTGCGGAAAGTCCTGTGGTGTGGTATGATATGAAAATATTCGATCTTTACGGAGGTGCGAGATGGAACAGCACAATCCCCAGGCCATGGCCCCGGAGCACCGGCACTGGATCGGAATGCGCATCGTCAAGACGGTGGTGGCGGTATTCCTGTGCGGCCTGCTGGCCTTCTTCCGGGAGGCGTCCGGCTTCTACTCCATGATTGCCGCAGTGGTGTGCATTCAGAACTCTGCGGGCAAAACCATCGAATCGTCCGTCAACCGCATGACCGGCACCCTCATCGGCGGCGTGGTGGGAGTGCTGGTGGTGTACGGCCTGGACACGCTGGGGGTGCTGTATGTGGAGCTGCTGCGGTACGCCGTGCTGGCGCTGATGCTCATCCCCATCATCAAGCTGTGTCTGGCCATCAAAAAGCCGGGGTGCGCCGCCATGGCCTGCATCGTGTTCCTGTGCGTCACCGTCAACCACAGCGTGGGGGACACCCCCGCCATCTACTCCATCGACCGGCTGTTTGAGACCCTGGTGGGCGTGGCCCTGGCCTGCGGCATCGACATACTCCTGCCCTACCAGCCCGCGCCCCCCGCCGCAGAGGCCAAGCCGGAGCCCCCCGCGGAGGCGGCGGACCCCCCGGCGCGGGAGAACCGGGCGGAGGAGCCCGCCCAGGACAGCGGGGAGAACAAGCCGTGACCTACCGGGACATCCACACCGCCCGGTTCCTGGCCCGTCCCAACCGGTTCATCGCCCAGGTGGAGCTGGACGGCCGGGAGGAGACCGTCCACGTGAAGAATACCGGGCGGTGTAAAGAGCTTTTGCTTCCCGGATGCACGGTGTATCTGGAGGGGAGCGCCAACCCCGCCCGCAGGACCAGATACGACCTCGTGGCGGTGGAAAAGGTCCGGGAAGGCCTGCCGCCCCTGTTCGTCAACATGGACGCCCAGGCCCCCAACAAGGTGTTCGCCGAGTGGATGGCGGCGGGCCATGGGGCGGCGCTTGGCCTGCCCAAGCCCACCCTGCTGCGGCCGGAGACTACCTGGGGGAATTCCCGGTTTGATTTCTACTGGGAGTTGTGGGAGACGAGCCCCCCGGGGCGCCTTGAACCGGCGGAGGCGCCGCTCCGGCGGGGGTTTGTGGAGGTCAAGGGCTGCACCCTGGAGGAGAACGGACTGGCCCTGTTCCCCGACGCCCCCACCCAGCGGGGGGTGAAGCACCTGCGGGAGCTCGCCGCCTGCCGGGAGGCGGGGTATGAGGCGGCGGTGTGCGTCGTGATTCAGATGGCGGGCATGGCCGCCTTTGCCCCCAACGACCGCACCCACCCCGCCTTTGGCGCGGCCCTGCGGGAGGCGGCGGAGGCCGGGGTGACGGTGCTGGCGGTGGAATGCGACGCCGCCCCAGACCGCCTGACCATGACAACCCCGGTGCCCGTAGATCTGACAAGGAGAATTCCATGACACAAGAGCACATCGACGGCCTGCTGGCAAAGGCGGCCGCCCTGGCCCGGGCGGTGCGCATCCCCGTCTCCCGGAGCATCTGCCCCCAGGTTCAAATCAACCGCAGGGCCCGAACCCGGTTCGGCTGCTGCCTGCGCCGGGATGGACGGTATACCGTGGAGCTGTCCGCCCAGCTGGCGGAAGAGGGCGGCGAGCGGGCCGTCCTCCAGGTGCTGGCCCACGAGGTGCTCCACACCTGCCCCGGCTGCTCCAACCACGGCCCCCGGTGGCGAAGCTACGCCCAGCGGATGAACGCCGCCTACGGCCTGGACATCCGGCGCGCCGACAGCTTCGCCGCCCTGGGGGTGGAGGACAGCCGCCCGGTGCGGTACTGGGTGGTGTGCGGCCAGTGCGGGCGGCGCATCCCCCGGATGAAGCGCTCCCCCCTGGTGGACCACCCGGAGCGCTACCGCTGCGCCTGCGGCGGGGCCCTGCGGGTGGAGCGGCAGGGAGAAAACGGAAAAATGTGACGGCCAGGGGGATTTTCCCCCTGGCTTTCATCAGTTCTGCCCGAAAAAGGACAGAGAACTCCCTGCATTTTTGTGGAGAAAACCTTTGACGAAACGGGGAAAGCGGGCTATACTTTCCATGTGCCTTGATAGAAGGCAGACGCTTCCATGCCCCGGCATGGAAACGTTTCCATACCCCGCCGCTGGCAGGGCGGCATGAACGGACTTTGAAAGGAGATCGTGATTATGGACGTCAAACAACGGATGCAGGAGCTGGCCCGGGCCAAATACGGCCAGGAGCTGTCCCAGTGCGGCGACGGCCAGCTCTACCACGTGCTGCTCCAGCTCGCCCAGGAGCTTTCCCAGGCCCGTCCCGCTCCCGCAGGGGAGCGCAAGCTGTATTACTTCTCCGCCGAGTTCCTCATCGGCAAGCTGCTGTCCAACAATCTGCTTGCCCTGGGCGTGTTCGGCGAGGTGTCTCAGGCGCTGGCCGAATGCGGCAAGACCCTCTCCGCCGTGGAGGAGGCGGAGCCGGAGCCCTCCCTGGGCAACGGCGGGCTGGGCCGTCTGGCGGCCTGCTTCCTGGATTCCATCGCCGCCCTGGGCCTCAACGGCGACGGCGTGGGCCTCAACTACCATTACGGCCTGTTTGAACAGAAGCTGGAAAATAATAAGCAGAACGAGCGCCCCAACCCCTGGATCGAGGACGAGAGCTGGCTGATTCCCACCGGCGTGGAGTTTGAGGTGCCCTTCGGCTTCGGCCCGGTGAGGGCGAAGCTGTTCGACATCGCCGTGCCCGGCGCCCACACCGGCACCGCCAGCCGCCTCCACCTCTTCGACGTGGAAAACCCCGCCCCCGCCCCCCAGGACGGCATTGATTTCGACAAAACCGACCTGCCCGCCCGGCTCACCTCCTTCCTCTACCCCGACGACAGCGACGAGGCCGGACGGCTGCTCCGGGTTTACCAGCAATACTTCATGGTGTCCGCCGGGGCCCAGCTGGTGCTCAAGGAGCTGGAGGAGCGGGGCTTCGATCCCCATGAGATCAGCAGGCACGTGGTCATCCAGATCAACGACACCCACCCCTCCATGGTCATCCCAGAGCTGGTCCGCCTTCTGGTGGGCCGGGGCCTGACCATGGACGAGGCGGTGGAGCAGGTATCCAAGACCTGCGCCTACACCAACCACACCATTCTGGCCGAGGCCCTGGAGAAGTGGCCCCTGCCCTTCATTGAGAAGGTGGCCCCTCAGCTGGCGCCCATCCTCCGGGAGCTGGACCGGCGCGCCCGCGCCGCCCATCCCGACCCCAGCCTGGGCATCATTCAGACCTGGGAGCGCACCGGCAAGGACGGCAAGACCGTGACCGGCGAGACGGTCCATATGGCCCATCTGGACATCCACTACGGCTATTCCGTCAACGGCGTGGCCGCCCTTCACACCGACATTCTCAAGAGCTCCGAGCTGAAGCATTTTTACGACGTCTACCCGGAGAAATTCAACAACAAGACCAACGGCGTCACCCTGCGGCGCTGGCTGGAGGTGTGCAATCCCCAGCTGGCCGCCCTGCTGGACGAGTGCGTGGGCGCGCAGTGGCGCACCGACCCCACCCGGCTCAACCGCCTGATGGACTTTTACAACGACAGCGCCGTTCTGGAGCGGATGCAGGCCATCAAGGCGGACAACAAGCGGAAGCTGGCGGAGGAGCTGCTCCGAACCCAGGGCGTGGAGATGGACCCGGAGTCCGTGTTCGACATCCAGGTGAAGCGCCTCCACGAGTACAAGCGCCAGCAGATGAACGCCCTGTACGTCATCCGCAAGTATCTGGACATCAAGGCGGGCAAGCTTCCCCAGCGGCCCGTCACCGTGATCTTCGGCGCCAAGGCCGCCCCCGCCTATGTGATGGCCAAGCACATCATCCATCTGATTCTGTGCCTGCGCCAGCTCATTGAGCGCGATCCCCAGGTCAGCCCTTGGCTGCGGGTGGTGATGGTGGAGAACTACAACGTGTCCTGGGCGGAAAAGCTGATCCCCGCCTGCGACATCTCCGAGCAGATCTCCCTGGCCTCCAAGGAGGCCAGCGGCACCGGCAACATGAAGTTCATGGCCAACGGGGCGGTCACCCTGGGCACCCGGGACGGGGCCAACGTGGAGATCGCCGACCTGGTGGGCCCGGACAACATCTATACCTTCGGCGCGTCCAGCAACTGGGTCATCGAGCTGTACGAGCAGAAGGCCAGAGACCCCAAAATGGGCTATCAGTCCGAGATTTATTACCAGCGTCCGGCCGTGAAGCCCCTGGTGGATTTCCTGCTGGACCCGGTCCTCACCCAGTACGGCGACGCCGGCGCCCTGAAGGCCCTGTGGACCGACATCACCGGCAAGGACTGGTTCATGTCCCTGCTGGACGTGGAGAGCTATATCTCCGCCCGGGACCGGGCCATCCACGACTACGGCGACAAGCCCTTCTGGGCCCGGAAGATGCTGGTGAACACCGCCCGCTGCGGCTTCTTCTCCAGCGACCGCACCATCGCCCAGTACAACCAGGACATCTGGCGCCTGGGCTGACCCGCCGCCATTTTTCGAAAATCTTAAATTGCGCGCCGCCCGTCCGGGGTGTATACTATTCCCGGGCGGGCGGCTTCGCCGTCCTCCACAGTTCGAGAGGAGGAAAAAATATGCGCTACAACATCACCGGCGAGCCCATGCCCGTGGTCATCTGCGACGTGGAGGCGGGCGAGTCCATGATCACCGAGAGAGGGTCCATGGTCTGGATGTCCCCCAACATGGAGATGCAGACCAGCGCCGGCGGCATCGGCAAGGCCTTCGGCCGGATGTTCTCCGACGAGTCCATGTTCCAGAACATCTACACCGCCAAGGGCGGACCCGGCATGATCGCCTTCGCGTCCAGCTTCCCCGGCTCCATCCGGGCGGTGGACATCACCCCGGACCGGCCCATCGTGGTGCAGAAGTCCGGCTTTCTGGCCTCCGAGGCGGGGGTGGAGCTGTCCGTGTTCTTCCAAAAGAAGGCGGCGGCGGGCTTTTTCGGCGGCGAGGGCTTTATTTTGCAGCGCCTCAGCGGCTATGGCACCGCGTTTTTGGAGATCGACGGCTCCGCCGTGGAGTACAACCTCCAGCCGGGCCAGCAGATTGTCGTTGACACCGGCAATCTGGCCATGCTGGACGCCACCTGCACCGTGGACGTGCGGACGGTGAAGGGCGTCAAAAACGTGCTGTTCGGCGGCGAGGGGCTGTTCAACACCGTGGTCACCGGCCCTGGCCGGGTGGTGCTCCAGACCATGCCCATCAGCAATTTCGCCATGTCGGTGGCGTCCGTCCTGCCCTCCGGCTGAACACGGAGCGTTTTTTAGGCGAAACACGTTAAAAGCCGCGAGATTTGGCAAATTCAAGCATTCTATTTTGGGGCTGGAAAATTTCGCCCCAGGTCTTGCCAAGCGGCTCAATATATGTTACATTAAGCTTGTAAATAAGGGGATTGGGCGGCCTGCAGAAAACACGTTTTTTGCAGGCCGCTCTTTGAACCGGCAGCCCCGGACAGCGCGCTCCGGGTCCGGCGGCGGTTCCACAGACCGGTCCGGGCCCCCGGCCGCCCCGGCATGCCGTCCCGGCAGAAAAGGAGGGAGCACCATGAACAAGGCGGACCCGCCGTGGAAACGCCCCGCCGCCGCACGCGCCCACGGCGGCGGGAGTAGGATGTTCAGGGCGTATGAAGGCAAACCATTGGAAACAATGGGACGCAAAGCCTGAAGGCTTCGGCGCGGTCCCCCGCGCCATGCTCGTTCGGCTGCAATCCGGCAAACCATCGGAAACGGTGGGACGGCAAAACCAGAGGCTAAGGGGCGGAGCTCCGCCCTACGCTCGTTCGGTCACCGGATACTTTGCGTCCGTTTGAATGCAAAGAAAGGAAGATATTTGTGAAAACCATGATTAAGCGCGTCAGCGTGTGGGCGCTCTGTCTGGTCCTGACCGCGTCTCTCCTGCCCATGAGCGCCTTCGCGGCGACGGTGGAGGCCACGCAGATCTGTAAAACCACCGAGCACGTGCACAACGACGAATGCTATGAAACCCAGATGGTGCGGCCCGTGATCTGCGGCATGACCGAAGATGGCCACACCCACGGCGACGAATGCTACGCCTGGAACCTTGGCAGCGAGCTGATCTGCGACCACGCCGCCGCCGGGCACACCCATACCGTGGAGGCCGGCTGCTTTGAGGCGACCAAGCTGCTGACCTGCGGCGCCGACGAGCACACCCACGACGCCCAGTGCCAGAAAACCTGCGAGCTGGCCGAGCACCAGCACGGCGAGGACTGCCCCGAGGACTGCGCCATCGCGGAGCATACCCACGACAGCGGCTGTCAGGCGGTCTGCTCCCTCCAGGAGCACACCCACGACGACAGCAGCTGCTACACCCCCGGCCAGAAGCTGGTCTGTGAAAAGTCCGACCTGACCGAGGAGGCCGAGAAGCACACCGAGGCGTGCTACCGGCGGGAGCGGGGCCAGCTGCTGTGCACCCTGGAGGAGGTCTCCGCCCACGAGCACACCGAGGAGTGCTACGGCGAGGCCGAGGAGCAGCGGGTCTTGATCTGCGAGCTGGAGGCCCACACCCACACCAAGGACTGCTACAACAATCTTGACAAAGAGACCGGCAAAACCCTGGAGCAGGCTCTGAAGGACGCCCTGGCCAACGCCGGCGCCCCCGGCGCGAAGGATACCGAGGTCACCCTCATCCTCAACGGCCAGACGCTTCAGTACCAGGCCACCGGGTACAGCGCCATCGAGCTGAGGGGCGGCCAGACCCTGAACATTGAGGACGCCATCGGCGGCGGCGGAATTCACGGAAACACCAGCGACGACAGCAAGAATCTCCGCCTCATCATTATCACCAACGGCACCGTCAACCTGAAGGGCGGCACCCTGTCCGGCGGCAAGGCCGAGGGCGGCGGCGCGGTCTATGTCGCCGGCGAAAACAGCCAGCTGAATATGTCCGGCGGCTCCATCACCGGCAACTATGCCGCGACCAACGGCGGCGGGGTCCTGGTGGAGAAGGGCGGCCAGTTCACCATGACCGGCGGCTCCATCTCCGGCAACAGCACCAATACCTCGAATCGTGACGTCAAGGATGAGTCCGTTGGCCAGGGCGGCGGCGTCGCTGTGGGCCCCAACGGCAGCTTCAGCATGAGCGGCGGCGTCATCAGCGGCAACACCGCCGGCGAAGGCGGCGGCGTATTTGTGGACCGCGACCAGATTGACGGCAAGGATCCGTATAAATCCGGCACGTTCGAGATGACCGGCGGCGCCATCGACGGCAACACCGCCACGATGGGCGAGGGCGGCGGCGTCTACGTCAAGGGCGAGGCTGAAATCACCAAGGGTTCCATCACCAACAACGTGACCTACACCCACGAGGATCTGGGCGGCGGCGGCATCTACATTGAGGCCGACGGCGTGCTGACCCTGAAAAACGCCATCATCACCGGCAACACCGCCAACGGCATGGGCGGCGGCATCGCCGCCTGCGTCCACGGCAAGACCTACGTGTACGCCCTGGAGGGCGCCGTCATCACCGGCAACACCGCTCTGGGCCAGGGCCATACCCAGGGCCATGAGCAGACCAACGGCAGCTACAACGGCAGCTTCGTGGACGGCTACACCTACTGGGCGTCCGCCAAGGACATCCTCAAGGAGTTCGGCCAGGACATCTTCGCCGCGGGCGACGGATTCCACGCCAGCCTCCAGGACCCCGGCAAGACCGAGAACAGCCAGGGCACCGCCGGCATCGTGGTCAGCAACAACCTGCCCAGCGGCGGCTCCGCCAACTGGAGCGGCTACACCTACTGCTACGTCACCGGCAAGGACGGCCAGCCTATGAAGGACGACAAGGGCAACTATGTGTTCGAGCTGACCCAGGTCACCGAGGACAACAACGGCGTGGTCTACGGCAACCGCCTGGTGTTCCTCACCGCCACTCCCGACCAGGAGTCCGTGCAGAAGGCCATCGCCGCCATGGAAAACGGCGTGATCATCTCCGGCAACCTGTCCGCCAACAGCCACGGCGGCGGCATCGCCAACAACGGCGTGCTGACCATCGGCAGCGCCGACGGCGGCATGACCGGCTCCAACAGCAAGACCCCCGAGGCCGAGCTGAACAAGACCCTGAACTCCAACGACGACAGCGTCAACATCGGCAACTCGTCCTTTGCCTTCCAGATGACCGACGAGAACGGCAATCTGGTTGGCACCGTGACCAACGACGAGAACGGCAAGGCCACCTTCAACTTCCCGCCCGAGTACTTCAACGACGTTGAGTTCTCCGACGGCCAGGACGAGGTGGAGTACGTGTTCTACGTCACCGAGGTCAACGACGGCCAGGCCAATGTCACCTATGACGGCGCCATGTACAAGGTGGTCATCAAGATCACCCGCACCACCGAGGACGTCAAGCTGGGCCACGAGACCGTCACCCTGGAGACTCTGTCCGTCGGCGAGCCCGAGATCCTGGTGAAGGTGGTCCACGAGGACGGCAGCGAGAGCTACGAAAGCGCCCCCAACGGCATCCAGTTCACCAACTCCTACACCAAGCCCACCGATCCTTCCGGCGGCAACACCCCCGGCGGCGAGGACCCCGGCAACACCCCCACCCCCAAGGGTCCTGAGGACCCCACCGAGGTGGAGGAGCCCGAGGTGCCCCTGGCGGAGCGCCCCGAGGAGCCGGAGAAGCTGGAAGAGATGGAGATAGAGGACCCCGACGTGCCTCTGTCCGACATTCCCCAGACCGGCGACACCCATCTGGGCTGGTACGGCGCGGCCATCCTGTCCGCGCTGGGCCTGATGGTCATGGCCCTGCTGGGCCGCAAACAGTCCCGGGAGAGCTGAACCGTCCCGCCCCCGGCGGGCGGCGGGCGCATCACTTCAAAAGGAGCCGGGACCCAGAGGGCCCCGGCTCCCCATATTCCGCGAAAAGCACGCAAAAATCCCGCCCCATGGGCGGGATTTTTGCCGCTGTATCCGGCGGGAAAGCGCCGGCGTCACGCCTCCCCGCCGTCCTCCAGGTCCAGGTCGGCGATGGTCAGCGCCATCAGGTCCTCCATCTTGGGCGACTCCATGGCCGCCACCCGGTTGGCCTGACGGGCCACCGCCGCCTCAAACACATTGCGCACATCCCGGGCGTTGCCGAAATTCTCGTCCCGGCGGTCATACATCACCTGGAACGCCTCCGCCGCCGCCCTGTCGGTCTCTCCGTCCAGGGCGTAGCCGTTCTTTTTGCACACCGAGCGGAAAATCTCTGCCAGCTGCCCCCCGTCATAGTCCTCAAAGTAGAAATACTTGTTGAACCGGCTCTCCAGGCCGGGGTTGGCGCGGATGAAGTCCCCCATCGGTTCGGTGTACCCCGCCACAATCACAATGAGGTCCTCCCGGTGGTCCTCCATCCCCTTCAGCAGCACCTCGATGGCCTCCCGGCCGAAGTCGTTGGGATTGTCCTGATTGGCCAGGGCGTAGGCCTCGTCGATGAACAGCACCCCGCCCAGGGCCTTGTCCACCGCCTCCTGGGTTTTCAGGGCGGTCTGGCCCACAAAGCCCGCCACCAGTCCGGACCGGTCCACCTCCACCAGCTGGCCCTTGGACAGCACCCCCACGGCGTGATAGATTCTGGCCAGCAGCCGGGCCACGGTGGTCTTGCCGGTGCCGGGGTTGCCCATGAACACCAGGTGCAGGGACATGGGGGGCACCGGCAGGCCCGCCTCCTGGCGCAGCTTGCGGACCTTCACCAGATTGATGAGGCCCTTCACGTCCTCCTTCACCTTCTCCAGGCCGCACAGCCCGTCCAGCTCCGCCAGAAGCTCGTCCAGGGAGGGCTCCTTTTCCGCGGGGGCCTCCTCCTTCCGCTCCGCCTCACCGGCGGGGGACACCGCCTCGTCCTCGGGGCGCCCCGTCTTGACGGGGGAGCCGTCGGTGCGCCGGGCCACGAATTCGCTCACGTCCACCCCGGGCCGGTCCCCGCCCACTCCGGCCCGGCCGCAGTAGGCGGACAGCGAGTCGGCGCAGGCGTTGACAAAGCCCGCCTCCGCCTCGCTCACCTTGCCGTCCACCGCGGCGAACAGCAACAGCATCAGGGTGAAGGTATCCACAAAGCGGCTGCTCTGGGTCCGCCCACCCTCCAGGTCCGCCTGGACCAGCCGCCGGAAGAAGCCGGGCAGCACAAAGCCGGGGTAGCCCTCCACGGCGGAGGCCAGCTCCCAGTACAGCGCGGTGGGCACCGGGTTGCCCTTGGAGTAGACGGCGTTGTAATACTCCACGTGGCGGGGGGTCATCCCCTGGTCGGCGTGCCACACGCCGCAGGCGCACTGGCGCATAAAGGCGTCGGCCTCCCGGCCGAAGGCCACCCGGGCGGCGGGGTCGGCAATCTGGCGGCGGAAGGCGGTCATGGCCTCGTCATACTGTTTGTGGACGGCGGCGGGTGTCATGGGCTGGGACATGGCGGACACGCTCCTTTCTGATTTCCGACCCATTATAACCCTTTTCCCGCCGTGCCGCAAGGGCGGCGGAGAAAAATCTCCTTCCCTTTCCGGCGCGGCTGTGGTATACTGGAGAAGCGCCCCCGCCCTTCGTGCGCACCACACAACAGTAGAGAGAGGACCCCGCCATGAGAATTTGGAAGATCATTTCCGGCATCCTGTCCGCCGCCATCGCCGCGCTGGTGGCGTTTCCCGGCTTTTTCGCCGGACTGCTCCACATCACCGGCCAGGACACCGGCGGCGCGGGAACGGCGGTGGCCGTCCTGCTGCTGGCCGGCGGCCTCGTCTCCATCGCCTCCAGCCGGGGCAGCATGGCCGCAGACATCGCCATGATCTGCCTCTACGGCGTCAGCGCCCTGGTGGGATTCACCATGTCCGGAACCTATGACAGCCTGCTGCTCTGGGCGCTGTGGAGCCTGCTGTGCGCCGCCCTGGCGGTGGTGGATTTTTTCGTCTCCTACTTCAGCGACGACAGGCCTCCGGCCAGCCGGGCCGCGGACGGCCCCGGCCCCGCTCCGGCTTCCGAGGTCCCCACCCTCCGCTCCCTGATTTTGGAGCACAGCCCAAAAAAGCGGGAGGCCGCCATTGACGCCCTGCCGGAGCGGGACGCCAAAAACTATCTGAAGCAGGTGGTCACCGCCCTCATCAACCGCGCCCCCATCCTCCCCCCCGAGCTGGAGGACGACGAGGAACCCCGCCCCGGCAGGACCGCCCTCACCGCAGCCGCGTGCACCGCGCTGGTGTTTATCGCCGGCATCGTCATCTTCCTCACCCTCCGGGGCGGCTGGGGCGGCGAACCTGCTCCCTCCGCCGCGCCCAGCGCTCCCGCCGCCTCCGCCTCCCCCGCGCCCACGCCCCCCGCCCCCTCCCGGAGCCCGAACCCCTCCGAGCCCCCCTCCGGGACCAGCGCAGGAGACCTGGGCAGCTACCACGTGGCCATTCAGGACGCCTTCATCGCCGACGACTTCGAGGGCAACCCGGCCATCATCATTACATACACCTGGGCCAACAACAGCGAGGAGACCATCAGCGCCCTGTCCGCCCTGTCGGAAAAGGCGTTCCAGAACGGCGTACAGATCGACCGGGCCGTGGTCTACTCCCGGGACACCCCCGGCTATGACTCCGGCACCTCCTCCCGCAGCATCCGCCCCGGCGCCGAGTCGGAGGTGCAGTGCGCCTTCACCCTCCGGGACCGGGTGTCCACGGTGGAGTTTGAGGTGACGGAATTCCTCGGCACATCCGGCGGCATGGTGTCCATGGACTTTGACCCCCAGACCCTGAACACGGTAGAATGACAAAAATCAGGCCGGTCCCATGGGACCGGCCTGATTTTTTATGGGGCGTTCTGTCTCCGCCTCCGGCTGGACGGCTCCCACCGCCGCCGGAAGCGGAGCGCCGTCCCCAGGCCCGCCAGGAGGACCAGCCCAGATCCGCCCAGCAGCAGGAGGGAGGCCCCGGACGCACCGGCGGGGGCTCCTCCCCCCTGAGGAACGCCGTCCCCGCCGGGGAAGCCGCCGGGCTGGCCCAGCTCCTCCGGGGGCCGCCCGCCGGACCCGGGAAAGCCGTCCGGCGCGCCGTCCTCGCCCTCGGGCCCGCCGGACGCGTTCCCCGGCGCCCATTTGCCTCCGCCGGGGCCTCCCCCCATGCCCATGGTCCCCATGACGGACAGGCTGAGGCCGGAGGCGTCCACCAGGGCGCCGGGGTCCGCCGCCTGCCCCTCGCCCGTGGAGGGAATCGCGCCGGAGAGCTGGCCTTTCACGCTCTGAACGCGGAGCTCACAGAAGGCCTTCAGCGCCTCCACCCCCGCCTGAAACTCCTCTTCGGTGCAGAACTTAGTGGGGTCCCGCTCCACATAGGGGGCGATGAGGGCGTATGCCTCCTGAATGAGGGCCGCGCAGTCCGCGCTGTCCAGAAACTGCCGGAAATACTGGTGGTACAGCCCTGTGTACTCCTCATTGGAGAAAATCCAGTCCGCCATGGGCCGGTCCCCGTCCCCCGAGACGGACAGGGGGGCGTCTATGGGGTCGTTCACCGCCCCGGCGGCGTCATTGCCCTGGAAAGTGCCGAAGGCCAGGTTGTAGTCCCAGGGAATCATGGACAGCCTCCCGTCCTCCTCATAGAGGTAATAGTTGTGGACCATCATCCCGGTGTAGCTGTCGCCGTTGACCACAAAGTTGTGCACGACGAAATAGCGCAGCACCTGATCCATATCCAGGGCACTGTCCGCGTCCCCCTCGCCCAGGGCCTTCAGCGCCTGGATGAGGCGGGTCTGATCCGCTTTGGTCACATCGGTCTTGGCGCTGTCAAAGATGTTGGAGTAGCCGTCCGGGCTGTCGCCGGAATATTGCAGCTTCACGTCGCCGGAGCCCATGCCGCCGAACATCCCGCCGAAGCCGCCTCCAAACATCCCAGACGGGTCAAAGTCCTCCGGCGGCGTTTCGCCGGAGTTCTGCCCGCCAAAGGCGGAGGGGTCAAAGCCCTCCGGAAGGGCGGCGCCGTTTTCACCGCCGGGGGCCTGCCCGCCGGAGGAAGGCGGGCTGAAACCCTCCGGCGCCGTTTCGCCGTCCCCTCCAAAGGGTCGGGAGAAATCCCCGGACGGCTTCATTCCCCAGTTTTGGTTCTCTCCCTGGTCCTCCCCGTCACGGTCCATAAATTCGTTCATGTCAAAACCCTTGCCGTTGCCCCGGCCCCCGCCGAAGCTCATGCTGTCCGGCTTATAGAGCTGGCCGTGGTTCTGCCCGTAGTTGCGCTGGAGGAAGGCGTCCTCCACCCCCTCCACCGCCAGATACAGCCCCCAGTCCTCCCCGTTGACGGTGATCCAGACGTAGCTGCACAGGGGGGCGGCCACGCCGAACTCCCCCATCAGCCGGTAGGTGAGGTAGTCCTTCATCATGGCGTTGTCCTGAATGAGGTTGTTCAGGCACAGCTTGTCCAGGCCGTAATAACTCTTGCCGCTCTCGTACTGGTCGAACTCAATTTTGAAGCTGTAGCGGTCGCTGCCCATCTGGGACACGGTGGACAGGGAGGTGTTCCCCTTGGCCCGGATGCCCACGTTCTTATAGGCCTCATTGTCAATCACCACCGAGCAGGCGGCGTACTCCTCGTTCTCGCAGGTCTCGATGAACCCGTCCCAGCCGTCCATCACAATCTCAACGGTATGCACTCTGGACGTGTCGAACAGCCTCGTCTCGTATCCCACGGCGGAGGAGGCGGGCTGTATGCCCAGGGCCGCTCCATTCATAAAGAGGAGGGTCAGAAGCAGGGCGCAGGCGGCCGCCGCCGCGCAGATCCGGTCAATGTGCTTATGGGTGGACATGGCCTCACCCCATGTAGTCGCCGTTGTAGCTCACCAGCACGGCGCTGCGCACGCCCTCCATTCCGGCCAGCTCGTTGACGAACCCGGTGTCCCCGTCCCGCAGCCGGACCTCCAGGTTCAGCTCGATCCTCCCCTGCTGCACGGTTTTGCTCTTTGTGACGCAGCGGCGGGTGCTGCCGTCCAGAAAGGCCTTGGCCCGGGCCTCCGCCTCCTGGCCGTCGCATTGGAGAACCATAATATAGGGGTTTTCATAGGACTTTTTGTTGACGAACACCAGAAGGATCACCCCGATCACCACGCTGCCGACGACGGCCAGGGGGATCATCCCCGCCGCCAGCACAATGCCCACGGCGATGGCCCAAAAGAGGAACGCGATGTCCAGCGGCTCCTTGATGGCGGTTCGAAAACGGACGATGGACAGCGCGCCCACCATGCCCAGGGACAGCACCACGTTGCTGGTGACGGCCAGAATCACCATGGTGGTGATCATGGTCAGGGCCACCAGGGTCACGCCGAAGCTGGAGGAGTACATCACGCCGGAGAAGGTCTTTTTGTACACCAGGAAAATGAACAGCCCCAGGCCGAAGGCCAGCACAAGCGCCAGCGCCATATCCAGCAGGCTGACGCTGGCCACGTTCTCCAGAAAGCTGGATTTGAAAATGTCTTGAAATGTATTCATGATACGACCTCTTTTCTGCTTTTGATTTTTGCCGCGGCGGTTGCCGTGGAGGAACAGGCCAAACCGCGCCCCGTCCCGTCAGCGAATTTAAGTTCTTTTTTCTTGCTTCTTCTTTTTTCTCTCAAGAAAAAAGAAGAAGGCCCTACCCGTAAATGCGGCAGGCTGCGTATTTGGAGAAGGCCCCGGCCCGCCGCCCCTCCAGCTGCACCGCGTCCCGGATGACATCGGGCAGAAAGCCGTCCCATTTCACCTCCAAAATGGCCGCGGGCGCCCCCGCCGGAACGGTGACGCAGTCCGGGTCCAGAAAACCGGCGGCGCCCAGCCCCGTGCGGATGTCATAATCCAAGGTCACCCGCACGTTCCCCGGCCCATAGACAAAGGGCTCCCGGGTGTAGTCCACAATGGTGCGGGGGCGCAGGCCCTGCACCCGCATCTTGTGGTACAGCTCCTGGACCAGAGGCCTGCCGCTGGACAGCATCCAGCTCAAATCGCCGTCCAGGACGGCCTGCGCCTCCGCCTGAGTGAGCTCCGCCGAGACCTTTGCCCCCAGACCGTTCACCTTGGACTTTTTCTCCAGCCGGATAAACGAGGGGTCAAAATTGTAGTACCGCAGGCGGAACTTCTCCCGCCGGTTCACCCCGTCCAGCTTTTCCCGCAGGGCCTTATCACGCAGGTTGTCAAAGTACAGGCTTCGGATCAGGTATGTTCCGTCCGCAGCGTGGCCGTCCGTTCCGCACACCGCCCCCAGCCTCCCGCGCAGGGTCTGCCGGTCGGACAGGCTGATCTCGTGCTTCCACTCGTGCCGGTATTGGGTCATAGCATCACGTCCTTTCCACCGGCACTTTAGCACAGGAAACTGAACCCATGCTGAAAAACGGGGACTCCATCTGTGAAGAAAGCGTAAACAAATCGGGCGCGGGCGCAAAAAGGCCCCCGAACCCTCCGTTCGGGGACCTTTTGACGCTTTCTATTCTTTCATGCGCTCACGCAGCGGAGCCCGCGTTCAATCCGTCCCGGACAAAACCCGCCTCCGCTGCGCGGCTGCCGGACCTTTGTCCCCGCTTCGCTTCAAGCTCCCTCGCCGCCCGCTTCTCCGCGCTCATTTTTTCCACCGCTTCAGCATGGGGAAGAACTGGCGCATCTGGGCCTTGGCCTGGTCCTGGGTCATGCCGGGGTTGCCCTGGGCCATCATGGGGGCGCAGAAGTCGATCATCTCCTCCATGGTCATCTCCCCGGCAAATTTGCCGTCCTTGTAGCAATAGGAGCAGTAGTCGGCGCTGGGGGAGCCGTCGGACTCGGTGCCGTGAGGGGTATCGGGACCCAGGGGCATCCCGCAGGACTGGCAGAATTTCATGTCTTTGTATTGTTCCATGGCTGGAACCTCCTTTGTTTTGGATGGCTCCATCATAGCGCCGCAACCCTGACAAGGCATGTCATGTTCCGAAGCGTGGGCCCAATAAATTTTCCACCCCAGGGCGGCCAGCCTCCGGCGCAGGGCGTCGGGAGCCAGCACCTCCACCCCCGCCCCGAAGCTGAGCAGATAGCCGTACAGCCACTGATCCTCGGGAAACACCGCCTCCACCAGCAGGGAGCCGTCCTCCTGCCGCTTCACACAGCCCTGGTCGAACTCGTCATACACCCGGTAGGCCATGCAGGGGGCGAAGCGCAGCTTTGCCTCCACCCGGAACAGGGGCGGGATGTCGCCGGAGAAATCAATGTCCGGCGGCTCCAGCCGGCGGTGGAACGCCTCCCCGGCAAACTCCGGGGACAGCATCCGGGACAGGCGGAAGGTGCGGTAATCCTCCCGCTCCAGGTCGAACGCCTGGAGATACCACCCCTGACCCTTGAACACCAGCCGCGCGGGGAGCGCCCGCCGGGTCCGGGTCGTTCCATGGGAGCTGGCGTAATCAAAAACCAGGGTCTGCCGCTCCAGCACCGCCCGCTTGAGAAGCTGGAATTTCTCGCTGTCCGCCTCCCCCGCTCCCCAGCGGGACAGGTTCACCTGGAGCCAGTCCTCCCGCTCCCGGCGGAACAGGGCGGACAGCTTGGTGAGGGTCCGGTCCCCCTCCTGGGCGGGCAGGCTCTGAAGGGCCAGCAAAAGGCGGCGCTGCTCCTCCTCGGTGAAGGAGGCCCGGTCCAGCACATAGCCCTCCAGCAGGGCTACTCCGCCCCCCGCCCCCTGGGTGGTGTACACCGGCACCCCGGCGGCGGACAGGGCGTCCACGTCCCGCAGCACCGTGCGCTGGGAGACCTCCAGCCGCCGGGCCAACTCCCCGGCGGTCATGCGTCCCCTCTCCAGCAGGAGATAGACCATCTGAAATTGCCGGGCCACCACGGACATGGGGAACACCTCCCAGCTTTTTTCTTATTTTACCATAGAAAGCCCGGAAGGGGAAGCCCAATTGGGCCTCCCCTTCCATTTTACAGCGCCGCGCCCCCGCGCGGCTATCTTCGCGCTTCCTGTCACGCTCGGATTGGCCGCGCCGCGGGTCGC
>CANDCH010000026.1 GCA_947383145.1 uncultured bacterium
CCCCGAATGGGAGCAAGCTTCCTATCGCTTGCTCCGGCTTTTTTTGAAGCCGGAGGCCGAATTGCCGGGAAAATCCGTGCCTGGGCGGGCCGTGCGCGCCGTAAAAATTCATTCAATTATCGAACCTCCTTTCTAAATTGGAACTAGTGTTCTAATTCGTTCCCTAAGATACCATGCCGCGCGCCGGAAGTCAAGCGCTTCGGCGGAGTTTTTTTCAAGACTTTTTTCACAGAGACCCAAAAAATGGACCGCAGCAGGCGGGAGCGTTGCACGCCGGACGCCGCAGCGGGCGAATTTACAAAGGGTTTACAGGTTCGCCGTTGACGCGGGGCACTGCCGGGAGTATGATGGGAAAAATAAATCGGGGAGGCCGTTATGAAGAAGAAAACGACTGTTGGATTGCTGGGACTGGCCGCCGCCGGAGCGGGCGCGGCGGGCGGGCTGACCGCCCTGGGCAATTACCTGTATAATAGGTGCATGATTCCACTGGTCCGGGACCCGGAGGAGGCGGAGGCCAACCCGGTTCAGGCGGAGGGGCGGGCGTGGGCCCGCAGGGCGGAGGGCTTCCGGGAGGCCACCATCCAAGCCCTGGACGGGCTGATTCTCTGGGCGGCGGTGGTTCCGGGCGGGGAGGACTGCCACCGCTGGGCCCTGTGCGTCCACGGCTATCACGACACCTACGAGTCCATGGGGGCCATCGCCAAGCACTACAGCGGGCTGGGCTGGCACGTGCTCATGCCCGACCAGCGGGGCCACGGCAAAAGCGAGGGCGGCTACGTGGGCTGGGGCTATGACGAGCGGCTGGACCTGCTTGGGTGGTGCAACTACATCATCCGCCGGGACCCGAAGGCGGAGATTCTGCTCCACGGCGTGTCCATGGGGGCGGCCAGCGTGCTCATGGCCACCGGCGGGGCACTGCCCCGGCAGGTGAAGGCCGCTGTGTCCGACTGCTCCTATACCTCCATCGAGGCGGAGATGCGCTACCTCATCGCACATTGGGAGGACCGGCCCGCCGGCCTGCCCTGGATGGCGGGGCCGCTGTTCTCAATCCTGCGCCGCACCGCCCTGCGCAGGGCCCGCTTTGATCTGAGGGAGGCCGCGCCTATTCAGGCGGTGGCCCGGTCCAAAACCCCGACGCTGTTTATCCACGGCGTGGAGGATGATTTTGTCCCCGCCGCCATGATGGGCAAGCTGTATCAGGCGGCAAAATGTCCCAAAAGCTTCCTGTGGATGCCCGGGGCGGGCCATGCCGCCTCCGTGGGTGCCGACCAGGGACTCTATTGGAAGGCGGCCGCCACCTTTCTCCAGGATTATTTTCCCGAAATTTAGTGAAGAATTGGAAATCAAAAATCCCCAATTTCGCCTGTCTAGCCGGGAATTTTTGGAGAATTTGAGAAAGATATAGAAATTGGAACATTTTTAGTTGACATTCAACAGGAAAACACATATAGTATTGGAGGCCGGAATATTGTGCCGCGATATTTCGCAAATCCGATGATGTGACGGTGAAACTGTGTGGACAATGAGAAGAGACTGGGTTATGACAAAGAATTCGACCGCTGGTACGCCTACGACGGCTGCGACCTTGGGTGCACCTGCACCCCGGTCCGGTCGGTCTTCAAGCTGTGGAGCCCGGAGGCGGAGCGGGTCGAGCTGTTCCTGTACCGGGACGGCGTGTCCGGCGCCTGCGACCGCCGGCTTCTGACGCCGGAGGAGCGGGGCGTCTGGACCGTTCGGGTGGAGGGGAACCTCCACGGAGTCTATTACGACTACGAGGTGACGGTGAACGGAAAAACCGCCCGCACCGCGGACCCCTACGCCGCCGCCTGCGGCTGCAACGGGGTGCGGAGCATGGCGGTGGACCTGGCCCGGACGGACCCGGAGGGGTTTGCGGAGGACTGCGCGCCCCCCATTCCCCCGGAGAATATCATCTATGAGCTCCATGTGAAGGACTTTTCCCACGACCCGGACAGCGGGGTGCCGGAGGAATACCGGGGGAGGTTCAAGGCCTTTGGCTGGCGGGATGAGAAGGGCCGGCCTCCGCTGTGCATGGAGCGCCTGCGGAGCCTGGGGGTCACCCACGTCCAGCTGCTGCCCATTTTCGACTTCGGCTCGGTGGACGAGGCTGGGGACCAGGGGCAGTTCAACTGGGGCTATGACCCGGTCAATTACAACGTGCCCGAGGGCAGCTACGCCACCGACGCCGCCGACGGCGCGGTGCGCATCCGGGAATGCAAGGAGATGATCCAGGCCCTCCACCAAAACGGAATGCGGGTGGTGATGGACGTGGTGTATAACCACACCCACGCCGCCGACTCCTGGCTGGAGCGCTCCGCCCCGGGCTACTATTACCGGCGCTGGGCGGACGGAACTCTGTCCAACGGCTCCGGCTGCGGCAACGACATCGCGGCGGGCCGGGCCATGGTGGATAACTATATCGTCCACTCCGTGCTCTACTGGGCCCGGGAGTACCACATCGACGGCTTCCGTTTTGACCTGATGGGCCTGCTGACGGTGGAGCTGATGAACCGCATCCGGCGGGCGCTGGACGCCGCGTTCGGGCCGGGGGAGAAGCTGGTGTACGGCGAACCCTGGCGGGCGGCGGACTCCCCCATGGAGCCGGACACCGCCCCGGCCATGAAGAGCTACATCGGCCGGCTGGACCCCGGCATCGCCATCTTTTGCGACACCAGCCGGGACGCGGTGAAGGGCGACTGCTTTCACGCCGAGCAGCCCGGCTTTATCAACGGCGGCTCCGGCCTGGGGGAGACCGTGCTGTGCGCCGCCGCAGGGTGGACCGGTGGAGAGGGGGACTTCAAGCCCCGCACCTGCGGCCAGATCATCAACTACGTGTCCGTTCACGACAATTACACCCTGTGGGACAAGCTGGCCCAGTGCTCCCCCGGAGCGGGGGGAGCGGTGTCCTATCAGGACTACCGGGAGGACCTGCTGGCCCAGAATAAGCTGGCCGCCTTTATCTGCTTCACCAGCCTGGGCAGCGTGTTTTTTCAGGCGGGGGAGGAGTTTGCCCGCACCAAGCTGGGGGACCACAACAGCTATAAATCCTCCCCGGAGGTGAACCGGCTGGACTGGCACCGGGCCTGGACCTACGGAGCGCTCACCGATTACTACCGGCGGCTGATCCGCCTGCGCAAGTCCCTGCCGGGGCTGTGCGACAAGAGCGCCGGGGCGGGGGAGCGGCTGGTGGAGCGCACCGTCCACCGGGACGGGGTGGTGTCCTTCCAGGTGGAGGAGGGCGGCCCCTGCGGGGAGCGGCTGTTTGTGGCGTACAACGCCACCGGCCACGACTACGCCATTCAGCTGCCCTCCGGGCGATGGACCATCCGGGCGGACGGCGTGGACGCCGACCAGCACAAGCCCCTCATCTCCCACGGCAACTGGGTGACGGTGGCGCCCCGCAGCGGAATGCTGCTGATGAAATGAGAAAAAGCAAGGCCGCACCGGCGGGGTGCGGCCTTGCTTTTACGCTCTGTCTGTGTGGAACGGAGCTTTTTTGACGGCGTACACGGCGCTGGCCGTGGCCAGCGGCTCCTCCGGCTGTTCCGCCAGGAACACCTCCGCGCTCATCTGGGCGGAGGTGAGGCCCACCCGGACGGTGCGCACCCGCACCCGGATATCCGCGTCCAGGGGGACGGGGCGGGCGTAGTTCACCGTCATGGTGACGGTGGGGGTGGCCGCGCCGCCGCACTGGGCGGAGCAGGCCACTCCCATGCAGGTGTCCACCAGGGCGGCGGTGACGCCGCCGTGGACAATGCCCAGGGGATTTGCCATGGAGGGGTCCGTCCGGCAGGCGTACAGCACGGTGCCGGCGGGTCCGTCCTCCTCCAACAGGAAGAAATCCCGGCCTGCCCTGGGCCAGGCCCGGGCGGGGGATTGGGCGCGGCGGCGGATGACCTGGGCGATGCTCCGGCGCAGCGTCTCGTTGGAGGTCTCAGCCATGGCGGACTCCGCCCCCTTCCTGTTCCTGCCCCGCGGCTCCGCGCCGCTCACGGCGGCTCAGCGCCCGCACCAGCTCCTCGCTGGGGGTGACGTACACCGTGCGGCAGGTGCTGTAGACCACATAGCCCGGCTTGGCTCCAGCGGGCTTCTTCACCGCTTTGACGGGGGTGAAATCCACCGGCACCTGACCCGATTCCCGCCCCTGGGAGAACCACGCCGCCAGCATGGCCGCCTCGGTGAGGGACGCCTCGTCCGGCTCCGCGCCGCCGGTTTTGAGGATGACGTGGGAGCCGTGGAGCTTTTGCGCGTGGAGCCACAGGTCCCGCTTGTCCGCGTCCTTGGTGGTGAGCCGGTCGTTCTGCGTGTTGTTCTTGCCCACCAGAATGGTGAGCCCCCCGCTGGACCGGAATTCCATGGGCTTGGCGTGGACGGTTTTCACCCTGCCCTTGGCGGTCATCTTCCTTTTGTGCTGCTTGAGATAGCCGTTGTCCATCAGCTCCTGCCGGATCTCCTGGAGATCCCTGTCCCCCTCGGACAGGGTGATCATTTGCAGCACGCTGTCCAGATAGTCCAGTTCCCGTCGGTTTTTCTCCAGCTGGAGGGTGAGCATTTCCTCCGCCTTCTGGGCCTTTTTGTAGTCCTTGTAGTATTTCGCCGCGTTTTGCTGGGGGGTGAGCAGGGGGTCCAGGGGGATGTCCACGTCCCTGGCCTCGGGGTCATAGTAATTCTGGGCCCGGAGGACGGTCTGGCCCCGGGCCATCTGGTGGAAGTTGGTGGTGATGATGTCGCCGAACTGGCGCAGCCGCTCCCGGTCCGCCGTTCTGGCCAGGTCGCCCTCCTGATTGACGATCTTCTTGGCGGTGCGGTTCCGGGCCTGGGTGACGGAGCGGATGAAGTCCTGCCCCCGCTGGCGCACCCGCTCCTGGGCCTCCTTCTGCTCGTAGAAGTCGTCCAGCAGGGCGGAGAAGGTGGGATAGCGCCGCAGCTCCACCTGGGGGCCGTATTGCAGCACCGGCATGAAGGTGAAGTCCATGGGCCTGCCGTCCTTCACCAGCACGGTGGGGACGTAATCCCTGGCCCGCATCCGGCTCATGAGCTGTTCCAGCCGCAGGGCAAGGCCCTGCCGGGTTCCTTCCCCCTGGAAGGAGAGCTCCCGGGCGATGAGGGGGGACAGGCCGTTGAAGGAATCCAGCAGCCACTTGTCCTGTCCGTCCCCCTCGGGGGCGCCGGACAGCACGAGGGCGCGCAGCTCCTCCGGGGGCATGGAGGCGGGGTCCAGCCGTCCGGTGGGCTCCGGGGGCTGGTAGTACAGCCCCGGCATCACGGGGCGCTTGACGGACAGATCGCCGTCCGCCCGGCGCATGCAGTCGGTGACCCGTCCGGCCCCGTCCAGCATGATGAGGTTGGACTTGCGGCCGATGCACTCCAGCACCAGCCGCCGCTCCACCCGGTCCCCCAGCTCGTCCAGGGTCTCGAAGCGGAAGTCCAGCAGCCGCTCCATGGAGGGCTGAGTGAGCGCTAAAAGCCGGGCCCCGGTGAAGTGCTTGCGCAGCAGCATACAGAACATGGGGGGGGTCTCCGGGTTTTCCCGGGGGACCCGGGTGAGCTGGGCCCGGGGGTGGGCGGGGCTGGCGGACAGCAGCAGGCGCACATTGTCCCGGCCCGCCCGCATGTGGAGCACCGCCTCGTCCCGGGCGGGCTGGTAGAGCTTATCCACCTTGCCCCCCGTAAGCTTGTCCCGGAGCTCCCCGGCCAGAGCGGTCATGAATATCGCGTCAAAAGGCATGAGCGGCCTCCTCCATCATCACGTCGAACAGCTGGTTGAGCCGTTCCGTCTCCCCCCGCAGGTACAGCCAGCCGAACAGGGACTCCAGGGCGGTGGCGGCGTGGTACTCCCCCACGCTGGCGGCCTTGGGCACGGCGGCGGTGCGGCTGTTGCGGCCCCGGCGGTACACGTCCAGCTCCTCCTCGGTGAGCAGGGGCAGGATGGCGTGGACCAGCTTGGCCTGGGCGGGGGCGGCCACGTATTTCACCGCCGCTTTATGGAGGCCCGCATTGGTGGCCCTGCCGTGGAGGCACAGCCAGGCGCGCACCATCAGCTCGTACACCCCGTCCCCCAGGTGGGCCAGCCCCAGGGCGCTGATGTGTTCCATTGTGTCCTGTTCCGCTGACAGGTGAAAGTAATCCATGGGAAATTCTCCAATCGTGGGAAATATCTCTGAAATTATATCACAAAGGCGGAAAATTGCAAGGGGAAAGGGCGGCTGCCGGTAAAATGCGCAGCTTACCGGCAGCCGCCCCAAAATCCTCACAGGGCCTTGTGATATTTGAGATAGGTGTAGGTGCTGCCGTCCCGCTCGTCCACCCGTTCCTCCGCGCCGGCCGGGACGAAGCCCAGGGAGGCGATCAGGGCGCGGGACGCGGCGTTCTGCTCCCGGGCCCAGCAGACGAACTCCTCCGCGCCCAGGCTTTTGGCGTGGTCCACCAGGCATTGGAGAATCTGTTTCCCGTAGCCCCGGCCCGCGAAGTCCGGGCCCAGGCAGATTCCCGCCTCCTCCCAGAGGGCGGGGCCCATCTGCTCCACCCCGGCGAAGCCGACGGCCTCCCCGGTGGCCTTGAGATAGACCAGGTAGGTGTCGTGATCCTTTTGGAATTCTATGGTGCGGCGCATCCGCCCGGGGGCGTCCGAAGCGTCTTCGGTGACCCGCCACACCATATACCGCGCGCTCTCCGGGCACCGCCACACGTTGCGGTACATGGCCTCCCAGTCCTCGAATTTGGCCTTGTCCAGAATGAGGTCCTTCGTCTCCAGCATGGGAATCACTCCTTATGAGAAATTCGCGCCGTATGCGGGCGCGGGCCACCCATTATAGCATACGGCGCGAAAAACGCAAGGAGGATTTTATGCACCGCCGCCGTTCAGGGCGCCCGGAGCGCGATAATCCGCTTGGCGTCCTCGTACTGCCCGTCCCGGTCCTCCAGGCCGATCATCAGCCACCGCTGGCCGTTCCCCTCGGCGGTGTTCTCCCAGAGCTGGCGGAGCTCGGGGCAGAGGGTGGGCAGGGCCGCCTCAAGGGCGGGCCTTTCCCGCCGCCCCACCACCACCATCGCGGTGAACCAGCCCTCCCGGGGATAGACCGTGCAAAGGGCGCGGCTTCCCTTTTTGAACTTGGCGTTCCAGCCGTACTCCATCCCGCACCTGCTGAATTCCAGCCGGGGCCGCGCGCCGTAGGCACGCTCCATGTGGGCGCAGAAGTCCTCCCACAGAGGGTTACGGATATACTGGCTCAGCTCCTCCGGAGAGGGGGGATGGGTCTGGTCTCTTCTGTCAAACATGGTTAGTCCTCCTTTGATTGTCACGCCCGCTGTTCTTAGGAAGCACTGAATAAATGCGTCTGCGGCATCTTGCGGAAATTTTGCGCCATAATTTTGTTGCGATTTCTTGAAATAAACACAATTATTCCTGCAAAATCGCGCCGCATTCTGGCGCAAAATTTCTTCGCAATCTGCTCTTGCCGATTTAATCAGTTCTTCCCTTACTCGCTTCTCAGGGCCTCCACCGGGTCCTTCTTGGCCGCTCCCCGGGAGGGGATCAGCCCCGCGAACACGGTGAGCGCCACGCTGATGGCCACCAGGATGGCCCCCGCTCCAGCGGGCAGCACCGCCGTCAGGTCGTTCAGCCCGGTGAGGTCGTGGATGATGGCGTTGATGGGGAAGGTGGCCGCCACGCTGACCAGGATGCCCAGCACCCCCGCCGCCAGCCCCACGATCAGGGTCTCCGCGTTGAACACCCGGGACACGTCCCGCTTGGACGCGCCCACGGCGCGCAGAATGCCGATTTCCTTGGTGCGCTCCAGCACGGAGATGTTGGTGATGATGCCGATCATGATGGAGGACACCACCAGGGAGATGGACACGAAGGCGATGAGCAGGTAGCTGATGCCGCTGATGATGCCGGTGATGGAGCTCATGAGCAGCGCCACATAGTCGGTGTAGGTGATCTCGTCCTCCTCGTTTTCCACGCCGTCGTTGTACGCCTGGATCAGGTCGGCAATCTGGTCCTTCTGGGCGAAGGTGGCGGCGTAGATGCTGATGGCGGAGGGGGCGTCCAGCCGGGTGTAGCCTAGCAGGTCCAGATTGTCCTCATAGGTGGAGGAGGACTTGGTGGGGGGCATATAGTTGTCATAGAGGTAGGCGAACTGCTGGATGGTGAGCGGCTCCGGGATGCCCACGGCGAGCCCCGCCATGCCGGGCTGGGGACGTTCACGGTCCGGATCCCGGTCCATGGCGTCATCCAGCATGGCCGCAAGCTGCTCCTGGGGCAGGGCGGCCAGCTGCTGCTCCACCCCGGCGGCGTACTGCTCCCGCACGGACTGGGCGATGGCCTCCTCCACCCGGCCGAACAGGTCCTCGTCGCTCATGTCGGCGATGTAGCCCCGGACGGTGTCCCCGTCCACCCCCATCTCGCCGGCGTACTGCTCCACGATCATCTCCTCGATGGACTCCCTGGTCATGCCCTCCGTCTGCTGCTCCACCACCATATCCACGTAGTCCTGGGAGGGCTGGCCCATCACGTCCACATAGGCCGCCGCCTTCTCAGAGTCGGTGAGGGCGCTCAAATACTCAGTGACGGCCTCCGCTTTTTCCTCGCCGGTGGGCTCCACGTCGGTGTCCTTGGGGAAGGGCAGGCCGGAGATCACGTCGGTGTCGGGATCGCCGAGCTGCTTTTGCAGAATCTCGGTGTCCCCAGTGGTCTCGATGGCGAACCGGGTCAAGGCGCTGGTGTAGCCGATGCCGCCGGACAGCATCCCGTTCCCGCCCTCCAGGGGACGGGCGATGCCCGCCACTTTCAGCTTCACCCCGGTGTCCTCGCTGTTGTAGAGGAAATCCATCCCCGCCTGGGTTTTGGACATGTCGGTGTAGGTGTCCGCAGCCGGGTCGTGCTGGTAGTACTCCGCCGGGAGGATGAGCTTGAAGCCCAGCTCCGCCAGCTCCTCATAAGACCAGCTCATTTCGCCGGTCTCCACCGTCTCCCCCTTGGACATGGAGATCATGGCCTGCTCCATGTCGTCGTGGGGCATGAGGCCCAGGGCGTACAGCATCAGGTCGGAGATTTCGTTGTTCTGATCCACAAACAGAATGACCTCGTCGTGGCTCTGGGGCCAGCCGCCGTACAGCAGCTCGTATTGATTGATCACCTGGGGGGAGATGAGCTCGCCGTCCTCGCCGGGGAGCAGCTCCTCCCACACGTCCATGGCGGCGTACATGGAGCCCATCTGCTCAAAGTAAGAGGAGTAGTCCCCGCCGTACATGGCGGACATGGCGTCCTGCATCAGGGTCATCACGTCGCATTTGACAATGTCGCCGTTTTCGTCCTGGGTGTAGATGTCGAAATCAAAGTCATAGCTGTAGTGGACGTTGGCCATATCTTTGATGCCGCCGCCCCCCTCGTCCAGGTACTTTTTGAAGGCCTCCAGGTTGTTGGTCTCCACCTCGGCGTTGAGCATGGAGTCCATCATGTCGTACATCACGGTGGAGGCGTACACCCGGTCGGGGTCCTGGCCCTCCGCCGCCTCGCCGGTGAGCTGGTCCCGCCGCGCCCCCATGAGGGAGACCATCATGGCGGTCATGTCGGTGCTCTCCGCCTGGATGGTGAGGGGATAGCTGGACAGGGTGTCCTCCTGCACCTGGTTGATGTAGTCGTTGATGCCGGCGGACAGGGCCAGGATGAGGGCGATGCCGATGATGCCGATGGACCCGGCGAAGGCGGTGAGCACCGTCCGGCCCATTTTGGTGCGCAGGTTGGTCAGCGACAGGGACAGGGCGGTGAGGAAGGACATGGAGGGCTTTTTGCTCTCCCTGGCCTGCTTGCCGGTGAGAACGGGGGCCCGCTCCTCCGAGCGGTAGGGGTTGGAGTCGCCGGTGACCCGGCCATCCTTCAGGGTGACGATGCGGGTGGAGTACTGCTGGGCCAGCTCCGGGTTGTGGGTGACCATGATGACCAGCCGGTCCCGGGCCACCTCCTTCAAAAGCTCCATCACCTGCACGCTGGTCTCGGAGTCCAGCGCGCCGGTGGGCTCGTCGGCCAGGAGGATGTCCGGGTCGTTGATGAGGGCCCGGGCGATGGCCACCCGCTGCATCTGCCCGCCGGACATCTGGGAGGGCACCTTGTTGAGCTGGTCCCCCAGCCCCACCCGTTCCAGGGCTTCCACGGCGCGGCGGCGGCGCTCCGCCTTGGACACCCCCGCCAGGGTCAGGGCCAGCTCCACGTTGGCCAGCACCGTCTGGTGGGGAATCAGGTTGTAGCTCTGGAAGACGAAGCCGATGGAGTGGTTTCGGTAGGCGTCCCAGTCCGCGTCCTTATAATCCTTGGTGGACCGGCCGTTGATGATGAGGTCGCCGCTGGTGTAGCGGTCCAGCCCGCCGATGATGTTCAGCGTGGTGGTCTTGCCGCAGCCGGAGGGGCCCAGGATGGACACGAACTCGTTTTCCCGGAACTCCAGGTCCACCCCCCGGAGGGCGTCGATGGTATTTCCGCCCAGGGTGTAGCGTTTGGTGATGTTCACTAGTTTTAACATGGCTTTTGGTCTCCTTTGGTTTGGTCGTTGAGGTAGTCCAGCATTTCGTCAATGGCGGCGAACCCCCGGTAGAAACTTTCCCGGAGCGGCGCGGGGGCCCCCGCGATCAGTTCCAGATAGTGCCCGATGAGGATTTGGAGCCGTTCGGTGGCCTCCCGCCCCTTTTCCGTGAGGGAGAGAGTCACCACCCGGCGGTCAGCGCTGTGCCGGGTGCGGGTGAGATAGCCCTCCCGCTCCAGCTTTTTGCACAGGGTGGAGGCGTTGGCGGGGTCCACAAAGGTGAGCTCGCTGACATCGCCCACCGTGACGTCTTGGCTGGCGATGGAGAGATAAAAGAGCACGCCCGCCTGGAGGCTGGTCAGCCCGACAACCTGTGGAATGGGGCTGAGCAGACGGTTCCCCTTGTTTTTCAGGGCCAGGAACGCGAGCAGAAGCGATTTGTCCAAGGAATCACCTCCAGATATATTTGCTTCACATATATTAGCGCGGGCTGCTTCTGTTGTCAATAAAAAATATATGTTGTTCACATATTATTTACTTTAGCCTTCGGCGGCCTACTTTCTCTCATGCGAGAGAAAGTAGGCAAAGAACGCACTTAAGGGGGAAAATCCGGTTCGCGCGGCCCCAAGGACGGGCCTTACGCTCAGGATTTTCCCCCTTAAGAATCCCCGTTTACGGGGTTTTCTTCGGGTTCGGCGCCGCTGTGTCCGGCGTGTGCGGCTTTCGACTCAGGCGCTTCCGATTGTGCTGCCGCCGGTGTCTGGGCACTGTAAAGCTGACATTCTTGACAAACTGCGCCTACGCAGTGGTAGAACTGGTTTTGGGTGGTTCTACCGGCCCCGTCCCGACAGCGCGAACCCCAGCACCGTCCCGCACAGGCCCCCGATGATGTGGGTGAGCTGGGAGATGTTGTCGTTCACAAAAATGGCGTCCCACAGCTCGCCGCCCAGGTAGAACACCGCCACCAGAATCAGGGTGGTGGGGATGGCGCCGTTGCGCACCCCGCCGAAGGAGGACAGCAGAATCATCATGAACACGATGCCCGACGCCCCCAGCAGGGCGGAGCCGGGGAAGAAAACGAACTGCACCAGCCCGGACACCAGGGCTGTGAACAGGATGGCCCACAGCACGCTCCAGCTGCCGAAGCGGTCCTCCAGGTTGGGGCCCAGCACCAGGATCAGCACCATGTTGCCGATGTAGTGGGCGTAGCCGCTGTGGCCCAGGGCGTGGCCGAAAAAGCGCACCCAGGCCAGGGGGTCCGCCAGGGAGCACTGGTAGATGGAGAACAGGTGGGCGTTGGTCCAGCCGCCGGTGAGGTAGTTGGACGCCAGGGCGATGAGGGACAGCAGGGCGAAGGTGAGGGTCACGGGGGCGTTATAAGAGATCTTCATGGTGGGGCGGTTGGCGTGGTTTTGAGCCATTGCGGTCACCTCGAAAAAAATACTGCCGGCCGCGGGGGCGGCTGGCAGTATTATACCCGATTCTTCCGAAAAAGGGAAGGGGAATTTACCCGTCCAGGGGCAGCAGGTCGTAATGGGCGGGCTGGGCGTTCTCATTGGCCTCAGGCAGGCCGCCCACATAGGCCCCGCCGGGGACGGTGTCCGCCGGAGCGTCCTGGCCGCGCTTGACGCCGCCGCTTCCGTCCGCGGGGGTGGGGAGGGGCCCGCCGTCCTCTGTGGCGGCGGGGGTGGGCCGGGTAGCCGGGTCCACAGGTTCGGGGGCGGGGCCCTTCACCAGTTCATCGGTGACCTGGAGGCTGCGGTCGAAAAACACCTGGACGCGGATGGCGTCCCCCTCCGGGTCCAGCTCCGCCAGGGCGGCAAGGGTCTCATCGCCGGGGGCCTCGCCGAAAAAGTCCAGTCCCAGATAGTTGCCCGTCACATATACGCCGTAGGCCGAAGAGATGCGGACGTTTTGTTCCTTAAAAATCCGGGAGATCCCGTTCATCAGGCTGTCCAGATAGTTTTTTGAGTATTTCGCCCCGCGGAACAGCACCTCTCCAGTGCCGCCGCACCAGCCCTGGATCTCCTCCTCCAGCTCCGGGGTGCGGAAGCCGTCCACGATGGCCACCGTCAGCCGGGATACGCTGTCCGGCCAGCCGCTGTCCAGCCACATCCCGGCGAACCAGCCGGGATACGCGGCGGGCTCCCGGCCGTCCACGCCCCCCAGCTGCCGTAGTAGGCGGTCATACTGGGCGGAGGCCTCCTCCTGGGAGGGGGCGGGGGCGTACGCCGGTTCGCCGGGACCCTCCCCCCGGGGGGGCTGGTTCGGATCAGGCGCGGGGATGCCCTGTCCCGGCATGTCGATATCGCCGCCCCCCGCCGGGGCCTTCACGTCCTCCCCGGTGGCGGCGAGGGAGCCTCCCTCCATCACGATATAGTTGTGGAGCGGCGAAGCGTTTTCCAGGGGCGCGTCCTTATTAAAGAATGGATAGGCGGCCCCGAACACCAGCGCCGCGCAGGCGGCGGCCGCCGCGGCGGCCTTCCAGTGGAACCTGGGGCGGACCACTTCGCCGTCCGCCGCCCGGACGTACTCCTCACCGGCCTCGCCTATGAGGTCCAGAAGTTCGCAGTTTTTCATAAGTCGAATCCCTCCTGTCGCAGATGACCGCGCAGCTTTTTCCGCAGCCGGTGGAGGGCGGTGGTCACAGCGGTGGGCCGCATGGCGAACCGCCGGGCCAGCGCGTCCACGCTGTCCAGATACCAGTACCGGCGCAGGAACAGGGCACGGTCCCGCTCCGCCAGCCCCGCCAGAAAGCCGTTCAGCGCCGCCTGGAAGGCCGCCCGGTCCAGCGCGCCCTCCGGCGTCTCAGCCCCGGACACCACCTGGTCCAGCTCCTCCAGCGCCAGCGAAACCTGCCCGCCGCCCCGCTTTTGGGCGGTCTCCCGCCGCAGTGCGCTGAGGGCCAGGTTGCGGGTGATCCGCCCCGCGAAGCTCTTCAGCGAGTCCGGCCGCTGGGGCGGGATGGACTGCCAGCACCTCAGCCACGTGTCGTTGACGCACTCCTCCGCCGCGCCCCGGTCCTCCAGAATGTTCTGGGCGATGGCGGCGCAGTAGCCGCCGTACTTCCCCTGGGCGGCCTGGACGGCGCCCTCGTCCCGGGCGAAAAACAGCGCGATGATCTCGTTGTCGTCCATAGTTCTCAACTCCTTGAAGGTCCCTTCAACCATAAGGACGCGGTTTTGTCCATACCGTCACAGGAGGGACGAAAAAAGTCCGGGAACCCTCCCGGACTTTCTCGCTTGTTGTCACGCTGCGCCTGTTCGCGACGCGCGGCTTCGCTGCGACTCAAGCAAAACCCAGCCCCGCTTTGCGGGCCTTGGGCTTTTGCTTTCGCTCCGCACCATCCGCGCTGCTCACGACGGCTCCGCGCTTCTTACATATCCCACTTGAGGGGTCCGCCGTCCCGGTCCGCCAGGGGGCACAGTCCCCCGGCGTAGCCGGACTGGACGAACAGGTACTGCACCCCGGTGGCGGTGTCCATCAGCACCAGACACTGGGGCCTGCTCAGACCGTTGCCCTCCTGGTGGATCACTTCAAAGCGGTCGTTTTTCGCCATGGGAATCCTTCCTTTCTCTATCAAAATTTATAATATTATACAATATATAATACTATTCTGTCAACAGAAAAGAATGCCGGCTTCATGAATTTTTCAAGTGAAGCCGCACGGTGGAAAACACCAGCGCCGCCATGGCCGCGCACATGACCACGCCGTTGACCCGCACCGCCCAGTCGGGCAGGGGGGAGGCGGCCCGCCCCGCCGTCCACAGCAGCACCGACGAGGCCAGCGTCAAAAGGCTCACAACCTGTAATTTCTTCATGAGAGTTCCTCCTTTGAAATCAGCGCCGCCAGGTCGGCGGGCAGGGGGGCGGAAAAGGCCAGCCGTTCCCCGGTGACGGGGTGGGCCAGCTCCAGCCGGGCGGAGTGTAGGGCGGGCCGGACGATGAGCGCCCGGTCCTCCGCGCCGTACAGAAAGTCCCCGGTGAGGGGACAGCCGATGTGGGCCATGTGCACCCGGATCTGGTGGGTGCGGCCCGTCTCCAGCACCAGCTCCACCAGAGAGCGGCCCGCCCAGCGCCGCAGCACCCGGTAATGGGTGCGGGCGGGCCTGCCGCCGGGGCGCACCTCTCGGGCCATGAGGGAGCCTTCCGCCCGTCCAATGGGCGCGTCTACCTCGCCGGAAGGGGCGGGGGGCGCGCCGTCGCACACCGCCAGGTATACCCGGCGGAAATCCCCGGTGTGGAGCTGGTTTTTCAGCCGTTCCTGGGCGTGGGGGTGCTTGGCCACGGCCAGCAGGCCGGAGGTGCCCTTGTCCAGCCGGTGGACGGGGTGAAAATCCGATTCGTCCCCGGCCATTTTATAGTGGTGCATCAAAAAATTGCCCAGCGTATCGTCAAAGTGGCCGTGGCCCGGGTGGACCAGCACCCCGGGGGCCTTGTTCACCACGATGAGGTCCGGGTCCTCGTACACGATGTCCAGCGGACCGGGGGCGGGAACCACGCCGGAGGAGGGCTCCGGGTCCGTGACCCGGACCGCCAGCGTCTGGCCCTCGCTTACCCGGACCCGGACGTTCACCCGCACCCCGTCCAGGGTGATGCCGTCCTCCAGCCACTTCACCCGGCGCAGCACCGTGCCGGACAGCCCCAGCCGGCGGCGCAGGAGGGTGTTGACCTCCAGCCCCGCCAGCTCCGGGGTGATATTCAGCGTCAGATACCGGGCGCTCACAGCTTTTTGGACAGGTAGAGGTTGGCGATGAGCCAGGTGACGGCGTATACGATCATCACGCCCAGCACCGCCATCGCCGCCGCGTAGCTCACCGCCACCAGCACGAACATGGAGGCCGCGGCGGCGAAAAAGGTGAACAGTCCGGCGAACTGGAAGGACTGATTGATGATGGCCTTCTCCCGCTCGTCCTGCTCCTGAATTTTAGCCTTTTTCCGGGCCTCCGGGTTGGACAGCAGGTATGTCACCCGCACCAGCAGGAACACCGCCCCCAGGCAGATGCCGCTGGCCCCGCCCAGGTAGAAGCCCCGGGCGAAGTCGGGCAGGGCGTCGCTGCCGTGGATGAGGAACAGGTAGCACAGCACGCCGGTGATTCCCACCGCCAGCAGGCCCAGGGCCACCCAGCGGCGGCGGCGCAGGGAGTGCTCAAAGTCGGACGAGTTAAACAGGTGCATCAGCATGGTTAGTCCTCCTCCCGGCCCAGCAGGCGCAGCTTGAAGGCGTGGAATTTGTCGAACAGGGGCCGGGTCTTGGGGGAGCCGTAGAGCAGGCCGACGAGCATTAGGCCGCAGGACGCGCCGCTCAGAAAATGGGCCGCGATGGCCGCGGGGCCCTCCAGCTCCAGCACGTTTCGGATGAACAGAGAGACCCACAGCAGGGCGATGCCGGTGAAAATGGCGGGATTCATCTGAAAATAACAATTGCGCTTCATGATTCTTCCTCCTCGAATAAGAATATGTCTTCAATGGCGGTGTCAAAATACTTCGCGATTTTGTGGGCCAGCAGGAGGGAGGCGTTGTACCGCCCGCTCTCCAGCGAGATGATGGTCTGCCGGGTGACGGCCACCGCCTCCGCCAGCTCCGCCTGGGAAATGCGCCGCTCTTTCCGCAGGGCGGCAATGCGGTTTTCCATGTCATCCCTCCTGACGGCACAGGCTGTCTGCACCATTTGAATTCCTCCTCAGCGGAAGTTGTGTAAAGTTCGCTTTACAAGTCGAAGTATAGCGCACTTTACATTTCATGTCAAGTGTATTTTACATTTTTCTGAAAAGTTCAGGATATCATCCGCCCGCTGTCCCTGGAATGCTCCTGTCCAGGGACAGCGGACAATGTCCGCCCCTGCAAATAAAAAACGCCCGGGCGGATGCCCGGGCGCCTCAAGTGGTCCGTATTATTCGGCGGAGATCATATAGTAGTAGACGGGCTGGCCGCCGGACAGAAGGGTGATCTCGGCGCTGGGGCAGGCCTTCTGGAAAATGGACAGGGCCTCATTGGCCTGGTCCTCCGTCACATCCTCGCCGTAGAAGATGCTGATGAACTCGGCGTTCTGCTGGCTGTCCATCTGGGCCAGCCGCTCCAGAAGGGAGCTGATGGACCGGTCGGTGCCGAAGAGCTGGCCCTCCGCCAGGGCCATGTAGTCCCCCTCGTGGATGTCGAAGCCGTCGAAATCGGAATCCCGGGCGGCATAGGTGACCTCGGAGGTGCGCACGTTTTTCCGGGCCTCCTCCATGGCGGCGGCGTTGGCCTCTGTGTCCGCCTCCGGGTCCAGCACCAGCATGGCGGAGATGCCCTGGGGCACGGTGCGGGTGGGGACCACCACCACCTGCTTGTCGGGGACGAAGCCCACGCACTGCTGGGCGGCCATAATAATGTTCTTGTTGTTGGGAAGGACGAACACCACCTCGGCGGGGGTGCGGTCGATGGCCCGGAGGATGTCCTCGGTGGAGGGGTTCATGGTCTGGCCGCCGGAGATGATCTCATCCACGCCCAGGTCCCGGAACACGGAGGCCATGCCCGCCCCGGCGCACACCGCAACCACGCCGTATTTCTTCTCCGGCGCGGCCACTTTCCACTTCTGGGCCTTTTGATCCTGGGCCTCCAGCTCCGCCTCGATCCGCTCCAGGTCGTCGGTGGACTGGGCCTGCCTGCCCGCCGCCAGCTCCTCGGCCTGGGTGCGCATGTTCTCGAT
>CANDCH010000027.1 GCA_947383145.1 uncultured bacterium
TCGCCACCTCCGGCCCCGGCGCCACCAACCTGGTCACCGGCATTGCCACCGCCTACTACGACTCCTCCCCCGTGGTGTTCATTACCTGCAACGTCAGCGAAAACCTCATCGGCAAGGACTCCTTCCAGGAGGTGGACATCACCGGCATCACCATGCCCATCACCAAGTGCAACTTCCTGGTGAAGGACGTGAACGAGCTGGCCGACGTGATCCGGGAGGCTTTCGCCATCGCCCGGTCCGGCCGCCCCGGCCCGGTGCTGGTGGACATCGCCAAAAACGTCACCGCCGTGGAGGGCGAGTACCAGTACATGCCCGTCCACGAGCACCCCAACCACGGGCGGCTGGCCACCCTGCTGCGCCGCTCCAACCGGGACCTGAAAAACCCGGAGCCCAACCGGGGAGACATCGACAAGCTGCTGGAGCTGATCTCCCAGTCCCGGCGGCCCATGGTGCTGGTGGGGGGCGGCGTGATCCGCTCCAAGGGCGCGGTGCCCGAGTTCCGCAAGTTCATCGAAACCCTGGACGCCCCCGTGGGCTCCACCATCATGGGCGGCGGAGCCTGCCCGGGCAATCACCCCCTGTTCACCGGCATGGTGGGGATGCACGGCTCCCACGCCTCCAACATGGCCACCGCCGAGTGCGACCTGCTCATCGCCATCGGCTGCCGCTTCTCCGACCGGGTGGCCACCGATCCCCCCTCCTTCGCGGCCAACGCCAAGATTGTCCACATCGACATCGACCGGGCGGAGATTGACAAAAACGTTCAGACCTACCACCACATCATCGGGGACGCCCACCGGGTGCTGGAGCTGCTCAACGAAAAGCTTCCCCAGCACGACTACACCGCCTGGAAGGCCCAGGTGTTCGCCCGGAAGGAGCTGCCCCTGAAAAAGGACGGCATCCTCCACGCCCACGAAATTCTGGAGACCATCTCCGACCTGACGGACGGCGACGCCATCATCGCCACCGACGTGGGCCAGCATCAGATGTGGTCCTGCCAGTACTACCACTTCTCCCGGCCCGGCCAGCTGCTCACCAGCGGCGGCTTCGGCACCATGGGCTTCGGCCTGGGCGCCGCCATGGGGGCCAAGGTGGGCAATCCGGACAAGGTGGTGGTCCACTGCACCGGGGACGGCTGCTTCCGCATGAACTGCCACGAGCTGGCCACCCTGGAGCACTATCACATCCCCGTCATCACCGTTATCTTTGACAACCGCACCCTGGGCATGGTCCGCCAGTGGCAGAACCTGATCTACAACAAGCGGTTCTCCCAGACCAATCTGGACCGGGGCCCCGACTTCGTCAAGCTGGCGGAGGCCTACGGGCTGAAGGGCTTCCGGGCCGGAACCCAGGAGGAATTTCAGGCGGCCTTCCAGCAAGCGCTGGAGGCGGGCTGCGGCTGCGTCATTGACTGCGCCATCGACATCGACGCCATGGTTCACCCCATGGTCAGCGGCGGAAGCCCCGTCACCGAGTTCCTTTTACACTGAGCTCGCTGCTCATTTCTTCTCTTGTCTTGAAAGGAAAAGAACTTTTCATCCGCCGCGAAAGCAGGCGGTCATTACAACGTTTATGCCCGATCAGAAAACGCGGAAAATCGAACCGTGTTCAGGGCAAATTGTGAAAACTTATGAGGGGTGAAAAATCGCCATGCCGACTACCATCAAACGCCACACTCTGTCCGTGCTGGTGGAAAACACCGCCGGCGTACTCAGCCAGGTGTCCCGGCTGTTCTCCCGGAAGGGCTACAACATCGAGTCCCTGGCGGTGGGCACCACCGACGACCCCGCCGTGTCCCGTATCACCATCGAGGTGCTGTGCGGCGAGTCCCAGATCGGCCAGATCATCAACCAGCTGCGCAAGCAGTTCTCCGTCTACTCCGTCCGGCTGCTCCCCCCGGAGCAGTCCATCCGCCGGGAGCTGGTGCTCATCAAGGTGAAGGCGGAGAGCCGGGAGGTGCGCAACGAGGTGATCCAGATCGCCAATATCTTCCGGGCCTCCATCATCGACGTGTCCACCCAGAGCCTCACCCTTGCCATCATCGGCCAGGAGTCCAAGGACGACGCCCTGGAAAAGCTGCTGGCCGAGTTCGGCATTCTGGAGCTGGTGCGCACCGGCATGGTGGCCCTGGAGCGGGGTGAGGCGACGATTCGCAACAACGCCAGCAATAAAGAGCGGGACGAATTCGACCTGGGCAAGAATATCCTGTGACCCGGGCAGCAGAGAGGAGGAAAACTTCGGTGAGAATCATTTGCAAACGGCCGGCAATGGATTTGGAAGACGGTACGCTGGGCGTCGCCGCGTACGACTTGGCCTGCTTCCGCCACCATCCCACGGAAAACAATCCGGCCATCATCTGTACCTTGCTCAGCGGTCAGCGCCTGCGGTTTACGTGGAGGGGCAGGGATACCAACAACGTGCTGGGGCAGATTGCGGAGGCCCTGCTCAGCTCCAGCGGCGTGGCCGATTGCCGGAATATCCCAAACCTCCAAGTGGATATGCTGAAAGATCCCGCGACGCACGTGGTGATCGACCATCGCTGGGCCAATACTGTCTATCCGCTTGACGAGGAGCGCCAATGCCTGGCGGTGGCCACCGTCAAATAATCCAAGCGTTATCCCCAATCATTTTATATAATTAAGGAGTGTTTACCATGGCAAAGATGTACTATGAGAAGGACTGCGACCTGAGCTGGCTGAAGGGCAGGAAGATCGCCATCATCGGCTACGGCTCCCAGGGCCACGCCCACGCCCTGAACCTGAAGGACTCCGGCTGCGACGTGTGCGTGGGCCTGCGGGAGGGCTCCAAGAACTGGGCCAACGCCGAGAAGGCCGGTCTGGCGGTGAAGACTGTCCCGGCGGCGGCGGAGTGGGCGGACATCGTGATGATGCTCATCAACGACGAGGTCCAGGCCGAGGTCTACAAAAAGGACATCGCCCCCTATATGACCGAGGGCAAGGCCCTGGCCTTCGCCCACGGTTTCAACATCCGCTACCAGCAGATCGTCCCCCCCGCCGGGGTGGACGTGTTCATGGCCGCCCCCAAGGGCCCCGGCCACACCGTGCGCTCTACCTACGTGGCGGGCAAGGGCGTGCCCTGTCTGGTGGCGGTGGAGCAGGACGCCACCGGCCACGCCTACCAGATCGCCCTGGCCTACATCGCGGGCATCGGCGGCGCCCGGGCGGGCGTGATGGAGACCACCTTCCACGATGAGACCGAGACGGACCTGTTCGGCGAGCAGACCGTGCTGTGCGGCGGCGTGGTGGACCTGATGCGCTGCGGCTTCGAGGTGCTGGTGGAGGCCGGATACGAGCCGGAGAACGCCTACTTTGAGTGCATCCATGAGATGAAGCTCATCATCGACCTGATCAACAAGGGCGGCGTGGCGGCCATGAATTACTCCATCTCCGACACCGCCGAGTTTGGCGAGTACGTCAGCGGCCCCCGGGTCATCCCCCACGAGGAGACCAAGGCCCGGATGCGGGCGGTGCTCTCCGACATCCAGGACGGCACCTTCGCGGGCAAGTGGATCGCGGAAAACAAGAACGGCCGCACCTTCTTCAACTCCAAGCGGCAGCAGCTGAAAAAGCACCAGATGGAGATCGTGGGCGGCGAGCTCAGAAAGAATATGATCTGGGGCGGCGATTCCGACCTGGATACGGCGTCCAACTGATCCGTGAGCGGTAACGTCAAAACGAGGCGTGAAGGGCACGCCTGAAAAAAGCTTTCCCCATTGAGAACGGCAGCCGCATGGCGCGAAGGCGTCATGCGGCTGTCTTCTTTGAGATACTGGCCAGATAATGCGGACGGCGGCGCGGCTTGAGACAATGCCGGAGAAGCCCCGATGGTCCTGGGAGGCGGCGAGCCAGCGCTTCCTCCTCAGGAGCGGTCCAGGATAAAATCCCGCATGGTGACGATCAAAAATTCCTTCCCCTCATCGGACAGCGCGGAGAAGCTGTGGTCGGAGTCCTCCAGGGAGTAGAATACCGCCGTGCCGGTCTCCCGCTGGTTGTACGCCGCGATCTGGTTCTCCCCGGCGTCGTGGGCGAAGTCCTGCTGGCCATTGAAGCAGATCACATCGCCCTCATAGCCCTTGATGGCCTCCAGCGGGTCGTCGTAGTCGTGGTCCGCCAGATAGGTGGGGTCGTCCGCCTCATGCTCCATCATGGCGTCCGAGATGCCGGTGGACAACAGGATAACGCCGGGAATTTCATTGTGCTCAATGGCGGTGAGGGAGGACACCACGCCCCCATAGCTCTCACCAAACAGGAAGATATGGTCCGTATCCACATAGTCCAGGGTTTTGACTTTGGCAAGCACCGTCTCCAGGTCGGTCATGCGGGAGGTGTAGTTGGCTGGGAACAGCTTGGAACCCTCGCTCTTCGCGCCGCTCTTGTTTCCGCCGCAGCACTCAAAGGAGAAGGCCGCGATGTTGTCCTCCGCCAGCCGGGTGTAGATGGCGCTGAAGTTGGCGGCGTAGCCGCTCTGGCCGTGGACGTACACCACGGCGGGGACCTTATCCCCCTCCTTCACGCCGGCGGGCCTGGTCTCCAGGCAATAGATGTGCCGCTGGGTCTCCTCATTGAGCAGATAGTACTCGCTGGAGGTATAGCCTTCCGCCTCCTCCAGGACCCTGGGCTCTGTGAACCACTTGGCGCTGGCGCCTGCGGACGGGCTGGGCGGGACCGGGGCCGGCGGGCTGCCCGCGCAGGCCGTCAGCAGGGCGGCGGACGCCAGCGCGGCCAGAAGGGCCGCTGTTTGATGCTTTTTCATGTCTCTATTCCCCCTTTTTTCAGGTGCCCTGACTGTACCATGCCGCGGGGCCGCCGGTCAACCCGAACCACAAAACCGGCGCTTCTCACATCAAAACCAACAGGAGCGCCGGGGTAAAAATCAAATTTTCTTGACGAAACTGCCCAAAAGCCGTATACTATGATTTAATACCGCCCTGTTTTGAGAGGTGAGAACGTTGCTCAAAATCCTGATCCTGGAGGACGAACGGCCCCAGCTGGACAAGCTGGCGGCGTTTTTGGAGCGGTACCGGGGCGAGGTTCCGGACTTCGAGTACCATCTGGAGGCCTACGGCTCGGGTCTGGATTTTTTGAACGCCTACCAGTGCGACGCGGACCTGATCTTCCTGGACATCCGGGTGCCGGATATGCTGGGGATGGACGTGGTCCGGCGCGTCCGCCAGATGGACGAGGCCGTGATGATCGTCTTTGTCACCAGCCTCACCCAGTACGCCGTGGACGGCTACTCCGTCCGGGCCTTCGACTACATTCTGAAGCCGGTGTGCTACGCCTCCTTTTCCGCCAAGCTGGAGCGGGCGCTGCGGATGCTCTCCCATCGGAAGCAGGAACAGATGCTGGAGCTGCGGGCCAAGTCCGGCGTGCGCAGGGTTCCGGCGGACAGCGTGATCTACGTGGAAACCGCCGCCCGGCACGACCTGCTGTTCCACACCGGCGGCGAGACCATCCGGCAGTGGGGGACCCTTTCCCAGTATGAGGAGCAGCTCCGGCAGGCCCACTTTGCCCGCCCCTGCTCCAGCTTCCTGGTAAACCTCAAATATGTGCGCGGCGTCAAACGGGACACGGTGATCCTGGGCGGAACGGAGATTGAGATTCCCCTGTCCCGGGCCAAGCGGAAGGACTTTCTGGCGGCGCTGGCCCAGTACAAAGGAGGGAGCGCGTGATGCCCGGATGGTACGCGGAGTTCCGCTCGCCCATCCTCCTGCTGCAGTCCGTCGTGGGCGTGTTTGTGTTCGCCTACTCCCTGCGAAAGCGCGACCGCTTTCCCCTCCGGCTCATCCTGGGTACGGCGGCGGGCTTTGCCGGACTGTATGGACTTCGGGCGGCGTTTTTTCCCGACATGGGCCAGCGCGTGAACAGCGCGGGGCGCATTGTGATGACATTCGCCGTCTACCTTGTGCTGATCCTCCTGTGCTGGCTCTTTTTTGAGGAGACCTTCTGGACGGCCCTGTTTGCGGCGGCGTCCGGCTATATCGCCCAGGATTTCGGAGGGACGCTGAAAACCCTGCTGAAGCTGAACCCCCAGGTAAACGCGCTGTGCCAGAACAACCTGGGGGTCCTGCTGGTGGACACGATAGCCTATTTCGGGGTCTATGTCGTGCTGTTTTTTGCCTTCCGGCCCTTCACACGCAGCCGGGAGGAGAACTTCAACAACCGCACGAAGGCGGTGTTTTCCACCATGGTGCTGGCCTTCGGCCTGGGTATGGCACGGATCACCCAGGGCAACACCGGCCGGAACGAGACGGCCATATTCGCGGAGAGCGTCTATCAGCTGCTGTGCGGGGTGTACATCCTTCTGCTCCAGTTCGGCGTCATGGAGCGCGCCAAGCTCAGCCGCAGTGTGGAGGATATGCGGGAGCTGGTCCATTTGCAGCGGGAACAGTTCCGGCAGTCCGAGGAGAGCGCCGCCCTGGTCAACGAAAAGTACCACGACCTGAAGGGCCTGCTGGAGAACTTTCAGGGCCAGATTTCCCAGGAACAGACCGACCGGCTCAAGCAAAAGGTCGGGGCGTACGACGCCTTCGTGGACACCGGAAGCCGGGTGCTGGATATTGTGCTGGCGGAGAAGCGGGCGGCCTGCTCCCGGCGGGGCATTGAGCTGACCGCCCTGGCGGACGGAAAAGCGCTGGATTTCCTGGAGGAGCTGGATCTGTACGCGCTGGTGAACAACGCTTTGAACAACGCTGTGGACGCCGCCGCCCAGCTTCCGGAGGGAGAGCGGTTCATCGCCCTCACCGCCGCCGCGGAAGGAGATATGGTGACCATCCATGTGGAAAATCCCTACTCCGGGGATATCGTCATGGAGGGCGCCCTGCCCAAAAGCCAGCGGGACGCCCGGTATCACGGCTTCGGCATGAGGAGCATGAAGCGAACGGTGGAAAAATACGGCGGCACCCTGGCGGTGAAGCTGAACAACGGCCGGTTCTGCCTGGACATTCTCCTGTTCCGGCCCTAGAAAACCAATATGAACCGCTCCGGCGGGCCCCCTGTCAGGGGGCCCGCTTTTTGCGCACGACCGGTTTTGACGTGAAACCCACCGGCTTTGACAGTGCCGTTTACAAAATCGGGGCGGTCCGGTATGCTCACATCCAGAACGGTACGGAACATACCGGGAAGAACGGAACGAAAAGAAGGAGGATTACCATGAAAAAGAGAACCCTCGCCCTGCTGCTGGCCGCGGCGGCGGCCCTGTCCCTGCTGGCGGGCTGCGGCCAGAGCGCCGGAACTCCCACCCCAGCCCCCACCCCCAGCCAGGAGGCCGCCGCCCCCGTCCGCGTTGAGGAGCTGTGGCTGGAGAGCGGCGGCAAAAAGATCTACGGCAAGATGTACCTGCCCGGCGAGGAGCAGGCCAGCTATCCCGCCGTCATCCTCAGCCACGGATTCAACAGCAACTGCATGCTCAACGAGGGCTACGCCGAGTCCTTCGCCAAGCAGGGCTACGCCGCCTACATCTTCGACTTCTGCGGCGGCAGTCCCAGCACCAAATCCGACGGGGCCACCACCGAGATGAGCGTGCTCACCGAGTACCAGAACCTGTCCGACGTGATGGATCAGGTGAAGGCCCTGGACTACGTGGACGGCGGCCAGCTGTTCCTGTTCGGGCTGAGCCAGGGCGGCTTCGTCTCCGCCTACACCGCCGCCCAGCGCCCGGACGACGTGAAGGGCCTGATTCTGTTCTACCCCGCCTTTGTCCTCCAGGAGGCGTACTTTGAGAAGTACGATTCCGTGGACGCCATTCCCGACGGGGAGTTCGAGTCCATGGGCGTCCCCCTGGGGGCCGTCTACGCCAGAGACGCCCGCAGCTTCGACATCTATGAGGAGATCGGCAAGTACAAGGGCGACGTGCTCATCTGCCACGGCGACAAGGACACCATGGTGCCCCTAAGCTATTCCGAGAAGGCCGTGGAGGTCTACGACAGCGCCAAGCTGGAGGTCATTCAGTACGGAGAACACGGGTTCCAGGGCAAGCTGGCCCGGGACGCCGCGGCGCTCAGCGTGGAATTCCTCCAGGCCCACACCGATTGACCGGTTTTGACACAAACCCCACCGCTTTTGACAGCGCTGTTTACCCCGGCGGAACCGCCTGTTATACTTGCCCCAGCAAACAGATCCAGGATACTTAAATAAAATGAAAATGGAGGAGAAACATCATGAAAAAGTTCGTCAAAACCCTGGCCCTTGCCCTGTCCGTGCTCACCCTGGCCCTGACCCTCACCGCCTGCTCCGGCGGCTCCGCCGGACTGTCCAAGGCCTTCGCCGGCGGCGGCTCCCGCTACCTGGACGGCATCGGCTGGTACGCCAGCGACGTGTACACCCTGAAGGTCAACGCCGACGACACCTATGAGCTCACCTTCCAGGAGCACATCTTCGGCACCACCGACCCAGGCATCAAGGGCCTGCGCACCATCATCTACACTGGTAAGTGCTCCTCCGCCGCCAGCTCCGACGGCTGGGAGACCCACGTGGACTACACCCTCCAGCCCGCCGAGCGCATCTACTTCGAGCAGCACGAGAAGGGCTACGGCCGCTCCGCCTTCAGCGGCCACATGGTGCTGGACACCGCCAACTGGACCGAGGCCATGACCTCCGCCGTGGACCCCGAAAACAACGCCATGGACGGCAAGGCCTTCCTGGCCGAGTACGCCGAGACCCTCACCGTCACCGTGGAGGACCCCACTCTGGACCCCGAGGACGTGTCCCTGGGCTGCCGGATTGTCGCCAACCCCGAGCTGAAGCTGCTGGCCGCCGCCGGCTAAAGCTCACAATAGAGCCTGAAACGGCTGCCGCGAAACAGGCGGCAGCCGTTTCATCATGAATCTATGAGGAGGAATCCCTGTGAAGGAAAAGAAGAAAAAAATCAAGGGCCGCGGCCTTTGGACCGCCCTGTCCATCGTTTTTACCGTCCTCTTCGCGTTTACCATGATCGCGGGCCCCATCGCCAACAACTACGCCTCCATCATCAACATGGTTCTGGGCATTGAGGCCACCAAGACCGTGGGCGACCCGGGCAAAACCTACTTTGAGGCCGACTTCACCAGCGCCCAACAGGTGGAGGAGGCGGAAAAGGTGGTGGAGCGGGTGGTGGCCAGCGGCTCCGTCCTGCTGCTCAACCGGGATGGAGCCCTGCCCCTGGCCCAGGGCTCCAAAATCACCCTGACCAGCGTCAACTCCGCCAGCTTTGTCTACGGCGGCACCGGCTCCGGCGGCATGGACACCTCCAAGGCCCAAAGCCTGAAGGACGCCCTGGAGGAGGACGGCTTCGCCGTCAACCCCACCATGTGGTCCTTCTATACCGAGGGCGCGGGCAAGGACTACCGCCGCACCCTGGCCGGGGGCAGCTTGAACAACTTTATCTTTGACAACGCGGGCTATACCGTCAACGAGGCCCCCTTGAGCGCCTACTCCGCCAGGGAGTGGGACTCCGTCAAGGAGTACGGCGACGCCGCTATCTTTGTGATCTCCCGGGTGTGCGGCGAGGGAGCCGACCTGCCCTGGTACGGCGCGGGGGACGGGAACGGCAACATTCTGGAGCTGTCCGGCGAGGAGCAGGCTCTGCTGGGCAGGCTGGCCGGGCTGAAAGCCGCCGGGGACTTGAAGAAAATCGTGGTGCTGCTCAACGTGGCCAACGCCGTGGAGCTGGACTTTCTGGAGCCCGCTGTGTGCGGCGTGGACTACGGCGTGGACGCCTGCCTGTGGGTGGGCGAGGTGGCCCAGAGCGGCATCCGGGCCGTGGGAGACCTGCTCAACGGGACCGTGAACCCCTCCGGCAAGCTGGTGGACACCTACTGCTACGACAACCTGACCTCCCCCGCCCTCCAGAACGCCCACGCCACCTCCTACACCAACGCCGCCGCTCAGGGTCTGGCCTTCGCCGGCACCAACAACGAATATTACGTGGCCTATCAGGAGGGCATTTACGTGGGCTACCGCTACTATGAGACCCGCTATGAGGACGTGGTCATGGGCGCCGGCAGCGCCGGAGACTACGACTACACCTCCACCGTGGCCTATCCCTTCGGCTACGGCCTGAGCTACACCCAGTTCACCTACGGGGACCTGTCCATGGCGGAGCGGGGGGACGAGCTGGCGTTCACCGTGGACGTGACCAACTCCGGCGCTGCGGACGGCAGCGAGGTGGTGGAGCTCTTCATGCAGTCCCCCTACACCGATTACGACAGGCAGAACGGCATTGAGAAGGCCGCCGTGGAGCTGGTGGGCTACCAGAAGCTCGCGCTGGCCGCCGGGGAAACCGCCTCCGTCACCGTCGCCGTGCCCAAAACCGAGCTGCGCGCCTACGACGCCAACGGCGCGGGCACCTACATTCTGGACGCCGGAGACTACTACTTCGCCTGCGGCAACGGGGCCCACGAGGCGCTGAACAATATCCTGGCCGCCAAGGGCTACACCGTGGAAAACGGCATGACCGCAGACGGAACCGCCGGACAGGCCGTGAAGTACACCGTGACCGCCCTGGACGCCTCCGTGTTCGCCACCGCCGCCACCGGCGCGCCCATTGTCAACCGGCTGGATCACGCCGACCTCAACCGCTTTGACGGCGACCCCTCCAACGACATCGTGTACCTCACCCGCTCCGACTGGGAGGGCACCATGCCCCGCGCGGAGCTCACCGCAAAGAGCTACAAGGCCGCGGCCCAGATCGCCGCCAGCGACGAGATGGCGGCCCTCATGAACGCCCTCTACGAGAAGAACACCTCCGGCTCCATGCCCACCATGGGCAGGGAGGGAACACTCAACCTGGCCCAGTTCATCGGCGTGCCCCTGGACGGGAGCGCCGAGGTGGACGGCCGGAGCTATACCTGGGACGACCTGATGGACCAGGTGACCTTCAACGAGATGGCCCGGCTCATCGGCCAGACCTACCACAGCACCGTGCCTGTGTCCAGCGTGTCCAAGCCCGCCACCAAGGACGAGAACGGCCCCCAGGGCATCACCGCCACCCTCACCGGCGGCGGCTCGTCCACCAGCTACACCTCCGAGGACCTGCTGGCCGCCTCCTTCGACCCCGCCGTGGCGGAGGCGGTAGGCCGCAGCATGGGCAACGACTGCCTGCTGGCCAACGGCAAGGCCTACTCCGGCATCTACGGCCCCGGCGTGAACATCCACCGCACCCCCTACTCCGGGCGCAATTTCGAGTACTACTCCGAGGACCCCTTCATCTCCGGCAAGACCTGCGCCGCCGAGGTGGCGGGCATCCAGTCCAAGGGAGTGTACGTCTACATGAAGCACTTCGCCCTCAACGACCAGGAGACCGCCCGGGACGGGATCTGTGTGTGGACCAACGAGCAGGCGGCCCGGGAAATCTACCTCCAGGCCTTTGAGTATCCCGTGGCGGAGTCCGGCGCCTACTGCGTCATGACCAGCTTCAACCGCCTGGGCTGCGTCTGGGCGGGCGGAGACAAAAACCTGCTCACCGGCATTCTCCGGGGAGAATGGGGAATGCCCGGCTTCATCCTCACCGACTTCTCCAACAACAACGACTATATGGACGTGCTCAACGGCCTGATGGCCGGGGGAGACGGCTGGGACTGCAACGACGGCGCCAAGTGGACCGACAAGCTGCTCCAGTACAAGGACGATCCCAATGTGGTCGGCGCCATGCGGGAGGCCGCCAAGCGCATCCTGTACACCGTGGCCAACTCCAACGCCATGAACGGAGTCAGCGCCAACATGCAGGTCATTGAGATCCGGCCCTGGTGGAAGAACGCCATTGTGGCCGCCGACGTGACGTTCGGCGCGCTGGCTGCGGGATCTATCGCCATGCTGATGATTACGATCAGGAGGGCGAAAAAGTCCGCCCTCTGATTCTGCGCATAAAACAGGCCTGACCTCCGGCTTTCTAACCAAAAGCCGGAGGTCAGGCCTGTTTCGCGAAGGGCGTTGAATAGCTCCCCGTCCAGAGAGCCAGAGCAGCGGCGGGGATAAAAAGCGAGGGAGAGGCGGCGTCCTTACGCTGCCTCTCCCTCGGACAGGGAGTCCGGCGCTTAAAGGTTGTCCTTGAAGAACTGCTCCATGGCGGCGAAATTGGCGTCCTCGGCGCCGCCCTCCACGGTGACGGTGACGGTCTCGCCCTGCTTGATGCCCAGGCCCATCAGCGCCATCAGCTTGGTGCCCACCGCGGACTTGCCGTCGGCCTTGGCGATGGTTACGGTGCTGTCCAGGCCCTTGATGGCCTTGACCAGCAAACCGGCGGGACGGGCATGGATGCCCACGGGGTCGGTGATGGTGTAGGTAAACTGTTTCATAGCGATCTGTCCTTTCTTTTTTGAAGTGTCCGGCAGCCGCCCTTGGAATGAGCTCACGCGTCCGCAGGCTCCGCCTCGATGCTTGCTTCGCTCTGTTCCTGTTCCATATAATAACACCCATAGGCGGGAATATGCAAGCCCTCCAGCAGATATTTTTCCCCGCTGAGCAAATCTGTGAACGCCCCGTGGTCCCAGGGGAAGGCGGCGGTTTTGTCCTCCGGGGTGAAATTGAACACGCCGATGAGCTTCTGCCCCTCATAATAGCGCCCGATGGCCAGCACGCCGTCGTCCCCGGTGTCCAGCGTCCACACGTCCGCCGCCGCGCTGAAGGCCCGGTGGGTCCGGCGCAGCTCCCCCAGGGCCCGCAGCCCCTGGAACACCCGGCCCTCCGGGGTGGAGGGATCGTCCGCGTGGGCCGCCAGGTCCCAGCGCAGCTTTCCCCGGTGGAGGTAGCGGCTGTCCTCCGCCTTGTCGGGGTCGTCCCTGTAGCTGTAGTCGTTCACCTGGGCGATCTCATCCCCGCTGTACAGCAAGGGAATGCCCGTCTGCATGAACATCATGGCGTGGAGGGTGAGGTCAAACCGCACCGCCCGCTCCATAGCCTCGGCGTCCTTCTCATAGCCCGCCTTCTCGATGCCGCACAGGGATGCGGTGGTGCCGCACTGGCGGGCGTCGCCGCTGGCGGGGTCGGCGTTGTACAGCTCCCCCCGGCTGACGCTGTCCGGGGTCAGGCCCTGGAACCAGTCGCTGAGGAATTTCTTGTGGGGCGTCTCGGTGATCCCCCACAGCTTCAGCGTGGCGTAGTCCAGCCCCCAGCCGATATCGTCGTGGCAGCGCAGGTAGTTCAAAAACACGTACTGCTTGGGCAGGGCGTTGACAATATCCAGCTGTTTTCTCAGCAACCGGGTGTCCTTTGTGGCCACGGTGTGCCAGGTGGTGCACATGGTGGTGACGTTGTAGAGCAGGTGGCACTCCGGCTTGTCCACGGTCCCAAAATAGGGCGCCACCTTCACCGGCTCCATCACCACCTCCCCCAGCAGGATCACCCCGGGGCACACGATCTCCCCGATCATCCGCATCATCCGCACGATGGTGTGGACCTGGGGCAGGTTGCGGCAGTCGGTGCCCAGCTCCTTCCAGATGTAGGGCACCGCGTCGATGCGGATCATGTCCATCCCCTTGTTGGCCAGAAAGAGGAAATTGTACATCATCTCATTGAACACCCGGGGATTGCGGTAGTTCAGGTCCCACTGGTAGGGGTAGAAGGAGGTCATGACATAGTGTCCGCAGTCGGGAAGCCAGGTGAAATTCCCCGGGGCGGTGGTGGGAAACACCTGAGGCACCGTTTTCTCATATTCCCGGGGAATAGACGGATCGGCAAAGAAAAAGTACCGGCTCATGTACTCGCCGTCCCCCGCGCGGGCCTTTTTCGCCCACGCGTGGTCCTGGCTGGTGTGGTTCATCACGAAATCCATGCACACGTTGACGCCCTTTTTGTGACAAGCGGCAGTGAGCTTTTCCAGGTCCTCCATAGTACCCAGGTCCGGCCGCACCGTCCGGAAGTCCGCCACGGCGTAGCCGCCGTCGCTGCGCCCCGGCACGGTGTCCAGAAAGGGCATCAGATGGATGAGGTTCACCCCGGTTTTCTCAATATAGGACAGCTTTTTGCGCACGCCGTTCAGGTCACCGGCGAAGTTGTCGATGTACAGCATCATCCCCGTCAGGCCGCTGGATTTGTACCACTGGGGGTCGGCCTCCCGCTCCAGGTCCCGTTTTTTCAGGGCCGCGGGGCGGTCTGAGGCAAATTGGTATAAGCTGCCGCACAGCTCAGCAAACATGGAATCGTTGTCATACAGCTCCATGTACAGCCAGCGCAGCTCGTCTACGCGCTGTGTCAGCCGGGTTTGGAACAAAGCTTCCTCTTTTTTCGTCACGGGTGGTCCCTCCCATTTTCTCCGATTTTTGAAATCGGTTTCACTCTGCGGCCACCATTATAACGCGGGAGCGGGGCGTTGTAAACTGTGGGGCGGGCCAAAATTTTGCCGCCGGATTTGTGCAACATTCCGAAAGCGGGCCGGTCAGCGCTCCGATCCGGCGGGGCGGCGCGGCCCCCGCCTGCGCCGCCTGCCCTTGCCCCGGCACACGTGAACGCCCCCGTCCAGCGCCTGAGCGTACTCCCGGAGCGGCTCCGGGGCGGCCTGGAGCACCGTCCGCCGCCCCATCCACAGGCCGTCCGGCCTCCGGGCGAGGGTCATCCGGCACAGAAACCGGCCGTGCTCCGGGCAGGTGAACACCGCGTAAAACCGCTGAGGCATCCCCTCCTCCGGCACGGCGAAGTGCCAGCGGGCGATTCCCTCCCGCTGTCCGCACAGCGGGCAGGAGGACGTCCGCCCCGCCCTTCCGTCCAGAACCTCCTCCGGGGTCTGGCAGGGCCCCACCTTCTGCCGGGGCTGGCGGGGAAAGGCCAGCTGGGACAGCTTCAGCGCCGCCCGCCGCCCCCGGGACGGGGCGGGCTCGGGCCGCCAGTCCAGGTCGTCCTGGGTGAGCCAGGCCCCCAGCACAGCGGTATACATGGCGTCGTTGACGGCGTTGTGATAGTCGAAGACATCGGGGACGCCGCAGTACTCCACCGCCCGCCACAGGGCGATCTGCCGGTCCGCCCCCACCGCGTGGGCGAAGGCCCGCTGAAGGTCAAAGAACGCCTCCGCCTCAAAGGCGGGCAGCCCCCAGTACTTGCAGTTTTCGTTCAGCGCCTCCACGTCGCCGCCGCCCCAGCCCCCAAAGGCCCGGTCTCCGGCGCACCAGGCCCGGAAGGCCTCTGCGGCGGCGGGGAACCGGGTGCGGGACGCCTTGAAGGCCCCCAAGCTGGGCAGCTTTTTTGCCCCCGGATCAAACTTTTTATGCACGGTGGGCCGGATACAGGCGTCGAACACATCCACAATGGGCCCGCCCAGCGTTTCAACCCGGACGGCCCCAATCTGCAGGATTTCATTCAGCGGCTTTTTGTCATAGCCGCGGTTCCACTCCAGATCCAATATAATCATAGGCTCTCTACCGCTCTCTCTGTCCCGGCGGGGGTTGAAGCGCCCCGCCGCGTTTTCTTCATCATATCAGGCCGGCGGCGGAAACGCAAGGGCAGGCGGGCAGAATCCGGCGGCGCGCGGCCTGAAATTTGCCGGAAAGGCCACAAGGAGCGGCCCCCGCCCCCCAAAATCTGTTGGGATTTGCAGTTGCCCAGGCCCGTCAAATATGATAGAATGGGGCGAATTAAGGGAGGAGGGGACGCTGTGCGCCATCTCATCGACTTTGGGGACCTGTCCCGGCAGGAATGGGAGGAGCTGTACGCCAGGGCGGAGCGCATTATGGACGCTCCGGAGCGGCACCTGGACGTATGCAGGGGAAAGGTGATGGCCTCATTGTTCTATGAGCCGTCCACCCGCACCAACTTCTCCTTCCAGACCGCCATGCTCCGCCTGGGCGGCACGGTGTTCGGCTTCGCGGACCCCAGCTCCTCCTCGGTGGCCAAGGGCGAGACGCTGAAGGACACCGTGAAAATGGTGTCCGGCTACGCCGACGTGGTCGTGATGCGCACCCCCTGGGAGGGGGCGGCCAAGGCCGCGTCGCTGTACTCCGACGTGCCGGTGGTCAACGCCGGGGACGGCGGGCATATGCACCCCACCCAGACCACGGCGGACCTGACCACCATCACCCGGCTGCGGGGGGGGGTGGACGGGCTGAGCGTGGGCCTGTGCGGCGACCTGAAAAATGGCCGGACGGTCCATTCCCTCATCAAGGCGCTGGCCAAATTCGACGGCATCCGCTTTTTCCTCATCGCCCCCCGGGACCTGGCCATTCCCGAATATCTGCGCCAGTTCATGCGGGAGCGGAAAATGCCCTTCCTTGAGGTGGCCGGCCTGGAGCCGGTGATCCCCCAGCTGGATGTGCTGTATATGACCCGGATTCAGCGAGAGCGTTTCGTGGACCCTCTGGAGTACGAGCGCAACAAGGGGGTGTACATCCTCACCCGGTCCAAGCTGAGCCGGGCCAAGGAAAACCTGTTGGTGATGCACCCCCTGCCCCGGGTGGACGAGATCGCCGTGGACGTGGACGACGATCCCCGGGCGGTCTACTTCCAGCAAGCCCGGTACGGGATGTTTGCCCGGATGGCGCTGCTGGCCGACCTGGCTAACCAGCCCAGGAGGGCCCCGGCCCCTGTGGAGGCCGGCCATGGCCCGGTGTGCCGCAATCCCAGGTGCATCACCCAGACGGAACGCTATCTGCCGCCGCTGGTGAAGCGGACGGGCGGGGCGGAGTGCTGCGCCTTCTGCGACGCTCCGCTGTAAAAAGTTTGTACAGATGGGGATTTCACCTATTGACAAGGCCGGGATTTTATGCTATTCTATCCAGGCTGATATTTGCGGATGCGCCCATTCACGCGGGTGTAGTTCAATGGTAGAATCCCAGCCTTCCAAGCTGGTCGCGTGGGTTCGATTCCCATCACCCGCTCCAGCGTCGAGGCAAAGTCCGCCGGTCTCGCTTCCGCCTGCGGCGAAAGCTCCACCTGCTTCCTTGCCTCTCCTTTCCCCACAAAGCCGCGGGCGGCTTTGCGGGGGCCCCGTTGGGGGCGCATATATGCGCCTGTAGCTCAGGTGGATAGAGCAACTGCCTTCTAAGCAGTGGGTCAGGGGTTCGAGTCCCTTCAGGCGTGCCATGCCGCCGGGGCAAAACCCGGTTGGTTTTGTCCGCAACTTTGGCGAAGGGCTTCGCCCGCTCCCTGCAAAGCCAAGGTTTGGATTTACGGAGCTTGGTCTTCCGGGCGCACGGCCCGCAAAACTTCATATGGTGGGTATAGCTCAGCTGGCAGAGCACCGGATTGTGGTTCCGGGTGTCGT
>CANDCH010000028.1 GCA_947383145.1 uncultured bacterium
CTGCCTCGCCTGTATCCTCGTTTGGTTGATTTGATGGTTTTAAAACAGACTCTAGAGCTTATGAAATTGATTGGGCGGCTGATGGGTTTCTCCATCAGCCGCCCGAGCCCTGGGCGGACACAAAATTGATGGTGGATTCCCGCACGATGATCCGGGACTCCAGCTCGTACATACGAGGCGGAGCGCCGTCGTTGACCTGCTCCAACAGGGCCTCCACCGCCTTGCGCCCAATTTCCTCCAAGGGCTGGGCCAGGGCGGTGAGCTTTGGGCTGATTTCCTTTGCCAGCAGGGAATTATCAAAGCTGGCGATGGCGATGTCCTTTGGCACGGCGTAGCCCAGCTCCCGAAACGCCGCAATTGTCTCGCAGGCGGTGATGTCGTCATTGGTCAGGTATGCCTCGCAGCGCAGCCCCGGCCCCGCGGCGTGCTGCTTGACCCGCTGATAGACCTCGCTGGCATTCATGTTCTCCGGGGCGGGGCAGTCGATCACGTCGGTGAGCCGGACCCGGTTGGAGGCCAGATAGTTTTGAAAACCGGCGTATTTCAGCGCCGAGGTGGAATCCCTGGTGGGGCCGATATACCCGATCCTCTGAAAGCCCACGTTGAGGAAATGCTTTGCCAGCTGCTGTCCCCCGGCGTAGTGGGAGATATAGACGCAGCTGAACCCCTCCACCTGTTTGGTGATCATCACGGCGGGGCGCTGAAACCGGCGGTAGGCGGCGGCGCTGTGCTCCGGGGACACGGGAACGGCGATCACGCCCTCCACCCTGCGCTGCCTCAGCTCCTTGAGGATGTTCTTTTCCCGCTCCAGGCTGCGGCGGGTGTTGCAGACGATCAAGCTGTACCCTGCGTAAAAGGCCTGATTCTCAATGGCCTCGATAATCTCGCTGAAAAAGGGATAGGCGATCTCAGGCACCAGAAGTCCGATGAGGTTCGTCCCATTTCCCGCCAGGCTCTGGGCGATCAGATTCGGCTCGTAGTCCAGCTCCTTGACCCAGTAGAGGACTTTTTTCCGCGTCTCGGCCTTGACGGAGGGATGGTTGGACAGCACGCGGGAGACCGTGACCCGAGAAACCCCCGCCTTGTCGGCAATATCCTGCATACTTGCCATGATATCCCCACCTTTCCTGTGCTATTCTATCGGATTTCGGCGCACCCGTCAAGGGGAGCGCGGGATGGGTTGGGCGCACAGCCCACCGCGGGACTGTGCGCCCAGGAAAAAAGAAGAGGAGGGGATCGCAGATCAGGATTTCAGGGCCATCAGGGTGCCCCGGCTGGAGGGAGCCGGAGCCCCTGGCCTCCACGGACGCCAGGTCGTCGGAGTTGGTGACGGCCACCATGATGGTGGCGGGATGGCCCGCGGCTTCCACCTTGGCCAGGTCCACCGTGAGGAGGAGATCGCCCTTTTTCACCGTCTGGCCCTCCTTGACGTGGGCGGTGAAGCCGTCGCCCTTCATCTCCACCGTGTCCACTCCCACGTGGATGAGCAGCTCCGCGCCGCCCGCCTCGATGCCGATGGCGTGGAGGGTGTCGGCCAGCTGGCTGATGACCCCGTCCACAGGGGCGTAGACCTTGCCTTCGTCGGGGGCGACGCCGCAGCAGAAGCCCAGGACGCCCTGGGAGAAGGTGGGGTCGGGCAGCTCCTCCATGGGGACGAAGGCGCCCTTCGCCACGGACCCCACCACCTCCGGGAAGACCGCCGGGGCGGGCGCGGGGGCGGGCTCCGCCGTTTTCTTGGGGGCGTCCGCCTCCATGACCTCCGGCGGAACGGCGAACATCCAGGTCAGGCTGAAGGCGGTGGCGAACACGGCGGCGGCCAGCGCCACATACATGATGAGCTGGCTGGGAGAGTAGATGTACAGCAGGATGCCGGGGATGGTGGTGATGCCGTTTCCGGTGCCCTGCATCCCCAGCAGCATGGCGATCATGCCCGCCACGCCGTTGATGGAGCAGCTGAGCAGGAAGGGCTTCAGGCCGTAGCGCAGGATGACGCCGAACAGGGCGGGCTCGCCGATGCCCAGCAGGGCGGAGGCGGTGGCGCTGGGGCCGATGGCGCGGATCTCCTTCTTCCTGGCCTTGAGGGAGATGGCGAGACACACCCCGGCGGAGGAGAAGCCGCACATGCACAGAATGGCGTTGAAGGGGTTGAAGCCGGTGTTGGACAGCAGGCTGATCTCCAGCATGTTGAAGATGTGATGGACGCCGGTGAGGGTGATGATGGACCAGAAGAAGCCCACGATCATCCCGCCCAGGCCCAGGGGCAGGCCCAGCGCGGCCTCCACGATGACCAGCAGCACGTTCTCCAGCTGGTGGAGCAGCGGGCCGATGACCAGCAGGGAGAGCACCAGCATGATGAGAAGCACCAGAAACGGGGTGATCATAAAGTCAAAAATGGGAGGCACCGTCTTGCGCAGCTTCTTTTCCAGCTTGCTGCCGATCACGCCGGCTACGAAGGCGGGGAGGATGCTTCCCTGGTAGCCCACGATGGGGATGAAGCCGAACAGCATCAGGGGGACCACGCCGCTGGAGGGGTCGGCCACCGAGTAGGCGTTGGGCAGGGCGCCGTTCACCAGCATGAGGCCCAGGATGAGCCCCAGCACCGGCGAGCCGCCGAACACCCGGAAGGTGGACCAGCACACGATGGCGGGCAGGAAGGCGAAGGTGGTGCCGGAGAGGACCTCCACCAGCACCTGGAGGGTCTGGGGGATGTCGGCGTTGGTCAGGCCGAACAGGGCCAGAAAGTTGTTGTTGAACAGCGCGCCCTTCAGGCCCAGGAACAGGCCGGTGGCCACCAGGGCGGGGATGACGGGTACAAACACGTCGCCAAAGGTGCGGATGGCCTTTTGCAGCTGGTTTTTGCCCTCCATTTTGGCCTCTTTGCCTCGCTGGCCGTGGTCTCGGCGACGCCCAGCTGGACGATCTGCTCGTAGACCCGGTTCACGTGGCCGGTGCCGAAAATGATCTGGTACTGTCCGGCGGTGAAGAAGGTGCCCTTCACGGCGTCGATCTCACCCACCTTCTCGTCGTCGGCCTTGCCCCGGTCCGCCACGATCAGGCGGAGCCGGGTGGCGCAGTGGGCGGCAGAGCGGATATTTTCGGCTCCGCCCACCGCCGCGATAACTTCTTTGGCAATTTTTGCGTAGTCATAAGTCATGGGGATGCCTCCTCAATAAAAGTAGTCCTGTTCAGTTTCTGATGTACGCGCGTTCATTATTGCAAGTAAAAAGTTATCACACGAACCGCCGGCTGTCAATCGTGAGATTTGTAAAAAAGCACCCGCTGAAATCGGCAAAAAAGACGAAAATCCTTTTTCAGCAAAGAAATTATTCTGCGAGGTATTGACAGGGCAAGCCGGTTTTCTTATAATCGGATCAATAAATGAACGCGAGTACAAAGCGGCGAAGACAGAATACATACGGACGGGAGGCCACCATGAGACAAAAGCTGATTTTTTTGGACATTGACGGTACGCTGACGGAGCCGGGAAAAAACGTGCCGCCGCCCTCCGCGCTGGAGGCGGTCCGCCGCGCCCAGGGGAAGGGGCACAAGGCGGTGCTGTGCTCCGGGCGGAATCACGTCATGCTCTCGCCGCTTCTGCAATACGGCTTCGACGGGGTGATCAGCAGCGCCGGAGGCTGTATCGAGTACGGCGGCAAGGTAGTCTACGACTGTCCCATGACGCCGGAGCAGCAGGAGCGGGTGCTCTCCGTTTTTGCGGAGAGCGGCGTTTACCGCACCATCGGGAGCAGATACCACAGCTATACCGACGAGGGCTTCAAGGCGTTTTTGGCGGAAAACGCCCAGTCTCAGGCCAACAGCGAGCTGTTGCGCTGGCGGGTCCAGCTGGAGAGCGAGCTGGACATCCGTCCCATGGCGGAGTATGACGGCGAGCCGATTTACGGATTGGCGTTCATGAGCCGCGGGCTGGAACGGCTGCGCCGCCCGATGGAGGCGCTCCAAGACGAATTCCACTTCTGCATTCAGGATACGGACGCCTGCGGCATCGTCAACGGCGAATTGATGAACAAGGCGTTCAACAAGGGACTGGCGGTTCGGCGTCTGTGCCAATATTTGAAGGCTCCAGTGGAGGACACCGTGGCGTTTGGGGACAGCATGAACGATCTGGAGCTGCTCCAAACCGCCGGGTTCTCCGTGTGCATGGGAAACGGGAGCGCGGACTTGAAGAAGACCGCCGACCTGGTCTGTCCCCCCGTGGGGGAGAATGGACTCTACTGGGCGTTTGAAAAGCTGGACTTGATTTAGGGATACGGGGTGGTGTGCCTGACAAAGCGTGAGACCGGCCAGGTTTGGAACGGGCCTGGGCGCCAAGCGGGGGGGAAACCATCGCCATGGACGGCGCCTGCACGCGGGCCAGGGCCGGCGTCAAGGACGCGCCCGGCGGCCTCATGGGCGCGTCCGATGAATATGAATTGAAAAGGGTAGCTTGGACGGCTTTTTCTAGCCTGTCCAAGCTACCCTTGCTTTTTATGCGCGCTTCGCCTTCGCGCCATGCCGGAGGTTCAAATCACGCCGCTTACTTGTCAAAGCACAGCGGGAAGAAATGCGGATCAAACCGTTGCGGCGCAACGATTCCGAGGGCGCGCCTTTTTACCGGCACAGGACGCCTCTCCGCAAGCGTCCTATCGTTTGCGGAGGCTTTTTCAAAGCCGCCGCTCCCTCATTCTACCGCGGTTCCCTTTCCCCACGCAAGATATTTTTTTTCGGCGTGCTTCAACTTTTCCAGCCGCCGGAGCGTCTAATACACAGAAAGACAAAACGGAGGGATCGTTTCATGAGACGCAACATACTGCTATACGCGCCTAGGCGGGCCGGGAAAAGGACACGGGCCAGAAGGCGGCGGACTGCGGATATTTTTTTGATGCTGGTAATGATCGGCCTGTCCCTGCTGGCCATATCCGCGGGGGCGCAGGCCGTAACGGCCTGGAGGGCGGAACGCGCTCCCGTTGAGGAAACCGGCTCCAGGAAGACAGCCGGCGCGCCGCCGGAGGAGGTCAGTTCGGAGGAACGCTTGGGCGGGGACATCTGTGAACCGCCGGATGCGGAGCCTTCGCAGGCTGCCCAGGAGGAAACCGGGCCCGCGCCGTCCGGGGCGTATGACTTTTCAAAGCCTGTCCCCCTCTCGGCCCCGGCGGATACCGCCTATTTTGACGACGCGGTATTCATCGGCGACTCCCGGACGGAGGGGCTGTTTCTCAACACCGGGCTGTCCAACGCTACGTCCCTTGCCCACATGGGGCTGATGGTGGACACCGTTTTCACCAGGCCGCTGTTCAACGTCGATGGGGAAAAGGTGTCCGTCATCGATGCGCTGAAGACTGCCGGTTTTTCAAAGGTATATGTCATGCTGGGGATCAACGAGACAGGGTGGATCTACAGCTCGGTATTTATCCAGAAATACGGCGAGCTCATCGACGCCATCCGGGAGATCAACCCGGACGCCGTGATCTATATCCAGGCCATCATGCCCGTCTCCCAAAGGGTCTCGGACACCCACAGCTATATCAAAAACGCCAAAATCAGCGAGTATAACCAGCTTTTGCAGCAATTAGCGGAGGAAAAGCAGACCTATTACATCGACGCCGCCGGCGCGGTGGCGGGGGAAGACGGGGCGCTCCCGGAGGACGCCGCCCCGGACGGCATCCATCTGGCGCGTTCCTATTGCCAGAAGTGGCTGGACTACCTGATGGCCCACACCGCCCCCGGTGAGAAAGGAGGGGCCGCATGAAGCGTATCTTGACCATAGTTCTGACCGTTGCGCTGGTTCTTCTGCCCGCCTGCTCCGCCCCGCAAGATGAAGAGCGGAAGATCGGCCTGGACGCTCTGGCGGAGGAACTGCTGGAAAGCGGCATCTTTGAAGAGGAGCTCAACCCGGCCGACGGGGAAATCGCCGAAAAGCTGTATGGTATCGGCAACGCGGTATCCTTTCAACTCTATGTGGGCAGCGGGGCTACGGCGTCGGAGCTGGCCCTGCTGGAATTTGAGGCGGAGGAGGACGCCGCCGCGGCCCTGTCCCTGGCCCAGGAGCGGGTGGACGCGCAGACGGAGAGCTTTGCCGCCTACCTTCCGGGGGAGGTCAAAAAGCTGGAGGACGCCGTTGTTGAACAGCATGGCCGCTATGTGGTAGTATGTGTTTCGGAGGGGGACGCGGGCCCGATCCTCTCCAACTATTTTCAGGGCAGGTGACAGATGGATGCAGCCGGTACGGGAGCTTGTCCTGCTCATTGAAAACGGGCAGGAGCGGTTTTACCGGATCGCGTACTCCTATGTGAAAAACAGGGAGGACGCTTTGGACATTGTTCACAACGCCATTGTCAAGGCGCTCCAGTCCTGTCCCGGCCTGCGCAGCCCGGAATACGCCCAGACCTGGTTTTGCCGCATCCTCATCAATGAGAGCGTCTCCTTCCTGCGTAAAAACCGCCGTTTTGTGCCGCTGGAGGAAATACAAGAGACAGCGGACGATCCCCGGCCGGAACGAGAGGCCTGTCTTGACCTGTACGCCGCCCTTGACAAGCTGCCGCCGGAGCTGAAAACCGTGGTGATCCTCCGCCTCTTTGAGGATATGAAGCTGGACGAGATCGCCGAGGTCTTGTCCGCCAACCTGAGTACGGTGAAGTCCCGGCTGTACCGGGCGCTGAAGCTGCTGAAGCTGGATATGGAGGTGTTGGACGATGATGGACCGTAAGGAATATGAGCGGATACCTATTCCCGAGGAGCTGGATGAAGTCGTGCAGGGGGCAATCAACGAAGGGCTGTCCCGCCGCCGCAGACATGGGGCTCTGTCAATGTTGAAGCGGGCGGGCTCCATTGCCGCCGTGCTGGCGCTGTGCGTTGTCACCATGCTGAACCTGTCCCCCGCCTTCGCGTCGGCGGCCTGCGAGCTGCCTGTGGTGGGCGGGCTGTGCCGGGTGTTCCTGTTCCGGGAATACCACGCCCAGGACGAGATCAAATATATTGACGCTCAAATCCCTCAAATTGAAAACACCGGGAAAACCGAGCTGGAGGCCAGGGTGAACCTGGAGATCCAAAAGGTGGTGAGCGCCTGTCTGGAGGAGAGCGAGGCCCGGGCCAGGGATTACTACGACGCCTTTATACAGACCGGCGGCGACCCAGGGGACTTCCTCCCCATGGGCATTACGGTGGATTATGAAATCCACCACATCAGCCCCCAGTACGTCTCCTTCACCGTGCGGGAGTATGAGACCGCGTTTCGGGTGTATAACCAGTATTTCTACTACAACCTGGACCTGGACACCGGCCGGGACCTGACCCTGCGGGACTGGTTCGGCAACGACTACCGGCAGATCGTGGCGGACAGCATGGAGCAGACGATTGCGGGCTGGAGCGAGGAGCGGCGCGCCATGCTGTGGGACGACCTGTCCCTCATCGACCTGATCTCGGAGAACACGGACTTCTACCTGAACCAGGACGGACAGGCGGTGGTGGTGATCGAGCGGTATGAGGCCGCGTGCGGCGCGGCGGGACAGCTGGAGTTTGTCATTGAATATGCTCCCGCGGAGACCGCCTCCGCCGCTGTCCCCATATACCGGCAGGAACGCCTTCCGGCACAGTGAGGTTTGGAAAAAAGCCGGAGCAAGCGATGTGAAGCTTGCTCCGGCTTGGCACCCCGAACTGGATTCGAACCAGCGGCCTTCCGCTTAGGAGGCGGACGCTCTATCCTGCTGAGCTATCGGGGCGTGTCCTTGTGGGATGGAATGCACCCTATTGTACCTAATTTTCCGCCTTCTGTCAATGCGGCACAAGAAATTTTATAAAAAGTCCCGGAATTCCGCTTTTCCGACTGTTGCAATTGGAGGTGCCCGGGGATATAATACATACCTGTGCAGGTTGAAACCATCCCAAATCAGATAGAGGGTGCGGATATGAAGAACGAAAAATTACGCAACATTGCCATCATCGCCCACGTGGACCACGGCAAGACCACGCTGGTGGACGAGATGCTCAAGCAGGGCGGCATCTACCGGGAGAACCAGGCCACCGTGGACCGGGTCATGGACTCCGGCGACCTGGAGCGGGAGCGGGGCATCACCATCCTGGCCAAGAACACCGCCATCCAGTACGGCGACACCAAGATCAACATCGTGGACACCCCGGGCCACGCCGATTTCGGCGGCGAGGTGGAGCGCATCCTGAAGATGGTCAACGGCGTCATCCTGCTGGTGGACGCCGCCGAGGGCCCCATGCCCCAGACCCGGTTCGTGCTGTCCAAGGCCCTGGAGCTGGGCCACAAGGTCATCGTGGTGGTGAACAAAATCGACCGCCCCGACCAGCGCATCCACGAGGTGATGGACGAGGTGCTGGAGCTGCTGCTGGACCTGAACGCCACCGACGAGCAGTTCGAGTCCCCTACGCTGTTCTGCTCCGGGCGGCAGGGCACCGCCAGCTATTCCCCCGACGTGCCGGGCGCCGACCTGGCGCCCCTGTTCGAGACCATCCTGGACTATATCCCCGCCCCCGACTGCGACCCCGGGGCCCCCTTCCAGATGCTGGTGTCCTCCATCGACTACAACGAGTTCGTGGGCCGCATCGCCGTGGGCCGCATCGAGCGGGGCACGGTACGCCAGAACCAGGAGATCGCGGTGTGCAACTACCACAGGCAGGACGAGCCCCCCAAAAAGGCCAAGGCCACCGCCCTGTACACCTTCGACGGGCTGTCCCGCACCCCCGTCGCCCAGGCCCAGGCGGGGGAGATCATCGCCATGAGCGGCATCGGGGACATCACCATCGGCGACACCGTGTGCGCCCCCGACTGCCCCGAACCCATCGAGTTCGTCAAGATCTCCGCGCCGACTTTGGAGATGACCTTCTCCGTCAACGACTCCCCCTTCGCCGGGAAGGAGGGCAAGTACGTCACCAGCCGCCAGCTCCGGGACCGGCTGTTCCGGGAGACCCTCAAGGACGTGTCCCTGCGTGTGTCCGAGATGGAGAACTACACCGACGCCTTCAACGTGGCGGGCCGGGGGGAGATGTCCCTGTCCATCCTCATTGAGACCATGCGCCGGGAGGGGTACGAGTTCCAGGTTTCGCCCCCCCGGGTGGTCTACCAGGAGGTGGAGGGCAAAAAGTGCGAGCCCATCGAGCGGGTGGTCATCGACGTGCCCGCCGACTGCGTGGGGGCCGTGATGGAAAAGCTGGGCGCCCGGAAGGGCGAGTTCCTCTCCATGGACCCCGTGGGCAGCCGCACCAAGCTGGAGTTCCTGGTGCCCTCCCGGGGCCTGTTCGGCTACCGCAACGAGTTTTTGACCGACACCAAGGGCGAGGGCATCATGGCCTCCGTCTTTGAGAAATACGCCCCCTTCAAGGGGGACATCCAGCGCCGGAACACCGGCTCCCTGGTGGCCCACGAGCAGGGCGAGTCGGTGACCTACGGCCTGTTCGCCGCCCAGGAGCGGGGGGCGCTGTTCATCGGCGCGGGGGTGCCCGTGTACGAGGGGATGGTCGTTGGGGTCTGCCCCAAAATGGAGGATATCTCCGTCAACGTGTGCAAAAAGAAGCAGCTCACCAACATGCGGGCTTCCGGGTCCGACGAGGCCCTGCGGCTGGTGCCCCCCAGGCAGCTCAGCCTGGAGCAGTGCCTGGAGTTTCTGGCGGACGACGAGCTGCTGGAGGTCACGCCGGAAAACCTGCGCCTGCGCAAGCGCATCCTGAACCACGAGAAGCGGATGAAGGCCCTCAAGGGCGGGAAGGCGTGAACGGGCCTGCGGCCCGGGGCGTTTTTTGGCATTTTTTAAAAATCAGCGGTTGACTTTTTGGCCTCCAGGGTGTATCTTAAAGCTGGCGGGCGGCACCGGTGCCGCATTTGCCAGCCCTGGGGCTTAGGGCCCCCAGGGCTGGCAAATAAAAATCATTACGGGCCTTTCCCGCCGATACATTACTTTTGGGAAAGGAGTTCCAGAACATTATGCAGCACTTTATCAAAAAGGCCGCCGCCCTCGCTCTGGCGATGGTGATGGCCCTGTCCCTGGCCAGCGTGGCGTTTGCCGCAGATTTCGAGGATATGCCCACCGATTGGTCGGCCGACGCCGTGCAGTCCGCCGTGACCAACGGCCTGCTGTCCGGCAAGGACGGCCTGATCGCGGCGGCCGACAATCTGACCCGCGCCGAGATGGCCACCATCATCACCCGCGCCTTCAACGCCGAGGTGGAGGACGACATCAGCTTCACCGACGTGAAGACCGACGCGTGGTACAAGTCCGCCGTGGCGAAGGCCGTCCACATGGGCGCCATGAACGGCAGCGGCAGCAACGGCTTCACCCCCGCGGCCTCCGTGACCCGTCAGGAGGTCTTTGTGGTGCTGGCCCGGGTGCTGAAGCTGGCCGACGGCTCCGCCGAGGACCTGGCCGCGTTCAGCGACGCGGACAAGACCGCCTCCTGGGCGGCGCCCGCCGTGGCGGCTCTGGTCAAGGCCGGCTATGTGTCCGGCAGCAACGGGGCGCTGAACCCCACCGGCAACATCACCCGCGCTGAGTTCGCCCAGGTGATGTACAACATTTTCCACAATGCGTATCTGAACGAGGCCGCCACCTATGAAGAGGTGGACGGCGACAACGTGATCATCTCCATCGCCAACGTGACCCTGAAGGGCGTTGAGGTGAAGGGCGACGTGGTCGTGGCCGACGGCGTGGGCGACGGCGACGTGTTCCTGGAGGACGTGACCATCGGCGGCCGTCTGGTGGTGCGCGGCGGCGGCATGAACTCCATCCACGTGAAGGGCAAGACCACTGTGGACAACGTGGTTATGGCCAAGGTGGACGGCAACGTTCGCGTGGTCGTGGCCGAGGAGAGCACCGTGGGCACCGTCACCGTGGAGAGCGGCAAGGCCAGCACCGACGTGCGGGTTGAGGGCGCCGTGGAGAAGCTGGTGGTGAACGACGCCGCCTCCACCGTGGTTCTGGCGGACGCCACCGTGGCCAGCGTCGAGGTGGCCGTGGACGGCGCCACCGTGAGCCTGGCGGGCAAGACCACCGTGGCCGAGATGACCGTGCCCGAGGGCGTGAGCAAGACCACCGTGAACGCCGAGCCCGGCACCGAGATCACCAAGCTGGAGACCGCGGGCGACGTGTTCATCAACCAGGAGGACGTGATCAAGGACTGCAACGACGAGACCAAGATCAACCCCGAGCAGCCTGAGGAGAGCGCCGACCCCAGCGCCAGCACCGCTCCCGGCACTGACGACAAGGCCCCCGAGGACGTGACCGGGCATGTGCATCAGCTTGCAGGTTGGACTGCGTTTGACGCCACCCGCCATCAGGCGACCTGCTCGGTCGAGGGCTGCGGGGAGACCGTTCTCCAGGCCCACAAGTGGGTTTTGAAGACTGAGGCTGCCGGTCAGGCTGAGGGCGATGGTGAGGAGGGCGACCCCGAGGCCCCGGCCCCCAAGACCTATTGGTGTGACATTTGTCACATGGTGAAGCCCGTCCAGAGCACCACTACCAGCGGTGATATCACGCCCCCGGAAGAGGGAGAATCCTGCGGCGATGCTGACAGCGACCACACCTGGGAAAAGGATGAGAGCGGCCATACCCAGCTGAACTGCGCTACCACCGACGGCGTGGAGAAGTATACCTGTAGTGAGTGCGGCGCGAAGAAGGACGTGACCACCACCCACACCGGCGCTCACACCTTCAACGGCGCTGAAAGTGACGTGGTCCAGCCCACCTGCGCCACGACTGGCAGCAAGAAGGTGGCGTGCTCCGTCTGCGGCACTAAGAGCGATGCGATCACGATCCCTGCCACCGGCAAGCACACCGCCAAGATGGAAGATGGCGAGCTGGTTTGGGCCAATGACGAGGCAACGGGCAAGCACTACGTCAAGTGCGCCACCTGTGAGACCTACAAGGGCCTCAACGCCGGGGTGCACAGTGTGCGCGAGTGGACCGTCACGGAGGCAAACCACACCGGCACCTGCACCGTGTGTGAGCTGGAGGTGACCGCTTCCCACAACCTGGGCGCCTATCAGTCGGACAATAATTACCACTGGAAGGTTTGCTCCGTGTGCGGCATCGTCGGCAAGACGGCCCACACCTGGGGCGAGGCTGATGAGGACGGCAACATTACTTGCTCGGTCTGCTCCAAGAAGATTGCTGAGGCTGATAAGCACACCCATGATCAGGCTCCTGCTGCCGACAGCAATAAGTGGACCGTCACGAAGGAGCCCAACTGCACCGATAAGGGTTCCAAGTATTACACTTGCAGCTGCGGTGAGAAGGTCACTGTGGAGATCGCAACTGTTTCCACCGCTCATGTTTGGGGAAACACCACAACTGCTACGGAAGCTGATCAGGCTAATGGTATTGCCGTAGGCGATTCCATCCATACTTGTTCCAAGTGCAACAAGGTGGAGAAGGTTACCGCCGCTGGTGGTGGCACCTAATCCCAACCCCTTAATAACACCAAGGCCCGCCGGATTCCCGGCGGGCCTTGCCCGTTTCGTGTGCAGGGGCGGACAACGCGCGCCCCTGCAAGGCCTTGACAACCCCGCGCGAATGGCCTATAATAGACATAGAAAGGACGCTGCACATATGGCGGGTCAGTCCTGGCGCAAATGGTTAGTTTCTAATACAAAGAAACCGTCACTTGGCAGAGTGGCGGTTTCTGCTTTTCACGATGATCGTGACAGTGTACTGCCCGACATGGAACGTGATCCGCGTAGCGTTCCCCCCTTTCGGGTGGAGTGACTGAAACCGCCATATGTACTAACTCTTGTGCAGCGTCCGGCCTCCCGAGGGAGGTTGGTCCCATTATATCACATCCTTCGACAGCTGGCAAGGTCCGCCGGGAACTGAACTTCCATTTTTTACCACAGCGATTTTCCACAATTTTTTGTCAGTTTCCAAATTCAGCGGTTGACTTTCCCGCGCCAAGCGTGTATCATGTGGCTATGACCGGCACCATGGCGCCGCCTGCCCCCGAACCGGGCTCCGCCCGCTTCGGTGTGTGCTTTGACGCCGGTACATACATCGAGAAAGGAGTCAAATCACTATGCAGCACTTTATCAAAAAGGCCGCCGCCCTCGCTCTGGCGATGGTGATGGCCCTGTCCCTGGCCAGCGTGGCGTTTGCCGCAGATTTCGAGGATATGCCCACCGATTGGTCGGCCGACGCCGTGCAGTCCGCCGTGACCAACGGCCTGCTGTCCGGCAAGGACGGCCTGATCGCGGCGGCCGACAATCTGACCCGCGCCGAGATGGCCACCATCATCACCCGCGCCTTCAACGCCGAGGTGGAGGACGACATCAGCTTCACCGACGTGAAGACCGACGCGTGGTACAAGTCCGCCGTGGCGAAGGCCGTCCACATGGGCGCCATGAACGGCAGCGGCAGCAACGGCTTCACCCCCGCGGCCTCCGTGACCCGTCAGGAGGTCTTTGTGGTGCTGGCCCGGGTGCTGAAGCTGGCCGACGGCTCCGCCGAGGACCTGGCCGCGTTCAGCGACGCGGACAAGACCGCCTCCTGGGCGGCGCCCGCCGTGGCGGCTCTGGTCAAGGCCGGCTATGTGTCCGGCAGCAACGGGGCGCTGAACCCCACCGGCAACATCACCCGCGCTGAGTTCGCCCAGGTGATGTACAACATTTTCCACAATGCGTATCTGAACGAGGCCGCCACCTATGAAGAGGTGGACGGCGACAACGTGATCATCTCCATCGCCAACGTGACCCTGAAGGGCGTTGAGGTGAAGGGCGACGTGGTCGTGGCCGACGGCGTGGGCGACGGCGACGTGTTCCTGGAGGACGTGACCATCGGCGGCCGTCTGGTGGTGCGCGGCGGCGGCATGAACTCCATCCACGTGAAGGGCAAGACCACTGTGGACAACGTGGTTATGGCCAAGGTGGACGGCAACGTTCGCGTGGTCGTGGCCGAGGAGAGCACCGTGGGCACCGTCACCGTGGAGAGCGGCAAGGCCAGCACCGACGTGCGGGTTGAGGGCGCCGTGGAGAAGCTGGTGGTGAACGACGCCGCCTCCACCGTGGTTCTGGCGGACGCCACCGTGGCCAGCGTCGAGGTGGCCGTGGACGGCGCCACCGTGAGCCTGGCGGGCAAGACCACCGTGGCCGAGATGACCGTGCCCGAGGGCGTGAGCAAGACCACCGTGAACGCCGAGCCCGGCACCGAGATCACCAAGCTGGAGACCGCGGGCGACGTGTTCATCAACCAGGAGGACGTGATCAAGGACTGCAACGACGAGACCAAGATCAACCCCGAGCAGCCTGAGGAGAGCGCCGACCCCAGCGCCAGCACCGCTCCCGGCACTGACGACAAGGCCCCCGAGGACGTGACTGGGCATGTGCACGCGGTTACCACCGCCACTTGGGTCAATCTGGACAACGACAGCCACTACTTTACGTGCACCTGTGGCGAAGTGATCAAGAAGCCCCATGATTGGGGCGATCCCGGTGAGGATGGTACGATCTCCTGCGAGGCCAACGGCTGTGACGCTACGAAGGTTGACGCGGAGCCCGTCGAGAGCGTCACCCCCGGCAGCGGTGCCTGCGCGGATGGCAATCACAACTGGGTTGCCATGACCGCCGAGGAGCTGGCGGCCGCGAGCAAGGAGAATGTTGCGGTCAGTTGTGTAACGGACGGCAAAACTTGGTACAAGTGCAACAAGCAGGTTGAAGCCCCTGTTCAGCCCCCTGTTTCCGGCGGCGATAATACCGGCGCGGGCGGCAACGATACCCCCGTGTCCAGGGCTGCTACACCCTGCACCGCCGTTAGGTGCGTGACCACTCCCGCCACCGGCCACAGCTACGACGCGGGCAAGGTGACCACTGCGCCCACCTGCAAAGATAAGGGCGTCAAGACCTTCACTTGCACCAAGTGCGATGAGGAGACCGAGAATCACACCAAGACCGTTGAGCTTCCCGCCACTAACAAGCACACCGCCACAGGCGCGATTCAGTCCAGTGATGCCAAGCATTGGTTTGCCTGCGCCACTGAGGGCTGCACGGCGAAGGTGAACGAGGCCGATCACGTCATCACCTTCCGGGCTGTTATGGAGGAGGACGGCTCTTCCACGAACCACAGCGGCACCTGCTCCGTCTGCAAGAAGGTGGTGACTGCGGCGCACGATACTGAGGGTACTGGCGGCGCTTGCTCCAAGTGCGGCTATAAGGCTCCCGCTGTGAGCCCCAGCCCCAGCGTTTCTCCCAGTCCCAGCCAGAGCCCCAGCCCCAGCCCTAGCCCCAGTGCAAGCGCTTCTCCCAGTCCGACTCCCACTCCCGACCAGGGTGGTACTCCTTCGACCACCGGCTATGCCGCTCCCAAGATGGCACAGCGTGAGGTGGCCCTGGGCTAACTAGCACAACACACAAGGCCCGCCGGATTCCCGGCGGGCCTTGCCCGTTTCATGTGCAGGGGCGGACAACGCGCGCCCTTACAGGGCCTTGACAACCCCGCGCGGACGGTCTATAATAAAAACGGGCGCCGCGTATGGCGGTTAGCCCTGGGGTTTAGATTCTCATAAACAATGAGGAACCGTCACCTGCCGGGGTGGCGGTTCCAGCATTTTACGCTGATCGATACCGTATAAGTACGGATCTGAAACGTAAAGGTCATCTGGATCATGCAAGTCACCCCCTTCCGGGGAGAAGTGACCAGCCGCCATCTTATCTAACACATCGCAGTGCCCTGGCCTCCCGAGGGAGGTTGGTCCCATTTTATCACACGCTCCGGCAAAAGGCAAGGGGGCCTTGACAACCCCGCGTGGACGGTCTATAATAAAAACGGGCGCTGCGTATGGCGGTTAGCCCCTAAAGTTTGGAACCTAAAAACTTAGGAACCGTCACCTGCCGGGGTGGCGGTTCCAGCATTTTACGCTGATCGATACCG
>CANDCH010000029.1 GCA_947383145.1 uncultured bacterium
CCCAGCCGTTCTCCCGGAAGGACAGCACGGCGAAGCCCACCATGTTGGCGCAGCAGCCCGCCACCGCCGCGCCCCCCGCCAGGCCCGTCAGGCTGAACGCGGCGCAGATGGCGGCGGAGGAGATGGGCAGGGTGAGGGCCATGCCGACGACCACGCTCACCAGCACGCCCATGAGGAGAGGCTGCTCGTCGGTGGCCAGCCGGGTGACGGCGCCGATGGCGGTGGCGGCGGTGCCGATGGCGGGAGCCAGCAGGGCGGACAGCCCGACTCCGGCCAAAATGGTCACCAGCGGGGTGACCAGAATATCCACCTTGGTCTCCTTGGACACGGCCTTGCCGCACTCGGCGGCGATGACGGCGATGAACAGCACCGCCAGCGGCCCCCCCGCCCCCTTGCCGCCGTCCAGGGTGGTGCTGCCCAGGGCGTTGGCGGCGTAGCCCACCGTGGCCAGGGAAAACAGCGCCATGGGGGGCGCCTTCAGCGCCCAGCCGATGGCCACGGCCATGGCCGCGCCGCTCATGGCGGAGGCGTAGTTGCCCACGTCCACCAGGAATCGCAGGCCGGTCTGTTCCCCCAAAGTTTTGACGATGGTGCCGATGAGCAGGGAGCAGAACAGGCCCTGGGCCATGGCCCCCAGGGCGTCGATGCCGTACCGCTTGGCGGAAATGACGATGTCCTTGCGCTTCAAAAACGCCTTGAACTTTTCCATTATGTATCCCCTCAACTCTCCGAAAAGTAGTCCGCACAGGTGTCTTGACACCTGTGCGGACTATTATAACGCAGCGGAGAAAAATGTCAACCGTTGTTTTGCCCAAAATCTGTGGCGTTCCGCTTTTGGCGGCGGATCACCGCCAGCGCCGCCGTCACCGCCCCGCAAATCAGCACATAGAGCAGGACGCAGAACAAAAACAAGCTTCGGGGGCGGTATGACCAGCCGCTCAGCGACAGAAATCCGCGCACCAGGAGGGGCAAAGGGATGAACACCACCAGCCAGGAGGCGGCGGCATAAAACGTCAGCCGGGCCATGGCTTTCTGCCCGCCCATGCGGGGCACGGCCAGCTCGAAGACCAAAACACCGCCCAATTGAATCATGAGCGCGACGACGGTGGGGACGGGAGTCACAGTGTACAGCGCTCCGCCGACGGCCATCAGCAGCCCCATGGCGCACATCGTCAAGGCCAAAACAGTGGCGCTGCGAATCCATCCCCGCCGGTCCAGATGGGTCTCCCCAGGGGTGGAAGCGGACAATGGCGCGCCCGCCTCGTCCACCTCCTCTCGGAGCAGGTAGTCGCAGGTTACCTCGAACAGGCGGCTGAGCTGCACCACGTTTTCCGTGTCCGGCACGGCCTCGTTCAGCTCCCACTTGCTCACCGCCTGCCGGGACACGGCGAGCTGGGCGGCAAGCTGTTCCTGGGACAGGCCGCTCTGCCTGCGCAGCCGCTGCAATTTTTCTCCTAATGTCATGATATATCCCTCCTGATCCGGCGCTCCTCAGGGGAGCTGCCTGGACTTCAGGATACCGCATTTTTTGCCGCCCGTCCACCAAATCAAGCTGGAAATGCCGCAACTACAGGTTGCGGAGAAGCCGGGAGCAGGGGACTAAGGCCGGAGCGGAGCCAAAAGCCCAAGAAGGCGCGAAGCGCCGGAAGGGTTTTGGCGCAGTCGGAGGGCTTAGGACCCGCCGCGGAGGCTTCGCAGCACGACTACAGGTTGCGGAGAAGCCGGGAGCAGGGGACTAAGGCCGGAGCGGAGCCAAAAGCCCAAGGAGGCGCGGAGCGCCGGAAGGGTTTTGGCGCAGTCGGAGGGCTTAGGGCCCGTCGCGGAGGCTTCGCAGCACGACTCCGGGGCCCCTAGGGTTCCTTTTTCGCCGGGGCAAAAGAAAAGCGGTCCGGCCGCGCGGCGCGAACAGGCAAAGGGCTCAGGGCCCGCCGCGGAGGCTGCGCGGCCGGAATTCGCGCCCGCCGCTGGGATTTTCTTGCTTTTCCGGCTTCTTCATAGTAAAATGGGACCATACAATATTTATGAGGTGATTCCAATGGACAACCAGACCATATTAGCCGCCGTGGACCACACCCTCCTCACCCAGACCGCCACCTGGGCGGAAATCAAACAGATCTGCGACGACGGGGCGGCCTATGGCTGTGCCAGCGTGTGCATCCCGGCCAGCTACGTGAGGCAGGCCGCGGACTACCTGGGAGAAAAGCTCCCCGTGTGCACCGTCGTCGGCTTCCCCAACGGCTACTCCACCACCGCCGCCAAGGCGTTCGAGGCCCAGGACGCCATCGCCAACGGGGCAAAGGAGATCGACATGGTCATCAATATCGGCTGGGCCAAGGACGGCCGGTGGGATGACCTGCTCAACGAGATCCAGGCGGTGAAAGCCGCCTGCGGCGGTCTGATCCTCAAGGTCATCATCGAAACCTGCCTGCTCACCAAGGAGGAAAAAATCAAACTGTGCCAGATTGTGTCGGACAGCGGGGCGGACTTCATCAAAACCTCCACCGGCTTCTCCGCCGCCGGGGCCACCCGGGAGGACGTGGCCCTGTTCAAGGCCAGCGTGGCGCCCCACGTGAGGATCAAGGCGGCGGGAGGCATCGCCAGTCTCCAGGACGCGGCGGATTTCCTGGCCCTGGGGGCGGACCGGCTGGGCACCAGCCGCATCGTCAAGCTGGTGAAGGGTCAGGCGGCCAAGGGATACTGAGATTTGGCCGGAATTTGTGAATAGTTCGTGTACAATGTAAAAAAACCTTGTATTTTGCCGGTGAACGCGATATAATGGGCTCGTCCGAGAGGCGGGGCGCAGATGCTGAGGCCCCGCCTCTCGGACGAGGAGCGAGGGCGGCGGACGCCGCCCTGGGAATGAAGAAAAAGAAAGGAATGTTTTGCCATGAAAAAGCTGACTGCGCTGCTGCTGGCTATGGCTATGGCGCTGAGTCTGGCGGCCTGCAACAGCAACCCCGGCGCGGGGAGCAGCGAGCCCCCCGCCAACAACAGCCAGAGCGGGGAGGGCATCCCCGTCGGCGGCAATGAGTCCGCCGGACCCGTCACCGACCCCAACGCCGTTGACGACAACCCCAGCACCGCCGACGGCAAGTATGAAATCGCCATGATCACCGACGTGGGCGACCTGAAGGACAAGTCCTTCAACGAGGGCACCTGGAACGGCGTGAAGCTGTACGCCGCCAACAACGGCAAGACCTACAAGTACTACCGGCCCGCCAACGGCAACGAGGCCACCGACGACGACCGCTACAACGCCTATGTGGCCGCCATTGAGGCCGGCGCCAAGGTCATCGTGGCCCCCGGCTTCCTCCAGGCGACCGCCATGCGCAAGGCCGCCGTGGAGCACCCCGAGGTCAACTTCGTGTTCATCGACGGCTTCCCCCTGACCGAGCGCGCCGACGAGAGCGACCCCGGCGATGTCCTGACCAACGTGGCCGGCATCGCCTTCCAGGAGGAGCAGTGCGGCTACCTGGCGGGCTACGCCGTGGTCAAGGAGGGCTTCACCAAGCTGGGCTTCTCCGGGGGCGGCGGCGGCGACAACCCCGCCTGCTGCCGTTACGGCTACGGCTATGTGCAGGGCGCCAACGCGGCCGCCGCTGAGATGGGCATCAACGTGGAGATGCGCTACAGCTGGGCCTACGGTTCCAACTTCTCCGCCTCCCCCGATCTCCAAAGCATGATGCAGGGCTGGTATAGCAGCGGCACCGAGATCGTGTTCGCCTGCGGCGGCTCCATGTTCAACTCCATCTCCGCCGCGGCCGCCGCCAACGACGGCTGCGTGGTGGGCGTGGACGTGGACCAGTCCACCCAGTCCGACACCGTGGTGACCTCCGCCATGAAGGGCCTGGAGCAGTCCGTCACCTTCTCCCTGGATAAGCAGTTCACCGGCAGCTGGGCCGACATCGGCGGCGCCGCCACCTCTTTGGGCGCCAAGGACGACGCCGTGGGCCTGCCCACCGCCACCTGGTCCCTGACCAAGTTTACCGTGGAGGAGTACGAGAAGCTGCTGGCCGGCATCAAGGACGGCTCCGTGTCCGTGGACGCCGACTATGCCAACCTGGAGCAGAGCTACTCCAACCTGACCCTGTCCGTCGAGGACTGATCCCGCTGAATCCCGAGGGGGGCGCGTAAGCGTCCCCCTCCTTTTTTGTGCAGGTTAGATAAATTTCTTGTGTTTTCGACGGTTGTGTTTTATAATAGAAAAAACCGCGCAGTTCCAAACCAAATCAAAAAGGAGGCGGTAGGAGAGCTATGGCAGAGGAAAATGTCATTGAGATGCTTCACATCACCAAGGAGTTCCCCGGCATCATCGCCAACGACGACATCACGCTCCAGCTCCGGCGGGGGGAGATCCACGCCCTTCTGGGGGAAAACGGCGCGGGCAAGTCCACGCTGATGAGCGTGCTGTTCGGCCTGTACCAGCCGGAGGCCGGGGTGATCAAAAAGGACGGCCGGGAGGTCAAAATCCACAACCCCAACGACGCCACCGCCCTGGGCATCGGCATGGTCCACCAGCACTTCAAGCTCATCGATGTGTTCACCGTGCTGGACAACATCATCCTGGGGGCGGAGACCACCAGGGCGGGCTTCCTCCGCCGGAAGGAAGCCCGGGCCAAGGTGGAGGCCCTGTCCCAGCGGTACGGCCTGAAGGTGGACCTGGACGCCAGGGTGGAGGACATCACCGTGGGGATGCAGCAGCGGGTGGAGATCCTGAAAATGCTGTACCGCGACAACGAGATTCTCATCTTCGACGAGCCCACCGCCGTCCTCACCCCCCAGGAGATCGACGAGCTGATGTCCACCATGAAGGAGTTCGCCAAAGAGGGCAAGTCCATCTTGTTCATCTCCCACAAGCTCAACGAGATTATGGCGGTGTCCGACCGGGTAACGGTGCTCCGCAAGGGCAGGCACATCGGCACCGTGGACACCGGCAGCACCAGCAAGCAGGCCCTGTCCGACATGATGGTGGGCCGCTCCGTCCAGCTGGAGGTGCGCAAGGAGCCCGCCAGGCCGGGGGAGGCGGTGCTGTCCGTGCGGGATTTCTGCGTGCCCTCCAAGGCCCACAGGCGCAACGCGGTGGACCACGTCAGCTTCGACGTGCGGGCGGGGGAAATTCTCTGCGTGGCGGGCATCGACGGCAACGGCCAGACGGAACTGATCTACGGCCTGACGGGGCTGGAGAAGAGCTCCGGAGGCTGCGTCACCCTGTGCGGGGAGGATATCTCCCACGCCTCCATCCGCCGCCGGGGGGCCGGCATGAGCCACATCCCAGAGGACCGGCACAAGCACGGCCTAGTGCTGGACTTCACCCTGGAGCAGAATCTGGTGCTCCAGCAATACCGGGAGAAACGGTTCCAGACCGGCGGCTTTATCAACCGGGGGGCGGTGCGGGAGTACGCCCAGCGGCTCATTGAGCAGTACGACGTACGCTCCGGCCAGGGACCGGCGACGGTGGCGCGGTCCATGTCCGGCGGCAACCAACAGAAGGCCATTATCGCCCGGGAGCTGGACCGCGAGAAGCCGCTGGTGGTGGCCGTCCAGCCCACCCGGGGCCTGGACGTGGGGGCCATCGAGCATATTCACGGCCAGCTGGTGGCGGAGCGGGACAAGGGCAGGGCGGTGCTGCTGGTCAGCCTGGAGCTGGACGAGGTGATGAACCTGTCCGACCGCATTCTGGTGATGTATGAGGGACGGATTGTGGGCGAATTCGACCCGAAGCAGACAGACGTCCAGGAGCTGGGCCTCTACATGGCCGGGGCCAAGCGCATGGACGGAGAGAAGGAGGGGAAGGGCGCATGAAGGAAAAATGGTCGGCCCTGATGGAGAAGGACGGGGCAAAGTCGGTGGCCGCCTCGCTGCTGTCCATTCTCATCGGCCTGCTGGTGGGCTGCGTCATCGTGACAATCTCCGGCCTGTCCAGCGCCGCGCTGGGCCCCGGCGCCGTCTGGGACGGCATCCGGCTGGTGCTGGGCGGCATCCTCAGCACCGGGCGGGACGCCGCGGGCGGCCTCACCTTCGGCTTCAACCCCGCCAATGTGGGCAATATGCTCTTCCGGGCCACGCCGCTGATCCTCACCGGCCTGTCCGTGGCGGTGGCGTTCAAGACCGGCCTGTTCAACATCGGCGCGCCGGGGCAGTACCTGATGGGCGCCGCCGCCACCCTGGTAACGGCGCTGAGCGTTCCCACCGCCTCCGTGCCCGCCCCGGCGGTGTGGCTGCTGGCCTTTCTGGCCGGCATCCTGGCCGGGGCTCTGTGGGGGGCCATCCCCGGGCTGCTCAAGGCCCTGCTCAATATCAACGAGGTGCTGGCCTGCATCATGACCAACTGGATCGCCGCCAATTTGGTGACCTGGATATTTGACGGCAGCATCTGGCGCAACATGGAGGAGAACGGCAAAACGGGCTACGTCTACAAAACCGCCCGCAACGGCGTGGAGACTGCCAAATGGGGGCTGGACGCCATTTTCCCCGGCTCCCAGGTGAACTGGGGCATTATCATCGCCATTGCGCTGGCGGCGGCGGTGTACATTCTTATGACCAAGACCACCATGGGCTACGAGCTGGTGTCCTGCGGCTCCAACCGCCACGCGGCCCGGTACGCCGGCATCAACGACAGGCGCAACATCGTGCTGTCCATGGCCATCGCCGGGGCGCTGGCGGGGGCGGCGGCGGCGCTGTACTACCTGTCCGGCAACACAGAGTTCTACTGGTCCACCTATCAGGCGCTGCCCGCCGTGGGGTTCAACGGAATCCCGGTGGCCCTGCTGGCGGCCAGCAATCCCATCGCCATCATTTTCACCGGCTGCTTTATGTCCATGCTGAATATCGCCGGACAGCAACTCACCAACCTCACCGGCTTCAACGAGTACATCACCGACGTGGTCATCGCGGCCATCGTGTACCTCAGCGCCTTCTCGCTGCTGATTAAAATGATGCTCAGCGGCCGGAAAAAGCACAGAGTCCCGGCGGCGGACGGCGGGCCCGCCGCGGACGCCGGGAAAGAGAAGGGAGGCGGGGAGGCATGACGTTCCTGATCCGGCAGACCTTGATTTACGCGGTGCCGCTGATGCTTGTGGCGCTGGCGGGCGTGTTCGCCGAGCGCAGCGGCATCATCAATCTGGCCCTGGAGGGCATTATGATCTTCGGCGCGTTCATGGGCGTGCTGTTTGTAAACGCGGTACAGGAGGCCGGGGGCTTCGCGGGGGCCAAGGCGGACGGCAATTGGCTTGCCCTCCAGGGCTTCGCCCTGCTGGCTATGCTGGCGGCGGCCGCGGCGGGGGCGGCGTTTTCCCTGCTGCTGTCCTTTGCCTCGGTGAACCTGAGGGCGGACCAGACCATCGGCGGCACGGCGCTGAACCTGATGGCCCCGGCCCTGGTGCTCTTCCTCATCCGCATCATCGCCAACCAGAATGTGCTGAACATGGCCAAGGGGGACGCGGCTCCCTGGTTTATGCTCCGAAAGACCTATTTTGGCTATGGGCGGACGGACAGCATGGGCTTCTGGGGGGAGACCTTCGTCAACCAGACCTATCCGGCCACCTATGTGTGCATCCTCCTGTTTATCGTGCTGTCCGTCATCCTGTACAAGACCCGGTTCGGCCTGCGGCTGCGCTCCTGCGGCGAGAATCCCCAGGCCGCCGACTCCCTGGGCATCAACGTGTACAAAATGCGGTACGCGGGCACCACCATCTCCGGCGCCCTGGCGGGCATGGGCGGCTTTGTGTACGCCCTGACCACCGCCAACTGCTCCGCCAACGGCGACGTGGCCGGATTCGGCTTTCTGGCCCTGGCGGTGATGATCTTCGGCAACTGGAAGCCGCTGAACATCGCCGGGGCGGCCCTGCTGTTCGGCCTGTTCAAATGCGTGGCCGCCTCCTACACCTCCATTGATATCAACGGGGACGGCATTTGCATGCTGGAGGCCATCGGCGTCAGCGCCCACGTCTACCGCATGATGCCATATGTCATCACCCTGGTGGTGCTGGCCTTCACCTCCAAGAAATCCAGAGCCCCCAAGGCGGAGGGGATTCCCTACGATAAGGGCCAGCGCTGACCTGACGGCGGCGCGGCCCGCGCCGGCATCCCGGACGCGCAGTATAAAAAGGGCAAGGCAGGCCGGGACGGCCTGCCTTGCCTTATGCTTTCTTGTGGAACGCCCCCCGGCCCCGCTCCATTTTCGTGTCCGGCCGCAGATGGTCTTGCCCCTTTGCGGCGGAGGGCCCGAATCAGCGCCGGGTCACGGTTTCTGAGCCGGACTCTTTTTGCGCACGCCGCGGTACAGCCGGTCCAGTACGTGGCGCAGAGGGACAAACAGCACCAGCGCGATGGCGAAATTGCCCAGGCAGTGGAGGATGTCAAAGGGAATGCAGTTGATCCACCAGGTGACGCCATAGGCCCAGCCGCCGGTGATGAAGTACACCGGGGCGCACAGCGTGCCGAACAATAGCCCGAACAGCCCCGACAGAATGGCCCAGCCCAGGGGGTTGGTCATCCCCCGCAACAGCCACGCCGCCCCCGCCAGCACCGCCCAGACATACAGGTAGTTGATGGACCAGAGGTTGAGTCCGTAGAGCACAAACTCCATCAGCACATACACGTAGACGGGGTATACCGCCTTGCGCCCGAAGGTGACGGCGAACAGCATCACCATCAGGGACACCGGCTCAATGTTGGGCAGGCCCGCCATAGCCACCTTGGCGGCAAAGGTCATCCCGCCCAGCACGCCGAACAGGGCCACCTCGGGCAGGGTGAGGGCGAGGCCGCCGCCCTCTTTACGCAAGGGTATAGACCAGGGAAAAGCTGTCGCCGTCGTGGATGGGGACCTCGCTGGCGCCGGTGGCGGCGGGCTCTCCGTTCTGGAGCAGGGACCAGTAGGCGCCGTCCTCCGCGTAGTCGGCCCGCTCGCCGTCCGTCACCAGAATGTACAGGCCGTACTCCTGCTGGTTGTCCTCCACGATGCCCTCGGACACCAGCACGGGGGCCAGATACTCCTCGGTGGTGGTGCAGGTGAAGGTCTTCTTGCTCTCGTCCTTGTGGACCACCTCCACGGTGATGGTCTTGCTCCCCGCGCTGGTCTCCGGGCGGTTGAACCACCACACGGCAGCCAGCGCCGCCGCCAGGGCCACCAGGAACACAGCCAGCATAACCGTTCTCTTTTTATTCGTATCCATTTTGCTCTCCTTCCGTCGGCGGGCTTGATGCCCCACTGTCTCCATCATAGGCAAAGCCCGTCCCCCTGTCAACCGTAAATATTTGCGGTGAGCCGCAGCCCGCCGTCAGAACAAAAAAAGGCAGGCCTCCCGGGACGCCTCTCCCGCTCGTCCGGCGGGCGGCGCGGCGGCAGGGATGCCCAGTGCGCGGCACGCTTCGCCCTGCCGCCATATCCGCTACCCCTCTCTTCGGAACATCAGCGCCTGATACCGCTCACAGCCCGTATTCAGCACCGGCTCCCACCCGCCCTCATACCCGCCGTATTCGCCCAAATCGCGGAGGATTTTCCTGGGATAGGAAAATCTGGGGTCCGCCGCGCGGATGCTCCGGCTCTCTGCGTCCGTGATGAACAGGCCCGCAGGACCGGCCGCGCGGAATCCGGCCTGGGCCAGCCCCTCCCGCAGACAGGCGCACTTCTCCTCATCCGAAGGCCCCCCGTCCTTGTCCAGAGAGATGAGGAGCCAGACCCAGTCCCTGCCTGAGGCCCCCAGGAGCTCCCGCAGGCCGTCCCGGACGCCCCGAAGCACCGGCCCGCCCGCCTCTCCGCCGTCAAACTCGCCGACGCACTTGGGAAACACGTAAACGTCCGAGGCGGGTGCGCCGGAGGCGGCCTGCTCCCGGAGCCAAACCGCCCCGTCCGCCCGGACAAATTCCACGCTGTCCCACAGGCCCGGGTGGATCTGGAAGCCTTCGGACCACCCGTTGAGGTCCACCCCGGTATAGTCCACGCCGGACACAGCCCCCGGCCTCAGGCGCATGGCGGCCCGCAGCGCCCAGTAGTCCACCATGCTTCCGCAGCCAATAGAGGTCACGGACAGGCGTCCCCCGGCCCAGTTCCCCCGGTCCAGCAAGTCCCCGTACATCCGCTTATACTCATAGGCATGGCTGTACAGATACCGCAGCAGGTACAGCGCCTGGAACTCAGCGCGCCCGTAATCCATGCCGCGGCTCAGCTCGGCCAGGGCCCTGCGCCGCGCCTCCACAGTCTCCCTCTTTTGGAGGCGCCCCCGGAGGAACCCGTATACGGCGTCCAGAAGCTCGTACGCCGTCATGTCCGCCGTGAGCGTGGTATACCCGTTGAGCAGCTTGAGCGCCTTGCGCTGCGCCGACTTGGGATAGAGGGCGTTTCCGTAGGGCGCGCACTCCTCCTCCCCGTTTTTCTTGGTTCGGACACTGAGCTGGACGGCTCGGATAATCCCCTGGCCCCAGCCCTTCGCGGTGGGGGCGGCGGACAGCGGCTGTCCGGCCAGCGACAGACAGGGCTGCTTGGCGATCAGCCCCGCCTCCGTCAGCCGCTGTCCGGCACGGACGGCCCGGCCCTTGGCTCCCTTCGGGTCCCTCCACCCATAGGCCAGCGCGGAGATGGACTTGACAGGAATGTAATATGCCGCGCTCCCCGCCTCCCGGTCCAGCTGGGCGTCCAGCAGGTCCTCCAACGGAAAGTACCGCGCCTTCTGCTCCGCCGTCCCCTGCCGCCACAGCTCCCGGGTTTCCAGGCAGGCGCCGCCGTCGTCGGACAGGCGCAGGAAGGCAAAGGAGCCCCCGCCGCCGCGCCCCGCGCCCGCGGCGTTGCCGGTGAAGCAGTCCGCCCCCATCACCTCCCGGAGCAGTCTGTTTTTGACCTCGTCCCGGCTCCTCTGCGCGGCGCCCTCCTCTCCGGGCAGCCGGTGGTAGGCGCCGTCCACCTCCACGGCCAGGAGAATGCGGTCCTCCAGGCACAGCACAAAGTCCAGGTGGCCGCTGTGCCGCACCAGCTCCCGCATATGCTCCTCGCCCTCCGGCGGAACCGCCGGACGGCCGGACCCATCCCGAATATCCCGGAGGGGCACGTCCCGGAGGAGGGAGAGGCGGACGCCCCGCCTGGTCCAGAATTCCTCCAGAACCCGGACCAGGGCGGTCTCCATGCACAGCTCAGGCGACCAGGCCGCCCGCCTGCTCCCGGGGGCCTCCGCCAGGGAGGCCCGAAACCACGGCTCCTTGTCAAATACGGACATCCGGGAGGAGCGGTGAAAGCCAAACGGAAACTCCGCCGGGGCGTCGGGGCAGCCCGCGATTTCCCCCTCCTCCTGCGCCCGGTACTCCTCCCGGACATACCGCACCAGCTTTTGAAGAAATCTCTGGTCCAGCTCCTCCCCCGGGGCGGCGTTCCCGCACCTGGGCGGGACGGGCCGGCCGGTGAGCTCCTCCTGCATCTCCCGCTCCATCAGCACGGAGGACAGCACCAGCCGCAGCTCCTTCTTGGCACGGGATACCGCCACGTTGATCAGCCGCTTCTGCTGGGACCAGGGCCACTCCCAATCCGCGTCCTCCACGGGAAGCAGATAGACGATGTCAAATTCCCGGCCCTGAGCCTTGTGGATGGTGAGCATGGGCGGCTCCTCCGCCCCCTGCGGCAGGCCGCCGTCCTCCAGGGCCAGCTCCAGCTCCGCCGCGCTCTGGTGGCGGGCCTCGATGTCCTCCAGAATGGCCCGCTGCAAGTCGGCCAGCTGACCCTTGAAGGGAGAGAGAATGCACACGCTGAGGGGCCTGCGGTCCTCCGACTCCGACGCCCTGATGCGCCGCCACAGCTGGGGCCACTCCTCCTCCATGAAGCACAGGAGCTGCTTGCGGTTATGCTTGGACCAGCGGCCCCGCGCCCCCGCCTCCCCGCCCTTGGCCTGAAGGCGGCAGAGCTCGCAGTAATCCCCCTCAAACCACAGCGCCCGGATGGGAACCCTCACCGACCGGTCCCAGCTGGGCGTGCGGATCTCCAGCCCCTCCTCCTGATAGATGTGCCGCGCGCAGAAGCCGATGATCCCTGGATGGCAGCGGTAGTGGTATTTCAGGGTGGTTCTGGCGGTCCGTTCCCCGAACACATCCAGACAGGCGTCCAAAAAGCTCCGCTCCGGCGCGGCGGCGTGCTCCGGCGGGATTTCCCAGCCCCGCTCCGCCGCCGCCTCCGCCAGCTCCTGTACAAATACCTCGGGAATCACCGGCGGCAGCTGCTTGGGGTCTCCCACCAGCACCAGGTGCTTGGCGCAGCTCATGGCCACCAGTCCGGCCACCGCGTCCGTCTGGGAGGACTCATCCATGACGACATAATCATAGAGGTACTCCGGCCCGTTTCGGAAGCAGTTCTTCAGAGAGTGGATGGTGCTGGCCACAATGGGGTATTTCGCCAAAAAATCCTCCGCCCGGAGGGTCTGCTCCCGGTTCACCGGCAGAACCTCCAGTACCTCGCCGGCCTCGCCGGTCCAGGGAACCTTGACTGTCCCGCCGCTGAATCTGAACTCCCGCCCCTCCTCCGGGTAAGGGTCCTGAAAGCTCCGCCGGATGCCGGCGTTGCCCAGCCGGGCAAAGTGCCGCTCCAGCCAGCGCCGGTTGGGCCGGACGCCTCCCCCCGGCCGCCCCAGCTCCGCTCTGATCTCCCCGATCTTCTCCTGAATGTTGTCCAGGGCGGAGCCGTTGGTGGACACGATGGCCACCGACCGCCCCCCGTCCAGCCGGGCGGCGCAGCAGGCCAGGTTGAGGATGGTCTCCGTCTTGCCCGTGCCGGGCGGGCCCTGGATAAAGGACAGGGGAGCCGCCAGGGCGGTGCGCACCGCCTCCAGCTGGCACTCATTGAGAGGGCGTCCCTCCAACAGGGACGCCTCCCATCCCTCCGGCGGGGCGGCGTTCCAGTCCAGGGCGTCCATGGCCTCCCCGTCCCCCAGAAACGCCCGGGTGAGTCCGTTCAGCAGCTCCGGCCTCCGAACGTAAAACCAGAGCAGCGAATAATTGGACTGGGGCCGATACATTCTCCCGTCCTCCGCCTGCCGTTCCGCGCCCCGGCCCCGGATTTCCGCCGCCTTTCGGTAGTATTCCCACAAAAGCCGCACCAGCTGTTCTCCGCCCACAAGACCGCCCTCTCCCTCTCGTGTTTTCCAGGACAGTATACCACGTTTTACCGGCGCGGGCAATCCAAACGCCCCACAAACCGGAGACTCCGCAATGAAAAAAGCGCCCGGCGGGCTCCGCCGGACGCTTTCAATGCCTGTTTTTAAAGCGGGCCGCGTTTGTCGGACAGCACCACCCGCCGCTGGCTGGCCTCTTCCTCCGTCTCCCAGGGCAGCACGTCCCCCGGCTCCTTCAGGTAGTTGAGAATCTCCCAGATCCCCTCCCCGGTGTAGGAGCTGACATGGAAAATAGGGTGGGCCCCGGCCAGCTCCAACCAGTGATGGGCCCGCTGGATGTCCCCCTTCTCCTGGTCGATCTGGGTGACGATGCCGATGACGGGCCGGTTGGCGCAGGCGGCCACCGCGGGCGGGTACAGGGAGTAGGGCTCGATGGTGCTCAGCAGCAGCCCCACCACATCTGCCTCGTAGGAGAACAGCGCCAGCGCCCGGCCCAGGTTGGCGGTCTGGGCGTACTCCCCCGGCGTGTCGATGACCACGCTGTGGTGGTTGACATACTGGGTTTTATGGTAGGCGATGGTGTTCCCCCGCAGGGCCTGGGTGAGGGTGGTCTTGCCGCACTCGCTGCGCCCCACAAACATGATCTTCTTCATGTCTTGGTGATCTCGCACACGGTAAAGCCCAGCTTGCTGTGCAGAAAGTTGGTGATGCCCTGCATGGCCGACTGCACATTGGAGATGCGCCCGGTGAAGATCAGGGTGCCGCTGAACCGGTCGATGAAGCCCATCTCCACCTTGGAGGTCTTCAGGGCCACATCCCCGGCGATCACCGCCGTCTCCGACGGACACAGGCAGCAGATGCCGATGGCGGCCTGGGTGTAATCCACGCTGGGGTCCAGGCCCAGCTTTTTGTAGATGATCTCGTCCGGGCTGGCGATGATATGGGCCAAAGTCACCTGTTTACCCGGGACGGTCTCCTGGATCAGGCGGATTTTTCCCTCCGTCGTCGCGCCAAACTTCAAAAGATCGTTGAATTCCATGCCGGCTACGCTCCTTTTCCGATTGCCCCTGTCAGATCAGCTTCTCCAGCAGGCCCTTGTGGGGGGAGGGGATGACGCAGGTGCTGGTGATGTCGCCGGTGTCCTCCAGCTGGTTCAGGCAGGCGCTGATGGCCGACTTCACCGCGGACACCTCTCCCGTCAGCATGAGGTAGCCCTTTCCGCCCAGGCCCCGGGCCGCCCGCACCTCCATGAGGGCGACGTTGGACGCCTTGGCCGCGATATCCGCCGCCCGCACGATGGTGAGGGCGGACATGGTCTCCACCATGCCCAGGGCGGCGATCTTCTCCACCCCGGCGGTGCCCATCAGGGCCCCCGGCACGGAGGGGTGGACGTTGTTGATGGTGTGGTGGCAGATGAGGTAGGTCCCGGCCGCCTGGCGGCCGGTCTCCATGGAGCTCTTGACGGCCCCCACCTGCCCGCTGACCATGATGATATATTTGCCCGGACAGATGGCGGTGGCTGCCAACAGCTCAACATCGGCGGCCTTCAGCATCTCATCGGCGGTCTGCACCCCGGCGGGAATGCTCTTCAGCTCAATCAATCCAATCGACTTTCCCATAAGCGTCCTCTTTTCTTCTCAGCGTCAAGCCTG
>CANDCH010000030.1 GCA_947383145.1 uncultured bacterium
TGCCGCTTGGAGGCCGCGAACTGGATCAGGTTGCGGCCCTTCCAGTAGGTGGGCATACTCCAGGAGATTTTCTCCCTGGCCTCCGGGATGCTGGCCTTGATGGCGGCGTTGATCTGCCGCAGATAGTCCTGCGCCTCCTCCGGCTGGGCGGCGATATACTCCTCAATCGTCGCCGGAGGCTTCCCGCAGTAGTGGCTCTGCTCCATGTTTTTGAATGATCGCCCGCACTTGGGACATACCCACATGGCTGCTTCCTCCTATTTCCGCAGAATCTTCTCCATCGGCTTCCTCTTTGCCAACTCGTCGATCAGCTTGTCCAGGTAGCGGATCTCCCGCATGAGCGGGTCTTCCACTTCCTCCACCCGGACGCCGCAGACAACGCCCTTGATCAGCGCCCGGTTCGGATTGGGCTGGGGCGCGTTGCGGAAAAAGTCCCCGTAGCAGAGGCCGGAGGCGCGGAACGCCTCCAGCTGTTCCAGGTTGTACCCCGTCAGCCAGCAGATAACTTCATCCACTTCGGCCTTCGTCCGCCCCTTCCTGGTGGCCTTGTCCAGTAGAAGCCCATACACTTTCCCAAAATCCATCTGAAATACTTTGTCGTTGTTCATGCGCACACGCTCCTGATAATAATGTACTATTTTACCACATCTTAGTATTGTTTTGCAAAGAGCCAGCTTGAGCCTTGCGCGGGTCAACGGAAAGGGTTTAATTCTTTGTTTTCTGCTATGCAATATCTGAGCAGTAAATCTGTGCCCTCCGGCGTTATACTTTCCTGTCTATACTCTGGCTTCTGCCACCACAAGGAGAGGCCGTCCAGTTTCCTGGACGGCCTTCTTTGAGTGCTATTAGGTTACGCATAGAAGTTGACGCTGTTGGGTATCCCGACGAACATGTAGCAGTAGGTAATACCGTCGTACTGGGTCACGCCCACGCCGATACAGTCACATCTTGGATCTATCATAGTTTCGAAGTGACCGGGGGAATTGATCCAGTTTTCGACAGCGTGTTGGGCGGCATCGACTGTGCCAGTAAACACGGTGAGGTTGTCGCCGAAGCCGTAGGGGTAGCCGGCGTCAACAGCGGCCTGACTTTCCTCTGGAGCATGATGCCAGGTGTAACGCCGATTGGAGCAGACTTGAGCGGCGTTCATCAGGGCATCGTTAACCGGCAACTCTGACACCCCGTTGTCCTTGCGGGTCTGGTTGATCAGCCGGATCATCTCCTGCCGTATCTCCAGGTTGTCTGTCAGGCTGGCGCTGTCCCCGCTGGCGGGGGCTTCCGGCGCAGCGGGGGCTGTGGAACCGACTGTCAGCGTCATGCTCCCGCGTCCCCCGGCGTTGTTGGATGCGGTGATCTCCACGGTTCCCTCCGTCTTGGCGACAGCGACCCAGAAGGTCATAATCTGCTCCACCGCCACCGTGTTCGGGTCGCTGGAGGTGACGGCGTACTCTGTGCCGCTGGGGCCGATGATGAGACCGCTCCGCTCTCCCACCTCCAGGGTACTGCCCTTGTAGCTGCTCACCCGGATGGCTGGGGCCTCCGCTGCTATAGTAGGGGTAGCAAGGGTGGCTGAGAGAATAGTTGCTGTCAGTGCGGCGGCGATGCGCTTTTTCGTACTGGTCATTTGCCTTTCCTCCTGATTTCAGTATTTTGTGGGGCTTTTGCAAGCAACACAATACCGAAATAGGAGGCGAAAGTCGATAGAAAATTGCAATCTAAAACGGAGAAATACAGAGGTAAAAATCGAGCGGATTACACAGCGTTTCGTTGTGTTTGTAGGGTGCCTCTTCCGGAGCGTCGATCCTCCTGACCACATAAACAGCCACAGACAGATGTGGAACACGTGGAAACACTGTTTTCAAAGAGTGCCGGAGAGTAAATGAAAAGGAGTAGAAACGGCTATAAACTATTGAAATTTATCTAAAAAATCTTTGCAGACTTTATTGCTGACATTGGTTCTAAACTTAATGTAACCAACTAAATGCGTTTTCGATTTTTGAATGCTGGGGACCCGGCTGTTTTGAATGAACAGCCGGGTCCCCTTTTACTTTTTTTCCGCTTACCTAAATGACATTGAACCGCTTACACGTACTCTTCGCCAGCGCGAATCTGTATATGCTTGCCAGGGCGGGCGGCTCTCTATCCCCCGCTTAGGTTTTTTGCGCCCTTTGGGCGGGATGTGTATGGGAAACGAGAATACCTCCCTCAAATATGCTCCTTGATTTGATGTTTGGCTTCACGTTTAACTACTTGCCGCCATTTGGCCGGCTTTAATCAGCGCTTCCCTAAAACTTTCCTGTTTCATTTCGTGCCCCCCCTTTTTCCCTATTTTATCACATCCCTTTTCCTTCGTCGATTAAATCAGCGATTCCTTAAAGGAGAAGGGCTTGGCCACGGTCCGGCCTTCGGAGTCGATGATGCGCGCCACATGGGTGCGCTTGGCGATGTCGATCCCGACGATGAACATAAGCAACACCATCCTGTCAAAATTCACAGACAGTCCTCCCGCTCTTATGAGCCATAGCCTGCTTCAAGATCAGCGGAAAGCTGCCGCCCCCGCATCCGGCTCAACAATGAACTCTCATAAGATAGAGACCCCATACTGCATAGAGCGGACCTGCGCCGCATGGATAAAAGAAGGGGTCCTCTGTCTGCGGGGAAAGTATATCACCACCGTTCCCGGCGGGGATACCAAAGCATTTAGCCGGTGCATATCAGTGCATATTCTTGCAGCTCTTGCCCTGTTCGAAAGTATAGCAGAATAAAAAGAAATATCTGCGGGTTGTCCCTTCTAATGCGGGATTGGTTTCGACACAGTTCACAATTTGTTTACAAATTTCCATTAGTCCGTGCTTGACATTGGCTGATGAGGGGCTGAGTGGTACCAGCCTGAAGAAGCGGAAGGAATTCAACCGCATGATCGCCGCCTGCAAACGGGGCCGGGTGGACATGATCCTCACCAAGTCCTTGTCCCGGTTCGCCCGGAATACGGTGGACTGCCTGAACATCGTGCGGAGACTGAAGGCCAGCGGTATCGGGGTCATCTTCGAAAAGGAGAACATCAACACGCTCACCCAGTCCAGCGAATTCCTCATCACCCTGTTCAGCGGCTTTGCCCAGGCTGAGAGCGAGTCTCTCAGCCAGAACGTGATCTGGGGGATGCTGAAAAGCGCGGAGTCCGGCAATGTCACCTTCCACTATAAACAGCTGCTGGGCTACCGCAGGGGGCCGGACGGCGGGCCGGAAATCGTGCCCGAGGGGGCCGAGACGATCCGGTACATCTACCGCCGTTACCTGGAGGGGGCCAGCCTGGGTGACATCAAAAAGGAGCTGGAAGCGGGCGGCGTCCCCACGGCGGAGGCTCTGGAGGGCTGGTCCTATCAGGTGATCCGCAACATTTTGACGAATGAAAAATATTACGGCGATGCAGTGCTGCTCAAGACCCATACCTTGGACCTTATCAGCAAAAAGGTGGTGAAGAACAACGGGGACTGGCCTATGGTCCATGTTGAGAAAAACCATGAGGGCATCGTTTCCAAGTGGGTGTTCCTGCGGGTGCGGGCGGAGATGGCCCGCCGGACCAGCAAGCGGAAGGTGATGCAGCGCCACGGCAGGACGGAGCAGGGCAAATACTTCGGCAAGTACGCGCTGACGGAGCTGCTGGTCTGCGGGGAGTGCGGGACGCCCTACAAGCGGTGTACCTGGGCCCGGAACGGGAGGAAGCGGATCGTGTGGCGGTGCGTGTCCCGGCTGGAGTTCGGCACGAAATACTGCCACAACTCCCCCACGCTGGACGAGGACAGGCTCCACCGGGCCATTTTGGGGGCGCTGAACGAGTACGGGGCCGCCCGAGGCGAGGCGGCAGCCAGCGCCCTGGAGCTGGCCGAGATGGCCCAAGGCGGCACGGGAGATGGCGATGAGGCGGCCCTGCGCCGGCGATTAGAGGAGCTGACAGCGGAACAGACAGAGCTAGTTGACAAGGTGCTGGAGGACATGGACAATGTGGAGCTGAACGCCCGGATGAAGGCGGTGGCGGAGGAGAAACAGGGGCTTCTGGAGCAGATGGCGGCGCTCCGGCAGGAGGCGGAGCGGCAGGCCCTCCAGGCGTCCAGACGGCAGAAGATGGAGGCGTGGCTGGCCCAGCAGCCCGATGTCCTCACCGAGTATAACGACGGCGTCACCCGCAGGCTGGTGGAGCGGATCGCGGTGGCGGACGCCGGGACAATCCGGGTGAAGTTGAAGGATGTGGATATGGAAATCGAGCAGAAAATGTGCTAAAATAGGGCTGGAGGTGAGCAGGATGGCGGTTTTCATCACAGGCGACTTACACGGCGATTTCAGCCGGTTCAAAAAAGAGGTCTTCTACGAGCAGGCAGAGCTGGCCAAAGATGACTTTGTGATCTGTCTGGGCGACTTTGGCGGGGTGTGGGACGGCAGCCCCGAGGAGCGGCACTGGCTGGACTGGCTGGAGGGCAGACCCTTCACCACGCTGTTCGTGTCCGGCAACCATGAGAACTTCGATATGCTGGCCGCGCTCCCCAAAGAGGAGTGGCACGGCGGGGAGGTCCAGCGGGTGCGGCCCTCGGTGATCCACCTGACGCGGGGGCAGGTCTATGACATTGAGGGGAAGAAATTCTTCACCATGGGGGGCGCAAGCAGCCACGACATTTCGGGCGGCATCCTGGAACCGGATGATCCGGATTTCCGAAAGAAGCGGAAGCGGCTGGATGCCAGCGGGGCGCTGTACCGGGTGAACCATCGCTCCTGGTGGGCGGCGGAGCTACCCAACGAGGAGGAGTACCAGACCGCCCGGGCCAATCTGGAAAAGCACGGGTGGAAGGTGGACTACATCATCACCCACTGCTGTCCCACCTCGGTGCAGGACGAGCTGAGCGGCGGAGCGTACAAGGCCGACCACCTGACGGATTTTCTGGACGAGGTGGCCCAGCGGTGCAAATTCAAATACTGGTTTTTTGGACATTACCATGACGATGGGGTCATCGGAAAAAACTATGTGCTGCTGTACCGGCAGATCGTAGAACTGTAATTGTGAGCGGAAGGAAGCGCCTCGGGAACAGATCCGGGGCGCTTCCTTCCGCTTTCAATTTTCTCTTTACAAATATCGACGCTTATGCTATAATTAAGTCAGAAAAGTTTTGACGCTGTTACTTGCGAAAAGCGCCTTGAAATGCCGGAAACCGTTGCGGCGCAACGATTTCGAGGGTGCATCTTTTTTATCAACAGAGGACAAACCCATATAATCCGAACCTGTTTCTGATAGGGGATGGGTTCGGATTATTGGTTTTCTTTGACCGATATGGAAGCACCCGCTTCCGAAACGGGGTGGAACGAAAGCCGACCTCGAAGCCGAGAGGCCCCCCGGAAGAAGCAGGCCCCATAAACGCAAACAGGGCGGGCGCAGCCGTTTTCACGGTGCGACTGCCCTGTTTATTCTTCCTTTCTATTTTTACTTTTACTTGGAGAATTTTCCCGTTCACAAAAAATACATAGGCAGAGCGGGAAAACTGTGATATAATACCCACTAACTGCGGCTGAAACGGAGGGGGAGGCACTATGAAGCGGCGCTTTTACGCGGCGGTTTTAGGGGCGGCTCTGGCGCTGTGCCTGGGCGGATGCGTGTTCAAGCCGGTGGACGACCTGTACGCCCTGCCGGTCCTGCCCCAGGAGTACCGGGACCTGCAGGCCACCATTGACGCCACCATGAACGAGCTTGGCGCGGAGTACGCCACCATCAATTACGGCAGCAACACCTCCACCATCCAGCTGCTGGATATGGACGGGGACGGGGAGCAGGAGACGGCGGCGGTGTTCCTCCGGGTGCCCGCCGCGGAGGAGAAGCCCATGCGGGTGTGCCTGTTCCGCCAGGACAGCGGCCAGACCTACCGCCAGCACGTGATATTGGCCGGACCGGGCACCTCCATCAATTCCGTGGCCTACGAGGACCTGACGGGGGACGGAAGCCGGGAGCTTATCGTCAGCTGGCAGCTCAGCGCCGGGGTGCACATCCTGTCCGCCTACAACTTCACCGGCGGCGGGGCCAACGAGCTGATGAACACCACCTATAACGAGGGCTACGCCACCGTGGACCTGGATCAGGACGGCCGCAAGGAGCTCATCGTCTTTCAGCAGGACGCCACCGGCGACGGAAACAACCGGGCGGAGTACTACGACTATCAGGACGGGGTGCTGACCCTGTCCTCCACCGGCGCCCTGTCCGACGGGCTGAAGGATGTGGTGCGCTCGGAGTCCGGCCTGCTCTCCGACGGAAAGCTGGGGATGTACGTCACTCTGGAGCTGGAGAACGGATATGTCACCGACGTGTTCACCCTGGACCGGCAGGGGCTGGTCAACGTCACCCGGGACGCGGAGAGCGGGATGAGCCTGACCACCGCCTGGACCAACACCGAGGCGTCCGCCACCGATATCAACAACGACGGAGTGGTGGAGATTCCCCGGCCCCAGATGCTCACGCCGCCCGACCCGGACGGCGTCCCCAATCAGTATCTGATCTACTGGCAGCAGGTCGATTCCAACGGCAGGAGCGCCACCTGCGGCATTACCTATCACTCCTTCACCGACGGGTGGTACCTCACCCTGCCCAACGGCTGGGACATCAGCAACATCACCGTGGCGCGGGACGACGGGCTCAGCGGCCGGGGCGAGCGGTCGGTGGTGTTTTACTACTGGCCCGACCGGGAGAACGGGAAGCCGGAGAAGTTCCTCACCATCTACCGGCTCACCGGCAGCAACCGAACGGCGCGGTCCAAGCAGCCCGGGCGGACGGTGCTGTACAGCGACAGCAGCGCCATTTACTGCGCGTCTTTGGATGTCAAGGTGTGGAACTGCGGCCTGGACGAGGCGGGGGTGGCCCAGCGGTTCAAGCCGATCACGGCGGCTTGGTCCAGCAGATAAGCGCTGAGCTGTCGTGAGCAGCGCGGATGGACCGAAGCGAGGGCGGGCGGAGGGCCGCGGCACGGCCCGCAGGCCAGCCCGAGGCGGAGAGAAGCCGCGCGCGGCGAACAGGCGAAGCGTGACAGCAGATAAGCGCTGAGCCTCGTCGGGGCAAGCTCCATATTGCTCGTTTCCGCCATGGGCGAAAACTCACTCATTCCGCTGCCCCTCCTCTCCCCGCAAAGCCAAAAGGCGGCTTTGCGGGGGCCCCGGCGGGGCAAGCTCCATATTGCTCGTTTCCGCCATGGGCGAAAACTCACTCATTCCGCTGCCCCTCCTCTCCCCACAAAGCCAAAGGCGGCTTTGCGGGGGCCCCGGCGGGGGTGCGGGGGCAGGCGCATGATTTTTATAGAAAGCGGGGAACGTGTGAAATGCGCAAGGTACTGGTGTTAGAGGACGAGACCAACATCCGCAGCTTTGTGGTCATCAACCTGAAGCGGGCGGGCTACGATACCATTGAGGCCGGCACCGGCGAGGAGGCCCTGGCCCTCATCCAGCAGAACCCGGACGTGCAGGTGGCCTTGCTGGACATCATGCTGCCCGGGGAGATGGACGGCTTTGAGGTGTGCCGCCGCATCCGGGCGGGCAACGCCCAGATGGGCATCATCATGCTCACCGCCCGCACTCAGGAGATGGACAAGGTCAGCGGGCTGATGACCGGGGCGGACGACTATGTGACCAAGCCCTTCTCCCCGGCGGAGCTCACCGCCCGGGTGGACGCGCTGTTCCGCCGGACGGGGGGCGTGCCCGTCCGGGACGCGGACGAGCTGAGCCAGCCCCCCTTCCTTCTGAACACCCGCAACCGCACCCTGGAGAAAAACGGCAGGCGGATCAAGCTGACCCAGGTGGAGTACTCCATCGTGAAGCTGTTTATGGAGAACCCGGGGAAGGCGCTGGCCCGGGAGGAAATTTTGGAGGCCGTCTGGGGCAAGGAGTACCTGGGGGAGCTGAAAATTGTGGACGTGAACATCCGCCGCCTGCGCATCAAGCTGGAGGACGACCCCCAGAACCCCTCCCACATCGGCACGGTGTGGGGCTACGGGTACGAGTGGGAGGCGTAGGGCGCGCCCGCAGGCGTTTGTAAGCCGGTCTGGAAGGGAGACGATGGGAAAATGGAACAGGAGAGCCGCAGAAAGCGGCGCAGAAGTCTGCCCATCGCGCCCAAGCGGGAGGATCTGCCGGCGGAGGAAATTCCGGTTGAGCCCCCCGCCGCCCGCGGCCCCAAGGGCCGCCTGCGCCGCCGGTGGCTGCTCAACACCCTGGCCGTCACCCTGGTGGTGGTGGCCATCGCGGTGAGCGCCTTTTCCCTGGCGATGTACAGCTACTACACCTCCACCATTCTGGCCACGCTGGAGGGCAAGGCCCAGACCGCCGCCGGGATGTTCCGCAATTATACCGAGACCACCTACCTGTCCACCGCCCGGCAGTTTGTCAGCCAGTTTGAGGAGAAAAATTATATTGAGGTCCAGATTCTGAACGCCGGAGGCCGGGTGCTGATCTCCTCCATGATGGACATCGCCGGGGCCAGCGCCCGGGGGCCCGACGTGAACGCCGCCATCAGCGAGAAGCGGGTCAAAACCAACATCGGCGTGGACCCGGACACCGGGGACAGCATTGTGTCCGCCTCCGCGCCGGTGGTGTACAACAACACGGTGGTGGGCGTGGTGCGCATGGTCACCTCCCTGCGGGAGGTGCAGGCCCAGATGCTGCGCATTGTGGCGGTCACCTCCTCCGTGGGACTGGTCATCCTGGTGGTGATGGGGATTATCGCGTCCTACTTCATCCGCTCCGTCCTGGACCCGGTGATCCGGGTGACCGAGACGGCCAAGCGCATCGCCGCGGGCAGCTACGGCGTGCAGATGGAGAAGCGGTCCGACGACGAGATGGGCGAGCTGGTGGACAGCATCAACGATATGTCCATGAAGATCGACCAGGCGGAGCGCACCCAGTCGGAATTCATCTCCTCGGTGTCCCACGAGCTGCGCACCCCCCTCACCGCCATCAACGGCTGGGCGGAGACGCTGTACAACGGCGAGGTCCGGGACGCCGCCGACGTAAAAAAGGGGATGGGGATCATTGTGTCCGAGGCCCAGCGCCTCACCCGCATGGTGGAGGAGCTGCTGGAGTTCTCCCGGATGGAGACGGGCCGGTTCAAGCTGTCGGTGGAGCCCATCGACATCCTGGCGGAGCTGGAGGACGCGGTGTACACCTACCGGGAGTTTTTCCGGCGGAAGGGGCTGGAGCTGGCGTATACCGAGTGCGAGGAGGAGCTGCCCCTCATCAGCGGCGACCCGGAGCGGCTGCGGCAGGTGTTCTGCAACCTGCTGGACAACGCGGACAAGCACGGCGGCTCCGGCGGCCGGGTGGAGGTGTCCGTGGGACGGGACGGGGACGAGGTGGCCATCCGCATCCGGGACCACGGCCCCGGCGTGCCCGAGGAGGAGCTGCCCTTCATCAAGTACAAATTCTATAAGGGTTCGTCCAAGGCCCGGGGGTCCGGCATCGGTCTGGCGGTGTGCGACGAGATCGTGAACAGCCACGGCGGCACGCTGGACATCTCCAACGCCCCGGGGGGCGGCTGCGCGGCGACGCTCCGCCTGCCCATCAAGGTGGAGGGCGCGTGATGCGAACAAAAGTTTCAAAAACGGTTGCTTTTTCTGCGGGAGTTTGATATACTGGCCTGCGGATTCTGGCTCAAAGGAGATAGACTGACAATGGCAAAACAAGACGCAAGCTGCTGCACCCCGTTCAAAACCACCTGCGGCGGTCAGGCCCTGCTGGAGGGCATCATGATGCAGGGCCCGGGCAGGCGGGCCGTCGTGGTGCGCAGGCCGGACGGGGAGCTGGACATCACCGAGGAGGACGTCAAGCCCAGGAGCGGGCTGGCCAGACTGCCCTTCATCCGGGGGCTGTTCGTGTTCTGCGGCTCCATGGTCCACGGCATGAGGGCGCTGATGCACTCCGCGGAGGTGTCCGACAGCGGGGCGGAGGAGGAGGAAGAGCTCACCGGCCTGGACAAGTGGATCAGCGACCACTTCGAGCAGGACAAGGCCATGTCCATCATCATCGCCCTGGCGGCGGTGGTGGGCATCGCTTTCTCCATCGGGCTGTTTATTCTGCTGCCCACCGCCCTGACGGGACTGGTGGGGCTGGTGTGGACCGATATGCCTCTGTGGGTGCGCTCGGTGCTGGAGGGAATTTTGAAGGTGGCCATATTCATGGCCTACCTCTATTTGTGCTCCCGGATGAAGGAGATCCACCGGGTGTTCCAGTACCACGGCGCGGAGCACAAGACCATCTACTGCTATGAAAACGGCCTGGAGCTGACGGTGGACAATGTGCGCAAACAGCCCCGGCACCACCCCCGCTGCGGCACCAGCTTCCTGTTTGTGGTCATCGCGGTGTCCATTTTCCTGTCCATCGCCATCTTCACCCCGCTGGAGATTGAGAACACCTTTCTGCGCATGGCGCTGCACCTGCTGATGCTGCCCGTCATCGTGGGGGTGACCTACGAGTTCAACCGCTATGTGGGCGGCCACGACGGGCCGGTGTGCCGGGCGCTGCGGGCTCCCGGCATGTGGATGCAGAATTTCACCACCTTTGAGCCGGACGACTCCATGATCGAGGTGGGCATTGAGGCGCTGAAGCGGGTCCTGCCCGAGGAGAAGGGCGCGGACCGGTGGTGACCGGGAGGGAATGGGAGGCCCATGGGATTTTTGGATAAGCTGTTTCGGAGAAGGCACGCCCCGCCCACGCTGATGGAGGACATTCCAAAGGCGGAGCGGTGGCTGGTGGAGGCGATGGCCTCCTCCGGGTATATGCTGGACGGCACCATCGGCAGCTTCCGGGAGCTGGACCGTTTTTTCGACGAGCAGAAGCGGCCCGGCGGGCTGCTGGACGGCAGGGTGGGGAACAAGCTGTTCGCCATCGGCTGCTATGTGGGGCAGACGCTCATCGCGCGGCTGGGCGGGGAGTGGCTGACCGACGACGCGGACCCCATGGGTGAGATCAATATTGCGGTCCGCCTGCCGGACGCGGGCACGGTCTGGCCGGTGCGGCGGGCCATGAAGCGGTTTGAAAACGGCGCGGAGGACAGCCTGTACGCCTATGGCGCCGCGCTGAGCGAGAGAGATCCGGCAAATCAGTCTGGGGGGTGAAAACCCATGCCCGCAACCTATAACGACCTGTACCTGGACGCCCGGAAGGCCTTGAAGGGGGCGGGGGTGGAGCAGGCCCAGCTGGAGGCCCGGGAGCTGCTGTGCTTCGCCGCCGGAAAGAGCCGGGAGGAATTCCTCCGGGATCTGGGCCTGTATGCCTCCGACGGGGTGGAGAAGCGGTTCCGGGGACTTTTGGACCGCCGTCTGGCGGGAGAGCCGGTGGCCTACCTCATCGGGGAGTGGGAGTTCTACGGCCTGACGCTGGACGTGTGCCGGGATGTGCTCATCCCCCGGCCGGACACCGAGACCCTGGTGGAGCGGGGCATTCTCCACGTCCGGGACCTGCCGGACGGGGTCCGGGTGCTGGACCTGTGCGCCGGAAGCGGCTGCGTGGGGCTGGCGGTGGCGGACAGCTGCCCCAATACCCGGGTGATCCTCGCGGAGTGGTCGGAGGAGGCCCTGCGGGTGTGCCGCCGGAATATTCTGCGGTGCGGACTGTCCCAGCAGGCCAGCGCCGCCCAGGTGGACGCTCTGGAGCCGCCCCCCCGCATCCTGCGGGACTTCGACCTGATTTTGTGCAATCCGCCCTATATCCCCACCCTGGAGGTGGGGCGGCTGGACCCCTCGGTGCGGGACTACGAGCCCCGGATGGCGCTGGACGGCGGGGAGGACGGCCTGAAGTTCTACCGAGCCATTGCGAAAAATTGGAAAAAGGCCCTGAAGCCCGGGGGAAAGCTGGCCTTTGAGGTGGGGTACGATCAGGCGCAGGCGGTGCGCGGCATCATGGCCCGGAACGGCTATCGGGATATCCAGACGGCCATGGACCCGGGGATGCACTGGAGAGTGGTGGAGGGAAGTAGGGAACAGGCGAAGGAGGATTCCCCGTGAAGAAGAAGCCCGTTTTGATCGTGACAGGCGTTCTGCTGCTGGTCTGCCTGTTCCCCATACCGAATCACCTGAAGGACGGCGGGACGGTGGAGTACCGGGCGCTTTTGTACACGATGTCCAAGGTTCACCGCCTGAATGAAGAAGGGGCGGAGAGGCCCTATCAGGAGGGCACGGTTGTCAAGGTGCTGGGCGCGGAGCTGTATAACGACGTGAGGTGAGGGGAAACTTGGGATGAAAAACGAAAAATCCGCAATGATCTCCTGCAACGACGGCTTCCGCCCCGTCAGCTTTCTGCTGGAGGCGCTGGACGGGGACGCGGAGTGAAAACATCCCTTAAAGTCCGATTTATGGGACATATAAAGGCGTAATCTATGGAACGGAAAGAGACCGGCGGACCCGAAACGCGCCGGCGGGAAAGGATGAACATACATGGCTGAGAAGAAAAAGCAGGTGGAGCCCGCCGCCCCGGCGGCGGATAAGAAGAAGGCGCTGGACACCGCCATCGCCCAGATCGAGAAGGACTACGGCAAGGGGTCCATCATGCGCCTGGGGGAGAACGCCCGCATTGTGGTGGAGGCCATCCCCACCGGGTCGCTGTCGCTGGACATCGCCCTGGGCATCGGCGGCGTGCCCAAGGGGCGGATCATCGAGATTTACGGCCCCGAATCCTCCGGCAAGACCACCCTGGCCCTGCACATCGTGGCCGAGGCCCAGAAGCGGGGGGGCGAGGTGGCCTTCATCGACGCCGAGCACGCCCTGGACCCCACCTATGCCCGGGCCCTGGGGGTGGACATCGACTCCATGCTCATCTCCCAGCCGGACACCGGCGAGCAGGGGCTGGAGATCTGCGAAGCCCTGGTGCGCTCCGGGGCCATCGACGTGGTGGTGGTGGACTCGGTGGCGGCGCTCACCCCCCGGGCGGAGATCGAGGGCGACATGGGGGACAGCCATGTGGGCCTGCTGGCCCGGCTGATGAGCCAGGCCCTGCGCAAGCTGGCCGGCTCCATCGCCAAGACCAACTGCATCG
>CANDCH010000031.1 GCA_947383145.1 uncultured bacterium
AAGGGCAACAAGAAATCCCGGCAGATCAACGGGCTGGTGAACGAGTGGTATCTGGAGGATATGTCGGAAAATATCCGCAGCGTCCTCACCAACCGGAGGCAGAACGGCTTCCACATCGGGGCCTTTGCCCTCTACGGCTATCAAAAAGACCCCGACCAGAAAGGCCACCTGATTATTGACGAGGAGGCCGCCGCTGTTGTCCGGGAGGTGTTCACCCTCTTTTCCCAGGGCTACGGCAAGACGGCCATCGCCCGGATGCTCAATGACCGGGGCATCCCAAACCCCACCGAGTATAAGCGGCTCCACGGCCTGCGCTACCAACAGCCCAAGCGGAAAAACAGCACCCTCTGGAAGTATTTCGCTATCTCCGATATGCTCACCAACGAAATCTATATCGGAAACATGGTGCAGGGCAAATATGGGAGTGTGTCCTACAAGACTAAGCAGAATAAGCCACGTCCCCAAAGCGAGTGGTATCGCGTGGAGGGAACCCACGAGGCCATCATTGACCGCCCCCTCTGGAACCGGGTGCAGTCCATGATCGCGGAGCGGGCCAAGCCCTTTGACTGCGGCACTGTGGGACTGTTCGCCCGGAAAGCGGTCTGCGCTAACTGCGGTTACACCATGCGTTCCTCCAAAAATCGCGGACGGCATTACCTCCAATGCTCCAACCGCCATGTGGCAAAGGACGCCTGCATTGGCTCCTTTATTTCCGTGGAAAAGCTGGAGCGGATGGTGATCGACGAGCTGAACCGGCTGGCGGCGGCGTATCTGGATAAGGACGAGCTGGAGCGGAGCATTGAGTTCTGCGAAAATCTGCAAGGCCAGAAAAAGCAGCTCCTGGAAATCCTCTCCGCCTACGAGAAACGGATTGCCGAGTACACCAAGGGCCTGCGGGACTTATACATGGATAAGGTCAAGGGTCTGCTCAACGACAGCGACTTCTCCGCTCTATCCAAGGAGTTTTCTGCCGAGAAATCCCGGTTGGAGCGTGTTTTGCTGGACGGCCAGCGGCAGCTTGCGGAGCTGGAGGACAAAATTGCCGTGGGAGACAACCGAAAGGCCCTGGTGGAGCGATATGTAAAACTTGAACACTTGACACGAGAAATCGTGGAAATCCTCATCGACCACATCACTGTAGGCAAGCGCATCCCTGGCACTCGTGACGTTCCCATTGAAATCCACTGGAATTTTTAAGGAGCATAGACCCCATGCAGCCCACAGAAGAATTAAAGCAGTCCATTCAATCCATCGACCAAGCGTTAGGCGAAATCGAGCGCACCCTGGAACAAATGCTGACATTGGCCCGTCTGTCTGCCAGTGATCTGAACATAGACCGGGCGGCGCTGCAAAAGACCTTAGAGCGGCTTCAGCGTAAAATTGACCGTATCGCGGACACGATTTAGCGCCTTTTTTCGCTATTTTTCGCAAAAAGTTGCACTTTGGTGATTGCACCAGAGCAAAAAGCCCGCCTCACCTACGACAACATCCTTCGCCTGTCCGATGACCCGGATGTAAACAATGTCATCCGCTTCCTGCGGGAACGGGAGATCGTCCATTTCCAGCGTTTCGGCGAAGCAATCGCTCTGGCCAAGGAACGGCTGGATCAGAAAAATGTGTACTTTACCAACCCGGCTTTCGACAAATGATTACAAAGGAGCCCGCCTCAATCAGAGGCGGGCTCTTTTCATTCCTCCCAGCTGTTCCCTGTGGCGTAGTCAATTGCAACACCGGGCTGAACATTGTAGATAAAGACATTGAAACAGATTCCTTCGCCTTCATCCTCCACGGAAAAGGCTTCGATTTGTACGCCGCGGGCCACCAGCTCATCTCCGTCAAAAATGGGCGTCACCCGGTAGAGCACATGATTCTCCGTCTCCTCCACATAGCCGTCCACCATATTCTCAAAGGGGAGCATCCCCTCCACGTTCATGTAACGGGTGCCGGTGATGAGATTCTGTTTGTTGGCGTTCTCCCCTGACAACTGGTAGCCGATCAGATGGCAGCGGTTATATAGGTATTTCCCTTCTACACAGTCATACTTCACCGTCTGCCAGCCGGAGGGCTTCACTTGACCGATTTCCTCACGGGGCTGTGTGGGCATAATATCCAGGCAGATGTTGGCATAGGCCGCGCCGCACCGGCCTAAGTAATCCAACTCGCTGTAGGTCTCAAAGGGCTCCAGCGTCAGGTCGTCCCAATCAAAATCCGGCTGATTGCCGTTCACAACCGAGTAGGGCTCGCCGGAGTATGCCGGTATGCCGTCAATATTCAACGACGCAGGCGCTTTGAGTCCCAGCTCCACCAGCAGGTTATCCAACGTCAAAGCGCCGTTCAGGTGCAGGCCCAAAGCGGTGATCCCCACCGCCGCTGCGATCATGAGCAGCGTCAGAATCAACCGTCTTTTATCAGTCGTTCCGCGCCTGCGTTTTTCAGTGCGGGCGCTCATGCTTTGCCCTCCAAAATCCCGCCGGCTTTCACCGCCGATACAATTTCATCTATCACCGGGACAGGACGCACCAATGCAAACCGCACGTGCCCCTCCCCCAGCCGGCCGAACGCCGAACCGGGAGTACACAGCAGTCCGGTGCGGTCCAGCAGCTCGAAGCAGAACTCCGCCGAACTGCCGTATCCCGCCGGAAGAGGCGCCCACACAAACATGCTGCCCTGGCTGTCCGGCACATTCCAGCCGATAGACCGCAACCCGCCGCACAGCGCGTCCCGCCGGGCCTGGTACTCCGCCCGGTTCCGGGCTACGCTGTCCTGGGGGCCGTTGAGCGCCGCCGCCGCCGCATGCTGTACCGGCAGGAACATCCCGTAGTCAATCTGGGAGCGCAGGCGCTTGAACGCCCCCACAACCTCCCGATTGCCCACCACAAAGGACGCCCGCGCCCCGGTTAGATTGTAGGTCTTGGACAGGGAGTTGAACTCCACCCCCACCTCCTTGGCCCCTTCAAAGGCCAAAAAAGACTTGCCAACCCTGCCGTCAAAAATAATTTCAGAGTAGGCGTTGTCATGGATAATCACAATCTGATGTTCTCTGGCAAACTGAATCAGCTTTGGATAAAATTCGTCCGGCGCGGCCCTTCCCAAGGGGTTCGCCGGATAAGACACCACCATGAACCGGGCCTGTTCGGCCAGGGCCGGCTCAATGCGCTCCAAATCAGGCAGATAACCGTTTTCCTCCAGCAGCGGGTAGTGGACGCACCGGGCTCCGCATAGATACGGCCCCAGTTCAAAAATGGGATAGCCTGGATCAGGCACCAGCACCACCCCGCCGGGATTGCACAGCGTCCAGCCAATGTGGGCAAGCCCTTCTTGAGAGCCGTATACCGCCATCAGCTCGTCCGGGGCCAGCTCCACCCCGTACCGCCGGCTGTACCAGCCTTGGACCGCTTCCGTCAGCTCCGCCGTTTCCCCCAGGGAATAGCGGTAATTGGCCGGATCGGAGGCGGCCCGGACCATCGCCTCTACGATGTGGGGCTCGGGCAGAAAGTCCGGCGTGCCGATGGACAGGTTATATACCGGCCTGCCCTGGGCCAGACGCCGGTTCTTGCGCTCGTCCAGCACATTGAAGATTCCCGGCTCAAAACCGTCCATCCGGTCCGCGAATTTGATCTCCATGGTCCACTTCCCCTTCTTTGTCTCTATTTGTTCAACCGGGCAAGCACAGCGTCTCCGTCTCCATCCCGTTCTCCCACCAGCACCAGGAACTGCTCCTCGTCCAGCACGGGAATTCCCAGCTCCTGGGCTTTCCTCAGCTTGGAGCCCGCGGCCTCCCCCGCCACCACGCACCCGGTTTTTTTGGACACGGAGCCGGATACCTTGGCTCCCAGGGCTTCCAGCCTCTCCCCCGCCTCCTTGCGGGAGCAGGATGACAGCTCTCCGGTGAGTACAAAGGTGATCCCCGCCAGCTTATCTCCCACAGGGGCGGACTGGCTGTCCATGTTCACCCCCGCCTCCTTCAGCGCGGCGATGAGGTGCTGGCTTTGGGGGGCGGCAAACCACTGCGTCAAGTACCGCGCCGTAATGCCGCCGATGTCATCGATGGCGGTGAGCTCTTCCTCCCCGGCCTGAGCCAAGGCGTCCAAAGAGCCGAACCGGGCGGCCAGAATCTTTCCCGCCTTCTGCCCCACCTGCCGGATACCGAAGGCAAACAGCAGCTTGGACAGGTCGTTTCCCTTGGATTTCTCAATGGCCGCCAGCAGGTTGTCCGCCGACTTGCTGCCCATTCGGTCCAGCTTTGCCACTTGGTCCCGGTCCAGCCGGTAGAGGTCGGCGGGGGTCTTGACCATTCCCGCGTTCACCAGCGCCTCTACCACCGCCGGACCCAGACCCTCAATATCCATGGCGTCCCGGCTGGCAAAGTGGGTCAGCGTACGCAGGAGCTGGGCGGGGCACTCCGCGCCGGTGCAGCGGATATGGGCGCCGTCCTCATCCCGGGCCACCGCCGCGCCGCACACCGGGCAGACTGGAGGAAACCGGTAGGGCACGGCGTCCTCCGGCCGCTTCTCCCGCACCACGGATACGATCTCCGGGATGATCTCCCCCGCCTTCTGCACCACCACCGTGTCCCCAATTCGGATATCCTTCTCGCTGATAAAATCCTGGTTGTGGAGGGTGGCGCTGGTCACCGTGGTGCCCGCCAGACGGACGGGAGCAACCACCGCCTTGGGGGTCAGCACCCCGGTGCGTCCCACCTGAATCACAATATCCCGCACGACGCTCTCCTTTTGCTCCGGCGGATACTTATATGCCGCCGCCCACCGGGGAAATTTCGCCGTTTCCCCCAGTGCGCCACGATCTGTCAGGCTGTTTACCTTTACAACTGCGCCGTCAATGTCGAAGGGATATTTCTCCCGCTGATCTCCCAGCTTGAAAATGGCGGACTGGATTTCTCCCATGTCCCCGGACAGCTGGTAATCAATAACCTTGAAGCGCAGCGCCTTCAGCCAGTCCAGCCCCGCGCTGTCCGTCTCGAAGGGCGGACGGTCGGTGTACTGGATGTTGAACACCACCATATCCAGCCCCCGTGACGCGGCAATCTTCGGGTCCAGCTGGCGCATGGACCCGGCGGCGGCGTTGCGGGGATTGGCAAACAGGGCCTCTCCCCGCAGCTCCCGCTCCTCGTTGAGCCGCTCAAAGGTCCTGCGGGGCATATAGACCTCCCCCCGCACAATCAGCGAGGCAGGCGCGTTTTCCAACCGCATGGGAATGGATTTAATGGTACGCAGGTTTTCCGTCACATCCTCCCCCACCTGGCCGTCCCCCCGGGTGGCTCCCCGGACAAACAGGCCGTTTTCATACTCCAGCGCCACCGACAATCCGTCCACCTTGGGTTCCAGCAGGTATTCCGGCTGGGCTCCGTTCTCCCGCACGCGGCGGTCAAAGTCCAGCAGCTCGCCGGGGGAAAATACATCCTGAAGGCTTTGCAGCGGCACCCGGTGGACCACCTGTTGAAAGCTGTCCAGCGCCCTGCCCCCCACCCGCTGGGTGGGGGAGTCCGGCGTGACCAGCTCAGGGTGGGCCGCCTCCATCTCCTCCAGCTCCCGGAGCATTTTATCATACGCGAAGTCCGAAATTGTGGGCGCGTCCAGCACATAATAGCGGTAGTTGTGTTCATTCAGTTCGGCCCGGAGCTCCGCCGCCCGCATCTCAATATCCATAATCAGCCGGTCCCCTTTTCCAAATTCAGATAGGTGTCGGGCGTATCGCCCACAATCACAGTCTCCGCCACGCAGACGCTGCTGCTCACGGACACCGGAAGGATTTCTCCCGGCAGGAACAGGCGCATGGTAGCCGTGATCTCCAGGCAGACCCGGTGCACCGTCTGGTTTACCCCGGCGGCGTCAAAGGAATTCACATAATCGGCGGTGACATCCCCCGCCGAATCCACTTTAATCCTTACCCGGGGCCCTGCCCCCGACAGCAGCGGCTGTCCGGTGAGCGAGCCCAGCGGCACGCCCAGGGCGTCGCTGTCGATGGCGCTGAGCTGCCGGATCACCGCCTCCACAACCTGCCGCTTGAACCGGCTGTTCGCCGCCGTATTACTGGTAAGAGAGGTCACCCTTCCCGAGGCGTCCGTCTCCACCGTTATGAAGTCGGAATAATTCAGGCGGTTCTCCTGAAGGCAGTTATCCACCGCGGCGTCAATGGCCTGCGTCATCAGATTTGTGGCCCGGCTCAGCGCGGCGGCCTCCAGGTGGGGATACAGCCGCCGGTTCAGCCCGCCCAGAATGAGCGCCGCCAGCGCCAGCGCCAGCACCACCGGCAGCACTGCCGCCAAGGGCCCCTTCCATCGAGAAACAGCGCGCAGGCGTTTTAGCTTTACAGGCATACAGCCACCCCCCTATGGGGCAACCTTATGCGCGCAACAGCTCGGCCTATGTCACAGTTTGGACAGCTCCTCCGCCGCCAGCATGACGCCTGCCCGGCCCGATTCATAGGTCAGTCCCCCTTGGAGGTAGACCGTGTAGGGCTCCCGCATCGGCGCGTCGGCGGACAGCTCAATGGACGCCCCCTGGATAAACGCCCCCGCCGCCATAATAACAGGGCAGTCGTACCCCGGCATGTCCCAGGGCTCCGGGGTGACATAGGAATCCACCGGAGCGCCGGACTGAATGCCTTTGCAAAACCGCTTTACCGCCTCAGGTCCGCCTAAATGGATCATCTGAATGATGTCATGGCGGACCGCGTCCGACCTGGGCTCCGTCTCATAACCCATCAGTTCCATCAGGCGGGCGGCAAATACGGCGGTTTTCAGTGCCTGGGCCACGGTGTGGGGGGCCAGAAACAGGCCTTGATAGAGCAGGCGGTTATTGCCCAGGGTGGAGCCGCACTCCCGGCCGATGCCCGGGCATGTGAGCCGCATAGCGGCCCCCTCCACCAGCTCCCGCCGTCCGGCGACATAGGCCCCGGTGGGGGCCAGCCCGCCGCCGGGGTTCTTGATGAGCGACCCCACCACCAGGTCGGCTCCCGCATGGGTGGGTTCCCGCTCCTCCACAAATTCGCCGTAGCAGTTATCGACCAAAATGGCGGCATTGGGATTATTTTCCCGGATCACCGCGCACAGCTCCCCAATCTCATCCACCGATAGAGACGCCCGGGTGGCGTAACCCTTGGAGCGCTGGATGAGCACCGCCTTCACCCTGGGGTCCCGGACCGCCTGAGCCAGACCCTTCCTGTCCGGCGCGTCATCCACCAGCTCCACCTGGCGGTACTCCACGCCGTAGTCCCTCAAGGAGCCGCGGCCCTTGTCCACCGCCCCCACAACGCCCAGCAGGGTGTCATAGGGCGCGCCCACAGCGGATACCAGCACATCCCCCGCTTTCAGCGCCCCGAACAGGGCGCAGGCGATGGCGTGGGTGCCGTTGACAAACTGGATGCGAACCAAGGCGTCCTCCGTGCCAAACAGGCCGGCGTAGATCTTGTCCAGCTTGTCCCTGCCCAAGTCGTCATACCCGTAGCCGGTGGTGCCCGCAAAACAGCTCTCCGCCACACGGTGTTCCTGGAACGCGGCCAGCACCCGCTGGGTATTGGCCTGGGCGACGGCCTCAATCCGGGCAAACTGGCCGGACAGCTCCCGCTCCGCCTGATCCGCCATTGCCCGCACCCGCTCTGATATCTGTAAAGGAAAATTCATTGACTGTTCCCGTCCAATCTTGTATTCCGTTATTTTTTCAGCTTGCAGGAGGCGAAAGCCGCCGCCAGCGCGGCGCAGGCCCGCACATCGCCCAGGTCCGCCAGCTCCGCAGGCGTGTGAACGTAGCGGCAGGGAATGGAAATGCCCCCGGCATACACCCCGTTCCGGGTGGCCTGGATGGGTCCGGCGTCGGTGCCGCCCGCAGTGAGTACGTCCCGCTGGACGGGGATGCCCTTCTCCGCCCCCAGGTCCATCAGTCCTTCCACCAGCGCGGGCGGGCAGATCACGGAGCGGTCCATTACCTTGACCGCCGCGCCGCCGCCCACTCTGCTGCTGAACAGGTGCTTGCTGCCGGGCACATCGTCCGACGCCGTCACATCCATCGCGATGCCGTAATCCGGGTCTACCGCCCAAGCGGCGGTTTTAGCCCCCCGGCAGCCCACCTCCTCCTGAACGGAGAACACAAAATACAGGTCGTTTTCCGTCTCCTCCAGCTGTTCCATAGCCATCAGAAGCGCCAGACAGGCGATGCGGTCGTCCAGATAAGGGGAAATCACCCGGTCCGCCGCCCCACGGGTGGGAGTGTCAAACACCGCAGCGTCTCCCACCTGGACCAGCCGCTCCGCCTCCTCACGGCAGGACGCGCCGATGTCAATAAACAGGTCAGACACCGCCGGCTTCTCCATATTGGCTCCGGCATCCGCGCTGACCATGCCGCACACGCCGTTCCGGAACCGGACAGGGGTGCGCAGAACATCCCTGGGGCTGACGCCGCCCAGGGCCCCCACCCGGACGAAGCCCTTGTCGTCAATGTGGGTGGCGGCCAAGCCGATGGAGTCCATGTGGGCGGAGAACATCACCTTGGGGCCGCTCCCCTTTTTATGGCAGATGAGATTGCCCATCACATCCCGCGCGATTTCATCCACGCAGGGCCTTGCCAGCTCCTCAATCACCCGGGAAATCTCGCCCTCACAGCCGGATGGGCCAAACGCCCCCGCCAGCCGGGTTAAAACCTTCATCATATCCATGTTGAAAACCTCCATGTCAGCGCTCCGCCACAGCCTGGATAAACAGCCGGGCCAGGGCGAGCATCTGTTCCGCGTCGGAAATGCTGCACACGCTGCTTGGGGCGTGGAGATAGCGCACCGCCGCCGAGATTCCGGCCACCCGGACCCCCGCCTTGGTGCGCTGGATGGTGCGGGCGTCTGTGCCGCCGGACAGATAGTGCTTGATCTGCCAGAGTATGCCATTGTGTTTCGCCAGCTCCCGCAGCAGCTCGAACAGCTCCCGGTCATAAATGGTCCCGCCGTCCATCCAGGACAGCACGGGCCCCTTCCCCGGCCAGCAGACCTGCCGCTCCGGCTTGAGCGAGGGGACGTCGGCGGCGGTGGTGCCCTCCAGCACCAGGGCGATCTCAGGAGACACGGAGAACGCCGCGCCGAAGGCCCCCCGGGTGCCCACCTCCTCCTGGACGGTGAACGCGAAGGTGCAGTCCATGGGCAGGTCCTGCTCCAGCAGCTTCACCAGCACGGCGCAGCCCACCCGGTCGTCTATGGCCTTGGCCTTGAGCATACCGTCTCCAAACTCCACCGTGTCCCCGGCAAAGACGCAGATATCCCCCAGCTCCACCTGGGCCAGGGCCTCTTCCCTGCTCCCCGCGCCGATGTCAATATAGAAGCTGGTGAGCTTGGGCACCTTTTTCCGCTCCTCGGCGGAGGTCAGGTGGATGGCCTTCAGCCCGATGACACCGGGGACGGCCCGCTCTCCCACGAACACCCGCTTGCCCAGCAGCACCCGGCGGTCGATCCCCCCCACGCAGCCGAATTTCAAACAGCCCTCGTCGGTGACCGACTTGACGATCAGCCCCACCTCGTCCATATGGGCACACAGCATCAGCTTATTCCCAGTGGGTTTGGCCCCTCGCTTGAATACGATGAGATTGCCCAGGGCGTCCATCCGCACGCTGTCCGCGCAGGGCTCCGCCCGCCGGCGGATATACTCGCGCACCTGGTCCTCGTGGGAGGACACGCCGGAGAGGGCGCACAGGGTCTTCAGCGTCTCAATCATTGCGCTCCCTCCTCTCTCAAGGCCGCGGCAAAAGCCGCCAGCAGCCGGGCGGCGGCCTCGATGTCGCTCAGCTCCACCACCTCCACCGGGGTGTGCATATATTTCAGCGGAATGGACAGCACAGCGGTGGCGATCCCCTCGTTGGCCACCTGCATGGGCCAGCCGTTGGTGCCGCTGCCCCCCTCCATGACTTCCCTCTGCACGGGGATACGCTCTGCCTCCGCCCGGTCCAGCAGCAGCCTGGTCATCCAGCGGGTGCAGTTGGGGCCGATGCCCACCGCCGGACCGCCTCCCATGACATAGCTCTCATCCTTGGAGCTGTCCGGGGTTCTGCCGTGGGTGACGTCCACCGCCACGCAGAAATCCGGGTTCAGCGCCTGGGCCCCCACCTGGGCGCCCACGCCGCCCACCTCCTCGCATACGCTGCCCAGAATATACAGGTCCACATCCAATTTGGTGTTCCGCAGCAGCTCCGCGGCCCGAAGAAGCGCCGCGAAGCAGGCCCGGTCGTCCAGGGCCTTGGCGCACACCTGCCGCTCCCCCAGGCGGGTCAGCTCCGCCCGGTAGACCACCGGCGTGCCCACAGGGATGCGGCGCTCCGCCTCCTCCCCGCTCAGCCCCACGTCGATGCGCAGATCTTTCAGCTCCGGGGCCTTCTCCCTGTCCTCCGCCGACAGCACGTGAGGCGGCAGACAGGCCACCACTCCCAGCACAGGCGGTGCGGTTAGCACCATCACCTCCCGGTCGGGCAGCATACGGAGGTCCACCCCGTTGGCGGTAAAGCGCAGGAACCCGTCCTGGTGTCCGGTAACCACCATGCCCACCTCGTCCAGGTGGGCGTCCCAAAGCAGCCGTTTCGCCCCCGGCCTCCCACAGCGGCGCACGCCCACCACATTACCCAGCCGGTCAGTCCGCACCTCGTCCATCAGAGGCAGGAGGAGCTCCCTCGCCGCCTGGACGGCGGGGCCCTCAAAGCCCGAGGGTGCGCCGGCGGCGCACAGCCGCGACAATATCTGTTCCGTTTCCACGCAATCTTGCTCCTTTTCGGTTATTTCAAGCTGTTTACCAAAGCCTTGAACACATTTCCCCGCTCCTCAAAATTTTTGAAGCGGTCGAAGGAGGCGCTGGCCGGAGACAGGATCACCACATCCCCGGGCCGGGCCAGAAGGCGGGCCTGCTCCGCCGCCTGCCGCAGGTCCTCACAATCGTGGATCGCGGGCTCCCCCTCCCGGTATCCGGGAGCGGCCAGAACGGCCTGCTTGATTTTTCCGGCGGTGTCCCCCGTCAGCAGCAGCGCCTTGACGCGCTCCACGATCTCCGGTCCCAGCGCGTCGTAGGGAATATGCTTGTCGTAGCCCCCGGCGATGAGGATCACCTTTTGGTCAAAGGACCTCAGGCCCGCTGTGGTCCGGCTGGGACTGGAGGCAATGGAGTCGTTGTAATACCGCGCTCCGTCCAGCTCCCGCACCAGTTCGATGCGGTGAGCTACCCCGCCGAAGGTGCGGGCGAACTCCCGGATGACCTCGTCGGGCACCAGGCCGTCCACCGCCGCAATGGCGGCCATGTAGTTCTCCAGATTGTGCAGGCCGGGCAGGAGAATATCTTCGGCGCTCATAACCGGCCGGCCGCCGCACACAATCGTCCTGTCCTTCAGGCACACCCCTCCGCTCAGCGCCTTCTTCCGGCTGAACAGGGCCACCGTCCCCCGCGCCTGGGCGGCAAAGCCCGCCGTAATCTCGTTGTCCGCGTTGAGCACCAGACGGTCCCCTGTGTCCTGATAGGCAAAGATATTCCGCTTGGCGTTCACGTACTCGTCCATATCCCTGTGTACGTCCAGATGGTTGGGGGCCAGATTCGTGACCACCGCGATGCCGGGGCTCTGCCGCACCGTCATCAGCTGGAAGGAGGAGAGCTCCAGCACCACCATGTCGTCCGGGCGGATGCCGTCTACCTCGCACAGCAGCGGGACGCCGATGTTGCCGCCCACAAAGGTGCGGTAGCCCGCCGCCTTCAGCAGTCCGGCGATGATCGTGGTGGTGGTGGTTTTGCCGTCGGAGCCGGTCACGGCGATGATCCGGCAGGGGCACAGGTCTAAAAACGCCTCCATCTCCGATGTGAGCTGCGCCCCAGACGCCACAGCCCGCTCAATCTGGGGCACATCGGGCCGCAGCCCCGGCGTGCGGAAAATCACATCCGTCCCGTCCAGACGGTCCAGATAGCCGGGCCCCAGGGCGGCGGTCATGCCCCGGCGCTCCAGCTTTTCGATAAGGCCGCCGAACTCCTCCCGGCAGCGCCTGTCGCAGGCCAGCACCGGCACGCCCGCGTCCAGCAGGCCCTCCACCAGCGGCCGGTTGGATATCCCCAGGCCGATCACCGCCACCCGTTTTCCCTTCATTGACTCAAAGTACCGTTTCAGCGCCGATTCCATCAGCATCCGCACCTCCATGCACCAATCACGCAGTTCGGAGCGCTCCGCGCCCCACAGTTAGACGAATGGTATTATACCCCATTCAAATCCATTTGACAATCACCTAAAATTGAAGTACAATGAAAAACGCAAGTGCGCTGGACAGCCGCGCGGCCAGGCCGAAAGGCCGTCCGTGAGGAAAGTCCGGGCTCCACAGGGCAAGGATAACGGGTAACACCCGCCGGGGGCGACCCCAGGAAAAGTGCAACAGAAATAGACTGCCGGCGGGCGCTCGCCTGCCGGTAAAGGTGGAAAGGCGAGGTAAGAGCTCACCCAATGGCGTGTCAAGCGCCCATTGCTGTAAACTCTATCCGGAGCAACGCCGTGGGAACACAT
>CANDCH010000032.1 GCA_947383145.1 uncultured bacterium
GCCCGCCCATTGAGATTGAAACGATGCTTCGAATGTATCTGCTGCAATGCTGGTTTACCCTGTCCGACGAAAGCGTGGAAGAGGCCATTTATGACAGTTATGCCATGCGCAAATTCATGGGGATCCATTTTTTGGAGCAGGACGTCCCGGACGCCACAACCCTGCCGCGCTTCCGGCACCTGCTGGAGGACAAGGGCATCGGCAAGCTGTTTTTTGACGCGATCAACCGCTGCCTGGAGCGGGCCGGACGGATCATGCGCGGCGGCGCCATTGTGGACGCCACGCTGATCAGCGCGCCCAGCTCCACAAAAAACGCGGAGAAAAAACGGGACCCGGAGACGCACTCGGTGAAGAAGGGGAACCAGTGGCATTTTGGCATGAAGTGCCACACAGGTGTGGATGCCGGGAGCGGCTTTGTTCACACGGTAGAGGCCACCGCCGCCAATGTCCATGATGTCACTGCGGCGGCAAAACTTCTGCGGGAAGATGACGAGGTGGTTTACGGGGACAGCGCCTATCTCGGGATAGAGAAACGGGACGAGATCAGAAACAGCCCTCAGCTTTCTGCCATCACATACCGTATCAACCGCCGGCCGGCCGGCTGCCCAAGGTTTCAGACAATGCCATCGACTGGGAGCGGTATATTGAAAATCAAAAATCATCTGTGCGCTGTAAAGTGGAACACCCCTACCGGATCGTGAAGAACATCTTTGGTTTCCGAAAGTCCGTTTACAGGGGGCTGAGAAAGAACCTGAACCGCTTACACGTACTCTTCGCCAGCGCGAATCTGTATCTGCTTGCCAGGGCGGGCGGCTCTCTATCCCCCGCTTGGGGTTTTTGCGCCCTTTTGGCGGGATGTGTATGGGAAACGAGAATACCTCCCTCAAATATGCTCCTTGATTTGATGTTTAGCTTCACATTTAACTACTTGCCGCCATTTGACCGGCTTTAACCAGCGCTTCCTTAAATCTCTGAACCTTTCGGGGGTATTTAACCTGTTCGGTGATGGCTCCCTATGATTACAGCGTAGTAGGAATGTCTCTTATTTGTTGCTATGCGTCTTGTTGATATAGTTCCTCCCCAAATTCTGGAGAACCCCTCCAAAATTGGGAAAGCAACTTTTTACAGTTTTGTGATCCCGCCGGAATTCTATTCCCCGGAAAGCAGCGTCCTTGGCGTGATTTTCCCGATTCTTAACGACAGCAGGCACAGTATGGCAAATGCAAACAGCACCAGCCCCGCTCCCGCCGCCGCGATGAACCCCACCGGGACGGTAAACGTGCATTTGACAATGCCGATCCCGCTCAAAAATACAGCGGTCAGCGGGTTGATGATGAAGCCGCACAGGGTCAGCCCAACGGCGGTGGACGCAATCGTGGTGGGCATAAAAGACAGGGCCGTCTGCAAAACCAGCTGTCCGGTGGTGAAGCCCAGCGCTTTCATGATGCCGTAATCCCGATTTTTCCGGTTCAGCATGGTGCGCACCAGCAGGTAGAGCACAAAGGCGATGATGACGGCGGAGAGCGCCAGAATTGCCACTACAATCACGGTCATCAATGTGACATACACCCCCGCCGCGGCGTCCACCGTCGACTGGATGTTGATGACCGCGTTTACGCCGTCCCCAAACCGCTCCTTTATCTCCCCGTTGAAGCCGGCGACGTCCGCCTCGCCGGAGAGGTTGAGGTAATAGCTGGTATTGGCCAGCGCCCCCAGCCGCTCATAGCCCGCCCGGGTCAGCAGGCAGTCCTTGCCCAAGTTGTTGGTAACCTGGGTGAAGCCTGTGATCAGGTAGGAGGCCCGCCTGCCGTTGGACGTGAGCTCCATCTCGTCCCCAATGGCAAGGCCCTGCTCTCGGGCGTATTTGGCCGCCACGGCAACCTCGTTGTCGAATTTCGGGAACCGCCCGTCAAACACCACACCCTGGTTGTTAAGCTTCGAGAAATCATCGCACATGGTCGCAAGAAGCTCCACCCCATCCACGTGCCCGACGGCGACCGAATTATACAGATACGCCTTCTCCACCCGGCTGTCCGCCAAAAGCGCTGCCAGGAACTCGTCCTCGACATCCGCCTGGACGTTGATGCAGGAGTCCGCCGTCTCCCCCACGATCAGGTTGAGGAAGGGCTCCATGTCCCAGATCATATTTTCCAGCATCAGTCCGGAGAACACCACCACCAGGGAGAGCACCAGCATGGTGGCGGCGATGGTGACGTTGTGCTTGACCCCGGACAGGGTGGTTTTCAGGGCCAGGGCCAGATCCAGCGGCACCCCGGTTTTGTCCAGCGGGACGTGGTTTCGCTTGAAGTTGTGGGTGGACAGCCCCGCCCGCAGCGCCGTGATGGGCTCGATTTTCCGCATCCGGCGGGCGGCCAGCCACACCGCCAGCGCCACCGCGCTGCCCAGGATTGCCAGGGTGAGGGCAAAGGGCAGCGGCAGGAACCGCATGGCGTAGGGGATGCCCGTCTGCTGGATCATCATGGCGTTGAGCCCGGGGAACAGGGCGTAGGACAGCCCCACACCCGCCAGCGCCGCCGCCAGGGCTACCCCCAGAAACTGCGCCAGCAGGGAACGCACCAGCTGGCCGGAGGTATAACCGACGGCTTTTAACGCCCCCAGGTCCTTCATGTTCACCTGGATGTAGTTGATGATGTTGGACGCGATGACGATGAGGGCGATGAGCAGTACGAAAAAGGCCATGGCGCTCACAATCGCCGAGCAGATCATCTGGGAGATGTACCGGGACTGGGTCACCAGGGCGTAAGAATTGCTCGCCGCCCGCACCCCGGGAAATTGGCCGGACACCGCCGTTTTCAAGTCCGCCTCAAAGGTCTGGCTCTCCGACTTATCAACGAGCCGCACCGAGCACAGCACTGCCTGAGGCGCGTAGCCCAGCGCCTCCAGCTCCTCATATTTGTCCTTGGTCATGACGAGCTCCATCATGGCGCAGTTGTGGGAGCCCATCATGGCGCCGTTGAAAAAGCCGCACACCGTGTAGGTCACCGGATTCCCTCCGATGGAGATCTCAATGGATTTACCCAGGGCTATCTCGTCCGTCTTGTAGAGCAAGGGCAGGTAGACCCCGCTGGAGCCGCCGCCCTCCTCCACAATTTCCGCCCTGCCGATGGAGCGGGACAGGGCGGTGTCCTTGTCCAGGAAGATCATCTCGCTGTTCAGCTCGCCGCCGTTGTAGTCAAATTTGGCCACCATGTGCATACAGGAGTCCAGACGGAACTGGGCGGCGCGGCTGTCCCCCTCCAGCTCCCGGGTGAGGAAGGCGCGGAACTCCGGGGTGTCGCTGTCCGCCGCCAGGGTGACGTGCCCGTCGTGGAGCCTGTCGTGATGCCGGTCGAAGTTGGCCTTATAGTCCATGGCCAGCATGAGCCACAGGTTGAGCATGACGGCGGCGATCAGGATCAGCACCACGATGGCCGCCGCCTGTCCCTTGGCGCGGCGCAGGTTGGAGCGGGCGATCAAAACGCTTTTTCTCATGGCTACCACCCCATATCCTGGAGAAACGCCGCCAGCTTCTGGTGCCGCTGGGCGTCCCCGTGGACATACTGGCCCAGCTCACACTCGCCCAGGATCACGCCGTCCTTCAGGTACAGGATGCGGCTGCCCCGCCGGGCGGAGCGCATATCGTGGGTGACCATGACCACGCTCTGGCCCCCTTCGTTGAACCGGGTCAGGGTGTCCAGCACGTCCAGCCCCGTCTGGGAGTTGAGCGCGCCGGTGGGCTCGTCGGCAAACAAAATTTCGGGGGAGTTGATGAGCGCCCGGACGATGCCCACCCGCTGGGCCTCGCCGCCGGAGATCTGGGTGGGAAATTTCCGCTGGGTGTCCTCCGATATGCCCACCGCCGCGAACAGCTCCCTGGCCCGCCGGACCAGGGCCTTTTTATCATGGCTTGCCAGCAGCCCGGCGGCCAGCACGTTGTCCATCACGCTCATGCCGTCGATGAGGTAGATTTGCTGGAACACAAAACCGCAGTGCTCCCGCCGGAACACTGCCAGACCGTCCTGGGACAGGCCGGAGATCACCTGCTCCCCGAAGGTGATGGCGCCCAGGGTGGGGGTGTCCATGCCGGACAGGGCGTACAGCAGGGTGGACTTGCCCGCGCCGCTGGCCCCCATGATGACGGTGAAGTCGCCCTTATATAGCTCCAGGTCGATGTTTTTCAGGACGTGCTGCATAGAACCGCCGTTAGAAAAGGCTTTGCTCAGCTTTTCCGTTTTCAACAGGATTTCTTTCATAACGGGATACCTCCTTTACACGTCCTATTTTGGAGGTTGAAACCTTAACTGTCTTTATGGAATCCTTAATTGTTCCTTAAATCCCCCCGGCTGAGGGCGATCCACACCGACATCTTCAGCCCGGAGGTTCCGTTTTCCAGCGTCAGCCGGCCCCCCATCTCCCGCATGCAGTGGTCGGCGATGTACAGGCCGAGCCCCGCGCCCTCGATCCCCTCCGCGTTGCCGCCCCGCCTGAATTTTTCCTTCAGGTGGGGCAGCTCCGCCTCGGCCACCCCGCCGCCGCGATCCTCAACACAGACCTTCAGGCAGTCCTCCGCCAGCTCCGCTTCGACGTCAATCTCCGTCCCGGCGTACTTGTAGGAGTTGGCGAAAATGTTGTCAAAAACCTCCTGTAGTCGAAGCCTGTCCGCAGACAGCAGGCAGTCCGGGATATCCGGCAGCTCCGCCCGGCGCAGGTAGTCGGCGTTTTCCAACAGAACGCGCAGCTCCCCACTCCTCAAATCCGAGGGCGTGACGGAGAGCTCGTCCAGCTCCTCCAGCGTGGCGGAGAACAGGTTGGTCACCAGCGTGTTGACTTGATCCGCTTTTTGCTCGATCTGCCGGTAGTTCTCCCTGTTTTTTTCGTCCTCCGCCAGGGCCGCGCCCACCTCGGACGCCGCCTTGATGCTGGCTACCGGCGTTTTGATGTCGTGGGACAGCTTGGCCACCAGCTCCTTTTTGGCGGCGTTGGCCTTTGCCTCGGCAATCCGGGCTTTTTTCAGCTCGGCACGCATGAGGTCAAAGCTCTCGGTGAACGCCCCAAACAGGTTGTGCCGGTCCATTTCCAAGGGGATGTCCAGATTGCCCCCCGCCACCCGCTGGGCAAACCGCTCCAGCTTGCGGAAGGGAAGTATCACCGCGCGGTGCAGATAGCAGAAATATCCCGCGCAGAGGCCCAGCTGGAGCAGCATAGCCCCGGCGGCGGCAGACAAAAGGGCTCGCTTTTCGGCTTGCACCGTCTCCCCATCGCTGTTGTAAACGATGAGCTTTCCCACAGGTGCGCCGCCCAGCTCCACATCCAGCATGGTGTCCCTGTGGGCCACCGCGGCGTTAACGTTCTCGCTCAGCCCCGGCCTCGTCCGGTATAAAACCGTCCCGTCCCCGTCCAGCACCACATAGTCAAAGCCGATGCCATTGGTGTGATCCTCTAAAGAGTTCCAATCCCGCTGTACCGTCTGCATGATTTCGTTGACAGCCACAGTATCCTGAGGATTCCCGGCCTGACGGGGGACAAGCAAAGTCAGCGTAGCCAGCTCCAGCCCAAAGGCCAGGAGCAGACCCGCGAAAAAGAGGCGGCCTTTCATTGGGCGCCTCCCTGGAACCGGTAGCCCTCCCCCCAGACCGTGAGGATGTATTCGGGACTGCCCGCGTCCCGCTCAATGGCCTCCCGTATTTTGCGGATGTGTACGTTCAAGGTGCCGTCTCCGGTGAATTTGTCCTCCCAGACCTTTTCAAACAGCTCCTGCTTTGAGATCATCCGCCCCTGGTTTTGAATCAGATAGGCCAGCAGTTTGAACTCCAGCGCCGTCAGCTTCACCGGGTTCCCGCCGGCCATCGCCTGCCGCGCGTTGAAATCCACGCTCAGCCATCCGTCGGAATAGGCCGCGCCGCCCTGTTTCCCGCAGCGCTTCAGCACCGCCTTCACTTTGGCCAGTAGGACGCTGAGGGAGTACGGCTTCTGGATATAGTCGTCCCCGCCGATGCTCAGGGCGGCGACTTGGTCGTCGTCGCTGGTTCGGGCGGAAATGAACAGGATGGGGACCTCTGTGGCCGCCCGAAGCTCTTTGCACAGCGCAAACCCGCTGCCGTCGCCCAGGTTGATGTCCAGCAGAAGCAGCCGCGCCGAATTCTCTCCGAAAAAGCTCCGGCAGTCCGAGGCGCTGTAGGCAACCGCGGTCTTGACGCCAAACAGGTTAAAATACTCCGCCGTACTGTCCGCCAGCAGCTTTTCGTCGTCTATAACGAGGCAGTCATAAGTCATATCCCGGCTCCTTCCGGCTGTTCAGCCGTGCGTAATGATGGCTCAGAAATTTTACTACGTACTGAGGGAAATTTCAAGGGGAGGGTTCTCGCTCCTGGTGCCGGCCGTTGCCCTGGCAGCCGGGGCGGGTTCGTCTGGGCACAGAAGGTCATCAGCGAGATCACGTACAAAGAACCCGGTGCATTGTCCTGATTTTCTGTCGCATCGCGGCGTTTCATGGTATCTTTAACGGGGAAGATCATTTCTTCCACTACAAAACCAAGAGAGGATTTATTGCCATGAAGCGAAAAGAACTCACCCCAGAACAGCTCGAGCGCCGGCGGCTCCGGGCACAGAAATACTATCAGGAGCACCGTGAACAGATTTTGGCCCACAATCGGGAGTACTACCGGCAGAAGGGGCGTGCGTGGCACGCCGAGCGCATTCGGAAGTACCGCCACGCAAACCATGAGGCATATCTCGCAAAACGCCGAGAGTATCGCGCCAATCACCTGGAGTACTTCCGCCAGATGGATCAGAAGTACCGCCAGCGGCACCGTGTATCTATCAGCCGGAAAACCATCGGCGAATACTGCTACCGCGCCATAGAGAAAATCCAAAAAAAGTGCCCAAAGAAGGTGGACAAGCTCTTGCAGCGATATCCTTTTGAGGGGTTTGCGTCGCAGCGCCTGCGTAGGCAGCTGCGGTATTTTCATATCTACCCGTCCCAGGCACGGTATGACGACTGCTACGACGCAGGTATGATGGCATATCTGTATACGATCCACCGCTGCGCCTACATGGGCTATTCTTATGTGGAGGCTTATATGACCAAGCTTATCCGCATCTACCTGATCTGCGCGGCCATCGTCTTCCCGGATGCGCAGAACCTGTGCAGAGAAAACAATCTGCGGGAGTTGAATTTGGATCAGCTCCCCTATGTGCAGATTTGAGGGAGGATCATTTGATGATTGCAATTGAAGCCGCCGGTATGTTCGCAAATCCTCGCCACCTGTGCCATGTTCATCAAATGTTTCTAAACGCCATAGCCCTCATGGATGAGACGCTCACAGACCGGGAACGGCAGGTTGTCCTGCTCCACTGCGGTCTTGGCCCTACAAAAAATGTCGTCGGTTTTTCCCGGCTGGCGGCGCTCTTTTCGCTGAAAAGCAGTGCAGAGGCAAAAAAGATGTATCAAAGGGCCGTCATCAAAATCAGGCTGGCCATCCCCGGTAGCGCATTTGAGCACTGGGTCGTGAGTTACGACCAAGTCTACTGCCTCAGTCAGCGCACAGCCCTGAGAATTGACCCCTCGGCCCCGGTTCCAGATTGGGACACCGATGAGAGTCGGTGCAACAATGTTCCGACCCACTTTTAGACCCAGAATAGGAAAAAAGCGGACGGAGATATTGGAGAAAACAGGGCCGGAAAGCATCCCTTTCTGGAGCGAATGTGCCCCGAAAGCTCTAAAAAACCGCCGCCAGCACCGCTGGCCGCAGCTCATAACCCGAAGGTCGTCGGTTCAAATCCGGCCCCCGCAACCACAATTCCCTCGATTTCCTTGGAAATCGAGGGAATTTCTTTGCTTTCCCGCACTTTTTAGAGCGGTTAATTTTTTGCTTTTTCACAAGACCCAGGTTTTGACCCATACGGGGAATCGTCCTCACAAGCTCCATATCGCTCGTTTCCGGCTTAACCCGAAAACTCGCTCATTTCGCTGTTCGTCCTCTCCCCATCGAACCCACTTCGCTGGGCTTCAATGGGGCCCCCTTTATAGTTCTCAACAGCACCGGAGAGGATATTCGCCATGGTATTCGCCACCTGACGCTGTGCCTGGGTGGTGACGTGGGCGTAGGTGTCCAGCGTGAACCCGGCGCTATAGTGGCCCAGCATCCCGCTCACGGTCTTGATATCCACGCCGTTCTGCAGGGCTACTGTGGCGAACGTATGCCCTTATGTCATAATAAAGACTTATCAGCGTTTTGAAAACACTAGCGGAAACGGATGGAACCTAATCCCCTGTAGTCCTTGCGCCGCAACGGGTTCACGGAATCCAGCGGAAAGCGGGCGCAGGTGATGGCAAGGCGCTAAAGGGCAAAATAAAGGGAAAAAATAAGGGAAAAAGAGAACGCCCACAATCCCTCATCCGAGCGGGTTGTGGGCGTTTAGGTTCACGCGGTTCCCTCCTCATCTGCCCATAGCTCCTCGATACTGCCCTGGGAACAGAGGAAGAAGTTTTTCAGCCCATCGGGCGCGCCCAGCACGTCCACCAGCCCGCCCCGCTTCGTGTTCTGCGCTGCTCCCGCCAGGAAGCCCACAGCCACTACCCGCTCCCCGTCCTCATAAATGAAGGTCATTCTCTGGCGGGGTTTGCCCATCAAAGATTTAACACGTTCCAACCGCCGTTCAAAGGCCGTCATTTGGCTTCAGCTCCTTTACCAGCTTTTCCAGCTTGAAAGATACTTTGAGGATAACGAAGAAAACCGCTATATCTGGAGCGAGAACAGCGTGAGGGGCATTTTAAGAAGCCCTATCTATGCGGGAAACCTTGCAGGCTACAAACGGATTGCCGCCAACATGAAAAGCAAAAAACGCCCCTCTAAGCTGCCCAAAGAATGGGAAGTGATATCCGACACCCATGAGGGTATAGTCACGCAGGAGGAATTTGATACTGTCCAACAGCTTATCACAAGCCGCAGACTTCCAGAGAACAAAGGCGGTTTTGAGAATATCTTTGCAGGCGTTATCAAGTGTGCGGACTGCGGCTATGCCCTGCGGGCTATGAGCGCAAACAGGAGGAAACGCCCCGACATCATCGACTGCGTACAATACACCTGTAATAATTATGGCAGGTATGGCAACGTCATGTGTACCGCACACGCCATTGAAGCGAGGGACTTATTCAACGCCGTCCTTGCCGACATCAACCGTTTTGCGGATATGGCGGTGAATGACGAGCGGGCAGTGAGGGCGATTGAGAAGCGGATCACGGAAACAGACCAGAGCAAGGCAAAGGCAATGGAGAAAGAACAAAAGAAGCTGAATAAACGCCTTGCGGAGCTTGACAGGCTGTTTTCCTCTCTTTATGAGGATAAGGTCATGGAGCGTATCACTGAGCGGAATTTTGAGATGATGTCGGGGAAATACCAGAAAGAACAGCTTGAAATAGAAGCACGGTTGAGGCAGGTAACGGAAACCCTTAATGAAAGCTATGAGAAATCGCAGGGAATCCGTGATTTCCTCTCCCTTATCCGAAACTATCAAGGATTAAAGAAACTGGACGCAACAGTGGTAAATGCACTGATAGACAAGATACTTGTTTCGGAGCATGAGAAGTCAGCAGACGGAACAGTGAAGCAGGAAATCAAGATTTATTATAAATTCATCGGCTTTGTCGGTGAATTACATATCACACCCACGAAGCGGTGGACAGCGTTACCCGCTAAACACTGTACGGTGTGCGGCGTTGAATACGTCCCCGGCTCTGGCATATCAAAGTATTGCCCTGCTTGTGCCAAGAGGATACAGAGGGAGAAGTCAAACGAGAGCAAACGCAGGAGCAGGGAACAGAAAAGGATGGTATGTATTGAACTGTCCGCAAAAAATGACCGACTGACCTCCAACAGCGTGAGGGGCGCATCATCCGCCAGAAGAACGAGAACGACGAGCTGGACATTTACACCTACGTCACCGAGGACACTTTTGACAGCTACCTTTGGACGCGTGGGCGAAGGACTCGTTTCGGGCGGCGGCGAAGTCATCCCGCCAGGGGAAGTCGAAAATTTGATCGGTATACCGGGCGGCGGTCTCTTTTGTGTGGTCGGTGGAACCGATGTCCACGATGACGATCTTGTCCACCAGACCGGCGGCGCTGTCCAGACACCGCCCCAGCACCTCCTCCTCATTTTTTACGATCATGCACAGGCTGATACTTACCATGCGGGAGCCTCCTTTTCATTCATCAAATGAGCGGCCGCCCGCCGGTATCACCGGCGGGCGGCCGCAGCGCGCCAAAAGCGGCACAGCCGCTTCTTTGATCGGGATATCCTTTCGAGTGAGCCTTGACGCTCCGGGTTAGTCGGCGTCGATCTCTATATCGGTGTCGTGCTCCGAACCAGACCCGGTCACGGCACTGGCTTCCTCCAGCCGGACGATGGTCAGCGACGCCCCCGCGCCGCCGCCCACCAGAACCGCCGTCCCGGCCACGGTGGCGGGATACATCTGGAGGGTGATGGTGGAGTTGGCGGGCAGAGCGACCTTGATCTGGTTCTCGAAGCTGGAGGTGGACACCACCGGGGCGACGGTGGACGGGGTATTATTCGCGCCGTTGATCACCAGCCGGGTCCTCATCAGCAGGGACAGGGTGGTGTTCACGTGGTAGGAGATGAGATAGGTGCCCGCCGGGGCCACGGTGAACACCGTGTTCGATGCGTTGGCGGCGATGTCCGGGGACAGAAGCTGGGCATTGGGCAGCGGGATCGGGCTGCCCCCCAGCGCCACCAGGACGGTACTGCCCTGGGTGTTGGCGGCAAAGCCTGCGGTGGCCGTGGGATTGGGCCCGGCGGCCCCCGTAGGTCCGGCGGCCCCGGTGGCGCCCGTCACTCCGTTCGCTCCGGCGGCCCCGGTGGGACCCGTGGCCCCGGTAACGCCGTCCGCCCCGGTGGGGCCTGTGGCTCCCGCAGGGCCGGCAGCGCCGTCCGGGCCGGTGGGCCCGGTGGCGCCTGTGGCACCCGCCGCGCCGTCAGGACCCGTGGGGCCTGTGGCTCCTACGGCTCCGTCAGCCCCGTCAGCCCCGGCAGGCCCGGTGGCTCCGGTGAGACCGGCTGCGCCGTCCGGCCCGGCTGCCCCGGTGGCTCCGGCGGCTCCCGTCGCGCCGGTGGCCCCGGTGGCCCCGGTGGGGCCGGTGACCCCTTCGGCGGGCCCAGTGGGGCCTGTAGCGCCGTCAATATATGCACAACATAGGAAACCCCGTAACTATGCAGATTGTTCACATCTTAAAGACAATTAAACAGCCCTTATAATTACACCAAAAACGCCGTAGCAAGGTTGGACAAGCCTTGATATGGCGTTTTTAAGCGGTGGATTGTCTGCGCCGTAGGTTTTCAAAATCTGCGGCGTTTTTTCATGTCCAGACACCGAAAGGAGCGGAGAACCATGCCAGTATTCCGCGTGGAGAGGAACAAGGGGTACACGGTGATGTCCAACTACCACCTGCGGGACAAGTCCCTGTCCCTGAAAGCCAAGGGCCTGCTGTCGCAGATTTTGTCACTCCCGGAAGATTGGGATTACACCCTGTCCGGCCTGTGCTATATCAACCGGGAGAGCAAGGACGCTATTCGTTCCGCTGTCAACGAATTGGAGCGGGCCGGGTACAT
>CANDCH010000033.1 GCA_947383145.1 uncultured bacterium
CCATGCAGCACGGTCTGAACACCCTGAAGAACAAGGAGACCGACCTGCCCTCTCCTCAGAAGCGGGGCGTGTGCACCGCCGTTCGTACTTCCACCCCGAAGAAGCCGAACTCCGCGCTGCGTAAGATCGCCCGTGTGCGCCTGACCAACGGCTACGAGGTCACCGCCTATATCCCCGGCGTGGGCCACAACCTGCAGGAGCACTCCGTGGTCATGATCCGCGGCGGCCGTGTCAAGGACCTGCCCGGCGTTCGTTACCACATCATCCGCGGCACGCTGGACACCCAGGGCGTCAACGGCCGGATGCAGGCCCGCTCCAAGTACGGCGCCAAGCGGCCCAAGGCTGCGAAGAAGAAGTAATTTTCCTTCAGAAAATCGCTTCAAATGGACTGCGCGAGCGGCCCAGCCAGGAAGAGGCAATTCTTCATCCGCAACGAGTTTTGCGCACACGCGCAAGGCGGCCCGCCTTGCCGAGCGTTTACCTGATATATATGTCCCCTGGGACGCCTTGCAGGGGCGGACATTGTCCGCTCCGTGCCGGGGCGCGGCGGGCGCACGATGTGCGCCCCCACAGGACGGGAGTGTGTTGGGTGGCCTCGGACAGGCATTGTACGGAGATGTTTTTGAGCAGGCGTCATTGCGCCGGACGCGAGAAAGCATGGCGCGGTGAGACGCCGCTCAAAGAACTTCGAGTACCTATGAATTCTATATTAGAAGGAGGGAAGCGAAGTGCCCAGAAGAGGAAACGTACCCAAGCGGGAGATTCTGCCCGACCCGCTGTATAATTCCGTCCTAGTCACTAAGCTCGTCAACAGCATCATGCTGGACGGCAAGAAGGGCGTAGCCCAGAAGGTCGTCTACGGTGCCTTTGACATCATCAAGGATAAGACCGGCAAAGAACCCCTTGAGGTTTTTAACGCCGCCATTGAGAACATTATGCCGTCCCTGGAGACCAAGTCCCGCCGCGTGGGCGGCTCCACCTACCAGGTGCCCATGGAGGTCCGGCCCGAGCGCCGTCAGACCCTGGGCCTGCGCTGGCTGACCACCTACTCCCGCAACCGCGGCGAGAAGACCATGAAGGAGCGTCTGGCCGGCGAGATCATGGACGCGGCCAACAACACCGGCTCCGCCGTGAAGAAGCGCGAGGACACCCACAAGATGGCCGAGGCCAACAAGGCGTTCGCCCACTACCGCTGGTAAGGACGGAGGCAAGCAAACCAATATGGCAAGAAAAGTTACACTTGAAAACACCCGCAATATCGGCATCATGGCCCATATTGACGCCGGAAAGACCACCACGACGGAGCGCATCCTGTATTACACCGGCGTGAATTACAAGATCGGCGAGACCCATGACGGCACCGCCACCATGGACTGGATGGCCCAGGAGCAGGAGCGCGGCATCACCATCACCTCCGCCGCTACCACCTGCTACTGGAAGGGCACCAAGGACCAGTTCCCCCAGACCCGGATCAACATCATCGACACTCCGGGCCACGTGGACTTCACCGTGGAGGTGGAGCGCTCCCTGCGCGTGCTGGACGGCTCCGTTACCGTCATGTGCGCCAAGGGCGGCGTGGAGCCCCAGTCCGAGACCGTTTGGCGTCAGGCGGACCACTACAAGGTCCCCCGCATGATCTACGTCAACAAGATGGACATCATGGGCGCGGATTTCTACAACGTGCTCAATATGATCCACGACCGGCTCAAGGCCAACGCCGTGCCCATCCAGCTCCCCATCGGGAAAGAGGAGACCTTCAAGGGAATCATCGACCTGGTGGAGATGGACGCCGATATCTACTACGACGAGATGGGCAAGGACATGCGGGTGGAGGAGATCCCCGCCGATATGCTGGAGCTGGCCCAGGAGTACCGCACCAAGCTGGTGGACGCCTGCGCCGATATCGACGAGGAGATCATGGAGCTGGCGCTGGAAGAGAAGCCCATTCCCCAGGAGCTGCTCCGCCGCGCCATCCGCAAGGGCACCATCGACAACCTGATGGTTCCCGTGGTGTGCGGCACGTCCTACAAGAACAAGGGCGTGCAGAAGCTGCTGGACGCCATTGTGGACTATATGCCAGCCCCCACCGACATCCCCCCCATCAAGGGCGTCAACCCCGACACCGAGGAGGAAGAGGAGCGGCCGTCCTCCGACAGCGAGCCCTTCTCCGCCCTGGCGTTTAAGATCGCCACCGATCCCTTCGTGGGCCGGCTGTCCTTCATCCGGGTCTACTCCGGCACGCTGAACACCGGCACCCAGGTGCTCAACTCCACCAAGCAGCAGAAGGAGCGCATCGGCCGCATCCTCCAGATGCACGCCAATCATCGGGAAGACATCGAGACCGTATACTCCGGCGACATCGCCGCCGTCATCGGCCTGAAGAATTCCACCACCGGCGACACCCTGTGCGACGAGAAGCACCCCGTCATTCTGGAGTCTATGGAGTTCCCCGAGCCCGTCATCCGGGTGGCCATCGAGCCCAAGACCAAGGCCGGCCAGGAGAAGATGGGCATCGCCCTGATGAAGCTGGCCGAGGAGGACCCCACCTTCAAGACCTACACCGACGAGGAGACAGGCCAGACCATCATCGCCGGCATGGGCGAGCTCCACCTGGAGATCATTGTGGACCGCCTGCTCCGGGAGTACAAGGTGGAGGCCAACGTGGGCGCCCCCCAGGTGGCCTACAAGGAGACCATCAAGACCTCCGTCAAGCAGGACACCAAATATGCCCGTCAGTCCGGCGGCAAGGGCCAGTACGGCCACGTGGTCATCACCGTGGAGCCCAACGAGCCCGGCAAGGGCTACGAGTTCCTCAACGAGATCACCGGCGGCGTCATCCCCAAGGAGTTTATCCCCGCCGTTGACGCGGGTATCCAGGGAGCCATGCAGGCCGGCGTGCTGGCCGGCTATCCCGTGGTGGATGTGAAGGTCCACCTGACCTTCGGCTCCTATCACGAGGTGGACTCCTCCGAGATGGCGTTCAAGATCGCCGGCTCCATGGCCTTCAAGGAGGCCTGCCGCAAGGCCGGGGCCTGCCTGTTGGAGCCCATTATGAAGGTGTCCGTCATCGCCCCCGAGGAATACCTGGGCAATGTCATCGGCGACCTGACCTCCCGCCGCGGCCAGATTTTGGGCCAGGAGGCCCGGCCCGGCGCCCAGCAGGTGGACTCTCTGGTTCCCCTGTCCGAGATGTTCGGCTACGCCACCGACCTGCGCTCCCGCACCCAGGGCCGGGGCCAGTATACCATGGAGCCCCACAGCTACGTGGAGATCCCCAGGAACATCGCGGAAAAGATCATCGCCCAGCGCGGGCGGAAGGAAGACGCGTGATTTTCAGAAAATCATGGTTGCAATTTCCGCCGCTATAGGATAGAATAGGCCCATAAACCTATTCCCTTCAACACATTTTATTTCAAACGTACAAGGAGGAAAACTCAAAATGGCCAAACAAAAATTTGAGCGCAGCAAGCCCCACGTAAACATCGGCACCATCGGCCACGTTGACCACGGCAAGACCACCCTGACCGCCGCCATCACCAAGTGGCTGGCCCTCCAGGGCTTCGCTGACTACAGCGACTACTCCAGCATCGACAGCGCCCCCGAGGAGCGCGAGCGCGGCGTTACCATCAACACCGCCCACATTGAGTACCAGACCGCCAACCGTCACTATGCCCACGTGGACTGCCCGGGCCACGCCGACTATATCAAGAACATGATCACCGGCGCTGCTCAGATGGACGGCGCTATCCTGGTCATCGCCGCCACCGACGGCCCCATGGCCCAGACCAAGGAGCACATCCTGCTGGCCCGTCAGGTGGGCGTGCCCGCCATCGTGGTGTTCCTGAACAAGTGCGACCAGGTGGACGACGATGAGCTGATCGAGCTGGTGGAGATGGAGGTCCGCGAGACTCTGTCCTTCTACGAGTTCCCCGGCGACGATATCCCCATCATCAAGGGCTCCGCCCTGAACGCCCTGACCAACGAGTCCGGCAACGTGGACGACCCCGATTTCGCCTGCATCAAGGAGCTGATGGACGCTGTTGACAGCTACATCCCCACTCCCGACCGCAAGGCCGACCTGCCCTTCCTGATGCCCGTCGAGGACGTGTTCACCATCACCGGCCGCGGCACCGTGGCCACCGGCCGTGTGGAGCGCGGCCAGCTGAAGGCGGGCGAGACCGTGGAGATCGTCGGCCTCACCGAGGAGAAGAAGAGCACCGTCGTCACCTCCATGGAGATGTTCCGCAAGACTCTGGACTACGTGGAGGCCGGCGACAACGTGGGCTGCCTGCTCCGCGGCGTCAACAAGGACGAGATCGAGCGCGGCCAGGTGCTGTGCAAGCCCAACTCCATCCACCCCCACACCAAGTTCGTGGGCCAGGTGTACGTCCTGTCCAAGGACGAGGGCGGCCGCCACACCCCCTTCTTCAACAACTACCGTCCCCAGTTCTACTTCCGTACCACCGACGTGACCGGCGTCATCACCCTGCCCGAGGGCACCGAGATGTGCATGCCCGGCGATAACGTGGACATGAACGTGGAGCTGATCACCCCCATCGCCATCGAGAAGGGCCTGCGCTTCGCCATCCGCGAGGGCGGCCGCACCGTGGGCTCCGGCGTCGTCATCGACGTGGCCGAGTAATTTTCCCATTTCGGCGAAAGCCCCGCCTGAGGGCTTCGGTGAAATCCGTGCTTTTCGGGCGGCGGAGACAAGTGAACAACCGCATAAAATCGGGCGGCGCCTTACCGGCGCCGCCCGATTTTATGTTTCCTGCCGGCGCCGCGGATTTTGGGAAGGTCCGCGGCGTTTTTCCGCTCCGAACGCCAAAAACGGCGGAGCGGCGGCACCGGTAGTTCGGCCGGAGGGAGGGCCCGTCCGGCGCGGCGCTTGACCGGGCTCAGAACGGCCCGTCTTCCTCCCAGGGGTAGAACTGGAGGGCGTCCTGCACGAAGAGGAAGGGCTCGCTGTCGGAGGAGATGCCCCGGCTCTGAATCCATTCCTTGCCGGACAGGGCGGGGTACTGGAATATCCCCCGGGCGTGGGCGTAGTTCACCCAGGAGTCCAAAATCCAGCCGTCCTTTGCCTCCGCCGTCTCGTAGCAGACGTAGCCCCGGCAGCGTGCCCCGTCCCGGGGGAAGGAGAAGGCGGCGAACAGGTCGGTGGAGGTCCGGGTACCGAAAAAGGGGCTGCGGTTGGTGAAGGTCTCCTCCCCTAAAAAGTGGTAGGGGGCCCAGAGCGCAATGCCGTCCCGCTGGCACAGCACCCGCCCGGAGGGGGGGCCGGAGGGGGCCCAGCCCTCTCCGGCGCTGCGGTAGGCGGGCCAGAGCTGCATGGCGTCAGAGCCCTGAAAAGTGGCGCCGTCCGCCCACTGAAAGTGGTGGAACACCCGCCAGCGCTCCCGCTCTCCCTCCAGCTCCACCGCCACGCCGGTGATGGTCAGGGGCTGTTGGGGCGCGCCCGCGTGGTAGGCGTGGGTCATGGCGAAGGACCGGGTCTCGCTCACCACCCGCACGGGGTCCCCGCAGGCCAGAATGTCCCCGGCGGACAGGTCGGCCAGGACCGGCTCCGGAAAGCCCAGCTCCGACAGCCGGGAGCTCAGCGCCTGCGTCCGGCTGCGCTCCGCAGGGTCCGCCGCCTGCCAGTCCATGGGAAGGCGGTTGCAGGCGCGCCCCACCGCGAACACCCCCAGGAGCAGCGCCCCCAGAAAAGCGCCCGCCAGCGGGCCGCCGGGGACCCGGACGGGGGCGGGAGAGGGGGCGTACCCGGCTTCGTCCACCTCCCGGGACCGGGCGTACAGGCTGTCGAGAATGAAGAGATAGGCGGCCAGGAGGAGCAGGAAGAACACCCAGCCGGTCTGGCCGCCCGCCAGCGCCAGCAGGGTCATGAGGATGTACCACACCGCGAGGGCCGGTCCGGCCGCAGTCTTGGGGGGCAGCCCCGCGCGCCGCCGCGCCTCCCGCAGCCCCTGCCACAGGCATAAGAGCTGGGCCAGCTCCAGGACGGCGCCAGACGCGGTTAAAGCCCAGCCCGGCCCGCTCTGGTTGAAGTCCTGCCAGCCGGGGGCGGCCCGCCGCAGCGTCTGGAAGGCCAGCAGGCCGGTCTGGGCCAGGGCGCAGGGCCACCAGACCCGAAAGGCCCGGTTTTCCCGCCGCAGTGGGCGCAGGCCCAGCAGAAGCAGGACCTGTCCCACAGGGGGAAGCAGGTAGTTCAGCCCCCAGAAGTTCAGCGTGACCGTGCCCAAGGCCAGTCCGGCCAGAACGCGGTTCATGGCCCGCTGCCAGACGTGGGGCTCCGGGTTCGTACGGCGAGTTTCCATTGTGTTTCTCCTTCCGGCGAGGTGGGATCTGTCTCTGCCTGCCCCTATTGTACATCTTTTCCCGCCCTGGCGCAAGGGCGGGGGCCGGGTCCGCCGGAGCGGGAGGGGGACAAGCTGCGCTCCCTTGGGCAGAGGGGGCGGTTTTTTGCCGAAAATGCAACATGGTTTTGTTAGAATTGCAAAAACTTCGGAAATCCTCCAAAATGTGCTTGCAATTCTGCAAGGCGGAGAATATAATGTGCAGGAAACAAAAAATGGAGGGATCACCTTGAAGGAACTTGCTCAAATCGCGTCCGCGGTGCAGGCGTCCAGCACCATGGCCATCGACGCCCTGGCCAAGCAGATGAAGGCGGACGGCGTGGATGTGGTGGGCTTCGGCGCCGGCGAGCCGGATTTCAACACCCCCGATCATATTAAGGCGGCGGCGGAGCAGGCCATCGCGGAAAACGTCACCCGCTACACCCCCGCCTCCGGCACGGCGGCCCTGAAGCAGGCCGTTTGCCGCCGCATGAGGGAGGACTGCGGCCTGGAGTACCAGCCCTCCCAGGTGGTGGTGACCAGCGGGGCCAAGCATTGCGTGTATATCGCCCTGCGGGCCCTGGTGAACCCCGGCGACGAGGTGATCCTGCCCGCGCCGTTCTGGGTGAGCTACCTGGAGCTCATCAAAATGGCGGGGGGCGTCCCGGTGGTGGTCGCCGCCCAGGAGTCCGCCGGGTTCAAAATGACGGCGGAGCAGCTGGCCGCCGCCATCACCCCCAGGACCAAGGCCCTCATCCTCAACAACCCCAGCAATCCCACCGGCATGGTGTACTCCAAGGAGGAACTGGCGGCCATCGCCAGGGTGTGTGTGGAGAAGGACATCTATGTGATCTCCGACGAGATCTACTACGGCTTGCTGTACGACGGGGTGAAGTCGGTGTCCTTCGCCTCTTTGGGGGAGGACGTGAAGGAGCGCACCATCCTCATCAACGGCGTGTCCAAGTCCTACGCCATGACCGGCTGGCGCATCGGCTACCTGCTGTCCGGCGAGAACATCGCCAAGGTGATGGCCAACTATCTCAGCCACTCCACCGGCTCGCCCAGCTCCGTGTCCCAGGCGGCCTCCGTGGCCGCGCTGAACGGCCCCCAGGACTGCGTGGAGGCCATGCGCCGGGCCTTTGAGGAGCGCCGCAACTATATTGTGGAGCGGGTGAACGCCATGGACGGCGTCAGCTGCATCAAGCCCGAGGGCGCGTTCTATATCATGATGAACGTGGAGAAGCAGCTGGGCCGCACCATCCACGGGGAGCTGATCCGCACCGGAGACGACTTCTCCGCCGCCCTGCTGAAGCACGGCCTGGTGGCCACGGTGCCCTGCAGCGGCTTCGGCGCGCCCGGCTTCGTCCGCTGGTCCTACGCCACCAGTATGGACAACATCAAAAAGGGCATGGACCGTCTGGAGGAGTTCCTGAAGGGGTGAGCCCGGGGAGCGCGACGCTGTCACGCTGAGAGGCGGCCGGGCCGTCCGGCCGCTTTTCTGCGCTTCTTGCCGCCGCGCTGCGCCCGCACGCGGCGGCGCCGGGGCTTCTTTGCGAAAAAACCCAAAATATTGCGGAAAATATTTGACATTTCCGGCCAGGTCTAGTATAATACCAGTCGTGCCATTATGCGAGGTGTGCCATGAAACTGGATTTGAAGCCCTTGGCCCAGCAGCCCGGCGGGGTGCTCCCCTTTGCCCTTCAGGCGGATTTGTCCGGCGTGGAGTGGAACGGGGCGCGGCCCTTTGTTCAGCCCGTCCATGTGGAGGGACAGGTGCGCAACCGGGCGGGAGCCCTGGAGCTGACGGCCCGGCTGAACACGGTTCTGTCGCTGACCTGCGACCGGTGCGCCGGCTCCTTCCAGCGGGAGAAGACGGTGGAGTACGGCACTCTTCTGGCCTTTGAGCTGGCCAACGGGGAGAGCGGCGACATCGTTTTGTTAAACAGGGACGGAGAGCTGGAGCTGGACGAGCTCATGCGGGAGGTATTCCTCCTTGAAATGGACACGAAAAACCTCTGCTCGGAGGACTGCAAGGGGCTGTGCCCCGGCTGCGGCGCGGACCTGAACGTGGAGCCCTGCCGCTGCCAGCGGGAGACCGACCCCCGCTGGGCAAAGCTGGCCCAGCTGCTGGAGCAGGAGGAGACAGATCAGTAGGCTGTATGTCCCAGCGGACATTGACCAATTAAGGAGGTGTCAAAATGGCCGTCCCGAAGAGTAAAGTATCCAAGCAGCGCAGGAACAAGCGCCGCAGCTCCGTGTGGAAGCTGGAGACTCCCGGTATCAACACCTGTCCCAAGTGCGGTACCGTCACCCTGCCCCACCGCGTCTGCAAGAATTGCATGACCTATAATGGCCGTGAGGTCGCCCCCGCCGAAAAATAACCGCGAAAAAAGCTGCCGCGCCTGCGGCAGCTTTTTTGTTATGTTTTACCTGAAAATTTTCTCCGTTTCCCCTATCTTTTTTTTGGCAGATTTGGTATACTAGCTTATAATTGTGTAAAGTATCGCCCGCCGCCCAGCGGCGCGGGCCGTTTTCCCCCGCGTGGGGCGGTAAGGAGGGATATCTATGGCTAGGCCCCTGGTGGCTATCGTGGGCCGGCCCAATGTGGGCAAGTCCATGCTGTTCAACAAGCTGACGGGCAAGCGGCTGTCCATTGTGGAGGACACCCCCGGCGTCACCCGGGACCGGCTTTACGCCCAGGCGGAGTGGCGGGGCCGCACCTTCGACCTGGTGGACACCGGCGGCATTGAGACGGGCGCCGGGGACCAGATCCTGTCCTTCATGCGGGAGCAGGCGGAGATCGCCATCGCCGCCGCCTCCGTCATCGTCTTTGTGTGCGACATCCGCACCGGCATGACCGCCGCCGACCAGGAGGTGGCAGGGATGCTCCAGCGCTCCCGGAAGCCGGTGGTGCTGGCGGTGAACAAAATGGACTCCACCGGCCACAACGACCCGGATATGTACGAGTTTTATAACCTGGGCCTGGGGGACCCCTACCCGGTCTCCGCCGTCCACGGCCACGGCACCGGCGACCTGCTGGACGCCTGCTTCCGGCACTTTCCCCCCGAGGACCGGGAGGAGGAAGCGGACGACGTGGTGAAGGTGGCCATCATCGGCAAGCCGAATGTGGGCAAGTCCTCCCTGGTGAACCGCATTCTGGGCCAGGAGCGGGTGATCGTATCCGACGTGGCGGGCACCACCCGGGACGCGGTGGACAGCTACCTGGAAAAGAACGGGCAGAAGTACCTCATCATTGACACGGCGGGGATGCGGAAAAAATCCAAGGTGGACGACCGGGTGGAGAAGTTCTCCGTCCTCCGGGCCACCATGGCCATCGAGCGCAGCGACGTGTGCGTGATTATGATCGACGCCAGGGAGGGGGTCACCGAGCAGGACACCAAGGTGGCCGGACTGGCCCATGAGGCGGGCAAGGCCTGCGTCGTCGCGGTGAACAAGTGGGACGCCGTGGAAAAGGACGGCAAGACCATGCAGCGCATGGAGGAGGAGGTCCGCCGGGACCTGAGCTATATGACCTACGCCCCGGTGCTGTTTCTGTCGGCGCTGACCGGCCAGCGGGTGGATAAGCTGTTCGGGCTGATCGACAGCGTGGTGAATCAGGCGTCCATGCGCATTCCCACCGGGATGCTCAACCAGGTGCTGGGCGACGCCCAGGCCCGGGTTCAGCCCCCCACCGACAAGGGGAAGCGGCTGAAGATTTACTATATGACCCAGATCGGGGTGAAGCCTCCCCATTTTGTCATTTTCTGCAACGACGCCAAGCTGTTCCACTTTTCCTACCAGCGCTACCTGGAGAACCAGATCCGGGCCACCTTCGGCCTGACGGGGACCCCGGTGCGCATCACCATCCGACAAAAGGGCGATAAGGAGGATTGACCATGCTGAATTCTCGTATGCTGGAAGCGGCCGGCGTCAGCCCCGGCTGGCTGGCGGTGGCGGCCGTGGGGGTGGCTGTGGTGGCCTATTTCCTGGGGTGCTTCAACGGGGCCGTGGTGGTGTCCCGGTATATCCTGCGGGACGACATCCGGGACCACGGCAGCGGCAACGCGGGCCTGACCAACTTCTACCGGGTGTTCGGCGGCCCGCTGACGGCGGTGGTCATCCTCAGCGACGCGGTGAAGGCGGTGCTGGCGGTGCTGTTCGCCATGTTTATCGCCGGCCGCCTTTCGCCGGAGCTGGTCACCCTGGCCCAATATTGGGCGGGGACCTTCTGTATGCTGGGCCATATGTATCCCTGCACCTTCCAGTTCCGGGGGGGCAAGGGGGTGCTGTCCGGCAGCGCCGTGGCCGTCATGATCGGCATCGGCGGGGGAGGCGTCCTGCCCAGCTGGACCATCCCGGTGGTGCTGTGGGGCGGGTTCCTCATTCTGGCGGCGGCCACCAAATATATCTCCCTGGGCTCCTGCTGGGGAGGCGCGTCCTTTATCGTGATGTCCTGGCTGGTGTACCGGGACCCGCTGATCCTGCTGCTGGCCGCCGTGATGGGCGGGCTGCTGCTGTGGAAGCACCGGGGGAACATGGTGCGCATTATGAAGGGCACCGAGTCCAAGTTCGCCTTCCACAAGGGGAGCCAGTCCAGGAAGGGGGCCGCGGAGGCGGAGAAGCCCGTCCCCGAGGCGGAGGCCCAGCCCGCCCCTGGGGCAGAGCCGGAGAAGAAGCCGCCCGAAGAGAGCTGAAAAATCGGACCCCGCGCCCAGCGCGGGGTCCGATTTTGCTACCTGAATCAGGATTACACGGCCCGGGTGACCTTGCCGGAGCGGAGGCAGCGGGTGCACACATAGACGTGCTTGGGCG
>CANDCH010000034.1 GCA_947383145.1 uncultured bacterium
CCGGTCCAACTCCGTTGGCCCTGGGCTTTTCCCCTCGCTTCGGTCCAAGCTCCCCTGCGCGGCTATCTTCGCGCTTCCTGTCACGCTCGGATTGGCCGCGCCGCGGGTCGCTTTCCCTTCGGCTCGGGCAAAACCCGGTCCAACTCCGTTGGCCCTGGGCTTTTCCCCTCGCTTCGGTCCAAGCTCCCCCGCGCGGCTATCCTCGCGCTTCTAATCCAGCTCAAACTGCCCGGTGTACAGCTGGTAGTACCTTCCCCGCTCCGCCATGAGCTGGGCGTGGCTGCCCTTCTCCATAATGCGCCCGCCCTCGATGACCACGATGCAGTCGGCGTTGCGCACGGTGGACAGCCGGTGGGCGATGACAAACACCGTCCGCCCCTCCATCAGGGCATCCATCCCCCGCTGGATATACTGCTCGGTGCGGGTGTCGATGGAGGAGGTGGCCTCGTCCAGCACCATGATGGGCGGGTCCTTCACCGCCGCCCGGGCGATGGCCAGAAGCTGCCGCTGGCCCTGGGACAGGTTGGCCCCATCCCCGGTGATCTTCGTGTGGTAGCCCTCCGGCAGGCGGCGGATAAAGCCGTCGGCGTTAGCGGACTTGGCGGCGGAGACGCACTCCCCGTCGGTGGCGTCCAGCCGGCCGTAGCGGATGTTGTCCATGACGGTGCCGGTGAACAGGTGGGTGTCCTGGAGCACCGCGCCCTGGCTCAGCCGCAGGGAGTCCTTTTCAATGTCCCGCACATCGATGCCGTCGCAGGTGATCATGCCCCCCTGAATCTCATAGAAACGGTTGATGAGGTTGGTGACGGTGGTCTTGCCCGCGCCGGTGGAGCCCACAAAGGCGATTTTCTGGCCCGGGTCGGCGTAGACGGACAGGGTTTTCAGCACCGGCTTGCCCTCCACGTAGGAGAAGTCCACCTGGCTGAGCCGCACCGCCCCCCGCAGCTCGGCGTAGCAGAACTCCTCGCCGGGGACGTTGCGCACCGCCCCCCGGATCAGGTGCAGGCCCATGCTCCCGTCCGGGCCGGGGTACTTCCAGGCCCAGCCGTGGCCCGCCATCTCCTCATGGGTCAGGGGGACGAGGGCTCCGTCCTCCCCCACCCGCACCCACAGGCCGGCTTCGGACTCCGCGCCGGGGGGCAGAAGCTTGAGGGCTCCGCCCTCCCCGTCCGCCTGGCCCAGCTCGGTGAGGGCCTCGTCCGCCCCCACCAGCACCGGCGTCAGGGTCAGGCCGCAGGCCCGGGGCACCTTCCAGGCCCAGGCGCGGGGCCGCCCCTGCCCGCTGAATTTGGACAGGGAGCCGTTGGCGTCCTTGTCCACCGGCACCAGGGTGACCTGCCCCCGGTCGGTCTCAGGCTGGGCGTCCATGACGGCAAAGATGCGCTCCGCCCCCGCCAGGGCGGACAGAAGGGTGGTCATCTGCATGGAGATCTGGTTGACGGGCTGGGTGACCTGCTGGTTGTACTGGAGGTAGATCACCAGGGAGCCCAGGGTAAACCCGGCGTTGATGCCGGTGCTCATGGCAAGCAGCGCACCCAGCACGGCGGTGACGGCATAGCCGATGTTGGTCAGGTTGGAGGCGACGGGCATGATGGCGGAGGAATAGAACCCGGCCCGGCTGGCCGCGTCCCGGAAGTCCTCGTTCAGCGCCCCGAACTGTTCCTTGGCCTGCTCCTCGTGGTTGAAGGCCTTGACCACCTTCAGGCCCTCGATCATCTCCTGGATGTTGCCGTTCACCGCCCCCAGGGCGGCCTGCTGGCGGGCGTAGTACTTCCGGCTGCGCTTGCCGAACAGGGCGAACACCGCCGTAATCCCGCCCAGCATCACCAGGGAGGCCAGAAACAGCATGGGGGACAGGGTGACCATCATGAACACCACGCTGACAAAGGTGACCGCGCTGGACAGAAGCTGAATCACCGACTGCTGGAGGGCCATCTGCACATTGTCCGCGTCGTTGGTGAAGCGGCTCATGAGCTCGCCGTGGGTGTGGGCGTCAAAGTAGCTCAAGGGGAGCTGCTGAAGCTTGTCGAACAGCTCCCGGCGCAGCTTGTTGCACCCCTTCTGGGCCAGCTGGGCCATGAGGCTGCTCTGAATATAGATGCACACCGCCGCCGCCAGGTAGAACAGCGCCAGCTGGGCGCAGGCGGAGGCCAGACCGGGCCAGTCGGCCTGCCCCGCGGCCAGGGCGGAGGTGATGCCGTCGATGATGGGCTTCTGCATATAGGTGGCCCGGACGCTCAGCACGGCCTCCAGCACCACGCACGCCAGCGCCGCCGCAAGCAGCCCCGGCTTGGCGGCGATATACTTCACGGTGCGCAGGGCGGAGCCCTTCAGGTCCTTGGGCTTGCCGAAGCCCCCCCGGGGCCCTCCGTGGGGCCCGCCATGGGGCCCGTGGGGCCGTCTGTTCTCAGCCATTGCCGTCCCCTCCCTCCTGCTGGGAATCGTAAATTTCGCGGTAAATTTTGTTGGACGCCATCAGCTCGTCATGGGTGCCCACTCCGGCCACGGTCCCCTCGTCCATCACCACAATCTTGTCGGCGTACTGCACCGAGCTGATGCGCTGGGCGATGATGATCACGGTGGTGTCCTTCAAATTCCGCCGGAAGGACTCCCGGATCTTCCCCTCGGTGGCGGTGTCCACGGCGGAGGTGGAGTCGTCCAGAATGAGGACGGCGGGCTTGCGCACCATGGCCCGGGCGATGCACAGCCGCTGCTTCTGCCCGCCGGACACGTTGACGCCCCCCTGGTCCAGGTCGGTGTCGAAGCCGCCGGGGAAGGACATGATGAAGCCGTAGGCCTGGGCGTCCTTGGCCGCCTGAACCAGCTCCTCCTCCGTGGCGTTCTCATTGCCCCACAGCAGGTTCTCCCGGATGGTGCCGGAAAACAGCACGTTGTTTTGCAGCACCATGCCGATCCGCCCCCGGAGGGCGTCCAGGGGATAGTCCCGCACGTCCAGCCCGTCCACCAACACCTGTCCCCGGTGCACGTCGTAAAACCGGGGGATCAGGTTTACCAGGGAGGACTTGCCCGTGCCGGTGCCCCCCACCACGGCCACAAACTCCCCGGGCTCGATCTCCAGGCTGATGTTTTTCAGCACGTCCTCTCCCGCGCCCTCGGTCTGGTAGCGGAAGGACACGTCCCGGAACTCCACCCGGCCCCGGGGTGCGGGCAGGCTGGCCTCGCCGCCGTCCGCGATGGAGGGCTGGGCGTCGATGACCTCGAACACCCGGCGGGTGGACGCCTGGGCACGGCTGTACTGGAGCAGGGCCATGCCCACCATCATCAGGGACATGAGGATCTGCATGATGTAGCCCACCACGGTTTGCAGGTAGGCGATGTCCAGCCCGCCCGCCAGCACCATGCTCCCGCCGTTGTAGAGCACCAGCACGATGGCGGCCGCCATGCAGACGGTCATCATGGGCTGCATGGCCACCATGCGCAGCATGGCCCGCAGGGCGGTGGAGGTGAAGTTGTCGTTGGCGGCCTTGAACTTGTCCCGCTCCCGGTTCTCCCGGACGTAGGACTTCACCACCCGCACGGCGATGAGGTTCTCCTGCACCGTCTCGTTGAGCTGGTCCAGGGCCTGCTGCATTTTCTCGAACAGGGGCATGCACACCTTCATGAGCAGAAGCAGCGCCGCCGCCATGACGGGCAGGATGATCAGCACCACCAGAGTCAGCCGGGGGCTGATGGCCAGGGTGAGGATCACGCTGGCCACCAGCATAGTCACCGCCCGGATGAGAATGCGCAGGCATACCATGGCCACGTTCTGGATATTGGTGACGTCGTTGGTCATGCGGGTGATGAGGGAGGAGGAGGAAAACCGGTCGATGTCGGCGAAGGAGAAGGCGGATATCTTCTCAAACTCGGCCCGGCGCAGGTTTGCCCCCAGCCCCTGGGCGGCGTAGGCCGCGCAGCGGGCGGCCAGACCGCCGGTGGCGGTGGCGATCACGGCGGCCACCACCATCAGAGCGCCGTACCGCCAGACCGCCGCCATGTTTTCCGCCTTGATGCCCTGGGCGATGATCTGGGCCATGAGCAGGGGAATGGCCAGCTGGCACAGCGTTTCCAGGGTGACCAACAGGGGCGAGGCCGCGGCGTACCCGCCGTAGCCCTTGAGATAGGACGCGATGCGTCTCAGCATGGGTCATACTTCCTTTCTGGGAATTTCCGGGGGCGGCGGGCAGAGCTCATCCCACCGCCTGCACCCCGTCTGATAGAGATTTTCCAGCATCCGGCGGTGAAACGCCTGCACCTGCTCCCGCTCCTCCGGGGTGAAGCCCCGGTACATGGCGTCGTCCACCTGCCGGAAGGCGTGAAGGCCCGCGTCCAGGGCGTCCCGCGCCTTCTGGGTGATGGAGATACGGTTGCGCCGGGTGTCCCGCCGGTCGGTGCGGCGGACCACATAGCCCTGGCGCTCCAGCACCTTGAGGGAGGCGGCGATGGTGGCCGGAGCGCTGTGGAGCAGGTCGGCCAGCTCCTTTTGGGTGGGGGCCAGGTCCGGGTCGTCCGGATACCGGGCCAGGGCCGCCAGCAGGCGGGGCGAGCCGATATCTCCGGCTCCCTGCCGCGCCAGGGCCGCCATGCAGGCGTTATGGTGGGTGCGCAGCAGCTGGTTGAACAGCAGCGCAGAGTCGTCCATGAGGGTTCCTCCTTCACAGTGCCGTCACGCTTTTCGTTCGTTCGCACACGAATGATTCGTGTGCGTATTATTTTACTCCGCCGGGGAAAAATGTCAAGGGGCACGGTGTGAAGGATTTGTGAATTCTGCGGGGCGCGAAAAAGCGGCGCATGGAAAAACCATGCGCCGCTTTGATGGGTCTGCGCCGCTCACGACGGCTCCGCGCTTCTTGTCAAAACGCCGGGACCACCGCGTTTCCGTAGGTGTCCTTCATGAACTGCCTCACCTCGTCGGACTGGAGCGCCTTTACCAGAGACTGGATGGCGGGGTCGCTCTCCCGGTCCTCCTTGACGGCCAGCACGTTCACATAGGGGGCCGCCGCGGCGGCGGCGTCCTCAAACGCCAGGGCGTCCTCCTCGCTGAGCCCCGCGCCCAGGGCGTAGTTGCCGTTGATGATGGCGATGTCCACGTCCTGGAGGGTGGAGGTCAACAGGTTGGCGGTGAGCTCCTGAATCTCGTAGTTGTGGGGGTTCTCGGCAATGTCGTCCTTGGTGGCGGCCAGACCCGCGCCCTCCCGCAGCTTGATGAGCCCCTGGGCCTCCAGCAGCATCAGCGCCCGGGCCTCGTTGGTGCCGTCGTTGGGCACGGCGATGGACGCGCCGTCGGGCAGCTCCGCCAGAGAGGCGGTCTTGCCCGCGTAGATGGCAAAGGGCTCGTAGTGGACCTCGGCCACGCTGGCCAGATGGGTGCCCTTCTCCTCGTTGAAGTTGTTCATGTAGGTGATGTGCTGGAAGTAGTTGGCGTCCAGGGAACCGTCCTCCACGGCGGTATTGGGCAGGATGTAGTCGTCAAACTCCTGGATCTGGAGGTCAATGCCCTCCTTGGCCAGAAGCCCCTTCACCACCTCCAGCACGGCGGCGTGGGGGGCGGGGGTGGCCCCCACCTTGAGGACGGTGGCTTCGCCGTTCCCGGCGGGGCTGTTCTCGGGGGCCTGGCTGCCGGCGGCGGGACCGCCGCCGCAGGCGGCAAGGCTCAGGGCCAGGGCAAGAGACAGGCCCAGCGCGGCAAATCTGCTGATCTTTTTCATGGTGATCTCTCCTTTTGATTCGCGGTGGATGAAATATATGTGAGCCGCTTTCGCGGGTATCACCGGGATTGGAGGCACAAAAAAACGCCCCTGACACATCGTCAAGGACGAGAACGGCTCCGCCGCTTCGTGGTACCACCTTGCTTCGCCCGCCCCTCGCGGGGCCGGACCTTACCGGGTACGGACATACCCTGGCGCTGTGACGGGCGCGCCCGTCGCGGCCTAAGGACCCTGTGTCTCTCAGCCGCGCGGCTCCGAGGCCATGTTCGGCGGGGTCTTCCGTGCCCGTTTCCAGCTGCCCGGGCTCTCTGTGCCGTATCTCCCCGCGTACTCTCCCCATCATTGCCTTTTTGAATATGAAATTTTGGCCTCTGCCGGAACATCCGGCTTTTGTTAGTTTAACGCACAAAAGCGTATTTGTCAATGGGATATATTGCACAGATGGAGAGGGGACAAACCGCGTCCGCTTTGTCCCCTCTCACAATGCGCAAGCCGTCACAGGGGTCCCGGGGGGTCCATTCTCCGGCTCCGCTCCGCCCGCGCCCTGCGCCGGTTCCCCGCGGCGCGTCCGGCGCCCCGGTCCGTGATCCGCTTGTCCACCCGCACCGCCAGATGGGTGCCGAGAGACTGGAATATCTGCACAAGCACCACCAGCGCGATCACCGCCACGTACAGCACGACGCGCATACCCCGGGTGTGGCCCCGGTTCAGCGCCATGTTGCCCAGCCCGCCGCCGCCGATGGCCCCGGACATGGCCCCGTAGCCCAGAATGGTGATGAACGCCGTGGTGAACCCGGTGAGCAGGGAGGGCAGGGACTCGGGCAGGATCACCTTCCAGACGATCTGAAAGGGGGTGCAGCCCATGGCCTGGGCGGCCTCGATGGTCCCCCGGTCCATCTCCCGCAGGGAGCCCTCCACCAGCCGGGCCACAAAGGGAAAGGCGGCGATGGTCAGGGGGACGATGGAGGCGTTGGTGCCGATGGAGGTGCCCACAATGACCCGGGCCAGGGGGAACACCACCACCATCAGAATCAGGAAGGGCACCGAGCGCAGCAGGTTGATGACCACGTTGAGGACCTTCATCAGCGGCCCGGGCAGGGGCCGTACGCCGTCCGCCGCCCCCACCACCAGCAGCACCCCCAGGGGCAGGCCGATGAGGTAGGCAAAGAGGGTGGCCAGCACGGTGGAATAGACGGTCTCCCAGGCGGCAAAGCCCAGGTTGTTCACCAGATAGCCCACCTGCTCGGTGATATCCTTCGCCAGCTTGGGGTCGGTGATGGAAAAAAAGGAGATAATCCACTCAGCCATGGTAATCCCGCACCTCCTCCATGGTCACGTTGGGCTGATTCTTGATGTAGGCCACGGCCTTGGCCGCCTCCGCCGGGTCCGCCGGCAGGCCCAGCAGCATGGTGCCGAAGGCCTGTCCGTTGACGTTGCGGGTGTCCGCCCCCAGTATGTTCACCTTCACGCCGCAGTCGATGGCCAGCGACGCGATGAGGGGCTCGTAGGACGACCCGCCGTTGAAGGCGATGCGGATCACGTTGACGGCGGGGAGCCGGTCGATCACCACCCCGTCGGGATAGACCAGGCGGCGGCCCGCCTCGGTCTGGGGGTTGGAGAACACCCGCTCCACCGTACCTGTCTCCATCACCCGGCCGTGGTCCAGAATGGCCACATGGGTGCAGATTTCCTCCACCACCGCCATCTCGTGGGTGATGACCACCACCGTGATGCCCAGGCGGCGGTTGATGTCCTGGATGAGCCGCAGGATATCCCGGGTGGTCTTCGGGTCGAGGGCGGAGGTGGCCTCGTCGCACAGCAGAATCTTGGGATCGCTGGCCAGGGAGCGGGCGATGGCGATCCGCTGCTTCTGCCCGCCGGACAGCTGGGCGGGGTAGGCGTCCGCCTTGTCGGGCAGGCCCACCACCTCCAGCAGCTCCCGGGCCCGTTTTTCCGCCTCCCCCCGCCCCACATGGGCGATCTCCATGGGAAAACAGATGTTTTTCAGGCAGGTGCGCTGCATAAGCAGGTTGAACTGTTGGAAAATCATGCTGATGGACCGCCGCTGGGCGATGAGCTCCTTTTGGCTCATGGCGCACAGGTCGGCCCCGTCGATGAGCACCTGCCCGGAGGTAGGCCGCTCCAGCAGGTTGATGCAGCGCACCAGGGTGGACTTGCCCGCGCCGCTCATGCCCACAATGCCGTACACCGCGCCGTCGCCGATGGTCAGGCTCACGTCCGTCAGGGCGTGGAGCTGGCCCTCGGCGGTGGGAAAGGTTTTGGACAGGTTTTTCAGCTCAATCATGGGGTGTTCCCCCTCTCTCTTCGGGTATCAAAGGCCGGTCTTTCGGGCTCCCCGAACCAACCGGCCGCGGCGGGCCGCGGATCTTTTGACCGCGTCCGCTCCCGCCGGTTGAATCAGGCGTTTCCCTATTTTATTCCCAAACCTGGAGCTTGTCAAGACGGGGCGCCGGAGGGAAGCGTCCCGGGTCCCCGCCGCCGGTCAGCCGGCCGGCCCCAGCAGCAGCGGCTGGAGCTGTTCCCCCCGGCAGGCGGCCTCAATGGCGTCGGGCAGCAGAGTGAAGTCCGCCACCAGGGAGGCGGGCTTGCCCGCGCAGTCGTCCTGGCCCAGGGGGACAAAATAGAGATTGCGGCGGCTGAGCATGGTTCCCAGGTTGGGGGCGCCCCCCGCCAGCGCGTCGTTGGAGGCCAGGGCCAGCACCAGCGGCCTGCCGTTGCGCAGGTGAGCTTTCGCCGCCATGGTCACGGCGGTGTCCGTCACTCCGTGGGCCAGCTTGGCCAGGGTGTTCCCCGTGCAGGGACAGACGGCCAGCACGTCCAGCAGCCCCTTGGGCCCGATGGGCTCCGCCTGCGCCACGGTGGAGATCACCCGGCGTCCGCAGATGCGCTCCATCTCCCGCATGAAATCGTGGGCCGCGCCGAACCGGGTGTCGGTGGTCGCCACCGTCTGGGACACGATGGGGGTCACCGGCCCGAACCGGGCGGCGGTCTGTTCCAGGGCGTCCAGCGCCCTGGACATGGTGCAGAAGGACCCGCAGAAGGCGAAGCCCACTCTCAATTCCTTATGATTCACAGATCTGATTCCTCCATGATATGATAGACGGTGTTCTTGATGTACCGCCCCGAGGTGACGGGGGCCGCCTTACCCGGCAGGGACAAGGCCCAGATCACCCGCACCCCCAGGGCGGCGGCGGCGTCCATGTCCACCCCGCCGGGGCGGGAGGCCAGGTCGATGACCAGGGCCCGCTCCTTCAGCGCGGCCAGCTCCTCCACCCCGAGCACCGGGGCGGGCACCGTGTTGAACACCAGGTCGTAGCTGCACAGCCAGTCGGGAAGGCGGTCCATCCCCTCGCTGCCCAGTCCCATGCTCTCGGCGGCGGCCCGCTGCTCATGCCGCCGGGCGGACACCCACACCCGGGCCCCCAAGGCCCGAAGGCGGGGGGCCAGCGCCCGCCCCAGCCGCCCAAAGCCGATCACCAGCACCCGCGCGTCGTGGAGGGTGATGGGCAGCTCCTCCATGGCAATCTGAAGGGCGCCTTCGGCGGTGGGTGGGGCGTTAGCGGTATGGTAACGCAAAAAAGAGAGACGGCCCTCAACCAGCCATCTCTCTTTTCCGTTTAATAAATTACACTTTGAGTTCCAATATCAATCTCATCTACAAACGTCCAATTGCTGCATTGGGACGGAAACTGCATGATTAAGCCGCCCATCCTGATATGTCCCCACATAAACATAAACAGGGATGGAGAGCCGTTCTAAATACCGCTCCATCAGCGGGCGAACCTCTTCCCAGTCCAGCCCGCCGTTTCCGCAGCCCAGCCGGGGAAACGCGATGGAGGCGATTCCCTTTTCCACATAGGTGTCCGCGAATTTTTGCAACCCCGCCTCGATGTATTCCAGCTTAGAGGGACTCCACCAATGCTTTTTGGTTGGGAACATAAGCACCCATTTTTCCGGGCCCTTCCAGAGGAGGAGCTTCCCGATTTCCAACTGTTTTTCATCGCATACCCGCTCGTAGCTCTTGAACATCGCAGGGTAGCGCTTTTTAAACTCCAGCGCAACGCCCTTTCCCATCACCCCTACAGTGTTCACCGTATTGACCAGCACTTGCGCCGGACTGCTGAATATATCGCCTTTCAAATAGGTAATCATCGTCATCACCTCAAACACGCATCATCAATATTTAGTATAACACAGCAGAAAGAATAATAAAAGACAAATTGAACTGTGGCTCGAAGGATTTCACTTCCCTGCATATCTTTGAGTGCCTGTTAAGCCAACCAAGCAGGACTGGAAAAATTTTGCGCAGGATTTTTGAGTTTCTGCACTATACTGCAAGAACTTTCTTCTTTTTATAGTTTCTGCACTACAGTGCAAAAACTTTTCTTTTTTAGACAATTTTTGCACCGAGAAAGCCCCCGGCCTCCCCTCTCAGGAGACCGGGGGTTCTATCTCCGTCTGACACGGCTGCACCACCTCCCACCGCTGGAGGGTGGTATTACAGCTATGACAGGCCAGCCGCAGAATATCGCTTCACAATTTCCCGCTCCAAGCGCTGGAACGCGGGGATATAGGCATCAATGATCGTTTGCGCCAATTTCCGGGCGGCGTTTCCATCGTATATATGGCTCATATTATTGCGGTCACGGAGCATGGCAATCCAAACATCCTCATCCACAAAGTCATAGACCTGAAACGCCGCCTTTAAAATCTCCCGAGGGGAGCCGGATCTGGCCTCGCTCCTGCCTTCGTATTGGAGCAGTTCCTTGAGCACCTTCCACCCCAGTTCAAATTGAATCATAAATTTGTCGATGATTCCGCCTATGACAAACTCATTTTCCAGGTCCTGCTGGCCCGCCGTTGACAGAACTTCCAGGTTGGCCCGGTAATGGTCAAGCTTTTTCATAGAGAACCCGTCCCTCCTTTTGAATCGAAGCCAGCAGGTCTGGAGAGACATCCTGGCCCATGTCCACCACATCATATTTCAACAGAGTGGATGTCTCCTCGTCAATGTCCGTCGCGAACCGTGCGACGCTGCCGCCCCAGACCGCCAAATCAATATCGCTGGCCCGGTGGTGATCCCCCCTGGCGCGGGAGCCGAACAGAACCACTTTGTCCA
>CANDCH010000035.1 GCA_947383145.1 uncultured bacterium
CCAAGGAGCGGGCCATGGCCCTGCGCCAGCGGCGGCAGGAGCTGACCCAGCGGCTGGGCCGGGAGCCCACCGTGGGCGAGCTGGCCCAGGCCACCGGGCTGGAGCCGGAGGACATCGCGGCGGCGGACGCCGCCATGCTGTCGGTGGCCTCCCTCCAGGGGGAGAGCGGGGAGGACGGCTTCTCCCTGGAGGCGGTGCTGGGGGACGAGGGCATTGAGGACGACCTGGTGGAAAAGCTCACCCTGCGGCAGGCCATCGACCAGCTCCCCCAGCGGGAACGGATGGTGATCCTGCTGCGCTTCTACAAGAACCTCACCCAGGACCGGGTGTCCAAGGTGCTGGGGGTGAGCCAGGTGCAGGTGTCCCGCATCGAGCGGCGGGCGGTGGAACGCCTGCGGGAGGCGATGATGGAATAAAGGCCGGACGGAGCGGGCTCCGTCCGGCCTTTTTATTTAGGAAGTGCTGATTAAATGCGCCTGCGGCGCTTTGCAGATCTTTTTCGCCACAGCTTCGTTGTGAGTTCTTGAAATAAACACAATTATTCCTGCGAAATCCCGCCTCGCTGTGACAAAAAGTCTCTCGCAAACCGCTCTTGCCGGTTTAATCAGTCCTTCCTTCGTCAAGCGGCTTTTCCAGGCTCGACGCTTTTTTTAGGGCCGGCGCTCTCCCGCTCCGCCGCCGGGGGGGTGCGCCTCAGGGCCCGACCCGCCGCCAGCACGGCGCCGGTGGCCAGGAGCACCAGATAGCAGTTCAGCGTCCGGCTGAGGATCATGGCGGGGGCCACCAGGGCCTCGCCGTAGATGAGCAGAAAGCCCCGGAGAAACACGTTTTCCGCCGCCCCGGCGGAGCCGGGCAGGGGCAGGTAGCCCACGGCGATGGAGCACAGCGCCTGGAGGGCCATAATCTCTCCCAGGCCGAAGCCGGACAGGCCGAAGGCCCGGTAGACCACATAGGGCATGGCGTAGGTGCAGGCCAGCTGGACCACGCTCAGCCCTACCACCTGGGCCAGCAGGACGGGGTTCCGGCGGATCAGGCCGGCGCCCCGGCGGTACTCCGCCAGGTGGGCGTCCGCCCTGGCCTCCAGCGCTTCCCGATCCAGGGGGGGATATATCCGGGCCGCCAGGGCGATGCAGCCGTACAGCAGCTTTTTGGCGGGGCCGGGGAGGAACAGGAAGAGGAACATGAACACGTCCAGCAGGGCGAAAATGGCCAACCCCAGTCCCAGCAGCAGGCCCACCTGTCCGCCCAGCCGCTCGGTGAGGCCCCCCGCGGTGAGCAGGGCGTAGATCCCCCAGAACATGGCGGCGGTGTTGTAGCCGATGGTGACCAGCAGCATGTCCAGCGCCCCGGAGGCGGCGGGAACGCCGTCCCGGCCCATGGCAACCACCTGGGCGGGCTGCCCGCCGGTGGCGGAGGGGGTGATGGTGCTGAAAAAGAAGCCCACGCTGGAGTAGTAGGCGCACCGCCGGAAGGGCTGGGGGCAGCCCAGGGCCCGGAGGACGGCGTGGGTGGCCTTGGCCTCGCAGCAAAGGAAGAGGGCCATCAGGGGAAGGCCCAGCAGCAGCACTCTCCAGTCGGCGCTGAGCAGGGCGGAGGCCAGCTGGCCGGGGGTCTGCTCCTGGAGGATGGTGTGCACCGTCCAGGCAAGCAGGGCCAGCACCGCGCCCCCGCACAGGACGCTTTTCACCTGCCGTTTCATGCCCGCACCTCCTCCCCCGCCAGGGCGCGGACCACCGCGCAGGCGGCGGTGCGGCTCAGGCGGCTGGCCATGGCGTCCATGGAGCGCTCCATGGAGGACAGGGCCCGGTCGTCGTAGATCAGTTCCCGGATGGCGGCCAGGCAGGCGCTCTCCTCCTTGGCGGCGATGCGGGCCATGCCCCGGCCCACCAGGAAATCGGCGTTCTCCTGCTCCTGCTTCAGGAAGGGCTGCCAGGCCAGAATGGGCAGGCGGGCGGCGATGGCCTCGAAGCAGGTGATGCCGCCGGGCTTGGACAGCATCAGGTTGGCCCGGGCCATGTACTTCTCCACCTCGGTGGTGAAGGGCACCGCCTCGATGTGCTCGTACCTTCCGTTCAGCCGCTGGAACAGCTTGCCGTTTTTGCCGGTGAGAATGGTGGTGTGCACCCCGGGCAGGGCGTCGAGGGCCTGATAAAAGGAGTCCCGCCGGGGCATGAGGCCCAGCCCGCCGCCCATGATGAGCAGCTCCCGGCGCCGGGAGCTGTCCCGGCGGGCGGGCCGGAAGCGCCCGCTCACCGGGATGCCCGATACCGCCACGCGGTCCGGTTCCACCCCCTTGGCAATCAGCCCCTGCCGGACGGACTCCTCCGCCACAAGGTAGCAGCCGGTGCCGGGGTGAATCCACTCGCTGTGGCAGGTCACGTCGGTGACGCAGGTGACCAGGGGGATGTCCGAGGGGGCGTCCTCCCTGTACTTCGCCATGGCGGCGGAGCAGATGGGGTGGGTGGACACCACCACGTCGGGGGCGTACTCGTCCAGCAGCCGGTCCAGCCCGCCCAGCAGGATATCGCCCCGGTTTTCGCCGGAGTCGTTGGCGGTGAGGTCGTGGTAGATGTTATAGAAAACGCCGCCGTAGGTCACCAGCACGTTGAACCACCAGTACATGGCGGGGGCCCGGTCGGGCAGGGCGTATTCAAACAGATCGACGATGTCGGCGCGGTGGCCGTCCTGAACCAGCTGCTCCCGGAGGGCGTTGGCGGCGGACAGGTGCCCCATGCCGAATTTACCCGTCAAAATCAAGATGTTCATAAAGCTTCCCTCCTCTTTCTCAGGGGCCCTGGGCGGTCCAGGGCGGCTCGCTCGTTTGATGGTTCCGATTATAGAGGACAATTCTTCAATTTCAACGGGGAAGCTTCTTAGATTTTGATGCTGATTTTCTTAAAAAAGGATTAAGGAAGGACTGATTAAATCCGCAAGATGCCGCAGACGCATTTCATCAGTGCTTCCTCAAGGAAGGGTCTCCGCCCGCGCCGGGAGAAAAAAGGAGGTCCGAAGCGTTTCCGCTTCGGACCAAAGGATGGAGGATAGAATGAAAAAGAAAAGCATCTCTTGCAATTCTTAGGATACCGGGCAGTCGTTACAAAAGTTCGCGCCCTTTTGTTACAAAAGAATTAAATGTTTCCCGGCAGGCCGGCCAGCGTCAGGGTGAAGTCGAACCGCTCCGCCCCGTCCTCCCCCCGGCCCCGGGCAAACAGCTCCTCTCCCCGGGCGGCGGTGTCCACCCAGAGGGTTTCCCCCGCCCGGCACTCGCTGACATAGCCGATCTGGAAGGACCGCACGAACCTGCCCCGCCCCAGCCGCTCCAGATGGAGGCTGTCGCAGGCGAAGTCGGCGTAGTGGGCGTTGTTCACGTGGCCGTTGATGTCGGTGTCCGAATAGCCCAGCTCCCGCCGGGTCCGGCCGTCGAAGGCCTCCGGCAGGCTGGGGCGGCGGAGCTTTATGGATTTGCACAGCGCCCCGCCGCCGGTGTCCCGGAATTCCGTCAGGTCCTTCATGCGGAACAGCTTGCGCTGGTCCACATCCACCATCACCCACACGGAGGAGGCCTGACCGACGGGCCTTCCGTCCCGGAACAGGTCGAAGTCGCGGTAGGAGGAGGCGCCGGACGCCCCCCGGTGCCAGGTTTTGACGGCAATCTCCTCGTTCCACCGCAGGGGGGCGTCCAGCTCCACCCAGTTCCGGGTGACCATCCACAGGCAGTTGTACTTTGCGCGGATCTCCGGCCCGGACACCCCCAGGGCCAGCGCCGCCTGGGTGGCGGCCTCCTGCAAATAACCCAGCACCGCCGACGGACGGCACTGGTTGAACAGATCCACGTCCCGGGAGTCCACCCGGAAGCTCATCTCATAAAACGTGCTCAAGGGTTACGCCTTCTTTCCAGGAATGGTGAGGGTATCCCGGGCGCACAGGGCGGCCAGGTCGTCCTGCGTGGCGGCGGGCAGGCGCAGGGCAGCCCCGCAGCGGGCGCACACCAGGTCCACTGAGGAATAGCCCACCTTCACCCCGTAGTCCGCCGAGCCGCAGCCGCAGGTTACGCCGCCCCGCCGGGCGATGTCCCTGAGCTCCGCCAGCACCTCCGTCATCACCACCTGGTCGAGAAACGCGCCCCGCCTGTCCGTCTGGTCGTCCAGCCGCAGCTTGTCCACCGCCGCCTCCAGCTTTTCCATTGCCTGGAACACCCGGCCCTCCCGCCCGATGCAGCAAACGCTCAGCCCCGACGCGGGGCAGGACAGAGCCAGCAGCTCCTTGTGGAGCAGCGCGCCGTTGGCGCACGCCGCCGTGTGGTCCTTGGCGCAGAACAGGCAGGGGACCGTGACCTCGCAGCGGTCCCCCAGCTGGCGCAGGGACAGCTCCGACTTGCCGCAGGGACAGGGCAGAACGGCGTCCCCGGCGGCCAGCTGAAAGGCGGTGCGGGAGGCGATCACCGCCTGTCCGCACACGGGGCAGATATATCCGATGGTGCGGGCTTCCTCGGCCATAAGGGATACCTCCTCAAAAAATCTGGAAAATATTATAACACTTTTTCCCCGGCTTGACCAGAGACAAAGGGCATGCCGCTGTCAAATCTTTTTCAGCGCATGATTTGGGCGCGCCTGCGCAAAATAGAGCCAGGATATGCGGCGAACCGCAAATCGCGCGGGCGCGCCCGCGCAGGAAAGGAACTCACTGCCATGGACAATCAAAAGCTGGGGCGGCAGACCTTCCAGCCGGGGACGCCCCCCGTCATCATCGGCCACGGCTCCGCCGCGGGCAAAAAGGAGAGCCAGGGCCCCCTGGGGCGGCACTTTGACCACACCTGCCAGGACGACGCCTTCGGGGCCAAGACTTGGGAGCAATCTGAGTCCGCCATGCAGCAGCTGGCCCTGGACGCGGCGCTGAAGCGGGCGGGGCTCCACACCCCGGACCTGGACCTGCTGCTGGCGGGGGACCTTCTCAATCAGTGCATCGGCTCGGGCTATGCCGCCCGGCAGGCGGCCCTCCCGTTTTTCGGGCTGTACGGGGCCTGCTCCACCATGGGGGAGAGTCTGGCCCTGGCCACGCTGCTGCTCAGCGGCGGGTATGGGAAATACGCCGCGGCGGTCACCTCCTCCCACTTCTGCTCCGCGGAGCGGCAGTACCGCACGCCCCTGGAGTACGGTTCCCAGCGCACCCCCACCGCCCAGTGGACCGCCACCGCCGCCGGCGCGGTGGTGGTCGCCAACGCGGTGCGGCCCGGCCCCCGGGCGGTGCGGGTGACGGTGGGCAAGGTGGTGGACAAGGGCATTAAGGACGCCAATAACATGGGGGCGGCCATGGCTCCCGCCGCCTACGACACCCTGAAGGCCCATTTTGAGGACACCGGCCTCGCCCCCGACTATTATGACCTCATTGTGACCGGGGACCTGGGACGGCTGGGCCATGAGATTGTGTCCGACTTTTTCGCCAAGGACGGCGTGCAGCTGGCCAACTACAACGACTGCGGCCTGCTCCTCTTTGACCGGGAGGAACAGGACGTCCACGCCGGGGCGTCCGGGTGCGGCTGCTCCGCGTCGGTGCTGTGCGGCTACCTGCTCCCGGGCCTGCTGGCGGGGCGGTGGAAGCGGATTCTGTTCTGTCCCACCGGGGCGCTCCACTCCCCCACCGCCACCATGCAGGGGGAATCGATTCCCGGCATCTGCCACGCCATCGCCCTGGAAGGAGGAAAATAATGGACTATCTGAAAGCGTTTCTGGTGGGCGGCCTGTTCTGCGTCGCCGGACAGGTGCTCATCGACAAGACCAAGCTCACCCCCGCCCGCATCCTGGTGGCCTACGTGGTGTCCGGGGTCGTTTTGGGGGCGGTGGGGGTGTACAAGCCCCTGGCGGAGTGGGCCGGGGCCGGGGCTACGGTGCCCCTCACCGGCTTCGGCTACTCCCTGGCCAAGGGGGTGAAGGAGGCGGTGGCGGAAAAGGGCCTGCTGGGGGCCCTCACCGGCGGCATTACCTCCACCGCCGGGGGCATTGCCGCCGCCATTTTCCTGGGCGTGGCGGTGGCAATGCTCTTCAAGCCCAAGCCCAAAAGCTGAGGGCGGTCCGGGAAAAAGCCCCGCCCGGGGCGGCTCCCGCGAGGGGGCTGTCCCAGAGGACGGGGCTTGAACGTTTGCCCGCGCGGCTCCGCGCTCCCAAGAGGCACTTGTATTCACCCGGAAGATGTGCTATTCTTGACAGGGCTTGGAGGTTATGAAGCATGGGGACTCAAGTTACGCTCACTGAGGCGGCGGCGTTTTTAGGGGTCGGCAAATCGACGCTGCGAAATTGGGATAAGGCCGGACGGACGCCCGCCGCCAGAAGTCTGGCCAACGGCCGCCGCACGTACGATATGGACGACCTGATTCAATTGAAAAAAGAAATTGAGGCGGGGAAGGGCAAGGCCCGGGGCGCGGGCGTGGACAGCAAAACGGTGAAACGGGCGGTATTCAAGCTGAATTCCATCATCCGGGACAGCGACGCGGACAGCAACATCATCACGCGCTTTGACGAGGTGTCGAAGCTGCTGTTTTTGAAGCTCTACGCGGAGAGAGACGGCTTCAATCTCTTTCAGAGGCTTCCGGCGGAGACGGAGGATTTGTACGTCCAAAGGATCATGCGGGAATACCGGGCGGCGGCGCAGAAGGCGGACATCTATGTGCCCGATTCCTTCAAGCGCATCAATCTCTCGGGGAACACGCTTTTAAAATGCGGCAGGGAGCTGGCCCGCGTGAGCTATTCCTCCGCGAGCGTCGATGTGAAGGGCCTCGCGTACGAGGATATCATACGGGGAACCTTTGACAAAAACGACAACCAGCAATTTTTCACGCCCTATCAGATTGTAAACTTCATGGTTGAGATGATGAAGGATTATCTGCGCGGCACGGTGTGCGACCCGGCCTGCGGGACGGCGGGGTTTTTGATTCGCGTCGCGCAGACCGCTCCCGGCGCCGGCCTGCTGGGATTTGAGGTTGACCAGCGCTTAGCCTGGGTTTCAAATCTGAACCTGCTCATTCACGGGAAGAGCAGGTTTAAGGTGCTGGCGCTTGGAGGCGGCGGCTGTCTTGGCGGGGAGGCATCTGCTTTTTTTGGCGAAATCGACGCCATTTTGACAAATCCTCCCTTCGGGAGCGACTACACAGATCCGTCGATCCTGAGCCGGTATTCGCTGGGCGCGGGCAGGGCCTCCAGGAGGCGGGGAATTCTCTTCATTGAACAGGCCTGGAACCTGCTGAGAGAGGGCGGCGCGGCCGCGATCATCGTGGACCAGGGCGTGCTGAACTCCGCCTCCAGCACAGACGTGCGCAGGTACATTTTGGACCGCTTTCAAATACAGGCCATAGTCAATTTGCCCGAACAGGCCTTTATGCCGTACGCGAATGTGAATTCATCCGTGCTGATTCTCAAGAAGGTTCTGCGGCCTGTGGAGCAGACAGGCGTTTTCTACGCGAAATCCGCGAAGATCGGCCGAAAGCCGAACGGCGACGACGATTGGATCTATGCCGGGACGGGAGAGGCCTCGCTGGACTCCGACCTGCCGCGGATTGTGGAGCAGTGGAACCTGCACCGGTTCGGGCGCGGGGTCTCCGGGGACGGCTGCTTCGTGGCGGACGTTTCGGAATCGCTTCCGGGCAATTCCACGCTGAGGCTGGATTATGATTACCAGCACCCCGTTCGGAAAGAGAGCCTGGAGCTGCTGGAGCGTTCCAGATACGTTCTTCGGACTCTGGCGGAGGTCTGCGTCGAGCGGAACCAGGGATACCTCCCGGCTTCCGACCAGGAGGCCTCCACGATTCTCTATACCGGCCTGGCCAATATTGAGCCCTGCACCGGGAGGGCCGCGCAGGTGGTTACGCCGGCCGCGTCCGTCAAGAGCGCCGTAAAGCGTTATGAAGCGGGGGACGTCGTATTCTCCAAGCTGCGGCCCGGCCTGAGAAAGGCGGCTGTGATGCCCTATCCCGAGGGAGGATATGTCTCTTACGAGTGCGCGGTGCTCACGGTGCGGAAGGACGGGGAGGGAAACGACATCGTGGACCCGCGCCTGCTGTCCGCGCTGCTGCGCTCCGACTTTGTGTACGGGCAGATCATGGGCCGCGTGACGGGACTTGGACGCCCGAGGATCAACGGGAAGGACCTGATGAAAATTCGGATTCCGATCCCCCCGGCGGAGGTTCAGCGCGCGGTGGTTCGCGCTCTGGACACGGCGCTGGCGTCGGCCCGCCGGCTGCGGGAGCGGGCCAGACGGCTGTCGGAGGCGGCGGACGCCAAGGAGCGGGAGGCGGTCAACGGCGCCGCAAAAACGATGATGGGAGAATTGTAATGGACGGAAATGAACTGCGCCGGATGCTGTGCGCCGCCTCTGACCCGGCCTCCACCGGCAGGTGGCTGCGGGGGCAATATTTCCCTGAAATTGTCTCGCGCTTCAACAGCGAGGAATCGCGGAAAAGATTCGGCCTGTACCGGGGCGAAAAAATCCCCGCCAACGAGCGGAATCTCACCGACGTTCGGACGCGGATGGGCAATCTGATCGAGTTTGAGCTGGCCCGGATTTCCAATGAGCTGCTGCTGGAGCGGGGCGTCCGCGACATCTTCTGGAGCTATGTCGCCGCGAACCGGTTTCCCGACCTGGAAATACGGAGGAACAGCGGGGAGCGGCTTCTCCGGCTTGAAATCAAGTGCCTCCAGTGCATCGCCGAGGAAAAGTCCGCCAATTTCGACACCCTGCTGAAGGACATAAACCCGCGGACGGATTTCGTGGCCGTCTGCCTGTGGGATTGGAGCTCCGCCCCCTCCAATACATACGGGTGGGACTGTGTTCCGGTTGTCTACAAGACGTATGTGCTTCACGCCTATTCCCTGGCGTCCATGAGAGACGCCTACTGGCTCAACCAGCCGCCGTCCAGCCTCGGCGGGGGCTTTCAGGGTTTTGACATACGGTATGCCGTCACCTGCGAGAACGGGGTCTACTCAAAGGAACAGGGCAATAACGGGAAGCTGCTGCGGATCTGGAAGCCTGGTTTTCAATACCGTCCGGCGGCTTCAGACGCCCTTTCCGACACGGAGGACGAGTATCTGGCGCTTCTGGAGGAGGCCGTCCAGGCGGGGTTTGAGATCCTGGCGAAGGGCCAGCTCAGGCAATTGGGGACGGGCCCCATTGAGGAAATTATGAAGGACGGAGCCGTGGCCGGTTATAAATCGGGTCTGGCCGCCTATGTGCGCTCGAGCGTGGTGAATTACCGGTCTGCGGCGGGAGTTGCCCGGGAGAATCAGGTCCGTGTCGTGGTCTTCATGACCGAAAGGTACAGGGGCAGCGTGTATCTGTTTCAGAACGGGAGAGCCAAGAAGATACATGACGCTGTGAAGCCAAAAAATCTTGTGAGCTTGATAAAAGTTAGTCTCCCCTGAAATTGATGACGTTTTGGCAGTAATCCAGCATTTCCGCGTCAAACCGGCGGCCTGACGCATGGTTGATAAACCGGACAAGGCCGCTTAAGGAAAATGTCGCGGCAGGGGTCCCTTCTATGGTTTCCAGAAGATAGGCTGTCTCGTCCTGTTTCCATACGGAAAAGAAGTAGCCGCCCCGGTTGGCGTGCCCGCGGGCGGAGCGGACGCAGACTGTGGCTCCCGGGCTGCGGGCAAGCAGCCCCGCGATCTGCTCCTCGCTTATAGGGCCGTCGGTGTCGATAGTCACGACGGGAAAGCGGGGCTGCTGTGAAAGCGAATATTTGGGTTTTGGCATAAGGATTCCTCCCGCAAATGAAAGAATGCCTCATTCTACCATAAATCCAGCGGTTTCGCAACCCAGAGCAGGCGGACCGCTCCGGCGGCCTCCGCCTTCCCCCGGGAAAGGCGCGGACGCCGTGCGCAGGCTGAAAAGGGCGGGGGCTCCGGCGGCGGGGGACGGGCCGCCAAGAGGGGGGAACGGGTTGCCCAATGCCATTCCACTTCTTTTGACCTGAGCGACTTGGAGATCGGAAAGCTCCGCGATGTTCCGAGAAGCACAGTCCACCGTCGGCGGACAAGCTTTTTTGAGCTGCCAAAGCGCTATTGGGAGGAACGCGCCTATGCACAAACGATTGGTAACACCGAACAGGACGAGCGCGGTTTGTTGCCCTACCCGACAAGTATAGCCGCAGCGAAGGGCGACCCTGAAGCTATGGGGATCGTCGTATATTGTTACGACAGCTGCGTATAACCATTTTCCTGGCCTCAAGTTACAGCCGTCGGACAGCGTTGCCCAATTCATCAGTTCAGCGTATGCTCTTACGCGTTTACGCGCAGAAAATGAAGTTTGCCCCTTGCGTTCAGGGATAAAGTGTAGTATAATGAATAAGCTCATATTTGCCGGTGTGTTGGAATTGGTAGACGAGGTGGACTCAAAAGCGAGTACGCCTGCCGTTTGCTTAACCCTTGATTTTTCAATGGTTTTGCGGTATGATGATTCCGGCAGATTTGAAAGTTCTCTCCTTGGTTCTCTCCCGCCGTTTAAGACGGGGGAGAGCCAGGGTAGCGAAACAGTAGGATGCGCACAACCACGCGCCGGTGTGATGGAATTGGTAGACGTAGCGGATTCAAAATCCGCCGGGCTAATCTCCCGTGTGGGTTCGAGTCCCACCACCGGCACCAAAAGAACCGAACAGTTTAGATGCCGTGGGCTGAACACCTACGGCATCAACTGTTTCCGGGCTTTTCACCCCCTCAAATTTCTCAAGCCGAA
>CANDCH010000036.1 GCA_947383145.1 uncultured bacterium
TTAGGGCGGAGTAAGCGAGGGAGGAACGGCGTGGAAAGGGGTGAAGTCTGCCCTCTGCCGGACCGAAACGGCCTGGAAGAACAAAATAAAAGGACAAAAAGACTGTGAGTTAAACTGTACCCCGAGAAATGGACAGGCAGTTGACCCATAGGGACCGAAGTGTGGTATGATAGACCTGCCGCAATGGAGGTACCCTATGAGTGTAAAAAAGAAATTCAGCCCCGGGGAAGTGGCGATGCTACAAGCGAACCCGTATACCGAGAGGGTAACAGCGGAGCAGATCTCCTTCACCCTGGCGTTCAAGGAGGAGTTCTGGCGGCTGAGCGTGGAGGGCTGTACCGGAAACGCGGCCTTCCGAAAGCTGGGCTACGATCCGGAAGTTTTAGGGTTCGAGCGCGTCCACAACATCACAAAACGCATCCGCCACGCCGCCCGAACTCCTGAGGGGCTCAAGGGCAGGGCAAAATCACTGATGCGTATCAGCAAAGAGAATTTCAGCCATGCTGAGCTGGAAAAGATGTCCCGCCGGGAGAGCGAGCAGCGCCTTCAAAACGAGATCGTGTACCTCCAGCAGCAGATGGCGTTTTTAAAAAAACTTATGCGGCAGCCCGGCGAGTCGGGCTCGGGGCAGTAACGATGGAGCGCACCGGTTTTCGGTTCGGTATCATCCGGGCGGCGCTGGCCGAGCAGGGCAATGTCCTCACCGTGACCGAGCTGTGCGAAATGGCCGTCGTTTCCCGATCCGGATACTACGGCTGGCTGAAGGCGGAACAGGTGAGGCAGGACCGGGAGGAACAGGACAGGGCGGATTTCCAGCTCATCCTGGACGCCTACCGGTTCAGGGGCTACGATAAAGGCGTCCGGGGGATCCATATGCGGCTGCTCCACACCGGAGTTCGAATGAATCCAAAGAAAATACGGCGTCTGATGCGGAAATACGAACTGTTCTGCCCTATCCGTAAGGCCAACCCTTACCGCAGGCTGCAAAAGGCCATCCGAACGAACAACACGGCGGAAAACCTGGTGAACCGAGAGTTTGAAACCCATGGCCCCCGGAGCATCCTGCTCACCGACATCACCTACACCCCGCTGAACGGTGCCCACTGTTACCTTTCCACCGTTTTGGACGCCTGTACGAAGCAGGTTTTGTCCTATACCCTCAGTCGGTCCCCGTATGGGTCAGAACCTGGGTCTTACAGAAAAGCAGAAAATAAACCGCCGCAAAAAGTACAGAAAGCAAAAGAAATCCCCTCGGTTTCCAAGGAAACCGAGGGGATTGTGGCGCAGCGGGAGGGATTCGAACCCTCGTGGGATTGCTCCCAAACTGATTTCGAGTCAGCCCCGTTATGACCACTTCGATACCGCTGCATAAGGCGGCCCGCAACGGACCGCTTTTTATAAGATACCCCATCCAGGCGCAAATGTCAAGGGCTCCCTCATACCCGGGGAGCGCTCCCGGCCTCCAGCGCCGCCTCCGCCCGCTTTACCCGGCCCAGCACGCCACGCATGATGGGAACGGCCAGCATCAGAGACAGCACGTCCGCCACCGCCTGTACCGAGGCCACCCCCACCGTGCCGAACAGCCGGGCCAGAGGATAGACGATGGGAAGAAAACACGTTCCCTGGCGGGAGGTGGACAGCACCAGCGCGCCCCGGGCGTCCCCCAGGCCGGCGCAGAACATGTTCACCACCGCCACCCAGCTGTGGATGGGCATGGCCAGACACTGGAGCCGGATGCACAGCGCCCCCACCGCCTCCATCTCCGGGTCCGCCTCGGCAAACAGGGCGATGACCCCGTCCGCCCCCAGGGCCAGGGCCAGCCCCATGGCCGCCCCCACCGCGATGGCCGTGCGGGAGGCGAAGCGGAAGCTCTCACGCACCCGGTCGTACCGCTTGGCCCCCCAGTTGAAGCCCGCCACCGGCTGAAACCCGGTGCCAAACCCCAGAATCACCCCAAAGGGAAACATCATGATTTTGGTGGACACCCCCACCCCCGCCAGCACCGAGTCGGAGATATCTCCGGCGATGTTGTTGAGCACGATGCCGGACACCACCGCCAGCCCGGAGCGGAACATGGACGAGGAACCCACGCTCACCACCTGGTACAAAATGTCCCGCACCAGCCGCACGCTGCGCACGCTCAGCCGGAGCAGGCTGCGCCGGGACACATAGGGGAAGATGAGGATCAAAAAGCTGACCACCTTGGAGATGGCCGTGGCCATGGACGCCCCCGCTACCCCCATGTCCAGCGTAAAGATGAAAAATGGGTCCAACACGCAGTTCAAAATGCCGCCGAAGCCCATGCCAAACATGGAGAACAGGGCGCTGCCCTCTGCCCGGAGGCACTGGTTCATCACGAAGTTGCAGGCCATGAGGGGGGCCACCAGCAGCACATAGTCCGCGTATTGAATGGCGAAGGTCTCGCAGGTGGGAGTGGCCCCCAGCAAATACACCAGCGGCCGGGTGAACAGCAGACCCAGAACCCCCACGGCAAGCCCAAAGGCAAAGGCCCCGAAAAAGGCGGTGGACAGCACCTGGCTGGCCTTCTCCCGGTCCCGGGCCCCCAGCAGGCGGGAGGTGTAGCTGGCCGCGCCCACCGCCAGCATGGACCCCGCCATCATGATGAGCTGGTCCAGGGAGGCGTTGACGCTCACCGCCGCGGTGGCGTTGGTGCCCAGAAAGTGGACAAAATAGGTGTCCGTCAGGCTGTAAATGGAGTTGATGAGAAAAGCCACAATGGTGGGCACCGCCATCTTCAGGATCAGCCCCGGAATGGGGTCCTCCGCCAGCATGGTTTCCCGTCTGGCCTGTCTGTTCTCTTCCATGTCTCCCCGCCTCCGCTCCGTCCGGCCTGCGCGCCTGTCTCTTCTATCAATTCATGCCCTGTCTATTTTATCAGAGCCGCCTGTCCTGTCAAGTGGAAAAGGCGCATTTTCTTTGCATTGAGGCCTGTTTTGGCTCCCAGCGCCGCCTCAATTGCCTGAAAAAGGCAAAACAGGGCCGCGCCCAGCGGGCGCGGCCCTGTTGCGCTTGCTCAGTAATTCTCGGCCTTGATCTCGAAGTAGGCCCTGGGGTGGCCGCACACGGGGCACTCCTCGGGGGCCTCCACGCCGTACTCCAGGTGGCCGCAGTTCCGGCAGTACCACACCTTCACCTCGGCCCGCTTGAACACCTCGCTGTTGGCCAGGTTTTCCGCCAGCTTCACATAGCGGTCCTCGTGGCTCTTCTCAATCTTGGCCACGGCGTCGAAGGCGTCGGCCAGGGCGATGAAGCCCTCCTCCCGGGCGGTGGCCGCCATCTCCTTGTACATCTCGGTCCACTCCTCATGCTCGCCCTCGGCGGCGGCGACGAGGTTCTCCGCGGTGGTGCACACGCCGCCCAGCGCCTTGAACCACAGCTTGGCGTGCTCCTTCTCGTTGCCGGCGGTCTCCTCAAAGATAGCGGCGATCTGCTGATAGCCCTCCTTGCGGGCCTGGCTGGCGAAATAGGTGTACTTGTTCCGGGCCTGGGACTCCCCCGCGAACGCTTTCCACAGATTGGCCTCGGTCTTGCTCCCCTTCAGTTCCATGATGTATTCCCTCCTGTTTTTATTTTGGCGCGGCTCTTGACATTCCGCCCGTCCACTAATAGGAATAATTCCTGTTAGTGAGTATACCAGTTTCCCGGTGGAATTGCAAGCCCTTTTTCAAAATTTTCTCCGGCGCCGCTCCGTCTTGCAATTGGGGCGGAATATGGTACAATAGCAGAAGACGCCGCTCAGGCGGCACGTTCAAACGAAAAGGAGCGATTTCTATGCTGCGGCCCGTCACCTTTGCCATCTGCGGCTGTGGGGACCGGGGGCTGGATGCCTACGCCCCCTACCAAACCCTCCACCCGGAGGAAATGAGCATTACCGCCGGGGCGGACGTCCGCCCGGAGCGGCTGGCCCTGCTGCGGGAGCGGTACGGCGTACCCCCGGAGATGTGCTTTGCCTCCGACGGGGAGCTGCTGGCCCAGCCCCGTCTGGCCGACGTGATGCTGGTCTCCACCCTGGACCGCCGCCACGTGTCCAACGCCCTGGCCGCCCTGGACAAGGGCTACCATGTGCTGCTGGAAAAGCCCATCTCCCCCAGCCTGGAGGAGTGCCGCGCCCTGCAAAAAAAGGCCCACGAGACGGGCCGGACGGTGGTGGTGTGCCATGTGCTGCGGTACACCCGGTTCTACGCCGCCCTGGAGGACCTGCTCCGCCGGGGGGCGGTGGGGAAGATCGAGACCATCGACGCGGTGGAGCACGTGGCCTATTGGCACCAGGCCCACAGCTTCGTCCGGGGCAACTGGCGGCGGTCCGACGAGACCAGCCCCATGATCCTGCAAAAGAGCTGCCACGACATGGACATCCTGCGCTGGCTGGCGGGGGAACCCTGCCTGAAGGTGCAGAGCTTCGGGTCGCTGGACTACTTCACGGCGGAAAACGCCCCGGAAGGGGCGGCGGAGCGCTGTCTGGACGGCTGCCGGTGCAGGGACGCCTGCCCCTACGACGCGGAGAAAATCTACATCACCGACCCCCGCACCGGCATACGGGGCCGGGGAAAGGACTGGCCCTGCGGCGTGCTGGCCAGCGAGCCCGACGAGGACAAAATCCGCGCCGCCCTGCGGGAGGGGCCCTACGGCCGGTGCGTGTTCCGCTGCGACAACAGCGTGGTGGACCACCAGACGGTGAATCTGGAATTCGCCAACCATATCTACGCCACCTTCACCATGACCGCCTTCACCCAGAGCTGCCACCGCACCGTCAAGGTGACGGGCACCCGGGGGGAGATCGAGGGGGACATGGAGGCAAATGTCCTCCGCCTGCGCCCCTTCGGCGGGCGGGAGGAGACCGTTGACCTGAACCGGGAGGGCGGACAGTTCTCCGGCCACGGCGGCGGCGACTTCGGCCTGATGTCCAGCTTCTGCAAGCTCATCGCCCAGGGCGGCGGCGCGGGCCTCACCGGGATCGACGCCTCGGTGGAGAGCCACGTGATGGCCCTGGCGGCGGAGGCCTCCCGTCTGAACGGCGGGCAGACCATCACCCTCTCGGAATTCTAACGGGCGTAAAGCCCCGGAGCTTGACCGCTCCGGGGCTTTACGCGCCTCAGTATACCGGGATAAAGAACAGCCAGGGGGCGGTAAACACCGCCATGGCAAGGGCTGTCAAGTGCTTCTCCCTGCCGGTGAGCAGCTCGCAGGATCTCATGGCCCATTTGTCGAAACAATAGACGCACGCCCCGGCCAGCGCCACCCCCGCCAGCGTCCACAGAAAGGCCCAGGGATTGGCGAAGGCGTTGTGGGTGACATGGGACACCGTGTTCTCCCAGGCGTCCCCGAAGGGGATATAGCCCAGCAGCCCCAGGAACATCCACACCACCCCCACCCCGTCGGCGGCGAAGCCCAGCAGCCAGAATTTCCACCACAGCCGCTTCACCACCGCGCCCTTTTGGGCGTGCCTGAACGCCAGCAGGCAGGCCAGCAGCACGGCGCAGTCCAACAGCAGGTTGCCGGGGAGGACCGCCAGCCACAGCGGCGTGGGGATGGCCAGAATGAGCCAGACGGGCAGGATGAGGTTATACAGGCGGGTCTGCTTTTTCATGCTGCTTCCTCCTTGCGCGGTCGTTTTTCCAGGTCTTCCACAGTTCTCTGGCGCACATCATCACAATTGCCGCGAGATAGGCGGCGAACAGCGCCGCCAGGGGGACGCCCACGCACCAGAACATCACCCGGGAGACGAGGCTGCACAGCGCGCGGTATGCCAGGATTCCCATTACAGCGCCTCCCTCCGTTTCAGGAATTTGTACAGGGCCCACCCGAGCCCCCAGCCCAGCAGGAGCGCCCCCGCCGCCCCCGCCTCGACCACGGATTCGTTCCGAGCGCCGCAGTACAGCGCCAGCGCCGGGACCGCCAGCGCTGCCCACCGCAGGAACCGGAAGCGGCGCTCCGTCAGGCTCAGAAGGATGAGCTGGACAAACCAGGCGGCCAGGACAGTCAACGCCGCCAAAAAAACCGCCGCGGCCAGCAGTATGCGCATAATCGAACCCATTGTCATTTGCCCTTTCCCCGCCTCTCCCGCACAGAACGCGCCGCCCCCGCCGCCAGCCCGGCCAGCGAGCCCAAACATCCAAATACGCCGCACAGCACCGCCCCGAACCAGACCGGCCCGCCGGCGCCCGCCGTCAGGCCCAAAGCCGCCGCCAGACCCGTCCCCAGGGGCGGGAGGAGGGCCAGCGGGGGCCATTTCCGCGCCAGCGCCGCCGTGCCCGCGGCGCAGAGCACCGCCAGCAGCTGGGCCAGCAGGACCAGCGCCATACAGAGCAAAACCGCCCCCGTCACCGCGCCCCACCCGCCTTCTGTTTCAGCCTGCGCCGCGCCGCCCCCGCCAGATTGCCCGCCAGCACGGAAATCAGGGCGATGGGGACCAGCGCCCCGTCCGCCATGTTGGTGTACAGCTTGGCGGTGAGGAGGAACGCCAGGGTGAACAGGACGCAGGACGCAGGATACAGGGGGCAGAAGCCGTGCCGCCGCCCCAGGGACAGCCCGGACAGGAAGCCCCCCACGGGGAGCAGCACAAAGGCGTAAAACACGCTGAGCAGGGGCGTGGGGTCGTCCAGCAGGCGCAGGGCGGTGGGCAGGGCCAGGCACAGCAGAAGCGCGAATCCCACATAGGGCAGGGATTCCCGCCAGTGGAGGGGGGAGGGCCCCGGGGCCAGCCCCAGCTTCTCCCGGATGGCGGCCACCTCAGCGTACCAGCCCACCCAGCGGCCCAGCCAGACGATGAGGTACACCAGCGTCAGCGGGACGAGAAAGGTGGGAAGGGCAAAAAAGGGCTCGTGAAAGAAATTCAGCACCACCCACACCGACACCGTGGCGGTGGTGACGGCGTAGTGAATCAGGGAGCGCACCACCAGCTCCCGGCCGCTGTCGGCGAAGGGCAGAGTGGCGACGCCCGCCTCCGCCCCAAAGAGAAACCAGAGGAGGAAGCCCAACGCCGCGCCCAGCCCCTCCGGCACCCTGGAGTTATAACAGAAGGTAAACTGCCTGACATCCCAGGTGAGCGAGGCGCCGAACAGGGAACCCGGCTGGGTCAAAAAACCCAGCAGCAGACAGCCCGCGATGCCCGCCACACCGCCCGCCAGCGCCCGGATGAGCCATTGCTTTTTGAGTTCCTCCATGATATCCCCTCCTTTTACAGCCCAAGGGCCGATTTAATCTTCTTCACGTACCGCCGGGACACCCAGCACACCGTCCCGCCCTCCAGGGTCATCTTGATGGTGCCCGCCAGGGTCAAATCCAGCCCCGCCACCCGGTCCAGGTTGACAATCTCCGAGTTGGACACCCGGACGAATTTCGTCCCCGCCAGCGCCTCCTCCAGCTCGTACAGCCGCTGGCGGACGGTGAACACGCCCGTCCCCGTCTGGCACAGCACGCCCTTGTCCTCGGCGAAAAACCGAAGCACCATGGACCGGGACACCCGCAACGCCTCCCGCTCCGTGTAGACGGTGAAGGGCTGGGGGACCGGCTCCCCCCGCAGCCGCGCCGCCAGGGCCTCCGCCTCCTCCGTGGGGCCGGGGACGCGGAGAATGACCACCAGCTCGTCCAGATTGGGGTCTATCTGTACCTCTACCTTCATCCGCGCCCCTCCTCCCGTTATTCCCAGTATACCCGGCCCGGCGGCAAAAGTCCAGCGAACCGGGACAGACGGCCGTTTCCGGCGGATGGGCGGCAATCCGCCAAAAAATCTCCCGCCCCCCATTGGCAGGGCGGGCGGTATGTGATATAATAGATTAGTTTAAGGACCTGCCGCCTCAATCTATATACAAAGGAGCTGCTTCCCATGAATGAAAAAGTACACGTGGTAAACCACCCGCTGCTGGCCCACAAGCTCACCATCCTCCGGGACAAGAACACTTCCACCAAGGACTTCCGGGAGATCGTGTCCGAGATCGGGATGCTGCTCACCTATGAGGCCACCCGGGACCTGCCCCTGACCACCAAGAAAATCGAGACCCCCATCTGTGAGATGGAGGCCCCCATCCTGGCGGGCAAGAAATTCGCCGTGGTGCCCATTCTCCGGGCGGGTCTGGGCCTGGTGGAGGGGGTGCTGCGGATGGTGCCCTCCGCCCGGGTGGGCCATCTGGGCATGTACCGGGACGAGGAGACCATGGTGCCGGTGCAGTACTTCTGCAAGATGCCCCGGGACATCGCCGAGCGGGACGTGCTCATCGTGGACCCCATGCTGGCCACCGGCGGCAGCGCCGACGCCGCCATCCAGATCATGAAGGGCTACGGGTGCCAGAACATCAAGCTGATGGTGCTGGTGGCCGCCCCCAAGGGCATTCAGGTGGTGCAGGAGGCCCACCCGGACGTGGAGATTTACTGCGGCGCCATCGACCAGGGGCTGAACGAGCGCAGCTATATCGTCCCCGGCCTGGGGGACGCGGGCGACCGCATTTTCGGCACCAAGTGACGCGAAGGGGACCCGTCCGGGCGGACGGGTCCCCTTTTGTCAGAACGGCAGGTCCTCCTCGGGCGGGGGCTCCGGCGGCCGGGTGAGGGCCGCCACCGTCACCGCCTCCCGCCCGTATTTGGACCGAATGGCGTCCATGGTGCGCTCCAGCTTCTCCACCTTGTCCCGCTTCCGGGGCGCGGCGGCCTGGAACAGGTCCAGCTGCTCCGCCGCCTCCCCCTCCGGAATCAGGCCGTGGGCGGTGAGGGTGATGGCCCGGATGGGGGCGTTGGACTTCCAGCACCGCCCGATGATGTCCATGGCGGCCAGGTACAGCTCCCGGGCCGTGTTGGCGGGGGCGTCCAGGGGCCGCTGGCGGCAGATATCCTTGAAATTGGGGTCCCGGATGGACACCTGGAGGGTGGACGCCATCAGCCCGTGCTTCCGCAGCCGCACCGCCACCTGGTCGGCCAGCATGGCCACCCCCCGGCTCACCTCCTCCCGGCAGATGAGGTTGCGGGGGAAGGTCTCCCCGTTGCCCACCGACTTGGGGGGCGTGTACGTCCCCGCCGGGGCCACCGGGCTGGCGTCCAGGCCGTTGGCGTAGTTCCAGAGCTGCCCCCCCTGCCTGCCCAGCAGCTCCACCAGGGCGAAGCGGTCGAAGGCGGCCAGCTCCCCGATGGTGGCCACGCCGTACTGCCGCAGCACCCCCGCCGCCGCCCGGCCCACGTACAGCAGGTCGGTGACGGGCAGGGGCCACACCACCTGACGGAAGTTGTCCACGGTGATGACGGTGGTGGCGTCCGGCTTTTTGTAGTCGCTGCCCAGCTTGGCGAATACCTTATTAAAGGACACTCCCACCGAAATGGTGAGCCCCAGCTCCTCCCGGACAGTATTTCGGATGCGGTCGGCCAGGGCCTTGGGATCGCCGCCGAACAGGTGGAGGGTGCCCGTCACGTCCAGCCAGCTCTCGTCGATGCCGAAGGGCTCGATCAGGTCGGTGAAGCGGTCGTAAACGGCGTTGACCCGTTTGGAATACTCCCGGTACAGCCCGTGATGGGCGGGGAGCAGCGTCAGGTCCGGGCACTTCCGCCGGGCCTGCCAGATGGTCTCCGCCGTGCGCACCCCCAGGGCCTTGGCGGGCTCGTTTTTGGCCAGGATGATGCCGTGGCGGCTGTTAGGGTCGCCGCACACCGCAGCGGGAACCGTCCGAAGCTCGGGCCGGGACAGCAGCTCCACCGAGCAGTAAAAGCTGTTGCAGTCGCAGTGATAGATGACGCGCTCCATGGCGCTCCCCCCTTGTTTGGATATAGTATACACCATCCGCTCACGATTGTCAAACGTTTGTTCAATGCCAGGGAGAACTCCTCACCATGTGAATTTGCCGAATTTCTGCCCCGGCAATGCCGCTGGCGTTGCGAAGCTTGCCTTTGACGGGGGCCTGTCCGCCGGTTTTCGTGAATTCGCCGAATTTCACCCCGAGCTCTTCCCCCGGCGTGGAAATATGTTATAATAAATAGGGTCTACTTAAAAAGCAAAAAGCCACAATAAAAATGCGGGGATATGAAATA
>CANDCH010000037.1 GCA_947383145.1 uncultured bacterium
GTGTCAAGCGCCCATTGCTGTAAACTCTATCCGGAGCAACGCCGTGGGAACACATTTGGCTGGCCCGGCCGTGTTCAGGAGGCGGCTGGAGCGCGCCGGCGACGGCGCGCCTAGATAGATGGCTGTCTTAAATGACAGAACCCGGCTTACAGGCTCACTTGCACCAAAGGGACGGAGCTCCGCCGGGGCTCCGTCCCTTCTTGCCCATCCTGCCCTGCCTCCGCCGATTTCTTTTCGTTTATCCGTTGCGCTTGGCCCCGCGATCCGATATAATAATGGGCAAAAGGATTTGATATCACAGAGTAAGGAGGGGACTGCCTTGCGGCTTTTGATTCGGGGCGGACGAATCATAGATCCCGCCCGCGGCGTCGACGGCCGTCTGGACGTACTGATTGAGCAGGGAAAGATCGCCCAGATTGGGGAGAATATTGCCGCCGGGGAGACGCCGGTGCTGGACGCCGCCGGACTGACCGTAGCCCCCGGTCTGGTGGACCTGCACGTGCATCTGCGCGAGCCAGGCTTTGAAGCCAAGGAAACGGTGGCTTCCGGCTGCGCCGCCGCCGCCAGGGGCGGCGTGACTACTCTGGTGGCCATGCCCAACACCCGGCCCGCCACAGACTGCCCGGAGCTGGTGGCGCTGGTGCGGGAAAAAGCCGGTCCCACCGGGGTGAACGTCCTCCCCGCCGGGGCGGTGACTGTGGGCCAGAGGGGCGAACGGCTCACCGACTTCAGGGCGCTGAAGGCGGCGGGCGTCCCCGCCCTCACCGACGACGGCGTGCCCATCCAAAATCTGGCCCTGCTCCGGCAGGCCATGCGGGAGGCTGCGGCGCTGGACCTGCCCCTGCTGGACCACTGCGAGGACCGGGATATGGTGCGCAATTACGCCGTCAACGAGGGGGCGGCGTCCGTCAAGCTGGGTCTTCCCGGCCGCCCCGCCGTCGCGGAGGAGCTCCAGATCATGCGGGATGTGATGCTGGCGGAGGACACCGGCGCACATGTCCACATCTGCCACATCTCCACGGCCAAAGGGGTGGAGATTGTGCGGCGGGCCAAGGCCCGGGGCGTCCGGGTCACCTGTGAAACCTGTCCCCAGTACTTCACCCTCACCGAAGAGGAGGTGCTCCGCCAAGGCGCTATGGCAAGGGTCAACCCTCCCCTGCGCACCCAGGCGGATGTGGACGGCATTCGGGCGGGCCTTGCAGACGGCGCCATTGATGCCATCGTCACCGACCACGCCCCCCACACCGCCGAAGAAAAAGCCAAACCCCTGACAGACGCCCCCAGCGGCATGGTGGGGCTGGAGACCTCCCTGGCGCTGGCCCTCACCGGGCTGTACCACAGCGGACTTCTCCCGCTGAGCCGCGTGCTGGCGCTGATGACCGCCTCCCCCGCCGCCCTGCTGCGCCTGGACAAGGGGACGCTGGCCCCGGGCCGTGACGCCGACCTGGTGCTCTTTGACCCGGATCAGGAGTGGACCATAGACAGGACGCAGTTCGTCTCCAAGGGCCGGAACACACCCTTCCACGGCCGGACCGTGCGGGGGAAGGTCAAATACACCATTTCCCGGGGCACTATCATCTACAGTCCGGCAGATGCAAACGAACCGGCCTGATCTCTTTTACGTGCCCGGCAGGCCGCCCTGCGCAATCTGCTCCGCTCAACATTGTAACTAAATATTAGGAGGGCTGATTATGTCATTCGACGTATTGCAGGACAAGATCAAGGCAAAGAAGAATCCAACCGTGGCCGGTCTGGACGCCCGGGTGGAGTACGTCCCCCCGTTCATTCTCAAAAAGTACACGGAACGGTACGGCGAAACCCTGGAGGCCGCCGCCCAGGCGGTGCTGGAATTTGACAAGGGGCTCATTGACGCTCTGGCGGACGTGGTTCCCGCCGTCAAGCCCCAGTCCGCATACTTTGAAATGCTGGGCTGGCGGGGTATGCAGGCCCTGGAGGAGGTTGTCGCCTACGCCAAAAGCAAGGGCCTGTACGTCATCGCCGACGTGAAGCGCGGGGATATCGGCACCACCGCCGCCGCTTACAGCGAGGCTTGGCTGGGGGCCGTCCAGGTGGGCGGCGCCTCCTGCCCCGTGTTCGACGCCGACTGCGTCACCCTCAACGGCTACATGGGGTCGGACGCCGTGAAGCCCTTCCTCAAGGACTGCGCCCAGCGGGACAAGTGCGCCTTTGTGCTGGCCAAGACCTCCAACCCATCCTCGGTGGAGCTCCAGGACATGGTGGCCGGGGACCGTCTGGTGTACACCGTCATGGGCGACCTGATCCAGCGCTGGGGCGCGGGCACCGAGGGCAAGTACCACTATCAGGCCCTGGGGGCGGTGGTGGGCGCCACCCATCCCTCCGTCCTCAAAGAACTGCGCCGCCGCCTGGACAAGGTGTTCTTTTTGGTTCCCGGTTACGGCGCGCAGGGCGGCACCGCCGCCGATGTGCGTTATGCCTTTGACGAGCTGGGCCGGGGGGCAATTGTCAACGCCTCCCGCTCCATCATGTGCGCCTGGCAGAAAACCGGAAAGGACGGCGAGGACTACCGGGAGGCCGCCCGGGCCGCCGCCGAAAAGATGCGGGACGAGATCAGGCAGTACGTTACGATACTATAACGGTCTTCTTTTTCTTTCAAGATAAAGAAGCAGAAGATAGAATACGAACTTTTAGACTTAATTTAAATATAGGGGAGATAAAATGCCAATTCAGCAGATTTGTACCGTGGCGGGGATGACCCGGCTGGATGCCAGTACCTGGTGGATGGTGCTGGAGGCTGGAAAGCTGGTGGAGGAACACGGGCTTCGCGGCGGACAGTTTTTACATATCAAGTGCGGGGACGGCCAGCTCCTCCGCCGCCCCATCTCCGTGGCCTATGCCGGGTGGGACGAACCGGAAGATCTTGTTACCCTGATCTTCGAGGTCCGGGGTGAGGGCACCCGCTGGCTGTCCCGGCGCAAGGTGGGGGACGAGCTGGATGTGCTGGGTCCCCTGGGCAACGGCTTCGACATGTCAAAAGAGGGACGCTATCTGCTGGTGGGGGGCGGTATCGGCGTCCCTCCGCTGATGGAGTATGCGGAGCGCTCCAAGCCGCCCAAGGCGGCGGTGTTGGGCTTCCGCACCAAAGATAAGGCGTTCCCTGCCATCGTCAGCCGGTTCGAAGAGGCCTGCGAGAAAACCTGCCTCTGCACCGACGACGGCACCCTGGGCTATCACGGCTTTGTAGACGGTCAGGTGCGGGATATCCTTGCAAAGGATAACAGCTTTACAGATATTCTAGCCTGCGGCCCCAGGCCCATGTTGAAAAGCGTGGTCAAGGTTGCTGCGGAGTTCGGCGTTCCCTGCCAGGTGTCCATGGAGGAGCGGATGGCCTGCGGCGTGGGGGCCTGCCTGGGCTGCGCCGTCAAGATGAAAGACGGGACCATGAGGCATGTATGCAAGGATGGCCCAGTATTTCGCGCGGAGGAGGTGGACTGGGATGGGTGAACAGATAGATATGTCGGTGGAGCTGGCGGGGGTAACCTTGAAAAACCCGGTCGCGGTGGCCTCCGGCGCCTTCGGTTTTGGCCGGGAGTACGGGCAGTTCTTTGACCTGTCTCAATTGGGAGCCATTTGCTGTAAAGGATTAACCCTTCACCCAAGGGAGGGCAATCCTCCCCCCCGCATCGCTGAGACCCCCATGGGCATGCTCAACTCCGTGGGGCTGCAAAACCCAGGCGTGGACGCCTTTATCCGGGATGAACTCCCCTTCCTGCGGCAGTACGACGTGAAAATTATTGCCAATATCTCCGGGAATACCCCGGAAGAGTACGGCGTAATGTGTGAAAAGCTGTCCGACGCCGGGGTGGATATGATTGAGGTGAACATCTCCTGCCCCAATGTGAAGGCGGGGGGGCTGGCCTACGGCACCCGGCCCGATCTGGCGGCTGAGGTCACCCGGGAGGCAAAGCGTCACTCCGCTGTGCCGGTGATGGTGAAGCTCTCCCCCAATGTCACCAATGTTGCGGAAATCGCCAGGGCCGCGGAGGACGCCGGGGCGGACGCCCTCTCCCTCATTAACACCCTGCGGGGAATGCGCATCGACGTGAACACCCGCCGCCCCATCCTCAAAATGAACACCGGGGGGCTGTCCGGTCCCGCCGTCCTTCCTGTGGCTGTGCGCATGGTGTGGGAGACGGCCGGCGCAGTCAGCCTCCCCATCCTAGGCATGGGTGGTGTGTCCACCGGCGAAGACGCCGCCCAGCTCATGCTGGCAGGGGCCTCCGCCGTGGCGGTTGGTTCCGCCCTGTTTGCCGATCCATGGACCCCGTTGAAGGTGCGGGACGGCTTGATGGAGATCGCCGTCCGGCAGGGCCTGTCCGCTGTCCGGGCGCTCACCGGCGGCGTGCGGCCCTGGTAAAGAAAGAAGGCGTTTCAATGACCACCATTTATCTTATCCGGCACGGTCAGGCGGAGGGCAATCTCTACCGCCGCTGCCACAGCTGGCACAACGGCCTGCTCACCCTCAAGGGCAGGGAGCAGGTCAAGGCGCTGGAAAAGCGGTTTGAGGGCGTTTCCTTTGACGCGGTGTACTCCAGCGACCTCTACCGGGCCATGTCCACCGCTGGGGCAATCTACCGGCCCCGGGGGCTCACCCTGCGGGTGGACCCTTCCCTGCGGGAGATCGGCGCGGGCGTCTGGGAGGACGTGCCTTGGGGCCAGCTCCTCCATGACAGCCGTGACAGCCTCACAGACTTTCTGGCCTGCCGCCCTTCCTGGCGGGTGGAGGGCAGCGAGACTTTCTCCGATGTGCGCCGCCGTATGGACCGGGCCATCCGCCGCATCGCCGCCGCACACCCGGGGCAGACGGTGGCTGTAACCTCCCACGGCTGCGCCATCAAATGCGGGCTGTCCGTCTGGCTGGGGCTGGGCGAGGCGGACATGGGCCAGATTCCGCTGGCCAACAACACCGGCGTGGCAAAGCTGGAAGTAGACGGCGGGCGGGTCAATGTGGCCTATTACAATGACGACAGCCATTTGGGTTCCTCCCCTCTTCCCAAGGCCAGCAGCGCCTACGGCATCCCCGGTATGGAACGCAACGCCCTGCGGTTCCGCCCGCTGCCCCTGCCCCAGGAGCGGGAGACATATTTGACCGCCCGGCGGGATGGCTGGCTGGCCAGCCACGGCGCTATAAACGGCTTCGACGGGGAGAGATTTCTGGCGGCGGCGGAGAAGAACAGCGCGCTGAACGAGGCCTGCGTCTTGCTTGCCCTGCTGGGCGACACCCCCATGGGAGTGCTCCAGATGGACTGGGAGCAGGACGCGGAAGACCAGGCGGGCCGGGTTCCCTTCCTGTACGTGGCCCCGGAATTCCGATCCAAGGGGCTGGGCGTCCAGCTGCTGGGCCATGCGGTGTGTACCTATCGGGCCATGGGGCGGCAGGTGCTGCGCCTGCGGTGCGCCCCGGAAAATGAGCGGGCCAAAAAGTTCTACCGATCCCACGGCTTCCGCAAAGTGGGTGAGGAGCCCGGCGGCGCGGGCCATCTGGACACCATGGAGAAATACATCGGTCTGGAGCTTTGATTGGAGGCTGTTCGCATGAAAATCGCGTTGATCCTGGCCGTGATTCTCATCCCTCTGGTACTGATTCTATACTATTTTGGGTTTGCAATCACCAGGGCGGGGTTTTTTTGCCTCAACGCCTCCTACAGCCTTCCCACCCGCTGGGAAGGGAACTTATCCGAGGCCACCGGCTATATGCGCCGAAGCTTTGTAATATTTAAAAAATATTCCACACTATATGTGGAAATTGAGACTGCCTCCGGCTCCATGGAGTTTGAGGTCAAGGCCTCGGATGGCTCCCGCCTCTCCCCTGCTTCCGGCGCCTATGGGCGGGACGCCAGCCTCCGCTTTGACGTGAACCGCCTCGGACGCTGTTCCGTCGCCCTGCGGATGGACCATTTCTCTGGAACATTCCATGTCGCGCTCCAATAAAAGCCGCAGGGCGGCCGGACTCCCGGCCGCCCTGTCTTGTTTAGCGCATCGCCCGGCCCACATCGCCGGCCGCGTTTCCAATTGCGTTCCCTGCGCCCCGGGCCAAATCGCCCGCACCCCGGGCCAGATCGCCTGCTGCGTCGCCGATATCGTCCGCCGCATTGCCCGTGTAGTCCTCAATACTTGTCTCATCGGGCAGGCCGTTGTTGTCACGGTCGTTGGTGCCGCCCGCGCCGCCGCCCTCCATGGCGTCGTTGCCGTTTTCCACGCCGGCGCTATTTCTGACATCATCCGGACCCGCGCTGTTTCCGGCGCCGTCCAAGTCCGCGCTGGGCGGGTAGCTGGCGTAATCAGACGGCACAGTGTTGGTAGGCTCCACGGGAGCGGAGCCGCTGCCGTCGTCGTCCCGTCCGGCAAAGCAGCCAGTCAGCGACAGAGCCATCACACACGCTATGGCAAAAATACCGTATTTCAGCTTCATAATTGTATGCCTCCTGCTTTTTCTTCTCGATCCCCGTCACTCATTATGTGCCGTCAAGGTCGGTTCAAAGCAGGTATTTTTTGTCCCTTTTACCTTCTGTGTTGATGTATTTTTGCATTTGCAATTCTACAAAACAGGATTGAACCGCAAAATTTTCCATAGTATAATCAAAATAACAATAGCTGCTACAGGGGAAAATAATTGTTCAAAACATCAAAATTCCACATTATTGGGCGGTTATCCGCGGAAAAGAGCGGCATCTCCAGCATCCTTCCGGCCAAGAAAGGATCACGCCGGCGCCAGGACCGCCGCCGCGCCGCTTTCAAACGGCACCTCATAAACCGCTTTCTCGGAGAACACCGGCAGATATTTGCCATCGCTGGTCAGGATTTTGCCGGTGGACTCCCACGCCACCCGCACCCCGCTCTCCTCCAGGCAAAACCGCGTTTTTAAGCGGCTGTCCTGGTAGGATGCCACGTCGGGCCAGTAAACATAATCAAAAACATACACCGTCTGCGGATTTTGCCAGTCCAGCGCGTCCCGAAAAAAGACCCGGGCGTTTTTCTCTGGCGTTCTGACCAGCCCAAACCACTCTATCCGCTCCGGCTCGCCCGATTCATAAAAATAACACCGCGTTCCCTCCGACGTGAGGTACAGTTCCCCCGCCCCCGCCTTTTCCTGGAACAGCACCTCGCCGTCCGCCGTATCCACCAGCAGGATCAAGCTCTGGGTCAGGCTGCCGTCCATATATCCGTTGCAATGGACGGTGTTCCACCATTCGCTGCACAGCCACACGGCGCCGCCCTCCGCCGCCTCCCCCCGCATGGTGGGCCGTCCCACCCCGGGAAGCTCGTAGAGCAGCGCCCCGTCCCCATCCAGAAACTGGAGGTCATAGGCATGTGTTTTGTCGTAATCCGCCGCCTTTTGCGGTTGGAGGAGCCAGTCCGTCCCCTCCACCGGGATCGGTTCCTCCCATGTGTAGGGCGTTCTTGCGTAACCGGAGGGATAGACGACCTCCTGCGACACCGCCCCGCTGTCCGGGTTGCACCCGGACAGCGAAAACACCGCCAGCACGGCTATGACCATAGGAAAGACGCGCTGGAAATAGCTGAACCCCCGCATCAAAACATCCCTCCGACCGACGGTATGCTGAACTCATTATACCCATTTTGACCGTCCGCCTCAACCCCTTTCATAAGCGTGAAGCGCCGCTCCATGCATAGCCGGAGCGGCGCTCTGTCCTCCTCTCACAGGCGCGCTCAAGAGCGGCCCTTAAGCAGGAAATCTTCCTCATGCTTTGGGATTTTCCAGCGTAAACAGAACTAATTGTCCAGCGGCTTCATCGTGGGGAACAACAGCACCTCGCGGATGGAGTCGTTATTGGTAAGCAGCATCACGCACCGGTCAATGCCAATGCCGAGCCCGCCCGTGGGCGGCATACCGTACTCCAACGCGGTGAGGAAGTCCTCGTCCATCATACCCGCCTCATCGTCCCCCTTAGCCCGGAGCTCCACCTGCTTCTGGAAGCGCTGGCGCTGGTCAATGGGATCGTTGAGCTCGGAGAAAGCGTTGCCCATCTCGCTGTGGCAGATGAACAGCTCAAAGCGCTCGGTGAGCCGGGGGTCCGCCGGGGAGCGCTTGGCCAGCGGGGACACGTCCACCGGGTGCATGGTGATAAAGGTGGGCTGAATCAGTTTTTCCTCCACCCGCTGGTCAAAGCACTCATACAGGGCGTTGCCCCAGGTTTTGTCGGCGGTCTCGGGCAGCTCCACGCCGATGGATTTGGCGGCGGCAACCGCCTCCTCGTCCGACGTGATGGCCATAAAGTCCAGCCCGGTGTACTGTTTGACCGCCTCATGCATGGGCAGACGGGGCCAGCCCGGGGTCAGATCAATTTGCTCCCCCTGCCACTCCACCTGATAGGTGCCCAAAATCTTCTGGGCGGCGGAGGACAGCAGGTCCTCAAACAGGTCCATCATGTCGTTGAAGTCCGCGAAAGCCTGATACAGCTCAATGGTGGTAAACTCCGGGTTGTGCCGGTTGTCCATCCCCTCGTTGCGGAAAATCCGGCCCATCTCATACACGCGCTCCAGACCGCCCACGATGAGCCGCTTCAGGGGCAGCTCGGTGGCGATGCGCATGTACATATCAATGTCCAGCGTATTGTGATGGGTGATGAAGGGCCGGGCGGTGGCGCCGCCGGAGATGGTGTTGAGCACCGGGGTCTCCACCTCCATAAACCCTCTGGCATCCATGAAATCCCGGACATATTTGATAAACTGGGAACGGATCATGAAATTGCGCTTCACATCCGGGTTTACAATGAGGTCCACATACCGCTGGCGGCAGCGGGTCTCCACATCGGTGAGGCCGTGGAACTTCTCCGGCAGGGGCAGCAGGGACTTGGACAGCAGGG
>CANDCH010000038.1 GCA_947383145.1 uncultured bacterium
TGGGCGCCATCGTGAAGGCCAAGCCCGCCGCCGCCAAGGGCCAGTACGTGAAGAGTTGCGTCGCCGCGTCCACCATGGGTCCCGGCGTGAAGCTGAACACCGGCAAGTTCGCGTAACAGCGTCCGAGCCGTCGTGAGCAGCGCGGATGGAGCAGAGCAAAGGCAAAAGCCCAAGGCCCACGCAGTGGGACTGGGTTTTGCCTGAGCCGAAGCGAAGCCGCGCGTTGCGAACAGGCGAGGCGTGAGTACAGCGTCCGGCAAAACATAATTGAAACTGGGGGCCGCAGGTTGTTACCTGCGGCCTCTGTTTTTTAGAAAATGAGGTGATTCAACATGCTGATCAAATGCGATTCCCTGCTCTACTCGGTGATCCGGGAGGAGCATATGATCCACAACGACTTTTTTCTGCGGTATCTGGAATTTGACGGGGAAATCCCGCCCTCCCAGCTGACCTTCACCTGCCTCTCCCAGGGCCGGCCCTGCCGCCGGGTCCAGTACGGCCCGGAGGAAGCTGCGGCCCGTCTGGCCTATGGCCAGGAGGAGCTTCCCCGCTACCGGGGCAGCAGCCTGGGCCGTATTCTGGGGCTGAATTACCGCCCCGGACAGGCGTTCCTCCACGAGCACTTCTCGTTTTTCGCCTCTCAGGCAGCGGATGCGCTCCATGTAGAGGCCCGGCGCGGCCAGGAGGCGGCGGAAGTCCTCATCTCCATCGTCCCCTATCAAAGCCCCAACCGGTGGCGCTTCCCCCTGCCGGGCACGGTATTGGTGACGGACACCTATCCCTCCATCAACTCCCACCGCTGGTGCCGGAACAGCGAATTCGCTTTTGACGCGGGCGCATTCGACGAGACGCTGGAGCGCCCGGTCATCGGCGGTACTCCCGTGTTCGCCGCCTGCGGCGGCGTGGTGGAGGAGGTCTTTGACGGGCTGGACGACACCGGCGAGGACACCGATCTGGACCAGGTGGAGCGCCAATACGGCGAGCACGCCCGCATCGACGGCAATCACGTGCTGATCCGCCACAGCGGCGGCGAGCACTCCCTGTACGCCCACCTGCAAAGGGGAAGCGTCTGCGTAGCCGCCGGGGAGGCCGTCCCGGCCGGGCGGCAGATCGGCCGGGTGGGCAGCAGCGGCTCCAGCTGGGTGCCCCACCTTCATTTCCACGTGATGCTGGATGGGATCGAGGGCCCCGGCGTCCCGGTGCGGTTTGAAAACCTGAAAACCATTCTGGGTGAGCCCTGTGCCCTGGAGGACACGGTGAACCTGGTGCGGGCGGAGGAATGAGCAATGGAGCGGGAAGAGATCACGCTGGAGCTTCTCACAGAGAAAAACCTGGACGAGGCCCGGGCCATCGACCGCTCGGATGTGCCCGAGAACTTCGTGGACACGGTGGACGAGCTGATGGAGCTGACCCGCTACGGGCTGGAGCACGGCTGCGCCGGGCGCACCTTCCTGATCCGCTGCGGGGGCGTTTGCGCCGGGGTGCTTCTCCTGGGCGAGGCCATCCCCTGGGAGACCGACCCGGAGGAAATGGGGGCCCAGCCCTTTTACCGGCTGATGGGCTTTGTGCTCGGCCGGGAGTACCGGGGCCGGGGCGTGGGGGCCCGCGCCCTGGAGGATGCGGTCCGGCGGGTATACCGGGCGTTCGGCCCGCGGCCCATCGCCCTGGGGTGTCATCGGGACAACGCCGGAGGGGAACGCTTCTGGCTGCGGCAGGGCTTTTGCAAAACGCAGGCCATGGAGGGGGACGATTTCTACTATCTGCGCTATCCGGCAGCGCCGGACGGCGGATGACGCCTCCGGGCGCCCCTCTTCCAAAGCTTCCGTATTGATTTTTTTCAAAAATCTGTTATACTGTATGAAAACGGCGGGCCGCGCCGCCGGGCGGGAACGTCCCCGCCGGGACGCGGTGTTGCCAAAGGGCCTGCGCCGCATAGAATAAAGCGGCAAATCCAACAGGCCACTGCATTATTAGGAGGTCATTCATCTTGTCCGAAGACCCGTTCTTACCGAAGCTGCTTTTACTGGCGGTCCTCATCCTGGTCAACGCCTTTTTCGCCGCGGCGGAGATCGCCGTCCTCTCCCTGTCCGAGACCAAGCTGCGCAGGCAGGCGGAGGAGGGGGACAAAAAGGCGGAAAAGCTGCTCAGGCTCACCCAGGCCCCCGACCACTTCCTGTCCTCCATCCAGATTGCCATCACCCTGGCCGGGTTCCTGTCCTCCGCCTTCGCCGCCGACAGCTTCTCCGACCCGCTGGTGAAATGGCTGGTGGAGGAGCGCGGCGTCTCCGCCCTGGACCCCCACGCCCTCAACAACCTGATGGTGGTGCTCATCACCATCGTGCTGTCCTATTTCAGCCTGGTGCTGGGGGAGCTGGTCCCAAAGCGCATCGCCATGAAGAAGACGGACGCGGTGGCCCGGTTCACCCTGGGGCCGGTGTCCGCCGTGGCGGCGGTATTCCGGCCCGCCGTATGGCTGCTTTCCAAGTCCACCAACGGCGTGCTGCGGCTGTTCGGCATCGACCCCCGGGCCGACGAGGAGGACGTCAGCGAGGATGAGATCCGCATGATGGTGGACCTGGGCGAGGAGCGGGGGGCCATTGAGGCCTCCGAGAAGGAGCTTATCGAAAATATTTTTGAGTTCAACAACACCACCGCCGAGGACGTGATGGTTCACCGCACCGACATGGTGATGGTGTGGGCGGAGGACGGCCCCGACGAGGTGCTGCGCACCATCCTGGAGTCCGGCCGCTCCCGCTTCCCCGTGTGCGAGGAGGACGCCGACCACATCGTGGGGGTGCTCAACACCCGGGACTTTCTGCTCAACACCCAGGAGGACCGTCCAAAACCCCTGTCCGCCCTGCTGCGCCCCGCCTATTTCGTGCCGGAATCCGTCCGCACCGATGTGCTGTTCCGGGATATGCAGAGCAAAAAGGTACATATGGCCATTGTGGTGGACGAGTACGGCGGCACCTCCGGCCTGGTGACCATGGAGGACCTGCTGGAGGAGATCGTGGGCAGCATCTACGACGAGTTCGACCCCGTGGAGGAGAAGGATGTGGAGGAGGTGGAGTCCGGCGTGTGGAAGGCGGCGGGCTCCTGCGACCTGGAGCGGCTGGCCCAGGCCATGGGCGTGGAGCTCCCCGAAGAGGAGGAGGCGGATACCCTGGGCGGGCTGGTGTTTGCCCAGCTGTCCGTCATCCCCGAGGACGGCGCGCAGCTGGAGGTGGACGCCTGCGGGTTGCACATCCGGGTGCTGGACTTCACCGACCGGCGGGTGGAGTGGGCCCTGGTGTCCCGGCTGGACCCCGCCCCCAGCGAGGAGCATATGGATTAAATCCGAGGCGGAGCGCTCTGCGCTCCGCCTTTATCTGCCCATTGCCCAAAGAACACCCGCCCGCGCCGCGAAAAATCGGCATATCTTGAAAGCTTTCCCCCTGAGGCTTGACATTTTACTCCGTTTGTGTATGATGTGGGTGGAATCAGAAGAGTCAACCCATCGTGCTTTCAAGACTGGAGGAATACAGCATGAGAAAAACGAAAATCGTCTGCACCCTTGGCCCCGCCTCCGACAGCGAGGAGGTCATGGAGCAGCTTATTTTGTCCGGCATGGACGCCGCCCGCTTCAACTTCTCCCATGGCACCCATGAGACCCACGGTGCGCTGCTCACCCGGTTCAAGCGGGTGAGGGACAACCTGGGCCGCCCTGTGGCCACCATTCTGGACACCAAGGGCCCCGAAATCCGAATCCGGTCCTTCGGCTGCGGCCGAATCGAGCTCAGCGACGGCGGCCGGTTCACCCTCACCACCCGGGAGGTGGACGGGGACGCCCATCAGGTGTCCGTCACCTACGCCGACCTCCACCGGGAGCTCCAGCCCGGCTGCCACGTACTCATTGACGACGGCCTGGTGGATTTAGAGGTGGACGAGATCAAGGGCCAGGACATCCTGTGCACCGTGGTCACCGGCGGACCCCTGTCCAACCACAAGAGCATCAACATCCCCGGCGTGTCCATCGCCCTGCCCGCCCTCACCGACAAGGACAAGGAGGACCTGCGCTTCGCCGTGGAGAACGACTTCGACTTCGTGGCCGCCTCCTTTGTCCGCCGCGCCTCCGACGTGGAGGAAATTCGGACCGTGCTCAACGGCTTCGGCGGCCACGACGTGGGCATCATCTCCAAAATTGAGAACCGGGAGGGCGTGGACAATCTGGAGGCCATCGCCGCCGTTTCCGACGGCGTCATGGTGGCCCGGGGCGACCTGGGGGTGGAAATTCCCGCCTATGAGGTGCCCGTGCTCCAGAAGAAGATGATCAAGTCCGCCATCCACAAGGGCAAGGTGGTCATCACCGCCACCCAGATGCTGGACTCCATGATCCGCAACCCCCGGCCCACCCGGGCGGAGGTGTCCGACGTGGCCAACGCCGTGTTTGACGGCACCAGCTGCGTCATGCTGTCCGGCGAGACCGCCTCCGGCAAGCACCCGGTGGAGGCCCTCCAGACCATGGTGAGCATCGTGGAGGCCGCCGAGGAGGGCATCAGCTACTGGAAGCGGTTCCGCGAGACTGTGTTCGACCACACCGCCAGCATCTCCGACGCCATCAGCCACACCAGCTGCCTCACCGCCATGGACCTGGGGGCCACCGCCATCCTGACCGCCACCCAGTCGGGCTACACCGCCCGTATGATCTCCCGGTTCCGCCCGGGCTGCGCCGTGGCCGCCCTCACCACCGAGGAGCGGGTGCGCCGCCAGCTGGCCATCTCCTGGGGCGTGGTCCCCTTCCTGTCCGGCAACGTGGACTCCACCGACCGGCTGTTCTCCCTGTGCGCGGACACCGCCAAAAAGGAGGGGCTGGTCCAGGCCGGGGATACGGTGGTCATCACCGCCGGCGTGCCTCTGAGCAGCAGCGGCACCACCAACCTCATCAAAGCGCAGGTTGTAAAATAACGGCGCCAGGGTCCGGGGGAAACTCCGGGCCCTGTTTTTTACGCCCACAGCTTGCGTCCGCCGCCCTTATGGGGTATAATGGGAACCAGAAAAGGGAGGCGGCGGCGCTTCACGCTTGAGAACGGCCCAAAGCCGTCCGCAATTTTGAAAAGGTGGTGCTTTTTTGAACATCTTCGATATTATGGGCCCCGTGATGGTGGGCCCGTCCTCGTCCCACACCGCCGGGGCGGCCCGGATCGGCTACATAGGCCGCAAGCTGCTTGGATTCCAGCCCGCCAAGGCCGACATCGGCCTCCACGGCTCCTTCGCCGCCACCGGCGCGGGTCACGGCACCGACCGGGCCATCGTGGCCGGCCTGCTTGGCATGGCCCCGGACGACCCCCGCATCCCCTTCAGCCTCCAGCTGGCCAAGGAGGCCGCGCTGGAGGTGAACGTCCACCCCGTCACCCTGCGGGACGCCCACCCCAACACCGCCCTCATGACGCTGACCGGCTCCCGCGGGCGCACGGTGACGGTGTCCGCCTCCTCTCTGGGGGGCGGGCGCATCCGGGTCAACTCCATCGACGGGCTGGAGGCCGCCTTCTCCGGCGACCTGCCCACCCTGGTCATCCGGGGCCGGGACGAGCCGGGCGTGGTGTCCGAGGTGAGCACCTGCCTGGCCCGCAAGGGGGCCAACATCGCCACCATGCAGCTCTACCGGGACCGCCGGGGCGGGCTGTCCGTCACGGTCATCGAGTGCGACCAGCCGGTGAGCGAGGAAATTCTGGAGGATATCGACCTGCTGGGCGGCGTGGTACGCTGCATCTATCTGAATTTAGAGGAGGGCTGAGCATGTTTGGCTCTGTGAAAACGCTGCTGGCCGCCGCCCAGGACAAGCCCCTGTGGCAGGCTGTGCTGGACGACGACTGCCAGGACCGGGACGCCTCCCGGGAGGACAGCACGGCCAAAATGGCCGCGCTCTGGCAGACCATGAAGCAGTCCGTGCTGGACTACGACCCCACCCGCCGCTCCCCCTGCGGCCTGTCCGGGGGCCAGGGGGCGGTCATGGCCGCGCTGGACCGCTCCATCTGCGGGCCCTTTATCCAGGAGGCCGTCTCCATCGCCCTGAAGCTGGGGGAGCACAACGCCTGCATGGGCCGCATTGTGGCCGCCCCCACCGCCGGGGCCTGCGGGGTGCTGCCCGCGGTGCTCATCCCCCTCCAGCGCAAGGACCGGCTCACCGACGAGCAGATGACGCAGTGCCTGTATGTCTCCGCCGGCTTCGGACAGGTCATCGCCACACGGGCCTCCATCTCCGGGGCCGAGGGCGGCTGTCAGGCGGAGGTGGGCTCCGCCTCCGGCATGGCCGCGGCAGCGCTGGTCCACGCCCGGGGCGGCTCCAAGGAGCAGATGGCCGCCGCCTGCGCCATGGCGCTGCAAAATGTGCTGGGGCTGGTGTGCGACCCGGTGGCCGGACTGGTGGAGGTCCCCTGCGTGAAGCGCAACGTAATGGGGGCGGTAAACGCCATGACCTGCGCCGACATGGCCCTGGCGGGTCTGGACGGCGGCATCCCCTGCGACGAGGTCATCGACGCCATGGGCGCGGTGGGCCGCGCCATGCCCCCCGCCCTGCGAGAGACCGGCGAGGGCGGGCTGGCCGCCACCCCCACCGGGCGGAAGATCGCCGGGGGAAAATAAACAGCGCGGAGAGGCGGACCCGCTGTCGATTGACAGCGGGTCCGGTTTTTGGTATACTTGTTGGAATCAGGCGATGTACGCGGCCTACAGACGCTTCAAGTCCTGCATCACCCCGTTGACCATCATCCCCGGCACCCAGCCGGACAGAAAGTCCCGCAGCTGCTCCAGCGTCACCGTCCGGGCCGCCCCCTGCACCGGGTGCTTGGCCAGCATGGGGACCCGCCTCTGGAACACCGCCCGGCTCTTGGGGTCGTCCCACAGCTCGCCCAGCGTGATTTGATTGTTTTTCAGGTCCATAAAAAATCACCTCCAAAACCATACTATGCGCCGGGGTCCCCGGGCTGACATCGTATCTTTGACACAGGCGGCACATCGTACAGGAAAGGAGTCCCCATGCCAAAACGCAAAAAGAAAGCGCTGAAGGGTCAGGAGTGGCGGCACGTCGAAAACAAAAAGCTGGTGTACACCGTCTATTTCGTCCTCCGGCTGTCGGTGGTGCTCATGCTTACCGCCCAGTTCTTTAACCAGAACTATGAAAACGTGCTGCTGTGCGTGCTCACCCTGGTGCTGTTCATGCTGCCCTCCATGTTTGAGCGGCGGCTGCACATCGACCTGCCCGACACCCTGGAGGTCATCATCCTCCTGTTCATCTACGCCGCCGAGATCCTGGGCGAGATCAGCGACTACTACATCCAGTTCCCCCACTGGGACACCATGCTCCACACCATGAACGGCTTTCTGTGCGCCGCCATCGGCTTCGCCCTGGTGGACATTCTGAACCGGGAGGAAAAGGTGTCCCTCCACCTGTCGCCCTTCTTTATGGCGGTCACCGCCTTCTGCTTTTCCATGACCATCGGCGTGCTGTGGGAGTTTTTTGAGTTCTCCATGGACCGCTGGATGCTGTTCGACATGCAGAAGGACACCGTCATCAACACCATCTCCACCGTCAACCTGGACCCCAACCACGGCACCGCCGCCGTGGTGGTCAGCGGCATTCAGGACGTGATTCTGGTGCTGGAGGACGGCGCCCAGATGCCCCTGGGGCTGGGCGGCTATCTGGACGTGGGCATCATCGACACCATGAAGGATCTGTTTGTCAATTTCATCGGCGCGGCGGTGTTTTCCGCCATCGGGTACTTTTACGTGAAGGGCCGGGGCAAGGGCGGCTTTGCCCGCCGGTTCATCCCCCGTTTTCAGCGCAAGCCCTCTCCCCCGGCACAGCCCAAGGACGGCGGAAGCCCGCCCGAATAACCGCCGCCCCTCCCGGGCATACTTCCTCTTGTATTCCGAATACAAGGAGGAAGCTATCATGACCAACCAGACCAATCCCAGCATCAAGTGCACTGTGAACAGCTGCACCTATCACAAGGACCAGCGCTGCACCCTCAACGAGATTCAGGTGGGCTGCTGCCAGAACAGCGTGTGCGACTGCGGCGAGACCAAGTGCGCCTCCTTCAAACTGGGCGACCACGGCACCAGCTGCGGCTGCCACTAAAAAGAAGCGCGCAGCCGTCGTGAGCAGCGCGGAAGCGGGAAGGGCAAAAGCCCTTCCCGCTTCTTGGTATTTCCCCAAAAAACCGGCCGGAAACCGGCTCAACTTTGTCTGACGGAGGAAATTTGCGGAAATGGGCCCATTTAACATTGACAAACGGGGCTGAAAGCATTATGATATGTGCAATATACAAAACTATGCGGCGATCAGGCGAGTAGTCTCCCCGCGCAAGCCCAGAGAGAAGGCGGCTGGTGCGAGCCTTCGTGAGCGGAGCAGATGAACGTCCCCTGTGAGCAGCCCGGCTGAACGGCGGAGCCCCTCCCCCATTAGGCCGGGACGGCCTGCCCCCGTTACAGGGCCTCAAGCGTCCCCGGCCGGGGAAATTTAGGTGGTACCGCGGAGCGTGGCTTCGTCCTATGTGTGGACGTTGGCCGCGCTCTTTTTTCATATCCCAAAAGGAGGTTTTGCAATATGTTGATGAGAGGGTCCCAGATTGTGATGGAGTGCCTGCTGGAGCAGGGGGTGGACACGGTGTTCGGCTATCCCGGCGGCACCATCCTGAACATCTACGACGAGTTCGAGCTCCACGGCTACGGCGAGAAGATCCGCCACTACCTCACGTCCCACGAGCAGGGCGCGTCCCACGCCGCCGACGGCTACGCCCGGTCCACCGGGAAGGTGGGGGTGTGCTTCGCCACCTCCGGCCCCGGCGCCACCAACCTGGTCACCGGCATTG
>CANDCH010000039.1 GCA_947383145.1 uncultured bacterium
ACATACTTCTGCTGGCCGATGGTCTTGGCCTTGATGGGCTTGCCCTTGGCGGTGACGCACACCACGTCCCCCGCCAGCTGGGCGATTTTGCCCTCGTTGCCGGAGCGGACCAGCTCAATGATATAGCGCACGTTCTGCTGGCCGATGGCCTCCCCCTTGGCGGACAGGGTGAGCAGGCCCTGGATGGCCTTCACCGCCAGCATGACGTTCTCGCCCTCGCCGGAAATTTTCAGGTTGGACTCCCGGTTCACCACCGCCACGTCCAGCTCCTGCTCGATGAGCCGGATGTTCTCGTCAAACAGGCCGAACAGATTGACGGCCTCCTCCATCCGCTCGATGCTGATGCTCTGTTCTGTCATTGGTCGCTTCTTCTCCTTTGCGCACGGCTCCTCCGCCGTTATCATTCGCGTTTTTATGCGCGCCGCTCACGGCGGCTCCGCGCCTGTAATCCGGCCCACCGCGCCCTCCCGCTCCACCGTGCGGGCGATGTTTTCCCGGCACTCCGCCGTCAGGGCGACGGTGAGCCGCCCGCCCTCCTCCCGCGCCGTGACCGCGCTTTGGAGAACCTCTCCGCCGTTGGAGGCCATCAGCTCCTCCAGCCGGAACCGCAGGACCTCCTCCAGCTGGGCGGCGGCGCCTTCCCGGTCCACGGGCTTCTCCACCAGCTCATAGCCCCGCAGGGTCTGGGTGGTCAGCCAGACGGGCAGCGGGCGCCCAAACAGGTCCAGCTGCTCAGTCTCGGTTATTTTATCACATCTCCCATCTAAAATGCTACTGTTTTGTAAAAAATCCAAATCAAACCACAAAATTTTTACGGCGTACCCGGTGCGCTCCTCGCCGGTGTACTCCTTGGCCTGGACCGTGAGGGGGATGGTCTCCTCCAGGGTGCGCCAGGTCCGGGCGGTGGCCGACCCGGCGGCCCGGACCACCAGATACCCCAGGTCCACCGTGCCATACTCCGGCTCCTCCAGGTCCAGCACGCCGGTGATAAGCACCTCCCCCTTGGCCACCACATCCCCGTCCTGGAACAGGGCTCTGCCGGTGTCCGTGTGGATGTCCTCAATCACGCCGTCCGCCTCCGCCACCACGTCGGCGGGCGCGTCCTCATTCACCAGCTCGGGCTTTTCCTCCCTCTCCCGCACCACCACCTCTGCCCGGGTCCCGTAGATGTTGATGGCCATATAGCTCAGCTGGGGCAGGCCCCGCAGGGCCTCGTTGGCGGCCGCCATCTCCGAAATGGCGGGGCCGTAGGCCCCGGGCCGCACCCCCGCCCGCCGGAGCTGGGACAGAATGACGGCGGTGGAAACGGCGTCGTTCCCCGCCACGTCCACCACCAGAAGAAACCGGGACAGGAAGCTCACCGCCAGAAAGCAGAACGCCAGCCCCGCAAGAAAGCCCCAGCGGCGCTCCACCATCCGCTCCGCCACCGCCGCCGCCCCCCGGCGGCCCCGCTCGGTCAGCCCGCACATGGCCCGCTGGGCCAGCCCGTCCAGCCGCTTCCGGTCCTTCAGCGCCACCCGGAAGGTAAAGCTGGTCTCGTCCAGCCAGCACAGCCTCCAGAATTGAACCCGGTTCTGGGCGCACAGGTTCAGAAGCCGCTCCGGAAAGGCCCCGGTGACTTGGAGCTCCACATAGCCCCGCAATAGGTTGATGAGCCACTTCATGCGTCGTCTCTCCCTCCCTGGGGGACAAAACTTGTTCGGTCCTCTTTAAAAGAACTACCTCATAAACTCCACCGCCGCGATGGTCCCCGTGACCAGAAGCTCCTCCGGGGTCATGGCCCGCAGCTCCAGCCCGCTGCCCCGCACCACCACCACCAGGCTCCCGCCGGATATGTGAATCTCCTCCGACCCGTAGGCCAGGATGCCCCGGTGGGGCCCCATGCGAAGCTCGCCGTCCCCGACGACCTCCACCCGGGGCGCTCCCGCCAGCGCGTCGGCGGGCAGGTCGAACAGCCGGGACGCCCGGAGCAGAAGGCCCTCCTTTTCTCCCACGTCGCATCACCTCTGGCAAGCTTATGAGGGAGGACGGCCCGGCTTGCCTGTCCACCGGAATTTCGTGGACTTTTCCCGCAACCTGTGATATAATGCCCCCAAATCATGAAATCAGGTGACGCAGATGGAATACCAGAATAAACGCCGGGAAGAGCCCCCCGTCTACACGGTGGACCAGCCCACCACCCTCCTCCCATTTCTGCTGTCCAGCGTGAAGGGCAAGAGCCGCAACAACATAAAATCCCTGTTGTCCCGGCGGCTGGTGGCGGTGGACGGCGCGCCCGCCTCCCGGTTTGACACCCCGCTGGCCCCCGGCCAGCGGGTGAGCCTGCTTCCCGCCTCCGCACCCAGGGCGGACGCCCTCCCCTTCCCCCTTCTCTATGAGGACGAGCATCTCATCGTCGTCAACAAGCCCGCCAAGCTCCTCAGCGTGGCCAACGACAAGGAAAGGGTGCGCACCGCCTACCATATGGTCACCGACTATGTAAAGGCCCGGCAGGTGGACAGCCGCATCTTTGTCCTCCACCGGCTGGACCGGGACACGTCGGGGGTGCTGATGTTCGCCCGGGACCCCGAGACCAAGGCGCTGTTCCAGTCCAATTGGAACGGCATGGTCACCCGGCGGGGCTATCTGGCGGTGGTGGAGGGGGTCCCAAAGCCGGACCGGGACACCATCCGCTCCTATCTGGTGGAGACAGACACCCACCTCAGCTTTTCCGGCCGGCCCGGCCCCAACGCCAAGGAGGCCGTCACCAGCTATCAGGTGGTGAAGTCCGGGGGCGGCTACGCCCTGCTGGACGTCTCCATTGAAACGGGGCGGAAAAACCAGATCCGGGTGCACATGAAGGAGATGGGCCACCCTGTGGCGGGGGACAAGCAGTACGGCGCCCGCACCAATCCCATCGGGCGGCTGTGCCTCCACGCCAGCGAGCTGTCCTTCCTCCACCCGGCCACCGGAAAACCGGTGACCTTCAAGGCCAAAATGCCCCGGGATTTTAACCGGGTGTTCCGCTGACCCCGCCGCCGGTTCCAAAAATACCGGGAGCCTTTCACAAGAAGTCTATTGAATCCCTCGGCGCTCCGTGGTACAATATACCAAGCTCAGTCTTTGCCCCGCAGCGAGGGCGGACTATCATTTTGTTAGAAAGGGTAAGTGACCGAATGGAGCTGGAAAAGAATGGAGACACCTTGCCGGAGCAGCATTCGGAAGCGCAGTCTTCAAACGAAGACGCACATGCGGCGGAGATCCTGCCGGTGGAGGACAGCTGCCGGCACCTGACCGAATATCTGGAGCTCATCGTGACCGGCGGCCCGCAGCCTCCCCTCAACACGGACCTGCTCAGCGAACCCTGCCGGGAGCTGGGGCGCGCCCTGGAGGCTTTCTGCGGCCTGGTGGAGGAGTTGAACGACTACACCTCCAGGCTGGCCGGGGGCGACCTGTCTCAGGACCCGCCGGAAAGGGGCGGCCGCCTGTCCGGCGGTCTGAAGAGCCTCCGCGACGGCCTGAAACGCCTGACCCGGCAGGCCGGGCTGGTGGCGAAGGGCGACCTCTCCCAGAGCCTCCCCCAGATGGGAGAGTTCTCTGAGGCGTTCGACGCCATGACCCGGCAGATGCGGGAGTGGGAGGCCAAGCTGAGGGCCGAGGTGCGGCGGGCACAGCACCGGGCGGTCATCATTGAGAGCTATACCGAGATGCTGGTGGAGCTGCTGGACCAGCGGGACGAGTGGATGCTGGTGGTGGACCAGGCCACCAGAGAAATCGTCCACTGCAATAAGCGCACCCGGGGCATAGAAGAGGCCAGCGAGTACTGCGGCAGCTGCCAGCACCGCCTGTCCATTCAGCCCGCCCTGCTGGACTGGGACGGCTCCGAACGGTATCAAGTCTGGGAGCTTGAGGAGGACCGGGGCGGCTGCTACCGGATCATCTCCTTCCCCATTGAGTGGAAGGAGCGCCCCTCCTGCATTCATATCGTCATGGACATCACGGCGGAAAAAATGAACGCCCGGCACCTCAGCGACGATATCTATCAGGACGCGGAGACCGGCATCCGCAACCGCCTGTTTTTGGAGGAATTCATGGGCCAGGTCCTGCGGGAACGCCAGGACGTCACCCTGTGCTATCTGGACCTGGGAGGCGTGGCGGACATCAACACCTCTTACGGCCGCAAGGTGGGAGACGCCTATCTCCAGAACTTCGTGGAAATTGTCCGAAAAAACTTCCGCAGCGGCGATACCTTCGCCCGAATCCGGGACGACAAGTTCTGCCTGATGCTCACCGGCAACGTGAAGCACCTTATTGAGCGCAAGATGAACGAGATTCTCTCCGCGTTCCAGCGTGACGACGACCGGGTTTTCAGCCACCGGTGCAATTTTAAGTACAGCATTATAGAGGTCGAAGGGGCCTCCAACGTGATGTCTCTTGACCGGCTGCTGGAGAACGCGGAGGAGGCCGTCAAGCGGCAGAAGCGCAAGCAGGAGCGCCTGAGAAAACGGGGTCTGCTGGACATGGAGGATTGGTAAGAAAAATACGGCGGGGCATCCAAAGGGATGCCCCGCCGTATTTTTCCGCCGCTCAGGACAGCGCTTTTTTCAGCGCGCCCAACAGCGTCTCCTTGGAAATGGGCTTGAACAGCACCGCCTGGGCGCCGATGCCGTAGACCTCCTGAAGCATCTCCTCGTCTCCCAAGGAGGAAATGATCACAATTCTGGCCTCGTCGTGCTCGTACATCAGGACCTGAGCCGCCTCCAGCCCGTCGATCCCAGGCATGATGATATCCATCGTCACCACGTCTGGCTTGACCTCGTCGTAACGGGCGATGGCCTCCTCCCCGTTTTCGCAGTAGGCGACCACCTCATAGCCGGTGCCCTCCAGTAGTTTGCAAATCTGGTGCTCCATGATCCGGGAATCATCCACCACCATGATCCTCTTTTTCATAAAGCCGTCTCCTTCTTTCCTTCGTTCCTGCATTCTTGACGTCCTGCGGCGGCTACATGACCACAATCTCGCCGCAGACCATTTTGGCAATGCACTGCCGCTCTTCATGGCGCAGACGGACCGTCTCATCGCCGATGCTGATCTCCGTTCCGGCATAGGCCACGCCGCACTCCAGCCGCCCGTCCTCCTCGCGGCCCTTCAGCTCCTCCTTGATGTCCTCAAGGTCCTCCTCCAATTGCTGAAGCCGGAGCTCCGCCGTGTTCAGCTTCACCCGGATCTTGCTGATCAGGCTGGCCTTCACCGGGCTGTCCAGCTGGCATTCCAGCCGCTCCAGCTCCATCTCCAGCCCCTTCAGCTCCTTGCGCACCAGCTCCCGCTCGAAGCTGGTGCAGGGCAGGCCGCCCAGCATAATGGAGGTGCGGCACTCCGACTTGGAGCCTACGGCGGCGGCGCTCACCATTTCAGCGGCCCAAACCCGGCCGCCCATGATGCTCCCCCGGCCGGAGCGTACCAGCACCTCCCCGTCGCAGTAGATGCTGCCGTTGATGATGGCGTCGGTTTGGAGGTTTTCGCGGACATAGATCGTGGCGTTTTCAATGTACTTGGAGAAGATGCACCGCTGGGCCCGGACGGTGGTTGTGCCGTCCCCCAGGATGCCCTTGACCACGGTGAGGTCGCCGCCGGCCTCCACGGTGCTGCCCGCCTCAATGACGCCGCCCACCCAGATGCTGCCCATGGCCCGGACCGTGAAGCCGGTGAGCACGTCGCCCTTGATATTCACATCCCCCAGGAACTTGATATTTCCTGTGGAAAAGTCCACATTGCCCGGGATGTCCAGCACCGGCTTGACCTGGAAGCTGCGGCCGGTGAACTCCACATGGCCCGCCGTCAGGGCCACCAGGGCGTCCCCGTCCTCGCTGATCTCGGTATTGCGCCCCTTGGGCAGGGGGACGGCTTTTCCGCTCTTGGCCGGAATCTCCTGATCCAGCACCGTGCGGCCCGGCTCGCCCTCGGTGGGCCGGATCAGGCGGCAGATCTCCTGCCCTTCCTTCACGTTGTGGATCAGGTTCAGGGCGGCGTAGTCCACCTGGTCGTACTCGTCCACCTCCAGCAGCCGCTCTACCACCCGGGGAAAGTAGTCCACAATGTTGCCGTTTTTTCCATCAAAGGCAGGCTTGCCCTGGGCAATCAAAAACAGGGTGAAATACCGGTCCTCGTCGTGGGAAAGCCGGTCCACCAGCCGCTGGTCCACGCCGTAGGCGATGTCCTGCTCCTCCAGGGCGCGAACCAGAATATCACGGGTCAGCTCCCGGCCCTGCCCGGTGGGCGGAAACACCAGCACCCAGGCGTACAGCTTGTCGGCGGAGATGAACAGCCACGGAAAAGCGTCCAGCCCACCGGGCTCGCCGTCCGACCCTTCGCCGTCCTTTTTCTGCCGGTTTCCGCCTCCTTTTGTGGACTTCAGGCGGAAATTGCTCACGTTTTTCAGGCCGGTTAAAAACCTGCTCTTCTCCTTGCGAATCAGCTCCTCCGGCAGTATCCCGTTCTCGTCCAGGCACAGCCGGGGCGCGGGCAGGCGGCCCACCTCCCTCCGCCGCAGCCCATAGAGCTGGATCAGGGGATGCTCGCCCGGCAGCTTGATCACCGCCGGGTCCTCCGGAGGCCCCGCAGGCGGTTCCGGACTCTCCTGCGCCGGCGGCACATAGCGCTCCTCCTCCGGAGCCGGCTCCTCCTTTGTGCCAAACAGGATGGATGCGATCTTGTCTTTCAGCGACATAATATGACGCCTCCCTTCCAACTCCAGCTTCATTATACCAGGGCCAGACGCTGTTGGCAAGACGCAGTTGCGCCCATTCCGGCTTTTCGCGGGGCGGAAAAACGCCCGGGAGCCGCGCGGGCTCCCGGGCGTTCCCCCGTTGGGGAGGCCTTTTTAAAGCACGATAAGCTGCTTTGGGGAGTGGGTGATGTCAATGCAGCCCCCCTCGGTGAGCATGACGACGTCCTCGATGCGCACGCCGAACCTTCCGGGCAGGTAGATGCCCGGCTCTGCGGACAGCAGGGCCCCGGCGGGGATGGGCTTGTCGTTGCGGGTGTGGAAGCCGGGATTTTCGTGGATTTCAATCCCCAGGGAATGGCCGAAGCCGTGGGTGAAGTACTCCCCATAGCCCGCCTCCTCGATCACCTTGGCCCCGGCGTTGTGGACCTCCACCCCGGTGACCCCGGCGTGGGCGGCGGCGATGCCCGCCAGCTGGGCCTTGAGGACTGTGTGGTAGACCGACTCCATCTCCTCGGTGGGCTGGCCCACCGCCACGGTGCGGGTCATGTCGGAGCAGTAGCCCCCCACCTTGCAGCCAAAGTCCATGGTGACGAACTGCCCCTTCTGGATCACGGCGGGACCGGGGACGGCGTGGGGCTTGGAGCCGTTGGCCCCGCAGGCCACGATGGGGTCGAAGGAGTTGCGCTCCGCCCCCTTTCGGGCCATGATGTAGGTGAGCCGGGCGGCCACCTCCTGCTCGGTGAGGCCGGGCCTGAGGAAATTCAGAATTTCCAGCAGGGCCTCGTCGGTGATGCGCTGGGCCTCCTTCATGGCGGCCAGTTCGTCAGCGTCCTTCACCATGCGCAGCTCGGTGAGCAGGGAGGAAGCAGGGACGAATTCAGCCTCGACCGCCTTTGTCCATCCGGTATGGTGGGCTACGGACATGTACTCCTCCTCAAAGCCCAGCTTGGCGATGTTGTTTTCCTTCACCAGCTCCGCCATTACCGTATAATAGCTGCCGCCCTTGGGGTGCAGGGCCACCTCCGCGCCGTGGATGAGCTGCTGGGCGGCCTCGATGTACCGGGCGTCGGTGTAGTACCAGGTCTTGCCGGGGGTGACCAGGGCCACGCCCTCCCCGTGGAAGCCCACGGCGTAGAACTCCCC
>CANDCH010000040.1 GCA_947383145.1 uncultured bacterium
TAAAATCCGCCGCTCAGTTCATCCTGCACCGAGGTGGAGCAGCAGTGGGTGATGATGTAGTCTACCTCCCAGCCTGCTCTGTCCAAGCTGGCTCTGGCGGTCTGGTACTCCTCCTCGCTGGGCAGTTCCTCCTTCCACCAGGACAGGTGGTTCACCCGGTACATCGCGCCCCTGGCATCCAGCTCCCTGCATTTCTTCTTGAACAGAGGGTCGTCTGGCTCCAGGATGCCGTCTTGGATGTCGTGGCTGCTGGCCCCGCCCATGGTGAAGAACCGCTTCCCGCCCAGCTTGAATATCTGGCCTCGCTCCAGCAGGATCACCGAGGGACGGATTCGCCGGATGATCCCGCCCCGCCATTCCTCCAGCGGATATTTCCGCAGGGCATCGTAGTTTTCGTGGTTCCCTGTCACGAAGACCGTGGTGAAGGGCCTACTCTCCAGCCAGTCCAAACCCTCGTCATCCCGTCCATTGCCGTACCAAACACAACCGAAGTCACCTGCCACCAGAACGAAGTCCTCTTTTGTGAGGCCCTCCTGCTCATAGAAGATTTCGGGCTGGAAGCGCCGGAGATCTCCGTGGAGGTCTCCCGTGATATAAATTTCCATCATGATCCTCCCTGTCAGTTCAGGCTTTTGTCAACCTCCAGCCCCGGATAGCGGAACTTGATGCGGATGGTCTCAGCGTCCAGGACTGTGATCTGCTCCACAAACTTGCGGGTGATGGCGTCATCGTATACCGCAAATTTCGTTTCCCTCCGCTCAGCAAATTCCCGAAGACGCTCCATCCGGGCCTCTTGGCCAGCCTGCCGCTCACCTGCCTGTCAGAGCGTCCCAAGCTGGTGCAGGATGCTCTCCCGCTCCTCTGCGATCTCCCTGAGTCGGGCGTTCAATTCTTTGTTTTCCATATTCTCCGGCAGTGCCAGCGCCTGTTCCATCAGCACCGCCTGTTCCGCTGTCAGAGCCGTCAGCCGCTGGCGCAGGGCGAGGGGGTCAACCCCGCCGCTCTCCTGCCCCTGCTGGACGAGACTGACGATGTCCAGAAACTCCTCCGTGATCTCCTGCCCGGTCTGGTCGAGGCCGTTGACGGTCTCCAGGATGGCCCGGTGCAGCTTATCTTCATCCAGCGTGGGTGAAGTATGGCAGTATTTCGTGCCGAACTCCAGCCGGGAGACGCACCGCCAGACGATCCGCTTTTTCCCGTTTCTGGCCCAGGTGCATCGCTTGTAGGGCGTACCGCACTCCCCGCACACCAGCAGCTCGGACAGAGCGTACTTGGCGGAGTATTTGCCCTGCTCGGTCTTGCCTGTTTTCTGCATCACTTTCCGTTTGCTGGCCCTGCGGGCCATCTCCTCCCGCACCTGATAGAAGATCTCTTTCGGGATGATGGGTGGGTGGTTGTTCTCCACATACACCATAGGCCGCTCCCCCTGGTTTTTCTTCACCGTCTTGCTGATGCAGTCAGTGGTGTAGGTCTTTTGCAGAAGGGCGTCGCCAATGTATTTTTCATTGACCAGGATGTTGTGGATCACCTGATATGTCCAGCTCTGAACCCCGCAGGAGGTGGGAACCTTGTCCTTCTCCAGCTCCGCTTTGATCTGGCCCAGGCTACACCCGTCCAAGTAGCGGCGGAAGATACGCTTTACCGTCTCCGCCTCCTCCGGGATGATCTCCGGCTGACCGTCAGGCCCCCGCCGGTAGCCCAACAGCTTCTTGTACTGGAAGGGGACGTTCCCCGCCTCCCGGCTCTTTTGGATGCCCCAGATCACGTTTTTGCTGATGGACTCGCTCTCCGCCTGGGCAAAGCCGCTGAACAGGGTGATCAGGAACTCGCTGGACTCCGTCAGCGTATTGATATTTTCCTTTTCAAAGATCACACCGATGCCGTTGGCCCGGAGCATCCGCACCATTTCCAGGCTGTCCACCGTATTCCGGGCGAAGCGGGAGAGGGATTTGGTGAGGATCAGGTCGATTCGGCCTCGTTTGCAGGCGGCGATCATCCGCTTGAACTCCGTCCGCTTTTTCATGCTTGTGCCGGTTATGCCTTTGTCAGCGAAAATACCGGCCATCTCCCAATCGGGGTTCTCCCCGATCTTCTGGGTGTAGTAGGCTTTCTGGGCGGTGTAGCTGGTGAGCTGCTCCTCGCTGTCGGTGGACACCCGGCAGTAGGCGGCCACCCGCTGCTTGCTGCCGGAGGCCCGTCCGGGGGCCGACACCGGCTTCGTGGCGGGTATGATGCGTATCTTCCGCTCCCGCTGTACGGCCTGTTCCATAGCTCACCCTTTCCTGTGCGCCACATGGATACAGCGGTATCTGCATGGGCAGCCATGGCTTTTTTCAAGGGACTCGCTCTCCATCCGGGCAAGTTCATTGAATACTGCAACATGGAGTTCGCCGGATTCCATGCGGGTGTCGATGTTCTCTTTTTCAAAGATCACGCCAACACCGTGGGCTTTCAGCATCCGCACCGTCTCCAGGCTTTCCATGATATTTCTGGAGAAGCGGGAGATCGATTTGACCAGGATGATGTCGATCTTGTCCTTCTGGCAGGCGGTGAGCATCTTTTTGAACTCCTTCCGGTTCTGCCGGTCGGCGCCGGTGATGCCCCTGTCGGCGTAGATACCTGCCAGATCCCAATCCGGGCGCCGGCCCACCATCTCAGTGTAGTACGCCTCCTGGGCGGCGAGGCTGACGGGATGATCCTCACTGCCGGCAAATACCCGGCAGTAGACGGCCACCCGCTGCCTTTGTACGGTCTGTTCCATGACAGCTCCTTTCCCAATCGGTTTTGAACGGTTACTTGAAGGTCACTGTCACCGCGTTGTCCGCGGTGATTGTGATATATTTTATCGCCTGCGTATAGGCTTTTTCCCTGATCAGCCGCTGGGTATCTGGCGAGGATGCCGGCGCTTCAAAGCAGGCGTACCGGGCGGAGACCCCCTGCAAGATCAGGGTCACCACCTCCTCCGGGTGTTCCGGCTTCTCCAACCCCCGGTTGATGGCGTTGGTCAGGCGGACGATCTCCTCAGAGGGAGTGTATCCGCCCTCTGCCGGAGGCGTGTACTCCGCCGCCTGCCGCTCCACCTCCGCCAGCAGTTCCGCATCGGGGATGACGGCCTCCCCGCCGCACTCAGCGCACCGAAGGTACAGCGTGTCGGGTCTATGTACACTGCTGAACCACCGCTTCAGGCGTCCGCCGCAGGGACAGCGCAGTGTCTCCCGCAGGGCGGACACCGGGCGTTCCCGATGAACGTGCTTCCCCCATTTTTTCTGGAGCAGGGACTGGACGGACTGGAAGGTCTCGCTGCCGATCAGGACGGGGTACCCGTCAGCGCCGGCGTATCGCTGGTTTCTGAGGGTCAGTGATATCTTGAACTTTGTCCACGCAGGACAGTCCGGGCTGTACTGGATGCCCTCGGCGTTCAGGATGTCCGATATTTCCCATTGAAACTTCCCCTCCAGACAGAGCGCAAATATCCGGCTGACCACCGCTGCCTCCTGGGGCTGGGGAACCAGCTTCCCGTCCTCGATCTGATAGCCATATAGCACTTTCCGGTTCATTTTGCGTCCTCCCCGATCCGTTCCGTTACCTCGATGCCGCCGTACAGCCGGAACCGCAGGGCCGTGGGGCTGACCACGATCTGCTCTACCAGCTCCTCGAACAAGGCTTCATCGAAGTTGTCCAGCCGTTCCGGGCCTTGGCGGATGGCGTCCACTGTTTGACGCAGGGCCTCCGCCGCCTCGCCAATGTCATCATTCTTCAGCAGTCTCCGGCGCTTGGCCCGGAGCTGGGTCAGTTGGGCGGTGTTGGCGGCCATCTGAGCGGCGCAGGCGTCCGCATCCAGCAGGCCGTTGGTGCGGAGCTTGCTGATCTTATAGCCGCGCTCGGTGGCCTGGGCGATGGCCCGGTTCACCTCCAGCATGGCGGGGTTGTCCCGCTGGACGGCGGTCTCCAGGGCCTCCATCTGGCCCAGGGCAGGCCGCAGGATGATGCCGTCATGGAGGCGCAGCTTGTTGTACATCCGCAGGAAGGCGGCGTAGATATCCTCCTCCGGGATAGGGCCTGTGGGGCAGTTGGCGGCGCTTCTCAGATGCCGTCCGCAGCTCCAGGCGCCAGTGCCTCTCCGGGTCACCCTCCGGTAGATGGTGAAGCCGCAGATCCCGCAGCGCATTTTCCGGGACAGCGGGTAGACCGCGTCCGGGCCTTTGGACTGTTTCTTCTTCATCTGCCGCAGGGTCTGGGCCTTGTCATACACCTCCTGGCTGACGATGGCCGGGTGGGTCCCCTCCACATAGAATTGGTCCACCTCGCCCCGGTTGATCTTCTGGACGAAGGGGAAGCCGGTCTTGTAGGTTTTCTGGCAGAGGGTATCGCCTACATATTTCTCATTGGACAGCCAGTAGTAGATCTCCCTGGTGGTCCAGTGGACGTTGCCTTTCCGGTCCCGGACACCCCGGCGGATCAGCTCGTTTGCGATATCCTTGGCGCTCTGTCCGCCGAGATAGGCGTCAAACACCCAGCGGATGATCTCCGCCTCCTCCGGCACGATCTCCAGGTCTCTCCGGTTTATCAGCCGGTAGCCGTAGGGGGCTTTCGTGGTGATGAACTCGCCCCGCTCCATCCTCCGGCGATAGCTCTGGTGGATATTTTGGGAGATGGATACGGACTCCTGCTGGGCCAGGGAACCGGAAACGCTCACCATCAATTCTGTGGTGAGCGTTCCGGTGTCGATATTCTCTTTTTCAAACTGGACGGTCACGCCCAGCCGCATCAGCTCCCGCAGGGCGGCGAGACAGTCCTTGGTATTTCGGGCAAAGCGGGAGATGGACTTCACCAGCACCCGGTCGATCCTGCCCTTCCGGCAGTCGGCTATCATGCGGTTGAAGTCCTCCCGCTTGTCCGTTTTCGTGCCGCTCACCGCTTCATCGGCGTAAATGTCCACCAGATCCCAACCCTCATGCTGGCTGATCAGCTCGGTATAATTGCGGATCTGGGAGGCGTAGGATGTGGCCTGATCATCGGAGTCTGTGCTGACCCGGCAGTATGCCGCCACCCGCAGAATAGCGGGCCTGCCCTCGCTGGGCGGGATGATGGTGACGTTTTTGCTCATCTGGCGCACACTCCCTTCCGGCTCACTGCTCCGCATAGGCCCGTTTCGTGGCCTCCCACTCGTCCAGATAGCTCTGGATGGCCTCCAGGCTGTTGTAACCGTCCACATATAGGGTGTAGCCCTCGCCGTGGGCCTTGTACCCGTCCTCGTAGTTGAGGGCTTCCGCCTCCTGGGCGGTCAGGGTGCGTGTCTCCAGGCGTCCGGCATCGAAAAATTTCTGTTCCAGGTAAAACGGGTATTCCATGCTGCGGCCTCCTTCTTTTGGGTACCGACAACACTACCACACCTTGGCGGGAATAGCTATCACTATTCCCACACAGTCTGGGGGCGGTATTTGTCCCACGCCAGCCGCTTGGCGGCGTACAGCTCCTCCAGGGTCAGCAGGCCAGCAGCGGCTGCCTTTTCCAGCAGGCGGGTCAGAAGGATATACCGCAGTTCGCTCTTTGTGTCAATCATGCGGATGCCTCCCGGAAATAGTCCGGCCCTTTCACGCTACGGATAAACCGTGCCACGTCCTCCAGGCTGCCGGTGACTGGCATCTCCGGCAGGGCGGCCAGCACGTCCTTGCTGTAGCGCTTTCCCTGGGCGGCCCGTTCATCCAGGATGGCCACCACGCAGGTGTCGGTCTCGGTGCGGATGGCCCGCCCGAAGCCCTGCTTCAGCTTGATCTGCATCTCCGGCACCACCACCGCCCGGATGAACAGCCGGAGGGTGGTGTGATTCTCCCGCTCTTTTTCTTTCAGAGCGTCCGGGACGGCGAAGGGCAAACGGGGGATGATCAGCAGGGACACGCAGTCGCCGGGAAAGTCGAAGCCCTCCCAGGCGGCCCCCGCCGCCAGCAGCACACTGCCGGGGCTGGCCTTGAACTGCTCCGTGGTATGGATGGCGCTGCGGCCCATGGTGAACAGAGGGTAGCGCAGGCCGTGGACTGGCAGGCGCTCCTTTACCGCCGACATGGCGGCGTAGGATGTAAACAGCGCCAGGGCATGGCCCTGGGCCGCGTCCAGTAGGGCGGCGATTTCCTTTGCCAGCTCGTCATAGTAGGCTATGGCCTTTTGCCTGGGTGGAAACTTGGGTAAGTACAGCAGACAGTTCTGCTTGTAGTCGAAGGGCGAGGGGGTGACAGACTCCGTGACACGGCTGTCGGTCAGCAGGCCCGTTTCCTCTTTGAAGCGCCGGAAGTCCTCGCCCACGGCCAAGGTGGCGGAGGTGAGGACAACGGGCCGTTCCTGCCGCCAGAGTGTCTGGCGGAGCTGGGCGGTCAGATCGGCAATGGTGGCGCATAGCATGGTACCGCCGTGGGCGTCCTCCTCGGTGTAGAAGACCATATCCGGGTGTCCCTGGTGGAACAGGGACACGCTGGAGGAGACATTCTTCAGCCGCCTGCGGGTAGCGGGCGTCAGCAGGCCATGGAGCTGCCTGCTGATCACCGTCAGGCTCCGCTCCGGCGCGGCCAGCGATTTGGTGTAGTGGTCGAAGGGCTTACCCTCCGGTGGACGGTCCAGTTTCCTCAACAGGGATTTGGCGCTGTCGGTCAGCACTTCCGCCGCCAGCAGGAAGCGTTCTCCACGCAGGCTGTGGGTGAGGGTGCGGATGTCCTCCGCTGCCAGGGTCACCCCGAACATCTGGCGGGCTGTCTCCGGCAGCTTGTGGGCCTCGTCCACGATGAGGGCACAGGCATTTGGCAGGATGGGCTTTCGCCCGCTGCCCCGGTGGATGGCATCGGCCAGCAACAGGTTGTGGTTGCAGATCTGGAAGAGATACCGCCCGGAATCACAATCCTCCAAAAAGGCGCGATACCGGCAGCATTTTGGGGTCCCCGCAAAGTCGCATGACTTTGTGGGGAGAGGAGCTGCAACGGAATGAGCGAGCTTTTGCTGTGAGGCAGAAGCGAGAGATATGGAGTTTGCGGCGACGAGTCCGCAGTCGCAGATCCGGGGGGACGCAGACGCGCTCCCGGTCATAACCGCTGAGATGGGCGGCCTCGTCCATGTCAAGCTGTCCCCGCAGGGTGAGCAGGGCCGCGCCAGCTTTCCAGTTCTTCTTCTGGAGATCCAGTTGGCCCAGCCGCCGCTCCAGCCGTTCATCGCAGACATAATGGGACTTCCCCTTGCGGATCACCGCCCGGAGGGGCTGGGTGATCATGCCGTCCTCCATCAGCAGCCCGGACAGCAGGGGGAGGTATTCATCCCGCGCGGCGGTCTGGAGGGCGATGCTGGAGGTGGAGACGAGGATAGGCTTCGGTACCAGCCCGCAGGCGGCCCGGAAACGGCTGTACACCGTCCCGGCCACCAGGTAGGCGTAGGTCTTGCCGATTCCTGTGCCGGCGTCACAGAGGGCAATACCGCCCTCCAGCATGGCCTCCAGCATCCGGTGGCAGAGCGCAACCTGTTCGGGGCGCTCCGCCATATTCCGGTTGGGGAAAAGGTCTTTGAATATGTGATCGATCTCGTTATGGGCATTCTGCCTGTTATTGTCGTAATTCATCCGTGAAATTCCCCTTAATTGGTTCATTTTCTCGTAGTTACTCATCGTATTCTCAGCTCGACCCCCGATGAGATACAGGGAACAGTAACGGACAAGGCTCGGC
>CANDCH010000041.1 GCA_947383145.1 uncultured bacterium
TTGTCCTCGCTCCGGTCCATCCGCGCTGCTCACGACGGCTCCGCGCTTTTGTGCTTGCTTTTACTGTCAAGACAGCTTATAATAATATCCACAAACGACAGGGAGGGGTTCTCCACATGAAGCGCGACGTCAACTATACCATGCTCACCGACTTCTATGAGCTCACCATGGGCAACGGCTATTTCCAGACCGGCATGGCCCAGCGCGTATGCTACTTCGACGTGTTCTTCCGCAGCGTCCCCGACGGCGGCGGCTTCGCCATCGCGGCAGGGCTGGAGCAGGTCATCGACTACATCCAGCACCTCCATTTCGACGAGGAGGATATCGAGTACCTCCGGGGCAAGAACTGCTTTGCCCCGGAATTTCTGGACTACTTACGCAATTTCCGCTTTACCGGCGACATCTGGGCCGTCCCGGAGGGCACGCCCATCTTCCCCCGGGAGCCCATCCTCACCGTCCGGGCCCCCGCCATTCAGGCCCAGTTCGTGGAGACCTATATCCTGCTGGCCCTGAACCACCAGTCCCTCATCGCCACCAAGTCCAACCGCATCGTCCGGGCCGCCGGGGGCCGCCCGGTGTCCGAGTTCGGCTCCCGCCGCGCCCAGGGGGCCGACGGCGCGGTGCTGGGCGCCCGGGCCAGCTACATCGCCGGGGCCAGCGGCACCGCCTGCGCCATGGCGGACGCGCTGTACGCCACCCCCGCCACCGGCACCATGGCCCACTCCTGGGTGCAGATGTTCCCCGACGAGTACACCGCCTTCAAAACCTACTGCCAGGTCTATCCCCACGCCGCCACCCTGCTGGTGGACACCTACAACGTGCTCCACTCCGGCGTGCCCAACGCCATCCGGGTGTTTCAGGAGCTGGGCATCACCACCGGCGGCATCCGTATTGACTCCGGCGACCTGACCTACCTCTCCAAGCAGGCACGGAAGATGCTGGACAACGCCGGACTCCCCGGCATCAAGATTGTGGCCTCCAACTCCCTGGACGAGTACATCATCCGGGACCTGCTCACCCAGGGCGCCCGGATCGACGCCTTCGGCGTGGGCGAGCGGCTCATCACCTCCAAAAGCGAGCCGGTGTTCGGCGGCGTGTACAAGCTGGCCGCCGTCGAGGAGGCGGACGGAACCGTCACCCCCAAGATCAAAATCAGCGAAAACGCCGCCAAAGTCACCCTCCCCCACTTCAAAAAAGTGTACCGCCTGTTTGAGAACGCCACCGGCAAGGCAATGGCCGACTATATCTGCGTTCACGACGAGCGGCCCGACTTCACCCAGCCCTTGGAGCTGTTCGACCCGGAGGCCACGTGGAAGCGCAAAACCGTCTCCGACTTCACCGTGCGGCCCCTGCTGGCCCCCATCTTCCGGGGCGGGGAGCTGGTGTACCAGATTCCCACCATCCAGCAATCCCGGGCCCACTGCCAGCGGGAGGTGGACAGCCTGTGGGACGAGGTGAAGCGCTTCGAGTACCCCCACAACTACTATGTGGACCTGTCCCAGAAGCTGTGGGACGTGCGCGCCGCCCTGCTGGCGGCCCGGCATTGAGCCATGCGGGCCGTCCTATACGCCATGGGCAAGGAGGTGGGGCCGCCCTTCGCGGGGGGGCAGGCCCTGCCCAACGCCCCGCGGCTGGACCTGCGCCGGCTGTCCCAAAATCTCCTGGTATGCGTGTGCGGCGTGGGCAAGGTAAACGCCGCCCTGGCCGCACAATACCTCATTGACCACGCGCGCGTCTCCGAGCTGTGGAACGCCGGGGTGGCGGGGTGCTTCACCGGCCTGCCCGCCGGAACGCTGGTGGCCGTCGCCGCCTGCGTCCAGCACGACATCGACACCTTCGGCGACCCCCCCGGCCTGGTCCCCGTGCTGGACCAGGTGGAGCTGCCGTGCAGCTTCTGGCAGGACACCCTGGGGGCGCTCACCGACGCGGGGCTGAACGCCGTGTCCGGCGTCGCCGCCAGCGGCGACTGGTTCGGCCGGGACCTGGACCGGGCCGCCCTTATCCGCGACCGCTTCAACGCCCTGGTGTGCGACATGGAGGCTGGGGCCATCGCCCAGGTGTGCGCCCGGAGCCGGGTGCCCTTCCGGGCGCTGAAGGTGGTGTCCGACCACCTGTTCCACCCCTCCCAGTATGAGGAGTATCAGGCCAACCTGCCCGCCGCCGTGGAACGGCTCAGCCAGGGCCTGGCCAAGGCCATGTATTTATGACAAGGAGTGTGCAGCCATTATGGAACTGGAACGAATTGCCAGCTTTACCATCGACCACACCCGGCTCCTGCCGGGGATGTACCTGTCCCGGCGGGACGGGAACATCGTCACCATCGACCTGCGCTTCCGCCGCCCCAACACCGGGGACCTGCTCAGCAACGCCGCACTCCACTCGGTGGAGCACGTGGCCGCCACCCTGCTGCGCAGCGGGCCGGAGAAAGACGCGGTGATCTACTTCGGCCCCATGGGCTGCCAGACCGGGTTTTACGCCCTCTTCGACGAGAGCAGGCTGCCCCTGGCGGACATCGTGGAGCTGCTGAAGCGGGTATTCCGTCAGGCCGCCGCCTGGGACCGGGAGATTCCCGGCAGGAGCGCCGAGGAGTGCGGCAACTACCGCAACCTGGACGCAGCGGTGTGCCGGGAGGAGTGCGCCCGCTACGCCGAAGTCATCCGGGATTGGACGGTGGAGCGGCTGGATTACGGCTACAGGCCCTGAACGAACGCGAGCGCCGTGCCTGCCGGCACGGCGCTCAGCTTGCCGAAAATTCTTTTCGACAAGCTGACTGCTATTTTTTGAACAAAAGCGTTCAAAAAATCCACTGATTGAACGTGAAAGACACCCCTCCTGGGTTTCTTTCACACTATCTTCCTTCCCGATGCCGGTAAGATGCGCACCTTATCGACAGTTTGAGCGCCGTGCCTGCCGGCACGGCGCTCTTTTTTGGTTCAGACTGCCCGTTTGGCGGCCCGCGCCGTCTGGGGGTCCCCGTCCAGGGAGATCCGGTCCGCGATCATGGCGATAAACTCGCTGTTGGTGGGCTTGCCCTTTGCGTTGGACACGGTGTAGCCGAAATATTTCTGGAGGGTCTCCAGGTCGCCCCGGTCCCAGGCCACCTCGATGGCGTGGCGGATGGCCCGCTCCACCCGGCTGGCGGTGGTGCCGAATTTCTTGGCCACCGCCGGGTACAATACCTTGGTCACGGCGTTGATGATCTCCATGTCCGCCACCGCCAGCCCGATGGCCTCCCGCAGGTACTGATAGCCCTTGATGTGGGCGGGCACGCCGATCTCATGGATGATGGCGGTGACCTGGCGCTCCAGGTCCCGGGCGGCGTCCTCCGGCTGGGGCTCCTCCGGCTCCACCGCCTGGGTGAGCAGCCGGGCCCGCTCAATCACCGACTGGGCGCGGCAGGGCTTGAGCATGCAGTAGCTGCCGCCCCGCCGGGAAATCTGCTCCGCCAGGGCGGGGCTGCTGAAGGCGGACAGCACCAGCACCCGGGTGTGGTTCTCCCCCAGCTCATCCAGCACCTCCAGCCCGTCCATCTCCGCCAGCATCAGGTCCATGATCACCACGTCCGGCCGGTGGCGGCTGATGAGGTCCAGAAGCTCCTCCCCGCTGCCCGTCTGGGCGCACACCGTCAGATCCTCTTCCTTTTGGATCATATCCGCCAGCAGCTCGCGGAATTCCTCCGAGGCGTCCGCCAGCACGATCTTCTTCCTATCGCTCATGCTCCTGTTCCTTTCCGGTCCATGACCTGAGGTTTTACGTTCTGTTTTTACCAAATTTTGGTGTACCCTTAAAATACCACAGATTCCCCCAGATGGCAAGAAGGTTTTCCACTTTTTAGCAAAGTTTTCTTCGACATTTGCTGTCGAAACAACGCTTCACCCCAGTTTTGCAATCAAAAAATCATAAATTACCATTAGTTATCACATTGCTGGAGCATCCGGCCCACATAGATGCCGTACCCGCTGGTGGGATCGTCCACCATGACATGGGTGACGGCCCCCACAATCCGTCCGTTCTGGAGGATGGGGCTGCCGCTCATCCCCTGGACGATGCCGCCGGTGGCGTCCAACAGGCGCCGGTCGGTGACGCGGATCAGGTAGTCCCGGCAGTCGTCCGCGCTCTCCGGGAACACCTTGGCGATCTCAACGCCGTACTCCTCCACCCGGTCCCCGGAGATATTGCAGAGGATGACGGCCTGTCCGGCCTCCACCTGGTCCCGCCGGGCCACCTCCACCGGGACGCCCTCCGCCCAGCCGCCGTCCGCCAGGACGCCGAACACGCCGCCGCTGGTGTTGGCGTGGAGCAGGCCCAGAGTGGAGCTGGTGTCAAACACCCCCTGGAGCTGGCCGGGGTCGCCGGCCTTGCCCTTTTCCACTCCAGACACCGTGGCGGGCAGGATGGAACCGCTCTCCAGAGGCATGAGCAGGGCGGTGTCCACATCGTTGATGCCGTGGCCCAGCGCCCCGAAGGCCCCGGTGTCCGGGCAGTAGAAGGTCACCGTGCCGATGCCCGCCATGGAGTCCCGAATCCAGGCCCCCAGCTTATAGGCCCCGTCGGCGGAGCACAGCGCCGCCGTGGCGGTGAGCTGTACCTGCTTGTCGTCCCGGATGGCCCGGATGCTCATGGACTCCCCCTCCAGCTCCTGGAGCAGGGCGGACACCTCTTCAATGGTGTCCACCTCGGTGGAGTTGATGTGGGTGATGATGTCCCCTTCCCTGAGTCCGCAGGCCTTGGCCGGGTTCACATTGCCGCCCTCGGTGGCGATGTCGGAGGTGCCCACCACCACCACGCCGTCGGAAAACAGCTTGATGCCCACCGCCTTGCCCACCGGCACCACCGTGGGCGCGCTGGCCCAGGCCGTGGCCGTGGCGGGCCACAGCGTCAGCACCGCCGCCAGCAGCAGTCCCAAGCCCCGCAGGACCGCCGCCCCCATATATGGTCTCGCTTCTTCATTCAAATCCATTCACCGCCTTTTTCAAACTGACGGAGGTCCGGGCGGCGGCGGAACGGCGTTCCGCAGGCTCCCGAACGCCCGCCCTCTTAATATGGCGGAGCGGACGGACTCTCATCGTGGGAAAGTCAGGCGGGTTTGACAGGCCTCCCGGCGGAGACGCCGCGCCTCCGGGCCTTTCCCCAACTATGCTGGAAGGTTTTCGGGCGTTTGGCTGAATTTGGACAGGATTCGACAAAACGCGCGAAAAAAAGCGGATCGATTCAAACATAGTCTGCCCCGTCTCCGTCATACCTTGTAATGAAACGGAGGGTGCGGATATGGAAAAATCAACCAAAAAGCTGTTCTTTGCCTATCTGGCGGCCGCCGGGCTGGGGGCGCTGCTCCACTTTCTGTACAGCTGGCTGCCCAACCCGGCGCTGGCGCTGGTCTCCCCAGTCCGGGAGAGCGTTTGGGAACACCTCAAGCTTCTCTATTTTCCTCTGCTGGGGGCGGCGCTGCTGCTGGGCCGGGGCGGATCGGGGATGGGCCGCGCGCCGTGGCTGCTCAGCGCGGTGTTCACCTGCGCCGCCATGCTGGCGGCGGGGTACCTCTACCACATCGTCCTGCGTGGGGAGAGCCTGTACGTGGATCTGGCCCTGTATTTCGCCCTGCTGACGGTGGGCTTCCTCCTCCCCAGGCTGCTGTGGCCCCTGTGCGAATGGCCGGGGACGGACCGGGCGGCGGCCTTTCTGGCCGCCCTGCTGGGGGCGCTCATCGTGTGGTTCACCTTTTTTCCGCCGGAGGCGGCCCTGTTCGCCGACCTGAGCGGAGCGGTGCGCACCTTCCTGCGCATCCCGGTGTGACGGAACCGTAAAGCTACCTCACCTGCCCCGTGCCCCGGATCACGTATTTGTAGGTGCACAGCTCCGACAGCCCCATGGGCCCCCGGGCGTGGAGCCGCTGGGTGGAGATGCCCATCTCGCAGCCCAGGCCGAACACACCGCCGTCGGTGAACCGGGTGGAGGCGTTCCAGTAGACCGCGGCGGAGTCCACCAGGGCGGTGAACCGGCGGGCGGCAGCGGCGTTTTCGGTGACGATGGCCTCGGAGTGGCCGGTGGAGTGGGCGGCGATGTGGGCGCAGGCCCCGTCCACGCCGTCCACCACCTTGACGGCCAAAATATAGTCCAAAAATTCGGTGTCGAAGTCGTCCGGCCCGGCGGGGACGCCGCCGGTGACAGACGCCGCCCCCTGATCCAGCCGCAGCTCCACCGGGGGCAGGTCCCGGGCGGCGCGGGCGTCCACCAGCCGCTCCTTCAAGCGGGGCAGGAAGGCCCCGGCGATGTCCCGGTGCACCAGGCACACCTCGGCGGCGTTGCACACGCTGGGCCGGGAGCACTTGGCGTTGTCCACAATGTCCAGCGCCATATCCAGATCCGCGTCCTTATCCACATAGATGTGGCAGATGCCGGTGCCCGTCTCAATGACGGGCACCGTGGCGTTTTCCACGCAGGCCCGGATGAGCCCCGCGCCCCCCCTGGGGATCAACAGGTCCACCAGGCCGGAGGCCGTCATCAGCTCGCGGGCGGACTGACGGGTGGCGTCCTCCACCAGCCCCAGGGCGTCCTGGGGCAGTCCGGCGGCGGACAGGCCCTCCCGCAGGGCGTCCACAACGGCGGCGGCGGAGCGGTGGGCTTCCTTGCCGCAGCGCAGCACGCAGGCGGACCCCGCCTTGAGGGCCAGCGCCGCCGCGTCGGAGGTGACGTTGGGGCGGCTCTCGTAGATGATGGCGATCACCCCCATGGGCACGGCGGTTTTCTCGATCATCAGGCCGTTGGGCCGCGTCTCCCGGCGCAGCACCACCCCCACCGGGTCGGGCAGCGCCGCCACCTCCCGCACCCCGTCGGCCATGCCCCTGATCCGGCTCCCGTCCAGGGCCAGCCGGTCCAGCATCACCTCGGACACCGCGCCCCGGGCGCCCTCCAGGTCCAGGGCGTTGGCCTCCAGGATGGCGGGGGCGCGCTTCTCCATCGCCTCCGCCATGGCATACAGCGCCTTGTTCTTCACGTCGGAGCCAGCCAGGGCCACAGCGGTCTTGGCGTTGTTCGCCCGCCGTAAAATTTCCAGGGTCGTCATGTTTCAGCTCTCCTTCCCATAAAGCGGGTGCCGGTGTGCCTCCCCGCCGCGATGTCGTAGAGCAGCTCCGGCCGCTGGCCGTTGGCGATGACCATGTCGCAGCCGCAGGCCATGGCGATCTCCGCCGCCCTCAGCTTGGTGGCCATGCCGCCGGTGCCCAGGGCGGAGCCGGGGTCCCCCGCCAGCGCCTTCAGCTCGGGGGTGATGGCCCGGACCTCCGGGATGAGGGCGGCGGCGGGGTCCTTCCGTGGGTCGGCGGTATACAGCCCGTCGATGTCGCTGAGCAGCACCAGCAGGTCCGCCCCCACGCACTCCGCCACAATGGCGGACAGGGTGTCGTTCTCCCCGATGGTGGTGGACACCCCCACCTCGTCGGTGGCCACCGCGTCGTTCTCGTTGACGATGGGCAGGGCGTTGAGGGCCAGCAGACGCTCCATGGCGTTGACAAAGTTCTGCCGCCGCCGGGGGAAATTCACGTCCTCCGCCGTGAGCAGCAGCTGGGCCACCGTGTGGTTGTACGCGCCGAACAGCTTGTCGTAGGTGTACATCAGCTCGCACTGGCCCACGGCGGCGGCGGCCTGCTTGGTGGGCATATCCGCCGG
>CANDCH010000042.1 GCA_947383145.1 uncultured bacterium
ACACCCCACGCTGGGGGTAGCGGATCAGCTCATACTCGGAACCCTCCAGCTGGAGATTGTCCATGTAGAACTTCCTGTCCACGCTGCCCGCGTTAAACAGGAACTGGTGGGTGGGGATGGCGAACAGGGGCCGGGTGAGCTCCCGGATGCCGTCCACGTCAAAGTCCTCCAGATTCTGCGAGGCCAGGATCAGCGCGGACTCCTTCTTCCGCACCCGCTTCAGGGTGTTTCGGATGTACTCGATGGTGGTGACGTTGGACAGCCAGATATACAGCTCGTCCAGGGTGGCCACGGTGTTGCCAGCGGTGAGGAGCCTGTCGCTGAGGAAGGACAGGACGTTGAACAGCATGGCGTCCTTCACATTTTTACTCGCCTGCAATAAGCCCTTCACCCCGAACACCAGGAAGCGGTTGGAGGTGATGTTGGTGTGGCCGTTGAAGAACTTGCTCTCCGCCCCCCGGCACAGGGAGTGGAGGCCCAGCAGGATCTCCCGCAGCAGCTCCCTCGGGTAGAGGGGGCTGGCCTCGTCCCCATAATGCTCATACGCTTCCTCGATCACGTCATAGAGGTCGGAGAGGATGGGGAACTGGCCGGGGGACAGGGCGGCGAAGTCGGTGGAGTCATCCATGCCCCATTTGGCGTAGAGCCGCCCCAGCATCAGCTCGATGGTGTCGATGTGGGCGTCGGAAAAATCCTTGTAGGAGCGGAAAAAATCCTTGAGGAAGCTGATGTGCTGGCTCAGGAGCGTCCGCTGGCGGAACGTCTCGGGGGCCTGGTCGTCATCTTCGTTATCCACGCTCCACGCCTTGGGCTCCAGCGGGTTGATACGGTACCGCCCGTCCATCAAGTCCACGAAGCACCCGCCCAGGTTGTCGCACAGGTCGATCAGCTCATGCTCGGGATCCAGGCAGATGGCGGACTTGCCGCTCTCCAGAATGTTGCAGAGCAGCAGCTTCAGCAGGTAGCTCTTGCCCTGGCCGGAATTGCCCAGGATCAGGACGCTGGCGGTGGTCTTGTCCTCGGCGCGGCGGTCCAGATCCACGATGACGTTGGAGCCGTAGCGGTCCCGGCCCACGTAGAAGCCCAGGGGATCGGTCTTGCCGGAGTAGTTGAAGAAGTACAGGTTGGCCACCGACCCGGCGGGCAGCACCCGTTCAAACTGGGAGCCGAAGGCGTTGAAACCTGCGGGGTTGGCGGCCTGGAAGCCCTCCCGCTGGCGCAGCAGCAGGGGGTCGGGGGTTATCTTGGAGCGGGCCAGCTCGGCGGTGACAAAGTCCTTCAGGGTGGACAGCTTCGCCATATCCGGGGCGCTGATGTCGATGAACACCGCGCAGTGGATCAGCGGCTCCCGGCTGCGGTGCATCTGGGTGACCAGGGCGGCCACGTCCTGGAGGTCGCTCTCCGCCGCCACGGACTGCTGGAGGTCGCTGGTGTTGGATCGGGTCAGGCGGTTTTTGTTGCTGGCGTTCTGGATGATCTGCTTCTCCTCGGCGGCGGTGACCTGCCGGGCGTAGAGGGAGAGGTTCACCCCGTCCTTGGCCCCCAGGCGGCTGAGCAGAGCCAGCTCCTCGGTGGAGGCGGCATACCCCCGCAGGGACAGGAAGGTGTGGTACGCCCCGCCGATGATGGAGCAGTCCGTGTTGAACTTCACCGCCGAGGGGGCGATCATGTCCAGAAAGTCCTTGGGCATGGGCGGGGCGGCGGGTTTGGACACGGGTTTCTTCTTCTGCACTTTTTTAGCCATGGCGCACCGCCTCCTCTCCGTCAAAATCGGGGAACGTCTCAGTCGCCATGTCACGCTGGTAGTACACCGCCAGGATCCGCTTGATGTCCTGCCCATTTGCCAGCCGGACATGGAAGCCCCCGTCCCGGAGGCTTTTCTCCGCCTGCCGGGGGTCTGCGGCGCTCTCCTTCTCAATCGGGTATACCAGCGCGAACTCCCGGGCCGAGGCGGTGGACGCCTGGATGTCATCCAGGTGGGCGGCGTCCCGCCGCAGCAGTTCTCGGATGGCGGGGAGCTGCTCCTCCTCCAGCCGCCTGCGGTAGAAGTCCTGGTTGGCCTGGAAGGACTCCCGGGAGTCAAGGGCCAGCAGGCGCACCGCGGGAGTGGCCCGGAGCAGGTTGGTCAGGGCGGTGACCCGGCCCCGCACCCCTTCCGGGGACAGGACAGACAGGTTATCGGGCCGGAGCATAAAAAAGACCAGCTCCCCCTTGGCGGTTTTCACGCCGTGGTCGGTGAGCTGGGTGATCCCCATGAGCTGGCGGGTGGACTGGCGCTCCCGCAGCTCCTTCTTCTGTTTTCGGTTCAAGTTGATATCGCCTCCCATTATATCATCCGCATCCCCATATCAGGGGGCGCGGGGCTTTCGACCAGCACCTGGTCGGGCCTGCCGGAGAACATATCCCGTAAAAACTGACGGCCCCCCAGCTCTATGGCTTTTTGCAGCGCCTTGTCAAAGGTACCGCAGGCGAACGCCGCTTTCCGGGTAAAGCACGCTTCCCCAATGTGGGGGAACGCCCCTTCGTAGGCGCCCACGGAGAGCTCCCCATCCGGCTGGATTCGGATGTAGACGCCGTCCTCGCCGCCCAAATAGTAGAGCGCGCCCCGGCCATTCAGCCGGGTGATCTCGTCCTGTGTCCATTGGTACCGGCTGTTTTCTGTGACGGCGATCCACTGTTTCAGCTCTAAATCAGTCATTGCCTGCCCTCCATTCAAAATACTGCTGTTTCAAAAACAGGAAGCACATGGCGTAGCGCAGGAAGTCCAGGATGCTGGCGTCCTCCAGCCGGATGCTGAGGAAGGCGTACAGCACCGTGGCAATCAGCGGCGGCACCAGCCCAAGCTGGGCCAGGGCCAAAACTGACAGGATGAAGCCCACGCCGATCACCGCCACGTCCCGCAGCGCCCACAGCCACAGGGTGGGCTTCGCTTTCAGGTTGTTGGGATAGATGTACATTGGAATTGATCTCCCTCCGATCCCGCGGCGGGTTGGTACACCGCCACGGGGATATTTCGTTTTTTGCAGTTGTCGATCACATATTTTGTCCCTCTGGATTTCCCGTCCCAGAAGGCCAGGACGGTGTCCGCGTACTCAATGATGGTGATGTTGCGGCGCAGGGGTGCGCCCCTGCCGTACTTACCGTACTCCGGCAGAAACTCGGTGAGCTTCAGCCCGTGGACCAGGGCGTAGTTTTTGGCGCAGGTGTCGATTCCCCGCGCCCCGCCCGACACGATCTCGGTGGCGCCCTCCGGGAGGTAGTTTTCCAGATGATCTACTTGCAGCCCCCTTGAGCCAATGACAGCAACCTTCATTATGATCCCCGCTTTCATTTTGTAGCTATACAGCATATCCATTCAAGGAATTATACCACAGTATGGATATAAAATAAACGCACAATATATCTGTGCGGGGTGATCCTATGGCAGTCAAGAGTGTTTCCATTCGGATCGAAGAGGAGATGCTGGAAAAGTTGGGGTATGTGGCGGACTATGAGGGCCGCTCCATCAACAGCCACGTCCTGGTGCTGATCCGGGAAAATATCAAAGGTTTTGAGGCGGCGCATGGGGCTATTGAGGGGCCGGTACCCCCGGATGTGAACGTAAAGCCGCCCCGGAAGGGCTGACCCACCGATGGAGCCGCGTGACCAATCCCGCCGTCAAAGCCGTAAAGCCGCCCTGTGCGGCATGATGGCCGCGCTCACGGTGGTGATCCTGTGCCTGGGCGGGATGATCCCGCTGGCCACCTTCGCCTGCCCCATCCTGGCGATGCTGTGCCTGATCCCAGCGGTCTGCGAATACGGGCCGGGGACGGCATTGATCCTCTATGGGGCGGCGTCCATCCTGGCCTTGTTGCTGGGGCCGGATAAGGAGATCGCCCTCCTCTATACGTTTCTGGGCTGGTATCCCGCCCTTCGGCCACACCTGGACAGCATTCCAAAGGCTGTGGGCTGGCTGGTCAAGTGCGGGCTGTTCAGCGCGGCCATGGCGGTGATGTACACCCTCATCCTGCACCTGTTCCGCCTGGAGGCGGTGGTGGAGGAGTTTGCCGGGTATTCCACAGCCATGGTACTCGGGCTGCTGGCGCTGGGCAATGTCACCTTCCTTGCTTTTGATCAGGCGCTGGCACGGATCACCGCCCTGTATCAAAAAAAGCGGAAAGCAGGATGAATGGCCGCAGCCTTTCAGCTGTGGCCATCCCTGCCTGATTCTTTGTCCAGCCGCTATCCCTCTGCGCCGCCGATGGCGGCCATGGCGTCCAGGCACCATACCGCGTGCTCCTTCAGCGTCCGCATCAGCACCCTCTCGGCGGGGTTCAGCGCGTCCAGCGGTTCCACCCGGCCCAGGGGGTGCATCTCAATGCCCAGGGCCGGACACTCCAGGAATACCTCGCCGGGGTGGTGGATGTGGGTGTGGACGCTGGCCTCGCCCCAGTGGGGGACTTCGGCCCGGTAGCTCTCGCTGACCACCTTCCCGAAGTGATCCTTTTTGCTCTTGTTATCCCAGGTCAGCGCCATGGCCCGCCGCCCCCTCCCGCTCCGCCTCGTCCAGCGCCCGCTGGATCAGGCCCAGCACGAACTCCTTCTGGCTCACTTTCTTGCCGGTGCGCTCACTTTCCCGTTCCAGGTGGCGCTTCAGCCGGGTGAACATCGCGTCCGGCATCTGAAAGGCCATGGTACGCATCCCTTTTTCCATTTTCTCAGCCCCTCCTTCATAATAATTGGTAAGCAGTTCGGTGATGTACGCACTCAGCGTCAGCCCGGCCTGCTCCTGTGCCGCCCGCACCCGGCTGTGGAGCTCTGCGGGGATCATAGCGCACAGATTTTTTTGGTTCTCTGCCATTATGTGATCCTCCTTCCGTGCTTGGTAAGGGCAAGTATACCGATAACCCGCGCATTAATCTATTCACCATAAGCAACGAAGATTTTGGTGAAAACGAAGCAATACCAACAGTTAGCCCGCTTTTAGAACCAGCGCCATCCCGTGCATCAAATATTCCACACACGGGATTGCGACTGAGTTGCCCAACGCCCGGTATCTGGGCGAGTCCGCCGCGCCGGGCAGGGCGGTCCAATCATCGGGGTAGCCCTGTAAACGTTCGCATTCCCGGGGGGTAAGACGCCGGATCAAAAGGGGCACCTCCACGATCAGCTTGTCCTGGGCGACATACTGGGAATTGGGGCCTTTGTAGTCCCCTGCGGTGAGAGCCCCCACCGTTTCCTGGTACACCAGGTCGGTGGCCTCTTTGTGCTGGCGGGAGCTCTGGGTGGAGGCCACACCGCCCTCCTGGAATTTGTCGCACCGCTGGCGGGCAAAGACGGCGTGATGATCGGTGGCCGTCAGGGTGTAGGCCACGTCCTCCTGCACCCCGAGGCCGTTGCCGCCGTTCTCCGGCTGGCGGTCGATGGCGTTCCCGGTGATGCAGAACACTTGTGGCTCCTCTTGGGCCACTAACGGGCAGTTATTTCCCCCGGATCCAAATCTGGCAGTTATGGTTGGGGAAACGCTGTGGGGGCCGGTATATCTCGCATCGATCCCATGATTTTCAAACACAAGAGGCTGGTGCCCATGCTCCTGAGCGCGCAATGTCCCCGAGACATCCTCCGAACACTCCATGACGCTGCCGCCTTGGTCATTTAAACAGAGGACGGATGGCATCATAGCGTCGTCGCAAGTTCCATATCCCTCGCCCCCGCCTGACGGCGAGGGCTCGCTCATTTCGCTGCTCCTCCTTTCCCCACGCAAACCGCTTCGCCGGGTTTGCGCGGGGGCCCCATTTTGTCTGCCCATACAGAGAACCGAGGGCATCATATTTCCACTGGCGGTTCCCTTCAGGGTGGGGGCCAGCTCCTCGTGGTAGCCAATGCTTCCCGCGGACGGCCCCGCCCCAGCACAGAAGCCAGCGGCGAAGACCAGCCCGCCGGGATTCCTTCCGCCGCAGCCATCGGCCCCCGCCAGGGTGGGTGCGGTACCCTCGGGCGTAAAGACGCGGGTCTGCTGGGTGTCCCAGGGGTTCAAGCAGTCCGCCACAAAGGTTTGCTGCTTTATCCCCGGTTGCGCGGATATGGCCCCAGCCACATCGTGCAGATCCCGGACTTCATCCCTCTGATTTGCCGCAAAGGCTGTCACCGCCCCGGCGTCCGGGACCGGCGTGATATACACGGTCAGCCCCGCCTGGGCCTTCAGCGCCATCTCCAGCTGGGGCGGCAGGGGCTTGCCCCGCTCCCGTGCCCGGCGCAGAATACCCAGGCAGGCTTTCCGGCTCAAATAATATTTGCGGGGCGGTGAGTCCTCCAAAATCCGCGATAAGGAACACACGCGCCCTTCTCTGGGCGAGACCCCAGTGTTGAGCGTCCATGACCCTCCAAGCC
>CANDCH010000043.1 GCA_947383145.1 uncultured bacterium
TGTTGTCAGCAGCCCGTTTCACGGTCTGCGTGTAGTTCCTTGTAAACTGACCTAATTCCCGCTATAAAAATCAATAAGGCAGCGAAAAGGAGAAAACCTCAAAATGAGCGATAACACTGTAAAACAGATCACCACAGACGATCTGCGGCACATGGAGGATCAGGAGGGCCTTGTCCTCCAGGGCTGCGGCGGGCCGCCCCAGGAGTGGGTGGACGGCATCAACGGCTTGCTCACCGAAGCCGGCATCCTGCTGGACGGCAGCCTGTTCAAGCTGGAGGACGTGTCCCTGTTCCAGCATGGTGGGCTGACCTGCCTGCTGTTCCCCTTCGAGGGTGTGAAGCTGGACATGGGCAGGCTGGCCATGTGGCGCATCCAGACCCATGGGCAATTCGGCGGCACATGGCTGTCCGACTATGTCCCCAACCGGCTGGGCGGCTTTGTCCAAAAACAACAGGCTCCACGGAAACCGAAAATGGAGCTGGCGGGCCATGATGGCAATATCTTCTCCATTATGGGGCGGGCCTCCTTCCTGCTGCAGATGGCCGGCATGAACGCCGAGAACAAGGAAATGGTGGATCGCGTCACCTCCTGCGGGGACTACAACAAAGCCCTCAACATCATCAGCGAGTATGTGGAGACAGAGCTGTCTCCGCCTGCTATGCCCCAAAAATCTACCAAAAAGAAAGTGAGGAACACACATGAGCGATAATCCCAAGTGGGAGATCATCCAGGGCGACGCCCTGAAGCTGCTGGGGGGCTTCTCCCCCGGCACCTTCGACGCCGTCATCACCGACCCGCCCTACGCCTCCGGGGGCCGCACCCAGGCGGAGAAGAACAAGTCCACCGCCAAGAAGTATTCCAGCATGGGGGACGCCAAGGACCAGCGCTCCTGGACCCGCTGGGCGGCGGAGTGGCTGGCGGACGCCCGGAAGCTGTGCAAGCCGGGTGCGCCGGTGTGTATGTTTATCGACTGGCGGCAGCTCCCCGCAGCCTCCGACGCCCTCCAGTGGGCGGGCTGGATCTGGCGCGGCACCGCCGTCTGGGACAAGGGCAACTCCCGCCCCCAGAAGGGCCGCTTCCGCCAGCAGGCCGAGTACATCGTCTGGGGGTCCAACGGCGATATGCCCATCAACCGCCCCGTCCCCTGCCTGCCGGGGGTGTTCAAGTACGGCAACCCCCAGAACCGCATCCACCTGACGGAGAAGCCCCTCCAGCTCATGCGGGACATCGTGAAGATCACCGAGCCGGGTGGGCATATCCTGGACCCCTTCGCCGGGTCCGGCACCACCGTCCTGGCCGCCGTGCTGGAGGGCTACACCGCCACCGGCATCGAGGTCACGGACGAGTACGCCCGCCTCGCCAGGGAGCGGATCGCCCAGGAGTTGGCCCAGGCGGCATGATGGAGCAGGAAAAATCAAAGGGCTACGTCTTCGCAATTTGCCAGGATGCCGAAGACCCGTACATCTGCGGGGCGCTCCATGTGGAACGGGACGATCAGGCCATTCCCTGGAGCTGTGAAACGGACGAGGAGGCCGCGAGGGCCGCAGAACGGGACGGGGTGAAGCTGCTGTATGGCATCCCCTATGTGGAGGACGGCGTCTATCTGGACACACCGGAAAACAGGCAGCTTCTCGGCTCTTACAGCAGGGATGTGCAGCGGACGCTGATCAACAGGAAAAGCCCCCGCAAGGGCTATGACCGATAGCTGTCTGCCAATTTATCTGGATATTGCCGGAAAAATGGAGTATGTGGGCTGCTAAACGACAGGAGGCGCCGAAGAATAATGGGCAAAAAACGCTTTTACTATGCGATCAGCGGCTACCGCTGGGCCTCGGAGAGTTTTCGCGCCAGCAAAGGGCTCACCGAGGATTCCTGGGGCGTGATCCCGATGACGCCAGATGAACAGCGAGAAATGGTTATTCTTCTTATGAAGGATGGTTTTGACACGGCGATAGGTTATGTCAAACACGTTGAGCGGGCGCGGGAACGCCAGCGGAAAAGCGTGATGACTTACGGTTTCCTCACCAAAGAAGTGCCGGGGCAATTTGTGTACTGCCCGCAGCTCTACTTCCCTTCTGATGCCAGTATCGATGAGCGGTTCCGTATGTTCAAAAAAATCCGTGGTGTTCTGGAGGAAACCGATGGACGTGTAACTGTCTCTACCGAATGTGAGCTGAACGGCGAATACGTCCTCATGAATATCCGGGAAAATACTGTCACAGCAGATTTTGACCGCCCTGTGTGTATCCCCATGGGTGAGATGGTCATCCGCTGCCCGGAACCGACATATCGGCCCCACACATGATGGCAGGGTGACAACAAGACACCCTGCCTCTCTTTTTTGAAAGAACGAGGTGAATCTATCACACCCAGCGGGAGGTGAAAATTTTGCCAAAATCTACGATCAACGGCTGTTTCTTCTTCAAAGCCAGCCACGCCCAGGAGCTGATGGAGGATAAGACCATCCAGCCCATTCAAGTGGAGGTGGTCAAGATCCTCCAACTGACCTACGAGCAGTATCAGCACTTTCTCAGCCATATCTGGGCGGATATGCCCTTTTTTAAGGACCACAAGCGTATCACGAACTGTGACCGCAAGGGTGTGAACCACTGTCTGCTGGTGACTGCCCGGAATATCCAGGGCGGCATCTTGGTGGACTGTCAGGGCTACGACTACGCCCGCTATGCGGCAGATGTGCCGGACAAATCGGATCTGGATCTGCGGGATGTGCCGATAGACCACTACGACCTGAAGCTCCGGCAGCCCCAGAGCCAGCGGGAGCGGTGATGGGTTTCCCTTCAAGAGAGCGGGCTCCGCCCGCCCTTTTCAATCAATCTACCGCTTGGAACGAAGCCCCGCCGCTGGCGGGGCCGAGGCCCTCACCGCCCCCTGGGCGGTGAGGGCGCAAGCATAGCGCAAATGTACATTTTGCGCGCTTGCAGGGGGAACACCCCCTGTCCCCTATGCCGCCTGCGGGCGGAAGATCGGCGGCGGAGCCGTAGAAAGGAGTGTGGAGTGCGAAGTGTCGCCTCAGTGAGCTTTGGCAAGGACTCCCTCGCCATGCTCTTACTATTACTGGAGCGAAACACACGATTGGACGAAGTGATCTTTTACAATTCGGAAATGGAATTTCAGGCCATATACGATATCCGGGACCGCATCAAGCCGGTCCTGGAGCAGCGGGGCATCCGGTTCACCGAGGTGAAGCCGGGTGTCCCGTTTTTATACAATATGCTGGACAGGCCGGTGAACTCCAAGAAGAACGGCTTCCACCTGGGCTACGGCTGGTGCGGCGGCCCCTGCCGCTGGGGGACCAAGCTCAAGACCCGTTCCCTGGACAGCGTGGCCCTGGACGCGGACATCCACTATGTGGGCATCGCCGTGGACGAGCAGGAGCGGCTGGAAAGGCTGGAGGCCCCCAAGTGTTCGCCACTGGCGGAGGCAGGGATGACAGAGGCGGACTGTCTGGCGTTTTGCTATGCGCGGGGATTTTTCTGGGAGGAAAACGGTATCCGGCTGTATGACATTCTGGACAGGGTGTCCTGCTGGTGCTGCAAAAACAAGAACCGGAAAGAGCTGAAAGCCATCTATCAGTTTTTGCCTCAATATTGGGAGAAGCTGAAAGAGCTGCAGGCCCAGATTCCTATGCCCATGAAGCCATACAGCCGGAAGGGTGTTCCCTATGGCAATGTGTTTGACTTGGAAAAGGTATTTGAGCAGGAGATCCAGGCCGAGAAGGACGGCGGCTCTCCCAAAGGAAAAAGGAGGAGGCATGAGCAGAGCAGATAAGCGCGGCAGGCATCATGTTCACATCGAACTGACGCCGGCGCAGTACCAGCGGCTGGTGACCCAGGCCAAGCAGTGCGGCCTCTCTCGGAGGGCTTACCTCGTCCGGCTGGTGGAGGGGACGCCCGTCCGCACCCGGCCCTCCCAGGAGATCAAGGAACTTCGGACGGAGATCCACCACATCGGAAATAACATCAACCAGATCGCCCGCAGCGTCAACGCCGGCATCGCCAGGGCGGAGGACGCCAAGCGGGGCCTGTTCCTGCTGGATCAGGTCTATGAGCTGATGTATCAGATCGCAAAAAAGTAATGGCTGTCACGAAAATACTGGCCCGGAAGGGCCGCTTGGACGTTGGAATCAACTACGTCCTCAACGGGGACAAGACCCAGGAGCGCGTTCTCACTGCCCACTTCAACTGCGACCCAGGCCGGGAGTGCCGCCAGATGCTGGACACCAAGCGGGCCTACGGCAAGGAGGACGGGGTGCAGTATTACCACATAATCCAGTCCTTCAAGCCTGGGGAGGTCACCCCGGAGCAGGCCCTGGAGATTGCCACAGAGTTTGCGAATGAGCATCTGCCGGGATACGAGACAGTGATTGGGGTCCATGTGGACAGGGAGCATATCCACGCCCACCTGGTTTTCAACTCCGTGAACGCCGACAACGGGGTGAAGTACCACAGCAACGCCCAGAGCTACTACCAGCAGATCCGGGCCACCTCGGACCGGCTGTGCCGGGAGCATGGGCTGTCCGTCATCATGGAGGGCAGCTCTGGCAAGGCGGTCAGCTACATCGAGTGGCTCCGCCAGTCCAGGGGCCAGCCCACCTTCCGCTCCATGCTGGAGGCGGACCTGCGGACGGCCATCCAGGACGCCAACGACCTGGGCCACTTCTTCATGCTCATGGAACACAAGGGCTGGGAGATCAGCCACGGCAATAGGCTGGGCTTCCGTCTGCGGGGCCAGGATCGGTTCATGTACCCTGGGCGGAAGAACGCGCTGTTCACCGAGGAGGGCATCCGGGCCGCTATCCAGAGCGGCCTGGAGGACATCGAAGCAGGTCACAAGCCCGCCATGATCTATCGCGCTCCATATCGTCCCTATAAAAAGCATCCGAAATATACCGGAATTATGGCGTTGTACGTCCACTACCTCTACGTCCTGGGCAAGATCGGGCAGCGGCGCTATCCGCCCCGGATGACGCCCCAGCTCCGGCAGGAGGTGATGAGAGCCGAGCAATATCGGGAGCAGTTTGACTTCCTCCGGGAAAACGATATCGCCACCCAGGGGGACGCGGCGGCGCTCCTGGCCCGCACGGAGGAAACGCTGGCCACCTTGATGAAGCAGCGGACCATCCTCAACGTGCGGAAGAAGAAACGCCGGAAGCTGTATGCGGCCCTGTCGGATGTGGAGGCCCTGGCTCCCGCCAAGGCGCTTTACGAGGACGGGCTGTCCGGCATGGAAGCGGAGTTCGCCCGGTACATGGAGGCGGTGGCTGTGCTGGAGGGGTGTACGATCCCCAGGGAACGGCTCACTGCGGAAAAGGCGGAGATTTACGAACAGGTGGCGGAGGTCAACCGGCAGATCCGGGCGGAGCGGAAGAAGCTGGCCCTCTGCCGTGACATTTTAGACAGGCTGCCCCAGATGGAACATGACATCAATAAAATCGAAGAACACACCAAGGAGGTGGAACGAGATGAACGTAGGAGGCGGTGAGGCCGCTGACCAGATGGTACGCATGATGCTCTCCGGTACGGAGGTGATGGTGCGGCTGTCCGGCTCGGCCCTGAAGAATATGCTGGCCCTGACCATGGCGCTGGCCAGTAACCGCAAAGTCCTCTCCGGCAAGGTCAACATGGGCAAGATGCTGCGGGAGACGCGGGATCTGCGCCGGTTCCCCATGACGCCCCAGCAGTACAAGCAGTTTAAGAAGCTGGCGAAAAAGCACAAGCTGTTATACTCGGTGATCTGCGACAAGGATGACCGCGGCAAGCTGATGGATGTGATCCTGCCGGTGACGGAGCTGGATCGGGCCAACGCCATTTTTGAGCGCATCCTCTACACCCTGCCCCCGGAGCCGGAGCGCAGGCCCGCCAAGCCGCTCCAGAGGGGGCATGAGGTGTTCCGTGAGCGGCAGGCCCCGGAACGTGAGGCCCCGGAGCAGGCGCCGGTCAGGCGGCAGGAGCGTCCGCCCCAGGAGAGGGCGCAGGGCAAACGGCAGAAAGCGCCGGAGCAGAAGAAAGCGGCTGTCAGGCCCCAGGAGGCCCCTGTGAGGCCGCCCCAACCCCAGCGGGAGGTGTCCCAGCGGTCAGCGGAGCAGGGCCGCCAGCAGGCCCCTGTGACCCAGCGTCAGGAGAACAAGGGAAAAAACGGTTCTCGGTCGGAACGAGACTCGCACGTTACAAAAATCAGCTCCTCTATACCCAAAGAGAACGGCGCTATGAAGGGGACGAGTGAACGCCCCTCCATCGCGGCGCGTCTGGAGGGGTATCGGGGACAGGGGAAAAAACAGTCCGCTCCGGCCA
>CANDCH010000044.1 GCA_947383145.1 uncultured bacterium
AGCTGCGCAATAAGCTGCTGTTTACCGTGTTTGCCCTGCTGATCTTCCGGGTGGGCGCGGCGGTGCCCGTGCCCTTCATCGACACCGAGATGCTGGGCACCTATATCCAGGCCCAGTCCGCCAGCATCTTCGGCCTGCTCAACGTGATGAGCGGCGACGCCTTCGCCCAGGCCACGGTGTTTGCCCTGTCCATCCAGCCCTATATCAACAGCTCCATCATCATTCAGCTGCTGACCATCGCCATCCCCGCCCTGGAGCGCCTCCAGAAGGAGGGCGGCGAGGAGGGCAAGAAGAAGCTGGCCTCCATCACCCGGTACGCCACCGTGGCCATCGCCCTGATTCAGGCCTTCGGCTACTACACCTTCCTCCGGGTGGGTTCCAACGGCACCAGCCTGCTCACCGTCAGCGGCATCTGGCCCGCCTTCGTCATCATCGCCGCCTTCGTGGCCGGCTCCGCCTTCCTGATGTGGCTGGGCGAGCAGATCACCGAGTTCGGCATCGGCAACGGCATCTCCATCATCCTGTTTGCCGGTATCGTGGCCCGGGGCCCCGCCATGGTGTCCGGTATGATCGGCGGCGTGACCAACTGGGTCAACGGCCTGGACCCCAAAACCTACAGCGTGCTGCACCCCGCCTTCATCCTGCTCATCGTGGCCGGTATGCTGCTGCTGGTGGCCTTCATCGTCTTCATGGACAACTCCGAGCGGCGCGTGCCCGTGCAGTACGCCAAGCGGGTGGTGGGCCGGAAGATGTACGGCGGCCAGTCCAGCCACCTGCCCATCAAGGTGAATATGTCCGGCGTGCTGCCCATCATCTTCGCCCAGTCCATCGCGTCCATCCCCGCCACCATCGGGATGTTCATCCCCTCCGCCCAGGTGGAGGGCAGCGGCTGGCACACCTTCCTGGATATCTTTGATACCCGGGGCCTGCCCTACTGCATCGTCTATTTCCTGCTCATCATCCTGTTCAGCTATTTCTACAACACCATCCAGTTCAACCCCGTGGAGGTGGCCAACAACCTGAAGAAGAACGGCGGGTTCATCCCCGGCTTCCGCCCGGGCAAGCCCACCAGCGACTTCCTCAGCAAGGTGGTGTCCCGCATCACCATGTTCGGCGCCCTCTATCTGGCCGTGGTGGCCCTGCTTCCCACCATCGTGGGCAACATCATGTTCGCCCTGGGCAGCAGCGCGGGCCGGAGTCTGGCCATCGGCGGCACATCTGTCATCATCGTGGTGGGCGTGGCCCTGGAGACCGTCAAGGCCCTGGAGGCCCAGCTGATGATGCGCCACTACAAGGGCTTCCTGGAGTGAGCGTGAGGTGAACGGTATGAAGCTGATCATGTTCGGCGCCCCCGGCGCCGGTAAGGGTACCCAGGCCGCGGTGCTGAGCCAGCGGCTGGGCGTGCCCACCATTTCCACAGGCAACATCCTGCGGGCGGCCGTGAAAAACGGCACGCCCGTGGGACTCCAGGCCAAGCGTTACATGGACGCGGGCCAGCTGGTGCCCGACGAGGTCATCATCGGCATCATCGTGGAGCGGCTGGCGGAGGCGGACTGCCAAAAGGGCTTCATCCTGGACGGCGTGCCCCGCACCATCCCCCAGGCCGAGGCCCTGGAGAGGGCGGGCGTTCAGTTCGACTGCGTGCTGGATATCGAGGTCCCCGACCAGGAGATCATGCGCCGCATGACCGGACGGCGGGCCTGCACCGCCTGCGGGGCCACCTACCACGTGGAGGCCGCCCCTCCCAAGGCCGAGGGTGTGTGCGACGCCTGCGGCGGGGCGCTGACCATCCGGGACGACGACAAGCCGGAGACGGTGCTCAGCCGCCTGGAGACCTACCACAGTCAGACCGAGCCCCTGAAGCAGTTCTATGGCGAGCGCGGCGTGCTCAAGGAGGTGGGCTTCCAGCCCTCCATCGAGGCCACCACTCAGGCCATCGCGGACATACTGGGTATCTGATCCATGGAGCTGATCACGCTGAAATCCCCCCGGGAGCAGGACGCCATGCGCAGGGCCGGACGGATCACCGCCCAGGCCCGGGCGCTGGCGGGCAGTATGGTCCGCCCCGGCGTCACCACCAAGGAGATCGACGACGCGGTGCGCAGGTTCATCCACGGCAAGGGGGGGAGACCCTCCTTCCTGGGGTATGGCGGCTTTTCCGGCTCCGCGTGCATCTCGGTGAACCAGGTGGTCATCCACGGCATCCCCTCCAGGCGCACGGTGCTCAAGGAGGGGGATATCGTCAGCATCGACGTGGGCGCGCTGGTGGACGGCTTTCATGGCGACTGCGCCGCCACCTATCCCTGCGGGAGCGTGTCCGAGGAGGCCCTGCGGCTCATCGAGGTGACCCGCAAAAGCTTCTGGGAGGGCTATGAGCAGGCCGCGCCCGGCAAGCGGGTGTCCGACATCTCCCACGCCGTCCAGCGGTATGTGGAGAAGCACGGGTACTCCGTGGTCCGGGACTTTGTGGGCCACGGCGTGGGCGCAAAGCTCCACGAGGCCCCCGAGGTGCCCAATTTCGGCCCAGCCGGCCACGGCGCCCGGCTCCAGCCGGGCATGGCCATCGCGGTGGAGCCCATGGTGTGCGCCGGGGACTGGCACGTGAAGGTGCTCCCGGACGGCTGGACCACCGTGACGGAGGACGGCTCCCTGGCCGCCCACTACGAGAACACCATCCTGATCACCGAGGACGGGCCCGAGATCACCACCGTCACCGAGGACGGAGCCTATCTATGAGCGGCGCGATGCCCGACTATACCGGCTGGATCGTCCGTGCCGGGGCCGGACGGGACAGGGGAGGGCTGTTCTGCGTGATGGGAATTGACCAGGAGCAAAGGCGGCTGCTGATTGCCGACGGCAAGCGGCGCCGCGCCGCCCGGCCCAAGGCCAAGGACCCGTCCCACGTGAGGCTGCTCACGGATGGATTCGACCATCCCGCCATTCAAAAGCTGAAGCAGGGCGAGGCCCTGTCGGACCGAGAACTGAGAAGGGCGCTGGCCGCGTTTCGAGATCAACTGGAGGTATGACGCTTTGGCAAAAGACGACATGATCGAGTTGGAGGGCGTCGTCACCGAGGCCCTGCCTAACACCACGTTCAACGTGGATATCGGAAATGGACACATCATTCTGGCACACATCTCCGGGAAGCTGCGGATGAACTTCATCCGCATCCTCCCCGGCGACAAGGTCACGGTTCAGATGTCGCCCTACGACCTGACCCGGGGCCGCATTACCTGGCGTTCCAAGTAAACTATCAACGACCTCGCCTGGAACAAGCTTTTCCCTCAAGGGGCCTTGCCTCCGAAAGGGACCGCCAATCCCCCGTCCCCCGCAGGGAGGCGGCCGCAGGCCGCCCCCAACCGCGAACCCAACGAAGTGGTTCGCGGTTGGAGAGGAGGAGCAGCGGAATGAGCGAGCTTTCGGCGCCAGCCGGAAGCGAGGGATATGGAGCTTGCTCCGACGAGGGGCCATCAAGGCCTTAACAGGAGGTTAAACGATATGAAAGTCAGACCGTCTGTCAAGCCCATGTGCGAGAAGTGCAAGATCATCAAGCGCAAGGGCAGAGTCATGGTCATTTGCGAAAACCCCAAGCACAAGCAGAGACAAGGTTAAAGGAGGGGCATAGAGTATGGCACGTATTGCCGGCATTGATCTGCCGAAGGAGAAGCGAGTCGAGATTGGACTCACCTATATTTACGGCATTGGCCGCACCAGCGCGAAGAAGATCCTGGACGAGGCGGGCATCAACCCCGACACCCGCGTGAAGGACCTCACCGACGCAGAGGAGGCCAAGCTGCGTGAGGTCATCAGCCACGAGTACACCGTGGAGGGCGACCTGCGCCGCAACGTGGCGATGGACATCAAGCGCCTGACCGAGATCGGCTGCTACCGCGGCGTCCGCCATCGCAAGGGCCTCCCCGTCCGCGGGCAGCGGTCCAAGACCAACGCCCGTACCCGCAAGGGTCCCAAGCGCACCGTGGCCAACAAGAAGAAGTAAGGAGGGATAAATTCACATGGCTGCTAACAAGAAAGTGATCAAGCGCCGCCGCGAGCGGAAAAACGTAGAGAAGGGTCAGGTGCATATCCGCTCCTCCTTCAACAACACCATGATTACCGTCACCGACATGCAGGGCAACGCCCTTTCCTGGGCTTCCTCCGGCGAGATGGGCTTCCGGGGCTCCCGCAAGTCCACCCCCTACGCCGCCCAGACCGCCGCCGAGACCGCCGCCAACGCCGCCATCGACCAGTGCGGCCTGAAGAGCGTCGAAGTGTACGTCAAGGGTCCCGGCCAGGGCCGCGAGGCCGCGATCCGGGCGCTGCAGGCCGTGGGCCTGGAGGTCACCCTCATCAAGGACGTGACCCCTGTGCCCCACAACGGCTGCCGCCCGCCCAAGCGCCGCCGCGTCTGATCTGGAAGGAGGAAAACCGATATGGCTAAGA
>CANDCH010000045.1 GCA_947383145.1 uncultured bacterium
CCATGCGCACCGACGTGCTGGGCGTAGCCTTTGACGACGTGACCATGGACGAGGCGGTGGACCGGGCGCTGGCCTTGCTGGAGGAGGAGGGCCCCCACCTGGTGGTCACCCCCAACCCGGAGATCGTCCAGCGGGCGGACAAGGACCCCGAATTCGCCGGCATCCTGTCCGGGGCCGATCTGGTCCTCCCCGACGGCGTGGGAATCCTCTACGCCGCCAAAATTCTGGGCCGCCCCCTGCGGGCCCGCGTGCCGGGCATCGACTTCGCCTCCGCCCTGCTCAGCCGCGCCGCCGGGATGGGCAAACGGCTGTTTTTGCTGGGCGCGGCCCCGGGCGTGGCGGAGCTGGCGGCGGACAACCTGCGCGCGGCATACCCCGGGCTGGCGGTGTGCGGCGTCCATGACGGCTATTTTCAGGAGGACGGCCCGGTGGCGGACGCCATCCGGGAGTCCCGCGCCGACATCGTGTTTGTCTGCCTGGGCGCGCCCAAGCAGGAGAAATGGATCGCCGCCAACGGAGCGGCCGCCGGGGCCCGCCTGTATGTCGGCCTGGGCGGGTCGCTGGACGTGTTCGCGGGCAAGGTGGAGCGGGCCCCGGAGTCTTTCCAGAGGCTGGGGCTGGAGTGGCTGTACCGGCTGGCAAAGCAGCCCTCCCGCATCGGGCGCATGGCCAAGCTCCCCCTGTTCCTGGTGTCCGCCGCCGGGGCCCGCCTCAGGGGGCAATAGTCCGCCCTTCGGAAATCAAACTATAAAAAGGAAGGTTGTTGTCTTATGGTTTATATTCTGTTAGGCTCCGGCTTCGAAGAGGCCGAGGCCCTGGCCGCCGCCGACGTGCTGCGCCGCGCGGATATTCCCGTCTCCCTGACGGGCATCGGCGGGGAGATGGTCACCGGCTCCCACGGCATTACGGTCCGGGCCGACGCGGCGGTGGAGCTGGTCGCGCTGAGCGCGGGCGACATGGTGGTGCTCCCCGGAGGCCTGGGGGGCGTGGCCTCCATAGAGGGCTCCCAGCCGGCCATGGCCCTGGTCCGTCAGGCGGCGGACGGCCCGGAGCTGTGGCTGGCCGCCATCTGCGCCGCCCCCACCCTGCTGGCCCGCGCGGGCCTGCTGCCCAAGGGCGTAAGCTGCGTATGCTATCCCGGCATGGAGGGGGAGCTGGTCAGGGCCGGAGCCGTCCCCGCCATGGACCGCCCCGCCGTCACGGAGGGAAGGCTGATCACCGGGAGAGGCCCCGGCGCCGCCTTTGATTTCGCTCTGGCCCTGGTGGAGGCGCTGAAGGGCCCCGAAGCCGCCGCTCAGGTACGCGCCGCCCTGCATTACCCCGTATGACGGTGCAGGAGCGCAAGGCGGAGCTGCGCCGTCACGCCGCCGGGCTGCCCCAGATGGAGGCCGGGGCGCTGTTCGCCCGGTTTCTGGCCCTCCCGGAGGTGGAGGCGGCGGACACCGTGATGGTGTTCTACGGCACCGGCCGGGAGCCGGACACCGTCCCCCTCATCCGTGCCCTGCTTGACCGGGGCAAGCGGGTGGCTCTGCCGGTGGTTCTGCCCCACAGGGGGATGGAAGCCCGGCAGGTGCTGGACGTGGATCAGCTCATTCCCAACCGCTTCGGCATCCCGGAGCCGGACAGCTCCTGTCCCGTGGTGGACAAGGGGGAGATCTCCGCCGCCCTCATCCCCCACCTCATGTGCGACCGGGAGGGCTACCGGCTGGGCTGGGGCGGAGGGTATTACGACCGCTGGCTGGCCGGCTTCACCGGCTTTACCGTGTGCATCTGCCGCCCCGGGCGGCTGGCGGACCACATTCCCCGGGAGGACTTCGACGTGCCGGTGCGGCTTGTCCTGATTGAGGAATAACAGAGGGCGGAGGGCTTTTGCCCTCCGCCCGTGGATATGGTATTCTCGGCCCAGCGGCGCAGGCCCCTCGCCGGCCGCTTCTCCGCGCTTCTTGTCACGCTCCGAAGCGCTCAGGACGTTCGGTCGCTTTCCCTTCGCCCCGGCCTGGTCTCCGGGCCGCTTCGCGGCCCTGCGCCCGGCCTCGCTTTGGTCCAAGCTCCCTCGCTGACCGCTTCTCCGCGCTTCTTGTCACGCTGCGAAACGGTCAGGGCGCTCGGCCGCTTTCGCTTCGACTCGAGCAAGACCCTGTCCCGCTGCGCGGGCCTTGGGCTTTTGCTCTCGCTCCGCTCCAAGCTCCCTCGCTGACCGCTTCTCCGCGCTTCCGGTTAGCAGCAGCCGTCGTTGCAGCCGCAGCCGCCGTTGTTCCCGCCGCAGCCACAGCCGCAGCCGCAGCCGTTGTTATTGCCGCCACAGCAACAGCAGCAACAGCCGTTATTGCTGCCGCCCCAGCTGTTCCCGCCGCCGCAGCAGCAGCACAGCAGGAGGATCAGGATGATAATCCACCAGCAGCCCCCACCGAAACCACCATTGTTACCACAACACATGATTTTGTCACCTCACATTTGATGTCCCGGTCACAGAGACCGGCTCCGGCGCCGCGTTTTTCCCCGGCGCCCGAGCCGAACCCTGTGGCTTTCCGGCCCCCAGCCGGCTTTTCTCCCCGTTTCTGCGTCATACTATGTGGGGGCCGTCAAATTGGTTCCCGCCCCGAACCCATAAGGAGTGAATCACATGGCAGATGAACATCGCACACCCGGCTACGGCCAGCCCCCCTCCCGGCGCGAGCCGCCCCGTACCCAGCAGTCCGGGGCACAGCCCCGCAGGAGAGCGCCCAGGCGCCGCAGCGCCGCCGCCCGGGTGGCGGGCGCGCTTCTGTACGTCCTGTTGGTCATCGGCGCATCCGCCGTGCTGGCCACGGTGGGCTGGGTGTGGGCCTGCGACCTTCTGGCCCTGGGCAAGGAGCCGGTCTCCATTCAGATTAAAATTGAGGACGACACCAAATTCTCCACCGTGGTGGACCAGCTGGAGGCGGAGGGGATCATCGAGTACAAGTTTCTCTTCAAGCTCTACGCCGCCTTCTCCCACGCGGAGAGCAAAATCGTCCCGGGCACCTATAAGCTGAACACCGAGATGGACTATCACGCCCTGGTGTCCAGCATGAGCGCCTCCTCCTCCACCCGGCAGGAGGCGGATATCACCATCCCCGAGGGCTACACCATCGACCAGGTCTTCGCCTTGCTGGACGAGCGGGGCGTGACCTCGGTGGACAAGCTCCGGGACATGGCCGCCAATTGGGACTACGCCTTCGACTGGCTGGAGGACAGGCCCCTGGGCGACTACCACCGGCTGGAGGGCTATCTCTTCCCCGACACCTACACCTTCCAGCTGGGCGAAAACCCCAAGTATGTCATCAACAAAATGCTGGTGAACTTTGACGCCAAAATGGACCAGTATATGTCCCGCTTTGCCGGGGATGGAGAGACGGAGCCCGCCTACTCTCTCCACGACATCGTCACCATCGCCTCCATGATCGAAAAGGAGACCTCCGGCAAGGACTACAAGACCATCGCCTCCGTCATCTACAACCGGCTGAACAACCCCACCGCCGAGACGGCGGGCTACCTCCAGATCGACGCCACCCTGGTATACCTCAACGGCGGCAAGGTGCCCACCGAGGCGGACAAGGCCATCGCCTCTCCCTATAACACCTACCTCTATCAGGGGCTGCCCGCCGGACCCATCTCCAACCCCGGCATGGCCTCCCTGCTGGCCGCCATGGAGCCGGAGAGCACCAACTACTATTTCTACGTTTTAAACCCAGAGACCAAGGAGCATGAGTTCAGCCGCACCTACGCCGAGCACAGCGTGCTGGTGCAGCGCTATCAGGGCAATGGCGGCTAAGCCGGAGGTGCTCGCCCCCGCCGGGGACCGGGAGCGGCTGGACATGGCGCTGGCCTACGGCGCGGACGCGGTGTACCTGGCCGGGAATTCCTTCGGGATGCGGGCCTTCGCCGGGAACTTCGACCGGGACGGCCTGCGGGAGGCGGTGTCCGCCGCCCACGCCAGGGGCGTCCGGGTCCATGTGGCCTGCAACACCCTAGCCCGCAACGGCGAGGTGCGCCGGCTCCCCGAATACCTGGAATACCTGGACGCCATCGGCGCGGACGCGGTGATCGCCGCCGGACCCGACGTGCTGGACCTGTGCAAACGCCACGCGCCCCGCGTCCAGGTCCACATGTCCACCCAGACGGGCATCACCAATTACGAGACGGCCCGGGTGTGGCACGAGCTGGGGGCAAGCCGGGTGATTCTGGCCCGGGAGCTGTCCCTGGAGGAGGCAGCGGAGCTGAAGGCCAGGGCTCCCCGGGGGCTGGAGGTGGAGTGCTTCGTCCACGGGGCCATGTGCGTGAGCTGGTCGGGGCGGTGCCTGCTGTCCAACTATATGACCGGGCGGGACGCCTCCCGG
>CANDCH010000046.1 GCA_947383145.1 uncultured bacterium
TCGGTGGAGCGGGTGGCCCGCCACAACGGCTACGACAGCTTCATCATGTTCAACGTCTACGCCCAGCGGGCCACCCGGCCGGAGGACATGGAGCGGACCTGCAACGCCGCCCTCCACGCCGAGAACATGCGGGCCTTCGACTACGCCCTGTCCCTGGACAGGGCGGGCGCTCCGGCGGTGTGGGCGGCCTGGGGGGCGGTGGTTGAGAAGCGGGACTATCTGCCCCGGTGCGTCCGGGACATGATCGCCGTGGGGGCGCGGCGCGGCGCCCGGTGGTTCTCCGCCGGGAAGCGGACAAAAGCCGGGCATCCCCACCACCCGCTGTACCTGCGCAAGGACAGCGCGCTGGAGCCCTTTGACGTGGAGGCTTACCTGGACGGCCTGAACTGACCTCCCCAAATTTTTGCAAAGAAAGCTTTGAGAAAAGGGGCCCCCGCAAAGCCGTTCTTTAGGCTTTGTGGGGAGAGGAGGAGCAAGGGAGCAAATTTTGTTTTCGCCGGAGGCGGAAATAAAATTCAGCGGACTTTGCTCCGACGGCTTGACAACAAAACTTGGCGGTGCTATGATAGCCTTACCAAGTAAACTTGGCAATACGTTTTGGGAGGTCCGGGTCATGGATAGAGACGAAATTCTGAAAAAGAGCCGGGAGGAGAACAGGGACCGGGATTTTGTGGAGGAGGCCGTGCTGGCCAGGGCCAACGCCCTGAGCCTGGGCGTCGGCATGATCGTGGGCGGTGTGCTCAGCGTGCTGTCCGCCGTCTTTCAGGACGGCCCGAACTACAGCGCGTGGACCGTCTTGTGGGCCATCCAGGCGTCCATATTCCTGTTCAAGCATTACAAGCTCCGCAAGCGCCACGAGCTGCTGTTGGGGCTGTTTTACGGGGCGCTGGCCGTGTTCTTCTTTGTGCTCTACCTGCACCTTGAGCTGGGGGTCTTTTGATGGACGAGAGCCTGATTCTGAAAAACCGCCTGAAGGAGGCCCGCGGGGAGAAGGGCCTGTCCCAGGCGGCGCTGGCGGAGCTGGTGGGCGTGTCCCGCAACACCATCAGCTCCATCGAGACGGGACAGTTCAACCCCACCGCCAAGCTGGCGCTGATCCTGTGCGTGGCGCTGGACAAAAAATTCGAGGAGCTGTTCTACTTTTGAGGGGCGCCGCGGGTGGTTTTCCTGCCGGTAAACTTCATGAAGCCCACCCCGGGCAAGGCTGCTTTATGTATGGAGCGTGAACGGAATTTCGATCCAAATGCAAAAGACCTCCGCATGACGCCGTGACGCCATGCGGAGGTCTTCGTAGGCGGAAAATCTCATTTTATTTCCGCCCGTGCGGGCCGGATCAGCTCAGCTCTCCATGTGGCGGCCCAGAAACCCGGCCACCGTCTGGGCCAGCTTCAGCTCCACCTCGCCCAGGGCGGGGGCGTCCCCGTCGCTGACGAAGGCCACGCATCCCAGCACGTCTCCCTCGGACAGGATGGGCACGGCGATCAGCACCCGATACTTCTCCCCACCGTCGCACAGGGGAAGGGGCTGGTCGGTCTGCACGCTGCGGCGCTCCTCCATCACCTGCTCCACCTGGGGGGATACCCGTTTGTCCACCACCTCCCGGCGGGGCACGCCTCCGGCGGCAATGACGCTGTCCCGGTCGGTGATGACGGCGGGCAGGCCCGCCACCCGGCTGATGGTGTCGCACAGCTGGGCGGCGAAGTCGGATACGTCGCCCAATTGAGAGTATTTTTTGAAAATAACGCCGCCCTCGCGGTCCGTGTAAATCTCCAAGGGGTCGCCGCCGCTGACAACACGGACAGAGAAAACCTTGCCGCTGTGCCGGTCGCTCTCCTGGACAATCTGGATTTCGTAAGGGCTGTCCGCCCGCTCTCCCGGAGTGTTCTGGCCGCCGTGCGGGCGGACAGTGCCCGCCCCTGCGGGCGCCATGGCCGCCACGGCGTGCGGGCGGACGCTGCGCGGCTCTGCGGGGGCCTCCCCGGGCAGCGCGCCGCTTCGCAGGATGCTGTCCACATCCGCTTTCAGATGGATGTCCAAATGGTCTTCAAACACCATGATTTTCTGGATGATGAGCTCCAAGTCGGCCCGCTCCAGCTTTTTTTTGTTCAGGATGTCGTCGAACACTTCCATGGCGGTCTTTGCCGCCCGGTTCACCCGGATGACGGTGCTGCGCCGGTCCGCCGTCATGGCAATTTGATTCTGGATGCCCTCTATCCGGCGGAGGAGGTCGTTTTCCAAATCGTCATAGGCCTCCTCTAAGGTCTCCTCCCGATCCGGGTGCTTCATGATATCCCGGATGCGCTGGCGCTTGGTGGCCTTCAGCTCCTCCTGGAGCTCGGCCAGCACTGCCTCCAGATTTTCCGCCGATCTCTCGGCTTCCGCCACGTCCTCCGGCTCACGTGCCAGGTCCGCGTTCAGCCGGTCCAGCATGGCGGCGGAATTGTCCTTCACTTTACGAACGTAAATTTTCAGCAGCTCATCCAGCCTGTCCACCCGGATATGGTGGCTGGTGCAGCCCTTTCGGCCCCGCTGGTGGTAGGCGCCGCAGCGGTAGGCGTCCTTGACGTCCCTCCGGCTCATGGCGAACATGGGGGAGCCGCAGTCGCCGCAGAACAGGAAGCCGGAGTACGCGTTGTCGTATTTCTTCTGGCCCCGGTAGTGGGCGGTGGAGCGGGACTCCCGCAGGGCCTTGGCCGTGGCGAAGGTTCGGTAGTCGATAACCGCCTGATGGTGGCGCTCTATGACAATGTGGTCCAGCTCGTCCCGGCGGATGTCCCTGCCGTTGATCTTCTTCCGGGTGTATTTTCCCTGGCGGAGGGTGCCGATGTAGAAGTCGTTGCCCAGAATGCCCTGCACCGTGACGATGGCCCAGGCTGGCTTCACCGTCCGCCTGTACTCCTCCCCGGCGGCCTCTTTTCGGTCCCGCTCCGCCATGCGGGGGGTGGGAATGCCCTCATCGGTGAGGTGGTTGGCGATTTTTTTGTAGCCCCAGCCGCCGGTGTACAGCCGGAAAATCTCCCGGACGATTTCCGCCTCGGTGGGAACAATCTCAAACTCCTGCTTTTTGTTTACGATGTAGCCGTAGGGCGCGGCGCAGATCCATTTGCCGTCCTGTTGGCGGCGCTTGATGACGGATTTCACCTTCTTGCTGGCGTCGGTAACAGGCATCTCATTGATGAGAAACTGAAACTGGATTTTCAGCCAGTCGTCGTCGTTGGGGAAGTCGGTGTTGTCCCCGATGGAGATGATGCGGACGCCTGCGTCTCTTAGATCCTCCAGCTCTACCAATCCACGGCTGTTGCGGCGGGAGAATCGAGAGAAGTCCTTGACAATCAGAATATCTTTTTTGTGGCGCATCAGCTCCCAGCGCATGGCCTGGTAACCCTCCCGCTGTTCGAAGGTGTAGCCGGAGCGGTCGCGATCCTCATAAAAAGTCAGGGTACTGCCGGGGAACTTCTGTTTCACAAAGTCCTTGATGATGGCTTTCTGGTTTTCAATGGAGGTGTTATTCCGGTCCAGCTCCTCGTCCACCGAGATGCGGCAGTAGCCGGCGATGTCAAAGCGCTCGATCATACGCTGTCCCCTGCGCAGAGGCCGGACATAACGTTGAAACAGTTGAACTGGACGCGGCGGGGATAGGCGTCCATGTCTGTCGTGCGATATTTCATGGGTGTCTCCTTTTGTCAACTTTGATTTTTTAAACGGACATATTATCAGATAATATTGTATCAGTTTCCACAGGGAAAAGCAAATGAAAAAATCGGAGCGGGACAATTTCGCCCCCGCCCCAACGCTCACATGGTCATATCCCGAGCCTGTTCCTTTTCCCGCCGCACCTCCAGCTCCGCGATGCGTTTTTTGTTGTAACAGAGCAGATCGCAGGTTCGCTGTTCCAAATCCTTCGTGCCGGACAAAAACACGGCAACCAGGTATTTTCTTGCCTTATACTGTTGATAAAGGGGTTTCAGCTTTTCCCGCAGGGCCTGATCCCGCTGTTCCGCATTGGTCGTCCACACTTCTACCAGCTTGCTGCCGTCCCTGACATTGATCTCCAATTTGTTATCACGGCTCCTTTCAGCTGCCAGTATTTTCCACAATTATCTCTTGGTTTATTCACAGAACCGCGCGCGGGCCAGCACGGGGGAGTTATTTTTCCCCGCCGCCGCACCGGCCATCGCCGGTAGCGCTTGAAGGACGCATTTTGCGGCGCCTTTTTATCCGCGGAAAATTTTCTTTCATTTTCTCTTTACAACGGCGGAAAATCCTGCTATACTAGGTAAGCGTTAAAGAAATGCGCCCGTAGTTCAATGGATAGAGCGTCAGATTCCGGTTCTGAATGTTGGGGGTT
>CANDCH010000047.1 GCA_947383145.1 uncultured bacterium
GGGAGGAATGTGTCTGCCCGCAGAGCATTTCCTACTCGCTGATCTGCCGCTGGTTTCGGGCGGCGGTGCTGCCCCTGGACGAAAGCCTGTGCGCCGCCCTGCTCCACCGCCGGGAAAGAAAAAAGTGCGTTCTGTGCGGCGGCTGGTACATCCCAAAATCCAACCGGGCCAAATACTGCCCGGAGTGCTCCAAGGAGGAAGAACGCCGCAAGACCCGTGAGCGGGTGCGCCGCCACCGGGCCGCTATGTAACGGTTTAGGCCCTTGAAAAGCCCGGTATCACTGGACTTTTGGGCCGTCCTCAACAGGGGGCTGTATGTTACCATTCCAAGCCTCAAAACAGCCGAATATCCACAACAAAAATTTGAAAGGAGCCGCCTATGACCGACACCCCCAGCAAGACCAAGACCACCCGCCGCCCGGACTGCGTGACGCAGCTCCGCATGGGCAACACCGTCCTCACCGTTTCCGGCTACTTCAAGCAGGACACCACCGACACCGCCGCCGACAAAATGGCGAAAGTCCTGGAGGCCGAGAGCCGCTGCCAGCAAGCCACCAGCGCATAACCGCCTGCCGGTAGTCTCGCGATAATCCCCAGCTTAAAACTTTTTCTTGTAAGGAAGTAAAAAGCACTATACAACCGCCCCGGCCTGTGCTATACTGTTGCCATCGGAATAGCGGGGCCGGGGCTGTCGGAACGGAGGAACGATGATTAGACAGCAAACCACGCAAGCCCCTATCACCGCCCTGTACTGCCGCCTCAGCCGCGACGACGAATTGCAGGGCGAGTCAAACTCAATCAGCAATCAAAAACACATTCTCGAAGCCTATGCCCGTGAGCATAGCCTGATGCCCTATCAATTTTTCGTAGACGATGGATGGAGCGGGGCTAATTTTGATCGGCCCAGTTTTACCGAGATGATGGACGCTGTGGAGAGCGGCGCGGTTAAGACGGTCGTGACGAAAGACCTCTCCAGATTGGGACGGAATTATCTGCAAGTGGGCCTATTTACAGAAATTACGTTCCCGAAGAAGGGCGTCCGCTTCATCGCAATCAATGACGGCGTGGACAGCGCCCAGGGCGACAACGATATGAGCGCCCTGCGTAACCTATTTAACGAGTGGATGGTTCGCGATACAAGCAAGAAAATCAGAGCAGTAGTCAGAGCGAAAGGAGCAAGCGGTATGCCGATCACAAGCCAGCCGGTCTATGGCTATCTGAAAGGCCCGGACGGACACTTCATTGTTGACCCGGAGGCCGCGCCGGTGGTAAAGCAGATTTTCAGTCTGTGCCTTGCCGGGAATGGCCCCACCAAGATTGCCCGGATGCTGACCGAGCAGAACATCCCCACGCCGGGGACGATGGAGTACCGGCGCACCGGCAGCACCCGCCGCTACTACCCGGACTACCCCTGTAAGTGGTCGAGCAACACCGTGGCGCACATCCTGGAGCGGCGGGAGTACCTGGGGCATACTGTCAACTTCAAGACAGAGAAAGTGTCCTACAAGGTCAAGACCAGCGTACTCAACCCGGAGGACAAGGTGATGGTTTTTGAGCATACCCATGAGGCCATCATTGACGAGGCCACCTGGGAGCGAGTGCAGGAGCTTCGCAAACAGCGCAAGCGGCCCAACCGCTACGGCGAGGTTGGCCTGTTCTCCGGCCTGTTGTTCTGCGCTGACTGCGGCAGCGTCATGTACCAGCAGAGATATGAAACAGACACGCGGCGGCAGGACTGCTACATCTGCGGCAGCTACAAGAAGCGCACCGCCGACTGTACGGCCCACTTCATCCGCACCGACCTTCTGACGGCGGGCGTGATTGAGAATTTACGGAAAGTCACCAGCTATGCCGCCAAGCATGAGGCCCGGTTTATGAAGCTATTGATGGCGCAGAACGAGGACGGCGGCAAGCGGAAGAACGCCGCCCGCCGCCGGGAGTTGGAGGCGGCACAGAAGCGCATCGGGGAGTTGAACGGCATCTTCAAGCGTCTGTATGAGGACAGCGTGAGTGGCCGCATCACGGACGAGCGTTTCATGGAGCTGTCCGCCGATTATGAGCAGGAGCAGGCCGCGCTGAAAGCCCGTGCCGCCGAGTTGCAGGTGGAGCTGGGGAAGTCCCAGGAGGCGGCTGGGAACGTGGACAAGTTCATGGCGGTCGTGCGGAAGTACACCAGCTTCGAGGAACTGACCCCCACCCTCCTGCGGGAGTTCGTGGAGAAGATCGTGGTGCATGAGTGCTGGAAGGACGAGCAGGGAACGCGCCACCAGGACATCGAGATTTATTATTCTTTTGTGGGCAAGGTGGACTTGCCTGACGATTGAGCCAGACCTATCCGGCGAGGCCCCGCCGGATGGGGACGGCAAAAATTTTTAACCCTTGATTGCTTCTTTATCCGTAGTGAGCGAACGGCTGGGGCTACATCCGCCGCAATGCCAACGAGTTTGCCTATCAATTCAGCACCCCCGCCCAGCCCCAGGAGGAGCCAGGGATGGCGCTGCAATAAATATCACACAGGGGCCGTTTTCCCGATGGGGACAGCGGCCCCTTCTTTTTTTGTGCCTTCACGCCCTTTTTCGGGAAAACGCCCCCCGAAAAAGGAGGACGTCATGAAAGAAGAAATGTTCCTGGCCTACCTGAAGGCCAACTGCGTTGGCCGCAAAAACATCCAGACCCGCGCCCAGCTCCAGCGGAAGCTGGGGCTCAGCAAAGACCAGCTCACCAACATGGTCCACCGGATGCGGTGTAAGGGCCTGCCCATCGCGGGCGGGCCGCTGGGGTATTTCTACGCCCAGAACGCCGGGGAGCTCCACGCCACCATCCGCTGGCTGGAGAAGATGGTCCAGACCCTGCTCAAGTCCATCAACGGGCTGGTGAAGGCCATGGAGTCTTATGGACCTATGGACGATGGCGGTGGAAGCGGCGGTGGTTTCGGAGGTGAAGCCTCTGGCTGACCTCACTTGCAGGCCCCCGCTGAACTGGGTGGGCGGCAAGGGCGCCATCCGGGACATCGTCCGGCTGGTGTTCCCGCCCTGGGCGGACCGCAGGGCAGAGCACTTCTGCGGCGGCGCGGGCATCCTGTTCGGCACGCCCCCCAAGCCCGGCGTTGTGGAGATCCTCAATGATTTTGACCAGGACGTGGCCAACTTCTACCTGAGCGTCCGGGACCGCCCGCTGGAGCTGATGGACGAGCTGGGCTACCTCCCGCTGCAGACGGAAGCGGAGTTTTGGGAGCTGAAAAAATACCTGTCCGGTGAGGAGCCCATGCCCGACTTTTACCCGGATGAGCTGCGGGTGGCCCGGGAGCAGTTCACCCCGGAGCAGTACGCGCAGCTCGTTCCCATCCTCCAGGGCCGGGCCAAGCTGTGGGACGTGCGCCGGGCCGCGGCTTTCTACAAAGTCAACCGCTGGTGCTTCAACGGTACCATGGATTCCTTCGCCGTCAAGCCCGCCCGGCTCAGGCAGTTCATCCCCGGTATCCTGGCCGCCTCCAAGCGGCTGGAAAACGTGGTGATCACCAACCGGGATTTTGAGGAGTCCTACAAACTCAACAACAAACCCAACGCCCTCCATTACTTCGACCCGCCCTACTACAAGACGGAGGGGATGTACCGGCCCACGTTCACCATGGAGGATCACCGCCGCCTCCACGACCTGGTCCCGAAGTCCGAGGGATACGTTGTCGTTTCTTATAATGACGACGATCTCATCCGGGATCTGTACCGAGACTGCTATATTTTGGCATTTTCCCGGCAGAATTGGATGTCCAAAAAGCATGGGGCGAAATTTGAGGAGCTCCTCATCACCAACTTCGACCCCCTGCCCGTCATCGAGGCCAACGGACAGCTCTCCATGTTCGGGGACCTGCCCCGCGGCCTTGAACTCGTCAACACCCCACACTAAAAAACAGGAGGAAATTCTACATGAAAAACCATCAGAGAAACGTCACCTTTTCCGTCCCCGCCGACATGGCGGTGGAAAGCGGCTTCGCCCCGGACTGCGAGGTCACGATCCACGCTGGGGAGAACCTGCTGGCGGTGGTGCCCCAGGAGATGACCGCCATCCAGCTGGTGCGGGCCCTCAGCTCCCTGACTGCCGTGAGCTGTGAGCTCATCCACGCCCTCCGGGCCGCCTGTGGGGAGTGCGGCAGGTGCCAGGACGGATGCCCCTTTGAGGACGCTTCGGAACCGGACGCCGAGCTGTCCCGGGAAGTGCGGGAGG
>CANDCH010000048.1 GCA_947383145.1 uncultured bacterium
CCCAGGCCCTCATCCAAGCGCCGCTTCCCGCGAACTTTGTTATCTTACCACACGCCCGGAGGTTTGTCAAGCACTTTTTTCGACTCCCTCGATTCCCTGCCTGACCTTCGCGCTCCCGCGCCGCCCCTCCTGTCGAGCGCTTTGCTAATATACCAGACGGAGGGCCCTTTGTCAACACCTTTTTTCGTATTTTTTAATCCTTTTTTCGCGGTTCCGCCCCATCCACAAAATATGGCATTCCCCAGGCTTGTTTACCACTATTTGTTCTCCCCCGGCGGAAGCGCCGCCGTCAGCGCCGCCAGCGCCAGGCAGCCCAAGGGCAGAATTTCCTGGGGAAGGGCCTCCATCCCCCCGGTGAGCGACAGCCCCAGGGCGGCGGCGGAGGCCAGGGCGGGCCAGCGGCGCTCTCCCCAGCACCGGGCCGTCAGGCCCGCAAGAATCAGGTCGGGCAGCAGCCACAGGGCGGAGATCAGCCCCTCCAGCCGGGCGCTGTCCCCCAAGAGCCCCGCCGCCGCGAAAAAGGGCGCCTCCAGCTCCGCCGCCACCGCGGGGCTGAGCAGGCCCGCCGTCAGCGCCGCCAGGGCGGCGGAGCTCAGGCCCAGCCCCCCCAGCCAGACCAGTCCCCGCCGGTCCCCCGCCGGCGGCTGTTCCACCTGATGGAGCAGCGGCAGCACAAACAGCCCTGTGGACATGACGAGCCCGCCCGCCAGCAGGGAGCTCCTCCAGTCCCCCGCGGACTCCAGCGCCCACTGCCAGTTCATCCGGGGCAGACCCAGCAGCAAAATTGCCGCCCCGGCCGCCAGCAGGGCCAGCCAGACGATCTCCGCCGCCCGGAAAAAGGCCGCGGCCTTTCCCCAGCCCATCCAGACCAGCGGGAGGGCCAGCAGCGCCAGCAGCCAGACGGTGCTTTCCCCGCCCCCCGACGCCTGCCGGACCCGGTCCGCCGCCCGGGAGAGCGCGTCCGCCGCCAGCACCGCGCCCCAGCCGCGGTAGAGCCACAGCAGGACCGGGCGGAGGGGCCTGCGGCCCACCCGGAGAAGGAGCAGCCAGCCCAGGCCCACCCCCAGCGCCGCGGACAGCAGCAGCCAGCGCCAGTCGGCGCGCCCCGCGGCGGCGGCGCCCGCCGACAGCCCGCCGGCCATCGCCGCCACCCACAGCTGGCGGGGGGACAGCCGTTCACTGTTCAAACCATCCACTCCAATCCTCCCAGTCGATGAGCTCCGGCCCGTCCCCCGCGAGCAGCGGCAGCGTAAGGCCCCCGTCTCTCTTCAACCCGGCCAGCGCCTCCACCACCGTGGGGGCCTCTATCCCCCGCCGCGTGAGCAGGTCCAGCCCGGAGGCCGGGTCCCCGCAGCGGTCCAGCAGGGCCCCGGCCCCCTCCTCCGCCAGCCACACCGTGGCGGACGCCCCCAGCTCCTCGTTGCGCAGGGCGGCCAGGAGGACGTTTTCCAGCTCCACGTCCCGCCCTACTATAATATAGGAAACGCTGGTGAGGGACAGCTCCGCCCCCGCCCCGGACCAGGGGAGCAGCTCCAGCGCCTCCCCAAAGCTTCCGCCGGCGCACCGCCCCCGTTCCGGCGCGTTATCCCCGCCGCCGCACACCGCCGTCAGCGTCAGGGGCAGGCCGTCCACCCCCAGCACCCGCACCAGGGCCAGCCCCTCCGGCTCCCGGGGGGCCGTCCGCCACCCCGCCAGCAGCGCCGCTCCGCAGGCGGCCAGCGCCAGCCATTTCTTCATCCCTGGTTCCTCCTGTTCTCCGTGTTAAGATAGTCCGGCCTGGTTTTCACCTGGGGCAGGGGCTCCCGGAGCACCGTGTGGCCCTCCTTCTGCCTGCCCGCGTTGGAGGCGAAGGGGGTGAGGTAGGCCACCCCGAAGGTCTCCAGCTGAGCCAGCCGGTACACCAGCGCCAGCCCCGCCAGCACCAGCCCCGTCAGCCCCAGCGCCCCCGCGGCGGCGGTGATGAGGAACCGCCAGATGCGCAGGGCCCCGGCGAAATCCTGGCTGGGAGCGGTGTAACCCGCGATGCCCGCCACAGCCACCACCACCAGCACGGCGGGGGACACCAGCTTGGCCTCCACCGCCGCCGAGCCCACCACCAGTCCGCCCAGGATGGACACCGTCTGGCCGATGGAGGAGGGGAGCCGCAGCCCCGCCTCCTGGAGCACCTCGAAGGCCAGCAGCATCACCAGCACCTCCGTGAGGGTGGAGAAGGGCACGTCCGCCTTGGCGGCGATGATGGACAGGGTGAGCTTCACCGGGATGAGGGCGGGGTTGAACAGCACCGCCGCCGCGTACAGCCCCGGCAGGAACAGGGTGATGAGCATACAGATATAGCGCAGGACGGACAGCGCCCCGGCTACGGCCCAGCTGGTGCTCCGGTCCTGGCCGGTGCGGAAAAAGCTGTCCAGGGTGGCGGGGAACAGCCAGCCCATGGGCATGCCGTCCACAATGACCCCCACCCGCCCCTCCGCCAGCCCGGTGCAGAAGCGGTCGGGCCGCTCGGTGTAGGCGGTGAGGGGGAAGGAGGTGCGGCTTTCGCCGGTGACATACTGCTCCAGGCTTCCGGTGGTCAGCAGGGCGTCGATATCGATGCCCTCCAGCCTTTTCTTCACCTTGTCCGCCAGGGCGGGGTCGGCGATGCCCTCCACATATAACACGTCCACCGGGGTGAGGGACTGCCGTCCCACGATCTGCTCCTCAATTTTCAGCTCCGGGGCCCGGAACCGCCGCCGCACCAGGGAGGTGTTGGTGCGCAGGGACTCCACAAAGGCGTCCCGGGCGCCCTTCACGTCGGGCTCGTTCTCCGGGCTGGAGACAGACCGCTTCTCCTCCGTTCCGGCGGACAGGGTGAGGACCTGGGCTTTTCCGGGGAAAAACAGGGCCGCGGACCCGTCGATGAGGTCGAACACCACCTGGTCCATGGCGTCCCGCACCTGGACGGACAGGGAGTACAGCCCGCCCTTGGCCATGAGGTCGAAGGCGGCGTCCAGGTCGGGGGCGGCCCGGAGGGCCTCGTTCTGGGCCAGGGGCCGCAGGACATAGTCGCAGGCCCGCTCGTTGCGCACCTGTCCGGCGATATAGAGCATCTCCACCTGCCGGGCGGGGTCGTTGTTCAGATAGAGCGTGCGCCGGTTGAAGTCGGCGCAGCGGTCGAACACTCTGGCCACGTTGTCCGCGCTCAGGGGGGAGCTGAACCGGGGCTCCCGCCGGGGGTGGGGGGGCGGCGCGTGTTTTTTTGTTCCGAATATACCCATGCTCCCGCCTCCTCTTGTTTCTCACAGTATTTCTAAAGACGGGGCAGATTATGCGTTTTGCAGTTCCCTGCCCGGCGTGGCAATTCAGGGAGGCGTCTGGACGGATTCCGTACGGGCCGGCGCGGCATTTTCCACCGCCTGTTGAAATTGAACGCCAGACCTGATATAATAGTTCAATATCGTGATCAAAAATACAAATATGAATCAAGGGGGCCAAATGATCTATTTATGGCGTTCAACAACGCAAATTTTGAACAAAGGCATCAAGCCCTCCGCCTGTACAACGGAAAAATTTTATGCTACACTATGATGTCAATTTATATCGCGGAATAAGCTTTGGAAGGAGCCGCCCCTATGAACACCAACTACGACGTGATGATCCTGGGCACCGGCGAGGCGGGCATCTACGCCGCCTATGAGCTGGCCCTGAAATGCCCCTCCGCCCGTGTCCTGGTGGTGGACAAGGGGGCGGACATCTACCGCCGCCAGTGCCCCATCGTGGCGGGGAAGGTGAAAACCTGCGTCCAGTGCAGGGTGTGCGGCACCATGTGCGGCTTCGGGGGCGCGGGGGCCTTCTCCGACGGCAAGTTCAACTTCACCACCGCCTTCGGCGGCTGGCTCACCGATTTTCTGGAGGAGAAGGAGGTCATGGACCTCATCGGCTACGTGGACGCCCTCAACGTGAAGCACGGCGCCACCACCGAGGTCTATTCCACCGCCACCCCGGAGGCAAAGGCCCTGGAGCGGGAGGCGCTGAAATACGACCTCCACCTGCTCCAGGCCCAGTGCAAGCACCTGGGCACGGAGAACAACCTGAA
>CANDCH010000049.1 GCA_947383145.1 uncultured bacterium
GACGGCGTCCGTTTCGAGAAGAAAGACGTGGCCCAGGTGCGGCTCCACGTCGAGTTTTGAAGGAGCTGAACGACAACATGGCTAAGAAAAAAATCGCCGCAAAGAGCACGGAGCTGGACGCCAAGGAGTTTTTCGCCGCCATCTCCGATATTGAAAAGGAAAAGGGCATCCCCAAGGCCTACATGCTGGAGAAGATCACCCAGGCCCTGGTGGCCGCCTACAAAAAGGACCACGAGGGCATCACCGACAACGTGGTGGTGGACGCCAACGAGGAGGCGGAAACCGTGCGTATGTTCGTCAAGAAAGAGGCTGTGGAGAAGGTGGACAATCCCCACACCGAGATCAGCCTGGGCGACGCCCAGAAGGCCCTGCCCCGGGCCCAGCTGGGGGATGTGCTCCGCATTGAGATCAAGCCGAAGAATTTTGGCCGCATCGCAGCCCAGACCGCCCGGCAGGTCATCATCCAGGGCATGCGGGAGGCGGAGCGGGGCATGATCTTCGACGAGTTCTCCGCCAAGCAGCACGAGATCCTCACCGGCACCGTCACCCGGGTGGACGAGCGCAACGGCTCGGTGGCCATCCGGCTCACCTCCGGCTCCGAGTTCACCGACGCCTTCCTGTCCGCCGGGGAGCAGGTGAAGGGGGAGGTCATCCGGGAGGGCGACCGGGTTCGGGTGTACGTGGTGGAGGTCCGGCAGGCCAACCGGGGGCCCCAGGTGCTCATATCCCGGACCCATCCCGGCCTGGTCAAGCGCCTCTTCGAGCTGGAGGTGCCGGAGATTTACGACGGCACGGTGCAGGTCATGTCCATCGCCCGGGAGGCGGGCAGCCGCACCAAGCTGGCGGTATGGAGCGAGGACGAGAACGTGGACCCCATCGGCGCCTGCGTGGGCCCCCGGGGCCAGCGGGTGAACGCCGTGGTGGAGGAGCTGCGGGGCGAGAAGGTGGACATCATCAAGTGGTCGGAGGACCCCGGCCAGTATGTGGCCGCCGCCCTGGCCCCCGCCGACGTGATCAGCGTCATTGAGCTGGAGGAGGGCAAGAGCTGCCGGGTGATCGTGCCTGACGACCAGCTCTCTCTGGCCATCGGGGCGCTGGGGCAGAACGCCCGGCTGGCCGCCCGTCTGACCGGCTATAAAATCGACATCCGGCCCGCCAGCAAGCCGGAGCCGGACGAGAAGGAGGCGCCGGGGGGCGCGGAGGCGGACGAGGAAGATATTGAGGTGGCGGAGGAGTAACGGGGCTGCCGGTGCGTCCGGCCGAAACGGCCCGCGGCTGTAACACGCGGGCGCACAATGTGCGCCCCTGCACGCCTATAGATTGAACAGGGGGGAGAACGCCTTGCCGAAAAAAATACCCATGCGCCAGTGCCTTGGCTGCCGGGAGATGAAGCCCAAGCCGGAGCTCATCCGGGTGGTGCGCTCCCCCGAGGGAGGATTGTCGTTGGACTTCCGGGGGAAGAAGCCGGGGCGGGGGGCTTACCTGTGCCCGGACCCGGCGTGTCTGGCCAGGGCGAAAAAGAGCCGCGCCATCGAGCGGGCGCTGTCCGCGCCCATGCCGCCGGAGGTCTGGGAGGCGCTGGAGGCGCAGATGAAAGCGGGTGACGGCGGTGACTGACAGCGCCCTATCCCTGCTGGGACTGGCCCTGCGGGGAAACAACCTGTCCGTGGGAGAGGCGCCGGTGGAGGAGGCCTGCAAAACCCGGCGGGCGCGGCTGGTGCTCACCGCCGCCGACGCGGCCCAAAACAGCGTGGAACGCGCCGGACGCTGGGCGCGGGCCGGCGGCGCCCTGTGGCTGTCCGTTCCCTGGGATAAGGAGACCCTGGGGAGGGCGCTGGGCCGTGCCAGCTGCGCCATGGCGGCCCTCACCGACCGGGGACTGGCGGCGGCGCTCATCCGAAAGCTGCCGGATATTGACCCGGCATACCGGGAGACGGCCGGGGACTGGGCGGCGGGTTTGACGCCCCACGGACGGAAACGGCTATGAGAGAATAGAACGCGCGGGCTGGAACAAAAGGCCCGCTGTGCCTGAAACTTAGGAGGTGGCCTATTTGAGCCTTGCGAAACTGAACGCCCGGGATGTGGCCAAAGACTTTGGGATGCAAGCCAAAGCCATTACCGCGATTTTGACCGAGCATACCAAGGAGACGGTGTCTCCCACCAAAATTCTGACCGACCGGGAGCTGACCATCATTTTTGAGCGCCTGACCCAGAGCAATCAGGTGGAGTCCATCGAGTCCATCTATGCCGATGTGTATCACGAGCCCAAGCAGGAGGCCGCTCCCGCCTCCAAGGCCGGGCCCTCCCAGGAGGGCAGGCCGGCCCCCGCGCCGAAGGACCAGGGGAAGGGGGGCTCCGTCCCGGCCGCCGGACAGAAGGAGCAGGGCAAGCCCTCCGCTCCCGCCAAGCCGGAGCGCCGCACGCCGGAGAAGAAGGTGGTTGACACCCGCAAGGGCGGCGGGCCCAATCTGGAGAAGTACGACCAGCGGCTGGAGGACCTGGCCCCCGACAAGGCAAATCGGATGCAGACCGGCAAGCAGAAATTCCAGAACCGGAACAGCAAAAACCGGGGCCAGAGCTTCGGCAATAAGCGCCGTCAGGAGGAGCAGGACCGGATGCGCCGCCTCCAGCTGGAGATCGCCAAAAAGACTCCGCTGACGGTGAAGATTCCCGACGAGATTGGCGTGGGCGAGCTGGCCTCCCGGATGAAGAAGACCGGCGCGGAGGTGGTCAAGTGCCTCATCCGCAACGGCGTCATGGCCGCGCTCAGCGACATCATCGACTATGACACCGCCGCCCTGGTGGCCATGGAGCTGGGCTGCAAGGTGGAGAAGGAGGTCATCGTCACCATCGAGGAGCGGCTCATCGACACCGCCGAGGACAAGGAGGAGGACCTGACGCCCCGGGCCCCGGTGGTGGTGGTTATGGGCCACGTGGACCACGGCAAGACCTCTTTGCTGGACTATATCCGCCACGCCAACGTGGTCTCCGGCGAGGCGGGCGGCATCACCCAGCACATCGGCGCCTATCAGGTGGAGGTGAACGGAAAGCCCATCACCTTCCTGGACACGCCGGGCCATGAGGCGTTTACCGCCATGCGCGCCCGGGGCGCCATGATTACCGACGTGGCAATCCTGGTGGTGGCCGCCGACGACGGCATTATGCCCCAGACCATCGAGTCCATCAACCACGCCAAGGCCGCCGACATCCCCATCATTGTGGCCATCAACAAGATGGATAAGCCGGAGGCCAACCCCGAGCGCATCAAGCAGCAGCTCACCGAGCACGAGCTGGTGCCCGACGAGTGGGGCGGCGACACTGTCATCTGCCCCATCTCCGCCAAGACGGGCATGGGCATCGAAAACCTGCTGGAGATGGTCACCCTCACCGCCGAAATGCGGGAGCTGAAGGCCAACCCCAACCGCACCGCCCACGGCGCGGTGATCGAGGCCCGGCTGGACAAGGGGCGCGGGCCGGTGGCCACCCTGCTGGTGCAGAACGGCACCCTGAAGCAGGGCGACGTCATCATCGCGGGCATGGCGGTGGGCCGCGTGCGGGCCATGACCGACTACAAGGGCAACAAGGTCACCCAGGCGGGTCCCTCCGTGCCGGTGGAGATCATCGGCATGGGCGAGGTGCCCGGCGCGGGCGACGACTTCCACGCCGTGGCCGACGAGCGCATGGCCCG
>CANDCH010000050.1 GCA_947383145.1 uncultured bacterium
TTTGGTGGACTCGAAGGGGATCGAACCCTCGACCTCCGCGTTGCGAACGCGGCGCTCTCCCAGCTGAGCTACGAGCCCATGTGCAATTTGATATGACCTGGATGCGGTCAACGGACTTATTATACCAGAAAAAAAAGATTTGTAAAGAGGGAATTTTCATTTTCTCCAATATCTGCGAAACCTGCCGCCGCGCCTATCCGGACGGCGGCGGCGCTCAATTTCTATGCGCCGCCGCCGTACTATACTCAGCTCAGCAAAAGCTTGTCGTCCGCCTCGTCCGAACCTGTCGCCTGGCCAAACCGGGCCAGCAGGTCCTCCACCGTCAGCTTCTTCTTATCCTCCCCGGAGATGTCCAGGGCGATGTTTCCCTCATACATCATGATGAGCCGGTTGCCATGAACAATGGCGTCCTTCATGTTGTGGGTAATCATCAGCGTGGTGAGGCGGTCCTTCCGAATAATGCGCTCGGTGGCGTCCAGCACCTTGGCCGCCGTCTTGGGGTCCAGCGCGGCGGTGTGCTCGTCCAGCAGCAGCAGATCCGGCTTTCGCAGCGTCGCCATCAGCAGCGTCAGCGCCTGACGCTGGCCGCCGGACAGCAGCCCCACCTTGGAGGTCAGCCGGTCCTCCAGCCCCAGGTCCAAAATCTTCAGCATCTCCCGGTAGTGCTCCCGCTCATCCCGGGTGATGCCGGGCCGCAGGGTGCGCGCCCTCCCCCGCCGGGCCGCCAGGGCCATGTTCTCCTCGATCTGCATGGTGGCGGCAGTGCCCATCATGGGGTCCTGAAACACCCGGCCGATATATTTGGCCCGCCTGTGCTCCGACAGCTTGGTCACATCCACCCCGCCGATGGAGATGGAGCCGGAGTCCACCGGCCACACCCCGGCCACCGCGTTGAGCAGCGTGGATTTCCCCGCTCCGTTTCCGCCGATGACGGTGACAAAATCCCCGTCGTTCAGGGTGAGGGACACCCCCCGCAGGGCGGTCTTTTCGTTGACGGTGCCGGGGTTGAAGGTCTTGCGGATATTTTTCACGTCAAGCATGGGCGCTCTCCTCCTTCTTCGCGGGTTTGACGGGCTTGGAGAAGTACTTTCCCTTCCAGTAGGGGATGGTGAGGAAGACGGCCACCACCAGGGCGGTGAGCAGCTTCAGATAGTTGGCGTTGAGCCCGCCCAGCTTGAGCACCGCCGTGATCACCACATAGTAGATGATGGCGCCGAAGGACACCGCCAGCAGCTTGAGGGCAAAATTGCGGAAGAGCCTGCCGAAGACAACCTCGCCGATGACCACGGCGGCCAGGCCAATGACGATGGCGCCCCGGCCCACGTCGATGTTGTTGGCCCCGTTGTACTGGCACATCAGCGCCCCGGACAGGGCCACCAGACCGTTGGACAGAACCAGCCCCAGCACCTTGGCCCAGTCGGTGTTGATGCCCTGGGCCCGGGCCATATTCTGATTGGAGCCGGTGGCCCGCAGGGCCGCGCCCAGCTCCCGGCCGAAAAACCAGTACAAAATGGCGATGAGCACAACGGTAAACAGCCCCACCACCACGATGGGATGCCGCCAGAGGGGATAGCCCGCCTTGGAGCCCTGGACAAACCGCAGGGACACCAGCAGCTTGTCCAGGGTGTCCGCCTGGGTGATGGGCAGGGCCACCGACGCCTTGAAGTCCATAATGGCCATATTCACCGTGTACAGCCCCAGCTGGGTGAGAATGCCCGCGAGAATAGCCGGGATGCCGCACACCGTGTGGAGCAGCCCGGTGGCCAGCCCCGCCAGCATACCGGCCAGCAGGGCGGCAAGCATGGACAGCCACACGTTGACCCCGCTGGAGAACAGCATGACAAACACCGCGCCCCCGGTGCAGAAGGAGCCGTCCACCGTCAGGTCCGCGATGTCCAGTACTTTATAGGTGATGTATACGCCGATGGCCATGATGCCCCAGATGAGCCCCTGGGACGCCGCCCCCGGCAGAGCGCTGAAAAAACCTGCCATAGTGGATTCCTCCCTGATTTTGGTGCAGATGTGGAAAAGCGGCGGGAGAGGGCGCGCCCCTCCCGCCGCTTCACGCCGGACTCAATTACTGGACGGCGATGGCCTCATAGCCCTCGGGCGGGGTGAGGTTCAGCGCCTCGCAGGTGACGGGGTTGTACTTCTTCACGAACTTGGGCGCGTACTCGATGGCCATGGTGGAGATATCCCCCTCGCCGGTGAGAATCTGAGCGGCCATCTCGCCGGTCTTGTAGCCGATGTCATAGTAGCTGATGGACAGGGTGGCCACGCCGCAGCCGCCGCAGATGCCCTCCTCCCCGGCAAACACGGGGACGACGCCCTGGCAGATGTTGTTGACAATGCCGGTGTTGTTGGCGGCGGTGTTGTCGGTGGGCACATAGAGCACGTCGCTGTTGTCCGCCGCGTCCTGCACCACGCTGGCCATGTCGTTGGTGTCGGAGAAGGGATACTGCTTGCAGGTATAGCCCATGTCCTCCAGGTACTTCTGCACGTTGTCCACCTGGTACTGGCTGTTGGGCTCGGCGGAGCAGTAGATCAGGCCCACGGTCTTGGCGTCGGGATACCAGTCCTTGATCATCTGGGCCTGCTGGTCCAGGGGGGCCAGGTCGGAGGTGCCGGACACATTGGTGCCCACGGTCCCGGAGAAGTTGTCAATGCCCAGGGCCACGCCGTACTCGGTGATGGAGGTGCCCAGCACGGGAATGCTGTCGGTGGCGGAGGCGGCGGCCTGGAGGGGCGCGGTGGCGTTGGCCATGATCAGGTCCACGCCGTCGGACACAAAGCCGTTGATGATGGTGGCGCAGGTGGGGGTGTCCCCGGCGGCGTTCTTGTTCTGAATGTCCACCTGGCCGGGGAGCTTCTCGTTCAGCGCGTCAATGAAGCCCTCGGTGGCGGCGTCCAGGGCCACGTGGGGGGCCAGCTGGCAGATGCCAACCACGTACTTTCCGCCTCCGGCGGGAGCGGAGCTCTCCGCAGGGGCGGCGCTGGGGGCAGAGCTGGGCGCGTCGCTCTCCCCGCTCTGGGAGCCGGCGGAGACGCTGTTTTCCGCGCCGGGATTGGAGCAGGCGGCAAGGGACAGGGACATCGCCAGCGCAAGCAGCAGCGCGGCGAGCTTCGCGGTCTTTTTCATTCTGAATTCCTCCAAACGGTTTGCTTTACTGCTTTGCGCCGCAAAAGCGGCCGGGCGCAAAGGAATGAGCCTTTCAGCTCACGGGTGCTAGTATAGCGCTTTAACGCGCTGGTGTCAAGGGCAAATTGCACAAATATCCGAAAAAGCGGCGGCTTTCCCCAGCGCGCCCCACAAGGCGGGATGAATAGACTGTAAATACTTCCTGCCATGGGTGGACTTTTTCCTCGGATTGTGTTAAAATGCCAGCAGAAAATGGAACGGCATACAAGACAGAGGAGGAATGCCCCATGCGCACCGACGTGCTGGGCGTAGCCTTTGACGACGTGACCATGGACGAGGC
>CANDCH010000051.1 GCA_947383145.1 uncultured bacterium
ACTCGACGTGGAGCCGCACCTGGGCCACGTCTTTCTTCTCGAAACGGACGCCGTCCACAGACACGGCCCCGTCCTCATAGCCGGTGAGGATGCCGGTGCGCTCCCTGCCGCCGTCCACCGGGCGGTAGAGGCGCAGGTCCACCCGCCTCCCCATGCACAGGGCAAAATGCTCCGGGCGTTTCAGCGCCCGGCCCAGACCGGCGGAGGACACCTCAAAGGTGTAGCTGCCCGGAATGGGGTCGGCCTCGTCCAGCGCGTCGGACAGCGGCCGGGACACCGCCTCGCAGCAGTCCAGGTCCACCCCGCCCTCCCGGTCGATATACACCCGGAGAAACCACTCCCCGGCCTCCTTCACATATTCCACATCCCACAGGGTGCAGCCCGCCCGCTCCACAATGGGGCGGGCCAGGGCGGCCGCCGCGTCGGTCACCTTTGCCATGATGACGCTCCCTTCCAATTGTTTCCACGCTGCGGAGCGGCCGGGACATCCGCTTTCGCTGCGGCTCAGGCAAAGCCCGGTCCCGCTCCGCGGGCCTTGGACGTTTGCTCTCGCTCCGCTCCATGCTCCCCTGCGCGGCTATCCGCTCGCTTCCAAAAGAAGGAGTGAGGCCCGCGCCTCACTCCTTTCTTACCTTACATAACGTTGCTATTGTACCACGCTTTGCAAGAGATTGCAAGCCCTGGGAGAAAATTTTTCCGCGCCGCCCGCGGTGCCTCCCCAAATCCAGCCCTTTGTCCCCGCTCCGCGCAAGCTCCCTCTCCGGTCCGCTTTTCCGTCACATCTTTCTGGGCGCGTCGACCCCCAGCAGGCCAAGCCCGTTGGCCAGCACCAGCCGGACGCTGTCCGCCAGCTTCAGCCGCGCCGCCTGAAGGGCGCGCTCCTCCCCTTTCATGCGGCAGGCGTTGTAAAAGCGATGGAAATCCCCCGCCAGGGTGGTGAGGTAGCGGTTGATCCGGCTGGGGTCGTAGTCCCGCGCCGCCAGCCGGATCTCCTCCGGGTACTGGGCCAGGGTCTTGACCAGGGAGCGCTCCTCCTCCGCGGCCAGCAGCGCCGGGTCCATCTCCGCCGCCGCGGGCACATGGGCGCCGTCCTCGGCCAGATTGGCCAGCAGGGAGCAGATGCGGGCGTGGGCGTACTGCACGTAGTACACCGGGTTGTCGCTGTCCTGGCGCACCGCCAGGTCCAGGTCGAAGTCCAGGGGACTGGTGGCGGCCCGGTTGTTGAAGTAATACCGGGCGGCGTCCACGGAAATCTCGTCCAGCAGGTCGTGGAGGGCGATGGCCTTGCCCGTCCGCTTGGACATCTTCACCGGCTTGCCGTCCTGGAGCAGGTTCACCAGCTGCATCAGCACGATGACCAGCCGGTTCGAGCCGTCCAGCCCCAGGCCGTCCAGCGCCGCCTGCAGGCGCGCCACGTGGCCGTGGTGATCCGCCCCCCACACGTTGATGACCTTGTCGAAGCCCCGCTTCTCAAACTTGTTCCGGTGGTAGGCGATGTCGGCGGCGAAATAGGTGTAGAAGCCGTTGGTCCGGCGCAGCACGTCGTCCTTCAAATCCAGCTTGTCCGCCTGCTCCCGGGTCTTGCCCTCCCGGACGTATTTCTCCTTGAGCAGCCCGGTGGTGTTCAGCCACAGGGCCCCGTCCTTCTCATAGGTCCAGCCCTTTTCGGTGAGCAGGGCCACCGTCTCGGCCACGTAGCCGCTGTCGTGGAGCTCCGACTCAAAAAACCACTGGTCGTACTCGATGCCGTACTTGCGCAGGTCCTCCTTCATCCTGGGAATGTTGCGCTCCAGGCCGAAGGCGCTCATATCGGCCAGCCATTTTTCCTCGGGGGCGTCCCGGTAGGCGTCGCCGCGGGCCTCCCGGAAGGCCCGGGCCAGCTCCTTGATATCATCCCCTTTGTAGCCGTCCTCCGGGAAGGGATAGTTCTCCTCCCCCAGCAGGAGCTGCATATACCGGGCGTGAATGGACCGGGCGAACTTGTCCACCTGGTTGCCCGCGTCGTTGACATAGAACTCCTTCCAGGCGTTCCAGCCCGCCCGGTTCAGCACGTTGGCCAGGGTGTCCCCCAGCACGCCGCCCCGGGCGTTCCCCATGTGCATGGGCCCGGTGGGGTTGGCGGACACAAACTCCACCATCACCCTTCGGCCCTCCCCCTCACCGCAGGCGCCGTAGCCCTCCGGATCGGCCTCCACCGCCGCCAGCACCCCGCCGTACCACTTGGGGGCGTAGAAGAAGTTGAGGAACCCCGGCCCGGCGATCTCCGCCCGCTGGAAGAACGTGCCCTCCAGCTCCAGGTGGTCCAGCACGATCTGGGCGGTCTGCCGGGGGGCCATGCGCAGGGCCTTGGCCCCCGCCATGGCGAAGGAGGAGGCGAAGTCCCCGTTTTTGCTGTCCTTTGGCACCTCCACGGTGCCCTGGATGGTCTGCCCCGCCGGAAGCAGCCCCTGGGCGGCGGCCCGCTCGTAGGCGGCCTGGGTGAGCTGAGCCACCTGCTCCCGGGCGGCCTGGATCAGATTTGCCATGGTAAAAACTCCCTTTCTTCCCTCCGCCCTCACTGCCGCAGGGGCGGGTTTTTCTTCACGTTCATGCGGAACAAATTCTGCCCCGCCACCAGGTTGTCGATCTCGATGGCGTAGTCGATCTCCAGGTCGCCCCCCGCCTCGTCCAGGGTGGAGCGCATCCGCCGGGTGCACACGCCGATGGACAGCTCCCCGTAGGGAGTCTCGTACATGGACAGGTGCCGCCGTCCCTCCTCAAACACCATCTGGGAGTTGATGCTCCCCTCCCGCAGGAGGGTCACCCGCCGCCCGTCGATGTGCAGGCGGGTGGTGGTGCCCTCCAGGCCGGTGAGCTCGCTCTCCTGGTAGGACACGGTGCAGCCCCCCTGGCCGTCCCAGTGCAGGGTGCCGGCGGTGACCAGCTCCATCTCCTCGGGGCTGCCCTCGGCGTACAGCTGCTTGCCTTTTATGGATATAATCACGTTGTCAGTCATGGCGTTCCTCTCTGTCCGCCCGCCCGGGGCGGGATTGTACTCAATAGGCCGTGATGTCGATCTGCTCCACCTCTCCGGCCACGTCCTCCCCCAGAAAGACGGAGGCCAGGGCCGAGAAGTCCTCGGCGCTGTCGCTGACATAGTAGCGGCGGCGCCCCGCGCCGGGGCGGCCGTTGCGCAGGCCGTCCCACTCCAGCTGCTTTTTCACCCACCGGGCGCACTGCTCCCCCACGTCCACCAG
>CANDCH010000052.1 GCA_947383145.1 uncultured bacterium
CATACTCCTTATGGGTCAAGGTGATCTCCTGGCCGTCCAGATAGACCTTGTGTGCGTTGGGGTGAAGCATGATCTTCCCGGCGGTGATTGCTCCGGCGGAAGCGGGGGAGGAACGGCGCAGGAGGGCGTTCGCCTTTGCCAGTAGCACCTTGGGGCTGAAAGGCTTTGTCATATAGTCGTCCGCACCGTAATCATAGCCTTTTAGCTTGTCGTCCTCCGCACTTTTGGCGGTGAGCATGATAATGGGCATATCACTCATTTCCCGCGCCATCTTGCAGACGGAGAAGCCGTCCAGATGGGGCATCATCACATCCAGGATCATCAAATCCATAGGATGATTTTTCAGCGTGACAAGGGCATCTATGCCGTCGTCAGCGGTAAAGCAGGTGTGTCCGCCTTTTCGTATATAATCCGCAATAATGTCCTGCATGGCCTTTTCATCTTCGACAATTAGGATATTTGCCACAAAATCACCTCGCTCCCAGTAAGCATTATAATTCTGTCCGGGTGAGAATACAAGCGGCAAAATCAGAAGGTGAGGGGTTGGAAACAGCTTGTCCCATCGAAAATTTTAACAGGTTGTCCTTACACCATCGCCTCCGGAAAAGGCTTGTCCAACCAACAATCCAGTGTTTTCAAGGCTTTCCGGCCTTGTTGCGCTTACGCCATCGCCCCATCTGCCGCCATATCCTCAGTCAAATCGGCAATAACATCGCCAGTGACCTGCATAGTAGACGCGGACCAGGGATAGCCAGAGGCGAACTGGGGAAAGACGCCGGTCGTATGGTCCACAAAATAGGCGTCAAAACCAGCAGTTTTAATCTGCTCCTGGTTCAAGCTGCGGGTGAGCTGATGAACCAAGGTCCCAATCATTTCCAGGTGTCCCAGTTCCTCCGTGCCTACCAAGGGGCCAAAAAGCACCAGCAAAAAATCATGTGATTTCAATAAGTGTAATGGGAAAATACTTCGCAGATTTTCGCATATTGAAGTGAGCCGCCGAAAATATCCAAGGGCGGGGGAGACGCTTGTGATTCAGAAGGACAAGCCCTGCTGGGAGATTTTTATCTGCGTGGCGCTGTCGGAATGATAAATGCCCATTGTGACGGCAACACCATATCTTGACTTCCTTGACCAAAACTAATATGATGAGGAGTACGCAAACCAAATCATCTGAAAGCGGTGTTTACCATGAAAACAGCGGAAGACCTGCGATCCGCCCTGCGGGCCATCGACCACAGGAGCTATCCCGCCTACAAATCCCTGGCAGGGAGTTGGGGCTTTGAGAAGTACGTCCTGAACATCGAGCACATCCAGGGGGACCCCTTTGCCGCGCCGTCCCAACTCAGCGTAACCGTGGGCAGCCGGACAGCGGGTTTCCCGGCAAACTGCTGGGAAACCCTATGGAACCGGGCGGCGTTGGAGGACTATCTTCTCCGGCGCTTCGCCCATCAGGCGGGGCGTTTCTCCCGTCAGGCCAAGGGTTCGGGCAAGAGCGGGGTGCTGGCGGTCACCGCCCCCGGCCAGGAGGTCTTGGAGCGGACGGACTGTGAGGTGCGCGGCGGGGCTGTCACCCTGCGCTTTGAGGTCGGTTTCCCGGCCAACGGGCGGACGATCAACGCTCGGGAGTTGGAGAAAATCCTGTTCGATTTCATTCCCGTCTGCGTGGAGCAGGGTCTGCGGTACGCCAATACCCCAAAAGGGGAGGTGGAGCGGGTTATCTCTTTAGCGGAGGACCAGCACTTCATCCGGGCGGAGTTGGCCCGGCTGGAGCTGGCCGCCTTCGTGGCGGACGGCTCCGTCCTGCCTCGGGAGAGTGGCGTGTCCGACCGGCCCATGAAGGGTGCGGTGCCCTTCCAGTCCCCGGAGTCCATGACCGTGACCTTGGATCTACCCCACCGAGGGAGTGTCCGGGGGATGGGCATCCGCCGGGGAATCACCCTCATCGCCGGGGGCGGCTACCACGGCAAATCCACCCTGTTGAAGGCGCTGGAGCGGGGAGTCTATGACCACATCGCCGGAGACGGAAGGGAGTACGTCGTCACGGACAATACCGCTGTGAAGATTCGGGCGGAGGATGGCCGGAAGGTGACGGACACCGACATCTCCCTGTTTATCAACCATCTGCCCAGCGGGCGGGATGCCAAAAAATTCTCCACCTTGGACGCCAGCGGCAGCACCTCCCAGGCGGCCAACATCGCCGAGGCCCTGGAGGCGGGCAGCCGGGTACTGCTCATGGACGAGGACACCTCCGCCACCAACTTCATGGTGCGGGATGAGTTGATGCAGGCGGTGATCGCCCGGGACCAGGAGCCCATCACCCCATTTTTGGAGCGGGCCCTGGATCTGTGGCAGAAAGCTGGGGTGTCCCTGATCCTGGTGGTGGGCAGCTGCGGGGAATACTTTCACGTTGCCGGCCATGTGGTGCAGATGGACGCCTACCGCGCCCGGGATATCACCTCCCAGGCCAAGGCGGTATTGGAGGGGCGGCCCGTCCCAGCCCTGTCCGCGCCAGGGTTTCACCTGCCTGCGGGAGACCGGGTGGTGGACCTGTCCGGCAACAGCCAAGTTCGGAAGAACTACCGTGGGGACGGCTACCGGCAGGAGCGGCTGAAGGTGAAGCGCTTTGGCAAAACTGCCTTTTCCGTGGGGGACCGGGAGCTGGACCTTCGCTATGTGGAGCAGATCGTAGACGGCGGACAGACCCAAGCCCTGGCCTACATGGTGCGCTATGCCCGGGAAAACCTGGCGGGCGGTCCAGTGGAGGATGTTGTGGCGGCGCTGAGGAAGCTGATTGGGGAGAAGGGCTTGGGGGCAGTCTGCGGCGGCGGGGTGGTCCCCGCGGGACTGACCATGCCCCGGGCGCAGGAGATCTTCGCCTGTTTTGACCGGTATTGATGGCCCGTCAGCAGTTCCCCGTGTAGACATAGGTCAGCCAAGCGCGGGCCTCATCCGCCAGCCTGTACACGTCTTGTACCAGGGTGGGCGGACGGTCCCGCATCTCATATCGCGGGAAGAACCTGGACAGATGAAGGGGGATATCCGGGTCCACCGAGGCCAGCCATTGGGCCAGGGCGCGAATCTCCTCCACACTGTCGTTTTCGCCTGGAACCAAAAGGGTGGTGACCTCCACATGACATTGTTCCGCCACCAAGGCGATGGAGCGCTTCACGGTATCCAGGTCGCCGCCCAGACGGCGGTACCA
>CANDCH010000053.1 GCA_947383145.1 uncultured bacterium
CGGGTGACCTTGCCGGAGCGGAGGCAGCGGGTGCACACATAGACGTGCTTGGGCGCGCCGTCCACCACAGCCTTGACCCGCTTGACGTTGGGCTTCCAGGGACGGTTGGAACGGCGGTGGGAGTGGGACACCTGGATGCCGAAGTTCACGCCTTTGCCGCAAAACTCGCATTTTGCCATATTGACTAACCCCCCTTGCTGGTTGGAATTCGCTCAAACGATAACTACATTATGCTACCATAGCGGGCGGGAAAAATCAAGAGTGAATTTGATGGATTTGCTATTTTTTTCGGGGAGCGGATATGCTAAAATAGTATGCGAAGACATGAAAAGGAGCGTGACCGCGGTGGCGAGCAAGACTGGCATCAAGCTGGGCACCATCATCGACAACTTCCACCTGAACGTGCTGTACGGCCCGGAGGGCTACCGGGAGAAGCTGATTACCATTGACGACGTAAACCGGCCCGGCCTTCAGCTCACCGGCTTTTTCGACTATTTCGACCGGGAGCGGATGCAGCTGCTGGGCCTGGTGGAGATCTCCTATCTGGAGGGTATTTCGGCGGAGAAGCGGGCGGCGGTGTTTGACACCCTGTTCTCCTACCACACCCCGGCGGTGATTTTTGCCCGGGGCCTGAAGCCCTATCCGGAGTGCATGGAGATGGCCAAAAAGCACGGCCAGGCCATACTGGGCACCCAGGAGAACACCTCCAGCATCATGAGCACCATGATCGCGTATCTGCGCACCGCCCTGTCTCCCACCATCACCCGCCACGGCGTGCTGGTGGAGGTGTACGGCGAGGGGGTTATGCTGGCGGGGGAGTCCGGCATCGGCAAGAGCGAGACCGCCATAGAGCTGGTGAAGCGGGGACACCGCCTCATCGCCGACGACGCCATAGAGATCCGCCGCAACCCCAGCGGGGGGCTCATCGGCACCGCGCCGGAGCTGATCCGCTACTATATCGAGCTGCGGGGCATCGGGGTGGTGGACGTGCGGCGCCTGTTCGGCATGTCCGCCGTCAAATTTGACAGCGCCATCGACCTGGTGATTGAGATGGAGACCTGGAAGGACGGCAAGCTGTACGACCGCCTGGGGGCGGAGGAGCACTTTACCACGCTGCTGGATGTGCGGGTGCCCACCATCACCATCCCGGTGCGGCCGGGGCGGAATCTGGCCGTGGTCATCGAGGTGGCGGCCATGAACAACCGGAACAAGAAGATGGGCTGCAACGACGCCCTGGAGCTGGCCATGCAGGTGGACAGCCACATTGACCGAACGTATCTGGAACTGAACCCCCAGTAGAGGTTGGAGCGCGGGCCCCGTCCGGCGGCGGACGGGGCCTTGTTTTGCCTGGGCGGAGGCATATTTTCCAGGGAAATGGGCCAAGCTGTCCCTGAGGTGATGGTATGCGCTCCATATGGACGCAGGGGGTGGAGCTGCCCCGGTTTGCTCCGCTCCGGGGGGATTTGAGGACGGATGTGCTGGTGGTTGGCGGCGGGCTGGCGGGGATTCTGTGCGCCTGGCGGCTGGCCCGCGGGGGGGTGGACTGCGCCCTGGTGGAGGCTGGCAGGCTGTGCGGCGGGACCACCGGGAACACCACCGCCAAAATCACGGTGCAGCACGGGCTGATTTACCACAGGCTGATGCGGGAGCTGGGCGCAGAGCGGGCCCGCCTCTACCTGGAGGCCAACCGGGAAGCGCTGGAGGAATACCGCAGGCTGTGCCGGAAGATAGACTGTGATTTTGAGGAGAAGGACAGCTTTGTATACGCCACCGGCAGCCTGCGCCGGATCGGCCGGGAGCTGTCGGCGCTGGCCCGGCTGGGCTGTCCGGCGCAGTTTACGGCGGAGCTGCCCCTGCCCGTTCCGATAACAGGGGCGGTGTGCGTTCCCGGTCAGGCCCAGTTCCACCCGCTGAAATTTGCCGCCGCCCTGGTCCGGGGCCTGCGGATTTTTGAAAATACCAGGGTGCTGGAGCTGGCCCCCGGCAGGGCGGTTACCAACCGGGGGACGGTTCGGGCGGAGAAGATTGTCATAGCCACCCACTTCCCTATGCTGAACAAGCACGGCGGCTACTTTCTCAAGCTGTACCAGAGCCGGTCCTACGTGCTGGCGCTGGAGGGCGCCCAGGACGTGGACGGGATGTACGTGGATGAGAACGAGAGAGGACTGTCCTTCCGCAGCGCCGGAGGGCGCCTGCTGCTGGGAGGCGGCGGGCACCGCACCGGGAAGCGGGGAGGGGGCTGGGAGGAGCTGGAGGGCTTTGCCCGGGAGCGCTGGCCGGAGGCCCGGATTGCCGGCCGGTGGGCGGCCCAGGACTGCATGACCCTGGACGGCGCGCCCTATGTGGGGCGCTATTCCAAAGGGACCTCCGGCCTGTACGTGGCCACAGGGTTCAACAAGTGGGGGATGACCTCCGCCATGGCGGCGTCGTCGGTGCTGTCGGACCTGGTGCAGGGGCGGGAGAACCCCTATGCCCCGGTGTTTGACCCCTCCCGAACAGTGCTCCGGCCCCAGCTGGCGGTGAACGGCTGGGAGGCGGCGGCAAGCCTGCTGACCCCTGCCGTGCCCCGGTGCCCCCATATGGGCTGCGCCCTGCGGTACAATGCCCAGGAGCGCTCCTGGGACTGTCCCTGCCACGGCTCCCGCTTCGGGGAGGACGGGGCGCTTTTGGACAATCCGGCCAACGGGGGTTTGCGGCTATAGCCAAAGCGGGCGCGTTTTTTCAATTTGCGCTGAGGGTATGAGCGCGCGGAGGCATGTGCCTCCGCGCGAATGCCGCGGCTAGCGCCGCTCATATTCCAGCCGCAGCTTTTCCAGGGCTTTTTTTTCGATGCGGGACACATAGGAGCGGGATATTCCGCACAGCGACGCGATTTCACGCTGGGTGAGGGGCGGGCGGTCGTCCAAGCCGTAGCGGAGCCGGATAATATGGGCCTCGCGCCCGGTGAGACAGGCATCCACGCACCGGCGCACCTTGGCGCAGGCGTCCCGCAGGTCCAGGTCTTCCAGCATATTGTCGTCTACCCGCACCACATCGATGAGGGACAGGGAACCGTTTTCTCCCTCTCCGTCCAGCGAATCTGAGAGGGATAGTTCCCCTTGCAGCTTACGCTGGGAGCGGAAGTACATCAGGATCTCATTTGCTATGCACTCTTAACGGCTCTACATCGCCCCTTTCTGCTGTTTTTTCA
>CANDCH010000054.1 GCA_947383145.1 uncultured bacterium
CCAGATGGTGAGCTGCTCGGCGGCGGCGGCCCGGAAGGTGTCCCCGGCGCACAGCACCACGCGGCGGCCCACCCGCTTCCAGTGGGCGGCCAGCTTGCCGATGGAGGTGGTCTTGCCCACCCCGTTGACGCCGATGAACAAAATTACCGCGGGCTTGCCGCTCATGTCCACGTAGGCGCCCCCCAGGTCCAGATACTCCGCCAGAATCTCCCGCATGCACGCGCGGGCGCCCCCGGTGTCCTTAATGCCCCGGTCCTTGCAGCGCCGGCGCAGCTCCTCCACCGCCTCCAGAGTGGTGTCAGCACCCAGGTCGGCCATCACCAGGGACTCCTCCAGCTCGTCGTAAAAGCCGTCCGTCAGCTCAGAAAAGCCGTTGAAAATGCCGATTTTCTTGATTTTGTCAAAAAAGCCCATGGGGAACCTTCCTTTATTGTAGATTGGGGTTTGGCGTCTTGCAGTGGGGGCACTTGGCGTCGTCCAGGTCGTGGACGCAGCCGCAGACGGGGCAGGTGGTCTGGGCGATGCGGTCCTCGTCCTCCTCCCAGTCCTTCCCGCCGCCCCCGTAAAAGTCCAGCTTGCGGCAGCCGGGGCAGGCCCAGATCTCCACGTCCAACGCCCCGGACAGCAGGTTGGGCCAATCGCCGAGCAGGAAGCTGGTCTTGCCCAGCTGGATCTGCTCCGTCTTGACGTACTCCATGCCGCGGCCGCAGTTGGAACAGCGTTTTCCGATATAATCGCTCATTTTATGTTCAATTCCTTTTCTATGTCATTTAGATTGATGGTGAGCATCCGGCTGACGCCCTTCTCCTGCATGGTGACGCCGTAGAGCACGTCGGCCTCCTCCATGGTGCCCCGCCGGTGGGTGATGACGATGAACTGGGTTTTGTCGCTGATGCGGCGGAGATACCGGGCGTAGCGCACCACGTTGGCCTCGTCCAGGGCGGCCTCGATCTCGTCCATGACGCAGAAGGGGGTGGGCCGCACCTTCAAAATGGCGAAGTACAGCGCGATGGCGATGAGGGCCCGCTCGCCGCCGGACAAGGCGCTCATGTTCTGCACCGTCTTGCCCGGGGGCTGGGCCCTGATCTCAATGCCGCAGTTGAGCACGTCCGACTGGTCCTCCAGCTCCAGGCTGGCCCTTCCGCCGCCGAACAGGTCGGTGAAGGCCGTCTTGAACCCCTCGTTGATGAGGGCGAACTGCTCCTGGAAAATGCCCGTCATCTCCCCCACAATCTGGGCGATGATTTCCTGGAGCTCCTTTTTCGCCTTGGCCACATCGTCCCGCTGGCCGGTGAAGTAGGTGTACCGCTCGTTCACCCGGTTGAACTCCTCCACCGCGTCTGGGTTGATGCCGCCCAGGGCGGAAATTGACTTTTTCAGCTCCCCGATGCGCCGCTGGGCCTTGGGGACGGACTCCAGCTCCACCCGCTGGGCCCGGGCCGCCTCGTGGGACAGCTCATAGTTCTCCCACAGCTTGTCCAGAAGCTGGCTCTCCTCGATGGCGGAGGCGGCGGCCTTCTGCTCCAGAAAGGACACCTCCCGCTCCATGGTGATGAGCTCGTTGTTCTTGTCCCGGGCCTGCCGGTCCGCCTGGTTGCGCTGTCCCTCCAGGGCCAGCTTCTCGTCGTTCAGCCGCCGGATGGCGGCGGCCCCCTCCCGGCTCGCCGCCTTCAGGCCCTGGAGCCGCTCCTCCTCCTCCCGGATGCGCCGGATCAGGTAGTCGTTCTGCTTTTCAAACTGGCCGATCATGGCGGCGCGGCTGGCGGTGTCGCCGCTGAGGTCCTCCCGCAGCCGCTCCAGCTCGCCGATGGACTGGCGCAGGGCGGACCGCTCCCCCTCCAATCCGGCCAGCTTCGCGCTGTACCGGGCGGATTCCTCGTTAAGCTTCGACACCTTGTCCTGGAGAGCGGTGCGGCCCTGGGCCTTGGCCTCCCCCTCCGCCCGCAGGGCGGCGGCGGAGCCCTCCAGCGCCTCAATGCGGGCCTTGGCCTGACTGGTGCTGCCGTTGTTCTCCTCCATGCGGCGGCGGACCTGCCCCCGCTCGGAGGCCAGTGTCTGACGGCGCAGCTCGATGTCCGCCAGCAGGGCGGCGGCGCTGTCCGCCCGCTCGGAGTATTTCAGCACCGCGTCCTCCGCCTCCCGGAGCTGGGCGGCGGCGGCGTCCAGCTCGTACTGGGCGGCGGTGACCTCCCGCTGGGCCTTCGCCAGCTCCTCCGAGGCGGTTTTCAGGCCGGCGGCCACCCCCTCCCGCTGCCGGTTGAGCCGCTCCAGCTCGTTGGCCCGGGACAGAATGCCCGCCGAGCGGGACGCCGAGCCGCCGGTCATGGAGCCGCCGGCGTTGAGCACCTGGCCGTCCAGGGTGACGATGCGGAACCGGTGGCCGAACTTCCGGGCCATGGCCATGGCCTTGTCCAGGCTCTGGGCCACGGCCACCCGGCCCAGCAGATTGGAAAATACATTGGCGTAGGCCGGGTCAAAGGAGATCAGGGCGTCTCCCATGCCCACAAAGCCGTCCTCCCGCTCCACGGCCCGGTCCCGGAAGTCGGCGGGGCGGATGGTGTTCATGGGCAGGAAGGTGCACCGGCCCCCGTCCCGGCGCTTCAGGTAGCTGATGGCGTTTTTGGCGTCCTCGTCCCGCTCCGTCACCAGGTTCTGCATGGCCCCGCCCAGGGCGGTCTCGATGGCCACGGCGTACTGGTCGGGCACGTGGAGCAGGCCCGCCACCGGGCCCCGGATGCCCCGCAGTCCGCCCCGCGCGCCCTCCCCCATCACCAGCTTCACCGCCTTGGAGTAGCCCTCGTACATCTTCTCCATCTCGGCCAGCATCTTGATGCGGGAGTTCAGGTTGTTCTCGTCCATCTGGAGGCGGCGGTGCTTCTCCTGGGCCTGATCCAGCCGCCGCTGCCGGGACTGGAGCCGCATCTGGTAGCCGCTGATGACGTTTTTGGCCGCGTCCCGGTCCTCCGTCACCTTGTCCAGCTCTCTTTTCGTGCCGTCCAGGGCCTCCCGCGCCTGGGCGGCGCGGTCCTCCTGCTCCTGGAGCTCTTGGCCCAGCTTCTCCTCCCGGTCGTACAGCTCCTGGGCGGCCGCGGCCAGGGCGGACAGCAGCTCCCGGGCCTCCCCGGCGGAGGCGGTCTCCAGCC
>CANDCH010000055.1 GCA_947383145.1 uncultured bacterium
TCCATGGCGGCGGCCAGGGTGCCCTCCTCCGGGGAGAACTGGAACACCCCCGCCCGCTGGAGCTTCTGCTCCCGCAGAAAAGCGCACAGTTCCTCGAACTCCGCCTCCCCCTCGCCGGGGAGCCCGCAGATCAGCGAGGTTCGAATGACCACGTCCGGCAGGCTGGCGCGCAGTCTGGCGAACAGCGCCTCAATCTCCGCCCTGGTGCTCCTGCGGCGCATGGCCTTCAAAATGCCATCGTTGGCGTGCTGAATGGGAATGTCCAGATAGCGGACGATCTTCTTTTCCCGGGCAATCACCTCGATCAGCTCATCCGTCACCGCCTCGGGATACAGGTAGTGGAGGCGAATCCAGTGGAAATCCAGCCCGCACAGCCGGGTGAGCAGCTTGGCCAGGGTGGTTCCGTCCCTCAGGTCCAGCCCATAGCGGGTGATGTCCTGGGCGATGACGATGAGCTCCTTCACGCCCCGGTCCGCCAGGGCCTGGGCCTCCTTCAAAAGGGAGTCCATAGACCGGCTTCGGTATTTTCCCCGCAGCTTGGGGATGACGCAGAAGGCGCAGCCGTTGGAGCACCCCTCGGCAATTTTGAGGTAGGTCGTCCAGGGCGGGGTGGTCACCCAGCGCTCGCCGTCGTCGTCGGCCTGGGCCAGGGGCCCGAAATACTCCGGCCGCTCTCCCGCCATCACCCCCTCCACGGCGGACACCACGTCGGTGTAGCTCCCGGTGCCCAACAGGCCGTCCACCTCGGGCAGCTCGGCGCGGATCTCGTCGGGGTAGCGCTGGCTGAGGCAGCCCGCCACCAGCAGCTTTTTCAGCTTTCCCCGGTTTTTCAGCTCCGCCAGCTCCAGGATGCTGTCGATGGCCTCGCTTTTGGCGGACTCGATGAACCCGCAGGTGTTGAGCACCGCCACGTCCGCCCCCTCCGCCTCGCCGGTGACAGTGTGGCCCGCGTCCCGGCACAGGGCCATCATCTGCTCGGTGTTCACCAGGTTCTTGGCGCACCCCAGGGAGATAAACGCGATTTTATATGGCATATTCTCCGCTCCTAAGTAATATTACGGCACAAGAACGACCCGCTCGCCGTCCTTCCGTTCCGCTGCCTCCGCCACCTTCAGCGGAAAGGGCCCCCAATCCAGCTCCAACCGGACGTACTGATCGTAATTATCCTCGTCCAGCATCCCAATCGCAATATAGTCATGATATGTGACGCCGAAGGGCGGCGGGAACGCCTGCCATACCTCGCCCGTCACAACCTTCACAACGGTATAGTCCGGGGCGCTGCGCTCCAGCCAGCGGCGGACCGTCCCCTCCGCCACCCAGGCGGGACCGGGGCTGCGGTCCCAGACGGTAAGGGCGGCAATGAGGCCAATCACAACACACAGCGCAATCAAAAGAGCCTTTTTTACGCGTCCCATGACGTCTCCTCCTTACACCGCTCCAGCGCCGCCGAGATCTCCTCCCAGCCATAGCCCCGGCGGGCCAGGTAGTCTGACACCTTTTTCAGGTTTTCCCGGGTGGGCTCCGCCCCCCGGAGCTTGTGCCGGGCCAGCTCCAGCACCTGGTCCCCGTCCGGCTCCCGCTCCTCCAGGGCCTCCCCCCAATATTCCCGGGGCACCCCCCGGCGGTACAGCTCGTCCCGGATTTTCCGGGGGCCGTACCCCTTGGCGGCGTAGTGGCGGACCACCGCGCGGGCGTACTCCCCGTCGTTGAGCAGCCCCAGCTCCTCCAGCCGGTCCGCCACCCCCCCGGCCCGCTCCCGCAGGGCCTCCCTCTGGGCCTCCAGCAGGACCGGGTCCGGCCCTGCGTCCATTCTGTCATAGGGATATTTCTCCCGCTTTTGCCGGGGCGGGGCGCACAGCTTATCCAGCAACTCCTTTCGGGACATGGGCCGCTGGGCCAGCAGGCCCACCGCCCGCTCCATGAGCCTGGACCGCTCCCCGGCGGCGGCCAGGGCGTCCACCTCCCCGCCGGTCAGCTCTTTCCCGGCGTAGAGGCCCAGGGACACCACGTCCCCCTCCCCCACCCGGACGATGGACGCGTCGTCCAGCCACACCAGCCAGCGGCCCTGCTTGTGCCGGGAGGGCTCCAATTTCTGGATCACCATAGGTCGATGCGCTGAGGCCGGCCTGTCCAAGCCGCCCCGCCCTCCTCGGGCATGGAAGCGTCAAGCACCCTGTACGTCCCCGCTTTCAGGTCAAATAGATAGGGGACAGGGAATCCCATATCCCTGCTCCAACGGATATAGTGTCCAACGTTCCGCTCCGCGTCATATTGATAGAACAGCTGGAGCTTCACATAGGTACAGTCATTGCTGCCGTAGTCCTCGGCAAACGGCTCACGGAAGCAGACCAGCGCCTCCTCTAAGGGCTGGATGTCCCTGTCCCGGAGCGGCTTCCTTTTGCGGCGGAAGCAGGTGCGCAGGAACCCGCCGTTGTCGTCGGAGGACCACAGCACATAATCATAGAAACTGTCCGTCTCCGGTGTCAGGGTCTGGGAGATCCTATGGGTCAGTTGATGCAGCGTCATCCTTCAAAATCCCCGGCGTCCACGTCCACCGCCCGGCCCGCCGCCTTCGCCGCCGCCTGGGACTGCTTGCTCATCAGCTTGTAGGAGTTGGCCCGGACCTCGGCCTCCACCTTTTCCGCCGTCTCCGGGTTGTCGGCAAAATATTTCTTCACCGCGTCCTTACCCTGGCCGATGCGGGTGTCCCCCATGGAGAACCAGGAACCCGACTTCTGCACAATGTCCAGCTTGACGGCCAAATCCACCAGCTCGCCCATTTTGGAAATGCCCTCGCCGTACATAATCTCGAACTCCGCCTCCCGGAAGGGGGGCGCCACCTTGTTCTTCACAATCTTGGCCCGGGTGCGGTTGCCGATGATCTCCGCTCCGTTCTTGATGGCCTCGATCCGGCGCACCTCCATGCGCACCGAGGCGTAGAACTTCAGCGCCCGGCCGCCGGTGGTCACCTCCGGGTTTCCGTAAACCACGCCCACCTTCTCCCGGAGCTGGTTGATGAAGATGACGATGCAGTTGGTCTTGGCGATGGAGCCGGCCAGCTTGCGCAGGGCCTGGCTCAT
>CANDCH010000056.1 GCA_947383145.1 uncultured bacterium
ACGATGAGAGCGCGGAGGAGGCGGAGAGCTTTTCCACATACTGTTTGCGGACGGTCCAAAATGATTTGGAAGCGTTCGGATGCCAGCTCAGGCAGATCCGCTGTACCGCGAAGGAAGCGGATATGACGTGGCTGGATCAACTGGAGGACAAAGTATTTCCTCAAGGAATGGAGATGTGAACGTGAACGATTTTGACTACCTGGCCCAGCTTCCCGGCGAGGAGCGGGAGCAGGATTGGATCAGGAAGCGGCTGGGGACGTTAAGCACCCGGGAGAGCATTGTGCTGGCCGCCGCGGCCCAGGCTGACCCGCCCGAGAATGCCGCCCAGGCCATCAACCAGCTCCAGATCCTGGACGAATACAGGATACTTTTGGACGCGGGCAGCTATGAGGCGCTGGGCAGGCGGCACCTGATGAACGACACCGTCATGCCGGTGGACGCCCTGCCCTTTATCGACCTGGACGAGGTGGGGCGGCAGTACGAGAATGACCATCCCGGCCTGTTCATCGGCGGCTATTACGTCCAGTACCCGGAAAAGCCCCCCGAGCCGGTCTACCAGCCCGGCATGGCCCTGCCCAATGATGATGATTGGGCTGTCAAGATGAAACTGGCCTCCCCCGCTGTGCCCGAAGGGGTGTGGCTGCGCCTGCCGGGGCCGTTTGAGGACGGCTATGAAGATACGATGGAGGAGGTGCTGGCCCTGCGGGAGCTGCGGGTAAAACGCTGGGACGAATGCGCCCTGATGGACGCCCAGTGTGTCCTGCCTGAAGCAGGGGACTTGGCTGCCCAATACAGCGGCAATGTGTCGGACCTGCTCTATGATGGCGTTGAGCTGGGGCTTGTGCTGGCCCAGAAGGGGCAGGGTTCCCCGCACTTCATGGAGCGGTACGCCGCCGCCCTGGCGCTGGAGGGCTGCCAAAGCCTGAAGCTGGCTCTGGACATCTCGCAAAATTTGAACTGTTACGACTGGATGCAGCGCGCCGACCTGGAGGAGTCCGGCAGGTGCAAACTGCTGGACGCGGGCGTGACGGAGGAGCAGATCCGGGCCAGCGGCGTCGACCTGGCGGGCTACCGGGCCCACCTGCTGGAACAGGAGGGCTACACGCCCACAGCGAACGGCTGGGGCTACATCCGCCGCAATGCCAACGAGTTTGCCTATCAATTCAGCACCCCCGCCCAGCCCCAGGAGGAGCCAGGGATGGCGCTGCAATAAATATCACACAGGGGCCGTTTTCCCGATGGGGACAGCGGCCCCTTCTTTTTTTGTGCCTTCACGCCCTTTTTCGGGAAAACGCCCCCCGAAAAAGGAGGACGTCATGAAAGAAGAAATGTTCCTGGCCTACCTGAAGGCCAACTGCGTTGGCCGCAAAAACATCCAGACCCGCGCCCAGCTCCAGCGGAAGCTGGGGCTCAGCAAAGACCAGCTCACCAACATGGTCCACCGGATGCGGTGTAAGGGCCTGCCCATCGCGGGCGGGCCGCTGGGGTATTTCTACGCCCAGAACGCCGGGGAGCTCCACGCCACCATCCGCTGGCTGGAGAAGATGGTCCAGACCCTGCTCAAGTCCATCAACGGGCTGGTGAAGGCCATGGAGTCCTACGGGCCCATGGAAGATCAAGAAGGGGCCCCCGCCGAAGCCCAGCGGAGCGGGTTCGGTGGGGAGAGGAGGAGCGACGGAGCGGGCGAGCTTCCCGCTGAGAGGCAGGAACGAGCAAGCGCAGTCCGCGACGACGATGGCGGCAGTTCTGGGGGCGATGCCTCTGGCTGACCTTACTTGCAGGCCCCCGCTGAACTGGGTGGGCGGCAAGGGCATCATCCAGGACACCGTCCGGCTGGTGTTCCCGCCCTGGGCGGACCGCAGGGCGGAGCACTTCTGCGGCGGCGCGGGCATCCTCTTCGGCACCCAGCCCAGGCCCGGCGTGACGGAGCTCCTCAACGACTTCGACTGCGACGTGGCCAACTTCTTCGTCTGCCTTCGGGACCGGGTATTCGCGCTGGTGGAGGAGCTGAAATGCTTCCCGCTGCAATCAGAGGAGGAGTTCAACTGGCTGAAGAAATACCTGGCCAGGGAGGAGATCCTGCCCGATTTCTCCCTCAGCGAACTGCGGATCGCCCGCCGCTGGCTGACGCCGGAACAGTATGCCCAGGTGGAGCCGCTCCTCCGGGGGCGGGCCGAGCTGTGGGACGTCAAACGCGCCGCCGCCTTTTACAAGGTCAACCGCTGGTGCTTCAACGGCACCATGGACGCTTTTGCCGCCAAGCCAGCCCGTCTCTACCGCTTCTTCCCCACACTCTTGGCCGCGTCCCAGCGGCTGCAGGACGTGGTGATCACCAACCGGGACTTCGAAGCCTCCTTCCGGCTCAACGATAAGGCCAACACCCTGCACTACTTCGATCCGCCATACTTTCTGACGGAGAAAATGTACCGGCCCCAATTCTCGGTGGAGGACCACCGCCGCCTCCACGACCTCACCTATGAGCCCAAGGGGTATGTGGTGATCTCCTACAGCGACCACAAATTTATTCGGGAACTGTACCGAAACTGCTATATTCTGTCCTTTGAGCGGGCCAACCCCATGTCCTTGAAAAAGGGGGCGAAATTCAGGGAACTGCTCATCACCACCTTCGACCCCCTGCCCGTCATTGAGGCCAACGGGCAGCTCTCCATGTTCGGGGATCTGCCCCGCGGCCTTGAGCTCGTCAATACCCCACACTGAAAAATTGGAGGAAATTCTACATGAAAAAACATCAGAAAAACGTCACCTTTTCCGTCCCCGCCGACATGGCGGGGGAAAGCGGCTTCGCGCCGGACTGCGAGATCACGATCCACGCCAGGGAGAACCTGCTGGCGGTTGTGCCCCAGGAGATGACCGCCATTCAGCTGGTGCGAGCCCTCAGCTCCCTGACCGCCGTGAGCTGTGAGCTCATCCACGCCCTCCGGGCCGCCTGCGGGGAGTGCGGCAGGTGCCAGGACGGATGTCCCTTTGAGGACGCTTCGGAACCGGACGCCGAGCTGTCCCGGGAAGTGCGGGAGG
>CANDCH010000057.1 GCA_947383145.1 uncultured bacterium
CCCACTCCAGCTGCTTTTTCACCCACCGGGCGCACTGCTCCCCCACGTCCACCAGGGCCACGCCGGGGCCCATGTACCCGGCGATGACCTCCCGCAGCAGGGGGTAGTGGGTGCACCCCAGGATCAGAGTGTCCACCCCCGCCGCCTTGACGGGGGCTAAGTACTCCGCCACCACCGTCTCCGCCACGATGTCGCCGGGGCGGAAACGCCCGTTCTCCACCAGGGAAACCAGCAGCGGGCAGGCCTGAGCCGTCACCTGGGCGTCGGGCCGCAGGTCCGGCCCGGTGAGCACCCGCCCATAGGCCCCGGAACGGATGGAAGCCTTGGTGCCGATGAGCCCCACCCGGCCATTTCGGGTAAGCTGGGCGGCGGCGTTGGCCGCGGGCACCACCACGCCGAAAACCGGGATGGAGTTCTCCCGGCGGAGCACGTCCAGGGCGGTGGTGGACACGGTGCCGCAGGCGACGACGACGGCCTTTGGGTCAAAGGTGCGCAGGAAAGCCATGTCCTGCCGGGCATATCGGACAATCACCTCGCGGGAACGGCCGCCGTAGGGCACCCGGCCGGTGTCTCCAAAGTAGACCAGATCCTCCTCCGGCATGATCCGGGCCAGCTCCCGCAGGGCGGTGAGCCCTCCCAGGCCGGAGTCAAACACGCCGATGGGCCGTGTATCCATATCCGTCCTCCCCCTTTGCGCCGCCGGGGCGCGTCTATCCTCGCGCTTCTGGCTGTCACGCTCGGATTGTACGCGCTCCTCCCGGCGGCTTCCCTCCGCCTCGGACCCCAAACAGCCCCTCCGGGGCTTGGTTTCGGCTCCTCGCGCCGGTCCATCCGCCGGGGCGCGTCTATCCTCGCGCTTCTTATTGAAACCATGATATTATATGCTATTCCCCGGCCAAAAACAAGAGCGGATTTTTGGAGTTTCAGGAGCCCCTGCCCGACGCTTCCGCCCGGGCCTCCCCTCTGTCCCCGAAGCCGGAGGTAATGGCCCCGGCCGGACAGACGGCGCGGCATTTCCCGCAGCGGATGCACTCGGAGCTCCGAATGTTTTTCGTGACCTCCACACCCATGGGGCAGGCCCGCTCGCACTGGCCGCAGCGGACGCATTTGCTCTGGTCCAGGCGCAGCTGATAGAAGCTGAATCGGTTGAACAGGGCGTAGAACGCCCCCAAGGGGCACAGGTACTTGCAGAAGGGGCGGTGCACCGCCGCGCTCAGGGCCAGAATGGCCAGCAGCGCCAGCGTCTTCCAGCCGAACAGCAGCCCCGCCGCCCGCCGCAGGGCTGGGTCGGCCAGCAGCAGGGGAATGCCGCCCTCCAGCGTTCCGGCGGGGCACAGGTATTTGCAGAATACGGGGTCTCCCACGCCGCCCCCCAGGCCCAGAAGGGCGGGCAGGCCCACCGCCAGCAGGGCCAGCACCCCGTATTTCACGTACCGGGCGGGGCGGTCCAGCCACCGGGGGACCGTCCACTTGGGCACGGGGATTTTATGGAGCAGATCCTGCACCAGCCCGAAGGGGCACATCAGCCCGCACACCGCCCTGCCCAGCGCCGTGCCGAACAGCGTCAGCGTGCCCAGCACGTAAAACGGGACATGGTGTCTGGCCCCCAGGGCGGTCTGAAGCGCGCCGATGGGGCAGGCGCCCAGCGCGCCGGGACAGGAGTAGCAGTTGAGCACCGGGACGCACACCATTTTGGTGGGCCCGGTGAAAATTCTCCCTTTTGCAAACCCGGCGGCGTAGCCGTTGAACAGGGCGGCGCAGGCCAGCTGCGCCGCCCGCTGGAAGGACAGCCGCCTCCCCTTTCTCACCCGATCCCGATGCATTCCAGACATACCCGCACCGCCTTTTGCAGCACCTCCAGGTGCTCCCGCCGCGCCAGCCCCGCCGCCAGAAGGGCCAGCCCCAGCGCCGCCGAGAGCAGCCGCGCCGCGTTACTCCTCTTCAAGGCTCACCGCGTCCTTTCCCACCGCCGCCAGGGCGCTGTTCAGCGCCTCCAGGTAGACGGCGGACAGGTCCTTGTGGCCGCCCCCCACCATGCGGTCCCCGATCAGCCTGCCGCCGCCATCCACAAACACCGTGGTGGGAATGGAGACGATATTGTAGCACAGCGCCGCCAGATCGCCGTCGCCGGAGATGAGGGTGACGCCCTCAAACCCGGCCCCCTCCAGAAGCTGCCGGGTGTACTCCACGTCCCCGCCCCCGTCCAGGCAGACGGTGATGAGCCGCACGTTGTCCGGCAGCGCCTTTTCAAGCGCCGCCAGGTCGGGCATTTCGGCCACGCAGGGGCCGCAGGTAACGGACCAGAAGTTCACCACCGTCATGTCCTTGGCGGCGATGTCGTCCTGGGTGAACTGGCCGCCGTCCAGGTCCTCCGCCGTAAAGGACGCCATGGAGCCCAGGGCGGCGGCGTCCCCCAGGGCGGGGTCCTGGGTCCCGGTGGGAGAGGGGCTGGAACCGGAGTCCGTCGGGGAGGCGGGGGGCGTCTCCCCGGCGCACCCGGCCAGCAGGGACAGGGACAGCGCTCCGCCCAGCAGCAGGGCGGTCCATTTTTTCAGCTTCATGGGGATATCTTCCTTTCTGTTCAGCGTCGGATGTTCCTGCGGTAGAGGTGGTACAGCCCCTTTACCAGCAGGTCGTGGTCGTATTTGATCTCCCGGCGGCACAGCCGGTAGAGGGCGGGGGCCCGGCCCCCGGTGGCCACCACCGCGGCGGCGGGGGCCCCGGCGGCCTCCTCCAGGGACTCGATCACCCGGTCAAAGGCCCCGCTGTAGCCGTACAGCACCCCCGCCCGCATGGAGTCCACCGTGTTGCGCCCCAGGGGG
>CANDCH010000058.1 GCA_947383145.1 uncultured bacterium
GGATGCCATCGGCCTCCGCCGCAGCCGCCTTGCTGTTGATCAGGTAGTCCGCCGTCTCGTCCCCTGTCCAGAGGTTGGCGGTCAGGTTCCGCACCGGGGCCTGCAATTCATCCAGGTAGCGGACAGCCTCCCCGTACTTCTCATGGGTGAGGAACTGCCGCAGGACGCCGATGTGGTTGTGGAAGTCGTGGAACAGCTTGGCGTTGACCTGGTAGGCCCGGTTGACAGCGGTATAGTCCCGCTCCAGCAGCTCGGCCTGCTCCGATTTCAGCTTTGCCAGCTCCTTTTCCACCTCATACTGCCGGTTGATGTTGAACACCAGCACCGACATCATCAGCACCACCGCCAGAATGGTCCACATATAGAGGGTGTCGTCGGGGATCGCCAAAACGGTCTGCTCCGACAGCGTGATGACCCCGAGGAATCCCGCCAGCGTAAGCGCGGAGACGGCCCGGAACGCGGATTTGCGGTTGATCTCCCGGTCTCTGGAGAGCCAGACCGCCAAAACGGCCAGAAGCCCGTGGAGCAGCCAGAGGGCGGACTGTCCGGCCAGCGTTCCGGTATTGAGGAGGCCTTGGGAGCGGAACAACACGCCCATCCATGCCGGCAGGAGAAACGACCAGAAGGAGATGCCAATCTCGTAAAAGATGCCGACAAACAGGCCCATTCTCAGCTCAGCCCCTTGCAGCCGGTGGGCGCAGGCGGCAATCAGAACCGCCTCCAGAGCCATCCGGTAGAAATCCGGCGCATGGAGCAGGGACAGCGAAACCGTGAGGGCCAGCGCCCCGGCCAGCCCCGCCGCGATGCTTTTTCGATCTGGCTTTTGTATGGACAGCAGCCGGTGAACGAGAGTCAGTCCCACCAGAACACGCACCGCTCCGGCCAACATGCCGGAAAGCAGCAGAAGCATATCCGTCATATGTGCGCCCCCCAATAGGCGTTGATCTGCGCCTTCACCTCTTGCAGATGGGAGCGGCTGATGGGGAGGGCGACGCCGTTTTTCAGGACGGCCATGCCCTCCTTGACCTGCATGACATGGATCATGTTGACGATGCAGCCCCGGTCGATGAAGATAAACTCCTCCGCGGCCAGCTCCTCATAGACCTGTTGCAGGCTCTTGCGCACCTTAGTTATCCCTCCTGCGGTGGTGATGCTGGTGCTTTTTCCGTCCCGGGAGAGGAAAAGGATCTCCTTGTATGGGATTTTCTCCAGGCGGCTGTTGGTCTGGATGGTGTAGAACTTCCCCTCCTCCAGCTCAATCAGGCGGATGGCGTCACAGATCGCCCCAGGGAGCCGCCGGGCGATGTCGTTCTTGGGGACGTACCGGAAGATGGACAGCTCAAAGGCGTCGATGGCGTACTCCACATGGGAGGTAATGAAGATGATCTTCACATTGGGCAAAAAGGGCCTGATTTTCCCGGCCAGCTCCATCCCGGTGCTGCCGGGCATTTCAATGTCCAGCAGGATCAGGTCAAAGAAAAACCCATCCTCGGTGATGTCGTAGAGGAGATTGTCGCTGTGAGTATAGGCGGCGATCTCGCCGGCGCTCCCGCATTGCTTCAGGCAGTCCTCCGCGATGCTTCGGTTGGATTGGACGGCGGCGCTGTCATCGTCACAGATGGCAATACGCAGCATAAGACACCCCTCCTTTGGCTTGATTATACATACTGCGCTTCTAAGGCGCAAGGGGAGAGAGATTTAGTAGTACGCTCAGATAATACTGCCGTCCGTTTTTCTCCATCATCAGCGCCCCGTGGTACTTTTCCGCCACCGCTTTGATGTTGGAAAGCCCGGTTCCCGCCGGGGGCAGGGGTTCGTCCGAGCAGGTGTTTTCAAAGGTCAGCATGTAGAAATCTCCCTGCCGCTTTCCGCTGATGCGGATGGCCTTGGCGCCATCGCTGGCCCGGCAGGCGGCGATGGCGTTGTCCAGGGCGTTGGCGAAGAGTACGCACAGGTCAAAATCGTCGATCCCACAGGGCTTGGGCAGAACCAGAGACACCTCTGCCGCAATCTCCTTCGCCAGTCCCAGCTTCTCTCCCAGCAGAATGTCCACCACCGGATTGCCGGTCTGGTAGGGGAAGGACAGGGCCTCCGAGACGGCCTCCAGCTTTTTCAGGTACTCTCTGCCCTCCTCCAGCTTCCCGCCCCGGAGCAGGCCGTCCAGGACGGACAGATGGTTTTTGATGTCGTGGCGAAAGGATTTCGTCTGCTCGTAGCGCGCCTGAGCCTCCGCAATATAAACCTTTTGCGCATGGGCCGCCTGGGTCAGCGATTGCAGCGACCCCTGGGCCTGAAAGCCCCGGCACAGCTGGCGGTAGGCGTACAGGGTACACAGCAGCGCCGCCAGCCCCATGACTTGCAGGAGCAGCAGCGTACTGTGCTTACCCACCTCCTCCAGAGAGATGGTGGGGGCAAAAACGCTGTAGGCGGTCTGGAGGATATACAACTCCGCGGCAAAGAAGAACAGGCCCGGAAACAGCAGAAGTCCGATATAGGGCGTTTGACTGTCCTCCGTCCAGGTCAGGAGCTTCAGCACGGCATAATAGCAGCCGGCGCACAGCACAAAGAACAGGAGC